>NZ_VCDK01000004.1:0-2500 GCF_007995215.1 Shimia ponticola
TGAGGTTGCCCCTGTTTCAGTTGTTTGGGTTCAGGTTGTTTGTTTGTTTTTGTTTTGGATTTGGGGCGGATTTGTGGGGTGTTTGAGGAAGGCGGGTCATGTGTCGAGGCCACTCCGTGATTTGTCGGTAGTTTTGACGTGGAGATCCGGGCAGCATTTGGCGTTCGGCTTTAGAGAGCGCGTTTTTCGCGAGGATTTTCGGCCATTTGAACGACAAAAGCGCCCGGCTGGGGTTCCAGCGGGCGCTTTTGCGTTATTCATCATCGTTCAAGAGAACACTTAACCTCAAGTTTCTTACTAGGTTTGGCGATGACCTACTCTCCCACACCTTAAGATGCAGTACCATCGGCGCTACGGTGCTTAACGGCCAGGTTCGGGATGGAGCTGGGTGTTTCACTCGCGCTATGATCACCAAACCGAGAAAGAAACTCGGGGGTGGAACGTGTCCAAGTCGCGTACACTATGTAGGAGTGTAGCTTCTGATAGTAGGGTGCGTGATTTCACGCACCATGGCCTAGGCCTAGCTTCTACTGGATCAAATCAAGCCTATCGGACCATTAGTACCGGTCAGCTGAGTACGTTACCGCACTTACACCTCCGGCCTATCGACGAGGTAGTCTACCTCGGTCCTCAGGGATACCTTGTTTTGAGGGGGGCTTCCCGCTTAGATGCCTTCAGCGGTTATCCTGTCCGATCATAGCTACCCAGCACTGCCGTAGTCGACAACTGGTCCACCAGTGGATCGTTCACCCCGGTCCTCTCGTACTAGGGGCAACTCCTCTCAAGTATCCTACACCCACGGCAGATAGGGACCGAACTGTCTCACGACGTTCTAAACCCAGCTCACGTACCTCTTTAAACGGCGAACAGCCGTACCCTTGGGACCTGCTCCAGCCCCAGGATGAGATGAGCCGACATCGAGGTGCCAAACGGTGCCGTCGATATGGACTCTTGGGCACCATCAGCCTGTTATCCCCGGCGTACCTTTTATCCGTTGAGCGATGGCCCTTCCACTCGGGACCACCGGATCACTATGGCCGTCTTTCGACTCTGCTCGACTTGTCAGTCTCGCAGTCAGGCTGGCTTCTGCCATTGCACTCAACGAGCGATTTCCGACCGCTCTGAGCCAACCTTCGCGCGCCTCCGTTACGCTTTAGGAGGCGACCGCCCCAGTCAAACTACCCGCCACACAGGGTCCCGGATCCGGATAACGGACCGCGGTTAGACATCAAGCAAAGCAAGGGTGGTATCTCAAGGATGGCTCCACGCAGACTGGCGTCCACGTTTCAAAGCCTACCACCTATCCTGCACATGCTTGGCCTGATGCCAGTGTGAAGCTGTAGTAAAGGTGCACGGGGTCTTTCCGTCTAACCGCGGGAAGCCTGCATCTTGACAGGCAATTCAATTTCGCTGAGTCGATGTTGGAGACAGCGGGGAAGTCGTTACGCCATTCGTGCAGGTCGGAACTTACCCGACAAGGAATTTCGCTACCTTAGGACCGTTATAGTTACGGCCGCCGTTTACCTGGGCTTCGATTCAAGGCTCTCACCTCTCCTCTTAACCTTCAGGCACCGGGCAGGCGTCAGACCCTATACGTCGTCTTGCGACTTCGCAGAGCCCTGTGTTTTTAGTAAACAGTCGCCACCCCCTGGTTTGTGCCCCCAGCCCCTAGTTGCCTAGGAACTGGGCCTCCTTCTCGCGAACTTACGGAGGTATTTTGCCGAGTTCCTTCAACATCGTTCTCTCAAGCGCCTTGGTATACTCTACCTATCCACCTGTGTCGGTTTAGGGTACGGTCTGATGGAGGGCTATTTCCAGGGACCAATTAACTGCTGGCGGAACTACCCGAACTCCAACAATCTTCATGATCCGTCACATCCTCCTGGCCCAGGAATATTAACCTGGTTCCCATCGACTACGCATTTCTGCCTCGCCTTAGGGGCCGGCTTACCCTGCTCAGATTAGCTTTAAGCAGGAACCCTTGGATTTTCGGCGAGAGGGTCTCTCACCCTCTTTGTCGCTACTCATGTCATCATTCTCACTAGTGATCTCTCCACCGGATGGCTCACGCCCCGGCTTCATCGAAAGCTTCTCTCCTCCAATGTACCCGAAGGCACTAAGGAGGAATGAAGCTATATCACACTACGCTCTGCTACCATGCCTTACGGCATCCGAAGCTTCGGCACATGGCTTGAGTCCCGTTACATCTTCGCCGCAGGACGTCTTAATTAGACCAGTGAGCTGTTACGCTATCTTTAAAGGATGGCTGCTTCTAAGCCAACCTCCTGGTTGTTTTGGACATCCCACTTGCTTTCGCACTTAGCCATGATTTGGGGGCCTTAGCTGTCGGTCAGGGTTGTTTCCCTCTCCACCACGGACGTTAGCATCCGTGGTGTGTCTGCCATCTAGTACTCCCGGGTATTCGGAGTTTGGTTAGGATCAGTAAGCCTGTGGGGCCCCATTACCCATCCAGTGCTCTACCCCCCGGGGTATTCGGATG
>NZ_VCDK01000005.1 GCF_007995215.1 Shimia ponticola
CTACACTTTTTGCGAGGAACCCGATTTCTCCTGTATTTTCCGGGGTTTGAGGCAATTTTTGTGCGCCGACCTTAGGTAAGATTGAAACTTTCAACCCCCTCGCGCTGCATTGCGGCAAGGTCGCCACCCCACATTTTGTATTTCCCACAAAGTTAACCACAGGCTTAGCCACACCTCCGCAAATCACCTTACTGGAAATCTGCTGATTCAGGCTCGAGTCACCCGCAAGTTACCCACGATTCACCCGTGACTCGGTCAAAAAATCAGATCGCGCACCAAAATTTTCTCAGATGACTCGCCTGAACCCCGAATTCTTGTGGCGATCGAGGCAAATCATCTGCGGCATTGCGGAAGCCAACCACCTGCTTCGCGGCCTTGGGTCGAAAAACAGCCTGCTCAAACGAAAAAGGGGCGGCTCGTCGGCCGCCCCGTCTGAATATCTCTACTATGTATACCGGCACCTATCAGGGATCAGGTTTCTGCCACCTTCCGACTGGCCAGCAAACCGCTCCAATTTACCCTCATGGCCAACAGTCCGACAATCGCGACGGTGTAAAGGATCGGCTCCCACTGAAAGCCTTTGACCAGTAGCAGGAAGTGAAGCGCGCCCAGAAGGGCAACCGCATAGGTCGCCTTGTGCAACTTGCGCCAGATTACCGGTCCCATCTTGCGGATCGCCAGGTTGTTGGATGTCAGCGCAAGCGGGATCATGATCGCAAAGCCTGCCATCCCAACGGTGATGTACCACCGCTTCACAATGTCGGCCCAAACGTTCTGGAACTGAACATCCAACACCAGCCACGTCAGCAGATGCGCAAAGACATAGAAGAATGTGATCACCCCAATCGCGCGGCGATACTTAATCAGGTTCACGCCCAGCTTTTCGCGAAGCGGCGTCACCGCCAGCCCCGCAATCAAACCCCAAAGCGCCCAGAGACCCAGTTGGTGCTCGATCTTCTTGGCCGGGTCCACGCCCAGTTCACCGGTGATGCCCAGCCAGTAGATCCACACCACCGGAATAGGTGCCAATATATATAGTGGCCACGCTGGAACCTTGCGGAGCGTTTGATTGATGGTTTGGGCGATCATGTCGACGGACCTCAATAAAACTTCGTCAGGTCCATGCCGTCATAGAGGCTGGCCACTTCGGTTTCGTAACCGTTGAACATGAGCGTATCCTGCCGCTTGGCGAACAGGCCGCCTCCAATCTTGCGTTCGGTGGCCTGGCTCCAGCGTGGATGGTTCACGTTGGGGTTCACATTACTGTAGAAGCCGTATTCCCGCGCGTTCGCCATATTCCAGCTGGTCGGCGGCTCATCTTCGGTCAGCGTAATCCGCACAATCGATTTGATTGATTTGAAGCCATACTTCCACGGCACCACCAAACGGATCGGCGCGCCATTTTGATTAGGGATGTCTCGGCCATAGATGCCTGTCGCCATGATCGTCAGCGGGTGCATCGCCTCATCCAGACGCAGGCCTTCGCGATACGGCCAATCCAGAACGTTGCGCGCAACGCCTGGCATCTCGGATGGGCGGACGAGGGTTTCGAAAGCCACGTATTTCGCGCTCGACTGAACGCCGGCCTTATCGAGGATGTCTTGCAACTCGACACCATTCCATGGGATCACCATCGACCATGCCTCGACACAGCGGAAGCGGTAGATGCGTTCTTCGACATCCAGACCTTCCATGATCTGCGCAAAGGAGTAGTCACCCGGGCGATCCACCAAACCATCGATCTTGATCGACCATGGGTCCGTGGTCAGCTGACCGGCATTACGGGCAGGATCATCCTTGCCTGTGCCGAATTCGTAAAAGTTATTGTAGGTCGTGATCTCTTCCCAAGTGTTGGGCTCAAGCTCACCGTTGCTTTGGGCCAGCGCCGGGCCTGCAATCGACATCGCCGCAAGACCGGCCGCGCCGGTCATGAGTTGACGGCGATTCATATATGCCGCCTCGGGCGTGACGTCTTTCCAGGTCAGTGTGTTGTTCCAGCGTTTGGCCATCGGGTCCTCCGGTTCGCCTGCAGTTCATTGGCGTTGCTCTATAGGAAAGGACGGGATTGCCAAAAACAACTCCCCTCACGGACAAGTTGGCACCTGTAACAACGTGTCAGCAGACCCCGTTTTCATCACATCGGCTAACGCATCTGTGATTGGAAAGCGCAACGTTTGGCGGCTTATGGCGGATCCCGTTTTTGTCAAATGCGATCAGCATCGCCTCGCGCATTGACCGGCTTGTGTGCCCTCCCACTTGTCGCACACGCATCCCGGGCAGTCCGCCCGCCGTGCACCTTTTAGCAATGGAGAGCCACATGCTTCGCAAGACTATCCTGACCGCCACCACCGTCGCCGCACTTGCCACCAGCGCATTTGCCATGGGCGCCGAAAAAGACATCGTCGACACCGCCGCCGAAGCCGGGTCCTTTGAAACGTTGCTAGCGGCAGCCACCGCTGCTGGCCTTGTCGACACGCTGAAAGGCGACGGTCCGTTCACCGTCTTTGCACCGACCGACGAAGCGTTCGCTGCTCTGCCAGAAGGCACCGTTGAGTCGCTCTTGATGGAAGAAAACCGTGACCAGCTGGTCGCGATCCTGACCTACCACGTTGTGCCGGGCAAAGTGATGTCGGGCGATCTGCAGGACGACATGGTGGCCGCAACCGTGAACGGTGCCGACGTGATGATCGACCTCGACAACGGTGTGATGGTCAATGACGCGACCGTCGTGACCGCAGATATCGAAGCTTCGAACGGCGTCATCCACGTCATCGACAGCGTGATCCTGCCAGCGTCGTAAGACTCGTCTCCTTACCTTGGTCAGCGGGCGGTCCATTGGGCCGCCCGTTTCTGTTTCAGCGACAGTATTCCTGATGCCGTGCATTCTCACCGCATCACACAACAATCCGCCGTGGACGCGCCAAGAACTTGCCGCATTTCTGTCAATTTTGTTGAGAATTTCGCGTCACCGCGCAAAGATCACCCTTGGGTATGTCATGGGTGAGGGCTGCCACCCCACGTTTGACAAAATTTTAGAGACGAGGCTTTCGCTTGCGCAACGCCTCATGCGGTGGGGGCCAGCATTATGGCGTTTTTGGAAGAATCTACAGATATCGATAGTCCACGGATCATTTCGCTGGGCGACAACTTTGTCGGGTCCATCGACCCTTTGAACGGGGACCCTTTGGACTCGTTCAACATTCAACTGACCGCTGACACACCGGTCTTCTTTCGCTTCCTGACGACCAGCCCAGACATTGGCCTTTCGCTTCGTCTTCAAGGGGAGTTTGGCGTTGGTTTTGTCGGCGATGCTCTTTCTGGTGGAACCCAGGGCTTTGGTATCCCAACCGGGGACCTGCCTTCAGAAGCTTTGACGATCACGGATAGCGACGGCGGTGCGATCTTCCGTTTTGTTCCACCGTTCAGCGGAACGTTCACCCTGTTTATTGAGCCCGGCTTTGGTGGCGGTCCGATCCCATTGGACGTGTCGCCAACCGAAATCGACTATGCGTTTACGTTTGCGGATACCGAAACCGCAGCGCCCACATTTACGCCACCAATGACGGGTCCGACGCCGAATGACGATGTCCTTGTGGGCACAGCCGGCGACGACATTATTGATCTTCTTGCAGGCAATGATGAATACGAAGGCCGCGAGGGCAATGACACCGTCAACGGCAATGATGGCGAAGACCGGATCATGGGCGAACAAGGCGACGACAGCCTGTTTGGCGATGATGGTGACGATAACCTGAACGGCGGTCTGGGTAATGACCTGCTGCGCGGCGGCGAAGGCAATGACCGCATTGCAGGCAACTCAGACGATGATGAGCTTTACGGCGAAGGCGGCAACGACCGCATGCTTGGCAATTCCGGCGATGATTTCATGGATGGCGGCGACGGCGACGACAACATGACCGCCGGTAATGGCAATGACGAAATGTATGGCGGGGCCGGCAACGACCTGATGGACGGCGTGCGCGGCGATGACCTCATGTTCGGCGGTGACGGCGATGATGTCATGCGCGGCCACAAAGACAATGACGAAATGTACGGCGAAGACGGCAACGACCGCATGAACGGCGGATCGGGCGACGACTTCATGCGCGGCGGCAAAGGCGACGACAAGCTGGTCGGCGTCTTTGGCAACGACCGCTTGTTGGGCGATCAAGGCAACGACGATATCTTTGGCGAAGACGGCGATGACTTTGGCAATGGCGGGTCGGGAAATGACCTAATCGATGGCGGCGACGGCAATGACAAACTGCGCGGCGGGCGCGATGACGACATTGTCCTTGGCGGCGCAGGGGAAGACGAAATCCGCGGCGATGACGGCAACGACTTTGTCGATGGCGGCGACGGCGACGACCGCGTGCGCGGTGGCGCGGGCGACGACGAAGTGCGCGGCGGTGCGGACAATGACTTTGTCTCGGGCAACTCGGGCGACGACATGGTCTTTGGCGATGATGGCAATGACGTCATCCTGGGCATGAGCGGCGACGACATTCTTGATGGCGGCGACGGCGACGACATCGTCGACGGCGGTGTGGGCACCAACATCCTCATGGGTGGCGCAGGCGCTGATGAGTTCCGCGTGTCCAGTTTCGAAAACAACACCATCATGGATTATGATCCGGACGAAGACACGCTGATGGTCGATGGCATGTCGTTGACGGATGCGCTGTCGCTCAACCTGTTGGGACGCTTCGGCAGCACCTGGGATGCGACTACCGGGGAACTGGTCTTGTTCACGGATAATGGCGGCGTTCTCACTCTGCTAAAACAGCTTCCGACCTTGCCAATTCCGGTGGGACCCATCGACGTTTTCCAGATGCCGCGTCTGCAACCTGGACCAAATGAGTTCGACGTCCCGCTGTTTCCCTTCTTGGAAGTCGCTGGCACCAGCGAAGCAGACCTTTTGCTTGGCGGCGGCGTCCTGCCTCAGTCGATTGAGGGGCTGGGTGGCAATGATCTGATCTTTGCCGGAGACGCGAGCACGGATATTTTCGGCGGCATGGGCGATGACATTGCCTATGGCGGGTCGTCGAGCGACGACATCCAAGGCAACGATGGCAACGACATCCTAGACGGACGCGGCGGGGACGACGGGGTTTTTGGCGGCGATGGCAATGACACAGTCCGCGGCGGATCGGGCGATGATTTAGTCGGCGGCGGCGAGGGTGACGACTTTGTATCGGGCAACTCCGGCAACGATATCGTCATTGGCGGGGCTGGAAATGACACGATCTTTGGGCGTTCAGGCGACGACACGCTCGAAGGCGGAACCGGCGCAGACACCTTTGTTTTCTCGACCAACGAAGACAACGACACGATCACAGACTTCAACTCAGCCGAAGACCAGATCATCATCACGGACACCAGCTTTGTCAGCTATGGCGTCTTCACTGATTTTGTGACGATCAACTATTCGGGCGGCACGATCACACTGGATGACGTGGACATAAACAACATTTCCGAATTTAACGCCCTGCTCGCGGCAATCGACGTCACAATCATCTGACGTCGCAAAGACAACCAACTGAACGACAAAGCCCCTTGCGCCGAGCGGCGCCGGGGGCTTTTTCTATGCGCATGACAGATCAAAAAACCGCCCTCGTCACCGGTGCGGCCCGTGGGATCGGGCTGGCGACCACGCAACTCTTTCTCGAACAAGGCTGGCGTGTGGCCATGGTCGATTGGGACGAACCGGAACTGACCAAGGTTCAGGCCGAGCTTCCGGATACCATCGCCATCGCGCGCGATATCTCGAACCCGCAGGATGCAGATGGCATGGTGCGCGACTGCATCACTGCATTCGGGCGGCTGGACGCCTTGATCAACAACGCGGGCATCGCGGATTTCGGTCCGATTGAAGAAACCGACTTTGAACGCTGGCGTCGTGTGATGTCCGTAAACCTCGACGGCACCTTTTTGGTCAGTCAGGCGGCCATCCCCGAACTAAAGAAGACCAAAGGCGCGATTGTGAATATCGCCTCGATCTCGGGTTTGCGCGCCTCAACGCTGCGCGTGGCCTACGGCACATCCAAGGCCGCCGTGATCGCGCTGACCGAACAGCAAGCCGCCGAATTGGGCGAATACGGCATCCGCGCCAACGCCGTGGCCCCCGGCCCAGTCCGCACGAAACTCGCGATGGCGGTTCATACGCAGGAGATTATCGACGCCTATCACGACGCCATCCCGCTGAATCGCTATGCCAACGAACGCGAAATGGCCGAGGTCATCACCTTCCTCTGTTCAGAGCGCGCCAGCTATTTGACCGGACAAACGCTGTCAGTGGACGGTGGGTTCGAAAGCACTGGCATCGGTCTGCCTGCGCTGCGCAAACCCTAGCGGTGCTGATCAATCAGGATGACGTTGCCATCGGGGTCGGTCACCGCAAAGCTGGCGGGCCCCGTATCACCGCCCTGCTCATGGCTGACGGAGATCCCGGCATCCTGAAGCTTGGCCTTGATGTCGCGCACGTCATCGAACGGGTCGACATTTTGCGCGGACTGCGACCAGCCAGGATTGAACGTCAGCATGTTGCCTTCGAACATGCCCTGAAACAATCCCACCAGCGTGTCCTCGTTTTTCATGATTAGATAGCCATGAGACGGGTCGCCCCCCATGGAATCAAACCCCAGCGCCTCGTAAAAGGTTTTGGACGCCTCAAGGTCCTTCACACTTAGACTGACAGAAAATGCACCTAGTTTCATCTTTCCCTCCGGTTGCCGTCCAGAAATGACACCGGACCGTCAGGATCATATGACAATACCCGGTTTCGATCTAGAAACCCGGTGGCATCATGCCGATCACGCGTCTTCATCGGCCATTTATTCAGCAGATGATCGCTATCGCTACGCCCTGACCCGCGTCTGGGACCGCACCGCGCCGCGGCTTGCCTACATTATGCTCAACCCGTCCAAGGCCACCGAGCTGGCCAATGATCCGACCATTGAACGCTGCGAGCGCCGGGCGCGCGCCTTGGGCTATGGCAGCTTTTGTGCCGTGAACCTGTTTGCCTGGCGGGAAACCGATCCGGCCGCGCTGCGCCTTGCCGCTGAGCCTGTCGGACCTGCAAATGACGCAGCGCTCACGGCCTGTGCCAATTGGGCTGACACGGTTTTGGCGGCATGGGGGGTCCATGGTATCCATCAGGATCGTGCAGAGGCTGTTCTGACTCTGATTGCAGACCAGCGCCATCGACTTCACCATCTGGGGCTGACGAAACACGGCCATCCGCGCCACCCGCTTTATGTGGCCTATGCAACCAAACCAATGCCTTGGGCGTAAGTCCCACGACGATAAAGACGGAAAGAACAGAATGCAGGACAATGACTCCACCGCCGAACTGGTCAGGGAACTGCGCCAGTTGAATGACCACTACTTGTTGCGGTCGAACCGATCCCGCTTTCAGGCCATGGGATCGCAGTTCCTGCGCGGTCTGTCTTTTGGTCTGGGATCTGTCATGGGAGCGACGATCCTTGTGTCGATACTTGCCTATTCCTTATCTAAAATCGATTTCATCCCGATCATTGGGGATTATGCCTCTGAAATTGCGAGGGAAATCACCTTGGACCGCAATCAGTAGGCATTAACCAAAGGGCGTGGCAATCGCTGCACAGCGTCACGCCTCCAGCTACACTGCGCACAGAGCGGTAGATGCGGTGCAAGCGATGTTGATGTTGGCAAGCCTTTTGGGCGTGATGATGCTGGGTGCGGCCTTTGTCGGCCCGATGGGCGAAGACGAATTCTCAGACGAAGACTCCGACAGCGAAACTTATGATGGGCACGATACGCCCGATGTCGCCCCCTCTGCCATTCTTCCTCACGAGGCGGACGGCGACATTTATGACGATGACGTCCCGATCATTGGTGAAGCTGAAACAACCGTTACCGATATTTCCACGCCTGACGGCACCGCAACGCGCATTGTCGGCACCGAAGAGGGCGACGCATTCAGCGGCACCGACGGCCATGACGAAATATGGGGCGATCGGGGTGACGATATAATCGACGCCCAAGACGGCGATGACGCCGTATTCGGCGGTGAAGGTGACGATGCCTTGCAGGGCGGCACGGGCAGCGATGCCTTGCACGGAGAGGATGGCGACGATCAAGCCGACGGCGGCGACGGCGACGACATGGCCTTTGGTTACATGGGCGCAGACACTTTGATGGGCGGTTCCGGAGATGATTGGCTGGCAGGCGGCGATGGCAATGATACGCTGAATGGCCAAAGTGGAGACGACCGGCTCGAAGGCGGGTTCGGAGGCGATACGATCACCGGTGGTCAGGGCATGGACATGATCTTCGGTGGCGACGGGGATGACACCCTGATCGGCACCGAACTCGACGGCGGGACCGACACTGATACCCGCGACTTTATCAACGGCGGCGCAGGCGACGACACGATTATCGCAGGCACGGATGACTATGTAACAGGGGGCGACGGTGCTGATACGATCATGATCGGCGGTTGGTCTGCCCAAGGCGCGGCCTATCTAGACGATTTCAATGCATCCGAAGACCAGTTGGTTGTCGTCTTCGACGATACTGCGTCGGCGGAACCCGTGATTGACCTGCAATCCGCCGATGACGACAGCAGCGGCCCAACCCTCTTGCTTGATGGCGTTCCTGTTCTCACGCTTCACCTCGGAGCTGACGTCTCCTTGGGTGACATTTCCCTCATCGGTCACAGCACAATTCAGGCGCTCTGACGCAGCACACCAGATTCCCACTTTCCAAGGGTTGGGATTCCTCCTATATGCGCGCATCTGGCGGCGAACCGTCGGACACCTCCATGGGCCTTGCTGGACGACATCCCGGCTCGCGCCATAACTCGAACCTTACAAAGGAGACCCCGATGTCGATCACTGTTGAAGAAAAAGAACGCGTCATCAAAGAATTCGCGACCAAAGACGGCGACACCGGTTCGCCAGAAGTTCAGGTCGCTATCCTCAGCTCGCGCATCGCGACGCTGACCGAGCACTTCAAGACGCACAAGAAAGACAACCATGGTCGCCGCGGCCTGCTGAAAATGGTTGCCCAGCGCCGTAAGCTGCTGGACTACCTCAAAGGCAAAGACGAAGCGCGTTACGCCGACCTGATCAAACGTCTGGGCCTGCGCCGCTAAGCCGGTCGCTCAGACTGATCTGTTTAAAGGCCGTCCTTCGGGGCGGCCTTTTTCGTTCTCAATTGGCAGAGCGTGTCTATCTCCCGCCATGGCCCCAGTTTCGCCGCCACGTCGCGATTGACCCGTCACGCAATCACCGCAAACCTGACCACACCAGAGAGGAGACTGACATGATCCCCACACTGCGCGTGCTTTTGAACATGGGAAGCCTGCAAAGGCTGCTTCCCTTCTGGCTGGCTGGATTGGTCGCCTTTGTTCTGTGGTTCTCGCCCTGGATGCTCCTTGCCTTGGCATGGGGTGTGGTCATGCAATTCTTTGTGGAATACCTGATGCACCGGTTCCTTCTGCATCGCGAACCACCTGCGGATCAGCCAACCTTTAACGAGCTTTATCGGTCGCATATCGGGCATCACGAATTCCCGAATGACCCAGAGTTCTTTACAGGCGACGACCACTGGTATCCGGTTCGCTTCGGCCTGATCTCTCTCGCAATTCACGCCGTGGTTCTTTGGCCCTTTGTCGGGCTGGAAATGGCGATTGTCTGGCCTCTGGTGGCGATCTTTGCAGGCTCGGTATCGGCCTTTGCGTTCTATGAGTATTGCCACACGCTTGCGCATCTGAACGTCCCCAAGGGGTGGTTCGGCAAGCGCGTGACGCAAAGCCATCTGCGTCATCACTTCAACGACCATGACAGCGTCTTTCATGTCAGCTTTGGCATGGGCTGGATCGACCGTCTCTTTGGCACGACCTATGACCGCGACACAGCGCGCGAGCGATACGACGCCAAGACGATCCTCAGCATGGGCATGGACCCCGAGGATCTGCGTCTGGTCACAGCGCGCAAAGCGTTCGGCATCACAAAAATGCCCCGCGAACGCTCCAACTAGCCCCCGACGGGGTTCTCAGGTAGGCGGACGCCATGACCGACTATGCGCCGCCAAATGACCCGTTGGATGTTTTGCACGAGGACCATGAAATCATCGTGGTCAACAAACCCTCTGGGCTGTTGAGTGTGCCGGGCAAGGGCGAGCATTTGGCGGATTGTCTGCTGACACGCGTGCAAGCCGCGTTTCCAACAGCGCTCTTGGTGCATCGTCTGGACCGCGACACCAGCGGCGTGATGGTCTTTGCCGCAAGCCCCCACGCCCAGCGCCATCTCGGCTTGCAGTTCGAGAAACGCCAGATCAAGAAGACCTACCTCGCCCAAGTGCATGGCAAGCTCGAACCCAAGTCGGGAACCGTTGACCTTCCCTTGATCGTCGACTGGCCAAACCGGCCTCGGCAAATGGTCTGCCATGAAACAGGCAAGCCCGCGCAAACCGACTGGAAGGTTCTGCGCCAGGACGCGCAGCAGAGCCGAGTGATGCTGAGCCCGAAAACCGGGCGCTCGCATCAGTTGCGGGTTCACATGCTGGCGCTTGGCCATCCGATTCTGGGCGATCCGTTTTATGCAACGGGCGAAGCCTTGGACGCCGCGCCACGCCTGATGTTGCATTCATGGAAGCTCAGATTGCGCCATCCCGACGGCGGCCGCGGTATGGAATTCCTTGCTCCGCCGCCTTTCTAATCGCCGTCCATTTTGGCCAACAGAGCCGTTTTCACCCCATTTATGGGGTTTGAGCCGCTTTGCAGCCCTGATTTCAGGGCTGGAGCAAGACGGCCTATGGAATTCACGCATTCCTCACACCCGTCCATCCACGGTATCTGAAATACTGTTGACGTTACGGAAACGTTTCGGGGATGGAGGACACACAATGGAACACCAGATGCCCAGCCAATGGCGCACCGAAGGACCCAACGGCCCAGGTCATGCCTACACCGGTGGCCTGCACTGGAAAGATATGCTGGTTGCGGACCCACATGTTCACGCCACTCTGTGTCAGAAGGATTCCGGCCTGGCGACCTCGCCGGGGCAAACCTGTATCGAAGTGCCAGATTTCGACCCGGCTCGCTTGGCTGATGACAGCGCGTTCCTCAACCAACTTGTCACGCTCGACGTCCAAAGCATCGAGCTGCCGATCCACGATGCAGACGAATATGCCCTGCGCACATTTTGCCTTGCCGTATTGAGCCGGTCGCCGGACATGGTCATCCACCTCGCCCCAACGTCCCCGGATGATGCCAAGCCCGCGGAGAGTGTCTGCGTCGCCTTTCCCGGTCAGGTCATCATGGCCCAGTCCAGAAGCGTGCATTTACCCGACCACAGAGTTCCGGTTCGGGAACGCTTTGCTGCTTCCCCTCAACCAAGGACAGAAGCCTCAGCTCCGGCCCCAAGCGTGACATCAACGTCCTCACCCAGCTATGGCGGCGTGGCGGCGCGCGCACTTGAAGCGATCAGCTTGCCGGCCGGAATGCCCCCAAGGATCGCCATTTCGCGTAGCTGGTCTTTATCACTTCATGACCCGACAACGCCTGCCGCAATTCAGTCAGCGGCGCTTGGATATGCGCTGGTGCGGAATAAGAGCACGAAATCCAAGGGACCTTGGGTCCCGTTTGCCACCGCCTCGGTCGGCAGCACATCGCAGCGGCTCATTGGCCTTAGGCAACGCGGCGAAGCATTCGTCCCACAGACCGGCCTGCAAACGCGCCCAAGTGGTTGCGCCAAGATTCTATTGGCTCAGGCCCCTGTTGCGTTTGCACCCGGAGACTTCGTGCTTGATGAGGCGGGCTGCTTTGTCGGCATCATTTGCGAAATCAATGCCTCTGCGCGCGGTAGCGATCCTGAATTTGATCTGACGATCCTGCCAGTGACTGCGATCTGGGAAGACCTCTCAGCCCGTGCCGATCTGGGCAGCGACATGGCCTGCACCGCCCTCAGTGATCTGAGCTACGTGCGCGACCGCGTCATCCACCCCAAACCGCGCCGCGCCCCTGCGCAACAACGCGCAGAGTTGGAAAGCTTGGCCTAGTCCTGCAACACCCCCTGCCCGGCCCGGGTGGCGGGCACCGACGTCGGCTCGACGTCTAGCAGATCAAGATAATTCCCCGCTTCGGCAGCTGAAATTTCCTGTGCAGTTTTGGTTTGTAACGCTTTGATCAACTGACGGGCTACCATGGGCGCTGCCGCCGACGTTCCGGTCATGGACACCGACGCACCACTGCGCGATCCTGCACCGCGGTTCCCGGACAACATGGCGGACGGTTCGACCTGCGCAGCGAGACTGACCTGAGGCGCACTGCCATCACCATAGCCCGCCGCGCTGTAATCCGCCGCCTTGACGGGCGCGGCCTGACTGGCGGCGGCAATGAGCGCAGTCCGCCCAGACGCCATCCCGTTTAATGAGCCGAACCGCTTGGTGGCCACGGCGTCATCATCGTTGGTGTTCCAAAACCCCGCCGGCGTCCAACGCTTGTTGTCGAACTCATCAAAGTAGCTTTGCCGCGCGCCTGCCGTGCTGGTTCCGTAGTCGATGTCGCGTTGTATCCAAAGTGTGAGTGTTTTACGGTCGCCCGTTTTGCGCAGATCCTGAAAGCTGACATGCCACTGCCCTGCGGGCGCCCGGTTGGCCAGTGTCTCGGTCGGAGCAATAGCGATAAACACGCGCCACTGTTGGCCGCGCATGAGGTCAAAGCCAATTTGTCCGACAGGCTGTCCATCAAAGGCAACCGGATGGACTTGGCACCCGGTCACGGCGTTGCTTGCGATCTGTGCCAATACAGCACCCGGATCTTGCCGTTGGGGCGCAGGACCGAACAGCGTAACCTCAAGGTCTTGCGGGCTCATGCCCTCGGGCAGCCACATCTCCAAAAAGTTCGAGCTTCGATCATCCGGCAAGATCCTCCATGGGAGCGGGTCTGTTGCCTGTCCCGGCAACAAAGAAACCTGCGCGTGCATGGCGTCGAGGAAGTTGTTCCCCGCCGGCAAAACCAATGCTGTGGGTGACGTCTTGCGGCGGGCTTCGATCAACTCATCCATAGCCGCTTCAATCCAGCCACTGCCGCGATGCGCGCCGCCGGAATACCCGTAAGACATGTTCAGAACCACAGGCACATGGCTAAGCCCGTTGGCCTCGGCGATTTGATCGGCGCGCTCAAAAATGAAGTGAAGCGCGGACAGAATATAAAGGTCCTTGCCGGGCCCCGATGTATCCCAGCTTGTGGCCGCGGGCAGATCGACCGTAACGATCCGCACCGCCGGGTCGCGATCAGAACCGGCTGCCGTGCTCAGGACATGGGTGCCGTGCGCCAATCCGGATAACAGGCTTCCTGGATCATAGCCTGCGCCATGGGAAAGGCCGACGAAGCGATAGATCGCGTCTTCGTCCGATCCGTATTCGCCGCGCAGGCGCGCGATCTCGGCCCGGCCAATTTCGCGGCCAAATGGGACGCTGCCATTATCCACTGGCGGCACACCCTGAACCCATGCCGCGTCGATGCGCGACTGGCCGTCAGGGCCGTCGAAGGCACGGTGGGCAAAACCGATACCATCATCAATCACCCCAAGGACGATAATGGGTTGGCCCTCTGCGCGCCCGCTGGCCTGTTCGATCACTGGGGTCGAAAGCGGTGCCTCCGCCATTAGGTTGGCAGCCAACGGCAAGCCATAAGTCATGGCCTTCAGCGGGACGCCGGTCATCTGCGATGCCCAATCGTCCAACTGAGCTGACGAGACATCGACGACCCAAGGACCCTGGGTCGCGGTCCCCGCGATGAACGGCACAAATCGCGGCTTGGGCAAGCCACGCCAAAGCGGCGGAACGGTCAGCGGCAAATCGGTTGCGCCGGATGACGGTGCAACGCCCTCGCCCTCCATTTCAAGAACGCCTGTCACAAGACCGCTCTGCGTGCGTGGCTGGGCAAAGAAATCATGGTCGCGACCAAGACCGAACATCCACGCCGTATAAGGTCCGATCCATTGAAATTGCTTGGCTGGTTGGCTCGTTTGATCCATCGCTCCGATCCCCGCCATCAGATCAATTCATCCAGAGCCTTGTCCCAAAGCCATGCGATCGGACCGCTGAACGAGACTTTGTAATTCGTCCCATAGGAATGATCATGCGCCTGGAAATCCCGAACGAAGTAGTCCCGGTCTTCGGGCTTGTACAATTGCGCCGGATGGACAGCCGCCTTGTTACGTTGTGCCGTCGCCATCGAGACCAGAATGCGCGCAACCTCTCGCCCAAGGCAGGCCCCTGCCCAGCTGTCGATTGGGTAATGCACACCCGCGACGGTACGGTTCGCGGCAATACGCTCGGCCTGTTTGAACAACAGCGCCTTGCGCGCATCCGCGTCGGGATAATGATCAGGTTTGGCATTTACGATCGCCGCCAGAATCGTGGCGATGGCCATTGCCTGTGTTGCATGGCCAGAAGGAAAACTGCCGTGGCCCGGCGTCGGGATCATCGGCATGATCCGGGCGTCCAACTGATCAGGGCGGCGAATGGCCAAACAGTGCTTTGGAGTCATGACCGCATGGCTGCAGATCGCCTGTGTGAGGTTCACAAGCTCGACCAAACGCGGCATGCGCGCAGCTGTAATTCCGAGGATATGCGCATAGTGATCAACCAGCATACCCATCTGGTCGATGATCTCTGCACCTCGTTCAGCGCGCAGATCGCCATAGTCCGTCAGGAAGCGAAGCTGACCCACCAGTAGATTTGCGTCAGGACGCAGCAGTGTCAGCATCGGCTTCCCGGACCAGCGCAAGCGGATCTCGTTCGCCTCTGCCTGCCAGCTGTAATTCCGCAGGAACTCGTTAATGCAGAGCCATTCGCGCACCTGCTGAGACCACAGACCCATCTGTGCATCATTGGCGCGATCATCCTCGCGCACCAGTCCGGGTTGGATCGGCGCATTTCCAGCGACGTGACGAATACCGAAAGCCGCCGTTTGCGAGGCGACGACGGGGAAGGCAACGTTTGCTCCGTTCGCGCCATTGGCTCCATTGGCTCCATTGGCTCCATTGGCACCGTTTGCGCCGTTGGCACCATTGGCCCCGTTCGCGCCATTCGCTCCGTTGGCCCCATTCGCGCCGTTGGCACCATTGGCACCGTTCGCGCCATTCGCTCCGTTAAATCCCGTCATAATCTATACCCCTTCTGGAATTCCCGTGGCGCGCAAAGCCTCCGCAACCATCGTACCCAGCCGCCTGTCGGACGCCGGGTGATCGGTCTGATAAGACCGGATCGTCAGATGCGGTTGATCGCGCTGTAATGATTGTGCCGCCGCTTGTGCGTCTTCGCTCCGACCGAGGTTGTGAAGCGCAGCCACATAGGCCCGCAGTGTTGAATGATGCCTTGGATTGGCCCGCATGGACGCTTCGCACAGGTCAACGGCCGTCTGAAAATTGCCTGCAGCCAGATGCGCCGACGCAGAAAGCGAGTCGTAGAAATAGTGATATGGATCTGCGGGCGACAGCGCCCGCGCCCGGCCAACCAATTGCAATGCAAGATCGGTTTCGTCCCGAAACGTGTGCAAGATGCCCTTTTGCAGATGCGACATCGCTTCGTTCGGGTTGTACTTCAGCGCGGTGTCGAACCGATCTTCGGCAGTGTCCATATGTTTGGTCAGCGTGGTGTGCACCACGCCGTCCATCATCAGGCTCAGCGCGTTTTCCGGGTCGATATCGAGCGCCTTGGCCGTGGCGTCGAGCGCGCGTTGCGTATCGGCGGCAATATCGGTGGACCACCCGTTGAACACCGATTTGACGTACCAGTCGCCCAGCCAGGCATGGGCTTCGGCTGATCTCGGTGACCGCCGGATCGCCTCAAGCAGCATCTCCCGCGCGTGGGCAAATGACTTGAGCCGAAGCTGATGCATCAGGCCAACGCCAGCTACGATAAGGTGGTGGTCCTCAATATCGCTGAGCGCCCGGTTCGATGCGTGCTGCAATGCCTCGTTGGCGACGCTGCGCCCAACGGCCGCCACCAGTTCGTGTTCGGCGGCACTGTCGCCGGTCAAGAAATCACGCATGTCCCCTTCGAAATTTCGGGTCCAAAGGATTCGCCCCTGCCGCGCATCAATCAGGTCCGCATCAAGATAAAGCCGAGTTCCAAGAACGCGGATCGATCCTGACAGGCAATAATCGATATCAAGTCTCGCCTGCATGACACCAAGGTCCGCGTTGTCCTGCGTGACGGCGCGCGCCGACAGATGTGAGATCACGCCAACAAGATTGGACCGCGATAGCGACCGGCATATTTGCTCGGCCAGCCAATCCCCCAACATCGCATGCTGCGCATCCCCCAAAACAAGGCGAAACGGCAAAACGGACACCATTGGCAATAACGACAATCCATGTGCGCTCTGCGATACTCCCAACAGCGGAAGGACACGCGAGGGGTCACGGCGAATTTCGGCAATCCAAGCCTTGAAACCCGCCTCATGGATTTGAATCCCCGCGAGGAATTCACCCTGAGCTGGGCTTCCCAGAAAACTAATAGCCGCCAAGTTTAGCCGGATTTCTGTATTATTTGCAGAGATGACACTATCGAATACAGGCCCCATGACCTTTTTGATATCCGACAAGGCGCGCCGCAACGACTGACGCCCGCCGTCAAAGCTGGCCTGCCCCCATAGCATTTCCTGAAGGAATGCCCGTGTACAGCGCCCTAAAGGAGCCGTAGCCAGCAGCGCAAACAAGGCTTTGTGCTTGGCACCTGTGATCTCGAAACCGGATGGCCCGACGCCCCGCACGACGCAGGCGCCAAAAAGGCTCATTTCCAATTGCTTTGATGTCAAAGCACCGCTCCCCATTTCAAGGGACGGTAGCAAATGACACGGGTCGCTCAAACTAGTTCACACTTTTTTCACGCAGTTTTTCGGCAAAGGCCAATTAGAATTTCGCTATGCCGATTGATCGCGATTTTTCCGCTGTACCCGTTCAAGACCTCGCTGACTTTTATATCAGCTGGCCGCAGCTTCGCCGCCATTGCGTGAGCGTATTGGCGCGCGATGACCTTTCGAAAGAAGAACGGGATACAATAACCTGGTTGCAAACACTTGCAGACCGGATCGGGCCAGATGATCTGACGTGATTTTTGACCTCTAAGGGTTGCGCTGCTGCGACAGTTTTCGCGTGCGCAAGCGCCATCCATTCTCTTTGATTGGCAGGTTTCCTCCGTTCGAGAACAGACGATGCACACGTTCTTTTGTGGACAGCATGAGCAGAGCGCGGCAGATACAATGCAGCAGCAGGGGCGGCACGAGCCCCCCCAATGGAGGATCATGATGTCATCACGTTTGGCCTGCTTCAAAAGCTATGACGTCCGGGGCAAAGTTGGCCCCGACATGGACGCAGACCTGTTCCGCAGGATCGGTCAGGCGTTCGCGGTACATTTCAAACCCACGCTGGTCGTGACCGGTCGCGACGCGCGCGATAGCTCGCCCGAGCTTCAGCAGGCCGTCAATGAAGGCCTGATTTCCATGGGCGTCGATGTCATCGACCTCGGCCTATGTGGCACCGAAGAAGTGTATTTCGGCACGGCACATTACGGCGCGGGTGGTGGTATGATGGTCACTGCCAGCCACAACCCGATGGGCGATAACGGTCTGAAGATGGTGCGAGAAGAAAGCCGTCCGATCTCATGGGATGGTGGGTTGAACGCGATCCACGATCTGGCGGTCGCGGGCGCGTTCACCACCGCCGACACGCCCGGATCGATCAAAGCCGAAAACCCACGCGCCGCCTATGTTGAGCGTGTGCTCAGCTTCATCGATGTCGCTGGCCTGAAGCCGATGAAGATCCTCGTCAACGCAGGCAACGGCGCGGCTGGTCCAACCTTCGACTCCATCGCTGATGCCTTGGCGGCTGCAAACGCACCCCTCACCTTCGAACGCATTCACCATACACCGGATGAGACATTCCCGAACGGTATCCCAAATCCCCTGTTGCCGGAAAACCAACCCGCAACAGCGGACCCTGTGATCGCGTCGGGTGCAGATTTTGGCGTGGCCTGGGACGGCGACTTTGATCGCTGCTTCTTTTTCGACGCCGAGGGCGACTTTATCCCCGGTGAATACATTGTGGGTCTTTTGTCCAAGGCCCTGCTGGCCAGCAATCCGGGGCAAACCATTGTGCATGACCCGCGCGTTGTCTGGAACACGCGAAAGGTCGTGGCAGAGGCTGGCGGAACCGCGCAGCCATCGCGCACCGGTCACGCCTTGATCAAAGAAACTATGCGAGACGTCGACGCCGTCTATGGCGGAGAGATGTCAGCCCACCACTATTTCAAGGAATTCATGTATTGCGACAGCGGCATGATCCCGTGGGTCTTGGTCGCTGATCTGGTGTCAAAAACCGGCCAAAGCCTGCGCGAACTGGTCGCCCAAATGAAAGCCGATTTCCCGTCATCAGGAGAGATCAACTTCCGCATCGCCGATACCGACGCGGCCTTTGCCGCTGTTGAGGCTGCGTTTGAGCCTGATTGCATCGAAGCGGACAGGCTGGATGGCCTCAGTTTTGCCTACGACAACTGGCGTATGAACCTGCGCCGCTCGAACACCGAACCTGTCGTGCGCCTGAACGTCGAGACGCGCGGCGATGCGGATTTGCTGGCTGATCGCGTCGGCGCGGTCAAGGCTGTGCTTGGCGTCGACTGAGTGTCAGGGGGCGACCCACTGCCCCCGCCATTCACCATCCGCATTTGTGTACTGCGCCCGTCTATGGGGCGTAGTGCCAAGGTTGGTGTAATCGATCTCTCGCAGGCTCAACGTCAATTCCAGAAACTTGGCGTAGTCCGGCTCTCTCACAAACGCCTCCGCCGTTTCGATCGGCGTTCCGGGCGCAGGCGTCACGCCGTACACCTCACGAGCACCTTTGGGCATTCCGTCCCAAATCTGTTTGCTTCCGGGTGCCATTGTGGCGGTCGCGCGAAACCGCAACTGGACCTGTGCCTTGGCGTCCCAGATATGCAGCGCGCAACGCGGGTCCGCAGTCAGCTCTGCCACCTTGGGCGTCGCGGCATCGGTATAAAGCGTCAGGGTATTTGCGCTGCGCGATGCCTTGCGCAGCACAAGAATGCGGGTCTCGGGACCAGATTCTGAAATCGTTGCGAGCACAGGATGGCGGGCGGCAGCGCGACGGTCCGCTGTCCCACGCCCCAGCATCTGCCAAATCTGGTCCAGCGTCCCATCCAGCGTCTCGACCCAGCTATTCATATCCTGTCATCTCCAGATATCCGATCCCGCTATGGGAGCCGCTGACCCTGACAGGCCCCTCCCAATAGGAAAAGATCACATCCATCCACGCTTGCGTATTGACCGCCTCGACCGTCACGTCGATGCCAAAGGACGGCAACATCACTTGCCACGTCGTTGGCACCTGCCGCCCATCTACATCCGTGATATCCAAGGCGCGGGCCTGAAACTGACCATTCTCCAACGCGGTCGTCTCGCCCTCGGGCGTGATCCACGTCCCTGCTGTAAACGTGTCGCCGTCCGTGTCACGCAGCAGGAACCCCATCAGCTTGTTTCCGTCATCAAAACTCAGCGAAAACCAGTCCCATCCCGACTGCGTGCGCCCCAAAGGCTGCGAAGAATACTCCCTGTCGAGCCACGCGTTGCCGGTGACCTCAACCGCACCCTCTGGCGTTTGAATCTGCCCCGACACTTCGTAAAATGGCTGCGAGTAATAATAACTCGCTTGCCCTTCGACAGATTTCACCGAGAACCCGCGGTCTCCGTGAAAAATCAGTGGACCTTGGGCTTCCAAGCGAAGGTCATACGAAAAGTCCTGTCCCCGCGCTGTTACCTGCAAGTCTGACAGATCATCAGCGCCAACCATTTTCCAATCATCAATCCATGCCTCAAAAGGGCTGCCGACGGCACCAGCCTGCCCTGCTCCGCCCCGCGCGAAACGCTCTGCTGAGAAGTGGTTGGTTTCCGTCGTGATCGCGGCATGGCCCATCCAGCTTTGCGGGCTGTTCCAAGTATCATCGCTGCGCGGTTCGCGGGCTGACCGAAAAAGCGTCCATTGTGCGCCGTAGTCCTGACCATCTGCCCCACGAAGGTTCGTTGTCAGGTACCACCACTCAATGCGGTATTCCGGGTGCGGGCCGTGATCAGCCGGAAAATCAAAGGGCGTCCCACGCTCCGGGTTTTTGAACCCGTCGACCTCTTGCCCCAGCCCGGCAAACCCCTGCGCCAGCGCGGAGAAGGCCACTGCAGCAGCCAAAAGAAGACCAATGATTCCCGCCTTAACGCTCATCTGCGAACACCTTGATCAGTTGTGCCGGCGCAATGCGCGCGAGCCTGTAGGCGGGCAGCGCCGCCGCCAAAAGCGCGGCAACAATCGCCCAGATTGCGAGCCGCGCCCAATCGAACGGGAAGGGGAACATGGGCAGGCGCCAGCCGAATGCCTCGACGTTCACGACCGCCAGCAAAACCCATGCGAGGATCAGCCCAAGAGGCACCGCAAGAGCCCAGGTAATCGCTGCAAAAAGGACAGCCCGCGCAAGCTCGACCAAGGCAAGGTGTCGGCGCGTCAGCCCCATCGCCCAGAGTGGCGCAAGCTGTGGAAGGCGCAGACCCGCGAGAGTCGTGAGGCTGGCAAGCATCGCAAAGGCCGCCACGCCAAGCGTGAGTACGTTCAGAGCCGCCGTCACAAGAAACGTTCGGTCGAACACATCCAGCGAGAAGGTTTTGACCTCCGCCTGATTGAGGATGTTGCCCGCAGGCACCCCAATGTCGATCAAGGCGGCGCGCAGGGCCTCGACCTGTGCTGGATCGGTTCGCGCGGCGTAGCCGAGAGTTGAGACGTCCGGGAACCGTTGCAGCAATTCGGCCTGCGCAACAATCGCCTGTCCTTCGGGATTGCCATAGTCCGAATAGACACCAACGATCGGCAACGCCCAGTCGGCGGTGAGCGCCAGCTCTGAACCCAGCGTCAGATCCGCCCGCCGCCACAACTGCTCATTGATTAGCACAGCCTGCCCGGACGCCACCTGCGCCCACGGGGTGTCGAGGGCTGTAATGAGCGGCCAACCTTGTTCGTAAGTCGGATGATCGACCACCCCAAAAAGCTGCGCCGGTTGCCCCTCAAGCCGGATATCGGTGGACCGGATCGGCAGAACGGCATCTGCCTGCCCCTCCAGCAAGGCGCGCACATCCTCGGATTGCTGCGAGTCCCGCGCGGTCACGTAAATCTCGGACGCAAGCCGCTGATCCAGCCATCCCGCAAAAGTCAGGCGGAACGACGATACCATCGTGCCCACACCTATATTCGTGGCCAGCGCCAGCAGCAGGGCCATCAGCGCAAGCGACAGCCCCGGCACTTGTTGGCGCGTGTCGGCCAGCGCCCATTGCGTGATCGGCCCCCGTGCTAGCGGAGCGGCAAGACGCAACAAGCGGGACAGAACCCACGGGAGCAGGAAGGCAGCGCCAAGCAGAAACGCACCGAGCAGCAGGAACCCGGCAACCAGCCCGCTGCCAAAAATCAATAGCACCACCGTCACCGCAAAAAGGACCAAGGCCGCCAATGCCAGCCGGGTTTGCGACCGATCCATCGCCATCGCCCAGGCCCGCGGCTTGGCCGGTGCAAGGATCGGCAGTTTCGCCACTTGCCAGAGGCTCTGTCCTGCCGCCGCCGCTGCACCCGCGAGCGCAATGCCAAATCCGCTGAGCGCCCATGCCGGATCAAGCGACAGCGTGCCGGGAACCGCCGCACCGTAAAGGCCCCGCAGGGTTGCCGCGACGCCGGGCAGGAGTGTCGCCGCCACCAGATAGCCCAGCCCAATCCCCAAAAGCCCGGCAAGGATCGCCAAAACCAAAGTCTCACCAGCCAGCACCGCCACCAGCCGCCGGGTCGAGACACCCAGCGCGCGCAGTGTACGAAACATGCCGCGCCGCTGTTCAAATGCCAGCCCGATGGCGGCATGCACGATGAACAGGCCAACCGCGAAGGACAAAAGGCCAAAGGCCGTCAGGTTCAGGTGAAAACTGCGCGTGAGTTGCGCGATATCGCCAGCCGGGTCTGGGCGCACACGTTCCAGGCTCGGGATCAGATCATCGAGCGGCGTCAGGCCAATTGGCTGCTGCGGGGCGATGATCAGGTGGCTGAAACCGTCCACCTCAAGCAGACGCCAAGCAGTGGTGACATCCGTCACGACCTCACCAATCGCCACGCTGAGGTTCGGGATCGCGCGCGGTAGACCGTCAGGCAAGGCCGCCTGCGTTTCGGGGTGAACAAAGATCAGCCCGTCGTCTGAGAACCATTGGGCCAGATCATTGTCATCTGACAAATCAGGCGCGCCAGCTGACGGCGGCAGGGTAAAGGGATCAAGGCCGATCACCGTCACCCGGTCTTCGCCCCGGCCATAGCGACCTTCGATCACCGGAGACACCAGCCACCCCGCGCGGCGCAGATCGACAAAGGTCTGACGTTGGATCAACGCGCCCCCTTGGGCAACGAGGCGGTCGAAATCACCCTGCCCCAGCGCTTGGGCGGCGGCATCGTAACTGCTGCGCGCCTCTTGGTTGATGGCTTGCACCCCCGTCCACAGACCGGTCGCAAGGGCCAGCCCAAAGAGCAGCGTGACCAACTGCAAGGGCCTGCGCCACCAATGACTGAGCAGCGCCTGCAAGACGACCCGTGTCATCATGCGAGGCTGCCTTTGGACAAGGTCAGATGGCGGTCGAGCGCGGCGGCACGAGCTTGGGAATGAGTGACCACAAGGAGGCCGGTATTGGCCTCTTTCGTAAGGTCTACGAGCAGTGACATCACCGTGTCGGCGGTGTCTTCATCAAGGTTGCCTGTCGGTTCGTCCGCCAGCAAGAGCGCGGGTTTCGCAGCGATGGCGCGGCCAATTGCAACACGCTGTTGCTGCCCACCCGAGAGTTGTTCGGGGTAACGCGCGCCCACGGTTGTGAGGCCGAGACGTTCTGAGACCGTGTTAACCCACGTCTCGTCCAAGCGCCCGGCAAGGCGGGCATGGAAAGCAAGGTTCTGAACAACCGTCAGCGATGGGATCAGGTTAAACTGTTGAAACACCACGCCGATCTGCGTGCGCCGCAGTTCTGCCAGCGCGCGGTCATCAAGGCCTGTGATCACCGTCCCGTTCAGAGTGATCGTCCCCGCATCCGCAGTGTCCAGCCCCCCGACCAGATGCAGCAAGGTTGATTTCCCCGACCCGCTTTCCCCCATCAACGCAAGGCTTTCGCCCGCGCTCAGGCTCAGCGACACGGCGTCCAGCACGGTCAGCGGCCCGGTATCTCCCGGGTAGGTTTTGGTCACGGCATCAACAGTCAACAACATGGGTGTGGAGGTAACCGTGTAGGGGCCAAGGTAAAGGGCAGCCGTATGGTAACCTTTTGCAATGCGGCGATTTGGGCGCGTGCGATCGCCTCGGCCTTGAGCCGGGCCTCGATGGGCTTGGCGCGGCGGTCGGGCGGAGCGCTTTTGCGGGTCGGGGTCCCGGGTCAGGCCCGGGACGTGAAGCTCTTGATCCGCAGTCCTAGGCCCGATCCGGGACCTCTTGGCTAAATGGCTCAGCTTGAGTTTCAGGCCCCGGATGAGATCCGGGGCGGCGTTGGCTTAGCCGCCCAAGCCGCGCTTCAGCGTATCGCCGAAGGAGATCTTGGGGGTCAGCTCCACCGACACCGGCTCTTCGTCCGAGTTTTCGACGCGGGATTTGATGATCTCGGCCGCTTTCTGTCCGATCTCGTACCGGCAGGCATCCATGGTGGCGAGTTGCCGTGGCAGACCGTCGAGCAATTCGACCCCGTTGAACCCGGCCAGACCGACGCGGCCCGGCACGTCGATCCCTTGTTCCAGACAATAGAGCAGCCCGCCTGCTCCGATCATGTCATTGGAATAATACAGGAAATCCAGATCCGGATTCCGGTCCAGCATGGCCGCGGTCATCTCGCGTCCTTTGGCAAGGGCCGACCCGCCGTCATAGAATTCCTTGTCCAGAATCTCGACCCCACCTTTGGCCAGCGCCTCGGTGAAGCCTTCGAAGCGTTTGCGGGCGCGGTGATCGAGCGGCATCTTGGTGCCCATGAAACCGATATTCTGATAACCCATTTTCAGGATCTGCTGACCCATCTTTCGACCCGCACGGCGATGGCTGATGCCCACCATGCTGTCGACGGCGCGCCCATCCACATCCATGATCTGAACAATGGGAATACCTGAGTTGACCATCATGGCCTGCGCGGCCTCGGTCTGTTCCAGTCCCGCGATGATCACACCCGAGGGCCGCCACGAGAGCATTTCATAGAGAACCTGTTCTTCGCGCTCGGGTTTGTAATTGGTGACGCCAACCACAGGCTGCAGGCCCGAACCGTCGAGAGTGTCCGAAATCGCACCCATGACCTCTGGAAAGACCATGTTCGACAAAGACGGGATGATCACGGCCACAAGGTTCACCCGCTGCGAGGCCAGCGCGCCTGCGATCTTGTTCGGGACGTAACCCAAGGTCTTGGCCGCAGTTAGGACCTTTTCACGCGTCGCGTCGCTCACATCCCCCCGATTGCGTAACACGCGGCTGACGGTCATCTCACTGACGCCTGACGCCTCGGACACGTCGCGAAGGGTCAGCGGGCGTCGGGGCGGGTTGGAGCGTGAATTCATATGCGGGAGGGTCCGATCTTTTGACGTCTTTTTCTGACGTTAGCGGGACCCGGCCGGTTTGTCCAAACTCTGTGCAGGCCCACGATGCCGCATGGTCCGCACGCGGAGCCAATTTGCATGTCTGGCCAAACCGCTATTTTCACGAAATAAGAGCACGGCGCGGCCCCGTGGCTCAACTGGATAGAGCAGCCCCCTCCTAAGGGGCAGGTTGCAGGTTCGAATCCTGCCGGGGTCGCCAAAAACACCTGAAAAATATGGCTTATTTTCAGCCTATTGTGCAGAAGCCTGCAGAAACGCCCGTTTGGATTTCCGACGATTTCTCCGAAAACGACCGAAATCTCGTACAAAACCTGTACAAAATTCGCACGTCTGTGCGGCTTTTGGAGCCATCCGATGAGCTGGCGCGTGGCGAATGCGTGTGCCGAGCGGAAGTTTGGGAGTGCGACGCGCAAGCAGATCATCATGTTTCTGGCAGATAAGGCGTCAGACGATGGCTCGGGCATCTGGTGTTCGAAGGGGACGATCCAGCGGCACACCGAGCTGGGCGAGACGACGGTCAAGCGGACGATCCGAGATTTCCTGAAGGAAGGCATACTGATCGAGACCGGCGCGCGGGGATGCAAGAACGGATTTACCGTCGTTTATCGGATCGACCTAGCGCGGATCGAGGCGCTGGAACTGACCGCAGAACCAGAGATCGAGACGGGGGCCACAGTGGACCCCGTCCAGACTGGACCCGGAACGGGGGCCACTGTGGCCGGGGTACCGGGGCCACCACGGCCCCCAAACCATCCTAAAACCATCCATAAACCTCCTACGCGCGAGCGCATGGCGGTGGAAGATGAAGAGGCTGAGAAGGTTTTGGCTGCTTATCCGCCCGACCGTATGCGCGGGAAGGCAGAGTGTGTCGGGCGGATCAGGGACATCCTGGATGCCGGAACTGAGGCCGAGGACCTGTTGCAGGCCGTGAAGGCCTATGCGGCGGAGAGCGCAGGCTTCACCCGTTCGAAGGTCTGTTTCTCTGACAACTGGTTCAAGTCGGGGCGGTGGCGTGCCTACGTCGAGGACATCGCCAAGAACCGCGAAGCGGCGAAGGCTAAGAAAGCCGAGATGCTTGCAGGCTTGGCAAATTGGGTCACGGACAAGCACCCTCTTTGCCGCCACATCACACCCGGTCAGATCGATGCACTCCTGGCGGCAGAGCTGGTGACAGGAGACCAAATCCAGGCCGCAGGCCTCAGATCATGAGCGGCACCGATCCCACCGAAGCGCAAACAGCAAGGCGACCCATGTCATACGGCTGCGCCGATGACACGGGACCTTGCGAGGGGTGGCAAGCCTCCCCTTCGAACCCCACCGGCGCGGGCAAAGCCCCCGCCAAAGAGCCGCTGACCGAGACCTTCGTCTTCCGTTGCACCGCGTCCGAGAAGGCCCAGTTGCGCGCCAAAGCCGACGTCGCTGGCTTGCCTGCGTCGACGCTTCTGCGCGAGGCGCTTGGCCTTACCGAAGCCCGCCGCCGCAAACCCGTCCCGCGCGTCGACCCGGCGCTGGTGCTCGCGGTTGGGCGCATCGGCGGCAACCTCAACCAGATCGCCCGCTGGCTGAACCACGCCATGAAGGTCGGACGCACAGACCTCGACACGTTGACCGTCGCGCGTCGCCTTGTGGTGATCGAACGCCAGCTTGCCGCGCTCCTCGATGAGGCGCGGCGGTGCTGATCAAGTTCTTCCCCAACGGCAAAGGCGCGGGGGCGGGGCCGGTTGGCTATCTCGTGGCCGAGCGCGTGCTGGCCTATGACGGCAACCGCGACTTGATCCGCGATGCTGACGGCCAGCCTATCGCCGTCACCCGCGACCCACTGCCGGAAGTACTGCGCGGCAACCCCGACCGCACCGAAGCCCTGATCGACGCCAGCCGTCACCAGTGGACCTACCGCGCGGGCGTGATCAGCTTTGCCGACTCTGACGCTCCGACCGAGAACCAGCAGGCGGAGGTCATGGACCAGTTCGAGCGGCTGGCCTTCGCGGGGCTGGACCCCGAGCAATATGAGGTGCTCTGGGTCCGCCATCGCCACGAAGGCCGGGTCGAGCTTCACTTCTGCACCCCGCGCCTGGAGCTGACGACCGGAAAGAGCCTCAACATCGCGTCTCCCGGCTATCAGGACGCCTATGACAGCCTGCGGGACGTGATGAATCAGCGCCACGGCTGGGCCGACCCGATGGATGTCGAGCGCGCGCAGGAGGTGCGCGAGACCGTCGAGGCCCCGACCCGCGCCCAAGGCCGAGACGAGTTGCACGCCTGGATACAGGACCAAATCGATATGGGCCTGATCACTGATCGCAAGACTATGGTCGAGGCGCTGACCGACGCAGGCTTCGACCTGCCGCGCGCGGGCAAAGCCTACATCACCGCCCGCGACCCGGACACCGGCGAACGCTGGCGGCTGAAAGGAGAGATTTTCCATGAAGACTGGCAAGCCGACCCGGCTGAGCGAGAAGTTGAACGCGGAGCTCGACACGATCAGGGCCGAACACGTCGCCTCGATCTCATCCCAGCTCAAGAGCTTCAGGATCGATTTGAAGAACATTGTGGGCGCCGCGCAGCATACCATCACGAGCGATACGCGCCGCTTTCAGACCGAGACAGCGAGCATGTTCGAGACGCGGCTGAGATCGATCCGCCTTTGGCTGACGATCTCGCCCTGGCTGATCGCGGCGATGGTGCTGACGGGGATCGCCTCGATGATGGCCGCGAGCTTTTTCTGGACAGGGCATCTGACGCGGTCGGAACTGACAGAACTGGGCCTGACACGGATCGAGCGGCCCGAGGGGACCTGGTTGATCCTGGACCCATCGAAGACACGGCTCAGGACCTGCACGATGGGCGGGCAACACGTGACCTGCATTCGGATCGAGGAGGATTAGATGACTCAACTGACAGCCTTGGAACGCGACTTGCTCGCCTGCGTCGAGCGGTTGGTGACGGCCTCAGAAGCCTCCGCGAAGGATTTGACCGCCTTAGAGACACGCTCGACCGGCAGGATCGAGAAGGAGCTAGCTGGCTTGAAGGACTGCGTGACCTTGCTCATTCGTTCACAAGCCGCATCCATGAAGGCCTTGAACGGATTGCTGAACGACGAAGCGAACTACAAGACGCTGAACGAGAGCTTGCAGGAGAGCTTGACCTTAGCGAAGGCCGCCGCCGAGAGATTGAGGGAGAGCTAGACAGCCAGGAGGCCCATGCGGAGAGGGGTTTGAGGCATTGAATATGACCGAGTTCCCAGAAATTAGCGGTCTTCAGCTTTGCCGTCGGACAACTGCACTGTCTCTACTTAGCTTGAAAATTCGTTCGATAGTCCCAATGTCAAATTATGAGCACGGGATAAAATATTGGTAAGTTTAATGGATCAAAACCATACGTTTGATGAAGAGCCTGAGCTCATTTTGGACCAAGACATCCGAGTAAGCCAAGCCGTTGATCCCCATTTGGCCTCAATCACCTTGAGACCCAAGACTAACAATCCGACTGACGGTTACAATTTGGGCCTGTCCGCTACTTTTGGAAAAGAACGTTTGCATCTAAGAGTTGGGCGGGAAGCGATAGACTTTCGAATCGAGATTTTCCAAGCTGAAATCAAGCTCGACTTGGCAAATTCGACCTTTGATCCATTGTTCGAGAGAGAGCAAAGCGTAATCCAGATTGGTGCTCATCTGCATAACCTCCCTGAGTCTGGGAACCAACGTAGAGCGCGCTTCAATGCAGACACAGGAGAACTGATTGAAGCGGTAGTCGGCGCAAGGGTAAACCTCGAGCTGGAAACAAGTTCCAACCGCAATGAACCGGATTCTTGGTACGAGGTATCGTTCCTGTCCGACCATGTTGTGAAACTAAGATCATGTGGTGCTAAACCGATTGCTCTCAATGGGCTACTGTTGGACGAATTCGTTGGGTGGAACATAATACCTAGAGATGACCGAGACTCAGGTGTTTTGGGAAGGATCAGGGTAAGAGAAGATTGGATTCAGCTCTCCGACCCGCGTCCACTCGGCAGAACTGGCAAGATTTGGGCAAGTGTCGCTCGGCTTCTGTCAGGAGGCGGTCGTGAAGAAGAACAGAGGCGAAAAGCGTTTCACATACTCTTGACGCATCTGGTTGGTATCGGCCTTCAAGAAGCAAGTAACACGCGCGATGCTACGCTTGCTTGCGATACGGTTGTTGTTCGGCATCTTAGCGAAGAGTTTCGTAGGGCTGAGTCCGAAGGAGTCACTCCTAGTATCAATCTAAACGGGACCACTCTGCAGCGTTTCTTGCGTTCTAATCCAGGAAGTGAAAGAGCCTTGCTGAGGGGAGCCGGTGTTCCGGAACATCGACTCTCGGAATTGAACGACTCGGACGATCAGGGACAAAGCTTTGGGCGCGACGAGATCGAAGAACAAATACCTGAGCTCGCATTTCTGGAAGCCTATCTTTCGCGGATCAACAAAAAGAAGCTCAGATCAACTTTCAAAAGAGACGAGGCCTTAGATGTTCTTCAACTCTTGGTTCTTGAGGGATTCTGGAGTGATAATTTTAGATCTAGCGCCAAGCGTACAGAACTCCGAGAAATCGGCTTGATTAATCGGCCAGCCGCAGCGAAAGACCTGATATCGAAGCATTCCGATCAAAAGGATCGTATGATCAAGAACAGGATTGGCGGCCAATTGACTGGATTTGGGGATATGCTTTTTATTGCGTTTCCGAAAAGTAGTGCCATGAAAATCCACAAGGCAACTGCCATCGAGATGGTAGACGAAATTATCTCAAAAACCTATGATTAAGCTCTTGTAAGCAAAAAAGAGATTTCGCCCATGGCCGCTTGGAGTGTTAAGCGGCCACCAAAGGCTCTATGCTAGATACGTCAATCTCTCTCGCCGCCAGCGCCATGTCGTAGTTCGTCTGCAAGTTCACCCAGTAGGCGGGTGTCGTGTTGAACACGCGAGCAAGGCGCAGAGCCGTGTCAGGTGTGATCCCGGTCGTACCCTTGATCAACCGCTCGATCCGCGTCCGAGGCACGCCCAGACGCCGCGCAAACGCGATGGCCCCCATCTCCAAGGGATCGAGGTAAAGCTCTTTCAGGACTTCACCGGGGTGCATCGGGTCTTCAAGCAAGCTCATCAGCGTATCCTCTCAATGGTAGTCCACAATCTCGACATCGGCGGGACCGTTCGGCGTCCAGACAAAGCAAATGCGCCATTGCCCGTTGATCCGCACAGAGTGTTGCCCAGCCCGATCCCCTTTCAGTTCTTCCAGGTGGTTGCCGGGCGGGAACCGTAAATCCTCGACAACAACCGCAGCATCCAACGCCGACAGCATCGCCCGCGTACGCTTCACCAAGTCACCCGGGAAGCCTTTGCCATACTTGCCTTTCACGGCATTAGCAGCGAGTTTGCCCTTGGTGCTTTGGATCATGCTTGTCGTGTATCACAACTAGATACATGTGTCAACTTGTGATACGCCATTGCGGTGCCTCAACCAACCGAAACGCGCACTCATTCGGCGTCGATACCTATCTCAAGGAAGTTTTGCTTTGACTGAAGCCAAGCTTCGATCCGTTCGGCCGTATTAGCGGTGTCTTTAACGTTTCTCAGACCGCACTCCCACACGATGGCAACTCTCCAACCCATCTCAGCCAACTGGTTCTGATTTCTGCTGTCCCTCGCGACATTTGCGTCGAACTTCTGCCTCCAGAACTCGGTGCGTGTCTTTGGCGACTTCGAGAAGCGGCAGTTGTTATGGCGATGCCAAAAACACCCATGAACAAAAACTACTGCGTTGAACTTTGGAAACACGATGTCTGGTTTCCCTGGCAAACGGGCAGTGTGCAACCGAAAGCGAAGCCCTTTGGCATGAAGAGCCCTGCGCAAGGCCGTTTCAGGCTTGGTGTCCTTGCCACGAATTCCGCGCATCATCCGCGAGCGGGTTTGTTTGTCTACGATGTCTGCCATGCCCTTGCTTGCCATACCGAGCAAAACCTGGAAAGAGGGAGCCAAGGAGCCACGATTTGCCAAAGCCAGTTGAAATCATCGATCTGTTCTCAGGGCCTGGCGGCCTCGGCGAGGGTTTTTCGTCTTGCCTTAACCCGGATGGCTCAGTTGCTTACAAGATTTCGGTATCAATCGAAAAAGACAGCGCCGCTCATCGAACACTCAGATTGCGTGCCTTTTTGCGTCAATTCGGTGTGTTGCCGCAGGAATACTATCAGTGGATTGCGGGGAAGACCGAGGAGCCAAATTGGAGCGATCTGTACCCCGAAAAATGGGCTGCGGCCGATCGTGAGGCTGTTTGCGCGGAGCTAGGACAAACCGAGACTGCTCGGCTCCTGTCAGATCGAATTTCTGAAGCGAAACAACGATCTGGAGATCGAACGCTGTTGATAGGTGGTCCACCTTGTCAGGCCTATTCCTTGGCCGGGAGATCAAGGAACGCGGGAAATCGAGCTTACAAGCCCAAAGACGACGACAGACACTTCCTCTACCGCGAATATTGTCGTGTTTTGAATGAGTTAAACCCAGCTGTCTTTGTGATGGAGAACGTGAAGGGAATGTTGTCGTCTTCCGTCGAAGGGATCGCGATTTTCCAACAAGTTATGTCGGACCTTGAGAACGCAGGAGACGGCTACCACCTGATTTCACTTTCCGTGCCTCACGAAAAAGACGAACGACCTGAGCCGAAGGATTTTGTAATTCGCGCCGAGGATTACGGAGTTCCGCAGGCAAGGCATCGAGTGATCATTGTCGGGATCAGGTCGGATGTTCCCTTCAAGCACGTCCCCACGCTTTCGCTTAGAAACAAGGCAGCTTTTGTAAGCGATATCCTGGTTGGCCTACCAACGTTGCGCAGTGGTTTGAGTCGGAGCGATGACCAATTCGCATGGTACGATGCGGTCGTTGATGGGATCGAGACCCTGCAGACTCTTGCTGCAAGTTACCCGGGTCAGAATCATTCGCGATTTCTCGCAGAAGTCGATCGTGTCGAGGAAAAGCTTCTCGCGATCTCGCATAAGGGACGAAAAAAATCGTCGCGCGGGAAGCTTTCGAACAAGCTTTCTGCAGAACTGGCGGAATTCATAGATGATCCTGAGCTCGTTGGCCTTTCAGGCCACGAGACACGCGGGCACATGCGGTCAGACCTTGCACGGTACCTCTACGCAGCCTGCTTTGCCAAAGCCGAAGGTACCAGCCCTCGCGCACATCAATTCCCTGATGTCCTAGCCCCAAATCACCGGAACTGGAAGACCGGAAAGTTCAACGACCGATTTCGTGTCCAGGTCGGCAATGGCCCGGCGACAACAGTCACTAGCCATATCTCTAAAGATGGCCACTACTTCATTCATCCTGATCCAACACAGTGTCGCAGCTTGACTGTACGTGAGGCAGCACGTCTACAGACCTTCCCCGACAATTATCATTTCATGGGAAATCGCACCGAACAGTTCGTCCAAGTTGGAAACGCTGTACCGCCATTCCTTGCCCATCAAATCGCGAACGTTCTCCTACCTGTGTTTGAGACCGTGTGACCGACATCGTTGCAGGCCGCTTTCCGGGATAGCATTACCGTATCTCCAAGCTGTAGCTGGACGAGGAACGGCTTACGGTTTTGACGTACGCGTGGCCGTAGTAGTCGGAAACAACCTTCTCTAGTCTTCTGCGGAAGTCTTGGGGCATTCGCTCACCGATCAAAATGCCATTCAATGCCGTTCGTGGGTATTTGTGAAATATAGGCTCGACGCCGCTTTTTTCTGCTCGAACCAATAGACGCCGTTCAGCTTCGTATTCCCACTCTAGGGGCTTTGTCGCATATATCTTTTGAAGGGTCTCGGTCATGGTCAAGTGCTTTTCGCCCAACGTTTTTTTGTTGTCTGCCACTTGATTATTGTCATGGCCACGACTCTCTTGCTCTTCCAATTCTTCTAGTACGTATTCGAAAAGTCCACTCGCGACTGCGTAGACAAAAGCGTCGGCGCATGGCGGGCTTTTTTGGTATGCAACATTCACGGCAAACGTACTCGTTGAGCTGGCTTTGAGGAGTTCAGTGTCGTCGAACACTAGGCACAATCCGCGCAGTCCGTCGCCATAGTGAGACCACATCAGCAAGTTATCCGGTGACGAGCCGAAACAGGCTATCCGCTTCAGGTCACGGATTTCCTGAAATGCCGGTTGTTCTTCTGCAACCGACTGGAAATATTCGAGCAGGTATTCATCGTCGTCGGCCATGAAGTCCGCGCCCCAAGCATTTTTCGCAGCAGCAAAGCGGTCAGGTTCCAACTGTGCGTCCGGGATTCCCCCAATAATCTGGGTCCAGAATTCAAATGGATCGTTGTAGGCGCTGTAGTGCTGGCAAAAGATGACGCCTCGCTCCAAGTTTTGTAGCGCATAATCGGTCGGTCCACTGAACTTGTAGAGCTTTCTCGAAGCGTCAGACTGCATCATGGGCCACTTCTGTTGCGAACCCTTCTTCCCGAATTTTCGCCAGAGCCGCCATCGCGATGGCGCACTGCTTGTCCGAAGGCATCTTGTTCGGGATGGCAGCACATGTCTCCAGTACCCCGACTTCTCTCGGCGAAAGCAAACCGCGTTCCCGCGCCCAGTTGCGCGCCTCTATCCAGAACGCCGCGCCTAGCCTGTGCACTTCGAGTTCCGCCTCTACACTGTCTTCGACAGCCTTGTCCGCCCGTGCCTCACGAGCACGATCATTGGCAAGTTCCTCAGAGATCAATACGCGGTCAAGGCCGTCAGGATAGCTCAGGGACCGTTCTTCCAGCCACTTCCAGCAAGCCTGCTTCTTGGCCCATTCGCTGAAGTTCCGCACACCTTCCGGGGGATTTGTAATCACGTCCTGGGCTTCAGCAGCGGCTACCAAAAGCGCCGATTTCAGATCGGGTGAAACATCCTGATACCGCCAGACTGCGTCGAGGTCGACCTGCATTTCCCGCTCGCGCGCGTCGTGAACAAGCTTGGCAATGGCATAGGTCACGATGTTGGCGCGGTATCCACCTTCATACCATTCCGCACCTGAGACCAGCTTTTCGGTTGCCCGGAATATGATGGTTTTTGCGATCATGCGCCTGAACCAGAGCTCATCGAACGTCGCTCCTTCGGAACCCCATCGCTTGCCTATGTGCTTGGCGAACTCGGCAAAGTTCTTTTGCGCACCCAAGCTCACGATATGTGGCAAGCAGGCCCAGGTGTTCTCAAATTTCGCGAGATCAGTTTTCGTCAGAAACTGAGAGCGCGGGAACTCGGAGTCGAATTTCTTGCGCTCTGCAACGGTTCTTCGGCCACGCTCGTCGGCGTACTGGCCTCTCGCGCGTTCGTAGAACCATTTGGTGTCGCGGTAGCCATCTTCGCCGCGCGCAAGAACCTTTCGAGACAACTCTTCGGTTCGAATGTGAAAGGGGTGGTTTGCGAAGAAGTCCGCCGCGTTCACCTTATTCTGGCTGTTGGCGTACTCGGAAATTCGCGGAACAACCAGTTCAGACTGCTCTTTAGGCACGATGGTGAGCTTCATTTGAACAAACACTTGTTCGAGCTGCTCGGCGGAGGCCTTTCGGGCGGCATGCAAGGACGCTGTTGTCTGGCCACCATTGACGATTTGCAGGTTGTCTGCGCGGGTCAGCTGAAGGCCGTGATCTGCTTTTTCTACGTCAATCGCATCCGCAGTCGCACTGAGGCCGTTATTGTATGAGAAAAACATATGCGGCTCGTCGCGGATGGTGTCCCGAATGCCCCGGTTCACCTTGCCTCTGGCCTGGAGAAAACTCCTGACGTTGGCTTCCAAAAGGCGAGGGCCCCACTTGTCATAAATTGCGGCAAGTTGATTGCCCGGAATTATGGCGAGGTAGCTTTCCAACGAAGCATCACTTCCGGACGCGGGCAACAGCGGGATACCCCCTCCGAAATCCTTTTGAAAATCAATCAGCAGATTTGCCCGCGCTTGCCCCTGTTCAACGTATTGCCTGAGGCGCTTCAAGTCCCAGACGCTCAGGGTTACGGGCCTTCCGTCGAGGTCTTTTACGTTCGCTGCGTCCGCCCGCGCGCGAAAGTCCGCGTTGGTTACAATGATCAGCTTGATTTTCTCCACGTCCTTCCACGTGGTTGCGATCAAGTCAGCAACACCGAAACCGGCGCTGGTTTCCTCCAGTTGATCGCGAAAACTGGACTTCAGACTGGAAACAACGAACCTGTACAAACGCTGCAATAGTCGCTGGATTTGATCCTTGTTTTGTACACGAACGTCATCACCGATTACGAAATCGCATAGCACGAGGCTGAGCACTCCATCGGCGTCTCTGGGATCACCCCCGTACCCGTCGATACGCATGGGGTTACTCGCCCCGCCACCTTCAAAATAGGCGCGATTTGCCCCATCCAGTTCACCGGCTTCGGTGAGCAGCTCGCCAACCTTTTCAAAAAAAGCTTCTACAGTAACGAGACCAAGAACGTCTGCGTCGCCTTGGATGTCAGCAATGAGTTCATGATGAAACTCTTCAAGATCACTCATGCCGGAGACCTTCCCGGATCAGGTCAACCAAAGCGTCTTCGAGTTTATACGGTTCGCACGAATCCAGAGCTATTGCATAGCGGACGTTCTCCACGCCTTGAGTAAGAGGCACGGAAATTCGAGGAAAACCATCTATCACTTCGTAGTCGGTTACTACGCCAAGCAGCCACCTTCGGTCATCATAGTCGTTTTCAGGATCGTATCCCGTCGAGTAGAGAGCCTCTTCCCAAGCCTCGAAAGCTGCGCCGTCATCTTCAAACATTTCTGACGTCATGCGTATATGATCATGTAGGCTTTGACCTTCAGGCAAGACGGCCGACGCAACGTTTGCTACACGCAAGAACAATCGGCTACCTTCTACGTCTGCCAATTGGTCTTCTGAGGAAATCGCAACGAAAGGCTTCGCGGCCACCCGCCTTGCCTTGACCTCAACGCAGCTTCCGATCAATTCGAAATCCTTCGCCGAGCCGGTCGGGCCTGTCCAAGCCTCGATTGCAGTTTCTGGTCCAAACGCTGATACAAGCTCTCGAAGGAACGCCAACTCGCCAACTAGACCTCTCTGTTCTTCGACGGACAATCCGTTGGCCTTGCCACCGCGCAGGAGGTGATACCAGCGTCTCGTGCGTTGAATTGCTCTAGAGAGAGCTTCATCTCGTTCAGCACCGGCTTCCCCGGCCTCGACCACGTCCCGGCAAAGGGTCTCGAAGATCTCGACCTGACTTTTTTCCTTGAGGCCTAGAACGAATGCTGACCCGCCTGAAATCGGTCGGAAGGAGGCAACAAGGTTCTTCAATTTCGGTAAACGTGGCAGTGGCTGCGGCAGACTGGGCAGCCTCATCATCAGGCCAGGCATGCCTGCTTCCAACATCACCCAGAAGAAATCAAAACGGCCTGCCACATCGACCCGCTTTGCCTCGTCCGGACCAAGTCTTTCCCAAGGATCATGAAGCTTCAAGTGCTGCCTCCTGATCATCGTCTTCGTCATCCTCGCCGAAGAGTTCCTGATAACGTACAGTGTTCACCACGTACTCGACCCTCTCGGCGGGGCGTGACGAAACGGGAAGGCTTATACCCCATGCCACAACAGGGTCAGCGGGTATGAGTTCCACTTCTCTCTTCCCTTTTGTTCTTTCGATTGGAAGAGGCTTGACCAGCATCAGCATTAATAGCGGGCGTTCTCGTGCGGACCGATAGATAGAACCGGGATAACTTGGTCTATTTCCGCTAATGTTAGGGCGTGATCGGTATTCTTCTTCGACCGCCGAAATCGTTTCATCATCCAACCCTGCCTTTTCAAAGCTTGCATCGGCCACACGCATTCGTTTCCCGCCAAATGGAATGAACCCTTCCGTTAGCTTCATAGGGTCAACTGATCGGGTAATTGGTTTAATTGATCGACCCAGAGTATGAACATCATCACCGGACTTCTTTCCGGTGATCAGTACATCCCAAATCGGCAGCTCATCATCTCGTCTTGTTCGAATATATTGACGAATGGGACCCGGGTCGGATGCAATGCTCTGTTCCGCATTTCTCCAACCAGCCAAGAACCTATCCACGATTTCGACAGGAACACCCATAACGCAGGTGCCTGCTGATACCGTCCGCTCTTCAAATCCTCCGGAGTTCAACTCTTGAACCAATCGTTTCGCGGTATCAGTGTTGCTCCTAAGGTCATCTGAGCGAATGCTCACTCTCGATGTCTCCACAAATTTGTTCGAAAGCCCTACCAGAGTAGTAACCTTTTTGCCCGATCCCATCTTATTCCGTGCGGTCACTAGAAGTGACGCGGGGTGACTTCTTACGGCCAACCCAAACATACGAGGCGTTGCCTTGGCTTTCTCCATGGTTCGCAACTCCTCGTGCAATTCTTCGGCGGCGTTCGCAATGAACGCGTACCAATCAATTGCTTCAGTAGGCATCCAGATACGGCAGAGATCCTCGTAGTTCCGCTTCGGCCCTTCTCCAGCTCCTCGATAGCCGAACCATCGCCCCATCTGCATGAGCGTATCGTACATCATCGTGTTGCGCAGGAACCAGGTTACGGTCAGGCCCTCAAGCGTCAGCCCACGTGACAACGAGAACCCACCGACAGCAACAACGGTCTGCCCCCTTTCTCCCGAATTCGAATAGTCCAAATCATTGGCCCGGCTGTTTACCTCTACTATTTTGGCGGAAGCGATGGCATCAAGCAGTTCGGACTGAATCGAGGGCCAATCGAATTCGGTTTCGGAGTATTCCTCCTGCCAGACGCCATGGAGCGCGGCAATCTCCGGATCACTCAATGCGGCAGTGCCCCGACTCGCATTGATGCGAACCGAATTCTGGATCCGCTCTAGCGCTTCGTGAAGGCGATTTCGAAGGCGGCCCTGAACGGCGGTGAAGCGGCTCGCATTGACTAGCATCGAGCAATGTGCGGCCCCCTGCCCACGCATGTTCCTGATGGTTCTAGCCAGCAGGAAAGCTCGTAGCGCTTGGGTTAACGACGACGGTAGTGCATCGAGCTCATGATCTATCTTGTGCTTGATCGGCAGAATGTCCTCGTTGTCCGTGATGTAACGAAGCCAGATTGGCTCGCCTTCCTCTGGCAGGCCATCCACGAAGATTTTGTTCGGTCCGAAATAGTTGGTGGGCGCGTCAAGGCCGATGATGAAATCCCTCGGAAAGAGGTCTTCTTCATGCATCTCGTCGTCCTGATCGGGATCAATGAAGATATTGGCGAACGGGGTCGCCGTGTACCCCACATAGCAACTCCGGTGGAACATCTTCAGCAAGTCACGAATCTGACCATTGATCGTTGTGACTAGATTTTTGCCATATTTCGTATTGATCGACGCGTTGTCAGCCTCGTCATCGATCAATAGCATTGGCTGGTCGATCATCTCTTGATCGCCACGGGCGTTATTGTCCTTCAACCAGTCGAGCAGGTTAGAGAGAGTGCGGTAATTCTTCTTGATCACCAGTACGACCGGCTCGCGATAATCCCCAATCTCACTGCTGTCGCTGTCGGCTCTAGCTTTGTTGAAGTCGTGAATGCGTGTGGTCAGCGGTACAGGTCTTTTGCTCGGATCAAATTCTCCGGCTCCAAGTACATATTTTCTCCCACCTACAGTTCGTCCCCATTGCTTTCCTGAATCAACGCCTATCAAGCTTTCATCGATGCGTTCTTGAGTCTGGTTCCGGAGGTTGTTGTGAATTCCCGCGACTACGATGATCAGCTTATAGCCAGCGTCTGCCGCTTTGCAGATCAGACCAGAGTAATTAGCGGTTTTTCCGCTCTGGACGTGGCCTACGACCATCCCCCTTCGGTCCCATTGTTTTTCGAGGCGAGGGTTCCCGAGGCGGCTCAGTATTGTATCCGTGACTTGGTCCGTGGATGTGATGACGTCTCTGGGTAAATTCTTCTTGAATAGGAGTTTTCGATAACGATCCCAGTAGAATGGTTTGATTGATGGCTTTGCGTCATCCAGCCACGGTTCGAAATCAGGGTCATCGTCTTCAACAATAGAGACCAAACCTGCCTTGATCCCTTGCTTGTGCTCGATTTCTCGCGCAATTAGCTCGATCTCCGCGTCTCTTAGACTTGGCGCAATCGCAGCTGCGACCCCGCGGACCATCGTCCGCAACTCTTCTTCTGTCTTCCGAGGCTGATTGAACAGGCCCATCTCGACCATGTTCATCACCGTTTCAATGTCTTCACTCATGAACTTCGTGTCCTCAGAAAATCTTCCAGAATTGGGGCGGCAGTTTCCCACCGAGCTCGTAGGAAAGGGTTGCTTTGCATGGTGTCTGATAGAGTATCTGAAGGCACACCGCTTTCCATCAGAGTAACCGCGAGGGAGTAGACCAGCTCTTCGAGGTCATTTGCCGATGTTTCGTCGGCCGCGACCGCTTCCGCATTCCCCACAAGTTCAGCATGCAGGGTCTCGATGGGCAGGCCAGAACCGACGATGCGCAAGCAACGCTCGAAACCCTCCAAAAGTTCGTCTGGCAACTGCTCTGCGTAAGTTCGAAAAACAGGGTGTTCCAGATTAGGTCGGAAAACGATCTGTCCGTCCTTCTGCACCCGGCTCCAAATCGGGAACCGAGTCTCATCTACCAGCTTTTGCCCTCGGCTCCGATACGTTCGCTTGGATGTACCGACGAACCTTTCAACCACTTTCTTCAGTCGCTCACGTACTAAGGGCGGCAGTTGAGCCGAAGCCTTTTTGACGTCGATCTTCCATTCCGCGTCCATCGTGTTCGGGATATCGACAGCGATACGGCAAAGCTTGGTGAGCTCGGTCTGACGTGCGAGACCCAGCCATCCGCCCGAGATGATAAGACGCTTCTCCCTATAAACGTAGAGCCCCTGCGACTTCAGATGCCCTTCAGGACCACCGATTTCTTCCCACTCTTCGCGGCTCATGCGTTTGTGATGCGGCAGGGTGTGGCATCTGATCAGGACGTCGCCCTGTCGAAGCCGTAGAAGCTCTTCAGGGTCTTTTTGAGTTGCAACATGCGATGAGGCCATTGGGTCAATCGGCTTCAAACGCCGACCATTCAGGCGCAATGTTAAGCTGGGATTGGTTCCTTCAATAAATCGATGAAAGACCAAACATAAATGCCTTTCCGCTTGAGACAGTTCGGAATTTATGTGTTCGGCTCGCTTGACAAGGTCATGGGTGTAGCCGCCGTTCAAACGATCCAGATTTTCCCAAATTACGACAGTTCCTGTTTCAGGCAACAACTCCCGCCCAAGCAGTGAAGAAGTGTCGTCGATTAACTCCAAACTCCAGTCGTTTCTCTTCGAAATCCTATCAAGGTTCCATCGAGCGCAAGCGATTGAACCGTTTTTTCGTGTCAGAACGGTGAGGCTTCGGCACTGTGAAAAGCTTGCGCTCTTAAGTCCTAGGCCAAAACGACCCAAATCCTCTGCGCTTCGCTCATGTGTCGGATTCTTGGAGCCCAAACGCATGGCCTCAATGAGTTCAACTTCCGTCATCCCAATGCCATCATCAGCTATTGCGATCCATGGTTTGTCAGAAGCGGTATCAGCAGTGAGGCTGACGTCCTTTGCTTTGGCGGTGATTGCATTGTCTACGATATCGGCCAAAGCCGTCTCGAGACTGTATCCGAAATCTCTATGTCCTTCGATTAGGGAGGCGGCATAAGGGGATGCATCGACCTTCCGAATTGAACAACTCATTGGCACGACAACAATTTAACAATCCAAATTCAACAATATTTCAAGCCAGTTGATACTTCTTGCGCTCATTCTTCAAGCAAGTTTCTAAGGTTTTTCGTTGTAAGGAATAATGTCATTGCAGAGACTAGAACGAACGGAACGAGTAACCCGGAGATCGCAACCGCAGTTACAGCAAATCCAGAGAGTAGATTGAAAGGTTGGATTTGTTCGCCGATCGCGAGACCGATAAAGCCGCTCAAGTAAATCGAGCTGCAGATCAAGAGAAAAATAAGAAGTGGTTCCAGTGGTTTCTCAAACTTTCTAAACGCGTGCTCCAAGGCAGCCCTGCGGATCAGTTTCCATTTCTTGCTTGGTTCTTGCATTTGCTTACTCCCTTACGAGTTCGATCCAAGTGTGAACGTCATCATCCGTTACTTCCCGCCCCTCGACTTGCGACTGGTACCAGCGCGCGACGATGGCACCACGTTTTTCGCTCCTAATCTTGATACCAGCACCTTCTAGGTACTGATCGAGCGAGGTCTCGATCCTCTTCAGTGCATCAAAATCGTGACCGGCACGGATCGACTGCGTGCCAAGCAGCAACCAAGCAACGTCGACCTCATATCGTCTGTGCATCTTGATCAGTGCTTCGATTGGGATGCCGCGCTTACCCTTCTCATAGCTGTGATAAGCCCGATGCGAGACGCCGATTGCCTCTGCCATCGCGGCCTGCGAAACGCCTATTTCGCTGCGTGAGATGGCCAGGCGCGCACCTACTTCCGCGAACATATCAACATCTTCTTGCGCCATTCCGACTTCCCAATTGACGAAAGCGCAATTTTGTATAAACATCGCACAAAATGACGCAAATTTCCGTTTGAGTCCATCTGAGCACGTCAGAAGGTACCAAACAAGCGCTTCCATGCGTACGCACGATTCAACTCATATGGACAAGGATGATTGAAATGGCAGAGACCGACAAATCCGACAGCTCGCAAATCCTCGGGCTTGGGAAAAAGCCATCCGAATGGGTAGAGCTGATGGCAGATATGGGCATCGACATTTCAGAACGAACGCTTCGCGAACGGGCCAACGAAACAGGGGCGTTCTACCGCCTTGGGCGGACCATGCTGATCACACCCGCGCAGATCGACAAGATTTTTGAAGGAGGCCAGGCATGCCGCTCCAAATCTACAAGAGGGGTCGCTTCTACTGGGCTAAGGGCTGGGTCGAGTACAACGGCAGGCCAATCGCAGGCCCATACCGGCGAAGCACTAAGGCATCTACAGAAGCGGGCGCACGGGACTGGATAAACCGGGAGACTGAACTCCAGATACGCCGCTATGTTGTTGGCGACGAGCCGAGCAAGACGTTCTCCGATGCGATCATGCTCTACAACGCCTCCCCCAAGACAGCGAAGCAATTGATCCCGATTGTCGAAGAAATCGGTGACATGCCCTTAGGAGCGATATCTGGTGCGCTCCTGAAGGGCCTTGGCCCTAAGCTGAAACCCAAGGCTTCGACCGATACCTGGTGGCGCGAGATCGTCACACCAGCGAGTGCGGTCATCAACAACGCGCATGAGCTGGAAGGCACGCCTCTGATCCGGGTCAAGCCGTATGACAAGTTCGAGCGCATTGCCCAGGACAAGCGGCGAGGGAAGATCAGCCGCGTGGAACGCAAGCCCGCCGACAAGGAATGGATCGAGGCCTTCTGTCAAGCGGCTGACCCGTACAACGCCGCTTTGGTCCGCTTCATGTTCGAAACGGCGGCGCGGATCGATCAGGCTGTCTCGATTGAGCCCGACGATCTGCGGCCCGCCGAGAACAAGGTCAGGGTGAAGGCGCAGAAAGGGCACCCGGAAAGCTGGATCACTGTCTCGCCTCAGATGATGGACGAGCTCCTAGCATTGCCACCAAAGCGCCCCAAGAACCGCAAAACCGGCAAGTTCATGAAGCCGCGTGTGTTCGGCTATGGCAGCTCCACAGGTTACAACACGCGCTGGAAGACGATTTGCAAGAGTGCAGGCATCCCATACCTCTCAGCGCACCCAGCAGGACGGCACGGGTTCTTCACTGAATTGGTTGTCAGACAGGGCGTTGATCCGGTCACCGCAGCCAAGGCTGGGCGCTGGTCCGACCCCAATTTGCCGATGCGCATCTATGCCCATGCAGAGACGGATGAGGCCGATGTCAGGGCTCGTTTTCGTACAAACCACGTACAGGCGGACACCGTACAAACAACCAACAACAAGAAATCACAGAAGGAATAGCGCTATGAACGGTTCCCTCCTAAGGGGCAGGTTGCAGGTTCGAATCCTGCCGGGGTCGCCAAAAGGTTTGCGATGAGCTTATTCAACTCAACTTCCAATCCTCATGAGCCAGAGTCGGCGAAATAGCAGGATCAGTGGTCAAATCAGGCGCTTGGCTTCTTCGATCCGGCGGCGCACCTCATCGAGTCCAGCGGGTTCCTGCAAGCGGGCGTGCAGGGCGTCTTCCTCGGCGGCGGGATCAAAATTGAGTTCACGCGACTTGCTTTGTGCGGTGGTGGCGTTGTGCGCCGTCCCGACGCCCGCTTTCTCAAGCGCCTGACGGGCATTTCCGGCGTCCGCGAGGCCAAGTGCAACGCAAGCCTCGACCAGCTTTTCCACATCGCTCAATTGCTTGGTCTGCATCGTAAAAATCGGCATCCCAAGTTCACTTGCAATCTCAGAATAAAGCTTTTGGCGAAGCTCAATTTCAAGGCAGTACCAATAGCAAAGCTGGTAGTCTGTCAGGCTCTCGGGCGCATCAACCTTCAGATATGGCCGATCAGTGGGTGCGATCAGATATCGATGCCCCGCGCCTGTCCGTCCCGGGACGGCGTGCTTTCGTTGATGAGAGAGCGCCGTGGTCCGTGTATCCCGCTGCAACATGACAAGCGCCGGGCGAAACCCTGCGGCGATGCACGGTTCAAAAAACCCTTTGCAAAACAGATGAGAGCTTTCGACCACGTGCGATCCCGCTCGGGACACAATTGACGGCGCTTGAAGATACCAGAAAAACCGCGCAGCGAGCACCGGGTCGTGCTGAACCCGGGCGAGGATAAAGCGGTGGTTCGGATTGGGCTCATGGCTGGCATGAGTGTCGGGCAAATGCCGGAAAAGGTGGTTCAGAGAATCCGTTCCAGTGCGCCCTGCGGTCACCGTCAGCACAACCCGTTTGGCGTTAAATTCATCGACGGTCTTTTGCAGCGACGCTTGTGATCCCAACGTCGCCTTTACGCGTGCCATCCCACGCAAATGCAGTGCGTTGTAGTGGAAAGCGATCGTACCGCGCACGGTATTGTATGTGGAGCCGCGATTTACGATGTGCATGAGATGTCTTTCGTCTGAATCATTGTGACGGTTGCTGCCCAAGTCGGGTCAGAACTGGTGCCAACCAGTCTTGGTCGCGGATGCCGAGGCCCATGTTGCGCGCACCGGCAAGAGTAAGGTGACCATAATCGAAGTAGATCGCATGGCCATCTGCTGTCAGCGCGGGGCAGGATTGGCCATCTTCACTGCAAAGCAGCGGCGTCTTGTCCAGATAGGGGACGGATGCGGCCTCTGCGATGCTTTGCAATGCTTTATTGGTCCGTTCCACTCTCGGGGTCCGCGCCTGAGCCAGCCGCGCGGCAACATCCACTGTGTCCAACGCATCCTGACGGGCAAGACGACGCAACAACATTGGTGCGTCAGGGGCATATTCCACCGTATTTCCGCCAATGGCGACGGTCTTGCCCATCGCCTCCAGGCCCGAGATGAAGACCGGCAGATAGGCTGGGAAAGTATCCTCCAACACCCATCTTTTGGTCAGCAGCACGGCATCGGCCTGCTCCAATAGCGGACCAGCGCGGCGGACAAGATTGTCAAAGCAGTCCTGCGCTGTGGTCGGCTCAAAGCGGGCGCCGATCCGGTCCGTACAGCCCCCTCCCATCGTGACACGACGCACTGAAATAGAGGCTCCGCCTTCTGTCAGGTAAAGCGCGTTGAACAGATCCTTGGCATGGGAGTCTCCCACAAGCAGTAGTTTGACAGACCCATCCTCGGGAAAGCTTGCCAAGTCATCAGCCAATTCCGGGTTTTCAAGCACCGTGCTCCATGTCAGGGCGCGTTCTGCCTCGGTATCGATCAACGCATCCGTGTAGACGATTGCCGCCAACCGCGAATATCCTCTTTGATATTCCAAGAGCCCCAAGGCACCAAAAGCAGCAACCATTGCGGCCGCAGAGCCAGTGATGGCAATGAACGGCCGGAGCGACATGCCTTTCCGAAATGGCTGTTCCACAAAGCGCCAGCTGAGCCAAGCCAACAGCAGCGCCAACACCGACAGCGGCAAAAAGATCAAGTCACCGGGATGCAGGTCAAAGCGGATGCGCGCCATTGCAAAAAGCGGTTGATGCCAAAGGTAGGCCGAATAGCTGATCAGCCCGATCCCAATTGCCAATGGATTTGCGAGCACCCTTCCTGCGAGACCCGCAGGCGAGGCAAACAGGATCACAAGGACTGTGCCAAGAACGGGAACCAGCGCATAAAGCGACGGGAAAGGCGTATTGGCATCATAGACAAAGATAGGCCCAAGGGTCAGCAACAGCCCCAGCAGTGCTAAGATCGGCACCTCCCGACGAGTGCCGTGCACGTGGGCATATGCGCAAAGCGCCCCGGCCAGCAGTTCCCATGCACGAAAGGGCAGAAGGTAGAAAACTGCGACGGGACGTTCGCGGACCATGGTTTCCGTCAGGACAAGGCTGGCGGCAGCCAGCGCCACCAGAAAGGCCACGCTGCCACGGATGCCGATAAAACGCATGATCAGCCAAAGAAGCGGCGGGAAGAACAGATAATACTGCTCTTCGATCGCAAGGCTCCATGTATGGAGCATAGGCTTCAGTTCGGCGGCAACGTCGAAATAGCTGCTTTGCTGCCAGAACAGGATGTTCGAGACAAAGCCAAGCACGGCCAGCAAACTGGCCGAAAAATCTGCGTAAAGCGGCGCTGTCATCCACGCCCATGCAAAGGGCAGCGTCACGAGCATCACCAGAAGCAAGGCTGGCAGAATGCGCCGCGCGCGCCGCTCGTAGAAGCGCCAGATCGAAAAGTCATCCGCCGCAATGTCGCGCAGCAGGATGCAGGTGATGAGATAGCCGGAGATCACGAAAAACACGTCGACGCCGACATATCCTCCACCAAAGTACTCATAGCCTGCGTGAAACAGGATCACAGGCACCACGGCCACACTGCGCAGGCCGTCAATCTCGGGGCGATATGCGGTTTTGCTCATTGCGCCTCCAGCGTCCGCAATGCCGCGTCGCCAAATTGCGCGGCACCGAACGGACTGAGATGTCCATAGTCAACAAGCAATGGTTGCCCGTCCAGCATCGGAGAGCAGATGCCACCCGTCAGGCTGCAGAACACGGCATTCGTGTTCAAGATTTGCACGTTATCGGGCAGAGCAACTCCAGCCATGGCGCTGTCAAAGCGGTCCAGCAAAGTATCTTTGGGGTGCATGTTGGCGGCCATTTCTGCATCGCGCGTATAGACGGTCGCAAAGTTTGGAAACTCTGGCATTGCCGTCAACAGAAGGATTTGCTCGCCCCGGTTCGACCAGAAATCGACGACGTCTTGCAGGTACCTGGTCGTTAGCTCATCACCCTGGAAGCGGTTCACAAGCACGACAAAGTCGTGCGGCTGCTCCAATGCCTTGTCGACAAAAGTGTTCAGCAGGGCATCGCAATAAGCCATTTGGCTGCCTGGCAACAACGGGCAGCCAGCCCCACCCAACCGCGTGACTGGTGCTCCTGCCAAGCGCAAAGCCAGCGCACGGTCCGCAGCATGGCTGTCACCATAGACTGCAAAGCTGGGAAAGCCCGTAGCGGCATCTACATCGGCGAAACAGGCCCAGTTGGCCACAAAGTCTTCGATGTTCTTGTACTTCCCGCGTTGATTGAATTGGCACTCACCGGACCCAATCATCGCGCGGCGCTCCGAAGCGAGGGCTGATATGTCTGCCTGCCTTTGCAGAACATCATCGCCAAAACGTTGGGGCATCCCTTTGGTCAAAATCCCCGGCACACCTGCAACGATCATCACACCAAGCGCGAGCCCGCTGAGTGCGAACAGCGCCTTGCGCTGGGGCAATATCGGAGAAGAGCCGCGGAACGGCTGTTCGACATATCGCCAACTGGCCCACGCCAGTGCCAAGGTGAACAGGCACAACGCCACCATTAACTCGACAGAGGGTTCTCCCCCGGAGCGTAGCCTTGCAAAAGCAAAGAGTGGCTGGTGCCAGAGATACGCACTGTAGCTGATCAAACCGATCCAGATCATGGGACGCTGCGTGAGCAGTCGATACGCTATCGTTCCCGGACCGGCACATAAAATGATCAGCACAGTTCCCAGCACTGGCGGAACGGCATACACGCCCGGAAATGGTGTCGCGCTATCGTAAAGCGCTATCGGCACCAAAATCCCGACCAAACCCAAAGCGGACAGGACCGAGTTTGACCACACCCCATGCCGCGCAGAGATAAACGCGGCGAGCGATCCCGCCAGCAGTTCCCAAGCGCGCGACATAGGAAGATAAAAGTTTGCTGAAGCATCCTTCGGGCCGATCCATTGCGCCCACGCAAAGCTGATCGATGACAGCAGGACGACCAACCAAAAAACAGGCCGTCTTCCAAAGCGCCAGACGAGCAGCAAAAAGATTGGAAAAACAACGTAATATTGCTCTTCGACCGCCAGGCTCCAGGTGTGCAAGAGCGGCTTTTCTTCAGCAGCAGGAGCAAAATAATCGCTCTCCAGCCAGAACAAGAAATTTGAGGCAAAAAGCGCGACAGCAATGACGCTCTGGGAGAAGTCGACCAGTTGAAACGGCAACATCCAAGCCCATGCAAATGGCACACAGGCGGCGACGACGACAAAAAGAGCCGGCAAGATCCGGCGTGCCCGCCGCTCATAAAACGTCAAAAGGCTGAAGCGGCCCTGTTCAAGGTCTCTGATAAGGATCGAGGTAATCAGATAGCCTGAGATCACGAAGAAAACGTCGACGCCGACATAGCCCCCCGAAAAAAACGAGAAGCCCGCGTGGAACAGGATCACCGGCAAGACTGCGATGCAGCGCAGGCCGTCGATTTCTGGGCGGTAAAGCCGAGGAGCGCTCATATGTCAGCCTCTGCAGGTGAGCCAGAGGCAGACTGGGCGATCAAGTCTGCATTGTGAGGGGCCAAGGAAGCCCCTGATGGATCGGTGAAGCAAGTCGCGTCTTTGATCCGTTGGGGTGCATTGCACTGTTCGCCGCGCCTGAAGTCTGCGGTGAGATCGCACTGGCCTAATTCGGCCCCTGTACCCTCAAGATCAACCTCAAGGCGTTCATTACGGATCAATACCTTCACGGCACCATATGCATCAAAAAAAGGGCTAAATCGTCTGGTTGCGGGCCTATTGGCATGGGCACCCTACACTGTCAATCAGCATCCAAACGCGGTTCTTCTGCGGTTGCCTATGCCTCCAACTGTGGCGTGTCGTTGGACTCGCGGTCACAGGATACCCACCACGCGGCCGCGCGCCGTCTCTGCCTCCCCGCATCGGCACACCACATTTCTTCCTCATTCTATTTTTGAACCGGTCTCAGCGCGCCGGCGACCTCCTCGTGATGTTTGCAGCACCAATGATGCGATGAGGACCCGACGATGTTTGAAAAGACGCCATTTGAGACCCCGTATTCACAGTCCGGCCTGACCGAAGAGGCCCCCAGAATTGGGCCGGTGCGGCTTGCCACGCCTGGCGTCGTCGACGGAACGGACCTTGCTGACACGATTGGCCCCGGCACAATTGATGCTGACGGAGATGAGATCGACGGCGCGGATGGGCTGGGTGACGTGATTGATGCCGGTTTGGGCGATGACACCATAGACGCAGGTGAAGGCGACGACAGGATCATCGGCCGTGCAGGAGCGGATGACATCAACGGAGGCGCAGGTACCGACTTTCTGGATTTTTCGGCATCGACCGAAAGCGTGAACGTCTCGCTCAGAAACCGACAAGGATTGCGGGGCGATGCCGCAGGCGACACCTACACAAGCATTGAAGGTGTCATTGGCACAGCCTTCGACGATGACTTCGACGGCATCTCGAAACGCGCTTCGGTTATCTTTGCAGGCGATGGCAAAGACGACCTCAGGGCGCGGGGTGGCTCGGTTGAGTTCTACGGCGAAGCCGGAGATGACAGGTTCTTTCTTGATGAAGGACGCACCCATACCAACGCTGTCTTTGACGGCGGCGAAGGCTTTGATCGATTGGAATTCTTTGGCACGCAGCTTGGCCAGAACTTTCGTGACGACGTTTTCACCGGGATTGAACGATTCGACATGAAGAGCGGAACATATGAGTTCTACGCCGACCAGATTGTCGACTTTCAGCAGGTGCGCGGATCAGGGACGCTCGACATTGATCTGAACGGCGCAAACAAGGTTGATCTCTCTGCCATTGATTTTCGAAGCGACACGGCCAGCACTATTTTGCGCGGCTCGGATGCGAACGAGGAATTCATCGGGTCTGAGGTTGCGGACACGATCCAGGCCGGTGCCGGCAGGGATATCCTGCAAGGCGGTCGGGGGGCGGATGTTCTGACTGGCGGCGCTGGTGCGGATCGGTTCGTATTCGGCCCTGCGACAGAGGGGGCGCGCATCACTGATTTTGATGCGGCCACTGGCGACCGGATCGATCTGTCGGACTTTGTGCGTTCGTTTGATTTCGTGACGCTTGTGCTTGGCGGTGCGGGCAAAGGCGGCGGCGATGAAATCGTCGACCATAATGCCGTGCGTGGACATGGCGGCAGCAGCCACTTCTTTATCACGGTCACTCAAGTCGGGGATGACACAGAGCTGACCATCACTCAACGTGCGCCGGTGGCTGGGTCGGCCCCGGTCGAACTGGATTTCACACTGACGCTGACGGGGGTCACAGCTGCGGAGCTGACACTGGACGACTTCGTTCTGTCGAACGAGCTCGTGGAACCAGTGCCCAATGCCCAGCGGGGTGTTGCCGTCGTCCGTCCCGAAACCGATGACACACCGGGCATTGTTGAGGGAAGTGAACTGGCAGACATCATCGACGCTGGTTTTGTCGACGCAGATGGCGACGAAATTGATGGCGCAGATGGGCTGGATGACGTGATCGAGGCCGGCGACGGCGACGACATCATCAACGCAGGCGATGGCAACGACACGATCGACGGCGGCGCAGGCGCAGATACCATCAACGGCGGTGACGGTGTTGATACCATCACCTATGCCAATTCAGACGCCGGGATCAGACTGTCTCTCGGCGCGGGAGGCCTGGAGGGTTTCGGAGGGGATGCCGCAGGAGATCAACTGAATGACGTTGAAATTATCATTGGCTCAGATTTCGACGACAACATCACCTCGTTCGGACAGGAAATCCATGGCGGGGCTGGCAGTGACGTGATCCGTCTGGAAGCCGCCGTTGATGTATTTGGTGGCATTGGCAGTGACATCATTCAGGTCATCAACGACGCCGGCTTTGACGGCAGTATCTTTGACGGTGGCGCGGATGGCGATCGGTTCCGGATTTCGCGTTCAGGGGAAACCGATCTGCGGGGCGCGACCTTTGTCGATATCGAGCAATTGGATATTCGCCCGTCACTCTTTCTTGCGGAAGTGACCATCAACGCCGACCAGATGACCTTTGACTCTGTCCGGGTGTCCTTCAAAGGCTCGGGAGAACTGACCATCCATATGGAAGATCTCACGGAATTTGACCTGTCGGGATACACGATCTTTGTGGATCGCGCGAACCAAGGCGTCACCTATGAAACCATCTTCGAAGGGGATGACGACGGCGAGACGATCACGGGGGCAACCGGTTTTGAGAACACGATCTTTGGGCGCGGCGGCGCCGACACATTGACCGGCGGCACCAAGGCGGACTTGATTGATGGCGGTGCCGACAATGACATTCTCTCTGGGGGCGCGGGTGCAGACATCCTCACGGGTGGTGCGGGCGCGGATACGTTTGTGTTCACTGCAGCCACCGATGCCGACACCATCACCGACTTCATCCAAGGTGAGGACCTGATCGACCTGTCGCCATTGGTACGGGATTTCGATGCCTTCATCCTCATCGCGCCCAGCACGGAAAAGGCCGGTTTTGCTCTGCTCGACAGCAGCCAAACCCGCAAGAAGGGCGACAGCACGGATGTAACGATCTCGGTGAGTCAGGATGGCGATGACGCAATTTTGTCGATCACATCGGATGAACCGGCGGCTGGTGCAGCTTTGGCGGATTTGGACCTTTCGATCACCCTTGAAGGTGTCGATGCCTTGGGGCTGACGCTGGATGACTTCTTGTTCTAATCCGCGACCGGTTCGACAAGAGCTTCCAACTGATCGCGCGCTTCGCTGAGCGGACCATAGCAGGCCTCAAGCCCGGCCATATCAAGCCGCTGGATCGGCGCATGGATCGAGAGCGTCGTCACGAGACGGCGCTCATTATCGCGCACGGCGACGGCAATAGCCCCCATACCTTCCATGAATTCCTCATCGTCCAGCGAATAGCCACGTGCGCGGACCTCTTCGAGGTCAGCCATCAGGCTTTCGGCGGTGGCGCGCGTGTTGGGCGTCTGCTGTTCGAGGTCCATCGCCCCGATGAACCGCTGCAGCTTGTCCTTGCGGAGCGAGGACAAGTACATCTTGCCGCTGGCCGTGCAGTAGAATGGCACCTGCATCCCGACCTTCATTTCGATGCGCAAGGGCCAGTGGGTTTCCACCCGTTCGAGATAGACCATTCCGTAACGGCCGGGCGCGGCGAGGTTGCAGGTTTCGCCCACCTTCTCGGCCAAAGCCTTCATGATCATCAGGCGTTCGGTGCGGACGCGCTGCGATGATAGCGTATTCGCAGCAAGCCTGCGCAGGCGGTGGCCGGGTCCATAGGACCGGCCATCGACATCACGTTGCAGGAACCCCTCGGCCTCAGCAGTCGTCAGCAAGCGATGAACCGTGGGTTTCGGCAGGCCCAGCGCCGCAGAGAGGGCGCTGGGGGCAACCGGGACACCCTCTTTCGCGACCTGCTCGAGCAGTAGCAGGAGGCGAAGATTCGTGGGGATTTGCCCCTGGGTGTCGTCGGTGTGTCCGTCTGGCATTTTAGCCTCTTAAGGTCTTTCTCCTATTTGTCAGCCAGCAAGTTCGACAAGGAACAGAGCCAACGGCGGTGTTAGAGCCACGAGGAACCAAACGCTCAGCAACGCAAACAGGTATGGCACCGTGTAGCGCAACAGCCGGAAGTACGGAACGCCAGTCACGCCGGATGCGACGTAAAGGTTCAAGCCATAAGGTGGCGTGATGAACCCGATAGACGCCCCGACGAGGAAGATCACCGAGAAGTGGATCGGATCGACACCGACCGAGGCCGCGATGGGCGCAAGGATCGGAGCGAGAATGATCGTCACTGGCAGCGATTCAAGGATCATGCCTGAGAAGAACACGATGGCCATCGCCGTGAACAGGACAGCGTAGTAGCCGCCCATTGATGTCACGAAGTCACCGATGACCTGCTGCGCGCCCAACAAGGACAGGATCTGCTGCATCACAACGGAAATGGCGATCAGCGGTGCAAGGATGCCGGTGATCTGCGCCGAACGCATGGTGATGCCGGGAATTTCGCGCAGGGTGAACCCTTCGACCACCATCATCGCAGGTACGGATTTCTCGGACCAGTCTTTGGTCTGATCCATCTTGAACATGCGGCTCACGACCCAACTGGCCAGACCGACGATCACGCCGAAACCGACAGTCACACCGGCTGCTTCGGTGGGTGAGAATTTACCGGTGTAGATGCCCCAGAGCACGAGACCGATGGCAAAGAACCCGAGCCAAGCCCCGAGCGACGTCTTGAACACGCGCAGCGGGTTCAACGCGATCAGGTAGCCCCAGCCGTTGCGCCAGCAGATGATGAAACAGGCCAGCATCATGCCGAGCACCATCAACGCACCCGGCACGATCCCTGCCACGAACAGATCCGAGATCGGCAGGTTCATCAAGAAGCCGTAGACGATGAAGATAATCGACGGCGGAATGATGATACCGACCGTACCGCCCGCTGCCGCTGTGGCCGCAGAGAAACGCTCGTCATAGCCGCCTTTGACCATTTCGGGATGCAGCATCGAGCCGATGGTCGCCGTCGTGGCCGAGTTTGATCCGGAGATCGCAGCGAAAAGACCACAAGCCCCAAGCGACGCCATGGCAAGACCGCCCCTGATCCAGCCGAGACAGGCATAGGCAAAGTCAGACAGCCGTCGCGCGATGCCAGAACGGTTGATGAGGTCCCCGGTCAGGATAAAGAGCGGCATGGCGAGAAGCGCAAAACCGTCGGTGAACACATCCTGAAGGGCCGCGCCCATATTAAGAAGTTGGAGGTCCAGCACCCAGGACATGCCGATCACCCAATAGGCGATGACAAGGAACACGGGTACGCCGAACATAAAGAGGACTGTGACCCCGACCGAGATCAGCGTGATGATGGTTGGATCGCTCATGCGTCACCTCCGATCACGGCGGCTTCGATCATATCGTCACCGTTGCGGAATTTAGCGAGGTCCTTGGGGAGGTTGTCGATCACCCGCGCGGCCAAAAGGATAAAGGCCAGCGGAACAGAAATCAGGAACCACCACTGCATCACATTGTCAGTGCCAAGCATGATGGCAAAGTTGGCCGCAGCGCGGACGGTTTCCTGCGTGCAGGTCACGACGACGATCCATGCAAACCCAAGCCAGAGCGCGGCATCCACGATCAGGCAAACCAACTGACCAAAACGCGGCAGCGCTTTGCGGAATTCGGCAAAGGCCAGGTGCGTGCGAAGCTTGACGTTATAGCTGCAGCCCACCCACGTCATGACGAGGAAAAGGAATGGCGGCAGCGTGGTCGACCATGGCGGTTGGCCGGACAGGTAGAATCGTTGGATCACGCCCGCAAAGATGATCCCGCCAATCGCAAGATAGCTGATCACCATGACGGCGGGTTCGAGGTTGCGTTCTATGAAGGGCACTTTGCGATAGACCAGCATGACGGCTGTTCCACCAAGCAGTGTCACGATCAGTCCCAGCGGCCAAAGGCCGGGGTTCCCGCGCATCGCGCTTTGCAACATGAACGAGTCACCTGCGAAAAGGGCCGAGATCAGCTCGCCCATTCCTGTGATCGCCTCCATACGGACGTCCTCCCTGTCCTGATATGACCTGCGCCCTGCCCGGTTTTCCGTGGCGGTTATCTTTATAGGCGCGGGATATGGCTATGTTCGGCGGCTACAGCGCGGACCAGCACACCGCCTGTGTGTAGTGAGGGCCGAATGCGGCCCCCACCAGATTTGGTCTTAGGCTTTCCACCAGCGACGTGGTTCGACGTTTTCTGCCAACGTGTGCGGGTTGTTGCGCACTTCGTTGTAGATGTCCTGGTAGGTGTCGATGCCACCGGCCCAGCCGTTGATCCGCTCGCGCCACTGCTCCCACAGTTGCGGCTGGAATTCTGGCGAACACATCTCTTCGGCCTTGCGGATTTCTTCGTCCGACAGGTTCGCGATGCGCACGTCGTTCTCGGCAAAGATGGTGCCTGGAAGCTGTGGCGTCGAAAAACCAACAGTGTTGACCAGTGCCGCTTCGTTCGCCGCCTGCACGTGAACCTGTGACAGGTACGACGATTCCATGACCGCGTCCTGCAGTTCGCCACCGAGGCTGTCGAAGGTCGATGCGTTCATTGCGGTGTGCTCTGTACCGCAGAAGAAGCGCAGGTCGACGGACTGCGAAACGACTGGCGACATGTTGGCGTAGGCCACGGCCGATGCCCATGTTTCGGCACCGTCGATCAGGCCCTGCTTCAGACCGTCGAGGGTCTCTTCCCAGGCCACAGGCACCGGGTTCAGGTTCAGAGCGTTCATCGCGATCCGGCCCAGCTGAGTGCCGGTCACGCGGTTCTTCGTGCCCATGATGTCTTCCAGACGTGTGACGGTCGGCTTGTCCGCAAAGGACTGACCCATCTGGATGCCGCGCAGTTCTGCGTGGGTGAACAGGAACTTCAGACCGTGACGCGCCTCAAATGGGTCGCGCAGGATGCGCTGCGATTCTGGCGAGTACATGAAGTAGTACTGGTCCGCACGCGAACGGAACATGTAGGCATAGTCCAGCACGTTCAGATATGGCGCACCGCCGGCCGAGTTCTGAGTCGACGCTGCATAGATGTCGATGATGCCCTGCTGAGCCTTCTCAACGCAGGACAGCTGACCGCAGATCTGGTTGTTGCCGATGAATTCGATGCGGATTTCACCGTCTGTGCGGCTTTCCAAATCGCGCGCGAACTCAAGACAGCCAGCGCGTTCGATCAAAAGGTTCTGCTGGTTAAAGCCAGCCGCGCCGAACTTCAGCGTGTATTTCGGCTCTTTGGCGAAGCGTTTGTTGTAAGTTGATTCCGCTGCCGCCGCGAGGTTCGCAGCCGTCATTGCGCCGCCGAAAGTCCCAGCAGCAAGAAGCGTGGAGCTGAGACCGTAAGTCCCTGCAATTCTAAAGAAATCTCGACGCGAGACCCCCTTAATCCGGTCAAAAATAGCCATAAATTCCTCCCATTTTGGCATTTATTGAGATGTATTGTTTCAAAAAAGACTAGATCAGGTGCGCTGATCTGCATAGGATTTTTTTCCAAGCGGAGGAAAAACTGTGCAGCGAGCTGATTATGTGATCGTAGGTGCCGGGTCGGCGGGTTGCGTGATTGCCAACCGCCTGAGCGCAGATTCCAAGACGCGCGTTGTGCTGCTTGAGGCTGGTCCTCCGGACCGCAATCCGTGGATTCACATCCCGGTCGGGTACTTTCGCACGATCCACAATCCGAGTGTGGACTGGTGCTATAAAACCGAACCTGATCCGGGACTGAATGGCCGGTCTATCGAATGGCCGCGCGGCAAAGTCTTGGGCGGATCGTCGTCACTGAACGGTCTGCTCTACGTGCGGGGGCAACCGCAGGATTATGACCGCTGGCGGCAAATGGGGAATACCGGCTGGGGGTGGGACGACGTTCTGCCGCTGTTCAAACGGGCCGAGAACAATGAACGCGGCGCGGATGAATTTCACGGCGATCAAGGGCCTTTGGCGGTCTCGGATATGCGCATTCAGCGCCCGATCACCGATGCTTGGGTCGCAGCGGCGCAAGCAGCGGGTTACCCATTCAACCCCGACTACAATGGCTCAGACCAAGAGGGCGTCGGGTTCTTTCAACTCACGGCGCGCAACGGACGACGCTGTAGCGCCGCAGTGGCGTATCTGAACCCGGTCAAACATCGCCCGAACCTCCAAATCATCACGCATGCTCTGGTCAGCGGCGTGACATTTGACGGCAACCGGGCAACCGGCGTGACCTATACCGACGCGTCCGGCACCCAGCGGTCGATCACGGCCACGAAGGAAGTCGTGCTTTCCGGTGGTGCGATTAACTCGCCCCAGTTGCTGATGTTGTCCGGCATCGGCGACGCGGCCCATTTGCAAGACAACGGTATCTCTGTCCTTCGTGACACACCCGGCGTCGGGCGCAATATGCAGGACCATCTTCAGGCGCGGCTTGTCTACAAATGCAACGAGCCGACCCTGAACGACGAGGTCACAAGCCTAACGGGCAAGATGCGCATCGGATTGAAATACATCCTGTCTCGATCAGGGCCAATGACAATGGCCGCAAGCCTTGCCACGGGCTTTCTCAAGACGCACGACGATGTCGAAACACCTGATATCCAATTTCACGTTCAGCCGCTGTCTGCCGAAAACCCTGGCAAAGGGGCTGACAGGTTTTCCGCCTTTACGATGTCGGTCTGCCAACTGCGACCCGAGAGCAAAGGCGAGATCCGGCTCAACGGACCTGACCACAGAACCTATCCGCGCATCATCCCGAATTACTTGTCGACGAAAACAGACTGCGACACGGTCGTCGCGGGCGTGAATATCGCGCGGCGCATCGCCAGACATGCGCCTCTGACGTCAAAGATATCAGAAGAGTATCGCCCCAACCCGTCGCTCGACATGGACGATTACGACGCCACGCTGGACTGGGCGCGCAACAACACCGCGTCGATTTATCATCCGACCGGCACCTGCAAAATGGGAAGCGATCCATCATCTGTTGTCGATGCCCGCCTGCGTGTCCACGGGATCGGCGGGTTGCGCGTGGCGGACTGCTCGATCATGCCTGAAATCGTCTCTGGCAACACCAATGCCCCCGCCATCATGATTGGCGAAAAGGCATCTGATCTGATCCTCGAAGACGCCTGAGCCGCCCGCCCCAGAGGCCGTAAATTCTTAACCTCCCGGGAACACTTGGCTTTTGGGAGAAGTTAACGGTTCGTGATAGGGTTAACGAATCCGGTAGTCGGATTGGGGGTGGAAATATGAAAACTTTGATCAGCGCGGCTTTGGCCGCCGTATTAGTGTGTGGGTCTGTATCGGCGCCAACGCAAGCCAAGGCAGATGCCGTGACGGCGGGTGTCGTGGCCAAACTGTTGTTCTTTGGCGCAGTGACATCCAAGCGGAACAGCACGCCAAAAACATCGGCCAACACACATTATGCGCTGACGGGCCAGGGAACACCCGTGCGCAGCCTACGTCAGCCACCGATTCCAAACGTCGTAATCCGCAAACAGGCCCCGGCCTGCCACGGTCACCACGGCTGCAACACCTATAAAAAGTGGTAAGGTGAATAGGGCGCGATGCGGTCGCGCCCTAAACCATTTCGATCACATCTTTTTCGATGGCGAGCATATAGCCTTTGCGGGCGATGCTTTTGACAAGCAATTCGCTCACCATTTGATTGCCCAGCGAATCACGCAAACGCTTGATGCGGGTGGCGCCTGCGGCCTCTTCGCATTCAGAGGCGCTGCGACCTGAAATGACACCTTCGAGTTCCGCACCGCTCAGGACGTCGCCGTCCATGCGGGCTTCTGCCAGAACAGACAGCGTTTCTATGGCCGCCGGGGTCAGCTTGAATTCCATGTTGTTCAGGTAAACGACGTTTTCATCGCGACTGATCAGCAGGGAATTGACCTGAATACCTGTGCGTTCGATCTCGCCCATACGGCGGTTCAGGGCAATGAGCGCGACCAGAAAGACAAGCGTTGCCACAAGCAAGGCCGTCGCAAACACCAAAAGCACAAATATCACGATGCGATAGCTCGCCAGAGTGTCCGAGAAAGCGGTCCCCGACTGCGCGAGGATCTCCAAGAGCTTGATCTCGGCATTTGATGTCAGGTCATCGTTTTCGACAAACAACCGCGTCACCTGCGCGTTAAACGCGTTGGCGTCAGGTAGAGTGGCAAAGAGCACAACTGCCGTCACCAAAAGGATCGCGACAATGGCCACGATCCCGATCAATACAATACGCGAGCCCTGCTGGCGGGCTTCAGTAGCGGAGGAAGTAGGCGCCTGCACTGTCGCTCCTTTCGTCCAGCTCAGATTCGTCGAACACAGAGACGATGTTCAAAAGCTCCCAGCCATCGACGGCGATGCGTGGTTCGACCTGAACCTTGGCGTTGGCCTTGGTGCAGGCCCCCGACACTTGGGCGACGCCGTAGTGTAGATTCAGCGGATTGTCGCGTTTGGCCTTGTAGTCAGCATAGCACTCCGCTTGTGCGGTGGTCGCTGACATCAGGATCGCGATCAGAAATGGTGTGATCTGTTTCATGGCTCAAACCCTGCTCCCAAGCTGACGGTTATGCAATAACTCCGTGCTGGGACGGCGTTTCCTGCGGCTGTTATGAGCTAACAAAGGGGCGATATTGCCTGTCGTTCAAGGCCCCGCCCAACCTGACCTCATCACCCAACGGGCGTCTGATGCCGCCCCCGAACAGATGAGGTTCACATGTTCAAGAAGCTTGCCGCATTCGCCCTGTCCGGCGTGATCGCTGTCACAAGCCTGACCCCAACCATGGCCGAGGCCAACAACTACGGTCGCAACAACAATGTCTCGCAAGACGAATTAATCGGTGGCCTGATCTTTGGCGCCATCGCTCTTTATGCGCTGAGCGAGGCATCCAAGAACAACAAGAAGTCGTCCCAGAAATCCTCCAAGAAACGAGAGCCTGTCCGTCTGCCAAAACCAAACCCACCACGTTGGGACGAGCGCGGCCACGGAAACGGACATCACGCTGGTCGTGGCCACCGCAAGGCACTGCCTACCGCCTGCATACGCCGCACATCCGGCGGACAGGGGCCTGCGTATTTCTTTGGCCGCAAATGCATGCGCGAGAACTTCCGTGGCTACAACAACTTGCCACGCCGCTGCTTCCGCGAGTTCCGCACACCGCGCGGCTACCGCGTCGGCTTTGGTCCCAGCTGCCTGCGCCGCAACGGGTACACTTGGTGATCCGACGCTTCATTAATCAATCGAGCAGAATTTGATCAGCCGGGAGCAGTATTGGCTGATCAGACCGGGGGATGGCAGAGCATGGGCTGCCGTCCCCCAATTCTTTATATCAGCTGCCTCCGAACAAGGGCGCGCTGGCAGGATCTGCCAAACCGACAAATTGCCAGGCAGCATTGGGCTCTCTGAAGACGCCCACGCAGATCTTCGACGAAGCTGACGAAATCCGCTGAAATTGGCTGCCGCGCGCAAATGTAATGTCAGTGGGCGCGTAGATGGCTGTCATCCGCGTGGCCTCGAACTGATCTACTGGCATGACAAAGGCCTTGAACAGGCTCAACAGCCCCCGAAATGTGATCGGAAAATCCGTGACCCGCGACATGTCAATGAAGACGTTCTGATCAAAGCGCATGTCTGGGTCGGCAAAGTAGGCAAGGTTATCGACGACGATCTCGTTCAATGTCAGCCGACCGGAGCATGTCACAATGACAAGCTTCTGATCCGGATATATTCGGTGCTCCGTCGGCATCACTCTGGCCTACCTGTTTCAACGTACAAAGGGCTAATTCACGGGTGTGGCGCAGACAAGCTCGAGGCGCGCGCCGAGATACTCGCGACGGCGCGTCAAAGCTGCGCACGTCAAGACTTTGCTCAAAAATTAAGCTTAATCCGCGACCGAAACGCGCGCGGCCGGATCATGAATATTCAGAAACGACCACGCCGCCGAGCGGTCTCGGAAGACACCAACGCAGTTGGCCGATGAGCCCGACGTCAGTCGCTGAAACTGTGTGGCTTTCCCGAACATCAAATCAGAGGGCGCATAGATTGCGGTCATCACCGTCGTGTCGCAGCTATCTATTGGTGTGACGAAAGCCTTGAACAGTGCAAGGATGCTGGCGAAGTTGATCTTGAACTCGGTGACTTTTGACGTGTCGATAAAGACGCTTTGGCCGACGCGCATGTCGGGATTTGCGTCATAAGCCAGATTGTCGAGCACAATTTCCGAGAGCGTGAGCCGCCCCGAAAACGTGACCATGACAAGCTGTTGGTCGAGATGTATTTCGTGTTTTGCTGGCATCGCTATTGAATCGCGCTTAGCGATGACGCCCCTAACGATCAAGTCACAATTGGACCTGTGGTCGGATGCTGAGATCAAAGAGGTGATGAATTGCCCCGCCCCACGACCGTTCCAGACCTGTCCTTTGAAAGCGCTGCTGCGGGTGGGCGTGTGGCCGGTGTGGACGAGGCTGGGCGCGGCCCCTTGGCCGGGCCTGTGACTGCGGCTGCCGTCATTCTTGATCCCGCCAACCTTCCAGAAGGGCTGAACGACAGCAAGAAGCTGTCAGCCAAACGACGCGAGGCGGCATATGAACAGATAATGGAAATGGCCGAAGTGGGTTTCGGCATCGCGACCGTCGCCGAAATCGACGAGATCAACATCCTGCGGGCCTCGCATCTGGCGATGTGCCGCGCGATTGCTGACCTGCCGAAGCCGCCCGATCATGTGTTGATCGACGGAAACGTCGTTCCCCGCGGCCTGCAGCTTTCGGCAGAGCCCATCGTCAAGGGTGACGCGCGCAGTTTGTCCATCGCGGCGGCTTCGATTGTGGCCAAAATCCGGCGAGATCGTGTCATGTGGGATTTGGCGCAACAGCACCCCGGCTACGGCTGGGAAACCAATCAAGGTTATCCATCAAAAAGCCACATTTCCGCTCTACGAAATCTTGGTGTGACCCCACATCATAGGAGATCGTTCAAGCCAGTCCACGATATGTTGTGGCAAGAGAAAATCATAACCCCTTGATTCAATAAAGCTTTTGACAGCGAATCGTGTCTGACTCAGATTGGGCACAACAGACGTGCCCACCAAATGAGGCACGGGGGACAGAGGCAGATGATGGCAACAACCAAAGGCGCACAGGCGCTTCCTTTGGACGGGATCCTTGCGGGCGATTGCATCGAGATGATGCGCAAATTGCCCGATGCGTCGATCGACATGATCTTCGCGGACCCTCCTTACAACTTGCAGCTCAAGGGCGACCTGCACCGGCCGGATAACAGCCGTGTGGATGCGGTGGATGATCACTGGGATCAGTTCTCCAGCTTTGCCGCCTATGACAAATTCACCCGTGCGTGGCTGAAAGAAGCCAAGCGTATCCTCAAGCCTGACGGCGCGCTGTGGGTGATCGGGTCATATCACAACATTTTCCGCGTTGGCGCGGCACTGCAGGACGCCGGGTTCTGGATCCTGAACGATGTTGTCTGGCGCAAGTCGAACCCAATGCCGAACTTCCGTGGCAAACGGTTTACCAACGCGCATGAAACGATGATCTGGGCCTCGCGCAGCGAAGGTGCAAAATACACTTTCAATTACGAGGCTCTCAAAAGCCTGAACGAAGGTGTCCAGATGCGGTCTGACTGGGTCATGCCGATCTGCACGGGCCATGAACGTCTGAAAGACGCCAAAGGCGACAAAGCGCACCCGACGCAGAAGCCAGAAGGTTTGCTGCACCGCGTTATCGTCGGCACGACCAACGAGGGCGACGTGATCCTCGATCCATTCTTTGGCACAGGCACCACAGGTGCCGTGGCCAAGATGCTGGGTCGTCATTTCATCGGGATCGAGCGCGAAGAGGAATATCGCGAGATCGCAATGCGCCGTCTAGGCAACATCCGCGCCTATGACAAATCCGCGCTAAAAACAGCGAAAAGCAAACGCGCCGAGCCGCGTGTGCCATTCGGCCAGTTGATCGAACGTGGCATGCTGCGCCCCGGTGAGGTGCTGACAGGTCCGCGCGGCAAGACCGCCAAGGTCCGCGCCGACGGCACACTGGTCGCTGGCGACACGTCGGGGTCGATCCATCAGGTCGGCGCAGCTCTTGAAGGTGCGCCATCCTGCAACGGTTGGGCCTATTGGAACTTCAAACGCGACGGCAAAGAGGTCTCGATCGACCTTCTGCGTCAACAAATTCGATCAGAGATGCGGGGTCGCCCCAACTAACTCCGCCTGATCCAACAGAACAACAGAGCTACCGCCGGTGCCTGTGGCCGATGCCATGGCACTCAACTTAGGGCCCCGCCTTCCCAAGAAGCGGGGCCCATTTTTCTGTGTGAAAGGCGAATGGGTACTTAGAGCTTTTGCTTGAGCGCCGACACAAACGGCGTGTCTGTGAAGAGGCTGGCGTATATGAACCCGGCGTGACGGTTGCTGCCATCCACATCGACCGAAGCCCAACCGGTCAGATAACGACGTCGGGGACGATCCACCGACAGTGCCGAGCTTGCTTTGTATGTGTACGAGAATGCGCGAATATGCACCGTGTCGCCATTGTGAAGCTGGCCTTTGGATGAATGGCGCGAAGACGGTCCGCGGCGCAGTTCCGCAACACCATCGGGCGACTGAATTGTGGTGCGGAACCCCAAACCACCATTCAAGTCGAACTCGTCCCTGAAGTCCTGCATTGGAAACAGCGGGCCGGTGTCGGATTTACCGGAAATCGATATGTCGTCATGTCCGTAAATGTCCTGAATAGACGGAAATTCCTGAACAAGAGACCCCACCAGGCGATGTGCGGCGTCCAGCTGCTCTTGCGTGTATTTGTGCCATATCGGGCGCCAACCCGGATCATAGGTCGAAGGTGCGCGCTGCGCCTCGCTCGCCGGATATTGTTCGCCTTGGATATTTCCGTGAGCATCCGTGTCATAGGCAAAGCCATTGTCCAGTTCGCGGAAGAATCCGCGCGACACGAAAGAAATCGCCACTGAGTGACGATTCAGGCTGCTGGTATTGGTTAAACCGCCGCTTGGCTTCCAGTGACTGCGCCCCGCATGCGCCGCGTGACGATCTGGATCACGCGTCTGGATGACGCTTCCATCCCTGTCTATAAGAAACGTATAGCTCAGGTCGCGAGCGTTCAGAGCATTGATGGCACCCTGCAAGGTGTCGGTAACGGTGTAATGCATCGCGATCCCGGTCGGGGTGAATGAGCTCCCCGAATGATCGAGAGTGACCGATGAAGCATTGTCATATTTTCCGTTATTAAATGGCATATACCCTCCAATGTATTGAGAATCGATTTGAATAAATTCGTTCATTAATAAACGCGGCGAGCATAACAGAAATCGATCCGAATCTGAAAAACAAAAAACCGAGCCAATAAAGGTAATAAAACCATGCACCTAAACTCTGACTTCACCCAGCGCGTGGTCATTCGTCCGGACGATTACGAATGGCGCGACAGTCCGGCCAGTGGCGTCAAACGCATGATGCTGGACCGGATCGGTGACGAGGTTGCGCGCGCGACCACCATTGTCGAATTCGCGCCGGGGTCTTACTTCGATGCGCATACCCACGACGGGGGCGAAGAGTACTTGGTGCTGGAGGGCGTCTTTTCCGATGAAAGCGGCGACTACCCGGCTGGTCATTACGTGCGCAATCCAATCGGCACCTCGCACAAACCACACACCAAGGACGGGGCGCGCATTCTCGTCAAACTGCATCAGTTCGACGCCACAGATACCGAGCAGAAATCCGTGGATACGACGGTCGCATCATTCGCGCCCGGCCCGGTTCAGGGGATGAGCATCCTGTCCCTGCATGACCACATATCCGAGACGGTCAGGCTTGTGCGTCTTGCTGCGGGAACGCATGCACCGAAGACCTGCCATCACGGTGGAGCGGAAATCTATGTGCTCGAAGGCATGTTACAGGACGAAGCCGGCTTCTATCCGGCGGGCACCTGGCTTCGTGTCCCACATCTGAGCGAACACAGCCTGTTCAGTGATGAGGACTGCTTATTCTACATCAAGACCGGGCATCTGCGCGCTGATTGATTTTGCCAATGGGTGTCAAAGCAGACCTGGTTTGTTTCGCCCCCCTACCGCTATCCACTTGGCTTGATCACCCCAAAACGCGGCAGATACGACGGAACTTTTTCGTGGTCCGTATCATTTCTGACGGACAAGAAATCTTGGGGGACACAGACAATGAAGCCACTCATCTTGGGCACATCAATCATTGCCGGATATGCACTACAGGCGCTGAGCCTCTGTGGGCTGTGCTGAGCGGCGGTCTTTGTGATGTGTCCGGGGGTACCACTCACTTACCCCCGGACGAGGCGTTGGTTTAGCTGATCGTATAATCGAAGCTTTGGCCTGCGCCTCTGTCGCGGGTAACGGTTGCGGTGCTGCCATCAACGGCAAAGGTCTGGCAGTCCGGATCGAGTTGACGGGTTCCGATGCGCGCCTCGCGGCACATCGCGCCGTTGTCCCAATTCCACGTGCCGGTAATACCCGATCCGTCCCATGGGCCGGACAGCGTGCCGTCGGCATTCACGGAAAAGCTGTTGCCATTAAACGTCAGTGTCCGGCCGACAATGGCGGTGCGGAACTCGGCTTCGGTTTGGATCATGTTGGCGGTCGGAGCGGATGCATCCGGTGCCATGGAGCTTGTCTCCATGCACCCGGCCAGCGTGACGGAAGCTACGGCTGCAGTTGCGAGAGCAATGATCTTGTTCATATTGGGTCCTTTCTTTTTTTGACCGCCTGCCGCGTCCGACCCGCCAAGGACGGGGACGGCGGAAGGGCGGGCTACGCCGTGAATGAGTGGGGCGCAGGTCCAAACATGGTCCGCCTCTGCGGGCAGCTAAAAGTGAGAAGGGAGCGGCGGTACCCTAGTTGGGGTATGTCTTGGCGACTTCTCGCAACATCCGATGCAGTGGTTCGCCTTGCGCGTGATGGCCGACGCCTGAAAACACGCGCGGTGGTTCCGGTGTAACCGTTAAAGACAGGGCCTTAAGGTCTGCCAGATTATGGACGCCGTCATCTGACCCGTGCCAAAACTGAAGCGGCATCGAGAGCGCCGCCGCGCGTCGCCACGAAAAATGGATTTGCGACATGTAATCCATGCGCATGGTGTCGACCGAATGCTGAACCGCATACCGAAAGCGATCCGCGCGCTCGGACGTTCCAAAATCCTGATCCAGCACAGCAAGGTCCATCGCGCAATCACCAAAGATCCGGCGGGCCGATGCTTCAAACTGATCTCGTTTGGACAGGCTTGACGCCAGATGCTGGATCGCGGCCACTGCAAGGGGGCCGTTTTGCCGCAAGAGCCGCAAAACGCCATCTAGCGGATAGAGGTTCGACAGCCGGTGACGACCTGCTGAAAAGCAGGTGGCGAGAAAGTCGAGCCGCGTGACACGGTCAGGCTCCGCTTCGGCATAGGCCACGGCGTAGGCCGCAGACGACACCAAAGCGATGACCGGCGCTGCGGTGCCTCCTGCCAGATCATGCACCGCGCGGATGCCGTCCACAGCCTGTTTGCAATGCGCGTCCCAGCCTTGGGACGCATGACGCGTCGTGGTCAGACAGCCGGGCCTCACCGGCCACAATGTGCGCCAACCCAATTCATGGAACAGCGCGACGTCAGACGCATCCAGATGTGGAAAGAGCATGGAGTGCAGCATGATCACCGGTCGGCCGTCGACGGGGCCCAAATCCAGATACCGCACCGGGTTACCGCCTTGCAGGATCGTGCCAAACCGGGCGGCGGTGGGCAGAAATCGTGCGTAGGTCTCCCAGCCGCTGACGCCCGCTGACATCACGCCCTCTAGATCAGCCGCAAACCGGCTGAGGAGCCGCCCCATCAGGCTGATCGTTTCCGCCTGCCCCCCTGTTCCCAATTTGCGGAATACGGATTTGAGCTGTTTGCGCCGCGTCGCGACGGCGACACCGGACCCCGACGCGCTTTCGTCCAGCGACAGTCCCGAGCAGAGATCGAGAAGCAAAGCGAACTCCGACGCCGACAAGGGTCTTTGGTCAGGCTCGGACGCAGAGTTGTCGCGCAAATAGTCTTCAATCGCCGTCACCGAAATGGCGAAGGCAGAGCCATCAGTGCACGGGATCGTCGCGCGGTGGCCCTGCAAGGCGATGATCGGCCAGTGCGATATGGCAGGATCAGCGACGATCGACACCGGATGTTCTCGCCACCAGAAATCCGCAAGCGGCGCATCTTGGCCCAACTTGGCGGACAGATCGGCCAGCCCGTCATGTGGTTCATCGCCGATGCTGGTGACAAACGACAGGGCCTGATGACGGTCGTGCTCATTCATAAGCCGACCCTGCCCTGCGCAAATGCCTGACGCAAGGTCAGCAGTTCATGACCTTGCCCTACCGCATGCGGCTTAGCGCGGCAGCGGGTTTGTCGCCTTGTTGTAGGGCGTCCAATCCTCGATCTCAGGGTAATATTTGGCGCGCCAAGCCCGCACATGCGGGTTCATCTTGCGCCGCCAAAGCGGTGGGATCATCGCCATCACTCCCATCAGCGGATAGCTGTGCGGCAGCTGCGGCGCCTCGTCATCCGAATAGGTCTGCAACAGGGGAAAGCGGCGGTCCGGTTTGTAGTGATGGTCCGAGTGCCGTTGAAGATTGATCAACAGCCAATTCGAAACCCGATGTGCCGCATTCCAGGAATGACGCGGCAGAACATGCTCGTATTTGCCCTCACCCAGATGTTTCCGGGTCAGGCCATAATGCTCGATGTAATTGACCAGTTCGAGGTGCCAGATCGCAATGCCGGCCTGCACCAGGAACAACAGGACACCCCAAGGTCCCGCCACGATCAAAGCCAGCAGCAGGAACCCGGCTTGCAGCGCCCAATAGCGGAAGAACGGGTTGGAGAGATCCGTCCAAGGCAAATTCTTGCGCGCCAGCATCGCTTTCTCAGCGTTAAACGCACTGTGCCAGCACTGGCGCAAGACGCGCGGATAGTAGCGATGAAAGCCCTCGTTGTAGCGGGCCGTGACCGGGTCACGCGGCGTGCCGATATAGCGGTGGTGCACCAGCAAATGCTCGCTGCGGAAATGCGAATAAAGCACCATCGCAAGCAACAGATCAGCCGACCAGCGCTCGATCTTGGGCTTTTGGTGCATCAATTCATGACTGTAGTTGATGCCGATCGTTCCGGTGATTACGCCGAGCCCCATGAAGAGAGCGATCTCTTCCCAGCCTGTCAGATGATCGGTCCGCGCAACGATGAAGAGCAGCGCAAAGATCGTCACGAACTGAACACCCGGCCAGATCAAGGTGATGGCCCGGTACCAGAACAACTGCGCATCATCGCTTCCGTTTGGGTCGGGATTGGCCTCGTTCAAGCCCACAAAACTGTCGATCAGGCCAAAAAGGTACCAGGTCGCCACCGGCACCAGCAAAAGCGACCAGCCCCCGTAGAACGCGGCCAAAAAGGCCATCGGAGGCAGCGACAACGACAACCAGAACGGCAGAGCGTTGGCAAAACTCAGTTGCGTGGGTGCGGGTGTGATATCGGTCATGGCGGCACTCTATACCCGTGTTACGGCCAAAGTGGGGCGTGTCCTTGCGTCAAATCGTAAACCTTTCGCATCAAGGTGGGCAATTCCGAGGGGCGAAAATCAGCATGCGGCATAAAGCTGCCACGCGTCGGCTGTGCCTCCATCGGGACCGTGGCCACCAGCACCGTCAGCCCAAGGTGAAAATGCGTAAAAGTATGCCGTGCCTCGGCGGGCAGTTGTGTCCAGTCTGCGGCAATGGGCGGGGCTTCCTGTGGGCGCTCAACACTCCATTCTGTGCTGGGCCATGCCAACATGCCGCCCAACAGCCCCTTGTCTGGCCGAACCTCAAGCAGCCACGCGCCATCGCTGCGACGCGCGACATAGGCAGTGCCCTGACGTGTTGGCTTGGGCTTCTTCGGTTCCTTCTTGGGCAGGTCTGGCGCAGTGCCTTGGGCGCGGGCGGCACACGGATCGCGCCACGGGCAGATCCCACAGGCCGGATTGCGCGGTGTGCAAATGGTCGCCCCCAAATCCATCACGGCCTGCGCATAATCACCCGGACGCTGCGCGGGCGTCAGTTCGGACGCGCGTTCCGTCAGGACTGCTTTGGATTTGGGCAACGGCTCATGGATGTCATGCAGACGCGCCATGACCCGCTCAACATTTCCATCGACGACGACGGCGGCCTCGTCATAGGCAATCGCAGCGATCGCCGAGGCCGTGTAAGGCCCAATGCCGGGAAGCGTCAGGAGCGCATCGCGCGTCGTCGGAAAAACCCCGCCATGATCGGCAACCACGGCGCGGGCGCATTTCAGCAGATTTCGCGCGCGGGCATAGTAGCCAAGCCCGGCCCAAGCCCCCATGACATCGGCATCTTCCGCCGCCGCGAGGTCCTGCACCGTGGGCCATATGCTGGTGAATTTGTGGAAATAGTCCCGCACGGCAGCCACGGTGGTTTGCTGCAACATCACCTCCGACAGCCAGACTCGGTAAGGGTCTGGCCGCACGCCCGCCAGCTTTTGATCCGGCGGCACACGCCACGGCATCACGCGGGCGTGTGCGTCATACCACGCCAAAAGGCTGTCACTCAGCGGTTCCGTGCCGACATCATCACGCAATCGTTTGCCTTTCTGCCCTGTGCCCACTGGCATTGCTCTGCCTCGTGCTTAGAATAGGGCCCAATCGCTGAGCGCAAGTCTGCAAGGGAATAGGATCACTGGCCAGCCCGTCGCCATATCGCCGGACGTCAAAAGGGTTTCGCAAAACCGCGAGCCTGCTTGAGACCCGCATCCGCAAGGCGGGCGAAAGCCGCGGCTTTGCGGTGGCGCGCCTCTTGACCCATTGGACCGAAATTGTCGGCGCAGACATTGCCGCCAATGCCCGTCCTGTAAACATCAGCTATTCCAAAGGCGGCTTTGGCGCGACGCTGGTTCTGCTGACCACATCGGCCCGCGCGCCGATGCTGCAAATGCAGGTCGAAACGATCCGCGAAAAGGTAAACGCCTGCTACGGCTACAACGCCATCAGCCGGGTTCGCATCACTCAGACTGCGCCGACCGGCTTTGCCGAAGGACAAGTGGCCTTTGCCCCTGCTCCCAAGCCCGAGGTCAAACCCGACCCGGTTGCGCAGGCCAAAGCCGCAGACCTTGCAGCCGGAACGAAAAACGACGAATTGCGGGCAGCACTGTCCGCATTGGGCGAAAACATCCTGAAGTCATCCAAAGGGAACTGACCTGACATGAACCGCTTTCTTCCACTGATCTTGGCTGCTGTCGTGCTGGTAGGCGGCGCAGCTTATGTGTTGATGCCCCGTGGCGGCGGTGAACCGCTGTTGCCCGGTGCAGCCAACGCGCAGACAACCGGCGAACTTGTTGAAATTCAGGACATGACGCTGGGCTTAGCCGACGCGCCTGTGACGATCATCGAATACGCTAGCTACACCTGCCCGCATTGCCGCACATTCCACCAAGGCCCGTTCAAGGACATTCAGGCCGAATATGTGGACACCGGCAAGGTGCAGTTCATCTATCGCGAAGTGTATTTTGACCGCCCCGGCCTTTGGGCGTCTCTCGTTGCGCGTTGCGGCGGCCAAGAGCGGTTCTTTGGCATCAGCGACCTGATCTATCAGGGTCAAAGCGACTGGGCGCGCCGTGAAGGTGGACCGGAAATCGCAGGCGCTCTGCGCCAGATCGGCAAAGTCGCCGGCCTGACGGACGAAGACCTCGATGCCTGCTTCAGCGACGCCACCAAAGCCGCCTCGCTCTATGAATGGTATCAGGCCAATGCCGAAGCCGACGACATCACATCGACCCCGAGCTTCATCATCAATGGCGAGAAATACTCGAACATGTCGATTGACGAATTCCGCTCTGTCATCGACGGCAAGTTGAATTAAGCAACGGCTTCGAGCCTAGGTTTCTGCGCGGTTCCGGACCTTCCGGGGCCGCGTTTTTTTGTTTGGTGGGGAAGACGCGTATGCCTCTCAACGTCGCCGTAGGGTGCGTGATTTCACGCACCGTTAACCAAAAGCGGGCAACCCTGCCTGTATGCCCAACTATCTACGCCCACGCTTGTCCAACGCCACAGTCTTCTTCACCGTTACTCTGCAAAACCGCGGGTCCACCACGTTAGTCGATAATATTGACACCTTGCGCACAGCAGTCGCGCAAACACTGTCTGAACGCCCGGTCGCTATAGATGCCTGGGTTGTCTTACCCGACCACATGCATTGCATGTGGACGCTACCAGATAGCGACTATTCCACCCGCTGGCGCCTCATCAAATCACGGTTCTCGTCGGCGCTTCCCTGCGGCAAACGGCGCCCCAGTCACATCGCCCGCCAAGAGCGCGGCGTCTGGCAAGGTCGGTTTTGGGAACATCATATCAGGGACCAGACCGACTATGACGCGCATCTCACCTATTGTTGGTGGAACCCCGTGAAGCATGGCTTGGTCGAGCACCCAAAGGACTGGCTGTTTTCGAGTGTTCACCGAGACGTTCGGTTTGGAGATGGTCATGCCGAGGTGCGTGAAATCACGCACGCTACCGAAGTGCAGGCGTAGGGTGCGTGTTCACACGCACCGCTGCCCTCAATACTCCACCCCAATCTGAGCCTTGATCCCTGACCTAAACGGATGCTTCACCAGCTCCATTTCGGTCACCAGGTCGGCCACTTCGATCAACTCGTCCTTTGCGTTTCGGCCCGTTAGTACGACATGTGTCATCTCGGGTTTTTCCTCGGTCAGGAAGGTCACCACGTCGTTGATGTCGATGTAGTCATACCGCAACGCGATGTTGATTTCGTCCAGCAGGACCATGTGGTTCGACGGGTCGCGGATCAGCTCTTTGGCCTTTTCCCAGGCCGCCTGCGCCATCTCGGTATCGCGGGATTTGTCTTGGGTTTCCCAGGTGAATCCTTCGCCCATCGTGTGAAACGCGCACATGTCGGAGAAACGGGACAGGATCAGGTCGCGCTCCCCGGTGCTCATCCCACCTTTGATGAACTGAACGACGGCACATTTGCGGCCGTGGGCGATGTGGCGGAAAATCATGCCGAAGGCGGCAGAGGATTTGCCTTTGCCCTTGCCCGTGTGGACGATGACCAGACCTTTTTCTTCGGTCTTGGTCGCCATGATCTTGTCGCGGGCGGCCTTCTTCTTGGCCATCTTGGTGGCGTGGCGGGCGTTGTCGTCTTGCTCGGTCATCTTCACGTCCTGTTAACCATGGGTGGGCCAGCCTGCGGGCATGTGGCGGTATCTGATCTTGGTCTGTGTTCTGGCGGGGTGCAACACCCCAACCGCAGCGTTTCGCGGGGCAGAGCCACGTGCCGTCAGCGTGGATGGCTCGACCTACAAGGTTTACGTCCGCGACGGTCATGCGCAGGCGATCCGGGTGAACTCTGAAATGAATTATCGCAGAGGGGCCGAGGTCAAAGTCCGCCGCGCGATCCAGCAGGCCAGCGGGTGCCGTGTGGTGGGTGATCTGAAGGGTGATCCGGTTGTCGCGAACGCGCGGGTGGCCTGCGATGGCCGCAGTGCGCCGCCGCCGAAGAGACCAGAGCCGAGCGGGTTTGTTGTTTGTGATGTTTATGGGGAGACAGACCCCCGGCGGGCCTACTGCCTGCCGGGTTGAGCGATGCGCCAAACGCGGAACAGCAGCTTTAGCTGCCCGCGCATCGCCGGGCCGCCCACACGGCGCGGCGATTGGCTTGGATTGGGCGCATCGCTCGTTCTGTGGACTGTGTTTGGCGACCATAAAGTGTTCAGTAAGGACGGTTGGATCGCCACGCGGCGGCCAGTCGATGCGCTAGGTTTGTGCGAATTGTACAGCATGCCGCCCCGCCCAGCGCCCGGTCGCCATGCTCGTCGTGATCAGATAGCCGCCGGTCGGCGCCTCCCAATCCAGCATCTCGCCAGCGCAGAACACACCGGGACGATCGCGTAGCATTAGGCCTTCGGTCAGAGCGTCAAACTTTACGCCGCCCGCTGTTGAAATCGCTTCATCCATGGGGCGCGGGCCAGCGTGGCGGATGGGCAGGGCCTTGATCAGAGGGGCAAGGTCATCTGGCAAAGGCCGTCCGAATTCATGCAAGAGCGCGATCTGCGCGGGTGTCAGGCCCAGCGCTTTGCGAAGGTGATTGGCAAGGCTTGCCTTGCCGCGCTTGCTAAGACGCTGACGCACCGCGTCAGTCGACAAATCAGGCTTGAGATCAACCGAAAGATCCGCCCCATCGCGCACCGCCTTGGAAACAGCATAAATGGCCGAGCCCTCAACACCGCGCTCCGAGATGACAAATTCACCGCGATGCACCTGATCCCCAGCCCGCAGAGCAACGCCTTTCACCGGCGCACCAAAGTGTTTGGCCATGTGCGCCGACCAGTCGACCTGAAACCCCATGTTCGCGGGTTTGAACGGGGCAATCTGCTCGGACGGGAAATGCCGTGTCCAAGCTCCATCTGACCCCAACCGCGCCCAGCTTGCGCCGCCCAGCGCGAGGCAGGTCACCTGAGGAAAAACGTGACGCGAACCCTCGGGCGTTTCAAAGGTCAAACCGCCTTCGTCATCAAATCCAACCCACCGCCACCGGCGCCGCAACACGACGCCCATGGCGTCCAGCCTTGCCAACCACGCCCGCAAAAGCGGAGAGGCCTTCATGGCCACGGGAAAGACCCGCCCAGACGATCCCGTAAACACGTCCTGACCGAGGCCCCGCGCCCAGTCCTGCACGGCCTGCGCGTCAAAATCCGCCAAGATCGGGCGCAATGGAGCGGGTGCCACGGCGGTCGTCAGCCCATCAAGATCGGTGGCTTTGGTGATATTCAGGCCCGACTTCCCCGCCATCAGAAACTTGCGCGCCGGTGACGGCATGGCATCGGCCACGGTGACGGCCAAACCAGCCTCGGCCATCACTTCGGCTGCGGCCAATCCTGCAGGTCCCGCGCCGACGACTACGGCGTCGGTCATTTCGCGCGGGTGCGGATGTCGCCTGTGATCTCGACCGTCCGGTGTGGGTAAGGGATGGTAATGTTGTGTTCTTTCAGCGCGTTCCAGATCAGGAACAGCACATCCGATGTGTACTTGTTCGGCCCGTCATCCAGACCGTTCACCCAGAACTCGACGGCGAAATCCACACCGCTTTCGCCAAACCCGCGCAGCTCGCAATCGGGCGGATATGGCAGATCAAGCACCTCGGGATGCGTCGCCACGGCGGCCTCGACAATGTCCGGCACTTTGTTGATGTCGGTGTCATAGCTGACCGAGAACGGCGCTTCGTACCGGTTGGCTGAACCGCTGTCTGAATAGTTCACCACGCGGGTCGTGATGAAATCCTCGTTGGGGACAACGATCCAGCGACCGTCGAATGTCTCAAGGATCGCAGCACGTGCCGTCATCTTGACGATGGTCCCGGACTCGCCTCCGTCCAACTCGACAAAATCACCGACCGTGGCCTGCCCTTCTAGCAAAAGGATCACGCCCGAAATGAAATTCGACGCGATTTTCTGCAGACCAAAGCCAAGACCAACACCAATCGCACCGCCCAAGACGGCCAACGCCGAAAGGTTGATGCCCATGATGTTCATCAAGAGCAGAAAGGCGATGCCAAAGATCAGAAATTCGACCGCCTTGGTCGACAGCTCCCTCAGGGACGGGCGGAGTTCCTCTTGCGCCTTGATGTAGTTGGCGGATTGTTGGTTCGACCACGACCCCAGCCAGAACAGGATCGACCCGGCGATGACCCCGCGCACGATGGACATCAGCGAAAACGAGATATTGCCAAGGCTGACAACCGTTTCGGTCAGTTGGGTCTGCACAAAGTCCAGAAGACCAAGCGCATAAAGCGCCATGATCGGGATCAAGACGAATTTGCCAAGTACCTTCAGGAACGGGTCCTTGATGATCTCTTGCACCAGAATACGCGCGGCAATGAATAGGAACACACGTTTGCCAAAGGCGATGACTGCACCCGACCCAAAGATGGAGCGTGTGACCTGTTCGCCTAAAGCAGTGAAGATATACGCAAAGAGCGGCAGCAGAAGCGGAAGGAACAGAAGCAGGAACGCGACGCTGGGCGCAAGAAAGGACTGTCCGGCAGCTATGGGGCCAAACATGCGCTCGATACGCGGCTGCACACGTTTGGTGACAAAGACCGCAAGGAAGTAGGCAATCAGCAGCAGCGCGAACTGTGACCATGCGGCGGGGCTGAGAAGCCAACCCGCAGCGACCTCCCACGCGATCAGGGCATATTCGACGCCTTGTTGCGCGAAACCGGGAAGCTCCGCAGCCCAATCCGGAAGTTCTGGCGGGTTTGCCACGACATCCGCGACCGAGGACGGCTCTGCGTTTTCGTCTTCCATCGAAGGGTCACCTTGTCTTTGTCACGTGCTGCGCCATGCTTTGGCACCGACATGCACGGTGATCAAGATAACCCAATGGATAGCGACACCGGCACCGACCCGGTGTGCCCCCTTTGCCTGCGTCCTATTCCCAAGAATGCGCCGCAAAGCCTGCATCACCTGATCCCAAAGCTGAAAGGCGGCAAGGGCGGGCCTACGATCCTGATCCACCACATCTGTCACAAGGAAATCCACGCAACGCTGACCGAGGCGGAACTGGCCCGCGACTACAACACGCCCGAGGCCCTGCGCAGCCATCCCCGGCTGGCCAAGTTCTTTGCTTGGGTCGCAAAGCGCCCGCCAGAGTTCATGTCAAAGGTGCCCGGCGGCAAACGAAAACGGCGCTAACCGATCAGGCGTTTGATCCCGCTGATATGAGAGTGGCTCGCCCCAAGGGCGGCCTCAGCCATTTCGTTTGCCTGATTCATCACCTGATCCGCCGGACACAGGCGGTCGAACAGACCCCACGCAAGACAGTCGTCTGCCGTGATCTTTTCACCTGCCATCAAGATGCGCTTGGCGCGGGCGGGCCCCACAAGCGCGCGCAGCCGACCCGGGTCAGCCGGTTGCGGCAGAAAGCCAAGCCGCATCACGGGGTAAAACAGCTTGGCTGTCTCTGCCGCGACGCGCAGGTCGCAAGCCAGAACCATGCCTAGCGCACCACCCGCAACCGTGCCGTTCAGCGCTGCGATGGTCAGGCCTGGATGCGCCGCAATCGCGTTCGACACCTCATCCCAAATGGGCGAGGTCGGCAGATCCGTTTTGGCAGCCTCAAGGTCCATGCCCGCGCTGAACACCTTGCCCGCGCCCGTCAGGACAATCACCTTTTGACCTGACGCTGCGCGAACGCTGTCGCGCACAGCGGCAAGCATGTCTGCGGTCACGGCATTGGCCTTGTCGGGCCGATTCAGCGTCAGAACGGTCATGTCGCCCTGTTCGGAAATCAACACGTCGACCATGGTCACCTCTGCTCGTCTGTGGGTATGTTCGGTCGCTATCCCACAGTTTGATGCGACCGACTACTGGAAAACCAGACCCGGCTGCGTTTGCAGCCTGACTTGACCTGACGGGGTTGGGCAAGGATGCTGCCATACATATTTGCCAGATATGCGGGTTGATTTGCCCGCGTCATACTTGAGGACACACTATGTCTAAACCGCTGCTTTCCACGACACTCCTTGCCTCCACGGTGCTTGCCTCACCGCTCTGGGCCGATCTCACCGCCGAAGACGTCTGGGCCCAGATGCAGGACACCTACGTCGCCTATGGGGGCACAGTCGCAGCGGCGTCCGAGACGCGGAGCGGCAACACTTTGACAGCTGCTGATGTGACCATGACCATCGCTGACGAAGAGGTGGATATCGTCTTCAATCTGGGCGACGTGGCCTTTGTCGAACAAGGCAGCGGATCGGTTGAAATCGTGACAGAGCCCGAGATGAACATGGTGGTGTCGGGTGATTTCGAAGGCACCGAAGGTCGGGTGGTCATGTCGATCACAACGGATGACCTTGTCGCCGTAGCCTCGGGAACGCCAGAGGTGATGACCACGACTTATTCGGCCTCTGACGTGACCATGTCGATTGATGAACTGCCGGACATGCCGGACGACGCAGAGTTTGTGTTTACCTTTGCCTTCGCGGGCATGAACGGCTCTTCGACGGCGGATCGCGGTGATATGATCCGCACGCAAAGCACGATGACCTCGGCCAGCCTCGCCTATGACGTGGTCGTGACAGATCCGGGCAATGACGGGAATTTCACGCTCGATTTCGATGGGCAGGGCCTCGCTGTGTCTACTTCGACCGCGACGCCAGCGGACATGGACATGGCCGATATCGGCGCGCTTTATGCCGACCCGAATGTCGAACAGAGCTTTACTGCCTCAATGGCCGCGTCCGCCGCGTCTTTCACGTTTGCTGACCCGGACGGCTCTGGCGCAGGTGAATTTTCGGCCGGCGGCGGTCGCGTGCAAGGCGGCCTGACCGACGGTGGCTTTTCCTATGAAGGCGGCGCCAATGACATCGCTCTGTCGGTGGAAGTCCCCGACCTTCCGGTTCCGCTGAACTTTGCGATGGGCGGCTACAACTATGCTTTGGCCTCGCCGATCATCGCTTCGGATGATGCCAAACCGTTCCGGCTGGGCCTTGGGTTTCAGGATGTGACGCTCGATCCGTTCCTGTGGAACCTGTTTGACCCGGGCGAGGTTCTGCCGCGCGACCCGGCCACGATCAGCTTTGACATCAGCGGCCTGGGTCGGCTTTTGGTCAACCTGTTCGATCCAGAGCAGATGGAAGAGATGATGATGGACGACGTCCCAGGTGAGGTGACCGAGATCGCTCTGGACGATCTGGACGTGCGCGCTGCAGGGGCCGCTTTGTCCGGGTCGGGTAGCTTTGTTCTTGATAACAGCGACACCCAGACGTTTGACGGCCTCCCCCGTCCAGAAGGCAAAATCGACCTGCAACTCCTTGGTGCAAACGGGCTGCTCGACAAACTGGTTCAGATGGGTCTGGTCCCGGAGGATCAGGTCATGGGGGCGCGTATGATGATGGGCCTGTTTGCGGTGCCTGGATCGGGTGAGGACAGCCTGCAATCCACCATCGAGGTGAACGCAGACGGACATGTCCTTGCGAACGGGCAACGCCTGCGCTGATTTCAAACCGGCCCGCTTTGGCGGGCCACCTTGTCCTAGCGGCTGGTGCGGATTACCTCTGCGCCAGCCGTTTGTGTTTTCAGGGCTGAAGTAGCGCCGCACCCGGCAGGAGACGTATATGACCACGAGCCTTGAGACCCTTGCCAACCAGATGCTGGATGCCGCGCGTGCGGCTGGTGCCGATGCCTCCGATGCGCTGATCGCCCAAGGCACCTCGATTTCAATCGATGTCCGCGCTGGCGCGTTGGAAGAAGCAAATCGCTCTGAGGGCATCGATTTGGGTCTGCGGGTCTTGGTCGGGCCGCGACAGGCGGTTGTGTCCGCCTCGAACGCGTCCGAAGAAACAATCAAGGACATGGCCGAACGCGCCGTTGCGATGGCCAAAGAGGCACCAGCCGATCCACATCTTGGGCTTGCAGAACCCTCGCAACTGGCGACCGCCTGGGACATCCACGCGCTCGAAATGTATGAAGACGCGCCAGAGCCTTCGCCAGCTGCCTTGCAGGAGGCCGCGAAGGCCGCAGAAGACGCTGCGCTATCAGTGTCGGGTGTCAGCCAAACACAGGGGGCAGGCGCTGCCTACGGTGCGCGTGAAATAATGCTGGCCGCGAGCAATGGCTTCGCAGGCGGCTATAAGCGCAGCAGCCATTCTTTGTCCTGCGTCGCCATCGCAGGCGAAGGCACGGGGATGGAGCGCGACTATGACGGCGATTTCCGGATTTTTGGCGGCGATTTGCGCGACGCGACCGAGATTGGGCGCACAGCGGGTGAACGCGCTGCCGAGCGGTTGAACGCGCGCAAACCCGTCACCGGCACTTACCCGGTTCTGTTCGATGAACGCGTCTCGTCGAGCCTGATCGGCCATCTCGTCGCGGCCATGAACGGCGCCTCGATCGCGCGCGGGTCGTCGTGGTTGCGCGATGCGATGGATACGCCCGTCCTGCCAGAGGCTTTGTCCCTGACAGAAGACCCATTGCGCCCCCGCGCGACAGGTTCCCGCCCCTTTGATGCCGAAGGGTTGCCAGCCGTCAAACGCACGGTCGCCGAGAACGGCATACTGCGCACCTGGACGCTTGATCTGGCATCGGCCCGGAAACTCGGGCTGGAAAGCACCGGCAATGCATCGCGCGGCACCGGATCGGGACCCTCGCCATCGGTCACCAATCTGGAACTGACACAGGGCAATCAAAGCCGCGCGGACCTGATCCGTGATATGGGCACAGGGCTTCTGGTCACGTCGATGATCGGTTCCACAATCAATCCCAACACGGGTGACTATTCGCGCGGAGCCTCGGGGTTCTGGATCGAAAACGGCGAAATCGCCTACCCGGTCAATGAATGCACGATCGCGGGCAATCTGCGCGACATGCTCTTGCGCATCATCCCGGCCAATGACGCGCGGACGCACCTGTCGCGTGTCGTTCCTTCCTTGCTGATCGAGGACATGACACTTGCCGGGGCTTGAGGACGCCATTGACCTGACCTCTGACACCCGGCTCTTGGCAGACGCGGCACAGGATGCCGCCAAGATCGCCATGAGCCATTTCAAGTCGGACCCGCAGGTCTGGGACAAAGGCGACGGGGCTGGCCCGGTCACCGAAGCGGACCTTGCCGTAAACGCCATGCTGAGCGACCGGCTGCGATCAGCGCGGCCACACTATGGCTGGCTGTCCGAAGAAACCGAAGATACCGGCCAGCGTCTGACACAGGACACCACATTTATCATTGATCCCATCGACGGCACCCGGGCCTTTATCGAGGGCTCGCGCCATTGGGGCATTTCGATCGCTATCGTGCAAAACGGCACACCTGTCGCGGCGGCTGTGGCCATGCCAGCCAAGGATGATCTCTATGTCGCCACATTGGGTCAAGGGGCGCATAAGAACGGACAGGCTTTGTCTGTCTCGAACACCCCGATGGGAGCCGCGTCGCGCATTTTGTCGACCAAATGGAATTTCCGGCCCGAGTTCTGGCACCGTGGCGTGCCGGATGTGGACCGCCATTTCCGCTCTTCTTTGGCCTATCGCCTTGCGCTTGTCGCCGAAGGCACCTTTGAAGGCATGCTGACGCTGCGCCCGACATGGGAATGGGACATCGCGGCAGGTGCTCTGCTTGTGACCGAGGCAGGCGGCAAAGTCACTAATCCAGACGGAGCCGCCCCGCGTTTCAACGGTCCCAAGGCACAGTTGCCGGGTCTTCTGGCCGCGCCGCAGCAAGTTCTTGAGGGCCTGATGGCCCACGGCCCGCGCCTGTCCACAACCGCTTGACCCGGCTCACAGTGTCCGTAGGTTGCCGCCAACCCGCAAAGGAGGGGGCAGATGACACAGAATGCACCCCGCCCCGATGGTCAGGTCATCTGGTTCCATGTCCCGCGCGACAGCGCGCTTCCCGCGATTGAACATCTGATCGCACGGATGGTTCTAGCGGATCACGACCTTCACTTTGTGGTCACAACGACATCCCCCGCCCTGCCACCGGAGCAGATCTCGCGGAATTGCCATTACGTGTCGACACCGTTTGATCGCCGGAAAACCATCACGGATTTCCTGACGCACTGGCGGCCAAACGTGGCCATATGGGTGCGCGGAAATCTCAACTCGTTTCAGGTCGCCGACATCGCAGCGCGGGGCATGCCACTGTTTCTGATGGATGCAACCGTAGAAGGCCTGAAGGATTTCCGGGGCCTTGTTGCGACATGGCGCGCTAAGGCCATGATGCGACGGTTTGATCGCTGTCTGGCCGTCGACGAAGATGCGGCAAATCGGCTGCGATCGCTTGGCGCCCAGTCTTGGCGCGTCGAAGTCACCGGCACACTGGAGGAAGGCACCGCTGCCTTGCCCCATGACGAAGACGACCGTCGTGATCTTGCCGAGGCCCTGGCGACGCGACCCGTATGGACGGCCATACATGCCCCAGCGGATGAAATCGGCTTTCTCCTTGATGCCCATAAGGAAGCGGTTCGGAAGTCGCACCGGTTCCTTCTGATCCTGCGCCCGACACCCGATCAGGATTGCGCGGCCCTGATCGAGACGGCAGGGAAAGCCGGCCTCTCGGCGGCGCTGCGCAGTGATGTTTACATCCCCGGCGAGGACCAACAGGTGCTGATCGCCGATCTGCCGGAAGAACGCGGGTTGTGGTATCGCGTCGCGCCAATCACCTATCTGGGAGGAACGTTTGCGTTCACTCCACCCCGAAACCCGTTCGAAGCCGCAGCGCTTGGCTCGGCCATCATACATGGCCCGAACATCAGCCGCTTCCGTTCGAATTTCGAACGATTGGCAGAGGCCCATGCGACCGTGGCGCTGACGGCCCCGGATCATCTGGGTGCAACGCTCGGCGATCTGACCTTTCCCGAACGCGCAGCACGGCTGGCGCACGCGGCGTGGGACGTCACCTCAAGCGGGGCCGAAGTGACGGACCGTATCGTTGCGCTGTTGCAAACGGCACTGCCGCAAAGCAAGGGATAAAGCGATGCGAGCACCCCTCTTTTGGTTTCAACAGCCCGGCTTTCGCGCCTTGGTTCTGGCCCCTCTGGCCGCAATATATGCTGCGGCCACGGCGCGCCGCGTCCGCCGCGCGCCGCGCGTCATGCCGAAGGTTCCGGTGATTTGCGTGGGCAATTTGAACGCTGGTGGTACGGGCAAGACGCCGACTGCTATCGCGCTGGCCCAGCGGTTGCTGGAGCGTGGAGAGGTGCCCATCGTCGTGACGCGGGGCCATGGCGGCAAGCTTGAAGGCCCCGTCAAGGTCGATCCATCGGCCCACAAGGCAGGTGATGTTGGCGACGAACCATTGTTGCTGGCGGCCTTTTGCACCGTCATCGTCGCAAAGGACCGCGCCGCGGGGGCCACATTGGCAGAGGCTGAAGGCGCGAGCGTCATCCTGCTGGATGATGGGTTTCAAAATCCGGATGTGGCCAAGGATGTGTCCTTGGTTGTCGTGGATGCCTATCAGGGGTTTGGCAATGGCCGCGTGTTGCCTGCCGGCCCGCTGCGCGAACCCGTGACCACAGGTCTGAAACGCGCGGACGTGGTGCTGTCGATCGGCGACAGCGCCGCGCAGGGACAATTTCTGGAGCGTTGGGGCAACAGCCTGACCTGTCCGCACGTGACAGGCACGCTCAGACCGCTGCCGACCGGGATGCCATGGGAGGGCATGCGCGCCCTTGCATTTGCGGGGATCGGACACCCCGAGAAATTCTTTCGAAGTTTGCGCGCGCTGGGCGTTGATCTGGCCCGTGCCGAACCGCTGGCAGATCATCAACCTTTGACTGCGGCCTTGATGACGCGCCTTGAGGGTGAGGCGCTGTTGCTCAGGGCGCAACTGGTCACCACGGAAAAGGACGCGGTGCGACTGCCGGATCGGTTTCGGGCCAAAGTTGTAACCCTGCCGGTCCGTCTCGAAATTGCGGATTGGCAACCCATCGACAGCTTGATCGACGCCGCATTTGAGGCAAAACGCGCCTAGGCCCTTGTTGGAGAACGGGTCCCAGCAGTCTTGTCATTGGTCCTCAGAACACGGACTGTGCGGCTCAGCACCCGAAAGGTTTCAGATGACCCAACCTCTTCTTATCGAATTCGGCATGGGCAGCAGCCTGCGCAGGCAGGATTACACTCAAGCCGCCGAACGCGCACTCAAAGACGCGCTGTGGCACAACTCGATCAATCTTGCGGAACTGTTCGGCAAAGACAAAGGTCAGATGATCCTAGATGTTCAGGTCGGTGTGCAGGAACCCGATCAGGTTGATGTCGAGGCTTTGAAGGCGATCTTTCCCTATGGCCAACCGACGATCACGGTCACCAAGGGTGGGCTGGATGTGCCACGTCCGAACGGCAACCCGACTGTGATTGCCAATGTCGCGATCAAGGTCGGTTTGGAGGGTGTCGCATGAGCGTCAAGACAAACGCACACGGCCAACGCTTTATCATCGAGATGGGCATGGGCAATGACCTTTACGGTGCGGATCAGACCAAGGCCGCCGCGCGTGCAATCGAAGATGCGCTGCGGCATTCGTCGATCCCGATGTTCGAGGTCTTGGGTGTGTCTCACGATGACATGGCCGTCGAAGTAACGGTGGGTGTCCCCGACCCCGAAACGGTCGATTGTATCGCCTTGGCTGAGAAATTGCCGCGTGGGCGCGCAACGGTCAAAGCCGTCAAGGGCGGTTTGCGCGTAGACACACCTGCGTCAGCGCAAGGAATTGTTGTCGCCACAGCGGCAGTCGAGGCCTATCTGCCCCTTCAAGCGTAAGTTTGAAGGAGGCGCGACATGGCGCAATACACGTTGCTGGGGATCTCTGGGTCCCTGCGGGCAGAGTCGACCAATACCAAGTTGATCCGGGCGGCCGCGAAGGTGTTTGATCCGGCTGAGTTCACATTGGCAGATCTCAATATGCCGCTTTATGACGGCGATCTGGAAGACAGCGACGGCGCCCCCGAGGCCGCGCAAAAACTGTCAGACCAGATTGCAGCGGCAGATGCGGTGATCATCTCGACCCCGGAATACAACAAGCTGCTCTCTGGCGTGTTGAAGAATGCCTTGGATTGGGTGAGCCGCACCGGACCGGTCTGGAAAGACAAACCCGTCGCCATCATGAGCGCCGCCGCCGGGCGTGCCGGCGGAGAACGTGGTCAGTGGACCTTGCGGCTCGCCTTGAACCCGTTTCGCCCCAAGGTTCTGCCGGGACCAGAGCTGATGCTCGCCAATAGCGGCAAAGCCTTTGATGATGATGGGGTGCTGACCGACGAATTTGCCCAGAAGCTATTGGATGAACTGATGGGTGATCTGCGGGCCTCCATCGGGTGATCCATCCGCGATTGTCCGGTGCAAACGCGCCAGCCTGCGTCCTATCGGAAAAACGGAACGTCAAACGCGACGCCGTTAGCGCCGGACATGCCGATTTTATCCTGTCTCAACCGGCAGCGGCGGTATAACACATCCCAGATTCTTAAAGCGCGCTAGATAGTAGCGCGATCGAAATTGGGAGAATGCGCCGATGAAGGTCCTCGTACCTGTCAAACGTGTGATCGACTATAACGTGAAAGTCCGCGTGAAAGCGGATGGAAGCGGTGTCGATCTCGCCAACGTAAAAATGTCCATGAACCCCTTTGACGAGATTGCCGTCGAAGAGGCGATCCGTCTGAAGGAAAAAGGCGTCGCCGAAGAGGTGGTGGCAGTATCCATCGGCGTGAAGCAGGCGCAGGAAACCCTGCGCACAGCGCTGGCCATGGGTGCGGATCGCGCGATCTTGGTGATTGCAGCCGATGATGTTCACACCGACATCGAACCACTCGCCGTTGCCAAGATCCTGAAAGGGGTCATCGACGAAGAGCAGCCGGGTCTGGTTCTCTGCGGCAAGCAGGCGATCGACAACGATATGAACGCCACGGGCCAGATGCTGGCGGCGCTGACCGGTTGGTCGCAAGCGACATTTGCGTCCGAGGTTGCCATCGACGGCGACAGCGCGACCGTGACCCGCGAAGTCGACGGCGGTCTGCAAACGATCAAGGTCAAGATGCCTGCGATCATCAGCGTTGACTTGCGCCTGAACGAACCACGTTATGCCACGCTGCCAAACATCATGAAGGCCAAGAAAAAGCCTTTGGATGAGAAAACAGCGGCGGACTACGGCGTCGACACGGCGCCACGTCTGGAAATCGTGAAGACCGGTGAGCCTGAAGAGCGCGCCGCCGGTATCAAAGTTGGCTCGGTCGACGAGCTTGTGGAGAAACTGAAAGAAGCGGGAGCTGTATAATGGCCGTCCTACTGATTGCAGAAGTATCGAATGGTGAACTGTCCGTGGACGGCACCGCAAAGGCCCTGACCGCTGCCAAGCAGATGGGCGAAGTCACCATTCTGGTCGCAGGCTCTGGTTGCGCAGGCGCGGCAGATGCCGCTGCCAAGCTGGATGGCGTGACCAAGGTGCTGTGCGCCGAGGATGACGCCTATGGCCACGATCTGGCAGAGCCAGTGGCTGACCTGATCGTGTCTCTGGCCGGTGACTACAGCCACATCGTTGCTCCATCGACGGCTGCGTCGAAAAACATCCTGCCCCGCGTTGCGGCAATGCTGGATGTCATGGTGATCTCGGAAGTAACTGCCGTGGTCGACGCCGACACGTTCGAGCGTCCGATCTACGCCGGTAACGCGGTCCAGACCATCAAATCGTCGGACGCGACCAAGGTTGCCACGATCCGGACCTCGACCTTTGACGCCGCTGGTGAAGGCGGCTCGGCTTCGGTCGAAACCATCGGTGCCGTCGCTAACCCAGGCCTGTCCGAGTGGGTCGAAGACAAGGTTGCCGAGAGCGACCGTCCAGAGCTGACCTCGGCTGGTGTCGTGGTGTCTGGTGGCCGCGGTGTTGGCTCGGAAGAGCAGTTCGCGATCATCGAAACGCTGGCTGACAAGCTGGGTGCCGCTGTTGGCGCATCCCGTGCGGCCGTTGACTCTGGCTATGCACCGAACGATTGGCAGGTGGGTCAGACCGGTAAGGTCGTGGCACCGGACCTCTATATCGCTGTCGGTATCTCGGGCGCGATCCAGCACCTTGCTGGTATGAAGGACTCGAAGATCATCGTCGCGATCAACAAAGACGAAGAAGCGCCGATCTTCCAAGTCGCTGATTACGGTCTTGTCGCTGACCTGTTCGACGCTGTCCCAGAGCTCACCGAAAAGCTGGGCTAAGGCCTCGAGCATTAGGAATTAAAGGCCCGTGCCAGTCAGGCGCGGGCCTTTTTCATGGCGTTATCCATCGCTGCCATCACGCCATGCGCAACATCCTTATGCGCCGTCGCATTCAACGCGCCGGACGCTTTGCTGAACTCTGCATCCCTGAACATCAGCGTGGAGCGCCCTTCCCTGAGCGCCTGTTGCGATGGGCGGACATGGACAATCTGGCGGACGAATGGCCGAAGCGCATCCAGCATGGACGGGCTGACAGGCCACTTGGCCGCCGGATTGGTTGCGTCCGCTTCGATGACGAGCAGATAAACCGGAGGCTTGATGTGCTGAAGCATCAGGCGCATCCGGTCCAGCCAAACCTCTTCAACTTCTTGCCGGACGAGGGACACAACATCGGGTGCTTGCCGCAAAAGTTCGGCCCAGAAATGACCGATGAAATTGACGTCGCACAAGTCCACATAGGGCGCGAGCGCGCGCAACTCTTCCGTGATGCACAAGAACCGATCATTGCGCCGGGGATGCACGCGATAAAAGCGATTGCTGAGGTTGGGGATCAACGGCACCTGCACCACTGTGGCCACCGCCGCAGTGGCCAGTTGCAGCATCGCCCGCGACTGCAAATGCACATCCGGTCCCGCATTGCGAACACCAAGGTTCAACACCTCAACCCCATAGGCCTCGGCGATCAACGTGGGAAACGGCGCCTCTACAAAGGGACCAAAGGTTTCCGATGCACCGATAAAGGCCATATAGGGCCGCTGCAGATTTGCTGGCGGCCCACGGTAAGTCACCCGCGCACCAGGGTACTGGCACAAGGAATACGTCAGGCCCGCTGGACCCGGTCGATTATGGAACATGCACGTCCCCCAAAATTCACCCGGGGTCCGTCCTAGAAAAGCAAAGTTCGCAAATGCCTAACCGCTCAAAACCAAGATTTCTGAATTCAACGTAAATCTGCTACCTTTTCCGGGCAGTTGGGCGTAGCTAAATGTCGATGGCTACCGCAGGAGAGTGTCATGGACGTGCAAAGCATTGGTGTTGTCGGCGCAGGCCAGATGGGAAATGGCATCGCCCATGTCATGGCTCTGGCCGGGTTCGAGGTGTTGGTCACCGACACCAGTGACGACGCTCTGACCCGCATGTCGGACCTGATTGGCAAAAACCTCGCGCGGCAGGTGTCGCGCGACAAGATCACGGAAGCCGAAGCCGAAGCCGCTTTGGCTCGTATTCGCACCACGTCGAAACTGCCCGAACTGGGGCAGACTGACCTTGTCATCGAGGCGGCAACCGAACGCGAAACGATCAAAACGGCGATCTTCGAGGATCTTGTTCCTCATCTGAAGCCTGAAACGATCCTGACGTCCAACACCTCATCCATTTCGATCACACGTCTGGCCAGCCGCACAGACAGACCGGAACGCTTCATGGGGTTCCACTTCATGAACCCGGTGCCAGTGATGCAACTGGTTGAACTGATCCGGGGCATCGCCACGGACGAGGCGACCTTCAAGAGCTGCGAGGCCGTGGTTGCAAAACTGGGCAAGACCAGCGCGACGGCAGAGGACTTTCCAGCCTTTATCGTGAACCGCATCCTGATGCCGATGATCAACGAAGCGATCTATACGCTTTACGAAGGTGTGGGGTCGGTCAAATCCATCGACACGTCGATGAAACTGGGCGCCAATCACCCGATGGGTCCGCTAGAGCTTGCGGACTTTATCGGTTTGGACACATGCCTTGCGATTATGAACGTGCTGCATGACGGGTTGGCGGATACCAAGTATCGCCCCTGCCCTCTGCTCACCAAATATGTCGAGGCTGGTTGGCTTGGCCGCAAGACGCAGCGTGGCTTTTACGACTATCGCGGTGAGGTCCCGGTTCCGACCCGCTAAAGGTGCGATTTAGGCCGTCTGACCCAAGCTCAGCGTGTGCTGGCGCAGCCATGACATGAACTCGGTCTGGTTCTTGGCCTTTTCCGCAATCACCTCGCTTGGGATCGGCTCTCCGATGATGGGCGCCTGCGGTTTGTTGAACGCGTGCGCCACCTCGTGGATCAGCAAACCCTGCCGCAGGGTGGCCGAAATCTGATTGGCGATCTGATAGGCCCGGCTGTTTTGACCTTGGAAAAAGACCGGGATCACCGTTGCCTTCGAGCGGGTGATCATCTTGGCCGTGAACGGGTTCCATTCGCCTTCGATAGCAGGACCAAAATAGGTTTCAGACGCCGCCACAGAGCCAGACGGAAAGAGCACGATCACACCGCCATCGGCCAGATGGCCCATCGCCTCTTTGCGCATCTCAAGGCTTTTCTTGAAGCTGTCCTCTTCGTGCGGAAACGGCACCGGCAGCATGTATTTCGAGACCTCTTTGACACCGGTCAGCAAGGATCGCGTCAGGATTTTGTAGTCATCGCGAATTTCACCAACCAGCTCGGCAAGGATCATCCCATCCACCAACCCATGTGGGTGATTGGCGACGATCACGACAGGACCTTTTGCCGGGATGCGCTCGATCTGCTCGCGGGGCGTCTGCAGGTCGATGCCCATCAGCCCGCGCGCCTGTTTCCAGAACATCTGCCCATGTGCGGGACCGATCCGTTCGAATTCGCGAATGCGGCGCAGCAGGGTGATCTTGCCGGTACACCACTCCATCGTGCGGATCAGGGTCGATTTCCACGGATTCGTGAATGTGCCCGCGTAACTGAGCTTGCGCTTGTCGTACGGGGCTTCCTCGGGCGGCAAGCCTTCGCGCATTGGCTTCACGATCGGTGTACGGTGCGCGTTGTCTACCACGTCGTCTTCCACTTCATTCGCTTCGGCGGCGTGACTGCCGGTTTCCGCGCCTAGCTTTCCTCACCGAAGCGATCAGCAACAAGCGCCTCCAGCGCCATTGCCAATTCGTCCGCTTGCGGTCCAGACGTCCGAATTTGAATAGTGGTTCCCGTCGAAGCTGCCAACATCAAAAGCCCCATGATGCTGTCGCCACAGGCGCTCAGACCGTCTTTCATAACGTCGCAGTCGGCATCAAATTGCTCGACCGTCTCTGCAAAACGGGCCGAGGCGCGGGCATGGAGCCCCTTTTGGTTGACGATTTCTAAGGTCTTTTCAGTCATGTGGGACGCGCTTGGGCTTCAAAATCCATAGTATCAAGGTATTTTCGACCAGCCGTCAGGGCAGCGTCAACCGCAGCGCCCAGTGGTTTACGCCGCATTTTGGTCAATTTGACCAACATTGGCAAATTCGCACCATAAAGGATCTTGCGGCCAGAGGGCTGACAGGCACGCAGCGACAGGTTCGACGGCGAACTGCCGAACAAATCGATCACCAGAACCACGCCATCGCCGCTATCGACCGCGTCGGCGGCATCGCAGATTTCCTGCTGCTTGCTGTCCCGGTTGTCGTTGACGCCAATGGATACCGAACGCATTGCCTCTTGAGGGCCCAATACGTGCTCAACGGCAGACTTGTATTCGGCTGCCAATCCGCCATGTGCCACGATCACGATGCCGATCACGCGTGCCTCGCTTGTGCAACTTGAGCCGCGTCGTCCCCAACACGGCTTTCCACTTCCCGATGTCGAATAGACACCTGCCAATCCGCATCTGCAAGCGCTTTGGCCATGGTTTCTACCAACGTCACCGAGCGGTGCCGGCCACCGGAACACCCGAATGCAACCGAAAGATGCGCTTTTCCCTCGTCCCGATACCGAGGCAGAAGGTGCAGCAAAAGATCGCGAACTCCCTCAAAGAACGCCTGATAGGCGTCATCCTGGCAAACGTAGTCCTGAATTGGCATGTCACGCCCATCAAGCGGCCGCAGATCTGGCACCCAATGCGGGTTGCGCAGGAAGCGACAGTCAAACACGATATCTGCACCGCGCGGCAACCCACGCTTGTAGGAAAACGAGGTCAGGTTGACGGCAAGGTTTATGTCCTCGGCCCCGCCAAACCAGCGATTGATCTCGGCCTTCAGGTCATGAACCGAGAATTTTGTCGTATCGATCAGGATATCAGCCCGTGACCGGATGGGCCGGAGCAAATCAATCTCTTTGCGGATGCCTTCGGTCGGGTTTGTGTCAGGGGCGAGCGGATGGCGCCGCCGCGTCTCGGAGTACCGCCGCAACAGAACATCAACCGCACAATCCACATAAAGGACCTCTGTTGGCGGCGTGCTGTCCATGGCCAAGAGATCCAGGGTCTCAAGCAAGGCGTCGATGGAAAAATCACGGTTACGCGGGTCAATCCCAAGGGCAAGTGGCCGCTCAAGCGGCGGACCGCTCAGCAGCCTCGGCACCAGTGACAGAGGCAGGTTGTCGATTGCCTCAAACCCCATATCCTCAAGCGCCTTGATCGCCGTCGCGCGGCCTGCACCGGCGGGTCCGGTTACAAGAACGATGGTGGGTTGGGTGACTGTTCTTTCTAGCACGGTCATGTCGGTTGTTCGGCTCCTGACCCTATCAGATAGTGCCACAGGGCGGGGACAAAAGGCCCCTCACGTGAAGTGTGAATAAGCCGGACGTCGTGGCCAAACAATGTCATAAATTGAGGCGTAGGCCTGCGCGGCACGTCTGTGGGCCTCAAGTCAACGCAGGCCGCAATCGCCGCAGGTTTTGCAAGTGTGGCCGGACAAAGACCAATATGACTAAGTTCGATGCACTCAGGCGCATTGGGAAGCGCTGCTGCCATCACGCCTTGGTCGCTTTTGCGGATCCAAACCATATCATCTGCGATCAATTGCGCTCCGAGCGCCATCAGGTGCACGGCGACCTTGGATTTCCCAATGCCAGGCGGCCCTCCCAACACCAGTGCGCGCCCGTTTGCAACGACGGCGGTGGCATGCAGTACAAACTGATCAGGATTGGTTGATCGGGATTCCCAGATCGACTGTGACGGTGGGGTCATGAAGAACCTGCGCGCGTCATATCCCCCGGCCCGGTTGCCTAGACAGGCAGACCAACAACAAACCGCGCGCCAAGCGGTTCAGACGTCACATCGGCATCGGTCGGGCGGATATTCTCGGCCCAGATGACACCGCCATGCGCCTCAACGATTTGCTTGGAAATCGCGAGGCCGAGGCCAGAGTTGTTGCCGAACTGGCCTTCGGGCCGTTGGGAGTAGAATCGTTTGAAGATCTTGGTCAACGCACCGTCAGGGATGCCGGGGCCGGTGTCTTCGACAACGACCAGCACACGGTTTTCGCGCTTGCGCGCCCAGACGCGGATCGCATCGCCGTCTTCGCAAAAGCTGATCGCGTTGGTGATCAAATTCACAAAGACCTGTGCCAGCCGCGCCTCAAGGCCCATCAGCACCAATTGTCCCTCTGGCAAGTCAGAAATGAAGTCGACGCCTTTGCTCTCGGCTTCCTGTCCCAGATACTGGTTCAGGTTGCCCAGCATCTTGAGCAGGTCGAACGGCTCTTCCTCTTCCTTGACCAGTTCGCTGTCCAGACGTGACGCGTTGGAAATATCGCTCACCAATCGATCAAGGCGGTTCACGTCCTGATCGATCACATTCAGCAGCGTGTTGATCTGATCTTCACGTTTGGCAATGCGCATCGTGCCTACGGCTGATCGAAGAGACGCCAGTGGGTTCTTGATCTCATGGGCCACGTCAGCGGCGAATTGTTCGTTGCCATCAATCCGGTCGTATAGCGCAGACACCATACCGCGCAGGGCACCGGACAGACGGCCAATCTCATCGGGGCGGGCCGTCAGGTCAGGGATGCGCACTCGGCTAGGCGACATTTTACGCGCGTTCTTGTCTCTGCCCACCTCTGCCGCCGCCGCGAGGTCGGACAGGGGATTGGCAATTGTCGACGCAAGAACAAGGCTGAGCCCGATCGACACCAACAAGGCGATGACGAACATCTGCAGCACCTGTTCGCGCTCCTGTCGGACCAAAAGGTCGATTTCCCCGGACGCCGAAACGAGCGCCACTGCGCCTACGACAGTGCCGTCTTGTTTGATTGGTGTGGCAACGGAAAAGACCGTGGCGCCGTCGGCATCAAATCCGGTTTCTGCCCGGGTCGTGCCAGACAGTGTCTCGGGCAGCAGCGCCTTGACCTGATCAACCGGCGCAACCAGCGCCGGCGCAGGGTCAGTGGGCGACAGGATGCCGGACATCGCCTCCCACAAAGAGTTCAGGAAATTCGTGATTACCGTGGAGCGGATTTCCTTGCTCAACCCCTCGACAGTAACGGTTGAGGCGCGTCCCTGGCCCTCGCTTTGGGCGATCAAGGCTTCGGTGGTGTCAAAGACGAACACATCGATCCCACCGCGCAGGTCCAAACCATCGAGCGTTTCTTCAATGATGATGCCGTCTCCGGTGGCGAAGTTGACCGGCGATGAAACCGGCAATCCCGCCTCGAACACGTCCGCGATCAGCTCTGCTTCGCTAACCAGTCCATTGGCCCGCTGGAACGCCAGGCTATCGCGCGACGGGTTTAGATACAGCACCCCGGCAACCAGGATGACAAGCGCCAACAGATTGAAGGTAATGATTTTTCGCGCGAGCGGTGACCGGTTCAGCGCGATCATGGACCGGCGCTCGCGCCGGGCCTGAAGTTCTTTTTCAACGGTAGCATCGGGCGCAACCCAATCGTCGCCCAGGAGGACATCAGCCTCCCGAACGCTTTTCAGGTCGCGCACGTCAATTTCGGATGCGGCGGTCATGGACCTGGTTGCGGCCCCCGTTTCAATCCAAAGTTTCTACCAGTTATTCTTCGTTGTACCTGTACCCGATCCCGTACAGCGTTTCGATAGCCGAAAAGTCATCATCAACACTGCGCATCTTTTTGCGCAGACGTTTGATGTGGCTGTCGATGGTGCGGTCGTCGACATAGACCTGATCATCATAGGCCACGTCCATCAACTGATCGCGGGACTTCACAAAGCCCGGACGCTGCGCAAGCGCCTGCAAAAGGAGGAATTCGGTCACGGTCAGCGAAACGTCGCGCCCCTTCCACGACACCGAATGGCGCAGCGGGTCCATCGTCAGTTCGCCGCGGACGAGGACTTTGGTGTCTTCGGTCTCCGGAGCAACCTCACCGCTGATCGCATCCTGACGGCGCAGAAGCGCACGGATACGTTCGACCAACAGACGCTGCGAAAACGGTTTCTTGACATAGTCGTCCGCGCCCATGCGCAGGCCGAGCACTTCGTCAATCTCGTCATCCTTGGAGGTCAGAAAAATGACCGGAACCGAGGATTTCTGGCGCACACGCTGCAACAGGTCCATCCCGTCCATGCGTGGCATCTTGATGTCAAAGACACCCAGATCGGGCATGCCTTTGCTGAACGCATCCAGCGCCTGCTGTCCATCATTGTAGGTTTCGACCTCAAAGCCCTCTGCTTCAAGAGTCATTGCGACGGACGTCAGGATATTCCTGTCGTCGTCCACAAGTGCAATTTTCGACATTTGGATATGCCTTTCATACTGCTCGTTGTTATTGCCTGCCTTTTTTCCGCCATCATCGGCCTCTGAGGCAAAAAATCAACTGGCAATGCGAATCGGGCGTGTTCACTCAGGCCAAAAGGCCCGAAAAGTTGCTAAGGCTGACTTAATTGCCGCACATATGAGCCACTCGTTGCCGATGGACGTAGCTGGTTGCGCTAAACCGACGCTGGTTGCGCAAACATACCCTCGCGACCTGTTTTTGTTTAAAAACGCCATGTTATAGCAGCCAGACAACAGACCACTATGGAGCCTAGCGCTATGACCGTCGGACGCGTCAATCCGAACTTCACCCTCGATGACCAAGGCATCACGGGGCTGGGCCAGGTCTATTATAACTTGATCGAACCCTCGCTCGTCGAAGTCGCCCTGAAACGCGGCGAAGGCGAACTGGGCCAAGGCGGCACCATGCTGGTGTCGACCGGCAAATTCACAGGCCGTTCGCCCAAGGACAAGCACGTCGTCAAAACAGACAGCGTTGCAGAGCACATTTGGTGGGATCAAAACGCCGCGATGTCGACCGAGGGCTTTGATGCGCTCTACGACGACATGACCGCCCATATGCAGGGCAAAGATTACTTTGTTCAGGATCTTTTTGGCGGGGCCGATCCGGCACACCGACTGGACGTGCGCATGGTGACCGAGCTGGCATGGCATTCGCTGTTCATCCGCCACATGCTGCGCCGCCCCGATGCAGAGGAATTGCAGGACTTCACACCTGACTGGACCGTCATCAACTGCCCATCGTTCAAGGCAGACCCAGAGCGTCACAACTGTCGCTCCGAAACCGTGGTCGCCATGAACTTTGATCGCAAAATGATCTTGATCGGTGGCACGGAATACGCGGGCGAAAACAAGAAATCGGTTTTCACCCTGCTGAACTATCTGCTGCCTGAAAAGGGCATCATGCCGATGCACTGTTCAGCCAACCACGCGCCCGGCAATCCAGTCGACACGGCCGTCTTCTTTGGCCTGTCAGGCACGGGCAAGACCACGCTGTCCGCCGACCCCGCGCGCGTACTGATCGGCGACGACGAGCACGGCTGGAGCGACCGCGGCACCTTCAACTTCGAAGGCGGCTGCTACGCCAAGACCATCAACCTGAGCGCCGAAGCCGAGCCAGAGATCTACGCGACGACCAAGAAGTTCGCGACCGTGATCGAGAACATGGTGTACGATAAAGACACCAAGGAACTCGACTTCGAGGATGACAGCCTGACGGCGAATATGCGTTGCGCCTACCCGCTGGACTACATCTCGAACGCCTCCTCGACCGCGCTGGGTGGCCACCCCAAGAATATCATCATGCTGACCTGTGATGCGTTCGGCGTGCTGCCTCCAATTGCGCGCCTGACACCGGCTCAGGCCATGTACCACTTTCTGTCCGGCTTCACCGCCAAGGTGGCCGGAACCGAGCGTGGCGTGACCGAGCCACAGCCAACTTTCTCGACCTGCTTCGGCGCGCCGTTCATGCCACGCCGCCCTGAGGTGTACGGGAATCTGCTGCGTGAAAAGATCGCCAAGCACGGCGCGACCTGCTGGCTGGTGAACACCGGTTGGACCGGCGGCGCCTACGGCGAAGGCTCACGTATGCCAATCCGCGCGACACGCGCCCTGCTGTCCGCAGCGCTCGACGGCACCCTGAACAATGGCCAGTTCCGCAAGGATGAAAACTTTGGCTTCGAAGTCCCTGTTAGCGTCCCTGGCGTCGCAGACCTGCTGCTGACACCGCGCCGCACATGGAGCGACACGTCAGCCTATGACGCAGCCGCAGAAAAGCTGGTCGGAATGTTCTCGGACAACTTCGAACAATACGTGCCGTATATTGACGACGACGTGAAAGCCGCCGCAATCGGCTAAGGCTGATCTGATTGAGTTTGTGAAGCGCCTGCCCTTGTGCGGGCGTTTTGCATTAGACTAGAGGCGGAAACGGCTAGTCGCCTCCATCCCCGCCATCTCCCTCGCTGTCCCACTCTTCTGTGGGATCACAGATGGACGTCCGTTCCCCTCCGTGCCATTCGACCCAGACATACACCCCGTCTTCGCGTTGGTGCAGGCTGTCACGACGGACCTTGTTGCGGTACCAACCAAACACCATGAACACGGCCATCAGCGCCCATTCCCATGGGGCTACACCTGACCCAGTCTCCGAGCTAAGGCTCAGCATAGGTTATCCTTATTCAATTGTCGGAAATGACACGGCGCTGACGTGAGGCGGGGGCGTTTTATGGTCCCCCCGCGCGTCATATGAAGCTGTTCAGTCGAGCGTTCATGTCACTGTTTGATTAGGCTGGGAATGTAACGGCTATGTGACAACCGCTGTACGAGCATGCCAAATGAGGCTTTACCCAAACATCCCTTTTCGCAGCAGGTTCAGCCCCGCCACGGTCAGCACCACCAGTGTGATTTTCTTGAACCGTGCTTGATCCATACGGTCCTGCACACGGAACCCAATCCACAGCCCGATCAGTGCCGGGATGAGCAGCGTCGATGAAAACGGCGCGGTCTGTGCGTTGAGGATGCCGCTTTGCAGGTGTGCAAGGACCAGCATCACCGACCCAACGCCGTAGATCACACCCTGCACAACCATCTGCTTGTGCTTGGGCACCTCAATAGCCAGCAGGTACAAGACCGTGGTCGGCCCCCACGTGCCTGCGAACCCACCCAAAACGCCCGAGATCAGCCCGATCACCCACTCTGCCAAGCGCCGCCGGTTTTCAGGGATTCGCACCTGCACGCCAAACAGTTGGATCAGAGACAGCACCACCACCGGCACGCCCAGCACAAAATAGAACACCCGATCGGGAATCAGAGCCGCGCCTTGTGCCGCGACTAAGATGGCAATCGACACGATGGCCAAATACCGCCAGAATTCCTTGATTGCGGCCCATGCCGGCCCCAACCCCTGCCGAAGCGTTTGCAGAGCGTTGGTAAAGATCACCGGCACCAAAAGACCAGCAAGGGCCAGCCGGGGCTCCATGATCGACGAAAGCCCCGACACCATAATCAACGGCAGGGCAAAGCCCACAATGCCCTTAACCAACCCCGCCAGCCCGGCGACCAGAAAGGCCCCGACCAGAACTGCGATTGGAAACTCTGATAATACGCCTAGGTCCATGCCCCTAACTGCCTGTTTGCACCTGCAGAAGCCAGAGGTCGGGCAAACATAGGGCGAGGAAATTCCATTGCGACATTTTCATTCGTTTTCAATGTTTATTCAGTATTTTTGTTGCGCTGCACCTGCAAACAAACTAGGTCAGACGGAAATCAAGAAAGGACATGATTCATGGCCCATGACGGACAAGACTTTCCAATGACGACCACGGTTCTTCCGAACCTGCTCTCGCTGACGTCTCAGGCGTTGGGGCCAGTGGCCGAGATCACCGAAAAGGCAACCGCAGCCGTGCGCGATATGGTGTCGAAAGACGGTCGGGTGTCGACCGGTCTCGTTGATGCCAACCAGACTGCAGCTCACGGCCTTGCATGGCTCGCCACCTACAATGAGTCTCTACGCCAGATGCAGGCTTGGGCTGAAAAGCTGAACGGCGAAGGCAAGTTTGGCGAAGTTGAACAGCTGATCCATCAGATCGCCTTTGGTGAGTATCTCTGGCAGATCTACGGCGGCATCCAGATGAACCAAGGTGAGGTCGTGCGGCTTCAGGACATGGGCCTGACACAGGACGATATGCGCGCCCTGATGGCCCCAGCCGTCGCCGAACTGTGCAACGCTGGTAACTCTCAGGCCGCTCGCGTGCGTCTGGTCGAGTTGATGGAAGAACGCGCAGCCGAGCTGACCGTCGGTGTCTCGGGCCTCGACGACGAACTGGAAATGATCCGCGAGCAATTCCGCCGCTACAGCGTCGACAAGGTCGAGCCGTATGCACACGAATGGCACCTCAAGGACGAGCTGATCCCGATGGAAACCATCGACGAACTGGCCGAAATGGGCGTGTTCGGGCTGACCATCCCAGAGGAATTTGGCGGTTTCGGCCTGTCCAAGGCCTCCATGTGCGTTGTCTCAGAAGAGCTGTCGCGCGGCTACATCGGTGTCGGTTCGCTCGGCACCCGCTCGGAAATCGCCGCAGAACTGATCATCTGCGGCGGCACGGACGAGCAAAAGGAAAAATGGCTGCCGGGTCTGGCCTCCGGTGAGATCCTGCCGACAGCAGTCTTCACCGAGCCAAACACAGGCTCCGACCTTGGCGCGCTGAAAACCCGCGCGAAAAAGGACGACAACGGCGACTGGATCGTCAACGGCAACAAGACATGGATCACGCACGCCGCGCGCACCCATGTTATGACTGTTCTGGCCCGCACGGTGCCTGACACGACCGACTACAAAGGTCTGTCGATGTTCCTCGCCGAGAAGACCCCCGGCACCGATGAAGAGCCATGGCAGGATCCGGGCATCTCGGGCGGTGAGATCGAGGTTCTCGGCTATCGCGGCATGAAGGAATACACGCTGAACTTTGACGATTTCAAAGTTAAGGGTGAGAACCTCTTGGGCGGCGAAGAAGGCAAAGGCTTCAAACAGCTCATGGAAACCTTCGAATCCGCGCGCATCCAGACAGCCGCCCGCGCCATCGGCGTGGCGCAATCGGCACTGGACGAAGGCATGAAATACGCCCTCGACCGCAAAGCCTTCGGCAAAGAGATCATTCACTTCCCACGCGTCGCCAACAAGCTGGCGATGATGGCCGTGGAAATCATGGTGGCACGCCAGCTGACCTACTTCTCGGCCTTCGAGAAGGACAACGGTCGCCGCTGTGACCTCGAGGCCGGCATGGCGAAACTGCTGGGCGCCCGCGTGGCATGGTCCGCAGCCGACAACTCGCTGCAAATCCATGGCGGCAACGGCTTCGCCCTTGAGTACAAAATCAGCCGCATCCTGTGCGACGCGCGTATCCTGAACATCTTTGAAGGTGCCGCCGAAATTCAGGCACAGGTCATCGCCCGCCGCCTGATGGCGTAAGCGCGCCCAAAAGACTGCTTAAAGGCCCTGATCCCCGGATCGGGGCCTTTCCTATTTTGGGACCATCAGGTTGCTTTGCCGCTCAAGGCAGCGGTGGCGAGTTTGACGGCCTGATCCGTAGGATTAGAGCGGACACCAAACTCTACACGATCCGCACTCAGCATTTCCGTAAGCTGTCCGAAGACTTCAGCCTTCTTCTCGTCAGACAAGGTCAACGCCTCCAGAACATCTGCACGCGAAGAGTAAAAACTCGCCAAACGTACATTGTAGCGATAGGCACCGGCCAACAATGCGAGGAAGAACAACAGCAAGACTCCGGGCGGAAGTTTTTCTGCCAAGGCAATCCACCATTGCTGCTGGGTGGAACCAATACTTTTCTCCCATGCTGCAAGGCAGTCGACATCTTCTCTCAAGTCGGACTTCTGGCAGACTTCGAAAAAGGTCTCCATGTCGGAAACTGCGCTTGAGATTTCAAAGAACCGGAGCGGTGAGTTCTTGTAGTCCTCAATCACACCTTGGTTGCGTGCCAAGCTGTTCGCCCAGTCGTCGACATCATTAGCGTTCTGAGCGATGGCGGAACTCACCGCTTTAATGGCGTCTTCCAAAGGTTCGAACGAGGCCCCGTTCAGTGTTTCCAGAACTGTTTCGATACGTTCCGCAACCTGTTGATAGCCAGCAAACGCTCCGGCCTGATCCCAGTCAAATGGCGTGTAGTTGGCTTGGCCAAGGCGCTGCACAGCCCGCTCTCGGGCGTCGCCGCTGATGCGCAACAGGTTCGCCCCTCTGGAGCGTGCTTCGACTACGAAGAGTTCATCGTTAAATCGGATGAATGTATCCCCATCCGAGAAAGGACCTGGCATTTGTTGTAGGCGCAGACGTTTTTCGGTGTCTGTCGAGCTTTCCTGATAGGTACCATTCCCGCCGGTGAAAAGCATTGCCCCATCCCTTTGGATAACATCCTCTATGGGTATGGCCGCTTCCTCCCCGTCTAGGTTTTCGGTTCTGATCTGTCTGACGGTCCTCCCAAGAACCAATTGGGCAGAGTTATCCTCTGCCGTTTCTTCAACAATTGGCACCAAGATTCCCTGATCCGTTGTTGCATAGATCTGGCCCTGATAGTCTATGAGATTATTGAAATAATCTCCGGTCAACTTCCAAGCTTCAAGTACTGCGCGTGGTTGTCCAAGGACCAGCTGCGGTTCAGAACGGGCCGTGAAATCCGATTTGCTTATCTCAAACAGCGTCTCTTTGCCCAAGGCGACAAACTGATCAGGGCGCTCAACAATGTTCCAAAGCTTTTGATCCTCAGACAGGTCGAAATTGGTGTTCTGAACTGTGTCAGCTGGGTTTGCAGCGGCAATATCCAAGGACGTGACAAGACCATCCCTGTCATAAATGAACACCCTTGAGCCTATGACGACGTGCCCCAGTGGTTCTTTAATATCGCTGCCGGTAATTTCGATTTCGGTTTCGATAGGAAGGAAATCGATTTCGTCGACCGTTACCGAAGCCAGATTCTCATCTTTGATACCGAAAACAAAACAACAGTCGGAGCTGTCGACGCCTGAAATATCATCAATCGGCACAATACCGAAGATACTGTCAAGTCCGTCAACACGCGCGTCAGATACCCGGTCTTCGAAGTTGGCCGCTGCTAGTTCAGACTGGGAATTGACCCGAAAGATCGTGTCACCCTGACCGAAGAAATAGAGGTTGTCGTCCTCTAGCAGAAAGCCGCGAATAGTCCGCAGATTGAGTTCAATCTGCTCTGCAAAGTCGGGAAGCGTTGAAATGACGTCTGTCAGTGCGTCGCGCTTCTCCAAAACAGATGCCGCGGCCGAGTTGAAGCGATCTGTGATAGACTTGCTTTCGGCCACTGCGGCGACACGCTGTCCGTCCGAATAGGATCGCAAGAACGGCAGTCCGAGGTAGAACGCAATCCCGACCGCGACCGTCAAGACCAGCCCAACAAAGTTCCATCGAGCTGAACGACGGGCCGCGTGCGATCTAGAACGCAGAAGGATCACGAGGTCCCCGATACGCTCGCTCCCCAACGCCAAGGCGCGGTCAAGCGTCCTCCGAGTTTCGAGTTTGGCTTTTCTGTTGTGCAGGGCACCTATAGGGTCGAAAATAAATCTCATAAGAATTGTCCAATCTAATGTTGGGCACACGGCACGAAATTTCCGCAGGGAAATGCAACTCTAGAGGGAGCCAAATGTCAAATTCCAACGATTGGCAGGCCACAGGATTTGGACCCGGCACATTTGTTCAAACAGCCCTTGGGATGCGTCCGATTGATCAATTGGAAGTCGGAGAAGAGCTTGAGTTCCGCGACGGTTCACGCGCGCCTTTGCTCCATCTGCATAGCCATCATTTCAGCGAAGATGAGTTGAACGCCAACCCAGATTTGCAACCCTTTCGCGTTCCGGCGCTTGCGCTGGGGCCTGCGGTGCCGCGTCGTCCCATTCTTATGTCGGGCGATATCCACGTCCTTGCACAAGGCCGTATGGTGACGCGGGTCGTGCCCGGTGATGCCTTGTTGCTGCCGATCTCGGCGATGGACGGCAAGAAGGGCATTGAACGCGTCGTGCCGGATGGCGGCATGACCTATTACCATATGCTGGTCGACCGCCACGCGATGATCCTGGCCGAAGGGTTGCTCGTTGATACCATGTTTGTCGGTCACTCGGCGGAACCGGACAAGGTAGTCACCATGTTTGACCATCTGAACGGGGCGTCTCACGGGGCGGCCTGCTATCCGATCGCCGACAACAAACAGGCCCGCACATTGATCGAAAAGCTGATCGACAAGGATCGTGCCCTGATCTCGGACAAGATCGACAGCTAGGTTTCGTCTGAGCAGAGGTTTACATCGCGCCGGTTGTACCTATCTGAATGTTAGAGCGTCTAACATGAGATTGATATGCCCAGCCAAACTGTCCTTCTGACCGGCATCACCGGTTTCATTGCCAAACGCATTGCCTTTGACCTGTTGGCCGAAGGCTACCATGTCCGTGGATCGCTTCGGTCCCTGAAACGCGCGGAGGAAGTGAAAGAAGCGATAACCGCCCAAGGCGGGGACGTGACGAACCTGAGCTTTGTCGAGCTTGACTTGACCAAAGACGCAGGCTGGGCCGATGCCATGACCGGGATCGACGCGTTGGTCCACACTGCCTCGCCGTTTCCGCTAGCGCAACCAAAGGACGAAAATGACATCATCCGCCCGGCGGTCGACGGCACGATGCGCGCGCTCAAGGCGGCGCAGAGTGCAGGCGTCAATCGCGTGGTGCTGACCTCATCCATGGTCGCGGTCATGTATGTCGACCGTCCTGCGGGTCACCAATACACGGCTGCTGACTGGACGGACATTCATCACCCGGCTGCAACCGCCTATGTGAAATCCAAGACGCTGGCCGAAAAGGCTGCTTGGGACTTCATCAACGACCACCCCGACATGACGCTGACCACCGTGCATCCGGGCCTCGTGCTCGGCACGCCGATGGACCAGCATTACGGCACCTCGCTTGGTGTGGTGGAACGGATCCTGTCTGCAAAAGACCCGATGCAACCGGACCTTGCCTTGCCAATCATCGATATCGAAGATGTCAGCGCCCTGCATGTGGCCGCGCTTGAAACGCCGGAGACCGCCGGTCACCGCCTGCTGGCCACCGTCGATGAATGGACATTCCCACAAATGGCTCAGGTGTTGGCCGACGCCTATCCCAACCGCAAGATCAAGACAGCCACCGCCCCGAAGTGGCTGTTGCGGGTGCTGGCGCTCTTTGACAAGGACCTGAAGACAGTGCTGCCACAGATTGGTTTTCGCGCCCCCACAGATGTATCTGAAACCATGACCTTGACTGGTATGCGCTACATCCCCGCCAAAGAAGCGGTACTCAAAAGCGCCGCGTTCATCGACGCGAAAGGATAGCCCATGATCCGCGCCCTCGGTGTTTTACTGCTGCTGGTCGGCTGCGCCAGCGATGAGACGATCTCTGGCTTTGCAGGGGTCGGCAGCGAATGGCGCTATGAAGGATCTGAGACGGCGCAGGTCACTTTGGCCTTCCCCGGACCGGGGCAGGTCGCGGGGCAAGGTCCGTGCAACCGTTACTTTGCCACGCAATCCGCGCCATACCCTTGGTTCGAACTGGGGCCAATCGCCTCGACCAAGATGGCCTGCCCCAACCTCTCCGAGGAAGCGACGTATTTGGCTAAACTGGCCGCCATGACCTTGGCCGAGGTGTCAGGCGACGTTCTGATCCTGTCGAATGATGCAGGTGAGAAAATGATCTTTGCCCGGATGCCGGACAGCGAGTCAGACGGCTAACACATCGCGCAACCTGCGCCGCGCCTCTGGCAGGTCGCGGCCATCGCCTGCGGCTTTGCTCAGAAAGAACCCGGTTGTGCCCATGGCCTGCGCGATGTCACCGTCATCACCTTCGTTTCCGGGCAACAGCACGGGTGGCAGAGGCAATAGCTTGGGCGCCCATTCCCCGGCCCCGCCGGTCGAGACGGCCCGCCCCGATTTCGGCGACACATAGTTCAGGCCCTCAGTCGCCCCTGTCACGGCGCAGCGGCTCAGGTCCAGCCCATAGCCCAGCGCCTCCAGCAGCCCCAGTTCCCAGCGCAGGTAGGCCAGTGGCCACGCGTCCGTCACCGCCATCAGGTCGAGTAGCGTCACGGTGCGCTCATAGACATCCGGCATGGCCTCGCGCTCGGGCAGCAAGACCGAGGTCAGTGCCGTGACCGCCTGCATCCCGGCCAAAGCTTTGCGGTCGCCCATGATCACCGCCGCACGAGCGCGCACAGGTTCGACGGTGAAGCTGCCCAGATGATCCTCAAGCCGCGCTTTCCATGTGACGTCGAGTTGCGTTCCCGGCTGTAGGTGCGGCGTCATCTTGCGACTCCGCCCGCCGCGTACCACGCCCGCAGCCCGGCCATGGGTTGGCGTGAGCACGTCGATGATGGCAGCATGTTCGCCGTGAGCGCGCGAGGTCAGAAGAACGCCGGTGTCGGTCCATTCGATCATTGGTTAGGCACCCCCACCCGGAATCAAGGCCGAAGGCCGCCGGGTGATCGTCGGGCCGCCCCCACGGCCCGGCGATTGGCTGACCACGAGGCGTTTGGAGAATTCAGAGGCAATTTGGCTAACATAAAGCGCACCGAACAAGCGTTGCATCGCCGCGCCGCGGCCCGACGCCCACCCGGCTACACTTCTCTTGAGGCTACCCATCCAGCCCCGGCTCATCCAGCAAATGCCGCCCGGCCTTATCCTCAACCTCGATCACCCAAAGATCAGGGTCTGAGGCCTTCTGCCGGGACAAAGCATCCTCGACATCACGATCCGAGCCTTCGGCCAAAACCACCCATGTCCGCTTATCCGCCATGAAATCAAACGTCCGCTGGTAACAACAGGCCTGTCCATCCAGCGTACTGACCTTGACCAGAACCGCGCCTGCCGTTGCATCGCCTTTGGCCACGACAAACGCTGGAATATCCATCAGCCGCAGCCGAGTCAGATAGGCCGACACCCAAACATCAGACGTGAGCCTCATGAATTCCCGTCGCGGAAATCCAGCCCCATCTCGTCGTAGCGTTCCCGCTCTTCGAGCCAGTTGGGCCGCACTTTGACTTGCAAGAACAGGTGAACACGCCGACCCAGAAACTCTTCCAGTTCCATCCGTGCGGCCTTGCCCACGGCTTTGACTGTTTCACCCTTATTGCCCAGCACGATGCCCTTGTGGCCGTCCCGGCTCACATAGATCATCTGGTCGATCCGGGCCGAGCCATCCTTGCGCTCTTCCCATTTCTCGGTCTCGACAGTGAGCTGATAGGGCAGTTCCTGATGCAGACGCAGGGTCAGCTTCTCGCGTGTCATCTCGGCGGCGATCATGCGCAGCGGGAGGTCAGCGATCTGGTCTTCGGGATATAGCCATGGGCTCTCCGGCATCTGCGCAGCCAACCATGTCTTCAGATCCGCGCATCCATGCCCTTTCTCTGCCGAGATCAGGAAGGTCTGTTCAAAATCTCGACGGCTGTTCATGTCCTCGGTCAGGGCCAGCAGGTCGGGTGCCTCGACACGGTCGATCTTGTTGATCGCCAGCGCGATCCGGCCGGGGTGTTCTTCCAACGTCTCCAGAATGCGCTCCACGCCCTTGGTCACGCCACGGTGCGCCTCGATCAGCAGGACGGTGATGTCGGCATCCGCCGCCCCACCCCACGCCGCAGCAACCATCGCGCGGTCCAACCGACGGCGAGGCTGAAACAGACCGGGCGTATCAATGAACACGATCTGGCTGTCATCCTCAAGTGCCACTCCGCGAATGCGCGCGCGCGTCGTCTGCACCTTATGCGTGACAATCGACACCTTCGCGCCAACCATCCAGTTCAGCAGGGTCGACTTTCCAGCATTGGGTTCGCCGATCAGGGCCACGAAACCGGCGCGTGTGTTTTCGGATTGGGTCAAATCGGGGATACCTTGAGATAGACTAAATCGTCGTCAGGCACGCGTCATACGCCTTCGGCCCGCACAGGTCCAGCTATGTCCACGCCATGACCTCTTCGGCCACCATGCGCTGAAATGCCCGACGCACGGTGATCCGCGCCACGTCAGCCGAGACGCGCCGCGCATTCTGGGTAATCTCCAACGCCCGCTTTGGATTGGCGCGCGCCCAGTCGATCCGCTCTTCCAGATTGCGCCCACCGGGCGAGATCGGAACGTAATGCTCCCACGGTTTGTAGAGGTGGGAATAGAACAGTTCCCAGTCTTCCTTCTCCTTGAAGACCAGACTGTTCGAATTCACCGCCATCAGGAAATTGGACCCAGTGTCAAACCCTGAAAGGCTCGCAACGTATTTGTAGCGGTGAAACCATGTCACGGGCTTCGGGTCTGATATCAAACCAGCCCATGCCGGGTCCTTTCTTAGCATGCGTCGTTTGGGTCCCAGCACCATCGCGAAATCGAACCCGGGAACACCCTGCAACCGTCGCGTCAAGTGATACCGCGTCAGTGTGTCCAACCGCGCCAAGAGTCCAGATTTCTCTTCGTCGCTGGCCTCTGCATAGCGGTTCATCAATCCGATACTGCCCCCGTATTTCAGCCGCTCAGGGTTCAGCGCCGACACCGTGCCGCCGCTCAGATTCCCGCGCCAGACACAGACGTCCTCCTTGTCCTCGAACGGGATGTCGTCCGCAGGCTCGGTTGACACAAAATGGGGACGATACATCGAATGATACCCAACCAGAGGCCACAAGACACAGTTCCGGGCCTGCGGTCGGCGGTTATAGACGAAAACCGGCATCGGCGGGTTGTCCGCTTGCCGCCCGTAACCTCGCGCATCGAGCATATCGCAGCGGATCGGCGTACCCTCATTCCAAACGGTACGCAGGTCATTCAGGACCCCCATCGCACGTTGAACTGGCGGGTCGGTCTTGTCCGTGGGCAGGAAACCATCGCTCAGGTTCTCACCCGCTCGGATTACGGGCAAAGGCTCACCACTGTGCCACGTCACCTTGTGATGCCCGTCGAACGTGGCGAGTTGGTTTGTTTTCTGTGGCTGCCAATCAGATACGGGACCGGTGGTCCGCTGCCCAAGACAATGGGCGGCGATGCCTTCGGACAGTTCAATCAGCCTCGGGGCCATATTCGTCGTCATGCGCTGCGGCGCAGGCGGAGCGTCTCGACGAAACAGGGACGCGTCAGGGTCAGGGTCCGGCAAAGCCAACCGATCCCCCAAAGTCGTGAAAAGCTGCACCTGCCAATCCGCATCCATCTGCAATTCGATCAGCCGGTCCGAGCCTCCAAAAAACGCGCGCACGTCGGCATGATGTGCATCCCAGTCATCCGCCCATACCCCCGGCATTTCCTGCCGCGTGTGCAAGGTATCCCGCACGTGTTGGTGCAAAATGGCGTGATCGTCCGAGTTCTTGCGATTGGCCAGCCACGTGTCGCGGTGCCGCGTATTCAAAAGGAAAATCGCGTCCTCGAAATGCTCAGCCAGATAGGCGAAGGCTTTGAACCCCTGCAGAAGAGGCAAGGCTGGACGCTTGTAATCCCACAATTCGACAAAAACCCGAGCATCCGCCCATTGCCGCAACGGGGTGACGTTGCTGGCACGGGCGCGCAACAAGGCCTCTGCCAACGGCTCTTTGGTGCCATCGGCCACCTCAAAACCGCCGGTGCGGAAATAGTGGCCGATCTGGCCACCACCACAGCAGTCAAACCCGATCGCAAAGATGCGCGGCCCGTCCAACGTGGTCAGCCCCGGTTGTCGATGATGCGCACAGCTTTGCCCTGTGACCGCGCGACGCCGCCATCCGGCTCGACCACAACGTTGGTGCTGATACCGACGGTCTCCTTGATCCGCTTGACCAGTTGCGGGCCAGCCTCTGGGGTGCCTTCAACATGCACGGTCATGGCATCCATGCGACCCTCGCGGGTCAGCTCGATCTGGAAATGCGGGGCCAGGCCCGGCGTGGCCATCAAGGCCTCTTCGATCTGCGTGGGAAAGACATTGACGCCCCGCAGAATGATCATGTCGTCACTGCGCCCCGTGATCTTTTCCATCCGGCGCATCGACCTCGCCGTGCCGGGCAAAAGGCGGGTCAGGTCGCGCGTGCGGTATCGGATGATCGGGAACGCCTCTTTGGTGAGCGAGGTAAAGACCAGTTCACCCAGTTCACCATCGGCCACGGGTTCTCCCGTCTCTGGGTTGATGACCTCTGGATAGAAGTGATCCTCCCAAATGTGCAGCCCATCTTTGGTTTCCACACATTCATTCGCTACGCCCGGTCCGATGATTTCGGACAGCCCGTAGATATCGACGGCGTGCATATCGAACGCCTCTTCGATCTCAGTCCGCATGGCGTTGGTCCAAGGTTCCGCACCGAAAATCCCAACCTGCAGACTGCTTTCGCGTGGATCACGCCCCTGCGCGCGGTATTCATCCAGGATCGACAGCACGTAAGACGGCGTGACCATGATCGTCGTCGCGCCGAAATCCTCGATCAGGTTCACCTGCCGGGGCGTCATGCCGCCCGACACTGGCACCACGGTACAGCCCAGCTTTTCCGCGCCATAATGTGCGCCCAGACCCCCGGTAAACAAGCCATAACCATAGGCCACATGCACCACATCCCCAGGCCGCGTCCCAGAGGCACGCAGGGATCGCGCCATGACGGTCGCCCATGTGTCGATGTCTTTCTCGGTATAACCAACGACCGTCGGCTGGCCTGTTGTGCCAGAGGACGCATGTACCCGGCGCACCTGTTCACGCGGCACGGCGAACATCCCAAACGGGTAGTTCGCGCGCAGGTCCTGTTTGGTGGTGAATGGAAACTTCGCCAGATCGCTCAGGTCTTTCAGATCGTCCGGATGGACATCCGCCGCATCAAAGGCGGCCTTGTAATGCGGGACATTGGCATAGGCATGGTTCAGCGACCATTTCATCCGATCAAGCTGCAACCCCGAAATCTCGTCCCGGCTGGCAATTTCGATGGGATCAAGGCTGTCCTTTTGCGGTGTCAGGTCCTTCATGTGTCTTCCTCGAAATGCTGCCCTTTGATCTGCCGCGCCAAACCGCGCATCAATGCCACCACCCGGTCATCCGCTCCGCGCACCGTCACGTCATAGACGCCTGACCGCCCGTTCAGCGCGACTTCCTGCGCAGTCGCCGTCAAAACTTCTCCGGGCTGGCCCGGGCTGACATAAGTGATCTGGTTTTCCTGAGCGACCGTCACCTGATTGCGGCTGTTGCAGGCAACGGCAAAGGCCGTATCCGCCAGCAGAAAGATATATCCGCCATGGCACATTCCGTGACCGTTCAGGTGCCGATCCTCGACCGCCATCTGCATCACGGCCCGGCCTTCTGCAACGGACACAAACCGCACCCCCGCGCCGACTGTGGCCCCGTCATGCGCCAGCATCGCCTTTGCCGATTGCTCTGCCCGTTCCTGCGGTGTCAACGCACCCTCCCCTTCGGTCCGGGATCACCGCCCCTTTACCTTCGCGTGCAGTTGGGCCTAGCTCTGACCAAAGGTCAAGTTCGGGAGGCACGGGATCATGCTGGAACCAGCAAGCTTTGTCGGCGGTGAGTGGATCGCGCCGGGACCAGAGGCTGTCACCCTTCTGAACCCCGCGACCGGGGCCGCGATTGCCCGCGCGGGCGGCAGCGTTGACCCCGAGGTGCTGCTGTCACACGCCTCGGGCGCAGGCGCTGCGCTGCGCGCGATGAATATCCACGACCGCGCCCGCATGGTGAAAGCACTGGCGACCTATCTGGATGGCCGCAAGGAAGAACTTTACGCGCTCAACTCCCTCACCGGGGCCACGCGTAAGGACGGCTGGATCGACATCGACGGCGGCATCGGGACGATGTTCGTCATCGCCTCGAAAGGGCGTCGAGAAATGCCCGATGGCGATGTCTATCTGGACGGCATCGTCGAACAGCTATCGCGCAACGGCACTTTTGTCGGCCAGCACATCGCCGTTCCCCTGCAAGGCGTCGCCGTTCAGATCAACGCCTTCAACTTTCCCATCTGGGGAATGCTCGAAAAGCTCGCCCCGGCGCTGATCGCGGGCGTTCCATCCATCGTGAAACCCGCGACCCAGACCAGCTATTTGACCGAAGCCTGCGTACGCATCATCATCGACAGCGGTCTGTTGCCTGACGGCGCGGTGCAACTTGTCGTGGGTCGCTTTGGCGACCTTCTCGACCGGCTCGGCCCGCAGGATGTGGTCAGCTTCACAGGCTCTGCCGATACCGCATTCAAACTGCGCAGCACTCCGAGCCTTTTGCGCCAAGGCACCCGCTTCATCGCAGAACAAGACAGCCTGAATGCAGCGATCCTTGGCGCGGATGCCGAGGCCGGAAGCCCCGAATGGGATATCTTCCTGAAAGAGGCCGCGCGCGAAATCACGACCAAGGCCGGTCAGAAATGCACCGCTATGCGGCGGTTGATCGTCCCCGCGGATCGTGCAGATGCGTTAGCCGAGGCGCTGGCGGCAAAGCTATCCATCACCCCAGGCGATCCCTCCGATGAGGTCACCCGCATGGGCGCGCTTGTGTCGGCCGAACAAAAAACAGATGTGTTGGCCAAGCTCGACGCGTTTTCGGCCGAAACAAAGATCGTCCTAACTGGCGCAGACACTGATCACGCCCTCATGGCCCCAACCCTTCTGACATGCCCCGATCCAGACGCCGCGACCATTATCCATGAACAAGAGGCCTTTGGCCCCGTCGCAACGATCCTGCCCTACCGCGACACAGGTCATGCCATCGCGCTGGCCAACCGAGGCGGCGGCTCACTTGTCACCTCGCTCTTCACCCATGATCCAGCCATCGCACGTCAGGTCGTCCACGGCACCGCCGCATGGCATGGGCGTGTCTACATGAACGACCGCGACAGCGCCGCAGAAGCCACGGGTCACGGATCACCCCTCCCACACATGACCCACGGTGGCCCCGGCCGCGCGGGCGGAGGCGAAGAATTGGGCGGCGTTCGCGGCATCCTGCACTACATGCAGCGCACCGCCGTTCAGGGGTCGCCCCGCCTTCTCAGCGCGGTCAGTGGCCAGTGGATCAAAGGCGCGCCAGAGACCAAGGGGCCGAAACACCCGTTCCGCCGAACCTTCCACCAGATCGCGATTGGCGAAACGCTCCACACCGACACGCGTGAAATCACCCTCGAAGACATTGAGCACTTCGCCCACTTCACCGGTGACACCTTCTACGCCCACATGGACGAAGCCGCCGCACAGGCCAATCCGTTCTTCCCCGGTCGCGTGGCCCATGGCTACCTGCTGCTCAGCTTCGCAGCGGGCCTGTTCGTGCAACCCGACCCCGGCCCGGTCCTTGCCAATACCGGGCTTGAGGGACTGTCTTTCCAGTCTCCCGTCAGCCCCGGCGACGCGCTCAAAGTGCGCCTGACCGCCAAACGCAAAACCCGCCGAACCGATACCTATGGCGAGGTCGCGTGGGATGTGACCCTCACCAATCAAGACGATGCGCAGGTGGCGACCTACACGCTTCTGACAATGGTGGCCTATGACGGTTGATCCCATGATCAGCGCCTTCCATGCGGAGGGTCGCCCAAGGGTCTGGTCGCTGATCGTGACCATCATGGGCGACATGGCCTTGCCACGCGGTGGGCGCATGCCGGTGGGCGTGATGGCCGACATACTGCGCCCGCTTGGGATCAGCGAAAGCGCGCTTCGCACCGCTCTAAGCCGTTTGACACAGGATGGATGGGTGATGTCAGCGCGTGATGGCCGCACAAGCCTTTACCGTTTGACGCCGAAGGCCCTCGGCGAAACAGACGCCGCCTCAAAACTGATCTACGCTCCACCTTTGGATCAGCGCCTGTGGCGGTTGGGCCTTGGACCGGCTCCAAAGGGCGCTGTGCAACTGAAAGAGGGCTGGGTGTTCCACGGCATTCCTCAGGCGCGCGCGCTCACCTTTGCCGATGGCCCTTTACAGGGTTCTGGTCAGCGCCTCTTGCGCCCAGACCATGAACGCGCGTTGCAGGATATGGCCTCTGATCTTGCGGCCCACGACCAGAGCAACGACGCGCTGACGGCGCGGCTTTTGTTGATCCACAGATGGCGACGTCTGTGTTTGCGCCACGCGGAAGTGCCCGCCGCTTTTGATCCCGGATCGTCTGAGGGTTTGCGCGCCGATGTCGCCCGTGTCTATACCGCGCTTTGGTCACAGTCGGAAGAGATGTTGACACGATTAGGGGCGCCATCCACCGCGGATGACGCCCCAACGACGTGCCGATTCCGGCCAGACACACACTGACACACGGAACGCTGCGCAGGCAGGACACCCCGGTTGACCGCACTGGGTGGGGGCTATGAAGCGGCCCCCCGGGATGCCTGCTTTGCCCGACCTTGATCGCGCTGCGCCGGGGCTTTTCCATGATCGTCGCGGGGAAAAGCACAGGCGATTTTGCGGCAATCCAGAGGCAGGGTTGATTTGCCCAAGAAACGGCGCAACTCTGAGGCCATGAACATGCAAGCCACGCCGTTTCGCCTGCCCGAACAGGTCGCATTCCACCGCACTGAACTCAGCCAGATTCTATCCCTGTATGGTCGCATGGTCGCCGCTGGCGAATGGCGCGACTACGGGATTTCGAACCTGCGCGATGTGGCCGTGTTCTCGGTATTTCGGCGGACGGCAGAGTTCCCGCTTTACCGCATCGAAAAGCGGCCCAAGCTGCGCAACAGACAGGGTCAGTACGCCGTGATCGGTGCCGAAGGTCAGGTGCTGAAACGTGGTCATGACCTGAAAACGGTGCTGCGCGTTCTGGAACGCAAACTGATCCGCGCGGTCGATTAGTCCAGATTAAACTGGTCGCGCGCGGCCCGTGACCTCACCAAACTCATTCGCGGCGATACGCTTGATCGCACCTTCCAGCGGTTCAGTGGCCACGCGCATGTGATGCGCATTTGCGTGAATTAGGGTGGCGGCGTCCAGCATCATGCCGACATGCCCCTTCCAGAAGACCAGATCGCCTCGCCTGAGCGGCGCATCATTTGGCAGGTGTTCCCAAGCCTTGGCTTGCAGGTCACTATCCCGTGGGCAATCGATCCCGGCAGCCCGTAGCGCCGTCATCGTCAGGCCAGAGCAATCAATGCCGCACCCCGTATTCCCACCCCAAAGGTACGGTGTACCCAGGAACATCTCTGCCACGCTGGCGGGGTCATCGGCGCGTGTCTCAATCGGCGCGACCTGCGCCATGGGCACATAGCCCCCTGCCACGAGCATCAGGTAATCACCTTGCACGACGCCTTGCAAAGCAGAGCCATAGCTCAGCGGCATGACCTCAGGCGATTTGAAATCCGCTTTCTGATAGATATGCGCCGATCGTGTGGCCACGCGATGTGTTGGTTCATAGGGATCGCTCAGCGCCGCGCTGGGGATATAGCCCACATAGCCGTCGCTTGGGTCATAGCCAAAGGCATGGCCAGCGCGATCTTCAAGCACTTGGAATGCATCGCCAAAGATCAGATGCTTGTCGCGTCCTTCGCCCGGCGCGCGGCAAAGATCGACATAGGCAGCCACACAGACGCGCGGGGCAGCCGTGACCTGATCCTGCCCGTCAGAAACATCGGTTCCGACCTCGGCCACCCGTGCATTGGCACGCAGAAACCGACGGTCGCTCACAGGTCCAGCACGCGTGGCAGCGCCTCGAACACAGCCCGCGCCCCCTGCCCGACGCCCCCCTTTTGCCGGGTCGGCGTCTCTGCGGGTTGCCAACCGTAAATGTCGAAATGCACATAGCGCGGGGCCTCGGACGCAAAGCGCCGCAAGAACAGCGCCGCCGTGATCGAGCCCGCAAACCCGCCCTTGGGCGCGTTGTCCAGATCGGCGATACCGGGTTCGATCATCGCCTCATAAGGTGCGTGAAACGGCATCCGCCAAACTGGGTCCTGCGCGGCCACTGCGGCGTCTTCGAGCGCAAGCGCGACCTCGTTTGCATCCGTGTAATAGGGAGCCAGGTCAGGCCCCACAGCCACCCGAGCCGCCCCGGTCAGCGTCGCCATGGATATCAGCAGATCAGGCGTCTCTTCTTCAGCCAGCGCGAGCGCATCCGCCAGAACCAGCCGCCCTTCGGCATCGGTATTGTTGATCTCGACGGTCAGCCCCTTTCGGCTGGTCAGGATATCCTGCGGGCGGAAAGCATCGCCGGAAATCGCATTCTCGACAGCCGGGATCAAAACCCGCAATTGCAGCGGAAGCCCCGTCGCCATGATCATATGCGCCAAACCCAGCACCGTGGCCGCGCCGCCCATGTCCTTTTTCATCAATCCCATCGAGCCGCCGGGTTTGATGTTCAGACCACCAGTGTCAAAACACACGCCCTTGCCGACCAGTGTCAGCGTCGGACCGGCCTCTCCCCAGCGGATATCCAGCAATCGGGGAGCCGTGGCCGAAGCCCGTCCCACTGTGTGGATCATGGGAAAGTTCTGATCGAGGAGGTCGTCGCCGGTCACAGCCTTAATGTCTGCACCGTGTGCCGCCGCCAAATCACGCGCCGCCTGTTCAAGCGCATCCGGCCCCATGTCGGAGGCAGGCGTGTTGATCAGATCGCGGGTCAAGGCCTCGCCCGCTGCGATCGCCGCAAGCCGCGCTGCATCAACATCCTTTGGGGCCACCAAGCGCGCTGTCGCAGGCTTTTGCTTGGCGTAACGATCAAACCGGTAACCCGACAAAAGCCAGCCCAAGGCAAACGCGCTCATATCGACGTCCTCGGGAGCCGAAGCCACGGTATAGGTGCCGCCCGGCAACCGACCAACGGCGGCTAACGCCCCGTCCCTGCGCCGCGCGCGTGCAGCCGGTGTGCCCACGCCGATCAATGCACAAGCGACCGAGCCATCTTCTGCTGGCACCACCAGGCAATCGCCCAGCGCCGCCTGAAAGCCATGGGTTTTCACAAGGCCTGCGGCCATCGTACCCAGACCGGCCACCACATCATCGACACCGTCCGTCGCGACCAGATGCAGTGGAATTGCCGCGTCGGTCTGAGGCGCGAACCCGGCACGAGGCCCGGTCATGGTGTCTTGCGTAGGGGACGTTGCGGTCATGGTCAGGGCCTGCATGTTTGATCAGCGTTGCCCGCAAACCTAGCGATGCCCCAACCGCCCGCAACCCGCTTTGCTAAACCGACAGTTCCGGCACGTCCCAGACCACAGTGAGAGATCGGTCCCCCAACCGGATCAGCCGCGCCAGAGTCGCCGCCAAGGCTGTGTCGTCACCGACCTTGGCAGATCCCGCGACGTCGCCAGCAACACGGGCTACGGTCTCAAGCCCGACCTGATCGGCGATGCCAATCAAGCCCTTCGACGCACGCCACAGGGCTTCCATGTCGCGCTGATAATAGCAACGTTCGATCAGCGACAGCCTGTTGGCGATCTCTTCCATGGCCCGGCAAATCACCCCCTGCGCGCCAGACTCGCCCAATTGACCGTGCAATTGCTGCACGATGTCAGGATTCATGCGCACGCCCTCGTCATGCGCCAGTATTGTTACGTTCGTCACACATTTTTACCCACTTGGCCGCCCCCACGGCAGACGGGTTATTGCCGGGCATCTACGAACAAAGTCTTACTTGGCGCGGCGATAAAACCCTCGAATTTTGTCGATTTGCTGCGTAAGAACATATTCGAAAAGCCGCATAATTCCCGAGGCCACCATGCACCGCGTCAAGCCGCTCCCCAGCAATTTCGTTCAGCGCTATCACGGTTGGAAAGCCACCACGCATGCCGAGAACGAAGCCTGGTACAAAAAGCTGGCTGATGAAGGGCAACGTCCGCGAGCCATGGTCATTGCCTGCTGTGACAGCCGCGTAAACGTTTTGTCGATCCTTGGCGGGGAGCATGGCGAATTCTTCGTGCATCGCAATATCGCCAATCTCGTCCCCCCCTATCAGGAAGAGGGCGGGCCGCATGGAACCTCGGCCGCGATTGAATACGCCGTCACCGTGCTGAAGGTGCCACATATCATTGTCGTGGGGCATTCCCATTGTGGCGGCGTCGCAGGATGCCGGGACATGTGCGAAGGCAACGCCCCCGCGCTGGAAGATCCAAAGAGCCATGTCGGACGGTGGATGGACAACCTGCGCCCAGGCCACGCACGCATCAAGCATATTGAAGATCTGGAAGAACGCACCACGGCACTGGAAAAGGAAAACGTGCTGGTATCGCTGCAGAACCTGCTGACGTTCCCCTATGTGGCCGAAGCGGTCGATCAGGGGGCGCTGAACCTGCATGGGCTGTGGAACGACATCTCTGGCGGCGCGCTTGAGGTCTATGACGCCGACGCCAAGGTTTTTGTCAGCGTCTAAGACGCCCAATGTCAGAGCACGCTGGACCTTCGGGCCGCAAACGGTAGTTATGCGCCAAACCAGCCGGAGCGTCTGATGGACATTTTTGCCCTTGCAGCCGACAACCTTCTGTCGCCGATCATCCTCAGCTTTGCACTTGGCCTCTTTGCGGCGCTTGCGCGGTCCGAACTCAGCGTGCCGGAAGCCGTGGCAAAGGGCATGTCGATCTACCTTCTCTTTGCGATCGGCTTCAAAGGCGGCGTCAGCGTCGCTGACCACGGGCTGGACGGGCGTTTGATTGCCACGATGCTGGCGGGTGGCGTCCTGTCAGCAGTCATCCCGTTCGTGGCCTTTGTCCTCCTGCGCGTGTTGACCGGCATGGACCGGCTGAATGCCGCAGCGGTCGCAGGGCATTACGGCTCGATCTCAATCGTGACCTTCGTGGCCGCAACCTCGGTTCTGCAAAATGCAGGCATCACCTCCGAAGGATACATGGTGGCCGTTGCCGCCGTGATGGAAGCCCCTGCCATCCTGTCGGCCCTGTGGTTGGTGTCACAAGGCGGCAAGTCCGAAGGCTCAGGTGGCCGTATGGATGCCGAACTCTGGCGCGAAATCCTGTTGAACGGCTCGATTGTGCTGCTGGTCGGGTCCTTTGTGATCGGTGCTGTGACCGGTCAAGACGGGCTTGCGATGATCGAAAGCTTCATCGTGTCGCCATTTCAGGGTGTGCTGTGCCTTTTCCTGCTCGACATGGGGTTGGTTGCCGGGCGCGGGCTGCGCAACACCGGTGGCGCTGTCACGTGGCGCACGGTTCTTTTTGGTGTGCTCATGCCGCCTATCGGCGCGACGCTCGGCCTGTTGGTCGCGATGGTTTTGGGCCTGTCATTGGGCGGCGCGCTCTTGCTGATGGTTCTGTCCGCCTCGGCCAGCTACATCGCTGTGCCTGCCGCGATGCGCGTGGCGCTGCCAGAGGCCAACCCGTCGATCTATCTCACGCTGTCGCTGGGCGTGACCTTCCCCTTCAACCTTGTGCTGGGTATCCCGCTTTATCTGGCCATTGCGACCCTGATGATCGGAGCCTGATATGCAGACGCATCCCGCGAAACGAGTCGAAATCACGATCGAAGCCCCGATGCAGCGTCGTCTCTGCGATGCGCTGCAGGAGGCAGGGATCACGGGATACACGATTGTGCCGGTCAAAGGCGGTTCAGGCCGCTCTGGTCGATGGGACCGCGCCGGACAAGTCGGGCAGTCCGGCATGGTTCAGGTGGTCTGCATTATCCGGCCAGAACGCTTGGACGGCCTTTTGGAAGCCGCCTTTGCGGTGGTCGAGCGTCATATCGGCGTGGTCTGCGTGACCGATTGCGAAGTTCTGCGCGCAGAGCGGTTTTAGAGGGCAGGAGTGAGGGGCCAGCCCCTCACACTCCCCGGAGTATTTGCAAAACATAGAAGGTGTCAGGGCCGCCAATTGACCATCTGGCCCTCGGGCCATGTCAGGGACATTTCGATCTCGACCGTCTGGGTGCCACCCGGTTCCAGAGTCAGATCCCATGCGGCGACACCCCGTACGCCATCTGCATCCTGTGCATCGGGGCGCGGGCTGGACCCAATCTCGATCACCAAATCCTCTTGTTCGCTGACGGGAAGCGCATATAGCGCGCGCAGATCGATGGGCTCAGGACCAAGGTTCTCAACTTCGAAACTCACCCGCTCATTCTGAGTATTCGAGCGACGGATCAAACCCCGGTCGCCCTCGTCCCGGTCATCAATACGGTAGCTCAGCCGCACCGACTCCAGACTTCCAAAGGGCAGAACTGCCTCGGCACCATCCGGGATTTCATCCATGAATGTGTCGCCAAAATAGGTGTCGTCACGATAGACGCGCGCTCGCCCGGCGATCAGTGGCCCACCTGACGTATTGTCGACCCGCGCGGTCACAAAGGCGCTTTGATCGCGGCGCGGAATGGCAACGATCTCACGCGTGCCATCCAGAACCGTTTCATTCAATGCCAGTTCTGTTGCGCCGCCTCCGCCAGCGATGGTCTGAGCACCGTCAAAGGCAAAGACAAACGCCGCCCCTTCATACTCACCAACAGCCCCTTCCATGACAATGGCTGGCTCCATAACAGGCGCATCCATGGAAAACGTCTCGGCCTCGGCATTCATCCGAACCGCAGACCGGGGCATAGCCACCACAGAGCCATCATGCATCCGCACAATATTTGGGAAAACGGGGCTAGCCCCAACCGTTTCGCTTGGAACGATGGTCGACAGGATCAGGTCCACGCTGCGCCAATCGCCTGGGGATTGCTTGAACACCTCGGCCTTGCGCGTGACTGCGACGTCACCTGTCTGACTGTCCAACATAAGGTCGTAGACCGGCGACCACCCTGCGTCAGGAGCCATGGACGTCAGTGTCCCACGCGCTTGTGTTGTCGTCTCGGCTTGAACCTCTAGCGCGATGCGCGCCCAACCTTCCTGCGGCGGGTTCAGAGCCGCCAACGCGGCATTGGCGGTTTCAAAATCCCTTCGAAAGGCCTCGTCGGCTTTGATCAACTCGTCCACCGCTCGCGCAGCTTCGAGCCGCGCGCGCAGCAAGCGTGGCAATTCCTGACCAAGGATGCCCAACGTCGCCTGCAGGTCCTGCGCAGTTGCAGGCACGTCGCCTGAGGCGCGCGCAGACTTCAGATACGCGATCTGCGCATCGAGCGCCGTGATCGTCTCTTTCGCGGCTGTGATCGCGGCCTGATGGTCCCGGCGTGCAGTCTCGGCTGCCTCAAGCGCCGAGAGGGCCTCTGATTGCGCGGCTGTATAGAACCGCTCTGGATCAATGACCCGCCCGTCCATACGCCGCCCGATCAGGGTCATGTCGCCCTGCAAGGCAATCTCGGGCAGCCCGCGCGCATCCCGCATCGCCAGCACGATCTGGTGCCGTCCGGCGGGGATCTCGACCTCAAATCGTTCGGTGACCTCGGCCCCCTGCGGATAGATCACAGCGCCGGTGACGACAGACGCGGCCGGCAACACGTCTGCGGCCACAGACCCCGCCAACACGGGCACCGCAACAATCGCGGGAAAGAAAAAACGCATGACAAGCCTCCAAACCGTTCTGGCATGACCGTCGGCGCTTGGGCTCTGTTATGCAATAGCGGGAATGGATGGACGGCGGTCAGACGCTCTGGACCAGTTCGGCGATCTCGATATCTGCGAGCGAAATCGCACTGGCCTGGACATCGAACAAAGAGGCAATCACCGTGCCGTTAGACAAGATCTGCGTCAGCCCTCCGGCGTCTTCCTCGATTGTCAGAACAGGCGTTCCACCCTCAGCGGTCAGGACCTGAAGCGTATCAACACCGGGGCGGAAGTCCTCGATATAGGCACCAACCGTAGGCCCTCGCTGCAACCCGTCATCATTGATCACAAAGATATCTGCGCCCTCTCCCCCTGATGCCTCATCTCGGTCGCCAAGGAACAGAACATCATCCCCGTCTTCGCCGCTCAGATCGTCAAAGGTTTTGTCGTCGGTGCTGACGGTCACGTCATCGGGCAACACACCGTTGTCCCGCAGATCACGGACCTCTTCCAGCGTCAGATCACGGCTGAGTGCGGAGGTCCCGTCCAGAATATCGTCGCCGTCCCCGCCGACCAGCGTGTCCTCACCACCGCCGCCTTGCAGGATGTCATCCGCGACACCCCCAAGGATCAGGTCGTCTCCGCCTCCGCCAAAGAGCGCGTCGCGCCCGGCTTCGCCCCTTAGCTGATCATCGCCGTTCCCGCCAAAAATGACATCCGCCCAGAATCCGCCGTTGATCCTATCGTCCCCGTCCAGACCCAGAATGACATCCCGCTGACCCTGACCGTCGATAACATCAGTAAATCGCGTGCCGACAATTTCATCCGCATCAGCTGTGCCAATGATGATAACGGGCTCAATCAGATTAGGGCTAACCGCATTTCCGGCTGTATCGACGACTTCAACATCCGCCACGGAGAAGGTCGTGTTCATCGGCAAGCTCAGGCGGACAATGCCCTGCCCATTTGACAACAAAAGAGGTGCGCCCCGTTCGTCCTGACCCAGTTCAATCGTAGGCACCGTGCCCTCGGGCACCAAAACAACCAGTTTATCTTCTTGCGGGTCAAAAAATGCCTGCGCGGTGACGTCTGGATCGCTTTGGAACGCATCGCCATTGACGATGTAGGTATCCGATCCTTCTTGTCCTGAACCATTATCCCCCTCACCCAGATACAGTACGTCGTCGCCGTCGCCGCCCCTGAGGAAATCAAAGCTGTTGTCGTCATAAGTGACCGCCACGCCGTCAGGTAAATCGGCACCATCCCGGTAGATGGCAATCGCCTCTTCAAGGGTGAGGTCACGGCTGTAAGTCCGACTGCCATCCAGGATGTCATTCCCGTCATTTCCAATCAGAAAGTCTCTGTCTTCACCGCCCAGAAGGATGTCATCATCCTGCAAACCGCCCAGATAATCCGCGCCACGACCACCAAGCAGCAGGTCCGATCCCTTGTTGCCGAATAGCGTGTCACCGCCATCACCGCCGACAAGGGTATCATCGCCTTGCCCTCCGCTAAGAGTGTCGTCACCATCCAAACCCTGGATCAGGTCCTCACCTTGGCGTCCCGACAGGGTATCGTCGCCGCTCGCTCCCGTTATGCTGTCATCATCCGGTGTGCCAATGATCTGAAGCGGTGGGTCAGACGCAGGCACAATTGCATTCCCGGCAGTATCGACAACACTGATATCAGAAAGGGAAACAACATCCCCTTCCGCCAACCTTAAGGTCGCTATGACATTGCCGTTTGACAAAAGCCTCGGGGCGTCAAAACCGCTCGAATCCAATTCCAGCATGGGCTCTGATCCTTCGGGGACAACAACCACAAGTCGATCTTCGTCCGGCACAAACCCGATTTCAGCCCCAGTTTCCGGATCCCTCTGCAGGGTATCATCCAAAACGAAATAAGTGTCCTCGCCCGCACCCGCGAACCCGCGATCCCCATCGCCCAAGACCAGCGCGTCGTTCCCAAATCCACCAAGCAAACGGTCCGGACGCTTATCGTCAAAAACCTCGGTCACACCGTCCGGCAATTCGCCACCATTGCGCAACACGGCCTCAGCCTCTTCAAAGGTTAGCGGGCGGCTCGTGTGATAGCCGCCGTCCAGAAAATCGTCGCCGTCTTCACCGTTCAGTTGATCCTCGCCCAGACCGCCGAACAGCAAATCACCGCCATCGGAGCCGTCAAGAATATCATTACCGCGGTTCCCGAGAATAAGGTCGGCACCACGGTTTCCGTTGGCGACGTCATTGCCCAAATTGCCAAAGATCGTATCGTCGTCCGCGCCGCCACGCAGCAAGTCATTCCCTGCGGCTCCGTCGATTCGGTCTGCGTCTGCGCGACCAAAGATAAGGTCATTGCCATCTGTCCCGGTAATGGCATCCGGCTCAGCTGTGCCGATGATCTGTGTGCGTTCGACCGGTGTTGGGTCAGGCTCGTGTGGTTTGTGAGGTTCCGATTTAGTGGCGTCGTCCTCATCGTCGTCGCCTTCAAACAGCCCAAACGCGCCCAGAAACAAACCAGACGCCAACAGAAATAGAAGATCCATCAATCACCCACCCGATACTTCAACAATTTGAAACTAAACAGAGACCCAAATGAAACCAAGCATCCATTTGTATTGGTCCGTCATTCGAAACGATGGGGCGAATTGAGCAAAAATAGGCGACTAAAATCGGCAAAACAAAAAAGGGCGCCGCACAGCGACGCCCTTTTTGGGAAATTCAAATTGGCTCAGGCCTTTTGCAACACCTTGTTGCCCAACAACTCTGCAATCTGCACCGCGTTCAACGCCGCGCCTTTGCGCAGGTTGTCGGATACGCACCACAGGTTCAGGCCGTTTTCGATGGTCGAGTCCTGGCGGATGCGGCTGATGAAGGTGGCAAAGTCACCGGCGGCTTCGACCGGGGTCACATAACCGCCGTCTTCACGCTTATCGATCACCATGATGCCGGGAGCTTCCCGCAAGATGTCGCGCGCTTCGTCCTCGTCGAGGAAATCTTCGAACTCAAGATTGATAGCTTCCGAGTGGCCCACGAAAACCGGCACGCGCACGCAGGTGGCTGTGACCTTGATCGACGGGTCGACGATCTTCTTGGTCTCAGCGACCATCTTCCATTCCTCTTTCGTCGAGCCGTCTTCCATGAAGACGTCGATGTGAGGAATGACGTTGAAGGCGATCTGTTTGGTGAACTGCTTTGGCTCTTTTTCCTGCCCCGGGACGTAGACGCCCTTGGTCTGATCCCACAGCTCATCCATCCCGCCTTTGCCCGCACCTGACACCGACTGGTAGGTCGAGACAACGACGCGCTTGATCTTGGCGCGGTCATGCAGCGGCTTCAGCGCCACCACCATCTGCGCAGTCGAACAGTTCGGGTTCGCGATGATGTTTTTCTTGGTGTAACCGTGGATCGCATCGGCGTTCACCTCGGGCACGATCAGCGGCACGTCAGGGTCATAGCGATAGAGCGATGAGTTATCGATCACCACGCAACCTGCTGCCGCGGCCTTGGGCGCGTATTGCTTGGTTGCGGTCGATCCCACAGCAAAGAGCGCCATGTCCCAACCCGTGAAGTCAAACGTGTCGAGGTCCTCTGTCGTCAGTGTCTTCTCGCCAAAGCTCACCTCTGTGCCCAAGCTCTTTCGGCTGGCCAGCGCGGCAATCTTATCCACCGGGAACGCACGCTCCGCGAGGATGTTTAGCATTTCACGACCCACGTTCCCCGTGGCGCCGACAACAACGACGTTGTACCCCATTTCCTTAGTCCTTTCGGGTAAAGCTCTTATCAAGCCGGGGGCGCGTATACGGCGGATGCCGGGCGAAGGAAAGGGCCACCAGAAACCGTAGCCAGTGGAAGATCGTCGCGCCTGACGTGTTGTGTGATTAGCCGCGCGCCTTGTCCCGCTGCGCCTGCCCGATCTGCCGGATCGTGGCTGCCAGCCCCATCAACTGTTTCTCCAACGGATTGGTCCGACGCCACACCATGCCAATCGTGCGCTTGGGTTTGTTAGCGACAAACCGCGAGATGGCCACGCTGGTCCCGCGCGTTTCCAGCGGCACCGCCATTTCGGGGATCAGCGTCAGCCCCAGCCCGGCATCCACCATCTGCACCAATGTTGCCAGAGACGACCCCTCCATCAGCAGGCTGACATCCGACTGCCCGATGTTGCAGAGTTCCAGCGCCTGATCGCGAAAACAGTGACCTTCTTCGAGTAGAAGCAGCTTCATCTCGGATAGCTGTTTGGGCGCAGGCACAGGTTTTTGCGCGTCCTCTTCTGACCGGATCAATACGAAGTCTTCATCAAACAGAGCAAACTCGCGCAGGCTGGGCTCCGACACCGGCAGCGCCGCGATGACAAAATCCAGGCGGGAATTCAGAAGATCATTCAAAAGCGACTGCGTGACCGACTCGCGCGGTCGCAACTCCAGATCAGGCAGGGCTAGGGACAGTTGCCGGATGATGTCGGACAAAAGATAGGGCGCGACAGTTGGAATGATTCCCATGCGCAACCTGCCGGTCAGCGGTCCATCCGGCTTCCGCGCGAGTTCTGACAGGTCCTCCACGTCGCTCAGAATGCGGCGCGTCCGCTCTAGAAACTCTTCGCCTAACGTCGTCAGCCGCACCTTCCGCGCGGTCCGCTCGACCAAAGGTGACCCCAGCATCCCCTCCAACTCTTTGATCTGCACAGACAATGCCGGTTGAGAGATTGAGCACGCCTCTGCCGCACGACCAAAGTGCTCAAACCGGGCGAGCGCATCAAAGTAGCGAAAATGCTTAATCGTGAAATTCATCATAACCTGAAGTTATCACAATCTTTATCTCATTCAATTGGAGTTAATCGCATGAAAGCTCTATCCTGCGGGCATCAACGAACTGAATTCAATGACAGGAGAGCCAAATGGACGGAAACAGAATGCCAGGACTTGGTGGCTGCCCCATCGCGCATGGCGGCAACACCGCAATCGGCAAGCCCGTCACCAAATGGTGGCCCAGCGCTCTGAACCTCGACATCCTGCACCAGCACGGTGCCCGCACGAATCCGATGGACACCGACTACAACCATCGTGAAGCGGTCAAAGAACTCGACTTCGAGGCCGTCAAAGCCGACGTCCGCGCCTTGATGACCGAAAGCCAGGACTGGTGGCCTGCAGACTGGGGTCACTATGGCGGTCTGATGATCCGCCTCGCATGGCACTCGGCAGGGTCCTACCGCATGCAGGACGGTCGCGGCGGCGCAGGCTCTGGCAACATCCGCTTCGCACCACTGAACTCATGGCCCGACAACGCGAGCCTTGATAAGGCGCGCCGCCTGCTCTGGCCGGTGAAAAAGAAATACGGCAACGCGCTGTCATGGGCCGACCTGATCATCCTGTCGGGCAACATGGCCTATGAATCGATGGGTCTGAAAATGTTTGGCTTCGGCTTCGGTCGCGAAGACATCTGGGGACCAGAGACCGACGTTTATTGGGGTTCCGAAAACGAATGGCTTGCCCCATCGGAAAACCGCTACGGCGATCTGGACGACGCGTCGACGCTGGAAAACCCGCTGTCGGCTGTTCACATGGGCCTGATCTACGTGAACCCAGAGGGTGTGAACGGCAATCCTGACCCAGCCCGCACCGCGCAACACGTGCGCGAAACATTTGCGCGTATGGCGATGAACGACGAAGAAACCGCTGCGCTCACCTGTGGTGGTCACACCGTTGGTAAGGCGCACGGCGGCGGCGGCTTTGGCGATCAGATCGGCGCAGAACCAGAGGGTTGCCCTGTCCACATGCAGGGCTTTGGCTGGCACAACCCGGGCCACGAAGGCAAAGCCGCAAACGCCTTCACCTCGGGGATTGAAGGCGCGTGGTCCAAAGAACCCACCAAGTGGGACATGGGCTACTTTGACTACCTGTTCGGCTATGAGTGGGAACTGACAAAATCGCCCGCAGGCGCGCATCAGTGGAAGCCGGTCGACATGCCAGAGGACGAAATGCCGATCAACGCATCGGACCCGTCCAAGCGTGACATGCCGATGATGACCGATGCCGACATGGCGATGAAGGTTGACCCGATCTACAACGAAATCTGCCAGAAATTCCGCGCAGACCCAGAGTATTTCGCCGACACCTTTGCCCGTGCGTGGTTCAAGCTGACCCACCGCGACATGGGTCCACGTGCCAACTATTACGGCCCGGACGTCCCGGCAGAGGACCTGATCTGGCAAGACCCGATCCCCGCAGGCGCGACCGACTATGACGTCGACGCTGTGAAAGCGAAGATCGCGGACAGCGGCCTGACTTCTGCAGAGTTGATCGCAACCGCGTGGGACAGCGCCCGCACCTTCCGTGGCTCGGACAAACGCGGCGGTGCCAATGGCGCGCGCATCCGTCTGGCCCCACAAAAGGACTGGGCAGGCAACGAACCAGACCGCTTGGCCAAGGTGCTAGGCATCCTTGAGCCCATCGCGGCAGAGGCTGGGGCATCGGTCGCCGACGTCATCGTTCTGGCAGGCAATGTCGGTCTGGAGCAGGCGATCAAAGCCGGTGGTCACTCGGTTGAGGTGCCGTTTACTCCGGGGCGTGGGGACGCGACCGCAGAGCAAACTGATGCTGACAGCTTCAGCGTGCTGGAGCCGCTCGCTGATGGGTTCCGCAACTGGCAGAAAGACGACTACGCCGTCTCAGCCGAAGAGATGCTGCTGGACCGCGCACAACTGCTGGGCCTGACGGCTGCCGAAATGACCGTTTTGCTTGGCGGCATGCGCGTCATGGGCACCAACTACGGCGGCAGCGCCTATGGGGTCTTCACCGACAATGTCGGCGCGCTGACGAATGACTTCTTCGTCAACCTGACCGACATGGCCTATAGCTGGCACCCGATTGACGATGGCACCTATGAACTGCGCGACCGCGCAACCGGTGACATCAAGTGGCCAGCCACCAGCGCGGACCTCGTATTCGGTTCGAACTCGGTTCTGCGTGCCTATGCCGAGGTCTACGCACAGGACGACAACAACGAAAAGTTCGTCCGCGACTTCGTGGCCGCATGGACCAAGGTCATGAACGCCGACCGTTTCGATCTGGTCGCCTAAACCTTTCGACCGGGCGGCCCTTACGCCGCCCGGTCACCTCCAAGTAGCGGATCAATGATCCGGCCAATTCTCTCACAGAAATCGACGCCATCTAGACTGGCACACGGCAACTGCGAGATGCATCCGTTTTGCCGAGACGGTTGCCCCCCCCTTTCAGTCATCAAGTGCCCGCGCGTGCTGTCGTGAAATGTCGCGCTGTGAGTGACCAAGTCACCGTGTCTTGCATCCGACTCATGCCAAACAGACTTCAGAAAGACTGGAGTCACATCATGAACCTCTCTCAAAACAAACCCGCAGACACATGGTCACCGCTCTATTTCCTCGCCTCGCTGGGCGCGGGTGGACTGGCCGTCACCTTCTTCATGTTTCTGATGTTCTGGGTCCCGCACCCGGGCCAACCCGTCCCGGTTTTCGAAGATATTCTGGCAGCGTTCACGGGCGGAACGCCCCTGATGCAAGCCGCAATTCTCGTGGCTGTGACCGGGATCGCCGGCTTTGCGTTTCTGAACATCAAGCTTCTGATCTGGAACCTCGTGCGCCTGTCTGAATACCGCAAGACCCCGGCCTATCAGGCGCTAATCGGATCTAATGGCGAAACCCAGTTGCTGGCCATGCCGCTGGCGCTCGCGATGACCGTGAACGCTGGTTTCATCCTTGGCCTTGTCTTTGTGCCGGGGCTGTGGAGCGTGGTCGAATACCTGTTCCCATTGGCCATGTTTGCCTTTGCCGCCATCGCCTTGATTGCCTTTCGCCGCATCGGCGCATTTCTGGGCCGCGTGTTAAGCGACGGCGGCGTCTTCGACGTCACCGCCAACAATTCCTTTGCACAGCTTCTGCCCGCCTTCGCCCTGTCCATGACCGCCGTCGGCATGTCCGCCCCGGCAGCCATGAGCACAATCCCACTGACAGTTGGAATCTCCTTGGTGCTGTCGATCATGCTGGGCACCATCGCCGCGCTCTACGCGTTGGTCGCGGCAATCATCGCAATGAACTCAATGCTGCAGCACGGCACCGCCAAAGAAAGCGCGCCGACGCTGATGGTCGTGGTTCCGATCCTGACGATCCTTGGCATCATGACCATGCGCCAGGAACATGGGCTGCACACCACCTTCGACGCCCATGGAGGCACCGCAGATACCCTATTGCTGACGACGACCATTCTGGCCGTGCAAGCCGTCTTCCTCGGCCTTGGTCTCTTGGTCCTGAAACGCCAGAAATACGCCGAAGCCTATCTGACCGGCGAGGGCAACTCGCCAGGCTCTTACGCTCTTGTCTGTCCCGGCGTGGCTCTCACTGTGATGCTGCATTTCTGGATCAATAAGGGGCTTGTCGGCGCGGGGCTCATCGCCAAGTTCGGCGTCGCCTACTGGTCGCTGACGTCGCTGGCGATTGTCGCCCAAATCTCGATGATCGTGTTGGTCTTCCTGCTGAACAAGCGCCATTTCGGTCGCCCCGCCGGGGGGCACGCCATCCCTGCCGAATAGAGGATGCGTTGACCGTAGTCGGCAAAGGCCCGCGTCATTCAGCGCGGGCCTTTTGATGTCAGAGCGGCATCGTCGGGCCAGCGTCGTCACCCGTTCCGCGAATGACATAAAGGCTGGCTTCGCCGGTCATCGACGGCGCAATTGAACGCGGTGTTTCAGGCGGAATGGCCATCGTGTCGCCGGGGTTCAGAACCGTGCTGCCACCGTCCCAAGTGACCCGCCAATGCCCACGCATGGGCATGAGGACCTCGTGCTGCGATGACGCCTCCATCGCGTCAGACCTGGACGTCCGCGTCCAGAGCTCAACTTCAAAGCCCGGACGGTCGCGAAGCATGGCGTCTGGCCCGATCACCTTGGCTGGCTGCCGGTCTGCCAAGGCCACCATGTCCCAATAGCGCGCCACGTAATTCGGCACGACATCCGCCGTGGTCGGCTCCGGCATCCGGTCCAGAACCTCTTGAGAGAGCAGAGGCATCGGGCCGACCCCGTCCGGCAGCGCTTCGCCCTTTTTCGTGTCGTAGAGACGCCCATTTTCGCCCAGCACCAGACCGTGGTCTGCCGCATCCTCGATCACCTGCGGCGCCCAAAGGACACCGCCGCCAGCATCATCCCCACCAAGGATCGCCATGATCATTCCGTAATCGGTGCCGATATTCTCGAACCCACGGAAAATGCCAGTCGGGATGTTGAAGATATCCCCTTCTTCCAGCACCACTTCACCGGCTGTGCCCCAGCGCCCCCAGAAAAACCGCCAGCGTCCCTTGAGAACAAAGAACACCTCAGCCGTGCGGTGTGAATGCAGCGAGTTTCGGCATTTGGGCGGCTGACCTGCTGCGCCGATGTTAAAGCCCGGCGTGTCGCGGATATGGACATGCTGATCCGGACTTTCGGAGACGCCACCCCCAATAATGGTGAAGTTTTCCTTCTGGTCGGACCCCGGCGTGTGCGCGTCGATAAAGGCAGTCTTGCACGGTTTCAAATCGCCATATCGAACGATACGCGACTCCATTTCGGCGGGGGTCATCGGGTTCTCCTAAAGTGTTTTCCGCACCCTGCATACGTGTGCAAGAAAATGCAAGAGATGTCTGGACCGCAGTCCAAATCGACCTAGGCGTCTAGATTCTTCAGGAGCGTCTTGGCCGCGGTCTGTTCGGCCTGACGTTTCGATCCGGCTTTAGCCTGAGCGCTCTGACCGTTTTCGAGACGTGCTTCGATGGTGAATTCGGGCGCGTGATCGGGACCACTGCGCGCCACCTCGACATATTTCGGAGGCGGCAATTTCCGCGCCTGCGCCCATTCCTGCAACGACGTCTTTGGGTCGCGCGCATCCTCTTCGACCGTCGTGATCCGTTTGCCCCAGAGTTTCAGGATCACCTTTTGCGCAGCAACAAATCCGGCATCCCGATAGATGGCGGCAATCACCGCCTCCATCCCATCGCCCAGCAAGGCATCCTTGCGGCGTCCGCCTGACATCATCTCGGACCGCCCAAGTTTCAGAACCGCCCCCAGATCGACCTGCCTTGCAACATCAGCGCAGGTTTCCTTGCGCACCAAGGCATTAAAGCGGGGGGCGAGCTGCCCTTCTGAGGCGCTGTTGTCTGCATCCAGCAGCGCCTCGGCCATCACCAGCCCCAGCACCCTGTCGCCCAGAAACTCCAACCGTTCATTGTCTGATCGGGTCGCAGACGACAAAGAGGCGTGGGTCAAAGCCGTCACAAGCAATTCAGGCCGGGCAAAGCTATGACCCAACCTGTCCTGAAATGCCTTTAACTCTGCCGAAAGCTTCATTCGATCTTCTTGAAATACCGGTCCGAGCGCCACGTCCAGAAGAACAGGATCGACCGCCCTGCCGACGAGAACATGATGCGATCCGCACGTCCGACGATGTCTTCCAGCGGAACTTGACCCACACCCTGCGCGGCTTGCGGGAAGCGGCTGTCCGAAGAGTTGTCGCGGTTGTCACCCATGAAGAAGAAATGGCCGGGGCGCACGGTAAACACCGGCGTGTTGTCGACCAGTTGGTTCTGAATATCGAGGACCCGATAGGACACGCCGTTCGGCAGTGTTTCGATCTGGGCGTTCTTGATGCATTCCCCGCCCATGCCGACAGAGCCGTTTGCACAACGCGGCGTCAATCCTTGGGGGCCCTGAGGTTCAAAGGTCTCGATGAAGGGATCGGTGTCCTGCAGATAGACAGGCTCATCATTGATATGCAGAACGCCGTCTTTCATCTGGATGCGATCACCCGGCAGACCGACAAGACGCTTGATGAAGTCGCGCCCGTTGACCGGATGGCGGAAGACGACAACGTCGCCGCGTTTGGGTTCGCTTCCGAACAGGCGTTCGTTCGATCCTTTGAACACGCCGCAGAAATCCTCGGCATCCACGTCAATGCCAAGTTGCGGGATCAGGATCGTCGGGCAGGACGCATAGCTATAGCCATAGGCCATTTTGTTGACGAACAGGAAATCGCCGATCAGCAGCGTGTCCTTCATGGACCCGGAGGGAATCCAGAACGGCTGGAAAAAGAAGGTCCGGAAAATACCCGCAATGATCAGCGCGTAAACGACCGTCTTGATCGTCTCGATGATTGGGTTTTGCTTTTTCTCGGCGGTGTCAGCCATTTTTTGGTCCTTGTAGGTCCTGCTCGGTTTTGGTCGGAGCATGTCCGCACCGTGCGGGCGTACTGCGGGTTGCGTTGGATCAAGTCAAGTTGCGTCGGCGTGAACGGGGACAATGGGACGAGCTTCGATCACGACAAAGGCCTGCGCCCATGGGTGATCGTCTGTCAGCGTGACATGGATGATGGCTTCGTGTCCGGGTGGTGTCATCTCTTGCAGGCGCTCTTTGGCCCAGCCGGTCACCTGCATGACGGGCTGACCCGTTCGCAGGTTAGAGACTGCCATATCCTTCCAGGCGATACCCATGCGCAGACCTGTTCCCAGCGCCTTTGAACATGCCTCTTTCGCGGCCCATCGTTTGGCATAGGTCCCGGCAATGTCGGCGCGGCGTTCGGCCTTTCGCTGTTCCGTCTCTGTGAATACCCGGTTGCGAAAGCGGTCTCCAAAGCGATCCAGCGTGCCTTGGATGCGCTCGATATTCGCGAGGTCTGTGCCGATGCCTAGGATCATGGATACCGTCCTATGCCGCGCCGGAGGCGCTGAACAGGGGGAAGGTCACCCCAAGCGCCCATGCAAGGATCACGCCCAAGCCGATGCCCGCCGCAACCGGTCCCGAATTCTCTGCTGTCCAACGGCCAAGCGGCCCGAATATCGCAAAGAATAGCAGGATGATCGGCGCAATGAGAACGAGGAAGAACAGCCGTTCAAAATCCAACGCGACTGCGATCATCAAAGACGCCACAAAGCTCACTCGTAAAAGTGCCCTTTGCCACCAAGGCCGAGCTTGTGTCAAAATCGCGTCGCCCAGCGCAAAGGGCAGCGCGCCGAAAAGCAAAACACCAACGATCAGGACCCGTGGACCAGCAGGCCAGAAATTCGCACCATAGCGGTGCAACGCAAAGCCAAAGACTGCGATGCCCCACACCGCAAGGATAAGCGCCGCGAGGGGGCGTATCGCGCCCGGACGCGCGCCAAACCACAACAACAGACCGACAGTTAAAATGCCATACAGCGCGAGATGAACCAGTAGGTAGTCGGCAACCAATACAGGCAGCGCCTGAATATCAATCAACACCGATATGGCCGGGGCCAGTAACGCTGGCACCGCCACACAGGCCGCAAATTGCCATGGGCGAAGCGTGACCGGATTCGAGGCTTGCCCAACGGGCAATCGAACGACCTGACGTCCGATCAACACCAATGCGGCCAGCAACACCAGAAGCCATGGCCCAATCAGGATTGGCGGCACCGTATTGTCACGCTCATAAAAGGCGTTCATCCAATCCAGCGCACGAACCTGTGCGGTCTGGCTATAGAGGATCCCCACATGTTCGACACCCGGCGCGACAATGGCCTGACGCCTTACACTCTGGGCGTCGATCAACTGACTTTCCCCGGCGGAGGGGTCGATCATTTGCACGGCATCCACGCCAAAGTCGCGCAGGCGCGCTTCCCATTCACCTGCGATCAGAAGCAGGTTTTCCGGTTCCGTAGCCGTCACAGCGCCAGAGAACGCCGAGAGCGCCACGATGGGGCCTTGGGGCTGATCGGCCTCAAGAGCGGCACGGATCAGGACGTCAGTCGCCATAGAGTGCCCAAGCTGACCTATAGGTTGCCCGCTTGTGTCAGTCGCCGCAGCCCAACGCAGCACGGAAAGGGTCTGATTGACGAGCCGACGGGTCGTGCCATCAACGGACGTGACATCCCCGGACATTGGCACCTGATGGGTTCCGTGCCCTTCGTAATCGAAAGCGACGACCCGATACCCAGCCTGAGCAAGATGCAGGGAATAGGCCGACATGATCTGACGCGAGCCTGCGAAGCCATGTGAAATCACAAGCGTCGGTCCAAGCGATTGGTCCGGTTCGTAAACGGTGACGGGTGTAGCGCCGACCATGGCGTCGGTGATCAACAGACCGCTACGCGCGGATTCCAGTTGCCAGACCGCAATAACCGCCAACACGGCGGCAAGGACAGGAAGGGCTTTGTTCAAATATGTCACTGATGGTTCAGAGGATCGTCACTGAAACACGACGGCCTCGATCACACCAGTGGACTGGTTGATCGTCACATCCAAAATCGCCGGTGCAAAATCGGCAAGATCATCGCGATAAATCTGAGCATCAAAGCTAAGCGTTAGGCCACGCAACGGATCATAATCCGCAATGTGGTCTTCAAAGAGCATACCCGCGAATCCAATACTGCCGTCATAGGACACCACATTGCATTGCCGTGAGCCCAGTTCATCGCGCGGTGGCGAGAGAACAAGTAGGTGAAGCGCACCTGCGCCGGGCTCGATTGTATCCAACAAGGCCACGCGCACGTCCCCATTGGCGTATGTCCGCGAAAACATGTCCCAAGGTTCGACAATCGCCTGCGCCGAAGCACGCCAATCGCATGGCGCAATGGACTGGGCTGCACCCGTCGTCGGCAGTGCAGCACACAGTGAGAAAGCGCATGTCGCCAGAACTGCTGGCGTAAAGACACCGCGCATCATGACCGGGCCTCGTCCATCATCTGCCGCATCTTGTGAATGGCGGGTTCGAGACCGAGGAATATCGACTCTCCGATCAGGAAATGCCCGATGTTCAACTCGCGCACCTGCGGCAGAGCCGCAATGGGAGTGACGGTGTCATAGGACAGGCCATGCCCGGCATGCACTTCGAGGCCAAGGTCATCGGCGAATGCCGCCATCTCGGTCATGGCCTTGAGTTCTTTCTCGGCCGTTTCAGCGTCGCCATCGGTCACGGCATCGCAATAGGCCCCGGTGTGCAGTTCAATCACCTCGGCCCCGATGCGATGCGCCGCCTCGATCTGACGTTGATCAGCGGCGATAAAGATAGACACCCGACACCCGGCGTCCCGCAGAGGCGCAATGTAATGGGCCAAGCGGTTCTCTTCGCGCGCGACTTCCAGACCACCTTCGGTCGTGCGCTCTTCGCGCTTTTCGGGGACGATGCACACTGCATGCGGTTTATGGCGCAGCGCGATCTGCTGCATCTCTTCTGTAGCGGCCATTTCAAAGTTCAACGGAACGGTTAGGACCTCCATCAGCCCGTCGATGTCGGCGTCGCTGATATGACGCCTGTCTTCGCGCAGGTGAGCCGTGATTCCATCGGCCCCGGCTTCTTCGGCAATCTTGGCGGCTCGCAACGGGTCTGGATAGGCGCCACCGCGCGCATTTCGAACGGTCGCCACGTGGTCAATGTTCACGCCCAGACGCAGTTTGCTCGTCTCATTCATCGCTCGCTCCCAGTGTCTTCGGGCGGGCGGAGCGCCTTGGCCCGGATTTCGGCAAGTTTCGCCGCAAGTTGGCCCTTACGCCGGTTCTGATAAGCGCGGATGATGGGCACCGAGCCATAATAGCCGATGGAACCCAAGATCACGCCAGGGATCAGACCGCCGATCAAGTACGGCAGGAAAATCTCGATATAGAACGGATAGAGCCATTCCCAATTGGCTTTTGCGGGCGTGAAGGCTGCGACCCCATTATTCCAAAGCGAAGAGCCCGCTTCGGCAAAGCGTTCAAGGAATTGCCGCGCCAGCCCGCGCTCGGGCTTGATACCCATCAGCCAGTATCCGACGCGCAGGGAAATCGTGCCGAAAATCGGCAAGGTCATGAAATTCGAGATGAACGTCGCGAGCACGGCGGCGAGCACGTTGCCCCGCAAGACCCATGCCAAGAGCCCGCCAAACACAAAGTGGACACCGATGAACGGGGTGAACGACACCGCAAAACCGGCCCAGATACCCCGCGCAATCCGTTCGGGTGGGTCCGGCAATCGGCGCACGCGATGCTTGATATATTCAATCGCACGTAACCAGCCGCCCTTGGGCCAAACCATGCTGCGCACAAGCTGACCTAAACTGCGTCTATCACGGCGTCTAAAGACCAAGAGGGTCCCCTTTAATTCTTACCCGGCTCGGAACGAGCGCATGCGGACCAAGTCAGACGGCGGCGCCTGTCTCGGCTGCCAACCGCGACGGATCACGATGACGACCGACCTCGGCCACGTTGCTATCGGCCTCCAGCACGGTCATGACCGCAAGAAAGTGTTCAAGGTCACGTAGGTCGATATCCAAGATAAGGCGATAGAAATCAGGCTTTCTGTCGACAAATCTTAAATCCGAGATATTGGCACTTTGTTCCCCGATCAATGTGCAAATCCGCCCCAAGACACCGGCATCGTTCGAGATGGTCACGTCGACTGACACGGTGTTGTTCAAAGGGTGGCGACCTTCCTGCCAATGCAGATCGACCCAGCGATGCGGCTGGTCTTCGTAAAGGGCAAGATTCTCGCAATCGATGGCATGCACGACCACGCCGCGGCCTTTGTCGGTGATCCCGACAATACGTTCCCCCGGCACCGGTTGGCAGCACGGGGCGCGTTGAGCGCTCTGATTGGCCTCGACGCCTATCACGGCGCGACGCGGCTCGACCTCTTTGCCTTCGGTTGGGCTGAGGTCTGGATAGACGCTGGCGACGACGTCACGCGCAAGAAGGTCACTGCTTCCAACACGGGCGAGGATCTCGTCAGCATCGGCGGCGCCCAAATTGGTGGCGGCCATTCTAAGTGCCTTGTTGGTCGCTTGCTTGTCGATCGCATCAAATGCCGTGCGCACCAATTCGCGGCCCAGCTTGATAAAGCGTTCCCGATCTTCTTCTCGCAAGGAACGCCGGATCGCAGCCTTGGCGCGTCCAGTGGCCGCGATATCGACCCAGGTCACCTGCGGACGTTGCCCTTCGGCGGTGATGACTTCGACCGATTGCCCGTTCTTTAGCCGTGTCCAAAGCGGCACGCGAATACCGTCCACCTTGGCCGAAACCGTCTGATTGCCGATGCGCGTATGCACAGCATAGGCGAAATCAAGTGGCGTCGCCCCACGGGGAAGCTTGATCACATCACCCTTCGGCGTGAAGCAGAAAACCTGGTCCTGATACATCTCGAGCTTGACCGCTTCGAGGAAATCCTCGTGATCGCCTTCATCCTGAAAGCGCTCGGTCAGTTGGCTCATCCACTCAAACGGATCGACGGCGAACGGGTTTTCGACGCGTTCGCCATCCCGGTAAGACCACGTCGCGGCAACACCTGTCTCAGCCACCTCGTGCATTGCACGCGTTCTGATCTGAACCTCGACGCGGCGTGCGTTGCGACCGGAGACAGTCGTGTGAAGTGACCGGTACCCGTTCGACTTGGGCTGACTGATATAATCCTTGAAACGGCCGGGGACGGCCCGCCACCGCTGATGGATGGCGCCCAACGCACGGTAGCATTCACCTTCGTCCTTGGTGATGACCCGGAACCCGTAGATGTCAGACAGCCGTGAAAAGCTCAGCTGCTTGGTCTGCATCTTGCGCCAGATCGAATAGGGCTTTTTCGCACGGCCATGGACCTCGGCTTCGATCCCGAGCTTTTTCATTTCGAGTTCGATATCACCGACGATGCGCTCCATCACATCACCGGTTTCCTTTTGCAGCGAAACAAAGCGCCGGATGACAGATGTGCGCGCTTCGGGGTTCAGGACGTGAAACGCCATGTCCTCAAGCTCTTCGCGGATGGACTGCATCCCCATGCGCCCGGCCAGAGGCGCGAAGATGTCCATCGTCTCGCGGCTTTTCTGCACCTGCTTTTCAGGCTTCATGGCCTTGATCGTCCGCATGTTGTGCAGACGGTCAGCCAGCTTAACCAGCACGACGCGAATATCGCGTGACGTGGCCATAAACAGTTTGCGAAAGTTTTCGGCCTGCTTGGTTTCAGAGGACGATAGTTGAAGCTGCGTCAGCTTGGTGACACCATCCACCAATTCGGCGATCTCGGTTCCGAATTCCTCGGCCACCCGAGCATAGGACGCCCGCGTATCTTCGACTGTGTCGTGCAAGAGCGCCGTGACAATGGTCGCGTCGTCCAGCCTCTGATCGGCAAGGAGCATCGCGACAGCAATCGGATGGGTGAAATAGGGTTCGCCCGAATGCCGGAACTGCCCGTCATGCATCTCTTTGCCGAAGTCATACGCTCGGGCAATCAGGTCTGCATCAGTGTGGGGGTTGTACGCGCGAATGCGTCCGATCAGGTCATCGGCTGGCTGCATTCGCGACCGTCCATTCGTTACTTCTGTTGCTGCGCTTCCATCAGCGCGCGCAACAGTTTTTCGTCGTTCAGATCGTCATCTGCGGGTTTGTCGTTTTCGACGCCCATCAGAAGTGATGCGTTGTCGTCTTCTGGTTCGTCGACTTCGATCTGGGTCTGGTTCGACTCGATCAGGCGCTCACGCAATTCTTCCGCGCTTTGCGTCTCATCCGCGATCTCACGCAGGCTGACGACTGGGTTCTTGTCGTTGTCGCGATCCACAGTGATCGGGGCACCAGAAGAAATCTCGCGGGCGCGGTGCGCCGCCAGCATCACAAGCTCGAAGCGGTTGGGAACCTTGTCAACGCAATCTTCTACCGTCACGCGTGCCATGTCGAAATCTCTCCGGGGGATAAAACGAGCGCTGTACTTATGCCCATAGACCTAAATTGGCAAGCCTGATTCGCTTCGCGGCTTAATCAAGCGCAACGACAGACGCGACCTCGTCTTGGGGCAAAGCCGCGATCATCTGTTGGACCGACTGCCCTGCCACCGGATGCACCCATTCCGGCGCAACGTCCGCCATGGGGACAAGAACAAACGCGCGCTCGTGCATCCGAGGGTGCGGCAGAATCAATTCGTCCGGTACACGGGTGACCTGATCCTGCATCGGAAGATGCATCCACGCCTCGAAGCCTGCCCGATCCGGTAAAATGGTGTCCCCCGCAGCAATCAGATCAAGATCGAGCGTCCTCTGACCCCATCGCGTGTCGCGTGTGCGTCCAAATGCATGCTCCACCTTGTGCAGCACCCCCAGAACACTGCGGCATGCCGCATCAGTTGACTGGCTGGCAAATTCATCGGCTTCTATCAGCACGGCAGCGTTCACGTAATCCGGGCCATTTCCCGCCGGAAATGCCGGGGTCTGAAAGAAACGGCTGATTTTTTTGACACGGAGGTCATACTCGCGCAAAGATTGTAGAGCATGTTGTATCGTAACCGTCGGGGCGCCGACTGAAGACGGGAGGTTTCCGCCCAGCGCAAGGATGTATCTTTGACCACAGGGAAGTTGCTTTTTATCTTGCGACATGATGCGAACTCCCTAAATTAGTCGGTTAGCTTTGCGGGCCACTCAATCCACTCACGCGAACCATTTCTGCAAAGCTTATCTTGGAAGGAATTTCAATGTTTTATCGGGACGAACGGCTGGCGCTGTTCATCGATGGATCGAATTTATACGCGGCAGCCAAAGCGCTTGGGTTCGACATCGACTATAAACTACTGCGCCAAGAATTCATGCGTCGCGGCAAGCTGCTGCGCGCATTCTACTACACCGCACTTTTGGAGAATGACGAGTATTCTCCGATCAGGCCGCTTGTTGACTGGCTCAACTACAACGGCTTCACCATGGTGACCAAACCGGCCAAAGAATACACCGACAGCCAGGGACGGCGTAAGGTGAAGGGCAACATGGATATCGAATTGACCGTCGATGCCATGGAACTTGCACCGCATGTCGACCACGTTGTGCTTTTCTCGGGCGACGGCGATTTCCGTCCGCTTCTTGAAGCATTGCAGCGTCGCGGCGTTCGCGTCTCGGTTGTATCGACCATTCGATCCCAGCCTCCGATGATTGCAGACGAACTGCGTCGTCAGGCCGACAACTTTATCGAGTTGGAAGAGCTTAAGGACGTCATCGGCCGCCCCCCGCGTGAGCCACGCGAAGACGCCCGCATGCCGCAAATGGCAGAACAGGAATAAATCCTGCTCGCAGTTCCGGCCCGAGACCGCATGGCATGTGCCATCGGGCCACGATGTTACGATTGCTAGGCCGCTTGAATGATCATGAAAGCGGCCATGGCAACCATTGAAAGATCTTCGGTCAGCGTGACCGTCGACAACGGCACCGACAGGATCGAGCCCATGCATGGGCAATCGATATCAAGTCCCCGACGCAACGCGGACAGCACACCCAATGTGCCAAAACCAAAGACCGCAATCGTCACCCACTGCGTAACCTGCGGCGCCAAGCCTGACAGATAGGCTAAACCCAACCCAAGTTCGATGAACGGGTAAACCAGCGCATAGTTCGGGACGCGCCGCGCCAACAGATCATACATTTTGAACCCGCGCCGAAAGCCTTGAAGGTCGAAAATCTTCAAAAGCGCAAAGACGCATAGGAACACGCCCATAAAGGCGGGCATCCATGCCATACCTTGTGCAGCCAATGCGCCACCCGCCGCCGCCGACACCCCCACAAGCGCTATCAATGGCCAGTAATCCGCGATCCGGCTGCCGCGTCCGTCCTGTCTTACGTGATAGGTTGCCATGCTGTTTCCTCTGATATACCTATACCCCCATAGGGTATATCTGCGGGCTCGACAAGATGCACACCAACAAGGACGCCGCCCTCGCTCGGCTGAAAAAAATCGAAGGCCAGGTCAGGGGCATTGCTCGGATGATCGAGGATGACCGATACTGCGTGGATGTCCTTCGTCAGACATCGGCCATACAGGCGGCCATCAAGGGCGTCGAAAAGCTCATCCTTGATGATCACGCCGCGCACTGCGTCGAATCCGCCATCACTTCGGGAAACCCGGATGACCAGCGCGCAAAATTTCAGGAACTGGTCGAAATCCTGCAAAACCGCCGTTAAATCAGCAGATGTGTCGGGGCTTTCCTCTACCCCGTGATTTGTGTCAACCTGCATTGACAAACAAAGGTGTTTTCCATGACCAAGCCGCCCCTGACGATTTACCTTGCTGCACCGCGCGGGTTCTGTGCCGGTGTGGACCGTGCGATCAAGATCGTGGACATGGCGCTCGAAAAGTGGGGCGCGCCGGTCTATGTCCGCCACGAGATCGTTCACAATAAATACGTGGTCGACACGCTGCGCGACAAAGGCGCGGTCTTCGTCGATGAACTGGACGAATGCCCCGACGACCGTCCTGTGATCTTCTCGGCGCACGGCGTGCCCAAATCCGTGCCAGCGGCCGCGGCCGCCCGCGATATGCTCTTTGTCGATGCCACCTGCCCACTGGTCAGCAAGGTCCATATCGAAGCCGAGCGTCATCATGCAAAAGGCTTGCAGATGATCATGATCGGACACGAAGGCCACCCAGAAACCGTGGGCACCATGGGACAATTGCCAGAAGGCGAGGTGCTTCTGGTCGAAACGGTCGATGATGTCGCTAAGGTCGAGGTCCGCGATCCGGACAAGCTGGCCTTTGTCACACAAACCACCCTGTCCGTGGACGACACCGCCGATATCGTCGCCGCCCTGCAGGCCCGCTTCCCGGCCATCCAAGGTCCACATAAAGAAGACATTTGCTACGCGACCACCAACCGCCAAGAGGCCGTTAAAGCCGCCGCGCCCAAATCTGACGCCCTTCTCGTTGTTGGCGCGCCGAACTCTTCCAATTCGAAACGTCTGGTCGAGGTCGCCAAACGCGCGGGCTGTGATTACGCCCAACTGGTGCAACGCGCGACCGACATCGACTGGCGCGCCTTAGAAGGCATCAAATCCATCGGCATCACCGCAGGCGCATCGGCTCCCGATGTCCTGATCCAGGAAGTCATCGACGCCTTCGGGGCTCGCTATGACACGACTGTCGAAGTCGTCGAAACCGCGCAGGAAAATGTCGAGTTCAAGGTCCCCCGCGTGCTCCGTGAACCGGCTTAACTCGACCCGATCCTTCTATGTTTCTGAAATACTCCGAGGAGTGTGAGGGGCTGGCCCCTCACTCCGACGCGTCCCATTCGCGGAATGGTTAGACTTTCCGCCCCCTTTCTGCGCCAATGTGCGCACGAAAGGACGACCCAATGATTTCACTCCAATTCCTTATCACCGCTTTTGTCGTCGTCATCGCACCCGGCACAGGCGTTCTCTACACCTTGGCTATCGGCCTTGGACGGGGTTGGCGTGCATCATGCTGGGCCGCACTTGGCTGTACCTTCGGCATCGTGCCCCACTTTCTCGCGGCGGCACTCGGCTTGGCGGCAGTCCTGCACACCTCCGCCGTCCTCTTTCAGGCCGTGAAATTCGCGGGGGTGGCGTATTTGCTTTATCTTGCATGGCAAGCTGTTCGCGCAGGTGGGGCATTGTCGGTCGAGGCCGACCCGAAACCGGAACGCCCTTGGATCACGGCGCGGCGCGGGGCCCTGATCAACGTGCTGAATCCAAAGCTGTCGATTTTCTTCCTCGCGCTATTGCCACCGTTTCTAAGCGGCAATCCCGCCACGGCGACACTAGAGATGGCCGTCATGGGAGCGATCTTCATGGCCATGACCTTTGGTGTGTTTGTCCTTTACGGTATCTTCGCAGCCCGCGTCCGGACATACATACTCGGCAGTGAGCGTATTCTCGCATGGCTGAACCGCACCTTCGCGGCGCTCTTTGTGGCCTTGGCCGGACGTCTTGCGCTGGAACGGTCCTAGGCCTTTCCCACCGGGAAAAATCAGCTAAGACAGGGGCATGGATATACCGCGTTCTGCCCTGTTACTTGGCCTTGCTGGCGTCCTCCCGTTTTTGTGGGGGGCGCTGACATCGATTGCACCCGGCCTTGGCCAGATGGCCCTGCCATTTCTTGGGCCACGTCTGATTGGCCCCTTTGTGCAGCTGCAATACGGGATCGTCATTCTGGCCTTCATGTCCGGGGTTCTTTGGGGATTTGGCACCCGCGCCGGCGGACGTCAGGCCCTGTGCTACACGCTGAGTGTCCTTCCCGCGCTCTGGGCCTTTTTCGCAACCGGAGCCGGCGCGACGGCAACGGCGCTCAGCCTGATCGCAGGTTTTATCGGGCTGCTGGCACTTGACTGGCAATTCTCGCGTTGGGGGCTGACACCACCATGGTGGATGTCGCTGCGGATCCTCTTGACGGCCTTGGTCGTGATCAGCCTTGGTTTGGGGACTCAGCTATGAGCGACGAAGAAACCCTGAATGTCTATAACGCCAAGATTGATGACTACGTCGCCATCGCGCACAAGGCACCGCCGCAGAACTTGCTCGATTTCATCGCCGCCGTGCACCCCGGCGGCACGGTCGTGGACCTCGGATGTGGTCCCGGATTTTCGGCTCAAACCATGGCCGAGCATGGGTTGAAAGCCGAAGCATGGGATCTTTCAGACGCCATGATCGCTCACGCCGCAACCTTGCCGGGCGTAAGAGCGCGCAAGCTTGGATTTGACGACCTGCCCGGCACAGGCAGCTATGACGGCATCTATGCCAGCTTCTCGCTGCTCCACGCCCCGCGCGCAGACGTCCCCCGGCACATTGCCACCATCGCCAAATCACTCAGGCCCGGTGGCGTTTTCCACCTCGGCATGAAACTGGGTGAAGGCGAGCACCGCGACGGGCTGGGCCGCCGCTATTGCTACTTTTCGCTGGACGAACTTCTCGACATGCTCACCGAAAATGGCCTTACCCCGGTTTGGCAAAAACAGGACGCTGAAATGGGACTGGCAGGTACCATCGATCCTTATGCCATCATTCGGTCTGTCAAAGATGCCTGAGCTTTTTGCCTACACAGACGGAGCCTGCAGCGGCAATCCAGGCCCGGGTGGCTGGGGCGCGCTGCTCATAGCCCGCGAAGGCGACACCGTCGTCAAGGAACGGGAACTCAGCGGCGGTGAGCCGGAAACAACAAACAACCGCATGGAACTGATGGCCGCCATCACCGCGCTGGAAACGCTGGCCAAACCCTCGACATTGACGGTCGTGACAGACAGCTCCTACGTCAAGGATGGCATCACCAAATGGATGTTCGGCTGGAAAAAGAACGGTTGGAAGACCGCCGCCAAGAAACCCGTGAAAAACGTCGAACTCTGGCAACGTCTGGACGACGCCACCAAACGTCATCAGATTACGTGGGAATGGGTCAAAGGCCATGCCGGCCACCCCGAGAACGAACGCGCCGATGAATTAGCCCGCGCGGGCATGGCGCCTTTCAAACCGGATGCCAAGGCATGATCCACAAGGCCTGCCCGGTTGCGCTTCACCCGGATGGCGCGCCCCTGCGCATCGCTGCCTTTCGGCATCCGCAGGCGGGTCTTCAACTGCCAAAGGGCACGGTCAAGCAGGATGAGCACCCAACGCGGGCCGCTGCACGCGAACTCTTCGAAGAGACGGGTCTCGAAACCGTCTCGGCCATTCCATTGGGACAGTCGGACGCGATTGTAAAAGGCGAGCGGTGGCATTTTGCCCTCTGTCGTATCAAACCGCCTGTCCGCGACCGCTGGCGCCACCATTGCCCGGATGATGGCGGCCACCTATTCGAGTGTTTTTGGCAGCCATTAGACCATAACGCCGACCTCTCTGCTCCTTACAGCGCCGCCCTGAATTGGATCACAGCAGAGATCTTGACCCCATGACGTGGCTCCCACTTCTCGATTATGCCTCTGTACTGGTCTTTGCGATTACGGGCGCGCTTGTGGCCTCGCGCGCACAGCTTGACCTGATCGGTTTTGTGTTCGTTGCCGCCCTAACGGCTGTCGGCGGCGGCACGGTGCGCGACCTCTTGCTTGATCGCAATCCGGTTTTCTGGATCGCTGAACCCACGAACATCGCCGTAGCGGGCATCGCCGCGCTGATCACCTTTTTCACCGCGCATTTGTTTGAAAGCCGCCTCAAGGTCGTGATCTGGCTGGATGCACTGGCGCTGGCCATCGCTGTCTCTGCGGGCGTTGCGACAGCGCAGGCACTGGGTCAGACCCCAACAATCACGATCCTGATGGGCGTTATCACCGGCTGCATGGGTGGGCTTTTGCGCGATGTGGTCTGTAACGAGGTGCCACTGGTCCTGAAGCAGGGCGAACTCTACGTCACTGCTGCCCTCGCAGGTGCGGCGGCCGCCACCATGGCGCTCCACATCACCACGGTGACGTGGGTGCCTCTGGTGGCCTGCACAGCGCTGACCTTCACCTTGCGCGCAGGCTCAATCGCCTTTGGCTGGCACATTCCTGTCTACAAGCCACGCCCTCCGCGCAGCTGACCCCAAGCTTCATCTTTCCACAAAAACTCTTGGGGGAGTCCGAAGGACGGGGGCAAAGCCCCCAAAAGGGGTGGGTGGGCGGGAACCGCCCGCGCGCCTCAACTCAGGCGATCTGGCAACGTCCAACCCTTGAGCGCGTCGTCCACATCCATCGCCTTCTTGCCTGCGCGCTGCAGCACCTGTACCCGCACGGCACCATCACCGCAGGCCACGACCAACGGTTCCAGAACCGCGCCTGGCGCACCTGACCCGCCTGCCAGTTCCGAACGAAGCGGCTTCAGCCGCTCCCCATCTGCCTCGCACCACGCGCCCGGAAAGGGCGACAGCCCCCGGATCAATCTGTCGACCTCGATCGCCGGGCGGGTCCAGTCGATCCGCGCTTCGTCCTTGCTGATTTTCTCGGCATAGGTCACGCCCTCGTCTGGCTGCGGTTCAGGTGCCAGTTCGTCGAGACGCGACAGCGTTTCAACCACCGCACTGGCCCCCATCACGGACAGGCGGTCATGGACGTCAGCGGTCGTCTCTGTGGCGGCGATCTGGGTTTCGCGACGGAGCAGAACCGGCCCTGTATCCAGCCCCGCCTCCATTTGCATGATGCAGACCCCGGTCTGCGCATCTCCTGCCATCACGGCCCGGTGGATCGGGGCTGCGCCGCGCCACCTTGGCAGAAGCGACGCGTGGATATTCAGGCAGCCATGGCGCGGCGCATCGAGAATGGGTTGCGGCAGGATCAGGCCATAGGCAACGACGACCGCGACATCAGCCTTGAGGGCTGCAAACTCTTGCTGCGCCTCTGCATTGCGCAACGATACCGGGTGACGGACAGGCAACCCCATCGCGTCCGCCTTGGCGTGAACCGGTGTCGGGCGATCCTTTTTGCCCCGGCCCGCCGGGCGCGGCGGCTGGCAATAGACGCAAGCGATCTCGTGCCCTGCAGCCACCAAAGCGTCCAAGACGGGAACCGAAAACTCGGGCGAGCCCATGAACACAATGCGCATGTCAGCCCCCTTTGCGCGCTTTGCGGATCAGCATGTCACGCTTCACGCGGCTCAGATTATCAAAATACATCTTGCCATTTAGGTGGTCGATCTGGTGCTGACAGGACCGCGCCCATGTCTGCACGAGATCGCGCCGTTCGATCACGCCGTCACTGTTCAGAAACTTGACCGTAACCGCGCGCGGGCGTTTCACCTTGGCCCCGACACCGGGCAGGTTCGGTGACGCCTCTTCCCCCATCACTTCCTCGGTCGAGGCATGGAGGATCTCGGGGTTGGCCATCAGGATCGCTTGCCCACGGTCACGTGACGCGTCGACGACAGCAAGCCGCAGATTGACCCCGATCTGCGGCGCAGCCAGACCAACGCCGGGCATGGCTTCCATCGTATCGACCATGTCGGCCCAGATCGTCCTAATCTCATCGGTGATACTCTCGACGGGATCGGCAACACTGCGCAAGACAGCGTTGGGCCAAGGGATAAACGGGCGAACGGTCATGCGGCCTCCGGGTGATCAAGGATCAGACGTCCATCAAGATGATCCGACTCGTGCTGAACAACAGCGGCGGCAAACCCATCGAAGCCAGCTTCGTGCCAATCGCCGGACAGGTCCTGCCACACAACGCGCACCTTGTCCGGACGGGCGACATGGCGGGGCGTATCCGGGATGGACAGACACCCTTCCTCCAACACGGCCATATCCTGTGAGGCCCAAGTGATCCGTGGATTGATCAGAGCAATCGGCTCGCCGGGTCCATCCTTCCAGGTGGCGTCCATGACAAAAACGCGCGACAGCACACCGACCTGCGGCGCCGCCAGCCCGCGTCCAGGCGCGTCATACATGGTCTCGAACATGTCCTCGACCAATGTGGCCAAGTCAGGCCCGAACTCAGTCACCGGCGCGCAGCGCTCGGCCAGACGCGGGTCCGGATGCAGGACGATCTCGCGCAGCGCCACCGATCAGGCCGATTTGCGCGCCAGTTCGCGCTTCAGCTTCTGCATCTTGCGCGTCATCATCTGACGCTTCAGCGGCTTGAGGTAGTCGATGAACAATTTGCCATCGAGGTGGTCAATTTCGTGCTGCACGCAGGTCGCCCAAAGCCCATCGAAATGTGCCTCGCGGACAGCACCTTCAAGGTCAGTCCAGCGGACATCTACTTCGGCAGGGCGGGTCACGTCCGCAAAAAGGTCGGGGATCGACAGACATCCTTCTTCGTAAACGCTTGTGGACTCGGACGACTGCAGGATTTCCGGATTGATCATCACGATCGGGTTCGGCTCAGCGTCTTCGCCCTTTTCGCAGTCCACCACGACAATCCGTTGCAACACGTTCACCTGCGGCGCGGCAAGCCCAATGCCCGGCGCGTCATACATGGTGTCGAGCATGTCCTCGGCCAATTTGCGCACGGTGTCGTCGACCTCGCCAACGGGGGTCGCAACCTTTTTCAGGCGTGGGTCGGGATGCAGGATGATCGGGCGGAGTGTCATGCGCGTTGACATAGGCCAAGCCGCCGCGCGCTGCAATTGTCACGACACAATTGCGCGCTTGCGCCCGGTTCGCACACCGCTACGTTTCTGCCAACCAACCACCGGAGACCCACATGGCCTTTGACACTTCCTGCTTTGACGAAATCATCGAACGCCGCGGCACGCATTGCAGCAAGTGGGACGGTATGGAACCCCTGTTCGGCGTACCGCGTGACGAAGGTCTCGCGATGTGGGTTGCGGACATGGATTTCAAGCCGCCACAAGTCGTGCAGGACGCGGTTCAGGCCATGGTCGATCACGGGGTCTATGGCTATTTCGGCGACGACAGCAAATACCGCGCCGCGATCCAATGGTGGATGCAGGAGCGACATGGCTGGACCGTGAATGCCGACCATATCTTTACCACGCATGGTCTCGTGAATGGCACAGCGATGTGCGTGGACGCCTTTACCCAGCCGGGGGACGGGATTGTCCTGTTCACTCCCGTTTATCACGCCTTTGCGAGGGTCATTCGCGCCGCCGGGCGAGAGGTCGTCGAAATGGAAATGACGAACACCGACGGTCGGTATGAAATGGATTTCGACGCCTATGATGCGGCGATGACGGGAAGGGAGACGATGGTCATCCTCTGTTCGCCGCACAATCCGGGCGGCCGCGTCTGGACGAAGGAAGAACTGGAGGGTGTTGCCGCCTTCGCGCGCCGTCATGACCTGATCCTCGTCAGCGATGAAATCCACCATGACCTGACCTTTGGCGCGAAACACACGCCCATGACCCATATCGACGGGATCGAGGATCGGCTGGTCATGATGACCGCCAGCACCAAGACCTTCAACATCGCCGGGTCCCATTCTGGCAACGTCATCATCGCCGATGATGCGCTGCGTGCGAAATTCTCGGCGCGCATGATGGCGCTTGGCATCAGCCCCAATTCGTTTGGGCTTTTCATGGCGACAGCCGCCTATAGCTCCGCAGGCGCGGAATGGGTGGATGGTTTGTGTGACTATCTCGATGGCAATCGAAAGCTTTTTGATGCCGGAATCGCCGCGATCCCTGGCCTGAAATCCATGCCCCTGGAAGCCACCTACCTAAGCTGGGTCGATTTCGACGATACAGGGATGCCCCGAGAAGAATTCACGCGCCGGGTCGAGCAGGATGCCCGCATCGCCGCCAATCATGGCCCCACATTTGGCAAGGGCGGCGAGAGCTTTCTGAGGTTTAACATCGCGACCCAACGCGCCAACATCGAAGAGGCGATCGCAAGGCTGACTGAGGCCTTCAAAGACCTGCAATAACAGGTCCATCAAGGTCCAAGGGGCCTTATTTACCCAGCAGTGCAATCGGCACAGGGGTTTCGCGTTCAAAATCCAGCGGCGCGGCGTCAGATGCCGCCGTGTTCCGCTTGAATTCGAACCGGCGCTCTCCTGCCATATCCGACGAGGCCACGATCAGCGCCTGATACAGGTGCCGTGGACCATCATAGATATCGACCAGCCCCCGCAGCTTGGGCGCATCTTCCAGATCAACGGCAAAGCCGTCATCCCAGATCCGGAGCACCGAAAAGTAAGAAGCACCAGTCTCTACCCGCAAGCGCGACTTGCGTTTTGCCTGTTTTGCGCGGGCGGCATCCAAACCGGCGCGCACGTCATTCGGAAGATACGTCATCGTTCACTCCATCCCTGCCTCAAAACTAAGTTCGAGCGCTTAAATGTCAGGCAAAGATGAAAGTTGTTTGGGCGTCCGCCGTTCAAGACGCGGCGGGTGATGCTTTTTTGACACGCAAGACGTGCTGTTCGCTCGGGTCATAGAGCGCGCTGTCTTTGAAATCAGCGTGCTCGCCCAGTGCCGGCCCGACGAGAATCAGCGCTGTCCGCGTGATCTTGGCCGCACGGACCTTTTCTCGGATCGTCGTCAAAGTGCCAGTGATCACCTGCTGATCCGGCCATGACGCCCGATACACAACGGCAACCGGGCAATCCGCGCCATAGGCCGGGATCAATTGCCGCTCGATCTCGCGCAGGTTTCGAATGGCCAGATGGATCGCCAGCGTCGTACCGCTGATCGCAAAATTCTCAAGCGTTTCACCCGCAGGCATCGACGTCGATTTCATCGACATGCGCGTCAGCACGATGGACTGCGCGATCTCGGGGATTGTCAATTCCTGCTTTAGCGCCGCTGCCGCTGCCGTATAGGCTGGAACGCCGGGGATGATTTCAAATTGAATCCCATCGCGCTTCAACAGGCGTATCTGCTCGGCAATCGCGCCATAGAGCGACGGATCACCTGAATGCACGCGCGCAACATCTTCACCCCGATCACGCGCCGCCAGAACCTCAGCGTGGGTTTCTTCCAGCGTCATGGGCGCCGTGTCCCGCACCAGCGCCCCATCCGGAGCGCCCGCGACCACCGCCTCGGGCACCAGCGATCCGGCATAGAGGCAAACAGGGCATTCCCCGATGATGCGCGCAGCTTTCAGCGTCAGAAGCTCCGGATCACCCGGCCCGGCACCGATAAAATAAACCTTCATGCCGCGCCTTCCTTCTGGCTGAGATCCCCGTCGATTTTCCGCGCATAGCCGCGCGGTGTGTACATGCGCGGCCCCTCGCCCAACTGCGCCAGCCGGGAATGAGACGACCCGACCAGCACCACAGTCAGCATGTCGACCTCGTCCACCTCCAGCGCATCCAGCCGCCGATAGCGCACATGCTCTTCTGGCCTTCCCAAGGATGAGGCCAACATGACAGGCGTATCCGCAGGGCGGTGTTTCAACAGGATGTCCCTTGCCTCGGCCAACAACGTCCTTCGCCGCATCGAGACCGGGTTGTAGAAGGCGATCACGAAATCGCCTTCTGCCGCCGCATGCAGTCGCTTCACGATATCTTCGCGCGGGGTCAGCAAGTCAGACAGCGAAATGGCGCAGAAGTCGTGACCCAGCGGCGCACCAGCGCGCGCCGCCGCCCCTTGCAGTGCCGATACCCCCGGAGAACACACAACATCCACCCGCCGCGCGGCATCCGTGACGCCCATCTCATCGGGTCCACGATCCATCAATTCAAAGACCAGCGCGCCCATGGCATAAATGCCCGCGTCGCCCGAGCAGACCAGCGCAACGTTCTTGCCCTTACCCGCCTGTTCCAGCGCATAGCGGCAGCGATCCTCTTCGCCACCCAGCGGGAAATCCGACCGCTCTTTGCCTGCCGCCAGCGGCCCAAGCAGGTCGATATAAAGCCCGTAGCCAACAAGCTCTTCTGCCTCGGCCACAAGCTGGGATACCTCCGGCGTGCGCCAAGTGGCCTGCCCTGGGCCAATGCCCACAATCGACAGCCGCCCCCGCGACCGACCGGGCAGCGATATGATCACTCCCGGTGCCCGTGTGAGCGCGACGGTACAGGTCGCGGTCTTTTCCTTTTCAACAACAAGGCTCGCTTCTGGACCAGCACAGGCCAACGCAGCCCCTTCCGAAACACCGTGGCATCCCACCTCGGCAAAGACGACATCGGACGGATTGGCCAAGCGCGGCGTCTCGGCCTCCAGTTCTTCGGCTGTGAACAAACGCAGGGGTACACCCAAACGCGCCGCTGTTTCGATCATCGCAGGCTCATCACCCTTAAGATCAATGGACGCCACCGCCGCAATCGCCTCGGACGCAATCCCGTAGGTATCCAGCGTCTCGGTCACCAGCGCCCACATGTCAGCAGGATCAGCGCCGCGCGCGCATCCCAGCCCCAAAACAAACCGCTGAGGGTGCCATGTCAGGCCCAGACCCGGATTATCTTCGGCCACCAACCGCGCTGGTGGCAGGCCCATGCCGCGCACAGCAGCGGCAGGCTCAACCGTGATAGTCTCAACCTCTTCCAACGGAGACAGCCAGTCAGGTGCGCCCGAAAGCCGGAACGCCTGCCCCGCCAGCAAGCCCGCCATAACCGCCTTTGCGTTGCCATCGCCCATGCGCCAACCGGCAGGTGGCTCATCTAAGGAGACGCCCAGCGCAACATCGCCAGCCGTCGTCACAGCCGCCTGCGCCTCTAGTACCTGCGCGATCTCACGCGCGAGCCGATTTGCTCCACGATGCCCCCCAAGCAAGGGAACGACGACAGAGCCATCATCCGAGACCGATACAACTGGCGGCTCCGCTGTTTTGTCCGACAGCATCGGAGCCACTCCCCGGATCAGAATGCCCGAGGCACAAACCCCGATTACCGGAACTCCGGCCGCAAACAAATCCCGCGCGTGGTCGAGCGCGTTGCCAAAGTAAGCGTCAGCCCGTTCCACACGTCCTTCACGGCCATGCACGGCATAGCCGAAAGCCGCCGCAATGCGGTGTGCAACAGGTTCACCGGACGCCGAAAGCGCCAAAACAACAGGTGTCAGAGCCATGGATCGGCCCCTTTCGTCAGTAGAATCATCGAGAAATAAGGCGCCTTTTCCGGCGCTTCAGACAACGGGCAGACCACCTCGTCAGGAAGGCTTGCGCGCTCCACGTAAACAGCCTGATCCAGATAGCCCAGATCGCCAATCACATCGCGAATCTTCGCAAGATGACGTCCCACTTTCATGATCGCGACGCTTTCCGCGCCTTCGATCCGGCTGCGCAACTCGTCGGCAGGCAAGGGGCCTGGCAAGATCGTCACCCGCTCATTGCGTGCCGCCAGGGGCATCCCCGCCCGCGCGGCACAGGTCGTCACACTGGTGACACCTGGCACGACCTCAACCTCATAATCGCCAGCCAAGCGCGCGAAGATATACATGAAAGACCCGTAGAAAAACGGATCGCCCTCGCAAAGACAGACAACATCACGCCCCTGATCCAGCGCCGCAGCAATCCGGGCCGCCCCAGCATCATAGGCGGCCTGCGCCGGTTCACGCGCAACTGTCATGGGCACATCCATGACAATCTCATCAACACCGTTGCTCAGCGCATCCGCTGCAATCGAGCGCGCGAAACTCGCAGCACCGGCCAGCGTCGGATAGGCCACAACCGCAGCCTCCGAAATCAATCGATGCGCTTTCAGCGTCATCAACTCCGGATCACCCGGACCAAGACCAACCCCATAGAGCCGACCCCGTCCTTCATCTTTCCCCAAAAAACTCCCGCCGGAGGCTCCCATCCTCAGCCTCCCTTACGAACGCTGAATTGAGTGACCGGCATCGCGGCTCGCCACCCGGTCATTTGCCCCACGGGTTCGGCACGGGCGACTTGCAGGCGCATGAGATCACCCCCCAACACCTTGGCCGCCTGCAGAAGAATGGCTTCACTTTCCAGCGTCACGGCGTTCGCAACAAGTCGTCCATGTGGTTTCAGCGCTGCGAACGCGCGCTCCAGCACTGCCATCGACAACCCGCCGCCGACAAAGACAGCATCCGGAGACGGCAGGTCGACCAAATGCTCCTCCGCCGTGCCGGCGCGCAATTGCAGCCGCGGAGTTCCCAGCGCCAGCGCGTTGGCCGCAGCATAGCCGCGGCGGTCTTCGCGCGGTTCAATACCGATGGCCATGGCCTCGGGGGCCGCGCGCATCCATTCAATCGACACCGATCCGCAGCCACAGCCAAGGTCCCACAAGAGCGCTTCGCGCATTGGCATGAGTTTGGCCAGGGTGATGGCGCGCACCTCTTGCTTGGTCATGGTGCCATCGCCCTGGAACGCGTCGTCCGGCAGCCCCGGCACCGTCGCAAATATCTGTGCATCAGGACCGGCGATGCATTCGACTGCCATTGTGTTGAAGGCGGGCACTTCTTGGTTCCACGTCTCTGCCACCCCGTGAAAGCGCGCCTCATTCGCTCCGCCCATGGCCGCCAATACAGTCATGCGTGAGGGACCATAGCCGCGTTCACACAGAAATTGCGCAATCATGGCCGGGGTTTCCGCCCCGGTCGTCAGGATCAGCAGGCGCTGCTCCGGTTGGATATGAGGGATCACTTGCTCGGGCGGGCGACCATGCACCGTCAGCTGCGTGACATCCGCCATCGACCACCCCATGCGGGCGGCGGCGTGTTGAAAGGCTGACAGCTGCGGGTGATAGGTGATCTCAGTTGGATCGATTGCCCGCCCGATGCGCGCCCCCACGGAATACCAGAGCGGGTCACCCGTCGCGAGCACCACGACCCGCCGCCCCCGATAGCCGCGCAATTGGTCGATCAATGCGTCGAAAGGAGAGGGCCAAGCCACCCGTTCGGCCGTGACCGGGCTGCTCAGCTTATGGTGTCGGTCACCACCGATGATGACCTCTGCCGCCTCCACCACAGCGCGTGTCGCCGGCAAAAGACCATCCAGACCTTCTTCGCCGATCCCGACGATATGGAGCCACGGAGCGGTCATCGGGCGCGAAAGTCTTCGACGACTTTTGGCGGATTTCTTTGAAGAGACTTGATCACGCCAACCCGCCTTTCAATCCGGCTGCCAGCGCGTTCACGGCAGCCGACGCCATGGCCGATCCACCGCGTCGCCCACGCAGGGCGACAAAGTCGATGCCGCGTGGATTGCCGGCCAGTTCGGCCTTGCTCTCGGCCGCGCCGACAAACCCGACCGGAAACCCCAAGATGACCGATGGCTTTGGCGCGCCCTGATCGATCCGTTCCAACAAATGAAACAAAGCCGTCGGCGCATTGCCAATCGCGACGACCGCTCCATCCAGATGATCATCCCAGAGCCGCACCGCCGCCGCAGAGCGCGTATTGCCGATCTCTCGTGCAAGGTCCGGAACGCGTGCATCATTCAGCGTCACGACGACTTCATTCTCTGCCGGAAGATTCCGGCGAATGATGCCTGCCGCGACCATTTCGCAATCGCACAAGATCGGAGCGCCCGCTGCCAGCGCCGTTTGGCCTGCCAGGAATGCACCTCCGGAAAAGGCAAGCCTGTCGGCGATCTCGATCATCCCGCAAGCATGGATCAGACGAACGGCCATGGCATCAAGACCATCGGGAAACCGCTCCAGCCGCGCTTCGCGGCGCACGGTCGCAAAGCTTTCAGCGTAGATGGTGGCTGGGTCTTTTTCGTAGGGGCGCATGGGTGATGTCTGTCCTGGCGGCACCCGCCGGATTGCCTCCGGCGGAAGTATTTTCAGCAAGAAGATTTAAGCGGCGCTGCGCTTGCTCTTGCGGGCGCTTTCCGGGCCGTGTGGGTGTTTGGCTTGCGGGTAAGGCGCGTGATGGTGGTGCCCGTGATCGTGACCGTGATCATGGCCGTGATCATGATGATGGTGGTCGTGACCGTGGTGATGGTGGTGATGATTATCGTGCGCCATCTCAAGGCGGCAGACCCCGGTGCAGAATGTGTCACAAAACGTACAGTCGGCGACGTTCGATCCCGGAGCCGAAGCGCCCTGCCCCTCGACGTGGTGGTGATGGCTCTCCTGGACCGCCCCCACTTCGGCCTCAAAGCCCAGAACAGCTGTGCGGTATTTGCACATGACACAGGTCGCAGGTGGAACCTTGGCAAAGGCCGGATGCCCTTGGCCGTCGCGCGCGGCAGCGGCCGCGCGTTCTTCGGGGTTGACATGGGTATGACCGCCGTCTTCCAGCGACAGGATTTGCGTGCGATAGGCGCAGGTCCCGCAATTCGGGATGCCTTCTTCGGTGTCTTGTTCCAGCACGCGTTCGGCAAAGGTCTCGAGCACTTTCGGGTGGTCGCCCAGATAGCCCGCCTTAACGAATTCGATGTCCGGATGTTCTGCAGCGACTTGATCCGTGAAGCCGTAGATGCGGTCGATCAGGATGCCCGAGAACAGGAAATACGGGAACACGACGATGCGCTTGTATCCGAGCTTCGCCGCGTGTTGCAGGCAAGGCTCGACAAGCGGGAAGGTCACGCCGCTATAGCCGACTTCGCACCAGCCGAACCCCATGCCTTCGTGCAGGAGGCGGGCGATCTTTGCGACGTTGGCATTGGCATCCGGATCAGATGCGCCGCGCCCGATCACGACGAGGCACGTGTCGTGGCGAGAGACGTCACCGCCTGCAGCCTCAAGCGCCTCTTGGATGCGCGCGCCAGCGGCGGCAACCATTTTGGGATCAACGCCCAGTTCCCGCCCATAAGAGACCGCCAGACCGTGCTTGGCGGCATAGGTGTTCAGCACCGTCGGGATGTCGTTTTTCGAATGCATCGCGGCAAAGAGCATGCCGGGCACCGCCAGAATACGTTCACATCCTTTTTCGCGCAGCTTGTCCAGACCGTCACGGATCACCGGGTTGGCGAATTCGAGATAGCCGTATTCCATTTCCCACCCGTCAGGCATGTAGGCAGGCAGCTTGTCGGCCAAGGTCGCAAATTCATCGACGGCGGATTGTGAGCGGCTGCCATGGCCGCAGATCATGACACCGGTTTTGGTCATGCGTCCTGCTCCTCTTCGACGGTGGCATCAGCTGCGGCCTGTTCGCGATCTTTCAGCTTTTTACCCAGAACCGTCAGCCCTGCGATCACGCCTATGCCAATGGCGATGCCCAGCCCGATGTGGTCATGGCCCGCAACGGGTGCCCAGTGCCCAGCATGGGCGAGCACTGACACAGGTGCTGTGGACAGCAAAGCTGCAGCAATCACGAACAAAGGCAAACGGCGCATGGTCTTATCCTTCCGAGTGGCATCCGTGTTTCAGGCCAAAAGGATCCTGTCCCGCCGTTTCTGGCCGGTCCGCTCGCTGACATGCACCATCCCCGAATTGGGTCAATGGGCCTCGTCACTCCTTTCAGGTCCGATACCGGACACGATGGTTGGCTTGTGCTACGCTACCTTGGCCAAGGCGGCAATTGGAATCCCGACCCTGCGCTGTCAGGGCGCGACATCGATCCGTTGCGGACAATTAGCGCTGCCCTAAATAAAATGAAAATCGGGAGCATCTTATGACACTGCCAAATGTGAACCTCAGCGTTGAGCCGCGCGTCACCGGCTTTTTCGACGAAGCGACCAATACCATCAGCTATGTCGTGCAAGAGCCTGACGGCCCGGCCTGCGCCATCATCGACAGTGTGATGGACATTGATTACGCCGCCGGGCGGATCACGCATGACAGCGCGGACGAAATCCTCAGGCATGTTCAGGATAATGGTCTGCGGGTCGAATGGATCATCGAGACGCACGTGCATGCCGACCATCTCAGCGCCGCGCCCTACCTGCAAGAACAGCTAGGCGGCAAGATTGGCATCGGCGCGCGCATCATGGAGGTGCAAGAGGTCTTTGGTAAGGTCTTCAACGAGGGGACCGAATTTCAGCGCGATGGGTCGCAATTCGATGCCTTGTTCGAGGATGGAGCGACCTATCAAATCGGCGCCATGACGGCTCAAGTCATGGCCACGCCCGGCCACACACCGGCCTGCATGGTCCATATCATTGGAAATGCTGCATTTGTGGGGGACACACTCTTTATGCCCGACGGCGGCTCTGCGCGAGCGGATTTTCCCGGTGGCGATGCGGGCGAGTTATACGACTCGATCCAAAAGCTGCTCAGCCTGCCGGATGATTTGCGGCTGTTCATGTGCCATGACTACGGACCCGGTGGGCGGGACATTGCCTGGGAAACGACCGTGGGCGAGGAAAAGCGCACGAACATCCACCTCAAGGACGGACAGACGCGGGAAGAGTTTATCGCCCTGCGCGAAGAGCGGGACGCAACGCTTGCCATGCCCAAGCTGATCATTCCGTCGCTTCAGGTGAACATGCGGGCGGGTGAGGTGCCCAAGGACAAAAAGGGCAATCCAATGTTGAAAGTGCCCATCAACGGGCTTTGAACCGCCGGGGGTCAGCTGACAGGTTCGTCCACCCCTGTGGCGCGTAGCCCGCGATAGGCCCAGACGCCAGTCAAAAGGCCAACTAGGGCCACGGTCGAAATCAGGGCAACCAGCATCTGTTCGACCGGCATCCATCCTTGGACCAGCACCCATCCGACGCCTGAAGTCAGCACCGCGCCCCCTGCCATGATCATCGCCCCGGCAAGGCCAGCAGCCGATCCCGCCAGTGCGGGATCAACCGACATTACACCCGCATTGGCGCTCGGCGTGGACAGGCCGTTGCCCAACCCAACCAAAACCACGCACCCGAAATAGACCCAGACGTTCGGCTCTGCCAAAATCAACGCGAGCGCGGAAAGGGCCATCCCAACCACTGCGCTTATGCGCCCGGCCAGGATCATGCGCCCCAGACCGGCGCGCTCGGACAGCTGTTTCGAGAGCGCATTGCCCAAAAAGAAGCCAGCGGTGATGATGCCCAAGGCGATGCCCACTGCAGCGGGCGGCAGATCGAAAACACCTTCGGCGACAAGAGGTGCGCCCGCGAGGAAGACATAGAAACACCCAATGCCAAAGGTCATGACCAAGGCGCAGGACCAGAACACGCCGGATTGCATGACAGCCGGATAGCCTCTGAATTGCGCAAGCATACTGGCGTTGCGCCGAGTGTTGGTTTCGCCGAAATCCAGCCAAGCCAGCGTGAACGCCGCCGCGCCGAGGCCAGCAAGCGCCCAGAAGACCGCGCGCCAGCCAAAGGCCTGATCCAAAAGGCCGCCGATCATAGGACCAACCATCGGGCCGATGGCCATAACCATGCCCAACGCCCCCAATCGGCTGGCCGCCCCCGCAGGGCCAGTTACATCCCGGACGGCGGCTGCAGAGACGGTTGACGCCCCGATTACCACTGCCTGTACGGCCCGCCATGCCAGCAAGGTCTCAATCCGAGTGGCCAAGGCGCAGCCAATCGACGCGAGGACAAAAATACCCAGCGCCGCCAGCAAGACGGGCCTGCGCCCGAATCGGTCCGACAGAGGACCAAGCGCCAGTTGCAAGGCTGCAATTACGGCGAGGTATCCCGAGAACGCCAAAGACGCCTGCGCGTAACTGACGCCCAGGTCTTCGGCCATGCGGGGCAGCGCAGGCAAAAACATGTTGAGCGACACGATCGACACCGCTGGTCCTGAAACCAGAGTAATGAAGCCCGGCGGCGTCTGTGCTGATCGCAATCTCGTCATAGCTTGGCCTGCGTGACAGGTTTTTCACACCGGGCCAACCGCCTGCGGAACGACGGCCTGTGCGTCAATGCAGGGCTGCCGCGCGGTCACACCGGTTTTTGGGAATCGGCACCATCGCTACGTGTTACCTGACCAAAGGAGATGATGATGGGACTGCTGCAAGACGGGAAATGGGTGGATCAATGGTATGACACCAAGTCGACCGGTGGGGCATTTAAACGCTCGACCGCGGGGTTCCGGAACTGGATCACAGCGGATGGGTCCGCTGGTTCGTCAGGCGAAGGTGGGTTCAAAGCCGAGGCCGGGCGCTATCATCTCTATGTCTCGCTGGCGTGTCCGTGGGCGCATCGGACGCTGATTTTTCGCAAGCTGAAGCAGTTGGAAAACCTGATCTCTGTCGATGTGGTGCATCCGGACATGCTGTCCGACGGCTGGACGTTTGAGACGGACGAGCACGGCGCCACCGGCGACCGCCTCTATGGTCTGCCCTTTGCGCGCGACATCTACACCAAGGCCGACCCCAAAGTGTCAGGCCGCGTGACTGTGCCGGTCCTGTGGGACAAAGAGCGTGAGACAATTGTCTCGAACGAGTCCTCGGAAATCATCCGCATGTTCAATTCGGCGTTCAACGATCTGACCGGAAACACGGCAGATTACTGGCCCGAAGACCTGCGTGAGGAAATCGAACCGGTGAATGACCGGATTTACAACACGCTGAACAACGGCGTGTACAAATCCGGCTTCGCCACGACGCAAGAGGCCTATGAGGCCGCAGTCTATCCGCTCTTCGATACGATGGACTGGCTGGAGGAACGGCTGTCTGCTCACCGCTACCTGATGGGTGATCGCGTGACAGAGGCTGATTGGCGGTTGTTCCCGACCCTTGTGCGCTTTGATGCGGTTTATCACCTGCATTTCAAATGCAATCGCGCCCGTCTGATCGATTACCCGAGCCTCTGGGCCTACATGCGCGAGCTTTATCAATGGCAAACGCCGGATGGCGGCGCGATTGGTGAGACTGTGGGGTGGGAGCATATCGTGCGCCATTATCACTACAGCCATGAGAGCATTAACCCGCACCGGATCATCCCGATCAACCCGCAGATCGATTGGTGGGAACCACACCGTCGCGGGGGATTGCAAGCCGCCTGAGAACAGGTCACATCTTCGGTCCAAACCCGGAGGATGCGATGACAACCTGGATCACGGTCTGTGACACCTGCAAACGCGATGGCTGGCTCGTCGGCGATACAGATGGCGAGAAACTGGCGGCAGCGGTTGAGGCTGCAGCAGAGGGCTCAGACCATGTGAAAACGCGCCGGGTGTCCTGCACCATGGGCTGTGTTCGGGCGTGCAACGTCACGCTGCAGGCCGAGGGTAAGCTGGCCTACACGCTGGGCGAATTCGAACCGGGGGCAGAAGCAGCCGAAGCTATTGTCGAATATGCCGAACTGCATGCGCAGTCCGAGACTGGGCAAGTGCCCTATCGGCAGTGGCCCCAAGGCGTGAAGGGCCACTTTGTCACCCGGATGCATCCGCTCCCAACGGAATGACGGGCCCGCGCGACCATGGCGGTGGCATTGATGCCGCCCGCGCCCACTATGGCGGCGCGCGCCAAGAGTGGATCGACCTGTCTACAGGGATCAACCCCCATCCCTACCCGGTTGCCGATCTGCCTGCCGATGCTTGGACCGCGCTTCCTGATGCAGGCGCGATGGAGCAGTTGTTGTCTGCCGCGCGCTCATTCTGGTCGGTGCCGGAAACGGCTGCGATCATGGCGGCCCCCGGCGCATCTGCGATCATCGCGCAGATTCCTTTCTTGCGCGGCGCAGGACGCGTTTCCATCCCGTCGCCCACCTATAATGAACATGCTGCCAGCTTTCGCATCGCAGGATGGACTGTGCTTGAGGCGATGCAAGAGGCCGAGGCATCCGTTGTTGTGCATCCAAACAACCCAGACGGCGCATTTCACACGTCCCCGGACGCCGACCTTGTCGTTATCGATGAAAGCTTCTGCGACGTCGCTCCGGATCGCAGCCTGATTACCGAGGCTACGCGCCCCGGGCGGATCATTCTTAAGAGCTTTGGCAAGTTCTGGGGCCTTGCCGGGATGCGTCTTGGCTTTGCCATTGGCGATCCGGACTTAATTGGAACGTTGAAGGATCGACTTGGCCCATGGGCCGTCGCAGGCCCCGCTTTGGCGACGGGGGCCGCCGCATTGAATGACGGCGAATGGGCCGAAGCGACCCGATTGCACTTAACGGCTGAGGCCGCGCGCTTGGATGACCTGATGATCCAAGCTGGAGCCAGAGTGGTTGGCGGCACCTCCCTGTTTAGACTTTACGACACCGATGATGCCGCGCGCTGGCAAGACGCCTTGGCGCGAAACCACATCTGGTCGCGCATTTTTCCATATTCCAAAACGTGGCTGCGGCTTGGGCTGCCGCCTGCGGACGGGTGGGAGAGGCTGACACAGGCGGTTTCAAGCGCACAGGCAACAGCGCGGCGATGACGCTTGCTTTTGCAATGATCCTCGACGCCATCTTTGGTGAACCAAAGTGGCTCTATAACCGAGTCCCTCACCCGGCGGTGCTTATGGGCCGCGCCATCGGATGGGCGGACAAACGGTTCAATTCAGGTTCCGGCAGGCGCGCCAAGGGGGCGTTTGTCATGGCTGCTTTGATCGTTGCTGCGGCGGCTCTTGGGCTTGCCATCGCGGAACTTGGCAACGTGGTCACTGCGATTGTCGCCGCCACGCTTTTGGCGCAGAGGTCGCTGGTTGATCACGTTGCGCGGGTCGCCGATGCGCTTCGCCTGTCAACGCAAGCGGGACGTTCCGAGGTCGCGATGATCGTCGGTCGTGACACCGCAGGGATGGATGATCCGGCGATTGCCCGCGCCGCCATCGAAAGCGCCGCTGAGAATTTCTCGGACGGCGTGCTGGCCCCGATCTTTTGGTTCGCTCTTGCCGGATTGCCGGGTTTGTTGGTCTACAAGATCACCAATACCGCAGACAGCATGATCGGCTATCGCACCCCCCGGCATGAAGCCTTCGGCTGGGCCGCCGCGCGGTTCGACGATGTCTTGAACTGGGTTCCTGCACGCCTGTCAGCCATCGCCTTTGCCGTTTGGACACCTGCTCTGAACGTGCAAGAACTCCTCGCAGACGCCCGTCTGCACCGCAGCCCGAACGCGGGCTGGCCAGAAGCAGCGATGGCCCAATCGCTGGACGTAGCCTTGTCAGGTCCGCGATCTTACGAAGGTGAGATGCGCAATTTTCCCTTCGTCCATCCAACCGGTCGTCGCGACGCCGGCCCCGCAGAAATCGACGCGGCGTGTCAGCGCCTATGGAACGCGTGGACCGTTACCCTGATCACAGTCCTGCTAGGGTCCGGAATTGCTACGTTGATCTAAGCGGGTGCTTTGATAGCGTGCGGCCAAAGAAACTGGAGGCCGCGCATGAAAACCCTGATCCTTTCCGCAGTATTCGCCATCGGAGCCACTGTGGCCACGGCCCAATGCGGCGGCAGCTTCAACAGCTTTGTTCAGGGCCTCAAGGCCGAAGCGATGGCCAAAGGACATAGTCAGGCGACCGTCGACGCGTTCTTTCGCGGGGTTCAGCAGGACGCCAAGACACTGCGTGCTGACCGCTCGCAAGGCGTGTTTCAAAAGCCGTTCATCGACTTTTCACGCGCCTTGATCAGCCAGAACCGCATCGACAATGGCGTGCGGAACTATGGCAAATGGCGGTCCGTGTTTGATCGCATTCAACAAGACTACGGCGTCAATCCGGGCGTTCTCTTGGCATTCTGGGCGTTCGAGACGGATTACGGCACGTTTCAAGGTAATTTCAACACGCGCAACTCCTTGGTCACGCTGGCCCATGACTGCCGCAGACCCGAACTCTTTCGGCCACAGGTGTTGGCGGCAATCGAGCTTTACGAGCGCGGCGGGATGGACCCACAGAACACGACAGGCGCGTGGGCGGGTGAGATCGGCATGGTCCAGATGCTGCCCGAAGATATCCTGACCAACGGCAAAGATGGCGATGGCGACGGGCGTGTTTCTTTGAAGACCTCGGCACCGGATGCCTTGATGTCAGGGGCGGCGATGCTGTCTGACCTTGGCTGGGCCCCGAACCAGCCGTGGCTGCAAGAGGTGATCGTTCCAGACACACTGGATTGGTCAAAGACGGGGCTTGATACGGAAATGTCCGTCGCGGACTGGCGGGCTCTGGGTGTGCAGGCCAGAACCGGTAATCTTGGCCCCGCAAACCTGCAAGCCTCTGTGATCCTGCCGCAGGGACGCAAGGGGCCAGCTTTCATCGCCTATCCGAATTTCCGTGTCTATTTCGAGTGGAACCAAAGCTTTGTCTACGTGACCACGGCCGCGTATTTCGGAACGCGGCTAGAAGGGGCCCCGGTCTATCGGGCGGGAAACCCGGATACCGGCCTGACAGGCGATCAGATGATTGTTTTGCAACAAAAGTTGCAGGCACGTGGCTATGACGTGGGCAAAGTCGACGGCATTCTGGGCGCGCGAACCCGTGCTGCCGTTCAGTCCGAACAGGCGCGGCTTGGATTGCCCGCAGACGCATGGCCCACGCCCGATCTGTTGAACCGCCTTTAAGGTCGGCGAATAGCAAAATCGTAAGACTTAAGCATCTTCTTGAGTATTAAGGATTCGGGTTCATCCAGTCGTCTCACCTTCTTTCGCCGCGATGTTTCGTGACAGTCAGAGGCGAGAGGCGGCAGGTTGAAAAGCTGCTACCCTTAAATGGTATCATCACCACTGACGCTCTTGACCGGGAAACGCAGGCCATCCTGATTGATCAAGATCAGCCGGTTTCCATTGCGAACATATGTATCGCAGCGCTCAAACCCGTGGTTGAAGAACGTGCAAACCACCCCGCCATCGCGGATCTCATAGCGTCCATAGGCGATGCCGCCGTCGGGGTAAGTGTAGCTGTAGCTTTCTGTGATCGAAAAGAACGAACGCCCGCCGTCATGGAATTCGTGGGTATGGCCCTTAAGTGTATCGACCATATCGGCAGCACTGAGCACTGTCTCCCCGTCGCGCAACCCCTGCGCCGACGCAGCTGACGCCAACATGGCCAAAACCAAAATCAGTCGGTGCATCCCGCTCTCCTTCGCCTCGGATCACCATAGCGATGGTTTAATCACGTCAGAGTCACGTTCGCGTTGACGCGGCCCTAGGCCACCAGCCGTTCGGCGTCGCGAAGGTCAACAGAGACCAACTGGCTCACGCCTTGTTCCTGCATGGTCACACCGAACAGCCGATCCATACGGCTCATGGTCACCGCGTGGTGCGTGATGATTAGGAAACGGGTGTTTGTGCGACGGGTCATCTCGTCCAGCAGATCACAGAAACGCGTCACGTTCGCATCATCAAGCGGTGCGTCGACCTCGTCCAACACACAGATCGGTGCCGGGTTGGCAAGGAACACCGCGAAGATCAGGGCAAGTGCTGTCAACGTCTGTTCCCCACCGGAAAGCAACGACAGGGTAGAGAGCTTTTTGCCAGGCGGTTGGCACATGATCTCAAGACCGGCCTCAAGCGGGTCATCGCTTTCGACAAGAACCAGCTTGGCCTCACCGCCGCCGAAGAGGTGCGTGAACAGAACCGAGAAGCTGCGGTTCACCTCGTCAAAGGCCGCCAGCAGACGTTCGCGGCCTTCTTTGTTGAGGCTCGCAATGCCAGTCCGCAAAGCGGAAATCGCGGCTTCAAGGTCTGCTTTTTCCGCTGCGAGGCCATCGCGTTCTTCTGCGACCTCGCGTGCATCCTCTTCGGCACGCAGGTTCACGGCCCCCAGACTGTCGCGCTGACGGCGCAGGCGCGCGACATCGGCTTCGATCCGATCAGAGGACGGCATGGTCTCTGGATCGACGTTAAGCTCTGCCAAGAGCTCTTGAGGTGTGACCTCTTGCGCCTCTTCGATGCGTTCGACGGCCAGTGCCACGGTCTCACGGGCAGCATCCATGCGGGCTTCGGCGCGAGCACGGTCCTCTCGCGCCACACCTGCGGCGCGCTCAGCCTCACGTTCGGCAATGGACGCCTCGCGGAGCGCTGTCTCAGCCGTCGCCAAGGTGTCTGCCGCGGCCTTGCGACGTGTTTCGGCGTCACCAATGGCGTCGGCCAGTTCAGCCCGCTTTGCAGCGATTTCATCGGGGGCTGCGGTTGCTTCTGCCAGCGCGACCTCATCCTTGGTCTTACGCTCTGACAGTTCGGCGGCGCGCGCCTCGGCGGTCTCAAGCCGGTGACGCCAGCCGGAGATATCCTTGGTGATTTCCTGCGAACGCTTGGTCCGCGCATCGCCCACGCGGCGCAACTCATCATGGGCCGCGCGGTGGGTCATCATGGTCATGCGCGCGGCTTCAACCGTGGCTTTGACGTCCTCAAGTTCTGCGCGGGTGGCTTCGATATCGGGCAGCGCCTTCACGGCGGCCTCGGCCTGAGCAAGCGCGCCGCGTGCTGCCGTCTGCTCTTCTTCGTGCCGTGTCACAGCCAGCGACAGTGTTTCGACCCGGCCTTCGGCCAATGTCTTCTCGGACTCTGCCTTGCTCATTGCACGCGCAGCTTCGGCGCGGCGTTGGTCTGCACTGCGCCGAGCGGCGCGGGCGGCCTGATCGGCTTCGGTCGCGGCTTTCAGCTCTTGTGCCGTTCGCTCGTGGCGGGCACGTGCCGTCTCGACCTTTGCTTCGGCATCAGAAAGATCGGCCTGCAATGCGGTCAGCCGGTTGATCTGTTCCAGACGGATCGCGGCTGCCGAAGGCGCATCCGCCGCCGTGGCCACGAAGCCATCCCACCGCCACAGGTCCCCTTCGACGGAAACCAGCCGCTGTCCCGGCTGCAAATCACCCTGCAACGCCGCGCCTTGGGCTGCGTCCACCACACCGATTTGCGACAGACGGCGACCAAGAGCCGCCGGACCGTTCACGTGCGCATCAAGAGGCGCCGCGCCAGAGGGCAGCGCAGCAACGCCGCTATACCCCGGCAAGGTGCGCCAGCCAGACCCGGTCCCGTCAATGACAGCCGCCTTCAGGTCATCAGCCAAGGCTGCGCCCAACGCTTTTTCATAGCCACGCGTCACGCTGATTTGGTCCAGAACGGTGCCGCGAGTGCCGGTGTCCCGTTCGACCAACCGTGCAAGCGCCTGAACCTCAGCCTTGATCGCGCTGGCCTCACCGTCCGCCTCAGAGCGGGCTGCGCGGGCTTCGGATTCAGCCGATTGGGCATCGGTGCGTGCCGCTTCGGCAGTGGCCAGCGCAGCCTCGGACTCGGTCACGGCGGCCTGCGCATCGCGATCTGCCTCGCTTGCCAACTCAAGCGCCGCAGATGACTGTTCGACCGCCTGCCGGGCCTCGCCCATAGCGTCCTTGGCGCGGGTCGCTTTTTCAGTCGCGTTTGACAGGGCCTTTTCGCAGTCCTGCGCATAGCGCGCCGCCGACTGGTGACGCGCCACAAGGCGGGCCGTGTCCTCGGTCTTTTCAGACAGGGTCGCCTCGCGATCTTGAAGAATAGACGCCGAATTGCGGGCCGTTTCGCTGGCAGCTTCGAGGGCTTCAGCATGACCCTCAGATGCCTTGGCGATTTCCGCAGCTTCCCATTCCAACTGTTCAATGGTCTGGGCCGCGTCGCGGTTCAGCCCCGCCTCTCGCTCAATATCGCGGGCGAGTTGCGCAATACGGTTTTGAAGAGTTTCGACGGCCTGCCGGGCGTTCGCCTCTTGGTCGGCCAAGGTATCGCGCTGAACCTGCAAACGCTGCAGGATCGCGGCCGCAATCGCCTCTTCTTCCCGCTTAGGCGGCAGCGCATCTTCGGCTTCCGCGCGCGCCTTGGCGGCTTGACGTGCAGCAGTCTCGGCCTGCGCTGCGCCAGTTGTCTGGTTACGCAGAGCCGCCTCTGCGGCAGCGCGCGCCTCATCTGCCTCACGCCAACGGCGATAGAGCAGCAGACCCTCGGCGTGGCGCAACTCACCTCCGATTGTGCGGTAGCGCTCGGCCTGTTTGGCCTGCCGCGCCAAGGATGCAAGCTGTGCAGTCAGCTGTTCCAGTACATCATCGACGCGGGCCAGGTTTTGCTCGGCCCCTTTCAGCTTCAACTCGGCCTCATGGCGCCGCTGATAAAGGCCGCTGATGCCAGCCGCCTCTTCCAACACCCGACGGCGCGCCTTTGGCTTGGAGTTGATCAGTTCTGAAATCTGCCCTTGCCGGACCAGAGCGGGCGAATGTGACCCGGTCGAGGCATCGGCAAACAGCATTTGAACGTCACGCGCGCGCACGTCTTTGGCGTTGGCCTTGTAGGCAGACCCAACATCGCGCGTGATCCGGCGGATCACTTCAAGCTGGTCTTCATCGTTGAAGCCAGCAGGCGCGAGGCGTTCGCCGTTGTCTATCGTCAGAGATACCTCGGCAAAGTTTCGAGCAGGCCGCGTTGCAGCCCCGGCAAAGATCACATCCTCCATGCCACCGCCACGCATCGCCGTCGGACGGTTTTCGCCCATGACCCACCGCAGGGCCTCCAGAAGGTTCGATTTCCCACAGCCGTTCGGCCCAACCACCCCTGTCAGACCATCCGCGATGATCAGGTCAGTGGGATCCACAAAGCTCTTGAAGCCATTCAGTCGTAGCTTGGAAAACCGCAAGGGCCGTCTCCGATTCCATTGGTCAGGCATCGTGGCCGGGCGACTCGGGCTGTGTCAACTGTATGTCGGGGCACCCGCCGGGTTATCCACAAGATATGGGCGGTAGGCATATATCGAAGCTTAGGGGACGTGACTTCACGCACCAATATCCAAGCCTTTGAACGGTGCGTGGAACCACGCACGCTCTCAAAGCATAGTCGCTTTGCACCCGGCACCCGTCGCGTCGCATCTTGACCCCCCGCACGATTCCGCCGCACATGATCCTCGCACGGTGCTCCACATGGTGATCCATCACCTAGGGGCTGAAATGGGAATGAGGTGACAGGCGACCCAATTCGGGGCCCCACTCCTCAGCCGCCCCCGCGACTGTAAGCGGTGAGCGCCCGTCATACGCCACTGGGATCAGATCCCCGGGAAGGCGACGACGCGCTACGACCCGCAAGCCAGGAGACCAGCCGGCAGACGCAACACCAACTCCCGTCGGTGGGACGGGTCAGGAGAACTGATTATGCCAGCCAAGATTCCGGCAACGGTCGTCACGGGCTTTCTCGGTGCAGGGAAAACTACGCTCATCCGCCATATGCTGCAAAACGCCGAGGGCAAGCGCATCGCGCTGATCATCAACGAGTTCGGCGACTTGGGTGTGGACGGCGACATCCTCAAGGGCTGCGGGGACGAGACCTGCAAGGAAGAGGACGTGATGGAGCTGTCAAACGGCTGCATCTGTTGTACCGTGGCCGATGACTTCATCCCGACAATGGAAAAGCTGCTGGATCGCGACGAGGCCCCCGATCACATCGTGATCGAAACCTCTGGCCTCGCCCTTCCACAACCGTTGGTCCGCGCCTTCAACTGGCCGGGCATCAGCACGAAGGTCACCGTTGATGGGGTTGTGACTGTGGTGGACGGCAAGGCCGTGAGCGAGGGCCGCTTTGCGCATAACCTCGATGCGATTGAGGCACAGCGGAAGGCGGATGAGGAACTCGACCACGAAACGCCGCTATCCGAACTGTTCGAAGATCAGGTGGCCTGCGCCGATATGATCGTCGTGAACAAGGCGGACCTTTTGGGCACGGATGAGGCCGACACATTGGTCGGCAAGCTCAAGACCGATAGCCGCGATGGCGTTCAAGTCGTGAAAGCCACCAAAGGCGCGCTGCCGGTCGGCGTGTTGCTGGGTCAGGGCATCGGCGCGGAAAACGATCTGGACGCTCGCCACGAGGTGCATCACCATCATCATCACGATGACGACCACCATCACCACGATGATCATGACCACGAGCATGATCATCATCACGACCATCATCACCACCACGATCATGACCACGACGCCTTCGAGAGCTTTGTTGTCACGCTGGGCGAAGTTTCTGACCCGGCCGCGTTTTCAGCCAAAGTCGAAGACACGATCCGGGCGCATGACATCCTGCGTCTGAAAGGCTTTCTTGCCGTTAGCGGAAAACCGATGCGCATGACATTGCAAGCGGTCGGCCCCCGGATCGAAACCTATTACGATGAACGCACCGTGGACCGCACAAGCCGCCTTGTCGTGATTGGTCAAGCGGGCCTCGACCGCGCCGCGATCGAAGCCGCGCTTGCCGCATAAATCCAACGCAATCCCGGATCACATCCGGGACGCAACCCGCAAAAGCCCCGGCAATGATCATCGTCGAACCCAACACCCCGACCCACCCGGACGCCGTCCGCCTGCTCGACGCCTCACAGGCCTTGATGCAGGAAATCTTTGCGGACGAGGAGAACTTTGCGCTGGATCACGCCGCGCTCGCCGCGCCGGACATCCGGTTTTTCACCGCGCGCGACGGGGCAACACTGCTGGGTTGCGGCGCAATGCAGATCAAAGACGGCTATGGCGAGGTCAAATCCTTTTACGTCTCACCCGCGGCGCGCGGAAAAGGGGTCGGCGCCGCATTGATCCGTCAGATCGAAGATCAGGCACGGGACGAAGGCCTGTCGGTTCTCAACCTTGAAACGGGCGATGAGCTTGCCGCCGCCTGCCGCCTCTATGAGCGGCACGGGTTCACCCGGTGCGGGCCGTTTGGCGAATATGAAGACAATGGATCATCTGTCTTCATGACCAAAACACTGTGACTTACTGCCTGAACATCCGAATGAACGGCAGGCCCAAAAGCGCCTCCCACCAGGACCGGGCACCTTGGATCGGCACATTGAAGTCCTTGGGATGGCCGCGCATTGTCTTGCCCTTCATCGCGTCATCGGCGAACTGGTCTGCGGGTTTGGCGGGCTCGTCTTTGATATGTGGTGAATGTTTCATCACCAGTCCAACGACCCAGAGCTAGGAACAGTTCCATGCATCTTCTTGCCGCCACGCCAGGCAGTGCCGTTGACGCACAAGAGCCCGTTGACCTGGGTCAGAGCCCTGCTGATGTCGTCGTGATTTCAGCGGCTGATACAGAGCTTGCGGCGCTGTCGCAGGCCCGATCCGAGATGGCAGATGCGCCAACCCTGCGATTGGCGAACCTGACCCACTTGTCCCACCCATTATCGGTGGACATGCACCTTGAGGCCTGCGCCTCCAAAAGTCGCCTTGTGATCTGCCGCCTGCTGGGCGGCGCTGGTTACTGGCGCTACGGATTTGAACAATACGCCGCGCATTTGCAGGCGGCGCGTGTTCCTGTCGCCTTTTTGCCGGGCGACGACAAACCCGACACGGAATTACGCGAACTCAGCACCGTCACGGCAGAGGATTACGACGCGCTCTGGGCCTACCTTGTCGAAGGCGGGCCTGAGAACGCCAAACGGTTTCTCACATACACCCGTGCGATACTGGACAGCACGGACAAACCTGCGCCCGCGACGCCACTGCTCAAGGCCGGCCTCTATTGGCCGGGAATGGAAAACCCCGATATTGCGCGCATTCAGAACGCCTGCGCACCCAACGCGCCGGTTGTGCCATTGATCTTTTACCGTGCCTTGGTACAGGGCGCGGGGCTGAACCCGATCAATCGGCTGGTGAAATCCCTGACGCGCCGGGGTCTTGCACCGCTTCCGATCTTTGTCGCGTCACTGAAAGACCCGCTTTCCGTCGCAACGCTGCAAAACTTTTTCGAGACCGCGCCGCCCAGCGTGATACTAAACTGCACCGCCTTTGCCGTTGGCAGCCCGCATCAGGGTGATGACGGCCTCGACAACCCCCTGACGATGCCTGCGGCGAACAAAGCCCCCGTGTTTCAGGTCGTCCTCGCCGCCGGATCAGAAGAGGCGTGGCGAGACGGCACAAACGGCCTCAGCGCGCGCGACATCGCCATGAATGTCGCCCTGCCAGAAGTGGATGGCCGCGTCCTGTCGCGCGCGGTCAGCTTCAAGGATGAGGCGTTCTTTGACGAGGCCACCGAATGCCCCATCGCCACCTATCGCGCGGAAGGCACGCGGATTGAGTTTGTCGCCGATCTTGCCGCGAACTGGGCGCGCTTGCGCAGCACGGCTCCCGCAGACAAACAGGTAGCGCTGATCCTTGCCAACTACCCTAACAAGGACGGTCGCCTCGCAAATGGCGTGGGCCTCGATACACCCCAAGCGACCGTGAACATGCTGCATCTGCTGGCGACAAACGGCTATTCCGTCGAAGATGCCCCAGCCAGCAGCGCCGATCTCATGGATCAAATCCTTGCAGGCCCGACCAACTGGCTCACCGACCGGTCCGACCGCGACGGCGGTGTCACGCTTCCGCTCGACACCTACGAAGGCCACTACAAGAAACTCCCCTACGGGGTCCGCCAACAGATCGAAGACCGCTGGGGCGCGCCTGAGGCCGATCCCTTCTATGTTTCTAAAATACTCGCGCCGCAGGCATCCGCCGCAGGCGGATTCAAACTCTCGGTCCTGCAGTTTGGAAACGTAACTGTCGGTGTGCAACCGGCGCGCGGCTATAACATTGACCCGACAGAGACCTACCACGATCCCGACCTTGTCCCACCGCACAACTATCTGGCCTTCTATTTCTGGCTGCGGCACGTGCAGGGCGCGGACGCCATCGTCCATATGGGCAAGCACGGCAATTTGGAGTGGCTACCGGGCAAAGCGCTCAGCCTGTCGGAAGAGTGCCTTCCCGAGGCTGTCTTTGGCCCAACTCCGCACCTCTACCCGTTCATCGTCAACGACCCCGGCGAAGGCACGCAGGCCAAGCGGCGCGCGCAGGCAGTTATCATTGACCATCTGACGCCCCCTCTGACCCGCGCGGAAACCTATGGACCGCTCAAGGACCTCGAAGCGCTCGTCGATGAGTATTACGAGGCCGCTGGCGTGGACCCGCGCCGCATTAAGCATTTGCGGGAACAGATCCTGAGCATGACCGCCGCGACGGGGCTGGATCGGGATGCCGGGATGGAGGGTACCGACACCGACAGCGATCTCGCCAAACTCGACGCCTATCTGTGCGACCTGAAAGAGGCTCAGATCAGGGACGGATTGCATATCTTCGGTACCTCGCCCGAGGGCGTCCAGAGACGCGATCTCGCCATTGCGCTTGCGCGCGTGCCGCGCGGTAAGGGGCAAGGCGGCGATGCGTCTTTGATCCGGGCTCTGGCAGCCGATTGCGGCGTCGATATCGACCCGCTCGATTGTGACATGGCCGCCCCTTATAATGGGCCGCGGCACAAGTTTCTTGAGACCGCCGGATCGGGACCTTGGCGCAGCAATGGCGACACGGTCGAGCGTTTGGAAGACCTCGCGATTCTCGCGGTCCAATGGAAGGACACGCCGAAGCACTTCACCCACACCGCCCCGGTTCTGGAGGAAATGCACGCCAAACTTATCCCTGCGATCCGTGCCTGCGGTGACGCCGAGGGCACGGGCCTCCTCACCGGTCTAGCTGGCCAGTTCGTCGCGTCCGGTCCCTCTGGTGCGCCCACGCGTGGACGACCAGATGTTCTGCCCACAGGGCGCAATTTCTTCTCGGTAGATAGTCGCGCAGTCCCCACACCAACAGCATGGGCTTTAGGGTGGAAATCGGCCAATCTCTTGATCGAAAAACACCTGCAAGATCATGGCGACTGGCCCCGGTCCCTGCTGCTCTCGGCATGGGGTACAGCCAACATGCGCACCGGCGGAGACGACATTGCGCAATGCCTTGCGCTGATGGGTGTCAAACCCACTTGGGATGCCGCCAACCGCCGCGTGACTGGGTTCGAAGTCCTGCCGCAATCCGTTCTTGGACGTCCGCGCGTGGATGTGACCCTGCGCGTCTCGGGCTTCTTTCGTGACGCTTTCCCCGGCCTCATCGACCTTGTCGATGCAGCAGCGCGCGCGGTGCAGGCGCTGGACGAACCCGAGGCCGACAACCCGGCGCGCGCCAATCCGGGTGCGCGGGTCTATGGCTCGAAACCCGGAGCCTATGGCGCGGGGCTTCAGGCGATGATTGATGAACGCTTGTGGAAGGACAAAGACGATCTGGGCCGCGCCTATATCGAATGGTCATCCTACGCCTATGGGAACGGCCGCGACGGCGCGCGCGATCAGGCTGGATTTGAAAACAGGCTCGAACGGGCGGAAGCCGTCGTGCAAAACCAAGACAATCGCGAACACGATATCCTCGACAGCGACGACTATTATCAATTCGAAGGCGGTGCTGCGGCCGCGATCCATGCCATGCAAGGTCGCGACAGGCCGGTCTATCACAACGACCATTCGCGCCCGGAACGTCCGGTGATCCGCACGCTGGATGATGAGATTGCCCGCGTCGTCCGATCCCGCGTCGTGAACCCCAAGTGGATCGAAGGCGTCAAACGTCACGGATACAAAGGCGCGTTCGAGCTTGCGGCGACTGTCGATTACATGTTCGCCTTTTCGGCAACGACCGGCGCCGTCAAAGGCCACCACTTCGACGCCGTCGAGGCGGCTTTCCTTGCCGATGAAGACACCCGTGACTTCATCGCAGAAGCCAACGCCCCAGCGCTGGCCGACATCGCGGACCGGCTGCAGGAGGCGATTGACCGGGGACTGTGGGTGCCTCGCAGCAATTCGGCCCGTGCGCGGATTGCCGAGTTCAGCCGATAGCCGTCAGAGCGCGGCTGCCCTTTGATAGGCGGGGCGGTTGCGGAGCGCCTTGGACCAGGTCTTGACCCGTTCGTTTTCGACCGGGAATTTCGCGACAACGGCCCAACCGATGCAATGACAGGCAACGACGTCCGGCACCGTGAGGCTATCCCCGGCCAAGAATTCACCCTCTAACCGCTGGTCCAGACGCTCCACGGATTGGCGCCATTCCTCTTTGAGTGATGGCTTAATCTCGGGTACTCGCATCGCCTCTGGCAGGGCGAAGCTATGTTTGGAGGCCGTCCAAAGGACACTGTCCATCTCATCCAGAACAAAGTGCAAATGTGCATCCTGCCGTGCTCGCGCGATCGTGCCTGCCGGATGCGTCAGAGCGCCGTGTTTGTCCGCAAGGTAGGTGAGGATCGCGGTGGAATCCGTGATCACCTGATCGCCGTCCAGAAGGACCGGAACTTTGCCCGAAGGATTGAGTTCGAGAACCTTTTCAGAGCGCGGCCCCTCGTTGAGATGCTCATAGGGAATGCCCAACTCCTCAAGCGCCCAAAGCACGCGAAAGGCGCGGCTGCGTGCGCCACCAACAACGGTATACATCTATCGGGGTCTCCCCATCATCGCGAGCCGGATCAGCGCGCGTTCCATCAATGCCATCGCAGGCGCAGTCTGCGCCGCTGAGCGCAGCGTCAGGTCTGTTTCGGTCAGTAGGCTAAGCCCGTCCTCAAGCCGTGGCCGCCCCCAGTTCTGTGCCTGTCGCAGCATCCGGTCCCGTCGCGGGCCAAACACAGGGGGACGGACACGCCCAATACCCTGAGCAGCTCCGCCCGGATCGCTGGCGGCGGCATGCAACGTCCTGAAATGGCGCGTCGCCATGATACAAAGCGTGACCGGCAAAGTGCCTTGAGACTCAAGCCGCCGCATCATTGGACCCAATTCCTGCGCGCGCCCCTCGGCTACGATATTCAGCAGGTCATCTACCTCGGCTTCGGTGGATGTGGGTGCGCAAGCCTCGACATCGGCGCTGGTGGCAGGCGTCGCGTCACCGATCTTGTAAAGCGCGACTTTCTCGACCAGCTGCGCAAAGTCTCCCGGATCAAGCGCGCGCGACAGGGCAAAGAGCGCATCCATGCCGTCAGACGCCACCTCGGCCAAGCCTGCCTTTTGCAGTGTCGCTTCGATTTCCGCCCGCGACGGGGGGTCGTTATAGATCGCGGCTGCAAGCGCGTTTGGGTGACCTTCAAAGAACTTCCGCAGAGTGGAACGGGCGTTCAGGTTACCGGCGGCGATGACCACCTGAGCGTCGCCCGGTTGCCATTCCTCCAGCGCAGGGAGGATGGCCTTGGCCTGAACCTCGGTCGCTTCGTCAACAAACACCACGCGCGGCCCGGCAAAGAACCCTACGGCCTTGATCGCATCGGCCAGTGCTGCCGGGTCTTTGCGCAGGTCGCTCGCCATAAGCCGGGTCAGGCGCATTTCCTCCTCGCCCTGAGGTCCTACAAGCGCGGCGACCAGTTCTTGCCGCTTGAGCGCTACGCGCATGGCATCCTGACCGAAAATCAAAACGCCCAGCTTGTCTGGATCTGGTCTCGAAAAATACCCGGCTGCGTCGCGCGCGTTGAGTTTCACTGCGCTCGACCTAAACCGCTGCGGCGATCAGATCCTGCGTGATCTGGTCAGCCAGGATTTGCATCAGGCGTTTATTGGCGTCTTGGCGGGCCGTCTGGGTGGCCTGCGTGCTTCCTGTATTGGAGAACCCAGCGAACCCGCGCACCGACCCACGCGCTACGACCTCACCTGTGGAACGGTTCCTAAGCGTGTAGGTCGCGGTCCCAATCAGGTCGCGGCGCGTGATGGTGTTGGTCGATGAAATCGCGACGCTCGCGTCTTCAATGCTCACCGCGTAGCTCAGGTCAAACGCCGGATCATCGGCGACGCCCAAGGATCGCTCAAGCGCGCCGTTCAGCCAGAAATCATTCTGGTTGCGCGGTTCTTGCACCGCCACGCGGCCTTGCAATGCCTGCGCTCCCCCGCCCGGCCCATAAACCGGCGAAAAGCCACACGCCGCCAGCGGCAACGCAAGGCTGCCCAGTAGGAATTGGCGGCGGTTAAATGACGACATTCACGATCCGACCGGGGACAACGATCAGTTTCTTGGGCGATGCCCCGTCCAGCGCCCTGACGACAGCTTCGTTCGCAAGTACGAGTTTTTCAACCTCATCCTTTGGCATGTCCTTGGGCACCGTGATCTCGTCCCGGCGTTTGCCGTTGATCTGGATCGGAAGCGTCACGCTGCTTTCGACCAGCATCGCCTCATCGGCAACCGGCCATGGTGCATTGACGATCAGTCCCTCACCACCCTGATGGGCCCAGATATCCTCGGCCAAATGCGGGGTCATAGGGGCCATCAATTGCGCCAGCGTCATGATCGCTTGGCGCTGAGCCGAATAGGATGCCTTGGACTTGGCCAGAACGGCAGTAAATCCGTAAAGCTTTGCGATTGCTGCGTTAAATCCAAAGCTTTCAACGCCGCCGGTCACATCGCGGATGGTCTTGTGCATCTCGCGCAGCAAATCCTCGTCGCCATGCCCTTTGGCGTCGCGGTCAATTTGTCCGATCTTGTCGCACAGGTTCCAGACGCGCGTCAGGTGCTTGGACGCAGCCTCTGCACCCGAGGCGGTCCATTCGACGTCACGCTCTGGCGGGCTGTCGGACAGAACGAACCAGCGCGCTGTGTCCGCGCCATATTCGCTGACGATGGCGGCGGGGTCGACGACGTTATTTTTCGATTTGGACATCTTGGCCGATGGCACGATGTCCGCCTCTGTTCCATCAGCAAGGAAGGCTTTGCCGTCCTTCAGCGTCACATCCTGCGGATAGTGATAGACGGGGCGTCCCTTTTCATCCGTGGTTTTGTAGATTGCGTGCGTGACCATGCCCTGTGTGAACAGCGCATCAAATGGCTCTTTCGCACTCTCTGGCAGGTGGCCGGTAATGTGCATCGCCCGCGCAAAGAAGCGGGAGTAGAGCAGGTGCAGGATCGCGTGTTCGATGCCGCCGATATACTGGTCGACATTCATCCAGTAGGCAGCGTCATCCGCGTCGGTGGGAGTCGCAGCGTGCGGCGCGGTAAAGCGGGCAAAGTACCAGGACGAGTCCACGAAAGTGTCCATCGTATCCGTTTCGCGCTGCGCAGGTTGACCGCATTTCGGGCAAGTGCAGTTCCGCCACGATGGATGACGGTCCAACGGATTGCCCGGGATGTTAAAGTCAATCGCCTTGCCGTCTTCGTCGTAGGGCAGCGCGATAGGTAGGTTTTCTTTCTTTTCAGGCACTACACCGCATTCGTCGCAATGCACGACCGGGATCGGGCAACCCCAATAACGCTGGCGGCTCAGCCCCCAATCACGCAGGCGGAATTGCACTTTGCCCTGCCCCAGACCGCGTTTCTCGGCCCAGTCGATTGTGGCATCGATGGCCTCTTGGCCTGTGGCTTCGGTCAGACCAGCGGGCTGGTTCACCCAGCGCACTTTTTCAGTCTTGGCTGGGACAAAGGCTTCGTTCGCGACCGGCGTGTCATCGTCCAACGCAAAGAAGGTGTCGATGACCGGCAGGCCATATTTACGCGCAAAATCAAGGTCACGCTGGTCATGTGCCGGACAGGCAAAGATCGCGCCAGTGCCGTAGCCCATCATCACAAAGTTCGCGACCCAGACCGGCAACGGATCACCGCCCAGCGGATTTTCCACGGTCAGCCCGGTGTCAAAGCCCTTCTTCTCGGCCTTTTCCATCGCGGCTTCGGTGGTGTCCATCTTCTTGCACTCATCCGCAAAGGCGGCGAGGTCGGCGTTGTCTTTGGCGAGTTCTTTCGTCAGCGGATGGTCCGGCGCGAGGCCGATGAAAGAGGCGCCAACCAGTGTGTCGGGGCGCGTAGTGTAAACAGTGATGCCGTCGTGACCGTGCGCAGGTGCGGTCAGGTCAAAGGTCATCTCCAGCCCACGGCTCTTGCCGATCCAGTTTTCCTGCATCAACCGTACCTTGGCGGGCCAGTTATCGAGACCGTCGAGGGCCTCCAACAACTCATCCGCCATATCGCTGATCTTAAAGAACCACTGGGTCAGCTCGCGCTTTTCGACCTCGGCGCCTGAGCGCCAGCCTTTGCCGTCGATGACCTGTTCGTTCGCCAGAACGGTCATGTCGACCGGGTCCCAGTTCACGACCGCGTTCTTGCGATACACCAGCCCAGCCTCAAGCATGTCGAGGAACAGCGCCTGCTGCTGGCCGTAGTATTCCGGATCGCAGGTCGCGAACATCCGCGACCAGTCGAGCGACAGACCCAGCGGCTTCATCTGTTCGACCATGGTGTCGATGTTGCCGTAGGTCCAATCCTTCGGGTGGCCGCCCGATGCCATGGCGGCGTTTTCGGCTGGCATGCCAAAGGCGTCGAAGCCCATGGGGTGCAACACGTTGTGACCCGTGCTCATCTTATAACGCGCTATGACGTCGCCCATCGTATAGTTGCGGACGTGCCCCATGTGCAGCTTGCCTGACGGATATGGGAACATCTCAAGGACGTAATACTTGGGTTTTGCACCGGCTTTCGTGGCCTTGAATGTCTCGGCTTCGGCCCACTTGGCCTGCCATTTCGGTTCGATGTCAGAGGGGGCGTAAGGCATGGTTCGGTGTCCGGGAAACTGGGTGTCGGTGTGCGGTTTAATGCGCTTGTTCGGGTGGGTCTAGGTGGGGCTTCGTTCACGCGTCCAAACAAGGGATTTGGCGCGCAAGCGTTGCAAGCGCGTCGAATACTCAATGGATCTTTGATTATAGGCGGCCGTCAGCCACGCGAAGCTGGCGAGCACGGCTCAGGATCGCATCCTCGACCGCGCGGACGGTTGCAGGCGATGCAGGTCCAGAGCGGGTGACAAGCGCAACATTCAGCGAGCGCGCCTCTAGCGCTGGATCCTGCACAAGGATCGTCGCACGATAGGCCCGGCCACCGCCGGGTGGCGTACCAAAACCCGTCACGATCACGCCGGTGAAGGGATCAACCGTCTGGATTGGGAGGAAATCAAGCGTCTCAAGCGCGGCGCGCCAGAGATAACGGTTTACGGCGACGGTTTCGCCGCCCCTGATCCGTGCGGCCTGTTGCGTCGCCGGTTCGCGCGCACCCAATCCCAATCCGGAAAACGGGTTCGGGATCGACCCGCAACCGACCAAAGCGGCCAGCGCAGAAATGGCGCCAAAGCGGATGATTGACTGTTTCATGAGGGCCCCACTCATTCCTTTCATTCACCTTTAACCAACGGCACCCAAGGTGCCAAGTCCGGCAAACTGTTGAAGGACCTTCAGAAAAGAAAAGAGCGGCCCAAAGGACCGCTCTTCCCTAAATGAACTGACGTTCGACTTAGAATGCGAAGGACAGGGACAGCGTGGTGCCGTCTTTCACGTCGCGTGGGCCGATTTCGTCGTTGCCGGTGTCATCGCCATACGATGCGGTGAAGGTCGCGCCGCCACCCAGGTCGTATTCTGCACCGATGTACTGACCGTCGTCATCCGAACCGCCTGCGAACGCAACGATGCCGTTGCCCAGGTCGTATTCCATGTTGATGCCGGCGTCTTCGTCACCACCATCGTGGTAGAATGCGTCGATCGACAGTGGGCCGTCGGAGTATGCAACTGCGATACCGTAGCTGTCGTCGATTGCCGACTCAGACACGTAGAAGAAGGTCGCGGTCACAGGACCGATTGGGTATGCAACTTCGATACCAGTCGAGTCTTCGTCGTCGTCCTGAGCGTAAGCAAAGGTCACGTCTGCGCCACCGAAGGAGCCGGACACTGCCAGACCAAACACTTCGTTGGCGTTGTTGTCGCCGTTGAAGAGAACGAAGTCAGCTGCGAAATCGCCGTCAACTTCTTCTTGGTATGCCAGGATAACGTTGACCGCGCCAACGTCTGCAGTGACACCCAACGACAGTTGCTCCAGGTCGCCATTGGCGTTGCCCGAACCACCAGTCACGTCACCGATGGTGTCGTTGTAAAGGATGTACGACAGGCCAGCAGTCACACCACCGAACATTGCTTCACCGCGCATGACGGTTTCGCCATCTGCTTCGGAGAATGCGTCTTCCGCCATGTTGGTGACGCCCGACCAGTAGGTTTCAGCTGCGTATGCAGTGTCACCGAAGATCAGCGATGCAGTGTCGGACGACAGCGACAGGGTCGCGTTGTTGTCAGCGACAAAGCCGTCGGAGTCGACTTCGTCATCTTCACCGTCGGTCAGCTCAAAGCCGAACGATGCCGATGCAGTCAGACCGTTGTCCAGTGTCTGCGACAGAGTCACGTCCAGATCGACGTCAAAGTCGAAACCGTCGGTGATGTCGTCATTGTATTCCAGAGTGGCTGCGCCCGACCAGCTGACTTCTGCAGCTGCTGCGCCTGCCAGCACGACCAGAGCGGTCGAAGCGAGAAGGATGCGTTTCATGTTTTTCCCTCGTGTTTGCATTCTCGAGAATGCGTAATCCCCAAGAACGGGTCTTAGCATGGTGGTGTATTGGCTCTGACGGCCCGTAATGGTCAAGCGATGCACCTCAGTGCCTATCGGTCTGCCCCATGATTGATGCAAAGTAGCCACACACTGTGGGTCTGGATTTCATCTCAAAACTGGGCCAAGCGGCGAGCAGGGCCAAATGTGGCGAAATCAAGGTCAAAACAAGGGGGTTTTGCGAATGAGCTATGCAGACATTACTGAGCGAGTCGCTGAGGCGGAACGCGCAGCAGGACGCCCAGAAGGCAGTGTTCACCTGATCGCGGTGTCAAAAGTGCAGCCGGAACCACGCGTCCGTGCCGTTCTTGAGCAAGGCCACCGGCTCTATGGCGAGAATCGGGTGCAGGAGGCCGAAGAGCGCTGGTCAGCCCTGAAACCCGATTTCCCCGACACGGACCTGCATCTTGTCGGGCCGCTTCAGTCCAACAAAGTCCGCCCTGCGCTTGAACTGTTTTCCACGATCCATTCCCTGGACCGCCCGAAACTGGCCAAAGCCATCGCCCGCATTGCACAAGAGGTCGGCCACTCACCGAACCTCTTCATTCAGGTCAACACGGGAGAAGAGCCTCAGAAAGCCGGAATCACGCCGGACGATCTTGACGCTTTTGTGGCAGAGTGTCGGTCGATGGACCTCAACATCCAAGGTCTCATGTGCCTGCCCCCCGTTGATGAGGAGGCCGCCTTGCACTTTGCGCTGTTGGCTAAATTGGCGGAGCGCAATGGTCTAAAGGGCCTCTCGATGGGAATGAGCGCGGACTTTGACAAGGCGATCAAGTTTGGCGCCACGCATATCCGCGTCGGATCAGCGATCTTTGGCGAACGCGTGAAACCGGCCTAAAGGACGATGACGCGCGTATCGTAACGGATGCGCGGCAGCAGCCAATAAAGATGGTCCCGACGAAACGCCACGCACCCTTCAGTAGGATACCCCGGCTTGCGCCATTGATGTAGAAATATGGCCGAGCCTCTACCTTTGACCGCGTAAGGCCAATTCCAATCGGTAAGAAGCACCACATCATATAACGGGTCAGCTCGGCGAAGCGCCTCATGGCTATGCGGATAGGGTGCACGTACCATAAGATTGTAGTCTTCATGCGCGGGATCGTCAGACCACAGATCCCCCGGCCTGATCGGGAGCGCCCAGTCGGCAGGTCGCGACAGGCGGTCAGGCCGATAGAGCATTCCGACCAACCGATGCGTACCGCGAGGCGTGGCACCGTCGCCTTCTTTCTTTCGCTTGGTGATGCCACCACGCCCAACCGTGCAGGGCAGTTTGCGACCGAAGGCGCGTACATGGGTCGGCGTGACAACAATATCGGTACGCCTCATGGCGCGGCACCGATCACAACAGGTGTCCGGACTTCGCCGCCTTCACGGCGAGGTAATGCGCGTTCTCGGGCGTCTCTCCAACCTTGAGCGGGACACGTTCGACAACTTCGACACCGTGATCATTCATCCGCGCCACCTTGGCGGGGTTGTTGGTCATCAACCGCGTGCTGGTAAAACCAAGCTTGCGAAGCAGGTCTGCGCCCAGCGCCAAATCGCGTTCGTCGTCTTCAAAACCCAACCTGTGGTTCGCCTCGACCGTATCAAAGCCCATGTTCTGCAAAGCGTAGGCGCGCATCTTGTTGGCGAGCCCGATTCCGCGGCCTTCTTGGTTCAAATACAAAAGGACCCCATTGCCCTCTTGGCCCATGGCCTCCAACGCTGCGCGCAGTTGCGGACCGCAATCACATTTCAACGACCCAAGCACGTCGCCGGTAAAGCAGGCCGAGTGCAGGCGCGAAAGAACAGGTTGTGATCTGTCCGGGCTACCGATCTCGATTGCGTAGTGTTCGGTTCCGCCGTCATCGGGGCGAAAGATGTGTAGGCGTCCAGCCTGAGATGCCTCAAGCGGGAGGCGCGCGTGAACGACCTCGGCAAATGTGGCGCGTTCGGGGATGTCGGTACCGACCTGAGTCAGCCCCAAGGTAACATGCGGTCCCGCGACTACGATCACTGCCGGTAGAAGTTGCGCTGACTTGGCCAGAGCAATGCCCGCACGATGAATGTCGGTATTGCCGCCACGCAGACTTTTGAACGGGCCCTTCATGGGGTGGCGCAAATCGGTCGCCGGATCAGCGACCGAATGCACCCAATCCAGCGTCGCATCCGCCGGAAGGCCAAAGCGCGCCGTGCCGACATCATAGGCATGCGCCTTGAGCGTGGCCGCGCGCCAATCGGTGACCGCGATTTCGACCGGCTGGTCCATTTTGCGCAAGGCATCAAATCGGTCGTTCTGCAAAGTCTCGATCGCAAAGACGAGCGCGCCTTCGATCACGACTGGCAATCCCATACGCAAATCGGTCCGCGCGCGGGCGCGCATTTCGGCGGATGTTGGCGTGAAAGGATGCGGTGTTGTCATGGTCCGCATATAGGCCCGCACGCTTCGAAATTGAAACAATCATATCTCCCGGCTAACGGCTGCGTGAGAGAAATGTTGCAAACCTTGCCCATCGTGACGCGTTGGCCAATCTCCTGATCAGACGCGCCACAAATCGGCGGAGGAACGCATGGCACAACTGAAGAAAATCCTGCTCATCGACGATGATGACGATCTGCGCGAAGCGCTGGGTGAGCAACTGATCATGACCGAAGACTTCGATGTCTTCGAGGGCGGATCAGGGGCCGAGGCCATGGAAAAGATCAAGGACAGCCTTTATGATCTGGTCATCCTCGACGTTGGCCTGCCCGATACCGATGGGCGCGAACTGTGCCGACTGATGCGCAAGCAAGGCGTGAAATGCCCCGTCCTGATGCTGACAGGCCACGACACCGACGCCGACACCATCCTGGGTCTGGACGCGGGTGCCAATGACTATGTCACCAAACCCTTCAAATTTCCTGTGCTGCTGGCCCGCATTCGCGCCCAGCTTCGTCAGCATGAACAATCGGAAGACGCCGTCTTCCAGCTTGGGCCCTACACCTTCAAGCCAGCGATGAAGCTGCTTGTCACGGAAGAAGACAAGAAGATCCGTCTCACGGAAAAAGAGACGAATATTTTGAAGTTCCTCTACCGCTCTACCGACGGCGTCGTCGCGCGCGATATTCTGTTGCACGAAGTGTGGGGCTACAACGCTGGCGTCACGACCCACACGCTGGAAACGCACATCTATCGTCTGCGCCAAAAGATCGAGCCGGATCCATCGAATGCGCGCCTGCTGGTTACCGAGTCCGGTGGGTACAGATTGGTGGCGTAATTTTTGTTGGAACCTTTTTGTGGATCGCTGGTTAAGCCAGTGATCCACGGGGCCTCCCACCCCGTATACTTAGCATCCCGCCGTAGATCCGGGTTACGATCTGCACCTCCCTGTTGGACTTGCCCGGGCTTCGGTTGAAAAACTGGCCCGGGTTTTTTTTGACCATCCGCTGGCGGATCAAGCGTCTGTCGCGATCTGATCCCTCAGAACACGGCGCAGGATTTTGCCTGACGCGGATTTTGGAATTTCCTCGACAAAGCGAATGTCCTGCAGCTGTTTGTATGTCGACAGCGTCTTGGCGAAGTGCGCATGGACCGTGTCAGCGTCTGGCGCGTCGCCTGCGCGGATGACAAAGGCCATAGGCCGTTCCCCGGCTTCGTCATCGGCCACCCCGATGACAGCAGCATCAACGATCCCGTCCATTGCAACCAGCTCGGCCTCAAGCTCTGCTGGCGCGACCTGAAAGCCTTTGACCTTGATCAGTTCTTTCAGCCGGTCGACGACATAAACAAAGCCCTCTTCATCAATGCGGGCGATATCCCCGGTGCGCAGCCAACCATCTGAGGTGATCGTGGCTTGGGTAGCCTCAGGATTGTTGAGGTAGCCCTGCATGACCTGCGGACCTCTGACCCAAAGTTCACCTTCAACGCCCGTCGGCTGATCCTCTCCGCTTTCAGGGTCCACAATCCGGGTCTGCGTGTTCGGCAGTGTCAGGCCCGCAGCGCCAGCGCGCGGCGAATGCGCCGGAACCGCATGTGATACAGGTGACAGCTCGGTCATTCCGTAGCCTTGCAACGTCAGACAGCCGAGCCGCGCCGCGAGCGCATCGAACAACTCACCGCCCAGAGGCGCAGCGCCACTGAATATCTGCTCAATCGATGACAGATCGTATTCATCCACCAACGGATGCTTGGCCAGCGCCAGCGCGACCGGCGGCACGACCCACATGCGCCGCGCCTTCACGTCCTGACTGATTTGCAGGAACATCGGCAGATCAAAGCGCGGCAACGTCACGAGCGCACCGCCTCCCGCAAGATGCATATTCATGAGAACTGTCATGCCGTAGATATGAAAGAACGGCAGGAACGCCGCCGTGGTTTCTCCGGCGCGAAAATCTGTCCCGACCATGGTTTGTTCGACATTCACCACGAGGTTCCGATGCGAGAGCATCACACCTTTGGGCAGGCCGGTCGTGCCGGATGAATAAGGCAGAACAACGGAATGCGTTTCAAGATCAACCGCGACCTGTGCCTCAAGTGGCCCGCCGATCAGCGCCTCGAATTCGGGGGTACCAATCGCTACGACTGGCGTCTCACCAGCCCCTTCCGTTGCAGTTTCCATAAACATCGGGATGGTCAGCAGCAGGTCAGCGCCGGAATCCTTCAACTGATGCGCAACCTCCGAGGCGGTGTAGGTCGGGTTCAACGTTGTGATCGTGCCACCCGCCCAGGCCACGGCGTGAAACACGACGCAGTATTCGGGCATATTGGGCGCCATCAGCGCCACCGTCCTGCCGGCGCCATAGCCCGCAGCGGTGAGCCCGCCGGCCAAACGTTTTACCTGATCCACAAACTCTGCTGCCGTCAAAGTGCGGCCGGACGGTCCGTCCGTCAGGACCGTTTCATTGGGTCGTGTCTCAAGATTGGCAAAGACGCGCTCCGTTATGGTCTGCTCAGGAATCGAAACGTCGGGAAAGGGGCTGTGATAGATTGTCATGGGTCCTCCGTGCCCAAGAACTTGGCACGTCAGAGCAAAATTCCAAAGAAATCCTTTAGATTGCGCAGCAAGCCATGTGCCACGTCGACAATCGCGACCTCGGCGGGGCAATCGACCAAGCAAACGTGATCCCGACGGATACAAGATCGTCATGTTCTACGATGAGCGGTCGGCACAGAGCGCTGGCCAACGTGCGGTGTTGGTCTAAGGTCCTCCCACAGCTTTGGGAGGGCCGCCATGAAACTGACACTGCATCACATTAACCTCGCGACCGAGAACGTTGAGCGTATGGATGTGTTCTACCGCGACGTCCTCGGCCTCGCGCGCGAAGAGGCGGGGCTGCCAACGCTTGAGAAAAAGAAGGGCTATGCAGGCGACGTGGCCTTTGTCACCGATGGCGCGATCCAAACGCATCTGGCGCAAAAGGATGTGCTGGCGGGGTTTCATTCAGGGCAATTCGTCAACCCGGTCAGCCGGGGCCACATCGCCTATCGGACAGACGATTTGGAGGCATTCAAAGAGCATTTGCGCGCGAATGACATCCCCTTTGCAGATTGGGGCCATCAGGCCGTCGCCGGTTGGGCACAGATCTTTTTCTATGACCCGGACGGCAACGTCATAGAGGTGCACCAGGTGATGGAATAGGTCCTAGTTCGCCAGCGTCGTGGCGACCGTGAAGGGCACCACCGCTGCTGCGGCAAACGCGCCAAGGCCCGCCAGCGCCACCACACCGTCCCGCACCAAGAGCGCTAGCGCAATCAGGACAGTGCCAAGCCCGATCAGGGAACTCGAAAACGGGATCAGCTCCAAGAGCGGCGTCGCAGCCCCTGCACACCCAGCAATCCCCATCAACACACGGCCTGAAATCCGGTCAGTGAGCAGGTGCCAGCGCCGCGCGGTGCGGGCATCCAGCCACGTGGCTATGCCCCGAAGCCGCTTGATGGCACTCGCGGCCCGCGCACCTTTAACCCCCTTTGACAGAAACGCCTTCGGCAGCCAGATCACCGAGCGCCCGGCGGCACCCTGAAACGCGATCAAGGCGATGCTCAGTCCTGCGACGCTGGAAAACAGCGGGATGCCGGACAGGGGCGATGCAAGCGCCAACCCCAAAAGGATCAGGAGCGGCAGAAAAGAGGCACGGCCAAATTCACCCAGAACGTCCCCAAAGGTCAGCGTGTCATGGTCCTTCAGACCGGACGCGCGATCCAGCATGTCATTGACGGGGGCGGAGGGCGTGCTGGCGGGCGCACTGTGTTCTGAAGAAATGGAACGGCTCATGATATTTGCCATATCGGGTGACGTTCGCTCCGGATCAACTGGCCCTTCTGTCAGAAACGTGGTCTTGCTGTGCCAACGCGACAGGAGCCAAAAAGATGCCTTTCACCCTTGCCACATGGAATATTAACTCTGTCCGCCTGCGTGCAGACCTTGTCGCACGGCTGATGAAAGAAGAGGCGCCGGATGTCTTGTGCCTTCAGGAATGCAAGTCGCCTGTCGACAAGATCCCCATGGAGGTGTTCGAAGCTCTGGGCTACGGCAACATCGTCGCGCGCGGGCAAAAGGGCTATAACGGCGTCGCGATCCTGTCGAAAATGGAATTGGAAGAGGTCGGAGCAGAGGATTTCGCCTCGCTTGGCCACGCCCGCCACATCGCTGCAAGGCTGCCGAATGGCGTGGTGGTCCACAACCATTATGTGCCTGCAGGTGGGGACGTTCCGGACCGGGACAAGAATGAGAAATTCGGCCAGAAACTGGACTATCTGGCCGAGATGAAAGCCTCGTTCGAGGCCGATGCCCCCCAACGCGCCATCCTTGTCGGCGACCTCAACATCGCCCCGCGCGAGGACGATGTCTGGAGCCACAAGCAACTACTGAAAATCGTCAGCCATACGCCGATTGAGGTCGAAACCCTGACCGCCGTGCAAGAGGCCGGAGGCTGGGTCGACGTCACCCGCAAAGACATCCCCGAAGGCCTGCTTTACAGCTGGTGGTCCTACCGCGCCAAAGACTGGGACGCCGCCGACAAAGGCCGCCGTCTGGACCACATCTGGGCCACCCAGGACATCGCTGACGCGGCACATTCGAGCCGGATTCTGCGGGACGTACGCGGATGGGAAAAGCCATCGGATCACGCCCCGGTCTTTGCGACGTTTGATCTTTAACGAGGAACAAAAGGCCACACCGATGACGATCGAGACGATAGTAGACTTCGAGACCTATCCAATCTCCGACGCTGAATTCGGCAACGCCTGCGCGGAACGCCTGAATCGGGATGGAGTGCTCGTCTTGCCCGACTTCATTCGCCCCGCAGCACTGGAAACCATGCGGGCCGAGGCAGAAGCCGGTCGCGCAGAGGCCTATTTTTGCGCTCAGAACCATACGGTGTATCTGACGCCGGAAGACCCGGATTTGGATGACGATCACCCTGTGAATCGACAGGTTGTCTCATCGAAAGGGTGCATTTGTGATGACAGGGTGGCTGCCGATAGCCCACTGCGTGAGCTGTATGATGCCGCAGAGTTCCGTAATTTTGTGCGCGCTGTGACGGGTCAGCCAGAGTTGCACCCTTACGCAGACCCTTTGTCGTCCATCAACATCCACTACGCCGAGCGTGGACAAGAGTTGGGCTGGCATTTCGACAATTCGTCCTTTGCCATCACTTTGCTAATCCAAAAGCCCGAGGCGGGCAGCCGGTTTGAATATATCAAGGACCTGCGCGACGCGAACGCTGGGGACATGAACTATGGCGGGGTTGCGGCTCTTCTCGATGGAGACACCAAACCAGACGTCCTCACGATGGAGCCCGGCACGCTTGTCCTCTTCAGAGGACGCAACTCAATCCATAGGGTGTCACCAAACGACAGCGACAAGACCCGGATGCTGGCCGTTTTGGCCTATAATGACGAACCCGGTGTCAGCCTGTCTGAAAGCGCAAGAATGACCTTCTACGGTCGTCTGTCCTAAGCAGTCGGCCACCCACCCCTTCCCTTTCTCCACAACCAGACGCATATAACGATGCAAGTTTGAATGAGGGGCCTATTATGCTCGAACTGAATGCCGGACCTGCCGCAGAAGACCTGATCAAGGACGTCAGCGAAGCGACCTTTATGGAGGACGTGATCGCGGTGTCGAATGACGTGCCGGTGATTGTGGATTTCTGGGCTGAATGGTGCGGACCGTGCAAGACGCTTGGCCCCGCACTCGAGGCGGCGGTGACCAAGGCCAAAGGCGCGGTGCGCATGGCCAAGGTCGACGTCGACAAAAACCAGATGATTGCCGGGCAGCTTCAAATTCAGTCGATCCCGACGGTCTATGCCTTTTACAAAGGTCAGCCAATTGACGGGTTCCAGGGCGCGATCCCTCCGTCGCAGATTGATGAGTTCGTGGAACGCGTGGCCAAGGCAGCTGGCGGCACGGCAGATGGCGGTCTGGGTGAGGCCGTCGCGGCGGCTGAGGAGATGCTGGAGGCCGGAGCGGCTGTGGATGCGGCTCAGACCTTTGCGGCCATTCTGGGCGAAGACCCGAACAATGCAGCGGCCTATGGCGGGATGATCCGGGCGCATGTGGCGCTGGAGGAGCTGGATCAAGCCGAGGCGATCCTGAACGGCGCCCCAGCCGAGATCAGCGACAGTGCCGAGATCGAGGCCGCGCGGGCGCAATTGGAACTGGCCAAGCAGGCTGCTGACGCCGGGCCGGTGGCCGAGCTGACCGCGACGGTCGAGGCGAACCCCGACGACCATCAAGCGCGTTTTGATCTGGCACAGGCGATGCACGCGGCAGGCGATGCCGAAGGTGCGGTCGACCAGCTGCTCGAACTGTTCCGCCGGGACCGCGAGTGGAATGACGGCGCGGCCAAGACGCAGCTCTTCACCATTTTTGATGCTTTGAAGCCAAATGACCCGGTTGTTCTGAACGGGCGTCGAAAACTGTCGTCGATGATATTTGTCTAAGGGCGGCTTCGGCTTACGTGTAGCTTATGGCTTGGACAGGCGACCTACCCGACACCATCGCGATTTTTCCGCTACCCGGGGCGCTTTTGCTGCCGCGTGCGCGGTTGCCGTTGCACATCTTTGAACCCCGCTATCTGGCGATGCTGGAAGATTGCCTGAAGACGCCGCACCGGCTGATCGGGATGATCCAGCCTTATGATGGGCCAAGCGGAACGGCGACCTTGCATTCGATCGGCTGCGCCGGTCGCGTGTCCCAGTTTTCTGAAACGGATGACGGCCGGTACATGATTACGTTGGCGGGCGTTTCGCGGTTTCGCGTCAAAGAAGAAGTCAGCGGCTTTACCCCCTATCGTCGCTGCGAAGTGGACTGGACCGGGTTTGAGCGCGACCTTGGCAATACAGAGCACGACAAGGGCTTTGACCGGGACGGGTTCTTGGACCTTTTGGGCCGTTTTTTCGCCTCGCAGGATTTGTCGACGGATTGGGACAGCCTGAAAGAGGCCGATGACGAGATGCTGATCAATTCGCTCTCGATGCTGTGCCCCTTTGACCATGAAGACAAACAAGCACTGCTTGAAGCCCCGTCTCTGAGCACGCGGCGCGAGACGCTTGTGACGCTGTTGGAATTCGCGCTGCGTGGCGGTGCCGGTGAAGAGGTGATGCAATGAGCGCGTTTGATCCCAAGATGCTGGAGGCTTTGGTCTGCCCCCAGACCCGCCAACGTCTGACCTATGATGCGTCAAAGCAGGAATTGGTCAGCAAGGCGGCGCACCTTGCCTACCCGATCCGGGATGGCATTCCTGTGTTGCTCGTGGATGAAGCACGGCAGTTGGATTGATCGCCTGGAACCAGGTGGATTTTGATAACAACGTACCTTGAGCAGAGCACCTGCCCGGTGGGAACCACCGCGCCGCGCCCGACCCTGGGTCTGGAGCACCCCTAGTCCACGATCACAGGCATTGGCCCCGCCAACGTGATCTCCTCCGGGCTGACATCACATCCATAGGCCAACATCTCCACACCCGCCTCGCGCGCAGCGCGGTAGGCTTTGGCGTAGGCTGGGTCGAGGTCTTCGGCCAAGGTGAACCGCCCGCAGCCCATGTATTGCACGACATAAAGCATGATCGCGCGGTGGCCTTGGGCGACCATATCAGACAATTCATACAAATGCTTTGCCCCCCGCGTCGTGACGCTGTCAGGGAACTCGGCCCAGTCGTCGCGGCGCAACAGGTGGACGTTCTTCACCTCAACATAGGCATCCGGCAGTCCCGGTTCCGTCAGCAGGAAATCGACACGGCTGTTTGTGCCATATTTGACCTCTGGTCGGACGGTTCCGTAGTCGGCGAGTTCTGTTACGCGCCGGGCCTCCAAGGCCTCTTTCACAATGCGATTGGGGGTCGCTGTGTCGATCCCCACCATGACACCACCGGGTTCTGCGACACGCCAGCCATATTTCAGTTTCTTCTTCGGATCGTCATTAGGTTCCAGCCACACCTTTAATCCAGGGGCCTTCAGACCCATCATCGAACCGGGGTTGGGGCAATGGGCGGTGACAATCGCTCCATCTGCCAACTCCACTTCAGCCAAGAAGCGTTTGTAGCGACGGATCAGCGTGCCGGGTACAAGTGGGGTTTGAAAGCGCATGAGGCGGACCTATACCGCAAGAGGTCGATGTCCAAGGAGTGCCCCGATGCCCAACCCAACAGCAGCCATGTGCGTAATCGGAGACGAAATCCTGTCAGGCCGCACACGGGATGCGAATATGCACTATCTGGCCGGGCAACTTACCGAGCGAGGCATTGATCTGAAAGAAGTGCGTGTCGTGTCCGATGATCGCGACGCCATTGTCGCGGCGGTCAAAGCGCTGGCCGACGGGTTCGACCATGTCTTCACCTCGGGCGGAATTGGTCCGACACATGATGATATTACTGCTGACTGCGTTGCAGCAGCATTCGACGCGCATATCGACGTGCGCGACGATGCCCGCGCCATCCTCGCGGCCCATTACGAAAAGGCTGGGACAGAACTGAACGAAGCCCGCCTTCGCATGGCGCGCATTCCCGATGGGGCAACGCTGATTGATAACCCGGTCTCGGCAGCACCCGGATTTACCATTGGCAATGTCCACGTGATGGCGGGTGTGCCGTCGATCTTTCAGGCCATGGTAGCGAGCGTTCTTCCTACCCTGACAGGCGGCGCACCGCTGTTATCAGTGACGCAGCGGATCGAACGCGGTGAGGGGGACATCGCAGGTCCCTTGGCCACCTTGGTAGACGCCTATCAGGACCTGTCCTTTGGGTCCTATCCGTTCCAGAAGGACGGAAAATTCGGCTCCAACATTGTCATTCGCGGAACAGAGATGGCCGTTCTGGAAGAGGCGCAAGCCAAATTGGTGGCGTTGTTTCCATGACGCCGCATGCGGCGGACATCTTTGATTTGATTGACCGCTCATGGCCACCAGAGGCCATGCGCCGAGACGGTATCTGGGTCATCCGACAGGACAGCAGCGGGTCCAAACGCACAATGGCGGCTTCATTGGCGCCGGGCGCGAATGAGGATACCGCGCCCGCCGAGATTGAACAGGCTGAGGTCGCCATGACCGCGCTGGATCAACCGATGTTGTTTCAGATTCGCGGCCCGTCCGGACCATTGGACCAAGCGCTTGGCGAGCGGGGCTATCGCATCGTTGACCCCTGTACGATCTATGCCATTCGAGCGGAGGCTTTGGCCGCGCCTGTCCCGCATGCCACCGCGTGGAGCCTCTGGGAACCCTTGGCGATCCAGAAGGAGATTTGGGCCGAAGGCGGCATCGGACCTGGTCGATTGGCCATCATGGAGCGGGCCGGCGCGCCCAAGACGTCGATCATCGGACGGGTGAATGACCGGGCGGCTGGTGCAGCCTTTGTGTCTGGTGCGGGGTCACTGGCCATGATCCACGGGGTCGAAACACTGGCAGACTATCGCCGCAAGGGCGTCGCGCGCTGGATGATGGTCGCCGCGTGCAACTGGTGCATTGAAAACGGGATCGACTGGCTGACTCTCATCACCGTGAACGACAATCTGGCTGCCAACGCGCTTTATACTTCTATCGGCATGACGCCTGTGGGACAGTACCACTATCGTATCCGGGACTGATCCATGACTGATTTGCCAACTGCACTCGACCTGCCAATGGTCGATCCGCTACCGCCTGAAACACAAAAGTATTTCGACATTTGCCAAGAGAAACTGGGGCTGATCCCAAACGTGCTTCAGGCTTATGCGTTTGATATCGACAAGCTGAACGCCTTTACCACGATCTATAATGATCTGATGTTGGCCGACAGCGGCGTGACCAAGCTTGAGCGTGAGATGATCGCGGTTGTCGTGTCTTCGATCAATCGCTGTGTCTATTGCCTGACGGCCCATGGTCAGGCGGTGCGCGCGATGTCGGGTAATCCTGTACTGGGCGAACATCTGATCATGAATTACCGGGTCGCTGACATCACGCCAAAGCAGCGCGCAATGCTGGATTTCGCGGTGGCCATGACCGAGGCCAGCCACAAGATCGAAGAACCAGATCGTCAGGCATTGCGCGATGCCGGTTGGAGCGATCGCGACATCTGGGACATCGCCAACGTGACAGGGTTCTTCAACATGACCAATCGCGTGGCGAGCGCGACGGACATGCGCCCCAATCCGGAGTATCACGCGCAAAACCGATGATCAGGCATGGGATCATAGCGGCATGGCTTTGCCTGTGGGCAGGATGTGCCGGCGCGCTGGAGTTGAGCGTGCCATCTGGCGCCGAGGTCACGTCAGAGCGGTCGTCGTCTGCTGCGCGGGTGTCGGTTCCCTCCGGGCCGTATCGCGATGGCTTTTTGCCGGTGCGCGACACGGCGGGCGACAAGGTGATCACCGCCTATCGGGTCCCGCAGCCGGGCATCACCGCGCTCGACCTTATTGCACCGCTTGAGGATCAACTGGTTGCTGGTGGCTATCGCGTCTTGCTCGGTTGCGAGACGTTCGATTGCGGCGGGTTTGATTTTCGTTTTGCCATCGAAGTCCTTCCGCCGCCCGCGATGTTCGTGGATTTAGGCGAATTTGCCTATGTCAGCGCGGTTTCGGAGCGCGGCGAAGACTTCGTTATGGCCCTGGCCAGCCGCACATTGGATGTCGGCTTTTTGCAGATCACGCGGGTCAACGGGTCTGGCACGGCGGTCAATTTAACGACCTCACAATCCAGCAACGCGCCTGTTAGCAATCCCGTGGATGCAGAAACCGGGCTGGATCAAGCCGGGCATGTGGTCCTGAGCGATTTGAGCTTTGCGACCGGCACCACGAACCTCAGCGAAGGCTCCTATGCATCGCTTGCTGCCTTGGCAGAGTACTTGACCGCCAATCCGAGCCGACGCATTGCCCTTGTCGGGCACACAGATGCCTCCGGGTCGTTGGAGATCAATCTGCAAGTCAGCCGCGCGCGGGCCGAGGCAGTTCGCGCGCGTTTGATTGCGGTCTACGGGATCGCAGCAGACCGGGTCGAAGCCGAAGGTGTGGGCTATCTATCCCCGCGCGCAAGCAATCTGAGCGATGAGGGCCGTGCCGCGAACCGCCGGGTTGAGGCCGTGGTGATTTCGACGGAGTAGGTTGCTGTGAAAAGCTATGAGGGCCGACCCGGCCAAGGGCAGTTGTAAAGCGCCTGCCCTTTGGGACCGTCGAAGGTTTGCCCGGCGGTGCCGCCGGGCAGTCCTTTTACTTCGGCGATTCTAAATCCGCTCAATCGCAATCGCGATGCCCTGACCGCCGCCGATGCACATGGTTATCAGCGCTTTTTTCCCGCCGGTCCGTTCCAGTTCATACATCGCCTTCACGGTGATGATTGCACCTGTCGCACCCACAGGGTGGCCCAGCGCAATTGCGCCGCCATTCGGGTTCACCTTGGCCGGATCAAGGCCCAGTCCGCGCGTCACGGCAATGGCCTGAGACGCAAATGCCTCGTTGGATTCGATCACGTCAAAATCGCCTGCTGTCAGGCCTGTTTTGGCCATCAGGTTTTCAACGGCTGGGATCGGACCGATACCCATGACTTCTGGCCGCACGCCTGCATGACCGTAGCCCAGCACGCGGAATTTCGGTGTCAGTCCTGCCTTTTCGGCAGCGTCTGCCGTGGCCATCACCACCGCTGCCGCGCCGTCGTTGATCCCTGACGCATTGCCTGCGGTCACGGTGCCGTCTTTCTGGAATACCGGTCGCAGGCTGGCGAGTTTGTCGATGCTTGTGGCCTTGGGGTGCTCATCGCGCGCGAAATCAACCATGTCGCGTTTCACGCGGACCTGCACCGGAACGATCTGATCGTCAAAGAAGCCGCCTTCGATGGCGACAGCTGCGCGGTCTTGGCTTTCAAGCGCGAAGGCATCCTGATCTTCGCGGGTTACGTTGTGTTCTGCGGCAACGTTTTCTGCGGTCACACCCATATGCCCGGTGCCAAAGGGGCAGTTCAGAGCGCCCAGCATCATGTCACGGGTCTGGATGTCGCCCATTTTCGCGCCCCAACGCTGATCACTGATAATGTGCGGGCTGCGGCTCATGTTTTCGGCCCCACCGGCCAGACCGAACGCTGCATCGCCCATGGCGAGCGACTGGAACGTCGAGACGATGGCCTGCAGGCCAGAGCCACACAGACGGTTCACGTTCATGGCGGGCACGGTTTCGGGCACACCCGCCTGCATGGCAGCAACGCGCGACAGGTACATGTCACGCGGCTCGGTGTTGATGACATGGCCAAAGGCGGTGTGGCCAATTTGCGCGCCCTCAACGCCTGAGCGTTCCAATGCCGCTGTGGCTGCTGCTGCGCCAAGAGCAATGGGGCTGGTCCCCGCCAGCGATCCGCCAAATGTGCCGATGGCGGTGCGTGCGCCGCCGAGGATTACGATGTCTGTCATGGATGCCTCCCGTGTTGCGCGCAGTGTGCAGTGTGGGGGCCGGCGCGCAACCCTGAACGCCCCGTCACAGCGGGCTGTTAATCGCTCACTTCGTTGACAGCGTGCCCCACCCTGCCGCATCAGAGCACTATGACCCGACCCGACATTCTTGACCGTCTTGCCACACGCCTGAAAGAGGCCCGCGCCGCGCAGGGCCTGTCTCTTGAAGCTGTGGCGCAGTTGTCAGGTGTCTCTCGGTCGATGGTCAGCCAGATCGAGCGCGGGGAAAGCAGCCCGACGGTGGCGACCCTGTGGAACCTGACGCAAGCACTCAAGGTCGATTTCGCCGGTCTTCTGCAAGCAGATGCAAACGCGCCGCAGATCAACGTCACCCGGTCTGGAGACGTACCAACCATTGCCGGACGTGGGACGGGTTGCACGATCCGCATCCTCTCTGCCCCCGAACAGGCAGGCGTTCATGAGGTTTACGAATTGCAGTTTGAGGCGGGCGGTGTGCTGGACAGCGACCCTCATCAACCCGGCACACGAGAAACGCTGGCCGTGATCGACGGCGCCGTCAGCGTGGTTTCGGGCGAGGCAGAAGACACCCTGCAAGAAGGTGATACCGCGCGCTACGCAGCCGATGTACCGCATCGCATTTCTGCGCGGGACGGTGGACGCGCCTTTCTGATCGTTCACGGCGAATAATCCGTTAAAATGGAAATTATCCAGTATGGTGAATTTCTTGCTGGACAGATTTTCCGTTATACCGGATTGTGTCCGTAAAGGAGGACATCATGACTCGTGCGTTTCTGAACCACATCGAAGCTGAACTTGGGACGATCCGCGATGACGGGTTGTGGAAGATCGAGCGTCCGATCACCTCGCCACAGGGTGCTCAGATTGAGGTCGGTGGTCGGAAACTGCTCAACCTTTGCGCCAATAACTACCTGGGTCTCGCGGATCACCCAGCCTTGATACAGGCCGCCAAGGCAGCTTTGGACGATCAGGGTTATGGCATGGCGTCGGTCCGGTTCATCTGTGGAACCGCAGACCTGCATGAGACGCTGGAACAGCGGCTGGCGGCCTATCTGGGGATGGAGGACGCGATCCTTTTCGCTGCGTGTTTTGATGCCAATGGCGGTGTTTTCGAGCCGCTCCTGGGCCCAGAAGACGCGGTGATCAGCGACGCCTTGAACCATGCATCGATCATTGATGGCATTCGCCTCTGCAAGGCCAAGCGGTTCCGGTACGCGACCAATGATATGGCCGATCTTGAGGCCCAGTTGCAGGCAGCGGACGCAGCTGGCGCGCGGTTCAAGATGATTGTGACGGACGGTGTGTTTTCGATGGATGGTACCTTGGCCAACCTGCCAGAAATCACACGGCTGGCCAAAGACTACGATGCGCTGACGCTTGTGGATGATTGCCACGCGACAGGCTTCATGGGGCCGAAAGGTGCCGGGACACCAGCTCATCATGGGGTGGACGTGACCCTGTTGACCGGGACACTCGGCAAGGCGCTGGGTGGGGCCATGGGCGGATATGTAGCCGGTCCCAAACCGCTGATTTCCGTGTTGAGGCAACGCGCGCGGCCTTATCTGTTTTCGAACGCCCTGCCCCCGTCGATCGCGGCGGCGTCATTGAAGGCGTTGGAACTGGCCGAAGCAGGAGACGACCTGCGCGCGCACCTTTTTGAGAACGCTGCTTACTGGCGGGCCGGATTGACGCGGTTGGGCTTTGACCTGCTCCCAGGTGAGCATCCGATCATCCCGGTGATGCTGGGCGACGCCAAACTGGCGCAGGACATGGCTACACGGCTTTTTGAACTGGGCGTCTATGTCTCTGGGTTTTTCTATCCCGTCGTTCCCAAAGGACAGGCGCGGATCAGGACACAGATGAACGCGGCGTTGACACGGGACGATCTGGATCAGGGGCTGAATGCCTTCGGACAGGCCGGCCGTGAGTTGGGGGTGCTGCCGGTGGTGGAGCGCAAGAAGCTTTAGAATCACGCGTCCCGAGCCTGACCCGGGACCTCGATGTCACAGGAACGGCCCAGCGGGTCGAGGCCCCGGGTCAAACCCGGGGCACGGAGCACTAAGATGCAAGCAAACACAATGAAAGCCCTCGCCAAGACTCATCCTGAACCCGGCCTCTGGATGGGACACTACCCGGTGCCGGAAATTGGTCCGACGGATGTTCTGATCCGGGTGAATGCGACCGGCATTTGCGGGACGGATATTCATATCTGGAACTGGGACGATTGGGCCGCCGGAACGGTGCCTTTGGGTCTAATCACGGGGCATGAGTTCGCCGGAGAAATCGTCGAGATCGGCGCACAGGTCGAAGGGTTGAATCTTGGCCAAAGGGTCAGCGGAGAAGGACATTTGATCGGCAACACCTCACGGCAGTCGCGGGCGGGTCGGTTCCATCTCGATCCCGGCACGCGCGGGATCGGCGTGAATGAGCAAGGGGCCTTTGCCCAATATCTCAAGCTTCCGGCCTTTAATGTGGTTCCTCTGCCTGACGATATTCCGGATGAAATCGGCGCGATCCTCGATCCGCTCGGCAACGCCGTGCATACGGCATTGAGTTTTGATTTGCTGGGTGAGGACGTACTGATCACGGGCGCGGGCCCGATTGGGATCATGGCGGCAGCGGTCGCGCGGCATGCGGGTGCGCGGAATGTCGTGATCACGGATGTGAACCCCGAGCGGCTTTCCTTGGCAGAGGCCGTGGCTGATGTAACGCCGGTCAATGTCGCGCAAGAGGACCTGCAGGCTGTTGCCGCGCGGCTTGGCCTGAAAGAGGGGTTTGACGTGGGGCTAGAGATGTCCGGCAATCAGGCCGCGCTGGACCAAATGGTCGAGGGGCTCGTGATGGGCGGGCGGATTGCATTGCTGGGCATTCCACCGGGCAAAAGCCCGGTCGACTGGAGCCGCATCGTCTTCAAGGCGATCACGATCAAGGGCGTCTACGGGCGCGAGATTTTCGAGACGTGGTACAAGATGATCGCGATGCTGCAGAACGGGTTGGACGTGTCCAAGGTGATCACCCATCGGTTTGCGGCGGAGGATTTCCAAGACGGATTCGATGCCATGCGGTCGGGATCAAGCGGCAAGGTCGTGCTGGACTGGACCGGAATGCAGGCTTGACCGTACCGCGCCCAGCGCCATCTGGCAGAGTATGAGCGACACGACAGACAAACCAAAGCGCAAGTTTGGGCCAACCAAGGGCGAATATCAATTTCGGCTGATTTCGGGGCTGGTGATCACGGGGCTGATCCTGTTTGCGATGGTGTCGAAAGGCATGCCCAAGGGGCTTGTGACGTCAGAATCCATCCTGTTTGGCGGGCTGTTTGGCCTGTTTCTGATCGGGCATTCAGGCTGGAAGCTCGTGAAGGGTGACTACCGGACTTGATTGACCCCGCAGTCCCGGACCTGATCCGGGACCTCGCGCACCATGATAAAACCCCCGGATACGTTCCGGCGTAGCCGACGGTTTCTACGGCAGTTGATGGAGCTCAATACCCCAACGCACATCCATCTTTTCTAGGATCAGACGCCCCAACCAGCACCCCATCCTCGCGGATCAGGATTGCCTGCGCGCCGCCGATTGGGCCGGTGTCGGAGTTCACCGGATGGCCCAAGTCGGCAAGCGACTGCCGGACATCAGGCGTATAGCCGCGCTCGGTGCGAAGCTCTCCCTGATCGAAGAAACAGCGGGGGCCGTCGATGGCTTCCTGCGGGGACAGGCCAAAGTCGACCATGTTGGTGATAAAGCGCGCGTGGCCGTGTGGCTGATAGGCTCCGCCCATGACGCCAAAGGGCATCACCGTACGTCCGTTTTGGCGCAGCATGCCCGGAATGATCGTGTGCAACGGACGCTTGCCGCCCATCGCCTCGTTCACATGGCCGGGCTTGAGGTTAAACCCGGCACCACGGTTGTGGAACATCACGCCGAACTTGTCGCTCATGATCCGCGAACCGAAATCCTTGAAAATCGAGTAGATCAAGGACACCGCCATGCCGTCCTTGTCGACGACCGACAGCGTGATGGTTTCCTTGTGAACCTCTTCGCTGGCTTGATGAGGCGACGCGATGACCTTGGTCGGGTCAATCAGTTTGGCGAGCGCTGCCGCTGTGTCGGGTGACAGCATGTGATCAAGCCGGGTCACGTGATCCGCGTCACCCAGCACGCGGTCGCGTGTGTCATAGGCCAGCTTGGCGGCCTCAACCTCGATATGCGCACGTTCTGCGCCAAAGGGATCCATGCCGGACAGATCAAAGTGTTTGAGGATGTTCAGGATCAGGATAGCGGTGGCACCTGAGCCATTCGGCGGATGCTCGACCAATTCATAGGGTCCGTAGGTCCCGGTGATTGGCGTTGTGTATTCACCGCGCACATTGGCAAAGTCCTCAAGCGTGTGCACACCGCCATGGGCCTGCAAAGTGGCGACCATGTCTTCGGCCACCTCTCCTTCGTAAAACCCGTCGCGACCGTCCATCGCGATGCGACGCAGCGCTTCCGCCTGCTTCGGCACACGGTAAAGGTAACCAGGCTCAGGGGCTTTGCCGTCTGGCAACAGATGTTCAGCGGCATGATCTGGAATGTCGGAGGCCGCGCCGGCCCAGTCATGTGCAACGCGTGGGGCCACCGGCACCCCGGCCTCGGCATAGTAGATCGACGGCGCGAGAATTGCCTTCAGCCCGATTTTCCCGTGATCCACAGACAGCTGACACATGGCGTCAACCGCACCGGGAACGGTGACAGCATGGGCTGAGAAAACAGGCATCGCTTCGTGACCCTCAGCGCGCAGGTCGGCAGCATTCAGCGCCGCTGGCGCGCGGCCTGATCCGTTAAAGGCGATGATGTCAGCGGTGGGCGTGGGCGAAATCAGGGCGAACATATCGCCACCTATTCCGGTCATCTGGGGTTCGCAGATGCCCTGGAGCACAGCAGCAGCCATGGCCGCGTCCATGGCGTTTCCGCCGGCTTCGAGGATCTGGATCGCCACCTTCGAGGAAAGTGGATGTGACGTGGCCACCATTCCGTGTGTGCCAAAGACCTCTGATCGTCCAGGAAGATGAAAATCGCGCATAGTGTCCCCGTTCTTGATTGTTGCGGAGCCTAAGCCTCGAACGTCAAAGTTCAATTCATCTGATGGATTTTTGGGCAGTATTTGGCAGCCAAGAACCTCGGCGCCGCGCTCTGGGTGGGGGCTAGATAGCGCTGCGCCGAGGGAAGCATCTTGGCTACAGAGGCTGGTATGCGGGCCGTTCGGGGCGGCGGAGCGGTGGCATTCCGGCGGAATTGCGGCAAAACGAGATGGCGCAGAAACAGTCTGTTCCCAGCTGAACCGCAATGTGCCATCAACATCAAAATGGGTGTTCCAACTTGTGGTGCCAGTCGCGTTTTAGGCGGGCGCGCCGACGGTCATGCGAAAGCGCAAGTGATTGGCGTTTTCCAGCCGCTCATAGACCATGTCCTTGGCCAGTTCACCGATCAGGAACCACCCAAATCCTCCCTCTGGCAAATCCTCAATCGGAACATCCAAATTGGCCAGTTCACCGAGAGGGGTTTTGCCCTCTGGCATGGGTTTGCCAAAGTCGCGCAGGTCAAAGCTGACGCTGCCGGGTGCATAAGCCATATCAAGCTCAATGCGGCCATCGCCTTTGTCCTCATAGGCGTGTTCAGCAATGTTGTTCAGCACCTCCGCGAGGACCAGTTCAACGGTTCCGGTTTCCTCGGGCAGAAAGGCGCGATCCTCCATATCCTCGACCAGAGCCAAGAGCGAGTTGCGAACCTCGAACGTATCGCTGGCACAGCGGATCGAGAGGCTGCTGTCTGTCGTGTGAACTTCGATCATTTTGCCCCCTATGATGCCATACGGGCCAGAACCGATCCCACGCTGTCGTGGATCTTAAAGACCGATTCCATGCGTGTGAGCTTGAACACCTTGGCCACGACCGGGGTGAGACCTGCCAATTCAAGAATATGCGCGCCGTGCAAAAGCTTCATGGCCGCGACGACGGCCCCTAGGCCCGAACTGTCAATGAAGGTCACGTCCGACAGGTCAAGAATAACCCGTTTTGGGCCGTCTTGCGTGACATCGCGCATTTTGTCCTTGAACTGGATCGCCACTGCCGCATCAATCCGGCTGTCATGGACCTTAACGATGCGCAGTCCGGGCCGATCCTTGGTGCTGAGATCCATATGATTGCCTCGTGTTTGATATGTGCGCACGCTAGGGTCGAAGCGCTAAGAATTGGTTGAGGAACATCAATGGGTCAGGACGTTTTCATTTGCGGAGCAGCGCGGACGCCGATGGGCGGGATGCAAGGGGCCTTTGCTCCGCTTGAGGCCGCCGAACTGGGCGGTGCCGCGATCAAGGCGGCGCTGGACGGTGCCGGTGTTTCTGCTGCGGATGAGGTCCTGATGGGATGCGTCCTGCCAGCGGGCCAAGGTCAGGCCCCAGCGCGCCAAGCAGCGTTTCTGGGCGGGCTGGGCGAAGAAGTCCCGGCGACAACGCTGAACAAGATGTGCGGCTCGGGCATGAAGGCCGCGATGATGGCTTGGGATTCTCTGGCGCTCGGGCGCAGCGATGTGGTTGTCGCAGGCGGGATGGAGAGCATGACCAACGCACCATACCTTCTGCCAAAGATGCGCGGCGGCGCGCGGTTGGGCCACGGAGAGGTCAAAGACAGCATGTTCCTCGATGGGCTGGAGGACGCCTATGACAAAGGCCGCCTGATGGGCACCTTTGCCGAGGATTGCGCTGAGTCGTTCCAATTCACGCGCGAGGCACAAGACAGCTTTGCATTGGCATCCTTGTCGCGGGCGACCGCCGCGATCGAAGGCGGGGCCTTTGCGGATGAAGTGACGCCCGTAACTGTTTCGGGTCGCAAGGGCGACACGGTTGTCGAAATTGACGAACAGCCCGGGAATGCGCGGCCTGACAAAATCCCCCACCTGAAGCCCGCGTTCCGCAAGGACGGGACCGTGACACCTGCCAACTCATCTTCGATCTCGGATGGCGCAGCGGCTTTGGTGCTGGCCAGTGCCGCAGCCGTTGAGGCGCAAGGTCTGACACCGCGCGCGCGCATTCTGGGGCATGCATCTCATGCGCAAGCTCCGGGTCTGTTTACAACGGCACCTGTGCCAGCAGCAAAAAAGTTGCTCGATCAAATCGGATGGTCGGTTGCAGATGTGGACCTGTGGGAAGTGAACGAAGCCTTCGCCGTCGTGCCGATGGCCTTCATGCATGAAATGGGCGTGTCCCATGACAAGCTGAACGTGAACGGCGGCGCCTGTGCCCTTGGTCACCCTATCGGGGCCTCGGGTGCCCGCATTATGGTCACTTTGTTGAATGCGCTTGAAAAGCGAGGCCTGAAGCGTGGGGTCGCCGCGATTTGTATCGGCGGGGGCGAAGGCACGGCAATTGCGATTGAGCGTGTATGATGCGGGTTGATTACGATCAGTTGGCGCAAACCGTCACGGCTTTGACGGCCGGGGAAAGCGATCCCGTAGCGCTGATGGCGACCGTGGCATGCGAAGTGCATCATTCAGATGATCGGTTCGATTGGACGGGTTTCTACCGTGTGGTTGCACCCGAGATGATGAAGATTGGCCCCTATCAGGGCGGGCATGGGTGCCTGACCATTCCGTTTGCGCGTGGCGTCTGCGGCGCCGCCGCGCGGACAGGGGAGGTGCAGTTGGTGGATGATGTGGATGCGTTTGTTGACCACATCGCCTGTTCAAGCACCACGCGGTCTGAGCTGGTTATCCCGGTCCGAAACGCGACAGGGACCCTGCTGGGCGTGTTTGACATCGACAGCGATCAGTTGGGCGCATTCACGCGCGAAGACGCGGACCGCTTGCAGAGCCTTTTGGATCAGGTGTTCGCCTGATCGTCGGTGTCTGGAGGGTCCGTCAAAGGTGCCGCGATAAAGACAAAGCCGCATCAGCCACGAGAAAAGGCGCTGCCGTCACAAGGCAAAGCGCCGCGCATTGAAGGATAAGAATAGCCCAAAGCAGGGTGCTGAAGGGCTGTTTCCGGGTCTTGTGACGAAACCGCGCGCGTGCCCAAAAGGCACCGGGCGTGCCACCAAGGGCTGACCAAAACAGCAAACGACGCTCTGGTACGCGGCGATGGCCCGACATGGCTTGGCGTTTATCGTACCAGAACAGAAAGACGGTTACGCAGTTCGCGGCCAGCACGAACGCGAGCACAAGGATCGCGGGTGGAATGTGAGCAAACTGGTCCATGGCGAGACCCTAGCCTGCGACTAAGCCGGAATTTTGACCACTCGGCTCACGCCCGCTTCTCATGCCGCACTGCCGCGTGAAATTTTCTTGCAATTTTTCACGACTCGGGCATCGTGAAAAAAGACTGCAGATTTTCACGGCCCGTCCGAATGACACACGCCTCTCCGATGACAAGCTCTCTGGGTGCAGACCTGCGCGCGTTGCGCAAGGCGCGTGGCTTGACGCTTCAGGATTTGGCCGAAGCTTTAGGACGATCGGTTGGTTGGCTCAGTCAAGTTGAGCGGGACATGTCGGAACCCTCGATCACCGATCTACGCCATATCGCGAAAGCCCTTGATGTGTCGGTGTCATCGCTCTTCCGGCAAGAACCAACAGAAGCCAAGGAAGATGGCTATATCGTCCGCTCGACAGGGCGACGGCCAATTGGATCGCGGGCGGCGGGATTGGTTGAAGAGCTTCTTTCACCCGACCTGACTGACGACTTCGAAATGGTGCATTCCACCTTTGAACCCGGGGCGCAGATCGTTGAACCGGTCACCCGCCCTACCCAAGAGGTCGGATACATCGTCTCTGGGCAGTTGGATCTTTGGATCGACGGTAAATCCTATGCTCTGAACACCGGCGACAGCTTTCGCATCCGCGGCGAGCCATTTCGCTGGATGAACCCTTACGACACTCCGTGCGAGGCCATCTGGGTCATCGCTCCGCCGGTGTATTGAGGCGATGCTGATATGAGTTTCGAGGGCTGGCTGATCTTTGTCGCGTTCTGGATCATCTTTGTGACGACGCCGGGGCCCAATGCGGCCAACTGCATTCAGAACGGCATGACCTTTGGATTTCGCCGAAGTCTATGGGGCGTGCTGGCAATCCTGACGCAAGCAACCGCGTTCCTTCTGTTATCAGCCGCTGGCGTGACTGCACTGATCGTGGCGCTGCCGGAGGTGTTCTTCTGGGTGCAACTGGCGGGAGCTGCCTTGCTGGTCTTTTTAGGCGTCCGCGCTTGGCTAAATGCGCGCAACGAGGTCAAAATGCCAGGCGCAGCCGGGTCGATCTATGGCCGCGCTCTGGCCATCGCGACGATCAACGCCAAGAGCCTTGCAGGATACCTCGCAGCATTCAGCCAGTTTGTGCAGCCGGATGTTGCGATCTGGGTGCAGATGCAGGTCATCATGCCAACGGCCCTGACGCTGACGGCGATCAGTTATGTTGGCTACACAGCCTTGGGCGCTGGCCTAGGACGGGCGGCGCTCGGTGCAGTCTTCAACACATGGGTGCGGCGCGGCTTGGCGGCGTGCTTTGTGATCTACGGTGCGCTTCTGGGGGCTTCGGCCCTGCCGGGGAGGGCCGCGTGATGTTGCGAGGATCCTGCCTTTGTGGGGCCATCACCTACGAAGCGAAGGGCGAGGCAGGCGCACCTGCTGCCTGCCACTGCACCCAATGCCGCAAGACCTCCGGTCATATCTGGGCGTCTTCTTACGTCGCACCGGAGAACCTGATCATCACCGGGGATGTCCTCTGGTTTCAGTCTTCGGAGAAGGCGAAACGCGGCTTTTGCCCAACCTGCGGATCGGCGCTGTTCTGGCAGCATAAAGACGATCCGTTCATCTGTTTTTCGATGGGTTCCATCGACGGCGCAAGCGGTCTCACGCTGCGCGGCCATATCCATACCGCCACCAAAGGCGACTACTACGACATCGCGGCCAAAGAGCCGCAGAGGGAGGATTAATGTCTGATTTTCCAACGACTGCACGGGTTGTCATTATTGGCGGGGGCGTTGTCGGCGTCTCTGGCCTGTACCATCTGGCAAAGATGGGGTGGACCGATTGTGTTCTGCTTGAAAAGAACGAACTGACAGCCGGGTCCACGTGGCACGCGGCGGGGAATTGTCCGTCGTTCTCGACCTCATGGGCGGTGATGAACATGCAGCGCTATTCGCTGTCGCTCTATGCCGGACTGTCGGACGAGGTCGATTATCCGATGAACTATCACGTCACCGGGTCGATCCGGTTGGCGCATTCCAAAGAGCGGATGCAAGAGTTCGAACGCGCGGTCAGCATGGGTCGGTATCAGGGCATGGACCTGCACATGATGACCAATGCCGAGATGAAAGAGGCCTATCCGTTCTTGGAAACGCACGATCTTGCGGGCGGCATGTGGGACCCGGATGATGGCGACATTGACCCGGCGCAGCTGACACAGGCTCTTGCCAAAGGCGCGCGCCAGATGGGTGCGAATATCCAGCGGTTCTGTCCAGCGACAGGTGTAAGCCGTGAAGGCGATGAATGGATCGTTCACACCGACAAGGGCGACATTCGCTGCGAATATGTGGTGAACGCGGCCGGGTATTATGCCCAGCGCGTGGGCGAGTGGTTCAAACCCTATGGCGGGCGCACGGTGCCGATGGCCACGATGAGCCACCAGTATTTCCTGACAGAGGAAATCCCGGCGCTGAAAGAATGGACCGAGAGCAACGGGCGCAAGATCCCGCTCCTGCGCGATGTGGACAGCTCATACTATCTGCGGCAGGACAAGAACGGTCTGAACCTTGGGCCCTATGAGCGGAACTGCAAAGGTCACTGGATGACCCCGGATGATCCGATGCCGGAGGACTTTAGCTTCCAGCTTTATCCAGACGATCTGGAGCGGCTGGAGTGGTACATCGAAGACGCGATGGCACGTGTTCCGATCCTGGGTGAAGGCGGCGTTGGCCGCAACATCAACGGGCCGATCCCCTATGCGCCAGATGGTCTGCCTCTGATCGGGCCCATGCCGGGTGTGAAGAACGCGTTTGAAGCCTGTGTGTTTACCTTTGGGATCACCCAAGGCGGCGGCGCTGGCAAGGTTCTTGCCGAATGGATCGTGGAAGGCGAGACCGAGTGGGACATGTGGGCCGTCGATCCACGCCGTTACACCGACTACACGGATCAGGACTACTGCAACAAGAAGGCGATGGAGGTCTATGGCCACGAATACGCCATGCACTTCCCATACCATGAGTGGCCTGCGGCCCGGGACAAGAAGCTGTCGCCGGTCCATGACAAGGTCAAGGAACTGGGCGGTGTCATGGGGGCCTATAACGGGTGGGAACGCGCCAACTGGTTCGCGAAACCCGGTGATGACACATCCGAGGAAAGCACACACACATGGGGCCGCTCCGGTCCATGGGAGCAACGCATTCGCGAGGAGTGCGAAGCGGTGCGCGACGGTGTTGGGGTGCTGGACCTGCCAGGCTTCTCACGGTTCACCCTGTCGGGCGACGGCGCAGCCGAGTATCTGCGTGGCCTGATCACAGGCGCATTGCCCAAGATCGGGCGGATGAACCTTGCCTATTTCGCTGATAGCCGGGGCCGGATTTTGACTGAAATGTCAGTCATTCGTCACGGAGAAGACGACTTCACGCTGATCACGGCGGCGTCCGCACAATGGCATGACTTTGAAGTGCTATCGAAGGCGCTGCCCGAGGGGCTGGCGCTGACGGACATCACCACCTCCATGTCGACGCTGATCGTCTGTGGTCCGAAGGCGCGAGATCTGTTCACGGCGATGGGAACAGATGCAGACCTGTCTTTGCCATGGCTTTCTCATCAGTCGGCGACAGTCGCTGGGCAGGCTTGCAAGCTGGCGCGCGTCAGCTTTGCCGGCGAGCTCGGCTGGGAAATCCATGCGAAGATGGACGTGATGCCCGCGATCTATGACGCGGTCTTGGCAGCAGGGGCGACTCCATTTGGCATGTACGCCCTGAACAGCCTGCGGATCGAGAAAGGCTACCGCGCTTGGAAAGGCGACCTGTCGACCGATTACACGCTGTTTGAAGGTGGCCTCGACCGGTTCGTGAAACTGGACAAACCTCAGGACTTCCCCGGCAAATCGGCCTTGATGAACGAAAAGCAACAAGGCTCCAAAAAGCGTTTCGTGACGCTGAAGGTCGACGCGAATGGCTATGACGCCCCGTATATGTCGACGCTTTGGGCCGGGGATGAGGTCGTGGGCGAGACAACGTCAGGTGCATGGGGGTATCGTGTCGATGCGTCCATCGCATTGGGCATGTTGCGCAGCGATCTTGCCGTGCCGGGAACCGAGCTTGAGGTGAACATCTACGGGGCGCGGCACAAGGCGGTCGTGCAACCCGATGAGCCGATGTGGGATCCTGAAAACCAACGACTGCGCGCTTGATCTGAAGGTATTCCCGCCCACCTCCCTCTTCGGCTGCTTGCGCAGCCTGCGACCAGAGGGGGGGGCGCCGCCTGCGGCGGCGGGCCTCCGGCGGGAGTATTTTCAGAAACATAGAAGGATATGGGCATGGGTGAGATCACCATCCTTGACGGCGGCATGGGGCAGGAACTGATCAAGCGGGCCGGTCAGGCGACGCCGCTTTGGTCGGTTCAGGCTTTGCTAGACGCGCCGGAACTGGTGCGTGCGGTGCATGACGATTTCTTTGCTGCCGGGGCCCAGGTTGCGACCGTGAACACCTATTCGGTGCGCCCGGACCGGTTGAGTCATCATGGGTTGGGAGATCAGTTCGCGGCTTTGCAGCAATTGGCATGCCGCATCGCGGTTGAGGCACGTGATGCGCATGGATCTGGGTTGGTGCTGGGCGGGATGGCCCCGCTTGGGTTTTCGTATAGGCCTGAACTGGCCCCGCCGCTGGAGCGGGCGGTCGAGGTGTTTTCACAAATGGCTGACCTGCAGGCTCCGTTTGTAGATGGATACATTCTTGAGACGATGGGCTCTGTTGAGGAAGCGCGTGGCGCGGTCATGGGCTGCGCAACGCAAGGCAAGCCGGTCTGGCTGTCGGTCACCGTGTCTGATGAGGATGGCACCCGGTTGAGATCAGGCGAGCCGCTGGTCGATGTCCTGCCGCTTTGTGAAGAGTTTGGCGTGGCGGTGCTGAGCCTGAATTGCTCATTTCCTGAAGCCATCACAGTCGGCGTGCCAGAGGTCGCCAGGAAAGGTTTTGCCATCGGTGCCTATGCCAATGGCTTTACCAAGATCGCCGACGGCTTTGACAACGACAATGCGACGGTCGACATGCTGTCGGCGCGAACAGACCTTGGACCAGAGGCCTATCTAGAATTTGCAAAGCGCTGGGCGGATGCGGGGGCCACCGTGATTGGTGGCTGCTGCGAGGTCGGGCCGGATCACATTCGCGCCTTGGCCCGGCATTTCAAAGGCACGCCGGTATGACTTCAACCTATGCCCTGCCCGGCCGGATCGTGGCCCCTGCCTTTGCAGGGTATGTCGTCTTGGCAGTGGTGGGACATGGGTTGGTCGGCGTCGATCATATCTGGCCATTTGCGGCGCTGATGATGGTGCTGATGACGGTCACCTACCCGACCGAGGCACTGTTGAAACGCGAATACCTGCCGTTGGAACTGGGTCTGGCCCTGTTTCTATCGGCGGTTGCAGTGATCGGGGCGGTGACATCGCCGCTTTTGATCATTGCAGCAATCGCAGCCCACGGGGTGCTTGATATCGTGAAATCGCGCGGATTGGGGGTGCCGTTTTTTCGGTCCTACCTGATCGGCTGCGCGGTGTTTGACTTTGGCTATGCCGCCATCCTTTTGGCGGTCTTTCTGCGCAACGGAGGTTTGGCATGACGGTTCCCAGCAACGCGCGGGTCGTGATCATTGGTGGTGGTGTCATCGGCTGCTCAGTCGCCTATCACCTGACAAAGCTTGGCTGGAGCGATGTGGTCCTGCTGGAGCGCAAGGCGCTGACCAGCGGCACGACATGGCATGCGGCCGGTCTTATCGCACAGCTGCGCGCGACGCAGAACATGACGAAGCTCGCCAAATACTCGCAGGAACTGTACGGCGGATTGGAGGCCGAGACGGGTGTCGCCACCGGGTTCAAGCGCTGTGGGTCGATCACCGTTGCCCTGACCGAGGAACGCAAGGAAGAGATCTTCCGTCAGGCGGCGATGGCCCGCGCCTTTGGTGTTGAGGTCGAAGAGATCACGCCGGACGAGGTGAAGGCCAAATACGAACATCTAAACATCGACGGTGTGACCGGCGGCGTCTGGTTGCCGCTGGATGGTCAGGGGGACCCGGCCAATATCGCGCTCGCCCTTGCCAAGGGTGCGCGGCAGCGGGGCGCAAAGGTGATCGAACGCACCAAGGCGATGGGGGTGACCCGCGATGGGCGTCGGATCACCGCCGTGCAATGGGAAAACGAGGCCGGCGAAAGCGGGACCATCACCTGTGACCATGTCGTGAATTGTGGGGGCATGTGGGGCCGTGAAGTCGGTGAGATGCTGAACACCAGCATCCCACTGCATGCCTGCGAGCATTTCTACATTGTGTCCGAGGCCATTCAGGGCCTGACGCAGATGCCCGTGCTCCGGGTGCCGGATGAGCATGCCTATTACAAAGAAGACGCGGGCAAGATGCTGCTGGGGGCGTTTGAGCCGAATGCAAAGCCATGGGCGATGGACGGTATCCCCAAGGACTTTGAATTCGACCAGCTGCCGGAGGATTTCGACCACTTCGAGCCGATCCTTGAGGCGGCATGTGAGCGGATGCCAATGCTGGCCGAGGCGGGCATTCACACGTTCTTCAACGGGCCGGAATCGTTCACGCCGGATGACGCCTATCATCTGGGCCTGTGCCCAGAGATGGACAACGTCTGGGTCGCTGCGGGCTTTAACTCGATCGGCATTCAGTCTGCCGGTGGCGCGGGTATGGCGCTAGCACAGTGGATGGAGGACGGGGCAAAGCCGTTTGATCTGGGCGATGTCGATATCGCGCGGATGCAGCCGTTTCAGTCGAACAAGACTTATCTCTACGAGCGGTCGAAAGAGACACTGGGCCTGCTCTATGCCGACCACTTCCCCTATCTGCAAAAAGCAACAGCGCGGGGCGTCCGGCGGACGCCGTTCCACAATCACCTGCTGAACCACGGTGCCGTGATGGGCGAGCTTGCCGGTTGGGAGCGCGCCAACTGGTTCGCGCGCGGATCGCAAGAGGCAGAGTACCAGTATTCGTGGAAACGTCAGAACTTCTTTGAAAACGTCGCCGAAGAGCACCGCGCCGTGCGCGAGAATGTGGCGATGTATGACATGTCGTCCTTTGGCAAGATCCGCGTCGAAGGGCCGGATGCGACCGCCTTCATGAACTACATCGGTGGCGGGCAGTATGACGTGCCGGTGGGCAAGATCGTCTATACCCAGTTCCTGAATGCTCGCGGCGGTATCGAGGCGGATGTGACCGTGACCCGCCTGTCGGAGACAGCCTATCTGGTCGTGACCCCTGCCGCGACGCGTCTGGCGGATCAAACGTGGATGGAGCGGAACAAGGGTGATTTCCTTGTCGTGATCACCGATGTGACAGCGGGCGAAGGCGTACTGGCTGTGATGGGTCCGAACAGCCGCAAGCTGCTGCAGGCGGTGTCGCCCAACGATTTCTCAAACGAGGTGAACCCATTTGGCACAGCGCAAGAGATTGAGCTGGGCATGGGGCGCGCGCGTGTCCACCGCGTAACCTATGTGGGTGAATTGGGGTGGGAGGTTTACGTGTCCTCTGACATGGCCGCCCACGCGTTCGAGACGCTTCTTGAGGCCGGTCAGGACATGGGGCTGAAGCTGGCCGGGATGCACATGATGGATACTTGCCGCATCGAGAAAGGCTTCCGTCACTTTGGCCATGACATCACGGCAGAGGATCACGTGCTGGAGGCGGGGCTTGGCTTTGCGGTGAAGACCGACAAGCCGGACTTTATCGGGCGTGAGGCGGTTTTGCAGAAAAAGGAAACAGGGCTGAAGAACCGCATGGTGCAGTTCAAGCTGACCGACCCAGAGCCGCTTCTTTATCACAACGAACCGATTGTACGGGATGGAGAGATCGTGGGCTATCTAGCCTCGGGGGCCTATGGTCACCATCTGGGCGGGGCCATGGGGCTGGGCTATGTGCCCTGCGCCGGGGAAACTGCCGCCGAGGTTCTGGCGTCGACCTATGAGATCGACGTAATGGGCACCCGCGTAAAGGCAGAGGCGTCATTGAAGCCAATGTATGATCCGAAAGGAGAGCGGGCGAAGGTATAGCGCGTTCGCAACGAGGACCGTCTGCCGCATTTGGATCTGATGTCGACAGCATCCTTTTGGTCTGCCGTGCCGGGTTGGCGCGGCTGGCTACTTTGCAATGTATGCCTCTTGAGTGCGTGTGCTGCCCCTTGTTGGAGGGGCCGCGACCTAGGTCGCGGCTCCGATCAGCCCATTCCCAAACCCTGAGCTTACCCCACCGTTCGTAACACGTGCGGCTGAACCCATCTCCAATTTAGAATCGTGCATATTGCTGTCTGATAACGCTAGCAGCGTGTGCGTGTGCCGCTTCTTATTTTTTGCAAACTCGCCCCGTCAGCGTTTGCAAAAAATGACACCACGAAGTCAGACAATCTTAACATTGCAAGACTGCTGAGCTGCGAAATGAAGCAATATAAGTTTCTGTTTTTAAAGATTTATTTTTGCTTCTTGAATTTTTGCAACTGGGTATTTGCCAAAAAACGCACCTGATTTGCTTTCAGTTCTGCTGCGGTTTGCGCCTACGCTTTGAAGGCAGACACAATTCCGTCTCCAATTGGGTGGTGGCAAAGAAATGCTTGAACTCCTGACAATACTCACCGCGATGCTTGGCGCTGGCGCCATGATGTCCGGTGCAGAGGACGGCGATGATGAACCGAACAAATCAGACCGCGACGTCGCATTCGAAGCACTCGGCGAAGACGCACTGAACACGCTCTCTCTAGCAGACCTCATCCAAGATGATTTTGGAGGCGACCTTAATGGCAACGACCACGATGACGACCTCTTCGAAGTTTTTGAAAGCGGGCCGACAGACGGCTATGGCTCTGAAGACATCATCGAAGGGCCTTGGAGTGACGATCTCATCGGTCGCGCAAACGATGTACTTGAAGAAAGCCCCGCCTTCCAAGTCATCGACGGAACCGCACAAGAAATTGCCCTGAATGGTGGCGATGGGAACGACGACCTGATCGGTGGAGCAGGCGATGATCTGATCGAGGGCGGCGCGGGTTTTGACGTCATTGATGGCGGCGACGGGAACGACACCATCACGGATACATTTGCTGAGGCAGTGGCTGACGCAGGGTTTAGAGCAGAGATTATAAACGGTGGTGCTGGCGACGATGTCATCACTGCAAATTCCGCCCTGTTGAATATTCACGGCGGTTCCGGCTCGGACGTTATTGAAGGGCGCGGTCGCGAAATCAACCTCGATGGCGGCGATGGCGACGACTTTGTCATTGGCGTCGGCTTCGGAGAGGAAACCGCAATTGCCGAGGGTGGCCAAGGCAACGACTATGTCTTCATGCAAAACTCATCACCTGATGGTTTTGCGGTCAGCAATGGCGGAGCGGGAAATGACATTGTTGTCGGAGAAGTTCTCTCAACGATTACCGGCGGTGAAGGGAACGACACGTTTATTGCCGCTGGAAATGCGCAAGACGGCGCGGAATTGAGTGATACACGCTCCGGTGGCACTTTTGTCTTTGATTATGACCCAAGCGAGGATTTCATCTTTGTCGACATTGACAGCTTGAAAGTCTCCCTGGCAAACCAAGGGCTGTCTTTCGATCAAGACAACCTCATTAAGCGCGAAACTGTAATGAGTGACGGCACTGCCCTCACACGTATTGAATATGCAGATGAAAATGCTGCGGAAACAATTTCAATCGCATCTCTTATTGGAGTTTCCGCGGACGATTTTGATGTCAGCGACCTGATTATTGGTGAGCTGACCTATGACAATGGCGTCGCCCGGTTGGACACAATCGTATCGGGCGACGTTGCTAGCTGGTCCAGCAATACAGGCTGGCGACTTGATGGCGGTGTCCTCACCGGTGGCTAGCGTCTCAATCTAACCCTTTTCTATCAGGCTGTCTCGACAACTGCGCCAGCATGGCTGGCAGGCGGCTCGATAGGTGTGTCTTCTCAAGTGATTGGTTTTTCGAGTTATTTTACAACCCGCAGGAGCATAACTCATGCCACCTATTTTAGATGAAGAAACCGTCGACTTCCTGCAAAACGCTGATCAGGTCAACCAGACTGGCAGCCACGGGGACCACCACGGGGGTGGTCACGGGGACCACCATGGGGGCCATCACGATGGCGGTCACGGAGACGAAACATTTCTGGTTTCGCACGACGGTGGTCAGAAACACACCTACGCAGGCGGCGGTGATGATATTATCGAAATGTATTTCGAACGCGTCTATGAGAACGTATTTGAACAAGGAAATCATGCTCGTGGCGACATAGCAAATGCCGCCCAGGCCGACGGATTCAGTGGATTGGAGCCCGGAGTTAGCGAGCTGAGATACAATCCAAACGACCGTCACAATCCCATCAACTTTGATTTCGGTTTCGACAGATTTATTTTTTCTGATACCGCAAACGTTGTTGGCACAACGACGGTCATTGGTCGATTTGAAGATTTTGATTTTTCACGCGACTTGCTCTTTCTCGACCCCAGCAACCTTACCGACATCGAATTCAACCATCACATGCGTTCCGACAACGCATTGGATTTTTATAACTTGCCATCGAATGTTTCGGTTGTTCGGTTCAATGGCCAGTTCAACGATTATGATGATGATCCGCAGCTGTGGATCCGCATCGTTACCGGCGGTGGCGGTGTCATCTTTTATGCTTTGGAGGGCGCGCGCGTTGACATGAATGGCGACGGCCAGAGCAATCCTTTCCTGGGCAATGGGCCGGATTTCATTAACCAAGAAGCACATTTCCTTGCGCCGGGGTTTGTCTCTTACGAAGAGATCATGGCGTTGGAAGCCGTCGACTTTGTCGACCCTATGAACTTTGTGCCCCAATGGTACGAGGATTTGTTCCCTGAACGAGACACCTATCAGGATGTCGATGCGCGGTACCAACAGGTCTATGACAATGAAAAAATCATTCGTACGGACGCGGCCGAAGGTATCGCCGGTGGTTTGAACGACGACTGGATCGAAGCGCTTGGCGGAGATGATCACGTCTGGGGCGGCAGCGGTCACGACATGATCCTTGGCGGAGACGGTAACGATCACCTATGGGGCAACAGCGGTCGTGACACGATCGATGGTGGCGCTGAGAACGATGTGATCCACGGCGGGCTCGGCAACGACAGCGTGTCCGGCGGCATGGGTGACGATAGCATCGACGGCGAGGATGGCGACGACCACATTGAAGGCAATGCAGGCAACGATACCCTGACGGGCGGTGCAGGCAGCGATACATTCGCTTTTCAGAGCAGCGATACCGGGACCGACACAATCCTCGATTTCCAAATCAACTCTGACATCCTGATGTTGGATGGTGCCGTCGTGGCGTGGGGTGATGAGACCGTGTTGGTATCAGGCGGCACAAACGGCGTCCCACTGTCGCTGACTTTGGGATCGCAGACGGTGCTTCTCACTGGCGTGACGATGGAAGACTGGCTGCCAGCAGCACCGATGATCTCAATCACGGGAACCGACATCGTCGACGTTCTGATCGGTGGCGACAACGCCGAGGAAATCCTTGGAAATGGCGGCGACGACATGATCCAAGGAGATGACGGCGATGACGCTCTCTCTGGCGGCGACGGAAACGACACCATTTATGGTGGCGCAGGCAATGATACCATCGACGGCGGAGACGGCGATGACTTCCTCGAAGGCAATGGCGGGGAGAACTTGCTAACCGGGGGGCTGGGCAGTGACACATTCGCATTCTCAAGCCAGACCACCGGCACCCACACGATTACAGATTTCGAGATCGGCACGGACGTTCTGTTTTTTGACGGGCTGCAGGTCAAATGGGGCGATTACGCGATCACGACCTCTGGCGGTGGGAATGGCCAGGCTCTCAGCATCACGCTTGGGTCGCACACTGTTCTTCTGGAAGGCGTCGGGATTGGTGACTGGCAACAAGTTCAACGTGTCCCTCGACCTGATCCGAAGCCAGTTCTGGAAGAGAAGCAGACCATCACCGGGACGGATGACGGCGAAATTTTGAAAGGTCACGCTGGTGCTGACACAATTCTCGGCCTTGGCGGAGATGACTTTGTCTATGGCCAGTCTGGCGGTGACACCGTTTACGGCGGTGCAGGTAATGACGTCCTAAGGGGCAACGGCGGTGACGACGAGCTGCGCGGTGGATCAGGCGACGATCGGCTGATTGGGCATTCAGGCGACGACGTCTTGATCGGTGGAACGGGCAAAGACGTGCTGTCCGGCGGCGACGGTGCTGATCGCTTCATATTCCGCGAATCCGATGTCGCCATCACGGCATGGACCGATGACAGCGCCATTGACATGATCCTTGATCTTGATCTTGCGGTCGACACAATCCGGCTGGATTTCGCAGACACCTCACAAAGCGTGGGAACGTATTTTGGAGTGTGGGCAAATCAGTCGATGGACTACGAAGGGGAAACCTATGAAGGCGTCTTGATGCGCCTGAAAGGTGCCGACGGGATCGCGGATAATCAATTTATCTTCATCGCCGGCGACCATACCAAGACAGACCTCTTGGACATCGTTGAGATTGTTTGAACCGTCAGGGCCGATTGAGTGACTGGCGTCCGCATGGGTCACTGGAATTGGCTTGATAAAAAAGGTGGCGGATCTGCAATGCTGCGACCCGCCAACAAAATTCGTCTGGTTCAATGAAAGCTTGCTGGTGCGCGCTTACGCCCGGCCCTCAAACAAACAAGAAATCATCAATGCTCATCGAGCTTGCGACGATGTCATCAAGCGTGATGGTGAAAGTCAGATCCTTGAATTCGCTGCCCACCAGCCCGGCTTCGCTGCTCACGGTCAGCACGGTGTCATTGCCAACCTGTTGTGCGGCGATGGTGATGTCGCTGCTTGATGCGTTGCCGAAATTCGCGCGGTGATCGAGGACGGAATCGCTGCCGTCTTTGGCCCCGCCCACAAGGAACAGCGTCACCGAGTCCCGGCTGAGCAGGAGTTCCGACAAGACAAGAAGGTCTTCGCCTTGGGTGAAGTCAGTGACCAGATCCCCGTCATTGGCAAGTGTGAAGACAAAGCTGTCCGCGCCGCTGCCGCCGGTCAGGGTGTCAAAGCCTTCGCCGCCGGTCAGGGTGTCATCGTTTGCACCGCCGTCCAATTCATCGTCGCCGCCTTCACCGTTGAGCGTGTCGTCGCCGCTATCGCCATTGATGCGGTCAGCGTTTTCACCAGCTGTGATGTCGTCATCGCCGCCGCCGGCATTGATATCGCCCTGCACCTCACCGGTGTTGATAAACGTATCACTCGAATTCGACAGGTTAAGATTGCCGAGAATCTCGCCTTCGTTGATACCCGCGCCCACACCTGATCCGAGGTTTACGTCGTCGCCGAGGGTGCCACGGTTGACAAAGCTGCTGACGCTGACAGTCCCGGTAATGGTGCCGCTGATAAACCCTTCGTTGGTCAACGCGTTCGTGCCGCCACCGAAATCGATGCTGCCAAAAATGTTGCCGGTGTTGATGACCGTGTCGTTGAAATTCGCTAGATCGAGGAACCCGAAAATGTCGCCTGAATTCTCAATCGTGGCAGCGCCCGCGATGTCGAGTTCACCACGAATGTTGCCCGTATTTTCAATCGTCGTCGTAGACGCAGCGTTGCGGATCCAGATGGCACGGACCCCACCTGACAGCATGTCGCCGGAGTTAAACAGATCGACCGTTGCACCAAAAACTTCGACCACGGCCTGATTCCCGGTGGTCTGCATCATCCCGGAATTGGTGATGTTCCAGTCAGTGATATCCGAAGAAAAGGACTCAAGAAGAGCCTGGCTGCTTTGCGAATAGCTCAGGATGGAGCCGGTGTTCACAAAGTTCACAGCCCCCATATACCCAGCGAACAGGAACGCCTCTTCTACGGTGATCGTCCCCGCATTCGAGAAAATAAGCGGAATGACCTGATTGTTTGAGTCCCCGACCAGCACAATGCCGTCACCGTTTGTCAGAATTGTCGAGGTCGCGGCGACCGTGATGTTCACTTCGGCGGTGCCAGTGATCGTTTCGCTGAGGATGTCTTCGTTGGCGTAGATGTCGCCCGCGATGCCGAGGTAGACCGACCCCATAGCCAGATCGCTAAATTCAAACGCGGCCAGCCCGGATGACAGGAGATCTACTCCATCAACAACAAAGACTTCGTCATCCGGATTGACCACATAAGGTACGGTTTGGTCGGAAGTGATAAATTCAACAGCCATGTTTTCCCCCTAATACGCCAGGGCAAAATCAGAACGCCCCACCCAACAGACAGTCTGTTTGCAAATCGCCTGTATGACAAGTCAGGTAAACATGGCCATTTTCAGCCATGGATTGAAATGCCGTAACCAACAAACCGCTTAGGGTGTTGACGATCCTGAAATCAGCGAACGCGCCCCCTTTTCAGCTATCAAACGAATTGAAAACCTTGGAAAAAGCTGGAGGCATGGCTTCCGCATGGTACACTTGGGCGCAGATGACGACCTTACTTTTTTGCTCCATCAGGCGAGCGGCGTTCTCGCTTCTGTTTGTGGCTTTGGGCCTCGCCGCTCACGCACAAAACCAATCGCCTGAACCTCTTCTCGTTCCGTTCACGCCCCGTCCCCCGTTGATGGAGTTCAACGCGGCAGGCGAGCGAAGTGGCTTCTTCGTTGAACTCGCCAAAGAAATCTCCGCGGAGATTGGAGTGGAAGTAAGGTTCCGTGACTACGCGTCTCCTCCCGAAGTGATTGCCGCTCAGATTTCTGGAGAGACACAGCTCTTCGCCGGAAGCTCTCGGCACAGTCAACTCCGCGACACCACGCTTTTTTCCATTCCGGTTGCCCAAGAAGAATTGAGGCTGACAGTCCTGTCGGAACGCGCAGACGAATTTGGTCCTGATGCTTTTGAAGGAAAGCGGATCGGGCACGTCAAATCCATGCTGGGATACGGTGGAGAAGCTCTTTTTGATCGGAACACGCCGATTGAATTTCCAACCACTGAAGCTGCCGTGATGGGCTTGCTGCTTGGGCAAGTCGACATACTGCTGATACCGAACACCGTTGTCTATGACATTGCACGAAGAGCGGGCGCTGATGGGCGTATTCGATTTGTGGGTGAGCCCCTGAAAACAACGGATCGGATGGTGTCGCTTCACAACAGCCGGGCGGACCTGTTGCCCGCCATCAATCGCGCCATTACGCGGATTGAATTTGATGGACGGCTAGAGGCACTTCGTCAGCGCTATAGTCTGTTCGTGCCGCCGCCCGCACCTGACGTGCTCAGCGTGGCAATTGCTCACTCCCCACCTTTTGGCATTTTAGAGGACGGCAAACCTCCCTCAGGTTTTTCTGCAGAAGTGATCCGCGATCTGATGGAGCGCGCGGGCCTAGAGTTTGCATTCGTGGAATTGACGCTAGAGGGCTATTTCGAAGCATTCCGGTTAAAGCGTCACGACATCATTCCTGCTGTGCTCGCGTCGGACGAGGCACGCGCGCTCTATGATCTAACCGACACCATCGATTTGAACCCGCTGGCGGTTCTAACCCGAGAAAACGGCAGCTTTCAGAGTCTGGATGATCTGCGCTCCGCGCGAGTTGGCGCGCTTGAAGATACCGTCATTGCGTTGCGAGAAAGCGATTTGACGTTCAACGAAGCGATCAGTTTCGCTGACTACGGGCAATTGGACGCAGCTTTGGCCGGGGGCGAGATCGACGCGATCATCGAAGTTGAATCTGCGCTGGAGGCCGAAGGACTGACGACAAAATACCTGTCTCTCGGTTCGCCGGGATTTGCCTTGGAAAACGCAATTGCTCTACGTCCCGGCCTTGGTTTTGCCCGAGAACGGCTGAATGCCGTCATCCCCGGATACCTCCTATCCGACGATTACCTGGCACTCCGCGAGACGTATTTTGGTGAGCCGGTCTATTGGACGGACGAGCGAATTCACAATCTTCTTATGCTGGTTGGCGGTGGCTTCCTTTTGGGCATGGGTTCAATTCTGGGTCTTTGGTACCGGAGCCGGGCTTTGAAAGTGGCCCGCAACCAATCCATCAGTGCGAAGGAAGAGCTGGAAACGATCTTCAACGCAGCGACGAGCGGCATTGTCGGTCTTGATGCAGAAGGCGCTGTTGTCCGGATCAATGCGCAGGGGCGCGCCTTGTTGGGGCAATCGGGCCCTGTGCCATTTTTCCTGCCCGACCATGTCCGCTTTATCGACATCGAGACCCTTAAACAGACGGACAAGAGCAATCATCCCTTCTCACGGGCAGTCGCGGGTCAAGAGCTTGATGCGGAGGTCTGTCTTCTTGATCTTGGCGAGGGAAAAAACCATCGCCGCTATGTCCGTATCTCAAGTGCACCGTCCGCAGATGCGATTGACGGCGTCGTCGCTGTTGTCGTGTTGGACGATGTCTCGAACGAGGAGCGTAATCGCCGGGTCATCGAGCGTAAGGGCCGCCTAGACGCCCTTGGCCAGCTGACCGGCGGAATTGCGCACGACTTCAACAATCTCTTGGCGGCACAGCTCATGGCCGTTGAGGGAGCCACGGAAACCTCGGACGCGTCGACCCGTGCCGAGATGCTACAGATGACGACGGACTCGATCCTACGGGGCCGCTCTTTGACAACGCGACTGCTGTCCTTCGCCCGCCAGCAACCGGGTCTCGCGACATCCAGAAACACCGCTGAAATCCTCTCTGATTTCGAAAAACTTGTGCGCCCGCTGCTGGAAAAGAACGTCGCAATCGAGATCGACAAGGTCGACAAAGACCTCTTTCAGTTCTGCGACCCGACACAGCTTGAAACTGCCCTGATGAACTGTGTTCTGAACAGTCGCGACGCCATCCTTGCTGCAGGCAAGGGCTCAACGATCAGGCTCTCTGCACGGTCCGTCGATGGCAAGAGCGTTGGAATCGATCCGCCCGCCGATGTAGCCCCCTATCAACAAGCCCGCTTTATCGAGTTCTCGATCACCGACGACGGTCCTGGCATGGATGAAGAGACACTGGCCAGATGCACGGACCCGTTCTTCACCACGAAAGAGACGCATTCGGGGACCGGTCTGGGGCTGGCCATGGTCTTTGGCTTTGCGCGTCAAAGTGACGGCGACCTGCGGATCTACTCGGAAGAAGGGACTGGAACGACCGTTCAACTCCTCATCCCGAGAGGGACCGATCAGGGCCAAAAGGAAAAGCCCGTCGCACTTGAGCGTGTGCCCATGGGCCATGGCGAAACAATTCTCGTGGCCGAGGATGAGCCCCTGCTGTTGCGCTTGGTAAAGACGGCGCTGGAGGACCTCTCTTACAAGGTTGTTACGGCTGATAACGGCGACGAGGCATTTGCCCTTGTTCAATCAGGGCTGTCCTTTGATCTTTTGCTGACTGACGTGATGATGCCCGGTGAGCTTGGCGGTTTCGATCTGGCAAGAAAGTTGCGAGAGATCGCACCAGACAAACCCGTGATCTACATGTCCGGCTACACAGGCTTTACCTCCGCTGAAATGGGAACTGTCAAAACACCGCTTATCCAGAAGCCTGCGACAAAGGCAGAGATTGCGAAGGTCTTGGAAGAGACACTCAGAGGCTGAGCCGCCGGTGATTTGATCCGATGGCGCGAATGCCCGGCGTGGCTAATTAAGCTGAAAATGCAGTGGGTATGCCCCGTCCTGAAAAGGACCAAACAGATCACCAATATCCGGGTGATCCACAGGCTCACCCGAGTAATCAGCGATCAGGTTCTGCTCGGACACATAAGCCACGTAGTAGCTTTGGTCGTTTTCGGCCAAGAGGTGATAGAACGGCTGTTCGCGCCGAGGACGGCTATCCTCGGGGATGGCGTCGTACCATTCCTCGGTGTTCGAGAACTCAGGGTCCACATCAAAGACAACCCCGCGAAACGGGTGTTTTTTGTGCCGAACCACTTGTCCCAAGTGGTATTTGGCGCGTTGTTTCAACATAGCGTTGCCCTTCCAACGCGCTTACTACGCAATCAGAGACCCAAGTGTCGATGATTCTTCCCAAAAACCCAAGGAAACAGTGTGTGAACCTCGCCCTGACAGTGCTTGAGATTGTGACGCCGGTCTTTGCGCTGGCTGGGATCGGATTTTTGTGGGTCAAAGCCGGGTTCGAGTACAGGGTAGAGTTTGTCACGCGGCTGTCGATGACGTTGGCGGTGCCGGTCCTGATCTTTGTCGCGCTGGTCGAAACCGAGGTGACCGCGCAGGTGTTGACGCAGATCAGCCTGGCGTCGGTTGTGGCATATGCGGGTGTTACATTGGCCTGTTGGGTGGCCGTTTGGCTGACGGGGCTGAACCGGCGGACCTATCTGGCTCCGATGATCATGGCGAATACGGGCAATATCGGTTTGCCGCTCGCGCTCTTTGCGTTTGGCGAGACTGGGCTTGGCTTGGCCGTCGTCGTGTTTGCGATCATGGCGATCTATTCCTTTACCTTCGGGGTCTGGCTGGTGGCGGACACGTCCAATCCGCTCACCGTGATCAAAGAGCCAATGGTAGGTGCAACGGTCCTTGGTGCTCTGTTTCTGTGGCAGGGGTGGGAACCGCCAGCGGTGGTCATGAACACCCTTGGGCTGATCTCGCAGCTGGCCATTCCGCTCATGCTGATCACGCTAGGCGTCGCGGTGGCGCGGCTGGCTCCGGGGAACCTCACCCGGGCGGTGTGGGTGTCGCTATTAAAGGCTGCGATTTGTGTTGGGATCGCGTGGGTCGTTGGGCGTTGGTTTGAATTGCCGCCGGTCGCTTTTGGTGTTCTGGTGCTTCAGCTTGGGACGCCCGTGGCCGTCACGAATTACCTTCTGGCCGAAAAATACGGGGCAGATAGCAACGCAGTGGCAGGTTTGGTCGTGGTTTCAACCCTGCTGTCTGTTGCGCTGCTTCCGCTAATTCTTGCCGCAGTGCTTTGATCCGGCGAAAACGTGATTTCCTGCAGGCCGTGTTTCGGGTAAGATCAGGCCAATAAAACAAGAAATGGCGAGTGAGGCATGAGCAGAGCTATCTTCGCCCTGATCCTGATTACGCTGGTGGCCGCATGCGGTCGCCCCGGTGGGTCTGGGCGCGCCCCGAACGATTTGGACAACGCGTGTTCCATTGTGAACCAGCGGTCCGGCTATTTGTCGGCCTTCAAGGCGACCGAACGCAAATACGGCGTGCCGGTCGCTGTTCAGATGGCGACAATCTATCAGGAATCCAAGTTCATCTCGAACGCGCGGACCCCGTTCCGCTATACGTTGGGTGTCATTCCCACGGGACGCCAATCCAGTGCCTTTGGCTATGCGCAGGCGCTGGATGGAACATGGGAAGAATATCAGCGGCTTGAGAACAAGCGCCGCGCACGGCGTGACAACATCCGCGACGCGACCGAGTTTATGGGCTGGTACATGGTGCAGTCCAACCGCGAGCTTGGCATTCCCCTCTCAGACGCAACCAATCAGTATTTGGCCTATCATGAAGGCCGCACCGGCTACCGACGCGGGACGTATCGGTCGAAAGCATGGTTGATGCGCGTGGCACGGGAAGTGGGCGACCGGTCGGTGATGTACCACAATCAGCTCAAGCGCTGCCGCAAGGTTTAAGGGAAAGCAGCCCCGGACTTGATCCGGGGCTGCACCTATCAAAAGGGCCTTAGTTCGCCCAATCGCGCATCTCGGCGCGGATGTTGAACAGGCGTTCCGGCACGCGCCCCCCGATTTGCAGATCGCCAAGGATCACGGTCGTTGATCCGCCCTGCCCGTCATTGATGACCCATTGGCGCAGCTGCACCGGGTTGCCGGTAAAGACGAGGTCGATCGAGCCGTATTCCGGATTTTCAGGGTCCTGCGCACGCACCTTTGTGGTGGGACCATCAACGGTATGGCCTGTCACCATATTGGCGCGACCCAGATTGACGTTATCCGCGAGAATGATGCTCAGCGGTGTTTCGCGCAGCGGATACCGCGTGGGTTCATCGCTCCGCGCATCAAAGACCGCCAATTGACCGCCCCCGGCGATCACCATCGTTTTCTCTGGTGGCGCGTATTCGAAACGAACGCGACCGGGCCTCTTGATGTAGATCGTCCCCGTGGAAACGGACCCATCCGCGTTGACTTGAGTAAAGGCGCCTTGGGCCGTTTGCAGGCCATTCAGATACTGGCTCAGTGTTCCAAGCGGCAGCTTTTGCGCAAAAGCCATAGATGGCAAAGTCGCGGCTAAACCCACTGCAAAGGCACTGGCCATAACGGAGCGGCGCGTTAAATCCATGGTCAACCTCATCGTTTTGATGAAACCCATGTAGTGGCTTCGCATTCAGGACCCAAGTGATATGCGATATCGTCAACATCAGTTGACACTCATTTTTATGAGGTAAGTTGACAAATTTTTTGGTAGAGAGGTCGGAATCGGGGGCGCGATCGTATGGACAAGACGAAAGAAGGCCAATTTGATCACGACCTAGGCAAGGTACAGGATGCCGAACGGCTGACTGCTTTGCAAAAAACCGGACTCTTGGACTCTGCTCCCGAACGGGAGTTTGATCGCACCACACGGATCGCGACCCGCGCACTGGGCGTTCCTGTTTCACTGGTCTCCTTGGTCGACGAAGACCGTCAATTCTTTAAGTCGCAGGTCGGCCTGTCCGGATTAGCCGAAAAACGGCGTCAAACGGGTTTGTCGCAATCGTTTTGCAAACACGTCGTGGCAATGGACACTCCCCTGATTGTCGAAGATGCACGCGACCATCCGATCGTGCGCGAGAACGAGGCCATCACGGCGCTGAGTGTCGTTGGGTATGCGGGCATTCCAATTCACGCACCAGATGGCCATGCAATCGGGTCTTTCTGTGCGATCACGCCCGAACCTCACAATTGGTCCGATGACGACATAGCGGTTTTGAAAGATCTCGCTTCGATGATCGAAACGGAACTGCGTCTGCGTCATGAGGCCTGGCAAAGACAGCTATTGATGCAGGAAATGTCCCATCGGTTGGGCAACCTGTTCACGCTGGCCGCTGGCATGGTTTCGCTGACATCGCGCACAACCGCGACCAAAGAGGACATGACCAATGTTCTACGCGGGCGTCTGACGGCGCTGTCCAAAGCACACAACATGATCCTGCCAGACTTATCGCTGGACCAATCCTCACCGAAATCCGCCGGGCTTGCCCAACTTGTTGCAACAATTACCGAGCCGCACCTGTCATCCAAAGAACGGTTGACCATCGATGGGCAGGCCATGACGGTCACCTCTGCCGCCACGCAGGCCTTTGCGCTTGTACTTCATGAACTGGCGACGAATGCGGCCAAATATGGTGCCCTATCAGCGGGTGAGGGCTGGCTTGAAGTGTCTTGGAATACGGTTGGTCACAACCTCGTTCTGGACTGGACCGAACAGGGCGGCCCAAAGATCACCGGCTTACCAGAGCGGCGCGGTTTTGGCTCGCAATTGATCGATATGACGGTGCAGAGCGACCTTGGCGGCAGTCTTGAGACTGAATGGCTGCCAAACGGCCTACACGTGCGTCTAACGGTTCCGCTTGATCGGGTCGCAGCGGCGTAGGGCCGCGACCCGACAGGATTTCCATTAAACCTGCTCAGGCACCAGGATTTCACGCTTGCCGACGTGGTTTGCCGCGCTGACGACGCCTTCGTCTTCCATCTGCTCAACAAGACGCGCGGCCTTGTTGTAGCCGATCGCCAGTTTGCGCTGGATGTAGGAGGTCGAGCATTTGCGGTCCTTCAGGACAATCGCGACCGCCTGATCATACAGCGCATCTTCTCCGTTGGTGTTGCCGCCAAGGCCAAGCACCGCATCGATGTCGCTTTCCTTGTCCTCTGCAGGACCGTCCAGCACACCGCCGACATAATCGGGCGGACCGTAGGCCTTGAGGTAGTTGACGATCTCTTCAACCTCTTCATCCGAACAGAACGGGCCATGCACTCGAGTGATTTTCGCGCCGCCTGCCATGTAGAGCATGTCGCCCATACCCAGCAGTTGCTCGGCACCCATTTCACCAAGGATCGTGCGGCTGTCGACCTTGGACGTCACCTGGAACGAAATCCGAGTGGGGAAGTTCGCCTTGATCGTACCGGTGATGACGTCGACCGAAGGACGTTGTGTCGCCATGATCAGGTGGATACCCGAGGCCCGTGCCATCTGGGCCAGACGCTGAATGCAGGCTTCGATCTCTTTACCGGCAACCATCATCAGGTCGGCCATCTCGTCGACGACCACAACGATGTAAGGGATCGTCTTGGGTGCGAATTCCTCGGTCTCGAACACGGGTTCGCCCGTGTCATCGTCAAAGCCGGTCTGGACTGTCCGCGTGAACATCTCATCCTTGGACAACGCGTCGCGCACGCGGCCGTTGTAGCCTTCGATATTGCGAACGCCCATCTTGGACATCTTGCGATAGCGATCCTCCATCTCGCCCACGACCCATTTCAGGGCGACGACCGCCTTTTTCGGGTCAGTCACAACAGGCGAAAGCAGGTGCGGGATGCCGTCATAGACGCTGAGTTCCAGCATCTTTGGGTCGATCATGATCAACCGGCATTCCTCTGGCGTCAGCTTGTAAAGCAGCGACAGGATCATGGTGTTGATGGCCACTGACTTACCCGAACCGGTCGTACCGGCGATCAGCAGGTGAGGCATCTTGGCGAGGTTCGCGACGATGGGGTCGCCACCGATATCCTTGCCCAGCGCCAGCGGCAGACGCATGTTCGTGTCGCCAAAATCACGGCCAGACAGGATTTCGCGCAGCACAACCTTTTCGCGGTTCGCATTGGGCAATTCGATACCAATGACCGAGCGTCCCGGGACCGTAGACACACGGGCGGAGAGCGCCGACATCGACCGCGCAATGTCATCCGACAAGCCAATCACGCGAGATGCCTTCAGACCCGGCGCAGGCTCCAGCTCATACATGGTCACAACCGGACCGGGGCGAACGCTGACGATCTCGCCTTTGACACCATAGTCATCCAGCACGTTTTCCAACATGCGGGCATTTTCTTCGAGCGCCTCATCGCTAAGGTGATGGCGTTCGACGGTGTCAGGCGATGTCAGTAGCGACAGCGGCGGGTGTTCGTATTCCGGCGCGGCCACCTCTTCGAAGGCAAGCGACGGTTGCGCTTCAGCCTTGGCACGCGTCGATGGTTGAATGGCTTTCTTTGGCGGGTGCTGCACGACTTTCTTGGGCTCTGCGACCGGGATCGTCGGACGCGGTTGCGCCATTTGAGGTACGGGCGCCGCCGCCGGCATCATCGCATCAAGGTCTGTTGGCACCGCATCCAGAGCGATGGGCGAAGCCTCTGGAGCGGTATCGACTGCAAAGTCTTCGAGCACCGTTTCCTCTTCGGGTGGTGTCAGCTCAAACGGCTCTGTCGGCGGCGACAGGTTCAAGGTCAGCGGACCGGAAGACACCTGATGGACCGCTTGCGCAGCAGCCACCGTCAGTTCAGGGGCGGCTTGGGCGGCCAAATCAGGCGCGGTTTCGGGAGCAACCTGATCAGGATGACCGCGGGTCAGGCGCGGCTCGGCACGGAAGACAGTCGAAACTGATTGCGGTGTGATCGGATCAGGACGGGACCGCCCAGCACGGCTGATGGCGTTGGCGATCTTGGATTTGATCCGGTCATCCGATGTCACAGTAACTTCACGCTCTTCCGGGATCGTGGCTTGCACAAGCTCGGGCGCCGGCATTTCGCCCGCCTCAAAATCCGGCAACGGATCGCGACGACGCAGGGACGGCATAAAGGCCCGCAACCCACGCGGTTCTTCCGTCGGAATATCATCATAGTGATAGGCTTCGTCTTCGGCCTCATAGGCTGGATCAGCCGCGTAGGTCGTGTGGTCCACATCAGGTTCGACCACGCCAGACAGCTTACTGCGAATGACGCTGGCGACACGCGCCTTTTCGGCGGCGTCAGGTGTGGCGGCAGCCTCCATGTGCTGATGCCACAATTCTTCGTCTTGTGCCTCTGCCGCGCGGCGTTCGGCACGAGCGGCTTGCAAGTTATGCGCCGCCTGCGCGCCCATCGTCGCGCCGGTTCCAAGAATACGCACAAGGAGGGCGTAGATCAGGATCAGGCCAAGAACCATCCAGCGTCCCGTCCGTGCGAGTTCGGGCCGTGTGAAGCCCAGCACAAACAGACCCAGCGCGAGAATGGCCGCGCCCATGATCACTGAAATCAGTTTTGCACCCAGCGCAGCGGAACCGGGGACAATCTGAAGGATCATCATCAGGGCGGTGTCACCAAAAAGGCCACCCATGCCAAAGGAGTGGCTCCAGCCTGCGCCGGGGCTCAGGGTGGCGGCATAGATGGCTGCAAGCGCCAACGCGATGGGCGCAAAGATCAAACGGCCCAGCGCGCGTTCGGACCCCATATGCAGGGCAAAGCGGATACCCCATGCAGCAAGGATCACGGCAATGCCCCAAGCACCCCAGCCGATGATCATGAATAACGGTGCAGCCAATGCGGCTCCGAAGCGGCCCATCCAGTTTTGAACCGGAGCATCGGTGGCGACCATCCAGTTTGGATCGTCGGGCGAATAGGACCCGACCATCATCGCCACGACCAGCGCGAGGCCCATGAGGCCAAAGCCAATCAACTCTTTCCCGCGTTTTTCCAGCGCCGCTTGCATCGCGCTGTCAAAGAGGGGGTCACGTCCTTGCGTCGGATAAGCCATTGCCGCCTGCCTCGCTTATTGCTGCAGATGATCGCGGATCCTTGTCAGACCCTTCGTCATCTCGTCTATTGGGGCGACCAAGGCCACCCGGATGTAGTTTTGTCCGGGGTTTGTCCCCGCGACTGTTCTGCTCAGATACGCGCCCGGAAGGGTGCGCACGCCAGCCTCACGCCAGAGGCGGAGGGCCGTGGCTTCGCCGTCACCGCCAAAACGGTCGACAGGTAGCCACAGGAAAAATCCGGCTTCGGGACTTTCGTAGCCATCAAACCCGGCAAAAATGTGGTCAGCTTGAACAAATTTGGCAGAATATTGTTCGCGATTGGCAATGACGTGCTCTTCATCATTCCAAACGGCGGCGCTCACCGCCTGAATAGGATTAGGAAGAGGGGCGCCTGCGGTCGCGCGCAACCGCTTGATTTCGCCTATGGATTTCGGACCACCCGCCACGAAACCTGACCGCAGTCCGGGCAGGTTCGAGCGCTTGGAGAGCGAGTGAAATATCGTCACCCGCTCTGGATCGGCGCCGAATTTCGCGGCCATTTCAAGACCACCGGGCGGAGGAGTGTCGCGGTAAATCTCGGAATAGCATTCATCGCTGAAAATGCGGAAATCATGCTTCTCAGCCAACGCCAAAAGCTCTTTCCAGTATGCCTCATCAGCAACCCGCCCCTGCGGATTGGCCGGCGAACACACATAGGCGATGGCGGTGCGGTTCAAGACGTCGGCTGGCAGGCTGGCAAAATCCGGAAGATGGCCCGTGTCGCGCGTCGCTGGAACGTAAACCGGTTCAGCATTCACAGCGAGTGCGGCAACACCGTAGACCGGGTAAAACGGGTTCGGCAGTAGGATCGCCGGATGGTCCCCGTTCTTGGTATCAGGCGACAACGCAAGCGCCGCGCCAAACAAACCTTCGCGCGTGCCGTTCAAAGCCATGATCTGCGTATCGGGGTCCGTGTCGACACCGTAGCGGCGTGAAATCCACGCGCTGATGGCTTCGCGCAGTTCCGGCAATCCATTGTTGTCTGGGTACTTACCCCAGCCGGATTGTACCTGCCCCAACATATCAGGCAGCCAGTCCGGAAACGGATGTTTAGGCTCACCGATGGTCATGTTGACAGGAACCGCATGCCCGGCAGGGTACGGATCCAGCAACGCACGCAGGCGGGGCCAGGTGGGGTCCGGGGACGGCTTAAACCGCGCCGGGGTGAACTCGGACGTCATGGTGACTGCTCATACTGCCTCTGGGTGGGGTCTTTTGCCCCTTTGGCAGCACACTAGCGCGGGCAGGACTCTGCCGTCCAGCCTGTTGTTCCTATTCGTCTTCCCACCGTTGCATATCGCGCGCAGCAAACCAGTGCGCGAGAAGCGTCGGAACACCACGCTCGGTGGTCAGAATATCGTGGATGAAAAGCGGCGGTGTCTTACGAAGGCGAGGCGGATTGGTGGTCTCACGCGGCTCTTTCGTCGTGGAAGCGGTGGAAAATCCAAAGGTGTCCGTGCTGCTCATGTCGCTGGCTCCAACAGGGTCACATGCGTGTCACCATAGCGCTTGTGCGTCAGCGTGGCGAATCCGGGCGCGGATTGTGGGCTGCTTTCCTCCCACACGATCAGGGCGTCGGGTGCGATCCAGCCCGCCTTTGTGGCGGAGGCAAGAGCGGCTTCACCAAGGGATTTACCGTAGGGCGGATCAAGAAAGACGACATCAGCAGGCGCATCGGCGGGCGGAAGATGCTTGGTGTCTGAGGCGATCAATTGGGTCTGATCAGCTACGTCCAGCCGTTTGATGTTGTCCCGGATCAATCGCTGCGCCACCCGTCCGCTATCAACAAAGGTGCAGTGCTCAGCGCCGCGCGACAGCGCTTCCAGACCCAGCGCACCTGTTCCTGCGAACAGGTCGAGAATGCGCAGGCCATCGAAGTCGACGCGGTGCGTGAGCATGGAAAACAGGCTTTCGCGGACGCGGTCCGAAGTCGGGCGCAAATGAGCACCGGGATCGCCTTTGCCCAAGGACGCAAGCGGCCTGCCCCGGAATGCGCCCGCGATGATCCTCATGCGCGGAGCAGGGCTTTCATATCGGTGTCCGGATTTGCGATGACATCTGGCGCGGGGCTTTTACCCGCTTCGATCAAGCGTTTGCCGATCATATAGCCGCGCGGATCGTTCATCGCGTCCACGGCCAAGAGCGTCTCGCCCGCGTAATACCAATGCGACTGCGCGCCACCGTCCTTGCGGGTGATGATCCGGTCGTAACCGGTGTTCAGACCGGCGATCTGCAGCTTGATGTCGTACTGGTCTGACCAGAACCACGGCTTGGCCACATAGTCCTCAGACCCGCCCAGCATGTTGGCGGCAACGACTTCGGCCTGATCTATGGCATTCGGTACGCTTTCCAGCCGGATACGATTGCCGCGATAGGGGAAAGACGCGCAATCCCCCGCAGCCCAGATCGACGGATCGGAGGTTCGGCCATGGGCGTCAGTCTTGATCCCGTTCTCCAAGGTCAGGCCTGCCATCTCTGCAAGTCCGGTTGCAGGCGCAATGCCGACTCCGACGATGGCGAAATCAATGTCGAGTGTCTCCGCATTGCTGAGCACCGCGCCGGTCACGCGGTCATGACCGGTCAGACGCTCAAGACCGACGCCTTCGAGAATTTTCACACCATGGTCGGTATGCAGATCGCGGAAGAAGTCAGAGGTTTCCGGGCAAGCCACGCGCTGCAAAATGCGGTCAGCCATTTCAACGAGCGTGACCTGCAGACCCTTTGATGCCGCGACAGCGGCGGCTTCAAGCCCGATATACCCGCCGCCGATGATCAGGACATGTCCACCCGCCTCGAACGCTGCAGACATTGCATCAACATCGGCAAGGGTGCGGACCGGGAAAACGCCACCAAGGTCGCCGCCAATCGCAGCGGGCAGCACGCGCGGTGTCGACCCTGTGGTCAATGCAAGTTGATCGTAGCTGAGAGTCTCCTCGCCGAGGCCGATTGTCTTGGCCGAGGCGTCGATACTCGTAACCGTGGTGCCCAATCGCAAGTCGATATTCTGATCCGCGTAAAAGCTCTCCGGGCGCAAATAGAGCCGCTCAAGCTCCATTTCGCCAAGCAGATACTTCTTGGATAGCGGCGGACGCTGATAGGGCGGCGCAGTTTCTTCACCGATCAAGGTGACCTTCCCGTCAAACCCAAGTGCGCGCAGTTTTGCGGTCAGCGACGATCCGGCCTGCCCGGCTCCGATCACAACGATATGGGACATGAGCTGCTCCTTCGTGGGACCTGCTGGTCCTTTTCACAGCGGACCCTATAAATCAGGGAAACCCTGCGCAATCACGAGAAGGACGCAATAATGACCATTTCCGTCGGAGAGACCCTCCCAGAGGCCACACTGACCCGTATCGGCGCAGAGGGACCGGAGCAGGTGGCGCTGGCTGACCTGACGAAAGATCGTAAGGTCGTCGTCTTTGCGGTGCCGGGTGCGTACACGCCAACCTGTCACTCGGCGCATGTGCCTTCGTTTATCCGTACCAAGGACCAGTTCGACGCCAAAGGTGTGGACGAGATCATCTGCGTGAGCGTCAACGATCCCTTTGTCATGAAGGCATGGGGCGCGGACACCGGTGCAGCAGAAGCAGGGATCACCATGCTGGCCGACGCAGAAAGCGCATTTACAACCGCCATTGGCATGAACTTTGACGCGCCGCCAGTTGGCCTGATGGCGCGGTCCAAGCGCTATGCGATGCTTGTTGAAAACGGCGAAGTGAAAGTGCTGAACGCTGAGGCGTCACCCGGTGAATGTGAAGTGTCGGCGGGCGAAGGCCTTCTGGCGGATATGGGTTAAACCGCACATTCAAACAGTTCGTCGGGCCACCATGAGCGGCCCGACAATCCTGAGACTTGTCGTCAATTGAATTAGGCCTCTTCCCGAACAATCGTGCGTGTCGGGAATGGGATATCCACACCGCCTTCATCCAACGCCTCTTTCACTGCCCGTTTGATGTCGGCCTGATACCCAAAATAGTCTTCGGACTTGCACCAGACCCGCACCAGGAAGTCGACCGAACTGTCGCCCAGATTGTTGACCTTGATGAACGGTTCGGGATCGGCAAGCGATCGGCGGTCTTCCATGATGGTGTCGCGGATGATCCGCTCTGCCGTGGCAAGATTTGCGCCGTAGCCGACACCAAACGTCCATTCCGCGCGCCGGCGGTCGTAGATCGAATAGTTGGTGATCGTGTTCCCCCAGACCTCGGAATTCGGGACGATGATCTGAACGTTCCCGAGCGACGCCAGCTCTGTGTAGTTCAGGGTGATCGACTTTACGGTACCCATTTTACCGTTCACTTCGACGAAATCGCCCTGCTTGATCGGGCGAAAAAAGATGATCATCACGCCTGCGGCTATGTTTGACAGAGTGCCCTGCAACGCCAGGCCGATGGCAAGGCCCGCCGCACCAATGACAGCCACCACCGAGGTCGTTTGCACACCGAAAGTGTTCAGAACAAACAGGAACGCAAAGGCGATAACCGCGTAACGTGCGATGCTGCCAAGGAAATCAAAGAGCGTGTCATCCAGCGTTTCATAGCTCTGACCGATCTTGCGGATGCGCCGTCCCACCCAACCGGCAACGACAAAACCGACCAACAGGATCGCAGCGGCGGCAAGCACCGATCCAACGATTGTGGCCAGAAATTCAATGGTCAACACATCGGCAAGCGTCGTGTCTTCGTAGATGGTCGTGTTCAGCAGGTCGTTTAGCATTTTGGTCTTTGTATCCTTGAAATCTTGGTGGCCTTAACGCACCACGGCTGGGCCTGTTCCATGGGTGCTCTGCGGGGTCCGCCGCGATATTGTATCAACCGGCCAGCGCGGGCTTGCGCCACGCACTTCGTGTTCGCAATGGTTCGGGAAACCTCGCCAACCTGACCCTTTGCCATGCATCCGAACCCAATCTTTCGCAAAACCGAGAATGATCACTCGATTGCCTTTGTCCGAGCGCGGAGCTTTGGTGTGTTGTCGATCAATGCAGAGAACGGGCCGCTGATCTCTCATGTGCCGTTCCTGTTGTCCGACGACACTCAAACCGTTGACCTGCATCTGGTCCGGTCCAACCCGATTGCGCGCGCGCTTCCTGCGCAGGCGGTCATCGCCGTTCAGGGACCCGACAGCTACATTTCGCCCGACTGGTACGGGGTCGATGATCAGGTGCCGACTTGGAACTACGTCGCCGTTCACCTGCGCGGGCAGTTGGAGCTACGCCCGCAAGAGGAATTGCATGCCCTGCTGGATCGACAGTCAGCCCATTTCGAAACGCAACTATCGCCGAAAAAGCCCTGGACCTCGGACAAGATGTCGGAAGGTGTGATGGAGCGCATGATGCGCGCCATTGTTCCGGTGCGTCTGCATGTGACCGAGATGCACAGCACATGGAAGCTGAACCAGAACAAGACCGACGATGCCCGCTTACGCGCCGCCGAACATGTTTCCACGTTTGGGATCGGAACAGACCTTGGTCAATTGTCAGACTGGATGGCGTCACCGCCTGATCAGGGGATGTCGGGGTGAAATTTCGTCCGGCATCGCCTATCTTGAGTGTCGGGAGGACATGACATGGCTGGACCTTTGACACCGCTTGCGGGGATCGCGCTGCGCTATGGCGCCGTCGCAGTTGCCACTTATGCCGCCACCCGCACCATTCCGAAACTTCGCCGAAATCAGGACACGGAAGACGCGCTGGATACGGTTGAAGAAGGCCTCGAAATGCGGCGTGACGGTGAACAGATCAACGCTACCGGACGCTTTCGTCGGGTGATCCGCGTGGGACAAAGCGGGCCAGGTGTTGAGATTGATGCAACCGCGCTGACGCGCATTCGTATTCGCAGGATCTGATGGAACTCATTTTCTCTCCCACGTCGCCTTATGTGCGTAAGGTTCTGGTCGCCGCGCACGAGCTTGAGATCGTCGACCAGATCAAGATGACACAGGTTACCACGACGGCATTCGAAACAGACAGCCGCTTGGCCTCGGTCAATCCTTTGGGAAAGATACCAACCCTGCTGCGCGACGATGGGCCTGCTCTTTATGACAGTCGGGTGATCATGCGGTACCTGAACGAGCGGGCAGACGGCGCGCTCTATCCAGAAGGGCGGCTTTGGGATGTCCTGACGTTAGAGGCGACAGCGCACGGTATTTCAGACGCGACCGTGTCGATGTCCTATGAGATGCGGCTCAGGCCAGAAAACGAACAATCCCCGTCATGGATCGAGGCGCAGTGGGAAAAGGCCGCGCGGGCGCTCGACGTTGTCGAGGCGCGCTGGATGTCCCATCTCTTTGGCCCTCTGGATGCTGGGCATATCGGGATGGGTGTTGTGCTGAGCTACATTGATCTGCGCCATGACGTCCGCAAATGGCGGGACACACGCCCAGCACTGGCCGCTTGGCACGCGAAATTCTCAGAGCGCGTATCCATGACCACAACGCGGATCGATGGCTGACTTTGATATCCAACCGGTTCTGCATGGCGACCGATTAACCCTCGAACCGCTGAGAGGGGATCATCGGGAGGCGCTGTATCGCGCTGCGAACGAGCCAAGCATCTGGGCACAGCATCCTGCATGGACGCGACATGAGCGCGTCGTCTTCGATCCCTACTTTGACTTCCTATTGAAGGTAGGTGGCACACTGGTGGTGATAGATCGGGATGCAGAACGCGTCATCGGATGCTCTCGATATTACTCTGTACCCGACCATCCGGAAGAGTGGGCGATTGGGTACACGTTCCTCCACACCGACTATTGGGGTGGAAGCTGGAACCGAGAATTGAAGGCGCTGATGGTTGAGCACGCCTTTGTCGGTGTGGACCGCATCTGGTTCCATATCGCGCCGGACAATATCAGGTCGCAGATTGCGACCATACGGTTAGGCGCGGTGTTCGAATATGACGCAAATCTAGATTTGGGTGCCGGACCGACACCCACGAAATGCTACACACTCACACCGTCTGGTTGGAGCGCCGCGATCAGAAGTTGAAGGTCAGGCCAAGGTTGATAGCGTTGGTCACGAAATCGACATCCAATTCGCCACCGTTATCCAGATCGGCTGTGTTCTGCGAATATGTGCCTTTGTATTCGACAAACCCATCCCAGCGATCATTGATCGGATATGACGCACCGGCCGCCCACATCACGGCCGGGCCGGTCAGTTGGTATTCGAATGTCTTGCCGCCGTCCGATTCAACATCGACATGCGGAAAGGCCACGCCGACACCGCCGCCAACATAAGGGGTCCAATCGCCGAACTGGTTGGGCCAGCGGCGGAAGGCGTTCACAGTAATGATGTTCAGACCATCGGTGAACTCGAGCCGGGAAAAGCCATTGTCCGCAGCATCGTCTTCGTCGGCGTAGACTTTTGCGTGGTTCAACTCCAGACCGAAGCCCAGCGTTTCCGTGCGCCACCAAGTGCCGCGAATGCCGTAGTAAGGCGGTGCATCAAATGGACGGCCTTCCCATGCTGGGGTGAAATCGACGTCTTCATCAACACTGTTACCCGGGTCCGAGCCGGACACGTTTGCGTGCGGCGCTGACTGGTAACCCGTGTAAAAGCTTAGCTCGAATTCATTCGCGCTGGCCGCCGATGCGGTCAGTCCAATGACGGCTACAACTGCTATTAGAAAACGACTCATGCTTATCCCCGGTCTTCTAGGGTCGTATATAGAACTTGCAGGTGCAGAAAAACAGGCATCACAGGCAATAAGACGTTAGACTGCGCCATTTTGCGCATAGATCAGCGCTGGACGGTATGGTTCGACCCGCCTAGATACGACACGATTGGCGCGAGATGAGTCTCGCGTTGCTAACGATTGGCGTCATGTAATCGTTCCATGGGCCAGAAAACATTTGGAGGATGCTCCCTTGTCTGACGCACAAGTACACGCAGACGAACACGAAGGCAGCCGTAGGGATTTTCTCTACTACGCGACCGCAGGTGCTGGTGCCGTTGGGGTCGGAGCTGCTGTTTGGCCTCTGGTCAATCAGATGAACCCATCCGCAGACGTTCGCGCCTTGGCCTCGATCCAGGTCGACGTCAGCGGTGTTGAGCCCGGTTCGCAGTTGACGGTTTTGTGGCAGGGTAAGCCTGTCTTTATCCGTCGTCGGACCGAAGAAGAAATCGCCGCGGCTGCTGATGTTGACCTGTCGACCCTGATCGATGGTGACGCACGCAACGAAAACCTCGGCGAAGGCGTTGATGCCTCCGACGCCAACCGCTCGCTGGACGAAACCGGCGAATGGCTGGTTCAGATGGGGGTATGCACACACCTTGGCTGCGTGCCTCTCGGCAATGCCGGTGACTTTGGCGGCTGGTTCTGCCCGTGCCACGGTTCACACTACGATACGTCTGGCCGGATCCGCCGCGGTCCCGCGCCAGAAAACCTGCCAATCCCACCGGCAGAATTCGTCGACGAAACAACCATTCAACTCGGTTAAGGGAGCCAACTGAATGTCTGGAATTCCGCACGACCACTACGAACCGAAGACCGATTTTACGAAAGGCATGGAAAAGCGCCTGCCGATCATCGGGCTTCTGTATGACACACTGATGATCCCCACACCCAAGAACCTGAACTGGATGTGGATCTGGGGCATCGTCCTGACTTTCTGTCTTGCACTGCAGATCATCACCGGCGTCGTCCTCGTGATGCATTATGTGCCACATGTCGACATGGCGTTTGCCTCGGTCGAGCACATCATGCGTGACGTGAACGGCGGTCACATGATCCGCTACCTGCACATGAACGGCGCATCGCTGTTCTTTGTTGCTGTGTATGCGCACATCTTCCGCGGCCTGTACTACGGGTCCTACAAGGCACCTCGTGAGGTGACATGGATCATCGGCATGCTGATTTACCTGCTGATGATGGGCACTGCGTTCATGGGCTACGTTCTGCCATGGGGTCAGATGTCGTTCCACGGGACTGCCGTGATTACCGGTCTGTTTGGTGCGATCCCGTTCGTGGGTGAAGCGCTGCAAACATGGCTGCTGGGTGCATCGGCTGTGGGTCAGCCCGCGCTGAACCGCTTCTTCTCGCTGCACTATCTGCTGCCGTTTGTGATTGCAGGTCTCGTGATCGTCCACATCTGGGCGTTCCACACCACCGGCAACAACAACCCAACCGGTGTTGAAGTCCGCCGCACATCCAAGGAAGAAGCCGAGCGCGACACGCTGCCGTTCTGGCCCTACTTCGTGATCAAGGACCTGTTCGCCCTGGCGATCATCCTTCTGGTGTTCTTTGCCATCGTTGGCTTCATGCCAAACTACCTGGGCCACCCCGATAACTACATCGAGGCAAACCCGCTGGCGACGCCTGCACACATCGTGCCTGAATGGTACTTCCTACCGTTCTACGCCATCCTGCGTGCCTTCACGGCTGATGTCTGGATCGTGATGTTCGCAAGCTGGATCACCGGTGGCATCATCGACGCAGCCTTCTTTGGTGTGCTTGCGATGTTTGGTGCGATTGCGGTTATGGCGCTTGCACCATGGCTCGACACATCGAACGTGCGTTCTGGCCGCTATCGCCCGATGTTCAAGTGGTGGTTCTGGATCCTTGTCGCCGACTTCATCTTCCTGATGTGGCTGGGTGCCATGCCAGCAGAAGAGCCATATGCTTCGCTCTCGCTGCTCGGTTCGACCTACTGGTTCGCCTACTTCCTGGTCATCCTTCCGCTTCTGGGTGTGATCGAGAAACCGACGACGCCACCGGCCACCATTGAAGACGACTTCAACGCCAAAATTGCCAAAGGCAAAACTGGTGGCATGGCTGACGGCGTCGCAACGCCTGCCGAATAAGGACACATACAGATGTTGAAAAAACTAGTACTCTCAACGGCTGTTGTTCTTGGCCTGAGCACCGGTAGCGCATTCGCTGCCGGTGGGGCCGGGGAAGTCACGGACTACCAATTCTCGTTCGAGGGACCTTTTGGTCGCTTTGACGAGAACCAGCTGCAACGCGGTCTGCAGGTCTACACCGAAGTCTGTTCAGCGTGCCACGGGATGAAATTCGTTCCATTCCGCACACTGGGCGACGAAGGTGGCCCGCACCTGCCAGAGGATCAGGTTCGCGCATACGCCGAATTCTACGAAATCTGGGATCCGACCCTGTTTGACGGTGAAGGCGACTTCCGCCCCGCCGTGCCAACGGATCACTTCCCGGAGTCTGCCCTGTCGAACGCACCTGACTTGTCTCTGATGGCAAAAGCACGTGCTGGCTTCTCGGGTCCATATGGCACAGGTCTGGCCCAGCTGTTCAACGGCATGGGTGGCTCTGAATACATCGCTTCGCTTCTGACCGGATACACCGGTGAGGAAAAAGAAGAAGCGGGTGTCATCCTGTACGAAAACAAAGCCTATCCAGGCGGCTGGATTTCGATGGCACCACCACTCTATGGCGATGACGTGTTCTACGAAGACGGCACCGAGGCCACTCTTGAACAGGCGGCATTGGATGTGTCGGCATTCCTGATGTGGACCGCTGAGCCAAAGCTGATGGCCCGCAAAGAAGCTGGCCTTGCAGGCTTCATCTTCCTCGCGGTTCTGTCGGTTCTGCTCTATCTGACCAACAAACGTCTCTGGGCCCCCGTGAAAGCGCGCGCCAAGGGCGCGGCGACACCGGCTGAGTAAAGCTTTAGCCTACTGTGAAATGCGAAACGCGGTCCCTCTGGACCGCGTTTCTTTTTTGGGCACAGGCCGGATCGGCGACGCGACCGGAATACAGCAATCAGTGCGTCCTGTGCCGCGCCTCAAGCTCAACAGCCATCGCCCGTACAGCGCGGCTGGCTGTTGATTCACAAAGCCATGGAAACACAGCATGAACAGCCGCTGCGCCCGCAGCGACCAGCAATCTAGTCGAGAAGCGAAACGCAAAACGCGCATGTTCCCAGTAGCTTTCCCCGACTGACGCGGGATGGGCCGTAAACCAGCCGACCCGAGACGCTGTATTTCTTGACGTTGTTTGCATGAGGTCCCCGTGAGTTGAAGGTGCCGTCACACTGCATGGTCCTCACAATGAATATGTCCCAAATTTCTTGAAAATCGCTCAAGACTTGGGACACCATCTCAACATGACCTATGAATTTGATGATTTTGATAAGGCGATACTGCGCACCCTGCAAAAGGATGCCTCCCTCAGCATGGACGACCTGTCCGAACGCGTTCATCTATCGCGCAATGCCTGTTGGCGGCGGGTCAAACAGCTTGAACAATCTGGCGTCGTCCGGGGACGTGTTGCCCTGATCGATGCTCGCAAGGTGGGAATGCCTCTGACGGCCTTTGTCTTGATCCGGACTGACCAACACGACAGCGCCTGGAACCAGAACTTTCAAAAGGCGCTGAGCGGTCTTCCGGAAGTCCAGAGCGCCCATCGTATGACCGGTGACCTCGACTACGTGCTGCGCGTCCGATTGGCGGACATCGCGGATTACGACCGCTTCTATCAGCGCTTGGTCTCGAAAATTTCAATAAGCGATATTTCCGCCAGCTTTGTCATGGATGACCTGATCGACACCACCGAGGTTCCGATCCTCTGACCTACGGACTGGCACGCGTGTATTGGCCACATCTCTACGCCTTGCTGCGCAGGCGCGTGAAAGATAAAGCCTGCATCTGAACAAGGGAGCGCCTGCATGAGCCTGAACAGCTTTGGACATCTGTTTCGTGTCACCACATGGGGCGAAAGCCATGGGCCTGCATTGGGCGCAACGGTCGATGGTTGCCCCCCCGGCGTGGCGATCGACGAGGCGATGATCCAGCACTGGCTGGACAAGCGGAAACCCGGTCAAAACAAATACACGACCCAGCGCCGTGAACCCGATCAGGTGAAGATCCTGTCCGGTGTATTCGAAGGTCAGACAACCGGCACGCCAGTGCAGTTGATGATCGAAAACACCGATCAGCGCTCCAAGGATTACGGCGACATCATGGACAAGTTCCGTCCCGGTCACGCCGACATCACCTATTTCCAGAAATACGGCATCCGTGACTATCGCGGAGGCGGTCGGTCCTCGGCGCGTGAAACCGCAGCGCGCGTGGCGGCCGGTGGTCTCGCGCGTGAAGCTATCAAACAAATTGCGCCGGGCGTTGAGATCAAAGGCTACATGACCCAGATGGGTCCACACGGAATTGATCGCGACCGGATCGATTGGGAGCAGATCGATCAGAATCCGTTCTGGACCCCGGATGCACAGGCGGCCGAAGACTGGGCGCAGTATCTCGATGACCTGCGCAAATCCGGAAACTCGGTCGGAGCGGTAATCGAGGTCGTCGCACGTGGCGTCCCCGCAGGGATTGGCGCGCCGATCTATGGCAAGTTGGATACCGATCTTGCCGCCGCTATGATGAGCATCAACGCCGTCAAAGGCGTCGAAATCGGGGAAGGTATGGCGGCAGCAGCCCTGACGGGCGAGGCAAATGCCGATGAGATCACGATGGGACCGGACGGCCCGGAATATTCATCCAACCACGCGGGCGGCATACTTGGTGGCATTTCGACCGGTCAGGATGTGGTGGTGCGTTTTGCGGTCAAACCGACCTCGTCCATTCTGACAACACGCAAGACCATCACAAAAACCGGTGAGGACACCGAGATCATCACCAAGGGCCGCCACGACCCCTGCGTTGGCATTCGCGCTGTTCCTGTGGGTGAAGCGATGATGGCCTGCGTGATCCTAGACCACTTGCTGCTGCATCGTGGTCAAATCGGATCAAATCGCGGCACGATTGGCTGAATGACCGTTCCGGTCATGCCTGCGGCGCGAGTATTTGCCAAAACATAGAAGGAGAGGCGCCGAGCTCCGTCCTTCTATGTTTCAAAAATACTCAATCTGTCGAAACGGCTCAGCTTGTTGCAGCAGACAGGGCAGTGTCCATCAGCGCCTGAATATCCGATCTGCTTGTGCCCGCCACGATGCGGCCGAGTTCTGCGTCACCGCTGAGCGCAACAAGGGTTGAACGACGTGGGATGCCAAGTTCCGTCGCCAGATCGCTGCTTTTGTAGATATCCCAATCCATGTAGACGAACGTGATCGCTTCGTCGTAGGCGGCGTTGTCGTCGCGCAGCGCGGCGATGGTGCGTTTCTGCGAAGCACAGGTGGTGCACCAGTCGGTGCCAACCTCGATGAAAACGGTCTCGCCAGCGGCCAAACGCTCTTTCACAAGCCCGTCCTCGTATTGCACCATCGTGTCATTGGCCAGCGCAGCCATTGGCAAAACGGTGGCCATGGCAGCGGCCATCAGGAAGTTGCGACGTTTCATGGAATGTCTCCCTTTCATTAGAAGCGAACCGACAGGTCCTGGAACCAGTAGGGCAAAGCCTGAATCGCCCAGATTTCGATCATGTGGTGAACCTTGAAGAGGATGCCGACGCCCACCAGCACAAGAATGACACCCATAATCGGACGCGCCGAAGATGCGATCCTGCGCATGAAGGCCGCGCGCGACCGAAGCGCAGACTGCGCCCCATAGCCCAAAGCGAGGATGATCGTGCTGACGCCCAAGGCAAAGCTGATCATGACCGCTGTCGCCCAACCCAGATTTTCACCGGTTGATGCCAAGGCGATCGCACCGCCCAGTGTCGGACCCACGCATGGGCTCCACACCGCGCCAAGCAGCATCCCGCCCAAAAACTGTCCCCGCAGCGATGAACGGTCGAGATCGTCCAGCCCCGCATCCGCGCGGTCGGCAAATCCCCCTGTCGCGGTCGCAAAGCTGGCAGAGAAGCGGGGCACGAGCAGTACCAGCCCAAAGGCAATCATCAGCACTGCGCCCGCATTCGCGATCATGCTTTCATCAATGCCAAGGCTGCGCCCGAACGCAGCAACGCCCACGCCCAGCGCCACAAAGGCGACGCTCATACCGCCAGCCATCGCCACCGGTCCCCATTTCGACGCCTGCAAGGCGGTCGCGAGAACAATAGGCAGCACAGGCAAAACGCAGGGGTTTATCAGCGTCAGAAGCCCGGCGAGATATGCGAATACCAAATCCATGGCGGCATTCATGGCCCAAAACCGACTGCACGTCAGCCGTTATCAGGTTTCAGTCCATCAACTCGCCGTGGGGTTCACGTGTACGGACGACGCGATTGGCGCGATTGGCGCGATATCTGCACAGCGAGAATACCTGCCGTGATGACGATCACGCCAAGGATATCCAATGCACCCAGCGCCTCGCCCAAGAGCAGGGCCGCAATGGCAACACCGAAAAACGGGTTCAGAAAATGGAAGGTTGCAGCTTTGACGGCGCCAATGCGGTCGACCAAACGGAACCAGATCAGTGTCGCCGCAAGACCGGGGATCAGGGTGGTATAGGCAAAGGCAGCGGTTAGAGTGGGCGACCAAGTCACCTCCCAAGTCTCAAACGCGAAACCGGGAACAGCCAGCACCACAGAACCGACCAACATCTGCAAGCCGACAATCATCAGGAAATTGCCCCCCGACGAGGCCGCGCGCAGTGAAAGGGTCGCAGCAGTGAGAGCAATGACACCCAAGACACAAAAAACCACGCCCAACAGATCCGCGCCCCCCGTCAGGCGGATGCCCATGATCAGCGCGACTCCGGCGGTGCCCATGACAAGGCCCAGCAATCCTAGCGCAGCCACCTTTTCGCGAAAGATCACCCAGCCCGCGAAAGCCACGAGCAGTGGCATGGTCGATGCAATGATTGCCGCCAGAGAGGCCTCGACCCACTGCATCGCGACAAAGTTCAGGCCCAGATAAATCGCGTTCTGACAGACACCAAAGATGATGGTCGCCCGCCACTGCGCCCGTGTCAGACGCATGGACTGCCCCAGCGCAAGAGCCAGCCCACAGCCGATTAGACCCGAAATCAGGAAGCGGAGCGACAAGATCAACATGGGTGGCGCCTCTGCGACGATGATGCGGGCCGACGTGAAGGCCGACGACCACATCAGGGCAAAGAACAGCCCCATGGCGAGCGCACGAACATCCATGGATCAGCGATGCTCCGCTGCGGGTTCCCACAACTCGATGGCATTGCCTTCGGGGTCATGGATACGGGCAAAGCGCCCAAAGCTGCCATCTTCGTCCCAATCGGGATTGAATCGCACCTCAATACCTTCGGATTGCAGTCGCGTGGTGACGGCGTCCAGATCATCGACACGCAGGTTCAGCATCACCCTCTGATCGGTCGGGAAGTAATCAGTGGTCTCGGAAAACTGCGCGATCACGGTGGGACCACCGGCTGCCTGCCAGAACCCTTGCTCCCCGTCTGGTATGCCCAGATGTCGTGCGTACCATGCCGTCATCGCCTTGGGGTCTTTGGCCCGGATAAAGACGCCGCCGATGCCAAGTACCTGTCCCATCCGATGCCCCGATCCGTCAGCGCGGAATTTCGCGCCAGCCTTTAATGATCATGCCAAGCCCAACCCCGGCAAGCCCCAACGCGCTCAATGCCTCGACACTGATCCAGCGTTTGGCAATTCGGCGGAAGGTGGCTTCGGCGGCCAACGCATAGGCAAGGATCAAGGCCGCATCCAACAGCAGGAAGATTACGCCATAGACGAAGGCTTGGAACATGATCGGGTGTTCGGGCGAAATGAACCCGGGAAACAGGGCCACGAAAAACGCAATCGCCTTGGGGTTTGTCACGCAGGCAAAAAAGCCAGTCCAGAACGTCGCCTTGTGGGCAGGGTGGACGGCGCCGTGCCCGTCGTTTGCCCCATGGGTGCGCAGGCTTTGGAACGCCAACCAAAACAGATAGACGCCGCCAGCCACCTGCAACCACGGCAGCACCGCCTCGGACAGACCGATCAGGATGTGCAAACCCAGCGTCGCGATCACGATATGAACGACGGTGCCCAAGGCGTCGCCTGCAACCGTGATGAAAGCCGCGCGCTTCCCAAACCGCACCGCCTGCGCCGAGGCAAGGGCCACTGAGGGACCGGGAACAAGGGTGAAGACCAGCGTTGTGCCGATAAAGGCCCACAAAAGGATCGGGTCCATGGATCAGGCTCCGTCAAAAAGGAAAGGGCCGCACGATGGCGGCCCTGATGTGCGATTTCTTCGCGGCAGCTTAGCCGTTGACGCTGTCTTTCAGCGCCTTTGCGATGGTCATTTTCACGACCTTGTCGGCAGGCTTTTGCATGGTTTCGCCGGTGGCCGGGTTGCGAACCATACGCTCTGGGCGTTCGCGGCAATAGATTTTACCAACACCTGGCAGGGTCACAGCACCACCGCCCGAAACTTCGCGGGTGATCAGGGCGCAGACGGCGTCCAGCGCGCCACCAGCAGCTTTTTTGTCGGTACCCATCTCTTCGGCCAGCGCGGCGACCAGTTGGGTCTTTGTCAGCGGTTTGGTCATTTTCTTCTCCTTCACTGCCCAAATCTTGGGACCTTGTCGCGAAACGTTACCCGCATATGGTGTGACCACACAACAATTTGTGCAAGAAAAGATGGCATTTATTGAGGTTTTTGGCCTCAAATCGCCCCGATTGGTCGTGAATTCCGATCAGAGGAACGCGGTTTCCTCAAAGGAACGCAATTTCCGGCTGTGAATCCGCTCCAGTGGCATTTCCCTCAGGATCTCCATCGCGCGAATGCCGATCTGCAGGTGACGCGCAACTTGCGTCTTGTAGAAATCGGTCGCCATGCCCGGCAGTTTCAGCTCACCATGGAGCGGTTTGTCAGACACACAGAGCAGCGTTCCATATGGGACGCGGAACCGGAACCCATTGGCGGCGATGGTCGCGCTTTCCATATCGAGGCCGATGGCCCGGGACTGAGACAGACGCTGCACGGGACCGGATTGGTCGCGCAATTCCCAATTACGGTTGTCGATAGTGGCAACAGTCCCGGTGCGCATCAGACGTTTGAGCTCGTAGCCCTCTAGCCCGCTGACCTGCGCGACGGCCTGTTCCAGCGAGGTCTGGATTTCAGCCAGCGCCGGGATCGGAGTCCAGACAGGCAGGTCATCATCCAATACGTGATCTTCTCGCAGGTAGGCATGGGCCAGAACGAAGTCACCCAAGGACTGCGAGTTCCGCAGCCCGGCGCAGTGGCCCACCATCAACCACGCATGCGGGCGCAGGACTGCGATGTGATCGGTGGCGGTCTTTGCGTTCGAAGGACCCACGCCGATATTGACCAGAGTGATCCCTGCGCCGTTCTCCCGCTTGAGGTGGTATGTCGGCATTTGCGGCATCTTGGCGGGCATCACGATCTCACCGTCATGGGCGGTGATTTCCTGATTTCCCGTCGCGACAAAGCTGGTGTAGCCGCTGTTCGGGTCGGCCAGTTGAGCGCGGGCATAGGTCTCGAACTCTTCGACGTAGAACTGATAGTTCGTGAACAGGACGTGGTTCTGGAAATGCTCTGCATTCGTCGCGGTGTAATGCGCAAGACGCGCAAGCGAATAGTCGACGCGTTGCGCCGTGAATGGAGCCAGCGGCCCGGCCCCGTCGGGGTACTGAAACCCGTAACCATTCACGATCTCATCGTTCGTCGTGCTCAGATCGGGGACGTCGAACACATCCCGCAGGGTAAAGGGCGCGGCTCCCTCTTGTGGCACAACGACGTTATCATCCGTTGCGACGGCAAAGTGGACGGGCATTGGTGTCGTGGACGGGCCGATCTGAACGTCGACACCGTGGTTCTCGATCAAGAGACCGATTTGCTGTTCCAGATAGCTGTGAAACAAATCAGGGCGCGTCACCGTCGTGGCATAGGTGCCCGGCTCGGAAACGTGGCCGAATGACAGGCGTGAGTCGATGGATGCAAAGCTGGTCGTCGTGATGCGGATCTCTGGGTAAAACGCCCGGTAACGCACCTCTGGCCCATCTTGGGCAAAAGCCTCGGTAAAGGCTTTGCACAGGAACTGGGTGGCCTGATGGTATAGCTCTTCCAGACGCGCGACCGCCGCCTTGGGGTCACTGAAACGTTCTGCCGGGATCGCATCAGGCGTGACAATCGGCAGGTTCGGGTCCGAGAAGTTCATTGGCAGTTATCTCACATCTTCAAAGAGCGGCACGGTGTCGAACGTGCGCACGTCAACCAGCCCAAGGTCGCTGATCCGCAGTTCGGGGATCACGACAAGTGCCAGCAGGGAGTGTTGCATGTAGGCGTTGTTGAGCGTGCAGCCACAAGCCACCATCGCTTCGACAATGCCTTGCGCCTTGGCGGCGACTTCTGCGGCGGGGCTGTCTGACATCAGGCCCGCGATGGGTAGCTCGACCAGGCCGATCTCTTTCCCGTCTTTCCAGACCGTCACGCCCCCGCCGACGTCGGCCAGACGGTTGGCGGCTTTTGCCATATGCGCGCGGTCGGTGCCGACGACAATCATGTGATGGCTGTCATGGGCCACCGTCGATGCAATGGCCATGTCGCCGCTATAGCCAAAGCCCGACACAAAGGCATTTGTCACGCCGCCTGTCGCCTTGTGCCGTTCAACCAACGCGATCTGGCAGACCTCGCCCTGCGCTTCCACAAGACCATCCTGAACCGGAAGGTCGGCTGACAATGCCTGTGTTGGTGCCTGATTTTCGACAACCCCAATCACACGAGCGGTGACATGGTTGGCCCCATCAGGCGCGGCAATCTCAAAATCCTGTGCCGTTTTATCTGGACCCATATTCACGGTTTGGCGGGCATGGCCCGGCCAGTCCAGATGTGGGCAATCCACGGTGATCTTGCCATCCTTTGCCACGTCCACGCCGCGCGCAATCACATGGTCAATCGGCAAGGTCGTCAGATCAGAGGTCAGGATCACATCGGCCCGCCGCCCTGGCGCGATTGAGCCTAGCTCTCGCTCCAGTCCGAAATGCGTCGCCGTATTGATCGTTGCCATTTGCAGAGCGATCAGCGGGTCGCATCCACAGTCGATGGCATGGCGGACGACACGGTTCATATGACCGTCATTCACCAGCGTCCCGGAATGACAGTCGTCCGTACACAGGATGAAGTTGCGCGGGTCCATGCCCTTTTCGGTAATCGCTGTGATCTGGCTTTCGACGTCGTACCAAGCCGACCCGAGCCGCATCATGGCGCGCATGCCCTGACGCGTGCGCGCGATCGCGTCAGCTTCGCCTGTCCCTTCATGATCATCCGCTGGACCACCAGCAGCGTAGGCATGAAATGCCGGGCCAAGATCAGGACTGGCGTAGTGGCCGCCCACTGTCTTGCCCGCATTCTGGGTCGCAGCAATCTCGGCCAGCATCTGAGCGTCACCCGCAACGACACCGGGGAAATTCATCATCTCGCCCAACCCGATGATACCGGGCCACGCCATCGCCTCTTCCACGTCTTCAGCGCTGATAGCATATCCGGTCGTCTCAAGCCCCGGGGCGGACGGCGCGCAGGACGGCATTTGGGTAAAGATATTCACCGGCTGCATCAGCGCTTCGTCATGCATCAGGCGCACACCCTCAAGCCCCATGACATTGGCAATCTCATGCGGGTCCGTGAACATCGTCGTCGTGCCATGCGGGATCACGGCGGCGGCAAACTCGGCAGGGGTCAGCATCCCGCTTTCGATATGCATGTGACCATCGCAAAGGCCGGGAATGACATAAGAGCCGTTGGCGTTGATCACCTCGGTGTCAGCACCAATGCAGTGGGTGGCATCCGGCCCGACATAGGCAAAGCGGCCGGCAGCTATCGCCACCTCCCAATCAAGCACTTCGCGGGTGTGGACGTTCACGACCTTGCCGCCACGGATCACGCGATCCGCTGCAGCGCGCCCTGCGGCAATCGCCACCAAAGTGGGCGCGACCTGTGCCCATGTCTGAAGTGATGCTGTTGAGTTCTGTCCCATGGCTCAGCATTTCACCGGGGTGCCGCGTCCGCAAGTGACATTCACATGAAACCCGAGTGCAAGTTGGGGCGTTGCCTAGGCACAATGCAGATCTCCGACCTCCCCCCTTCGCTGACCTATTACCCCGATGATCGCCCGGGGATCACACGCCGCCGCGCTGGACGCGGCTGGAGCTACCGTGCGCCAGACGGCACCCGCATCGATGATACGAAAGAGCGCGAGCGCCTGAATGCACTGGCCGTGCCACCCGCCTATTCAGACGTCTGGATCAGCCCAAAGACCAACGGACATTTGCAGGCCACCGGGCTGGATGCACGCACCCGCAAGCAATACCGCTATCACCCCGATTGGACCGCACATCGCGCTGCGGCCAAGTTCGACAACCTTGCCGATTTCGGTGCAGCGCTTCCGGCATTGCGCCGCCGCATCCACAAGGTCCTGACTGACGGACACACCGACACTCCTGATTTTGCCATCGCCGCCTGCCTGCGCCTGATTGACGGAGCCGCATTGCGCGTCGGCACACCGGATTACGCCGAGGAAAACGAAACCTACGGCGCAACCACGCTGCGGACCGAGCATGTCACTCTTGGCCGCGACGGGATTGCCGTCAGCTATACCGGAAAAGGCGGTCAATCCGTCGACAAGACACTGAAAGACGCAACGCTTCAAAAGGCGCTTGAAGAGCTTGAAAGCCTCTCCGGTGCCGAATTGATGGCCTATGAGACGCCGGAAGGCACGCGCAGCATCGGGCCGGATCAGGTCAACGACTGGCTGCGCGACGCGACAGGAGCGAGTAATTTGACGGCCAAAACGTTCCGCACATGGGCGGGATCGGTGGCTGCCATGGATGTTGCGCTTCGGGAACCAAGTCCGACGATCACAGCCATGGCCGAGGCCGCCGCAACGCGGCTGCACAACACCCCCACGATTGCACGCAATTCCTACATTCACCCGTCGGTGATCGCGCTTTGCGATGCGGACGTGCCAGAAGTGCCCTCAACCCCCTCTGGCCTGCGCCGCGCCGAGCGAGCGCTCATGATGCTTTTGTGAACATCCTAGGTTTTTCTTGCGGCCTGCAATCAGATCGCCCATGCCGAACCCATGGATATTGTCATTCATCACAACCCGGCCTGCGGCACGTCGGGAAACGTGGTCCGCATTGTTCAGGATGCGGGCTACAGCCCGACAATCATCGAATACCTCGACACCGGTTGGACGCGACCTCAGTTGCTTGCCTTGTTCGCAGCGGCTGGCCTGTCACCGCGTGACGCATTGCGCACGACAAAAAGCCCGGCTGAAGAGCTGGGTCTTCTGGACCCCAGCGTGCCCAACGACGTGCTTTTGGACTATATGCTTGACCACCCTGTCCTCGTGAACCGGCCCATCGTGGCGACCCGCAAGGGCGTGCGCCTGTGTCGTCCCTCTGGCGTCGTTCTGGACCTGCTGGATCGGTGGCCGACAGGCCCCTATGAGAAAGAAGACGGGAGCCTCTTGATCGACGCAGACGGCAACAAGGTCGCCGACTGATCCCGTGCAGGACACGCTGTTCTTTTATCTCTCGAAGATTGGTTGGACACTAATCAAGCCAGATAGCTGGATCGTTCTGGGACTGATCGTCGGTATATGGGCGCTGGCAAAATCCCGGACGCGGCTTTTGCGGCGGATAATTCTGTTTACGGCGACGTTTTCTGTGGTTCTGACCATTCTACCAATCGGGGCATGGCTGCTTGCACCCGTGGAAGACGCCTTTCCACCGCGACCCGCACCTGACCGCGTGGATGGCATTATCATTCTCGGCGGGTTTGAGGATCACCAAGCCCAGGCACTATTCGGTCAACCCGCCACCAATGCAGGTGCTGAGCGGTTGCTGGCAGGGCTTGCTCTGGCGCGTGCACATCCTGACGCGCCTGTTGTCCTGAGCGGCGGCAAGGGCGACGCAAGGCTGCGATCCGGTGATCGGCCCAATATCGGGTTGACCCATGCCCTCGCCCTTGGCTTTGACGCGGACCGGTTCGTGATCGAAGGCGCGTCGCGCAACACCTATGAAAACGCGCAAAACATCCTGGCGATATTGGACATCCCTGAGGAGCAGAACTGGGTTTTGGTGACAAGCGCGCATCACATGCCCCGCAGCGTCGGGATTTTCTGCGCCTTGGGGGTGTCGGTTGTCCCGTACCCCGTCGACTATCGCAGCGGGGCAAGGGGGCGGTGGCCCACTTGGAACTTTGCAGGCAACCTAGCCGCGCTGACGTTGGCCGCGCGAACATGGACAGGGCTGGTCATCTATCGAGTGACAGGGCGGTCCTCCGAGCTTGTTCCAAAATTGTGCCAACCGGCTTGATCCGAATCGGGCGCCTCAACAAGGTCAGACTTGCTGACATTTTGGAGGTTCATCATGGATTATGAAACAACCGACGCTGATGCCTTTGGCCGGAGCCTGCGCGGAATCGGACTGAACCTCTTGGTCACGGACGTGAAAAAGAGCGCCGTATTCCTGTCAGACGTGTTTGGCATGCGCGCGTTTCAGGTCACCGAGGACTTTGCCATCGTGACCTTGGGCCAAGCGGTCCTGCAGCTGCATTCAGATGCAACCTATGCCAAACACCCTTTGCTGAGCGTATTGCCTGAGTCCCCACCACGCGGGGCAGGCGCGGAATTTCGGCTCTATGGCAATGACCCTGATGCAGCCTGCGCCCGGGCCGAAGCGGCCGGTGGGACGATCCTTGAACCTGCAACTGACAAACCTCATGGCCTGCGCGAAGCCTTCATTCTGGATCGCGACGGCTATTGCTGGTGCCCGTCGCAAGAACTGAAAGGCTGAGTTTTGTCTTGCAGACCCGGCGCAGGGCCGACACGGTCTGAAAAAACCGGAGGATGCGATGACCGTCACAAACCTGCGCCCCAACATGGATCACTGGGCTGAACGCGTCGATATGGCGGCGGCGTTTCGCTGGACCGCGCGGCTGAATATGCACGAGGCCGTCGCGAACCATTTTTCACTTTCGATCAACGAAGATGGCACCCGGTTCCTGATGAACCCGAACCAGGTACATTTCAGCCGGATCAAAGCCTCTGATCTGATTGTAGTGGATGCCAACGATCCAAAGACGCTGGAGGGACCAGACGCCCCGGACATCACTGCTTGGGGCCTGCATGGCGGGCTGCATCGCCATTGCGCGCACGCCCGCTGCGCGATGCATGTCCATTCGCCCTATGCCACGGCGCTGGCGATCCTTGCGGATAGCACATTGCCACCCGTCGATCAGAACGCGGCCACGTTTTACAACCGTATCGTAGTCGACAGTGACTATGGCGGTTTGGCACTAGAGGACGAAGGCGCGCGCTGCGCACAACTGTTCGACGACCCGCGCAAGAAAGTCATGGTGATGGGCAACCACGGCATCATGGTCATCGGCGATACCGTGGCCGAAACCTTCAACCGGCTCTACTACTTCGAGCGCGCTTGCATGACCTATATCCTCGCCCTGCAGACTGGAAAGCCTCTGCGCGTGCTGTCTGACGATATTGCGGAAAAAACCGCGCGCGAATTGGAGGAATACCCAGATCAGGATACACGCCACCTCACAGAATTGAAGGCGATCCTGGACGAGGAAGGCTCAAACTACGCCAGTTGACCAAGGCAGTCCCGCCCGCCTCCCTCTTCGCCAGCATGCGCTGGCTGTGACCAAAGGGGGCCGCTTCGCGGCAATTTAGGCCTGCGGCGCGAGTATTTTAAAAACATAGAAGGGTTTAGGGCCGGCACTCATGACAGATGTCACTCGGTGCAGTGCGAAAACCAGAATGCGCGGCACACCATCCTTCTATGTTTCAAAAATACTCCCGCCGGAGGCTCCGACGCTGCCAAATTTGGAGCGGTTGATAAATGAGAACAAAATGTGAACAATGTCGGTCCGAGAGGTGATTCCCAAGGGCGGCCATGGACACGATCTCCCCATTCACGGAACTATCTGCCACGTCGAATTTCACATTCCTAACCGGGGGATCGCACCCGGAGGAATACATGCGGCGGGCGGCCATTCTGGGCATGTCTGCCTTAGCGATCGCCGATGAAAATTCGGTCGCCGGGATCGTGCGCGCGCATACAGAGGCGCGAGAGATTGCGCGCCGCGTCAAAATTCGGCGGGATTGGGATGCCGAACATGGGTTGATCGGCCCCCCCTGTCCCGACGCTATTCCTGCACCGCCTTCTGCCGATATTTATGCCACCCCCCGCCTGATCCCGGCAGCGAGGATCGTGTTGAGCTGCGGGTTCACGGTCACGGCCCTGCCACGGCACCGCAAGGGGTGGGGTAACCTGTGCAGGTTGATCTCTGAGGGGCGGTTGGCTGCGGACAAAGGGACGTGCCATCTGGACCTGAAGGATCTTGAAGAGTTTCGTGGCGGGCTGACGCTTTTGATCCATCCGCCAGAGGCGCTGCGCGATGAACGCGGCGCGGGCGGATGGCGACAAACCGTGGAACGGCTGACGCGCCGCTCTGCTGAAGATACCTATCTGATCATGGCTCCGCGCTATGACGGGGTCGATCCCGCACGCCTGCGACGGCTTTATGAACTGGCGCATGATCTGGGCCTGCCCCCTGTCGCCTCTGGTCTGCCGATGATGCATCACGGCGCCCGGCGCAGGTTGACCGATGTCCTGAGCGCTGTCCGGCTGAGCTGCCGCGTTGATGAGTTGGGAGCCGAAGCGCAGGCCAATGGCGAGCAGCGCCTGCGCAGCGCGGTAGAGATGGCGCAATTGTTTCACCGCTTTCCAGAGGCCGTCGCAAACACACAAACGGTGGAAGCGGCGCTGCAATTCTCACTCGATGAACTGCGCTATGAATACCCTTCCGAGGCTGTGGGCTCAGAGACCCCTGGCGAACGTTTGCGCCGTCTGGCCTATGAAGGCATGCATTGGCGCTATCCCAATGGCGCAACGGACAAGGTCAAGCGGCTCTTGGAGCATGAGCTGACCCTGATCGGAAAGCTGAAATACGAACCCTACTTTCTGACCGTTCGCGATGTCGTGGCCTATGCACGGGCGCAGGGTATCCTGTGTCAGGGGCGCGGGTCTGCAGCGAATTCGGTCGTCTGCTATTGTCTGGGTGTGACCTCGGTCAGTCCCGAATTGGGCACCATGGTGTTCGAGCGGTTCGTATCCGAAGCGCGGAATGAACCGCCGGATATCGATGTCGATTTCGAACATGAACGCCGCGAGGAGGTCATTCAGCACATTTACGAACGCTATGGTCGCCACCGCGCGGGCCTGTGCGCGACGGTGATCCACTACCGTGGCAAACGCGCTGTGCGCGAGGTCGGCCGCGCCATGGGGCTGAGTGACGACACAATCAGCGCGATGTCCTCGCAGCTCTGGGGGTTTTTCTCGGCCAACGGGCTGGAGGATCACCGCATGCGCGAGATTGGACTGGACCCCACCGACCGCCGCCTCGTGCAGGCACTGGAGTTGATTTACGAGATCATCGGTTTCCCCCGCCACCTATCCCAGCATGTGGGCGGGTTCATCATCACCGAAGGGCGACTGGATGAGCTGGTCCCGATTGAGAATGCGACGATGGAGGACCGCACCGTCATCTGTTGGGACAAGGATGACATCGACAGTCTGGGGATACTGAAGGTTGATGTTCTGGCGCTTGGCATGCTGTCCTGCATCCGCAAGGCGTTTAACCTGATCGACGAACATCATGGGGAACGTCTGACACTGGCCACCATCTCCGAAGACGACACTGCCACCTATGACATGCTCTGCAAGGCCGACAGCCTTGGCGTGTTTCAGGTTGAAAGCCGGGCGCAGATGAACTTCCTGCCGCGCATGAAACCGCGCCAGTTTTACGATCTGGTCATTCAGGTCGCCATCATCCGTCCCGGGCCCATTCAGGGTGACATGGTGCATCCGTTCATCCGCCGCCGAAACGGAGAGGAAGAGGTCAGCTTCCCCTCAGACGCTCTTGGCGATGTACTGGGCAAGACGCTGGGTGTGCCGCTGTTTCAGGAACAGGCGATGCAAATAGCCATCGTGGGGGCGGGGTTCACACCAGATGAATCCGACCGGCTGCGGCGGTCTCTGGCGACATTCAAGAAGCACGGCAATGTCAGCGAATTCCGGGACCGGTTTATGAAGGGCATGGCCGCCAATGGCTATGATGAAGCCTTCTCGGAGCGGTGCTTTTCCCAGATCGAAGGGTTCGGATCATATGGCTTTCCGGAAAGCCATGCGGCGTCCTTCGCGCTGTTGGTCTATGTCTCTGCGTGGATGAAGTGCCACCATCCCGGCATCTTTGCCTGCGCGCTGCTCAATGCGCAGCCCATGGGGTTCTACGCGCCCGCCCAGATCGTGCGCGATGCGCGGGAACACGGGGTCACCGTCCTGCCGATCTGCATCAACAACAGCGCGTGGGACAACCTGATGGAGCGTCAGGCAGATGGAACGCTGGCGCTGCGGCTTGGCTTCCGGCAACTGAAATCCATGACCGAAAGCGACGCGGACCGGATCGAGCTCTGCCGGGGCAATGGCTATAGCGACATCCATGATGTCTGGCGCAAAGCCGCGATCCCTGCGGCGTCGATCCAGCTTTTGGCCGAGGCAGATGCCTTTGCCAGTCTGGGCCTGTCCCGCCGCGCCGCGATCTGGGAGGCGAAGGCTCTGGTGGGCACGTCGCCCATGCCTCTGTTCTCGGGGGATCTGGAGGATGAGATCGTAGGCGAACCGCAGGTCCATTTGCCGAAGATGACCGAAGGCGAAGAGGTCGTGGAGGATTACGTCGCAATGCGCATGACCCTGCGCAAACACCCGGTAGAATTGTTGCGACACCGGTTGACCAAGGGACTGGGCAAAAGACCGGAACTTACGCTTGTGGGCAGCCACCGTGACGCACGCGCAGCATTGCAACCGGGGCGGACGGATATGTGGGACCGGCGCAACGGGCACGGTCCGGGGTATGAAGGGCCACAGACACAACCCTTGCGCAAAATCGCCGAGAACAGGGTCGGCATGGTTCATCCCCGCGACCAGGGACTGCGCATTGCAAATCGCTAAATAGGGCGACCCCGCCCGCCTCCCTCTTCGCCAGCTTTGCTGGCTATGACCAAAGCGAGGCCGCTTCGCGGTAATCCAAGCCTGCGGCGCGAGTATTTGGAAAACATAGAAGGATTAAGCGCTGGCACTGATGACATACGTCACCCGGTGCGGTGCCAGAAACTGGATCGCGCACCTCTTTCCTTCTACGTTTACAGCCATCGGCACTCCTGCCTGTACTGCCTGACCAGAGTGGCGGGACAAAGTTAACAGGGCGTTACCCTGGCCCTTCTATGTTTCAAAAATACTCAATCGGCCCCGTGACATCCCGCGCAGGGTCAGAGCCCTCTACGCAAGCGTTGCAGGAGCGCAAGTGACGCGTAGCCATCCACCTTAAGCCCACGTGCAGATTGGTAGGCACGGATGGCGTTTGTCGTGTTCGGACCGATCAGACCGTCGCTGCCTTGAGTGGAAAATCCAGCGCGGGTGAGCCGGCGTTGCATTTCCGTGCGCTCTGCACGGTTGAGCGCGCGATCTCCGATAGGCCATCGGCCTTGGATGGCGCGTTTCCCCTTCAGCCGGTCAGACAAGTGGCCCACGCCCATCACATAGGCATCCGCCGCGTTGTAGCGCGACAGTGTGATGAAGTTGTCAAAGATCAAGAACCCCGGTCCATTCGCACCGGCAGGCAACAGCAAGGAGGCGGGACCGTAATCCGGTACCGCCTGCCCATTCAACCCACGCACACCGCGCGCGGCCCATTGGGCAGGTGTCAGTCTGCGCGACTTGCCGGCAAGCGAGGTGTCGGTGCCCGGTGCCAAAGTGACCTCGACGCCCCATGGCACGTCTTTGTTCCATCCAAACCGCGCCAGATAAGCCGCCGTCGAAGCGAGTGCATCGACCGGGTTGTCATCCCAGATGTCGCGGCGGCCGTCGCCGTCAAAGTCCACGGCATATGCCTGAAACGAGGTTGGAATGAATTGAGTGTGCCCCATGGCCCCGGCCCAGGAGCCTTGCATGGCGGCGGGCGTGATGTCACCGCGTTGCAGAATTTTCAGGGCTTCGACCAACTGCGCTTCGAAAAATGCGCCGCGGCGACCGTCAAAAGCCAGTGTCGAGAGCGCGTCGATAACAGGGATATCACCACGGGTCTCTCCGTAGCGAGTTTCGACCCCCCAGACGGCCACGACGACCTCTTTTTCGACCCCGTAGCGGGCTTCGATCTGATCCAGAACGCGCGCGTGTTTGCGCAGGGCGGCTTTGCCTTTGGCAATGCGTTCAGGTGATCCGGTCAGTGCAAGGTAATCCCAGATCGGCAAAGCGAATTCGGCCTGATTGCGGTCTTTCTGCACGACGTCAGGCCGATAGCGGACATTTGCAAAGGCCCGTGTCAGCGTCCGCTCAGAAACGCCTTTGGCCCCCGCGCGTGGCTTGAATGCGGCGACCCAGCGGTCAAAGGCAGCTTGAGTGGCAGCCGACACGCGCATCTCAGATGGCCTCGGTTGCGACGGTGTGCTGACACCCGGACCGCAGGCGAGCAATCCAAGACACATCACCAAACCAAACACCAACCGCATAACACACCCTCCTACTCGGTATGGTAAGCGAAGCGAGGGTGGTGTCAGCGGAGAAATTCATGACCTTGCAAACTTCCGCCCAGCCTAGCGTCGGCGGCGCTGGACCTTGCGAACCTTTTTGCCTTTGGCCTTGGCGCGGCCCAATTTGCGCTTGGGCGGCTTGCCGCGACGGCGGTCTGGTCCCTTGCTCGGCATCGCGCCGTCGATTTCGATCAATTCGAACAACAGGCCGCCGGTGACAGGCACGGCTTCGGCTATGCGGACGGTCACGATCTGGCCGAGCACAATTTCACGGCCCGTATCAGCACCGCGCAGGGATGTCGTGTCAGGGTCATAATGGAAATACTCATTACCCAATTCGCGCATGGGAACGAGGCCATCTGCACCTGTTTCGTCGAGCTTCACGAAGACCCCAAAGCGCGCGATGCCTGAGATGCGGCCAGTCATTTCACTGCCGACACGTTCCGACAGGTAGGCGGCAAGGTAGCGATCCGTTGTATCACGTTCCGCGAGCATTGAGCGGCGTTCCGTGTCGCTGATATGGGCGGCGGTGGCCTCGAGCCGTTCAACGTCGTCCGGGCCAAGTCCATCATCGCCCCAACCGTGCGCCAAAATCAGCGACCGGTGCACGATCAGGTCGGAATAGCGCCGGATCGGGGATGTGAAATGCGCATAATTTGCCAGGGCGAGGCCGAAATGCCCGAAGTTTTCGGGGCTGTAATATGCCTGCGTCATGGACCGAAGTGTCGTCAGGTTTATCATCTCGGCATGGTCTGTTCCTGCCGCGGCATTCAGCAGAGTGTTCAGGTGACGGGTTTGCAGGACCTGTCCTTTGGCCAGTGTTAAACCGATGGACCCCGCCGTTTCGCGCAGGGCTTCCAGTTTCTCGGGGCTGGGTTCCTCATGAACCCGGAACAGCAAAGGTGAGCGTTTCGCGATCAGCGTTTCAGCCGCGCAGACATTGGCCAGAACCATGAACTCTTCGATCAGCTTGTGCGCGTCGAAGCGGTCCCGGAAGTTGACCGACGTGACCCGGCCATCATCTGCCAGCTCGATGCGGCGTTCCGGTAGGTCGAGGTCCAGCGGTTGACGCGCCTCCCGCGCGGTTTTTAGCGCCGCATAGGCCGCAAAGAGCGGTTTGAGAACATCATCGACCAAGGGCGCAGCGCGTTCGGTTGGGTCGCCGTCAACCGCGGCCTGCGCCTCTTCATAGGACAGGGACGCAGGCGAACGCATGAGCCCGCGCTTGAACTCATGGCGAAGTTTCTGGCCATGCGTGTCGATTGTGATTTTCACAGCAAGGCAGGGGCGCGTGACACCTTCGTGCAGGGAACAGAGATCCCCTGACAGACGGTCAGGCAACATCGGCACAACACGGTCAGGGAAATACGTCGAGTTCCCTCGTTTTCGGGCCTCGCGATCCAGCGCAGAACCGGGGCGAACGTAGTGGGCGACATCGGCGATGGCGACCCACAGGTGGAAGCCGCCGGGGTTCTTGACGTCCTCATCCGGGATGGCGCAACAGGCGTCATCGTGGTCGCGGGCATCTGCCGGGTCAATGGTGATCAACGGCAGGTCGGTCAGGTCTGTGCGCTTGGCTTTGGGTGCAGGTTTTGCGGCGTCAGCTTGGGCGATGACATCGTCTGGGAAGTCATCGGGGATGCCATGTTGGTGGATGGCAATCAGGGATACGGCCTTGGGCGCGCTTGGGTCCCCCAGCCGTGCCACGATACGTGCCTTGGGCAGCCCCATGCGCGCCTTCGGACCAGATTGCTCGGCCTCGATCAGTTCGCCGTCTTTGGCTCCGTGGGTTGCCCCTGCGGGAACCATCCATTCAAGGTTGGACTTTTTGTCGATGGGTACCACGCGTCCGCCCTCGGCACCTTTGCGAAAGACGCCAAGGATTCGGCGTGGATTTGTGCCGATGCGACGGATCAAGCGACCTTCGTAATGGTGCTCTTCGCCTTTGACCTCCTGCAGGCGCGCAAGGATCCGGTCGCCTTCACCCAATGCAGGATCAGAGGCACGCGGGATCAACAGGACGCGTGGCTCTGGACCGTCGCCTTCCCACTCCATCGGGCGGGCCATGAGGTCACCATCCGAAGTCGGCGCAGTCACCTGCAGAACCGAAACCGGCGGTAAGCGGTCCGGGTCGCGATAAGTCTTTTTGCGCTTCTCAAGGTGACCTTCGGCCTCAAGCTCTTTCAGAAGGCGCTTTAGGTCAATTCGCGCCGCGCCCTTGATGCCAAAGGCCTTTGCGATGTCCCGTTTCGAGGCGCGGGTGGGGTTTTCTGAAATCCACTCAAGGACCTCGTCACGGGAAGGGAGCTTTGCCATGGGCAACGGCTAGCATAGGGTGCGAGGCGCAGGAAGTGGCAGCGCGCAGTTGGTGCGCGGGACCTCGGAGAATTGAGTGTGCCGCTTGCGAGCCGAGGCGCCGGATCAAGGCCGGGGCCTGTCTCTACTGCGGTAAATCCGTCACTTCATCCACGTCGCGCAATTCATCAACCAAAGCGATGCGCAGGCCCGGTAGGCTCACGCGGGTATCTGCGAGCGCGTGTTCGGTGGACCAACGCACGCCATCAAACAGGGTAGCAGGCACGGCAGCCACCCGCTTCAAACCGATCAGCCAATAGCCCCCATCCGGCGCGGGGCCGAACACGGCATCCGACGAGCCAAGCGCACGAAAGGCGCGCGCAACTTCCTGTGGCCCGATGCCGGGAATGTCCGCCCCAACAATGCACACCGGTCCCGGCGGCATCGAACGGAAGACACGCGCCATGCGGTCGCCAAGATCGCCAGCCCCCTGCGGCATACGCGGCAAATGTTCAGGCCAGATGCGGCTCTCCATGCCTTCGCGATCAGGCGCTACCGCCAGAACAAGGTCCCAGCGTGGATCTTCTAGCCGACGGATCAGGCGACGGGTCTGATGGCGAAACCACCATGCTGCGGCCGTCATCCCAATCGAACGCCCCAACCGGGTTTTGACACGGCCCGGATGCGGCTCTTTCAACATGACAACAAGGTAAGGACGTCTCACAGCCCAAGTTCCATCATGCGATGGTCGATGCCCGCGTCGTCAAAGACTTCGCCATAGGCGCGGTAGCCAAGCCGTTCGTAAAAGCCCAAGGCCGACAATTGCGCGCCAAGTATCGCGCGCGTCGCGCCGGACATGCGCGCCATCTCGTGGCAGGCCTCGATCAAAGCCACGCCTGCACCGGAGCCGCGGGCATCCGGCAGCACGCAGACCCGACCGATCTTGGCAGTGGTGCCAAATGGCAGAACCCGTGCAGTGCCAATGGGCTCACCATCCAGATGCGCGATGACGTGCAGGGCCTCGCCATCTTTGCCGTCCCTCTCATCGGCCGCTGACACACCTTGCTCTTCGATAAAGACAATGCGGCGCAGGTCCTGACAGGTGGCGATGTCATCAGTTGGTGCGACGGTCAGATTCACGAAAAATAGTCCTGAAGGATGCGGGTATAGATCGACTTCAATTGATGGATCTGGGCGACTTCGACCCGTTCATCGACCTGATGCATGGTCTTCCCGACGAGGCCGAATTCAACCACCGGACAGTGATCTTTGACAAAGCGCGCGTCCGAGGTTCCGCCACTGGTCGACAGTTCCGGGACCTGATTGGTTTCCGTCTGGACCGCCCGCGCGACCATGTCGGAAAAATCCCCCGGTGGTGTCAGAAAGCTTTCGCCAGATACCTTCACCTGCATGTCGATCGACACGCCGTATTCGGCGGCGGCTGAATCGACCAGACCTTGCATCCATTCGGTCAAGGACGCTCCGGAATGGGAATCGTTGAACCGGATATTTACCGTCGCGCGGCATTCGGCTGGGATGACATTCGTAGCCGGGTTGCCGGTGTCCACCGTCACAATCGCAAGCGTAGACGGATCGAAATGCTCGGTTCCCTCATCCAGCGTGTGCGACGCCATTTGGTCCATCAATCGGACCAAAGCAGGCAGCGGATTATTGGCGCGGTGCGGATAGGCCGAGTGCCCTTGAACGCCGGTCACCGTGAAGAACGCTGTCATGGACCCGCGCCGCCCGATCTTCATCATCTCGCCCATGTGATTTGGGCTTGTCGGTTCGCCGACAAGGCAAACGGACATCTGTTCGCTTTCAGCGTCCATCCAATCCAGAAGGGCTGTGGTGCCGTCATAGGCGTCGCCCTCTTCGTCGCCGGTAATGGTAAGGATCACAGAGCCGTCTGGCGGCGTCTGCGATACGAAATCAATCGCGGCGGCTGCGAAGGCGGCAACGCCCGATTTCATATCTGTAGAACCGCGTCCATAGAGGAAACCGTCGATCACTTCGGCACCAAATGGGTCAACGGTCCATGCAGCAGCATCGCCAATCGGCACGACATCCGTATGCCCGTTGAACCCGAAAGTTCGCGCATGACCCTTTTCGCCCCACCGCGCAAAGAGGTTGGAGACCCCGCCCCGATCCACCCGACGGCACAGGAACCCGGCAGCGCCCAGCATCTCTTGCAAGAGTTCAAGCGCGCCGCCTTCTTCGGGTGTCACGGATGGGCACCTCACAAGCGCAGCGGTCAGGGCTTCGGGGTCAACGGGTGAGCGAAAAGCAAGGTCTGTCATGCAAGTGTTTTCGGGCAAGGATGCAACAGCCTCAAGCCCCTTACGCGCAACTCCCGCCAAAATTGCACAATGTTCTTTGCAACTGTGACGATATCTCGTACCTTGATCGTGATGGCGAAAAATCGCCACGAAAATAAAAAATATGCCTGAGGCGGGCACGGATCGAGCAGGTCCACTAGTTTTTTCAGATGCGTAACGTGCGGGCTCCGCGCGTCATTTGTCTGTGTTTGCCTAAGGACGACACGAGGCAGACATGGTTCAGGCATCTGAACTTTCGATCAATGAGGGCGCAAATGCGACCGCCATGGCGAATGCCATGTTCGGAGATGGCGTGCAGGTCATCGACGCCGATTACTTTGGCGACAACCGAAGCTCGGGTATCTTTTCGGGCGGCGACAACACTTCGCCGGGCGTGGTGCCCAGCGATACAGGCGTTATCCTGTCGACCGGTCGGGTCCGCGATTTCACCAACTCAAGCGGTCAATCGAACCAGTCAAACAGCCGTTCGGGAAACACGCAGGGCGAAAACAACAACGCCGACTTCAACGCCGCTGCAGGCCGCAGCACCTATGATGCGTCCTACCTAGACATCGACTTTATCCCCGACGGCGATACGATGACGATGCAGTTCGTCTTCGCATCGGACGAATACCCCGAATACATCAACTCGGTTTACAACGACGTTTTCGGTGTTTGGATCAACGGCACTTACGTGAACGCCACGCCCGGCAATGGGCAAACCTCGGTCACAAACATCAACTCGGTGAACACGCAGAACCTGTACGTGGATAACACGCAGGATCAGTACAACACCGAGATGGATGGTTTCACCATCACGATGACGCTGACCATTCCCGTGAATGATGGCGATCTGAACACCATCCGGATCGGCATCGCCGATGCCTCGGACAGTTCTTATGACAGTAGCGTCCTGATCGCGGGCGACTCGATCCAAACACGGGTCATCGCAGATGATGACAGCATGGATATCTTCGCCGACCAGACCAAGGTTCTGGACGTCCTGGCGAATGACACGATGCCAAACGGCGCGACGCTGACGATCACACATATCAACGGCAACGCTGTTTCGATTGATCCAAACACGGGTCTGCCCAATTCGGTCACGTTGTCGACTGGTGAAACAGTTACGTTGAACCCCGATGGCACGCTGTCGATTACAGCCGACAGCGATCTTGGCGACACGCTGTTCACCTACACGATGTCCGACGGGACCAACTCGGACACCGGCTATGTCACCCTGTCGACAATTCCCTGTTTTGTAGCTGGGACCCTGATCCTGACGGAAAACGGTGAAATTCCGGTCGAAACGCTCAACATCGACGATCTTGTGGTAACGCATGATGACGGGCTGCAACCTGTGCGCTGGATCGGCACGCGGACCATTCCCGCCGAAGGCGGTTTTGCCCCGATCCACATTGCTGAGGACGCGCTGGGCAAGCACCGCGAACTGATGGTGTCTCCGCAACACAGGGTGCTGATCCGCGACAGCCTCGCGCAACTCTTGTTCGGCGAAGAAGAGGTGCTGGTCGCTGCCAAGGATTTGGTAAACGACCGATCCATCCGCCGCCTTGAAGGCGGTGAAGTCACCTATGTCCACGTCATGTTCGACCGCCACCAGGTTGTCTTTTCCGAAGGGCTGGCGACCGAAAGCTTTCTTCCGGGTCCTCAGACGAGGGACTGTTTTGATGCCGCAGTGATGGCCGAGATCTGTGCGATCTTTCCAGAACTCGATCCGGTGACGGGTCAGGGTTACGGGCCAGCTGCGCGTCGCACATTGCGCAAGTACGAAGCGCAAGTTTTGCTGTCAGCGTAGGGGCAAGTATGGGCTGGATCGGACTGTGTGACAGGATAGGAGCGGAATTCGATTTTGGCGGCCTGCCTCAGCTGGGCTCGAAGACGTCCGCAGCAGCATACCTGAACCGCCCCAAGACACCGCTTGCGACACGCGGCACGCTCATGCTCGAAGCCGAAATCCCGCATTTTACCGTGCGGCGGCGGTTGCTGGATTTTGAAGGTCAAACCCGCAATGGCGCAGGCCGGTCCTGTTTTGAAATCATCATCAAGATGCACACCAACGCGCAGCTAGAGGTGACATTACGCGTCGACGATCAGTCTTGGACCCGGCGGCTGAACGCTGACATTCGCGAACAGGGCCACACCGTTCGCGTCTCTTATGCATGGGACGCGGCAAGCCGGGCAGCCGTTCTCGGCCTTTATCAACCCGGAACGGGGCATTTGGATCAGGTTCTGATCCCCGCGCCACGTCCCATTCCCTGGGACGATCTGTCCGATCTGGTCCAAGGACGTCACTCGACCACCATCGAACCCGGCGTCGAATTTATCGCGCTGTCCGACCAGTTCGAGGCCATGGGCCCGATGCCGTCGATCACAGGACATACAATTCTACAGACTTTGAGTGGCCCAAAGCCGATTTCAAAGGTGACACCGCAGGACGCCATCCAGTTGGAAGATGGTCGATACGCCCAGCCGTTGCGCCTATTGCGCCGGATGCTTCCCGCGCGCGGAAGCCTTGCACCTTTGCGGGTGTGTGCGCCCTATTTCGGGCTCAAGCGTGATTTCGAAGTCAGTTTCGCCGCACATCTTTTGATGGCGGGCTCGGACGTGGAATACCTTCTTGGGTCCGAAGCGGTTCTTGCGCGGGCTGCACATCTTTTGGATGGGCGCTGCGTGACGCACGGGGCTGAGCGCACGCTCGTGCCGTACTATCAGGTGGTCTTCGACACCGTCGAAGTCATGCAAGGCCCCGTCGGCATCCAAAGCATGATCCTGCCCACCGCGTCCCCTAACAGCCTGACAGCCTCCACCACCCTTTTGGCGGACCTGCCTGATGGGCTGGCATTCGACCACGGAGATCTGCCGTTTCCGATGGCGCGGCGCTATGAGATGGTAACGCTGAACGCCGCACGGGCAGCATAAACAAACCGCCTAGTGACGCTTTGGTGCGTCTTCGTAAAACGGGGTCATTTGGGCGATGATCACACTGTTTTCGTCCAGCGCACGCTGCATCAGACCTTTTTCATCGTCGCTGATGTCGTGGCCTTCGGCCAAGCGTTCCTCCAGCGTACCATATCCCGACACATCCAGCGGAGCGAGGTCGGCTTGTTTCAGGATGGCAACAGTCTCGCGGACGGCCTCAGCCTCATCCACGCCAGACGCATAGGCCATAAGCGCCGCCCCGGTTGATCCGTCAGGCAATCCATCCCCCTGTTTGCGGCCCACTTCGATGAGCAGGGTGTAAACGGAATGCGGTCTCTTGGTCTTTTCGGGCATCGGTTTGGACTATTTTCCTTGCGTCACGCTGATTTCAGCAAGTGGGACCCTAGTCAGGCTCGCACAAACCTGCCATGGAAAATACCACTTTGCGCCAATGGACCCTGCGCAAATGTGTTTGGTGGGGCATGGGTCCGGATATCAGAGGCAAATATGGGTCGTTTCTTTGGAGCGGGACGTGTTTTGTGGCTTATCAGCCTGCTGATGTGGCCAACAATTGGCATGGGCCAAAGCGATGCCTTGACCATCACGACCGTGTCCCGCGCGCCGTTTTCCATGCCAACAGCTGATGGTGGGCATACGGGTTTTTCCATCGAGTTGTTTTCTGAAATCGCAGCCGAGTTAGAGCGCGACGTTGTGTTTGATCGCAGGGATACCTTTTCCGACATGCTTGCCGCGGTTCAAAGCGGCACAGTCGAAGGGGCCGTCGCCAATATCTCGATCACCTCCGAGCGCGAAGCGGTCATGGATTTCTCGCAGCCGATTTTCCGAAGCGGCCTGCGGATCATGGTGCCTTTCTCCGAAGACCAAAGCGGGATCGCAGCTGCGCTGTTCACCCGGCAAATCGCGACTGTTGTACTGGCGGCGCTTGGCCTCTTGTTCGTTGTTGGCATGGTGATGTGGGTCGTTGAACGCAACAAACAGCCCTATTTCGACCGCCCGTTCAAGCAGGCGCTCTTTCCATCCTTCTGGTGGGCGCTGAACCTTGTGGTCAACGGCGGGTTCGAAGAGCGCGTACCGCAAAGCGCCATCGGTCGAGTCTTCTCCGTGATCCTCGTAGTGTCATCTCTTTTCATCGTGTCGATCTTTGTGGCCCAGATTACGGCAGCAACAACGGTTCAGGCATTGCAATCGTCGATCAACGACATCGACGATCTGAACGGCAAACGCGTGGGCACGATCCAAGGCGCAACCGCCGCCGCATTCCTGCAGAACGCGGATGTCCCATTTATCGCGTATGATGGTCTGGAACCGCTGATCGAAGCATTTGAAGCAAACACGCTCGACGCAGTGATCTTTGATGCCCCCATCCTTGCCTACTACACACAGCAAGAAGGTGCCGGGATCGGCAAACTCACAGGCAGGCTCTACCGGCCAGAGAACTATGGTATCGCGCTGCCGACTGGCTCACCCCTTTTGGATGAGATCAATCAGGCATTGCTGAGATTGCGTGAAAACGGAACCTACGACGCGCTTCAACTCAAATGGTTCGGCGCGCCGTAGGGGGCTGGTTGCGAGGCCTGACTTAGTCGCGCAGCAACTCGTTGATCCCGGTCTTGGAACGGGTGCGTTCGTCCACGCGCTTCACGATCACCGCGCAATACAGGTTGATGCCGTTCTTGGACGGCATGGACCCTGCAACGACGACTGAATATGGCGGCACTTCGCCATACATGACCTCGCCGGTTTCACGGTCCACGATCTTGGTCGATTGGCCGATAAAGACGCCCATGCCAAGGACGGAGCCTTCGCGCACGATGCAGCCTTCGACGACTTCAGAGCGCGCGCCGATGAAGCAATTGTCTTCGATGATGGTTGGTCCAGCCTGCATGGGTTCCAGAACCCCGCCAATGCCGACACCGCCTGACAGGTGAACGTTCTTGCCGATTTGCGCGCAGGAGCCAACGGTCGCCCAAGTATCGACCATCGTGCCTTCGTCAACATAGGCACCGAGGTTCACGAAAGATGGCATCAGCACCACGCCTGGCGCGATAAAGGCCGATTTACGCACGACACAGTTCGGCACTGCGCGGAAGCCGGCAGCCTTCCACTGATTGTCGCCCCAGCCTTTGAATTTGCTGTCGACCTTGTCCCACCAGCCGCCGCCTTGCGGGCCACCGTCCTGCAGTTCCATGTCTTTGATGCGGAAACCCAAGAGCACGGCTTTCTTCGCCCACTGGTTCACGTGCCAGCTACCGTCGTCCTGCTTTTCAGCAACACGCAGCGATCCGCTGTCCAATGCGTTCAGCGTATCCTCGATCGCCTCCCGCGTTTCACCCGCTGTAGCGGATGTGATCGTATCACGTGCCTCCCATGCGGCTTCGATAGCAGTCTCAAGCTGTTCATTCGACATTTTCGCGATCCCGGTTTTGCTTCAGCGGCTGCGCTATACCTTTGCGCCGCGAGATACTCAATCGTACCATATTTTTATTGCTCGCACTTTGACACTTACGCACCAACCGAGCTTTCGACTGGAGCGAAATACCTATGGCTATTGCATCCGAACTGCCAATTAACACGACCGCCTCAGCCAAAGACATGGCAGAAGCCATGTTCGGAAATGGGATCAAGATTATTGATGCCAGCTACACCGGCGCAGCATCGGCGTCGGGCATATACTCGGATGCGGACGCAACAATCCCAGGTGTGGCGCCATCAGATACGGGTGTGATTCTATCGACTGGCAAAGCCGAAGACATCACCAACTCGTCGGGCGACGCCAACTCCGCATCAGACACCTCGACGGATCACGGCCTTGCTGGCGACTCAGACCTAAACGAAATCGCCGGCAGCAAAACCTATGACGCGGCCGTCTTCGAAGCCAAGTTCATCCCTGAGGGTGAGACCCTCACGATGCAAATCACCTTTTCCTCGGAAGAGTACCTTGAATACGTCAACGCCGGATTCAACGACGCCGTTGGGGTCTTTGTGAACGGCGTTAAGGCGGAACTGGCCATTGGTGATGGCGACATCACGATCAACAACATCAACACCGGCAGCAACGAAAACCTTTATCTGGACAACCCTGCCAACACAGACCCATTCAACACCGAGATGGATGGCCTGACGGTCACCTTGACCCTGAAAGCGCCGGTCGAAGCAGGGGCTGAAAACACGATCAAAATCGCCATCGCCGATGGAGGCGACGGGATTTACGATTCCAATCTTTTGATCGCCGGGGATTCTATCCAGACCGCCCTGATTGCCGAAGATGACGATTTCGAAATTGTCGGAAACACGACGGAAACGTTTGATGTCCTGGACAACGACGCGACAAGTGCTGGTGGCACGCTGACAATCACTGCCATCAACGGTCAGCCTGTTAAGGCGGGCCAATCCGTCGAACTGCCCACCGGTGAAATCATCACGCTAAATGATGACGGCACCCTCAGCATCAAAGCCACGGATGAAGCGGGTACAGATGTATTCTCGTATTTGGTCGAGGACGAGAACGGGAATACAGACACGGCCTTCGTCAATCTGACGACGACTGCACCCTGTTTTACACGCGGAACCATGATCGCGACCATGCGTGGCGAAATTCCGGTCGAGGCGTTGAAACCCGGGGATGCCGTCTTCACCCGAGACAACGGCATGCAGGTTCTGCGTTGGACCGGGCAGTCGGTTCGCCCCCGTGAAGGCGCCAATGCGCCCGTGCGGATCGCCGCAAATAGCTTGGGTCACGAACACCCATCCCTGGAGGTGTCTCAACAGCACCGCTTGCTAATTCAGAATCCAGAAGCCGAATTGTACTTTGGCACCTCCGAAGTACTGGTGAAGGCAAAGGATTTGCTGGGACGACCCGGCGTGACCTTGGCTGAGGGGCCCGGAGACGTGTGTTACTTGCACCTGCTGTTTGACCGTCACGAAGTGATCTTGGCCGACGGCGTCTTTTCCGAGAGCTACCATCCGGGTCAACAGACCCTGAACAGCTTTGATGCCGGAACGCGCGAGGAGGTCCTTCGCCTTTTCCCTGATTGCGACCCGGCAACCGGCACAGGATACGGTCCTACAGCACGCCCAGTCTTGCGCAGCTTCGAGGCAAGCCTCGTGGCCTGATGGCCCGCAGCCCAGCAGGACAACCGCACAAACCGGCCTGAATTTCCCCCTTGCGCCCCACGCCTGCATCGTCAGTCTGAGCGCCCAGGATTTTCAGGAGATTTACTCGTGGCCGCAGCCAAGACACGCCTTCATTCCCTGCGTTCGTCGCACGAAGATCGGGAAACCGCACGGCACATTCCCGACACCCCGCAGACGCGATCACCAGCATATCGCCTGGCCTTTGCAGATGACGACTTTCTGTGCCGGGATGAGTTGCGCCCTGTTCGGCTTCAGCTGGAGCTGTTGAAACCCGAAATGCTTCTTGACGAGGCAGGGGTCAGGTCGACGATTGTCCTCTTCGGAGGCGCCCGCATTCCGTCGCCGGACAAGAAAGATACCGCGCGGACCAAGACGCTTGCTGAGTTGAGCAGCTTCTACGAAGAGGCCCGCAAGTTTGCCCACCTGATGACAAAGCGCTCGCTCGAAACCGGCGGGAGCGACGACGTGATCGTGACCGGCGGTGGCCCCGGTGTGATGGAAGCCGGCAATCGCGGCGCGATGGAGGCCGGTGGCCGCTCAATCGGGCTGAACATTGTCTTGCCGCACGAGCAAGCGCCAAACGCTTATGTGACGCCCGAGCTGGCGTTCAACTTCCACTACTTTGCGCTGCGCAAGATGCACTTCCTTCTGCGTGCACGGGCGATCACCGTGTTTCCGGGCGGCTTTGGCACCATGGACGAGATGTTCGAGGCGCTGACCTTGATCCAGACACAGCGGATGGAGCGTGTCCCGTTCCTTCTGTTCGGGCGGGCGTTTTGGGAAAAGATCATCAACTGGGATGCCTTGTGTGACGCCGGCACGATCTCACCGGAGGACCTTGATCTGTTCAAGTTCGTGGAAACCGCGGATGAGGCCATGCAGATCATCGATACGTTCAAGGACTAACGGCAAAGACCTGCGCAGCCGTGGAACCTGATGGGGTGTGGTGCGTTTCGGCCATCGAACGCCCACAAACCGAAGGAGTGTCCAATGGCCCGCGCAGGAACGAATGGCAAAGCCAAACCAGACGACCTGAACCACGAAATCGCGGCTCTTCGCCAAGATGTCGAAGCCCTCACACAAGCTTTGACCGATATGGGCGAGGAAAAGGTGCAGGACATCACGCGCCGCGCGCAGGACATGGGTCGCAAAGTTAGCAACGGCGCCTCTGACATGGCCGTCCATACGGCTGAGGCTGTGCAGGCCGGGGCCAGCAATGCCCAGCGCATGGCCCGCGAGAACCCCGGCGCAACACTCGGGATCGCGGCGGGTCTTGGGTTCTTGATCGGTTACATGACAGCGCGCCGCTAATGTCGGTATTCCGTCACAAATTGGAGCGCGCCATGAAACGTGGCGCGCTTGGTGCTATTGGGGCCCTGTGCATCCTGACAGGCCTTGGCTTTTTGACATGGGTTGGCTTTCAGTCACTTGCCGACATGTACGGCATCATCCCAAGCGGATTGATCTTTGGCCTGAGCTATCTGTGCCTCGGTCTGGGCCTCATGGTCTTGGCCAAGCCCGAAACACGGGATGATACATCACATGAACGCACACCGGCTGACGACATGACAGCTCTGATCACCGCTTTTGTAGATGGGCTTTCGAAAGGCCGCGCAGCGCGAAAACCGGACTAATCGGCCAAACAGGTTAGAGGATGCGGGACATCGGACATACCCGCTTGCGGTGCGGCAGAGTCACCAGAAAACCGCCGACGATATCATATCCCTTCATCGCCAGACGCCGCCCAAGATCATGGATACTGCGCGCCTCGCGGACATCCTTCGAGAGCAATTGAGTGATATGCAGGATCGTCGCCGGATCAGCCTCTTCTGCGAGAGACGTAGACTTGGTGAACGACATCGGCGACCTCCTGCTTGGACACATGAATATCGTGCCCGACGGCCGATGGAGATTTCGTTAATTTAGAGTGCTGCAGCCTCTACAGCGGCCCTCAAGCCATCAAGTACGTGGACCATCGCCAATGTATCCAGCTCGCAATAGGCCAGCATATCCGCCCGCAACTGCGCGCGTTCTTTGCCCTCATCCATGTGGATCAACCTGACCCAGGCGGACATGGCGTCATCACCATTGGCTACGGGTAGGTCATCATAGCTTAGTCCGGACGACATGACCGGCAGGATCTTCTTGATCGAGGCAGAGCCTTGGAAACGGGCATCCACATAGTCGGATTTGAACGGCTCCATCAGGTCAACGGTCCTTTCGATGACGCCATTCAGAAATGCCGCGTGTTCGGGAAACATCGTGGCCATTCGCTTGTTTTGACCGTTTTCATAGGTCTTGGACCAAACAATCACATTACCTTCGGGTCCGATGTGCTGTGCAAGGCCGGCGACCAAGTCCCGCGGCAGTGCGGGCGTTTCACCAAGGTATTCAAAATGGCGCGGCTCCGCGCCGTGCGCATCCTGAACATGCAAGGAGTATTGAAAGGCGATTTGCTGATAGGCGTGCGCCCCATCAATCATCGGGATCGCAGAACCGAGCGCCTCATAATCGAGATAGTGCAGCGGATAGGTCAGCCCGCTTAGGAAGCGGCGCAGGTTCCCTAGGTTCATCTGCGGCTCACCGGTCCGGAACGCCTTCAAAAAGACCCTTTGGTTTGCGGTGATGTCTTCCGGGTCGACGTCACTTAGGTCCAAAATGCCTTGCTCGCGAAACCGGGCGATTGTCCCGGGATTGGCACGCGGCAGGTCATAGATGGATGCCTCTGGAACCGTCGGATTGAAATGTCGGAAGGCCACGCAATGCTTCTTTTTCGTTAGCTCGACACAGGTGCATCCTTCCTCATCAATGCTGCGCTCTTCCAGCAAGGCAAGGGCATTATCGATATGGCGCCTCAATTCGGCTTCAAGTGCGGTCACATCCCCTGTCACGTCGGCCACGACAAAGGCCATGGCAGGGTCGACATCACCCGTTCGGACATAATCTTTATTGACGTGAACGATGTGGATTTGGCCAACCGTGTGGCCGGCCTCTTCTGCAACGATCTTCTGAAAAGCTGCGTCCTGAATATGTTTAGGCTTAACGCTGCCGCTCGCCTTGACTTCGTAGACGTCCATAACGCCGTCCACGACCCGGGTCAGATCGGTGCGTGCATAAAGACCGCGGTCGGTTTCGAACTCTTGCTGACTCTGGAAACCAGCCTGCCTGAGGAATTCCTCCTCGACCAAGGCCTCGAACCCGTATCCTTCGGCGACCAGACGTGCGTTGGGTTGCGACGGGTCATGCGGCGGCATCCGCTCAGGTGCCTTACGCGCAAGCCAGAACGTCTTTTCGCAATGCAGATAATCGGCAATGTCGGATTTCGTGAAACGCATGAGCCTATCCCTCGTGACAGGGTCAGCCTTTCAGCAAATCACACGTTCGGCAATCAAAGCCCGGCTTCGGCGGCAATCTGCGCCTTGGTCTTGCGCGCCCGCTCGGTCGCCGATTTCAACTGGCCACAGGCCGCCATGATGTCTTCGCCGCGCGGTGTGCGGATCGGCGATGCATAGCCTGCCTTGTGAACGATATCGGCAAAGCGTTCGATGCGGTCCCAATCGCTCCGCTCATAGGGCGCGCCCGGCCACGGGTTGAACGGGATCAGGTTGATCTTGGCGGGGATGCCCTTGATGAGTTTGATCAGACGCCGCGCATCTTCGTCGGTGTCATTCACATCCTTCAGCATCACATATTCAAACGTGATACGTTCGCTGTTCGACACCTTGGGGTATTCCCGCAAGGCATCGAGAAGCACTTCGATGTTGTACTTCTTATTGATCGGAACAAGCTTGTCGCGAACCTCATCGGTCGTTGCGTGGAACGAAACGGCCAGCAGACAGCCGATTTCCTCAGCCGTTTTTGCAATCTCTGGAACGATACCAGATGTCGACAGCGTGATCCGGCGGCGGCTGAGAGAAATACCCTCAGGGTCCATCGCGATCTTCATCGCGTCGCGCACGTTTTCAAAGTTATAGAGCGGCTCGCCCATGCCCATCAGTACGATGTTCGAGAGCAGACGCGGGCCAGATTCGCCCGTGCCGACGCCGGGTTCGGGCCATTCACCCAGATCATCGCGCGCAAGCATGACCTGACCGATGATCTCACCGGCCGTCAGGTTACGCACCAGTTTCTGAGTACCCGTGTGGCAAAACGAACAGGTCAGCGTGCAACCCACCTGCGAAGAGATACACAGCGTCCCACGATCCGATTCCGGGATATAGACAACCTCAACTTCATGACCGCCCGCGATCCGCACGAGGTACTTGCGCGTGCCATCGGCGCTGACCTGCTTTGACACGATCTCTGGCAGTTCGATGACGAACCGCTCAGCCAATTGCGCGCGGTAGGCTTTGGCGAGGTTTGTCATCTCGGCAAAGTCGCGCACGCCCCATTGGTAGATCCACTGCCAAACCTGATTGACGCGCATCTTGACCTGCTTTTCCGGGGTCCCGGCCTCAAGCAGCGCGTCTTTCAGTTGCGCACGTGTCATACCGACAAGGTTCACTGGCCCCTCAGGCAATTTTCGAGGGATCGTCAGCAGGTCTTGTGTGATCGGCGCAGTGGCTTCGCTTGGGGCGGTCATGGCTCATCCTCAGCCAACAAATGATAAGGCAAGCCGTGCATATACGCGACTTGCCTTGATGTTTCCAGTGGTGCGCGGATTAGCTCGCGCAGCGTTTCTCGGCGTCCTCCACAGCAGCGGTAAAGCCCAGTAGGCTGAACGTATCCTTTGTGGTTGTCCCGCGTGAGGACACACCAGTCACGACAGCTTGCGACCCGCGCTTCATCGCGGTCACGATCTTGGCGTCGTCGGACGGTGTCGCCGCCCATGCCCATTCACCCTCTGTGAAGAGTTCAAACTCAGTCCCGTCGACATTCATATTAACGGTCGAGCCTTCGCGGAACGGATAGCCACCTGTGAAATTCAGTTGTCCCGATACATTTGCGCTTGGGCGGTAGAACACCATCAGCAATATCTCACCACGGCGAGCGGCGACAACGCGGCCATCACGGGTGTTCACGGTTTCCTTGGGCGCGGACACACCCCAGCATTCTGTGGGATCAGATTCGGCAAAGACGCTCCAGTCCGTCTTGGCCGCCACGCGGTTCGTGCTCTCTTGAGCTGCAGCCGATGTCGCACAGACAAGCGACAGAGCCACTGTTACCAAAAATCGTTTCATGACGCATTGCCTCGTGTATCGTCTCGCGGGGCCGTGTCTCTTGAGGACATTGAACTGGCCTTGCGGTTCATTGCTCGTTATGGGCGATTGATACGCGGGATCATGCCACGGGATCAAGTCAACGGCCAAGCCCGAGACGACCGCAAAAGCACCTCAAGCGATCACATCCGCGAAATCTTGCCGGGAGGACGACAATGGACATCGGAGCACCCCTCATCGAATTGACCCGCGGCGGACGCGTCGAGAGCGTGCATTATGGTCATATCGCGGTCTGCAATGCAGCCGGAGAGGTCATTGCCGGAGCCGGAGACCCGACGCAGATCATCTATCCCCGATCCTCGGCCAAGATGATCCAAGCCGTGCCCCTCGCGCTGCGTTTTCCTGACACCGATACCGAACGGCTGGCGCTGGCCTGTGCGTCCCATAGTGGTGAGGTCAGGCATACAACCCGCGTCGAACGCTGGCTTTCCGAACTGGGTCTCGGCGAGACAGATCTGCGCTGTGGCGCGCCTGAACCTCTTGGAAAAGGTGCGCGAAAGGAACTGATCCGGCAGGGCAAAACCCCGTGCCAATTGCATTCTGATTGCTCCGGCAAACACGCCGGGTTTCTGACCGTCACGCGCGATCTGGGCGCGGATATGGAGTATCTTGAGATCGACCATCCGGTTCAGGTCGCCGTGAAAGAGCATTTCGAAGACCTGACAGACGAGGCGTCGCCGGGATGGGGTATCGATGGCTGCTCAGCGCCGAACCATGCAACGTCGGTTCAGGGGTTGGCACGGGCGATGGCGGCTTTTGCCAATGCGGATGACAGCACCGCGCGCGGACGTGCCATGCTCAGCCTGCGGCAGGCCATGATCAAACATCCGGACATGGTCGCAGGTGCCGGACGGGCTTGCACGGAACTGATGCGCGCCGCACCGGGCGTCGCGTTGAAGACAGGGGCAGAGGCGGTGTTTGTAGGTATCCTGCCGGAGAAAGGGTTGGGCGTCGCTCTCAAGATTGCAGATGGCAGCGTTCGCGCAGCCGAAGCTGCGATTGCCCATGTCTTGGTCCAGCTGGGTCTTTTGGACCCAGCACACCCGGACGCGCTCAAACGCGTTGGCGCGCCGCTGCGCAATTTCCGTGACCTGCCAGTGGGCGAGACGCGCGCGGCCTTCAGCCTGAACTGAGCTTAATCGTCGACGAAGTCCGCTTTCGCGTAACCTTGTAGGTACAGGAGAGCTGTCAGGTCGCCGTGGTTGACGCGCACTGGGCACTCTTCCTGAACCGAAGGTTTCGCATGCAGGGCCACGCCCAAACCGGCAAGGCCAAGCATGCCCAGATCATTGGCACCGTCGCCAACGGCCAGCGCGTGTTCGGGCCCCACACCGAGCCGTGCCGTCACATCTTTGAGCGCATCGACCTTGGCTTCGCGCCCAAGAATCGGCCGTTCGACATCACCAGCCAGCACGTCACCGTCAACGATCAGAACATTGGCGCGCGTTTCATCAAAGCCCATCGCACCGCCCACGCGTTCCGTAAAGAAGGTGAATCCACCCGACACCAGAGCCGCGTAGGCCTTGTTCGCGCGCATCGTAGAGACAAGCGTCTTGCCACCCGGCATAAAGGTGATCTGGCGATCAAAGACCTCTTGAAGAGCGACAACAGGCAGACCCTTGATCAGGCCTACGCGTTCCAACATCGCCTCTTCGAAATCCAACTTTCCGTCCATGGCCCGCGCGGTGATCTCGGCGACCTTGTCACCAATGCCAGCATAGGCCGCCATCTCATCGATGCATTCCTGCTGGATCATGGTGCTGTCCATGTCGGCAATCAGGATGCGTTTGCGCCGCAATTCGCGCGGGACGACATTCAAATCGACACCCTGCCCCTGCAGGTCCTCCCACACGGCGCGGTAGTTGCCGGGCACACGATCGATCGGAAATTCTGCCGCCTCACCTTCGGAGAGCCAAAGGATCTCACCCCCACCCCACGCATTGCGCAGCGCCTCGGGCATAGCAGCCTCAAGCGCGCCGGGTTTGGCAATCAGAATGGCGGTGTACATGGGCGCGGTCCTTTTTAATTGGGGAGGCGGTTACCGTAACGCGACAGCGGTTGCCAGTTTGTCGTCGGTGACCGACTGCAACAGAGGGTGACTCAACGGCTGGTCAAGGAACCCAAGTTTCCGATCCACTCCATGGTTCATGATCATTATGCACTTTTGGCCTGTTGCGACTCCCAGCACTCCCCCGTAAACGCGGCGGTGGGACACCTCTCCCCAACGAGAGGCGCATATCTGTAAGGGTAACACCGATGGCACAAACTGCTCCGGCTGCGCGGCCGGCAAACCCGCGTTTTTCCTCTGGCCCCTGCGCCAAACCCCCCACATGGACTCTTGATGCTCTGAGCGATGCCGCACTTGGCCGTTCGCACCGTGCCGCCGTGGGCAAGACAAAACTGAAGGACGCGATCGAGACGACCCGTGAGATCCTCGGCGTTCCGGGTGACTACAAAATCGGCATCGTACCAGCCTCTGACACCGGCGCATATGAAATGGCCATGTGGTCCATGCTGGGTGAACGCCCGGTTGAGATGGTCGCTTGGGAAAGCTTTGGCGCTGGCTGGGTAACAGACGCAGTCAAACAGCTGAAGATCGACGCAACTGTTCACACAGCCGAATACGGCGATATCGTCGATATGGCTGCGCTGAACTATGACAACGACGTCTGCTTTACATGGAACGGCACCACATCCGGCGTGCGCGTCCCAACGGGCGACGTGATCCCCGCCGACCGCGAAGGCCTGACTTTGTGCGACGCGACCTCAGCAGCCTTCGCCATGGACCTGCCTTGGGACAAACTCGATGTCACGACGTTCTCCTGGCAGAAGGTGTTGGGCGGTGAAGCTGCCCATGGCGTCCTGATCTTGTCGCCGCGCGCTGTCGCGCGTCTGGAAAGCTACACGCCAGCATGGCCGCTACCCAAGATCTTCCGCCTGACCAAAGGTGGCAAATTGATCGACGGAATCTTCACCGGTGCCACGATCAACACGCCGTCGATGCTGTGCGTCGAAGACTACCTGTTTGCCCTGAACTGGTCGAAAGAGGTCGGTGGCCTCAAGGGCCTCGTTGCACGCTCCGAAGCCAACGCGAAAGCCGTCTGGGATTTCTGCGACGCCCGCGACTGGATCGCGAACCTCGCGAATGATCCGGCAACACGCTCGACCACCTCGGTTTGCCTCAAGTTCACCGATGACCGCATCACTGATGGGGCTGCCTTTGCCAAGGCTGTCGCAAAACGGCTGGAGGTCGAAGGTATCGCACTCGACATCGGGGCCTATCGCGACGCGCCAGCAGGCCTGCGCATCTGGTGTGGATCGACGGTCGAGACCGCAGACATCGAAGCGATGCTGCCTTGGCTCGACTACGCGTTCCACGCCGAAATCGAAGCGCTCGCCGAAGCTGCCTGATCTCAGGGGTGCGCGATGCGCACCCTACCCCCCATTCCGTAGGATGCGCATCGCGCACCGACCCCGAAGGACATGACAATGCCCAAAGTACTCGTCTCTGACAAACTGTCTGAAACCGCCGTCGACATCTTCCGCCAGCGCGGGATCGAAGTCGATTTTGAACCCAACCTTGGCAAGGACAAGGACGCCCTGCTTGCCAAGATCGGGGAATATGATGGCCTTGCCATCCGCTCGGCCACTAAAGCGACGGAAAAAATCATCGCCGCCGCTGACAACCTCAAGGTCATCGGTCGCGCCGGGATCGGCACCGACAACATCGACAAAGATGCCGCCTCGAAGAAAGGCATCATCGTCATGAACACGCCCTTCGGCAACATGACGACAACAGCCGAGCACGCCATCGCGATGATGTTCGCCGTCGCGCGCCAAATCCCCGAGGCCTCTGCGTCGACCCACGCCGGCAAATGGGAAAAATCCAAATTCATGGGCGTCGAACTGACCGGCAAAACGCTCGGCGTCATCGGTGCGGGCAACATCGGTGGCATCGTTTGCGACCGTGCGCGCGGTCTGAAGATGAAGGTCATCGCGTTCGACCCGTTCCTGTCCGAGGAAAAAGCCGACAAGATGGGCGTTGAAAAGGTCGAGCTGGAGGACCTGCTGAAGCGCGCCGACTTTATCACGCTCCACGTTCCAAAGACCGAGCAAACCGCCAACATGATCACCGCAGAGCGCATCGCGATGATGAAAAAAGGCGTGCGCATCATCAACTGTGCCCGGGGCGGTCTGGTCGACGAAGAGGCGCTGGCAGAGGCGCTGAAATCCGGCCACGTCGCTGGCGCGGCGTTTGACGTGTTCGCGGTTGAACCCGCCACGGAAAGCCCGCTCTTCAACCTGCCGAATGTCGTCGTGACCCCGCACCTGGGTGCGGCCACAACCGAAGCGCAGGAAAACGTCGCGCTACAAGTGGCCGAGCAGATGTCGAACTACTTGCTCGACGGCGCGGTGGAAAACGCCCTGAACATGCCATCCATGACGGCCGAAGAAGCCAAAGTCATGGGGCCTTGGGTCAAACTGGCCAGCCATTTGGGTAACTTCGTCGGTCAGATGACGGACGAGCCGATCAAGGCGATCAACATCCTCTATGACGGCACGGTCGCCAACATGAACCTGCCTGCACTGAACTGCGCCGTGATCGCAGGGATCATGAAGCGCGTGAACCCGGACGTGAACATGGTGTCGGCCCCCGTGATCGCAGCCGAACGCGGCATCAACATTTCGACCACCAATCAGGCCAAGACAGGCGTCTTTGACGGTTACATCAAGGTGACAGTGGTCACGGCAGAGCGTGAACGCTCTGTGGCAGGCACCTGCTTCTCCGACGGCAAGCCGCGCTTCATCCAGATCAAAGGCATCAACATCGACGCCGAGGTTGGCCAGCACATGCTCTACACCACCAACGAAGATGTGCCCGGCATCATCGGCACGTTGGGGCAGACCATGGGCGACAATGGCGTGAACATCGCGAACTTTACTCTTGGCCGGTCCGAAGTGGGCGGCGAAGCCATCGCGCTTTTGTATATCGACCACGCAGTCTCCGATCAGGCGATTGAGGCACTTCGGAAGACCGAAATGTTCGGTCAGGTCGCACGGCTGGAGTTCGACGTCGCCTAATCACACACAAAAGGGGCAGGCTCCAACCTGCCCCTTCTATGTTTCACAAATACTCGCGCCGCAGGCATAGACCGACAGCCATCACGCTGAGCGGCGTCTCAGCGCCGGGCGCTATGACTTGGGCTTTAATCCCGCCGGATCACACCAGTCAAAGCCGCCGCGACAAGCGCGGTAACGACCCACCCCACGGCTTTCGCAAACCAGCGCAACCACCATCCGATCTGTCCAAGCGGAGACCGCGACGTTGACGGTGCCCAAGCGCCTTCTTGACCCAGATCGACAATTGGGATCAGCAGATCGGCGGCGTAGGAAAACGCATTAAACGTCTCAAAGTCCTGCCCCGCCTGTCCGGGCTGCGACCAGAACGCTGCCGGGTTGTCCGGGTGGCTTTCTGTTGCGGCAATCCAGTCACGGGAGATCAGGATAGGTGCAGCGTTTGGGGCCATGTCGCCTGCGTTCCACGTCTTTTGAAAGAACAGGCCCAGCGCCTCGATCAGTAGCAGCGACACCACCAAGGCACGCGCAGGCTTGTACCCATAGCCGATGGCCCCACGCAGGATCAGGTCGACCACCCATGCCAGTGCCAACCGCGCCGGATTGCGCAGCATCCGACGATCTTCCTCGCGCATCAATCGCTCTTTGCGCATGAGCACGGCTTGCGCATCCGTGCGGTGGCCCATGGCCGATAGCACCGCGGACAGCTGTTCGTACGGCTGAGCGGTGAATGGTGTGTCTTTCGGACGTCGCTCCAACCACGCCAACCGCGCCTTCAGAGACGTGGTCGTGTGCCGCGAGAAATCGGTATAGCGGAACCCGTCTAGCCGAATGGGATAGGTGGCCATTTCAGCGTCAGGTTCGTCCGCCAACCGTGCGACCGTCGCGCCTGCAAGGTTCACGACACCTCGGCTCACCGACAGGGCCTGAAGGTACACAAGTCCCCCAACCTGAGCGCGCGCAAAGCTCAGCGCGATGCCGCGCCCATGTTCTTCGGTTTCGCCAAAGACGCCGCCCAATAATGGGTCTTCCTTTGGCGCGATAGCGCAATGGCTGACAAACACGTCATGTGCCGCCCGAAGCGATGAAAAGAACATCGTGCCTTCGGTCACCAGCGTGGTTTCACCGTCAGAATAGGGATAGTTTCCCAGAAACAGGGACCCATCAATCGACAGTTGTGGTGCAAAGATTGCGTCTTGTCCTTCGGCGCGGATTTCGGCGTCGCAAATCTGGATGTCACCTTTGAACCGGGCCCCGGCAAGGCTGATTTCGCCAGCGACCTGTGTGCCCCCGCGCACAAAGAGGGACCCGTCAAATTCCGCCTGATCGGCCGACAACGACTTCATTTGCACATTGGTGAGGTAAAGCCCCCGCAATTTCGCATTCAACAGGCTTATCGACCCCGCCAGAACGCAGTTGCTCAGAGAAATGTCGCGTTCGATCTTCACGCCCTGCAAATCGAGGGTGCCGCTGATCCATGCCCCGCGCAGCCGCAGACCCTTGGCAAGTTTGGGTCCCTCAGGATCGAACAGAAGTGCCTTCAGGAAATCGCCACGGACCTCGGTTTCATCCGTCATGTCATGCGGCAAGGCCCCGTCCGATACCGACACCCTGATCCCTCCGTGAGACTCTTCGAGGATGCGCGTTTCGGCAGCGGTGTACGGTTCAAGATCGGACAATCGTAACATGCCCGGACGCTGGCACGGTCGACATGGCTCTGGCAAGGTTCCGTTCCGCCAAAGTGTCGCTGTCCAGCAACGCTTGTGCTTGCGCGGCGTCGGCCTTAGACCGCTTACACGCCAGTCGCCGACCCGCCTCTGACCATGGAGGCGGAACAGCCACCCGGGAGGACGCCATGCTGAAGAAAAAGTTCGACAAGACCAATCTGCCAAGCCGCCATGTGACCGAAGGTCCAGCGCGCGCACCGCATCGGTCGTATTTCTACGCGATGGGGTTGAGTGAAGAAGAAATTCACCAGCCGTTTGTTGGCGTCGCTACCTGCTGGAACGAAGCGGCCCCTTGTAACATCGCCCTGAACCGTCAGGCACAGGCTGTGAAGCTCGGCGTCAAGGCGGCCTCTGGCACACCGCGCGAGTTCACGACGATCACCGTGACAGACGGCATTGCCATGGGTCACGAGGGCATGCGGTCGTCGCTCGCCTCGCGCGAAGCGATTGCTGACACCGTGGAACTGACCATGCGCGGCCACTGCTATGACGCCATCGTGGGTCTGGCAGGCTGTGACAAATCCCTGCCTGGCATGATGATGGCGATGGTGCGTCTGAACGTGCCTTCGGTCTTTATCTATGGTGGTTCGATCCTTCCGGGTCGTTTGGATGGCAAGGACGTGACCGTTCAGGACGTGTTCGAAGCCGTGGGTCAGCACCAGGCAGGCAACATGTCGACCTGCGATCTGGAAAAACTGGAAAAGGTTGCCTGCCCATCGGCGGGTGCCTGCGGCGGTCAGTTCACGGCGAACACCATGGCCTGTGTGTCCGAGGCCATCGGCCTTGCATTGCCGAACTCATCAGGCGCGCCAGCACCCTATGAAAGCCGTGACGCCTATTCGATCGCGTCGGGCGAAGCGGTGATGAACCTGCTGGAAAAGAACATCCGCGCGCGCGATATCGTCACGCTGAAGTCGCTGGAAAACGCCGCCCGCGTCGTGGCCTGCACCGGCGGGTCGACCAATGCAGGTCTGCACCTGCCAGCGATTGCGCATGAGGCGGGTCTTGAGTTCTACCTCGATGACGTCTGCGAAATCTTCAAGGACACGCCATACTTTGTCGACCTGAAACCCGGCGGCAAATACGTGGCAAAAGACCTTTACGAAGCAGGTGGGGTGCCGGTCGTGATGAAGGAACTGCGCAAACAAGGCCTGATCCACGAAGACTGCATCACCGCCACCGGCAAAACCATCGGCGAAGAGATCGACCTGATCGAACGCGAAGCAGATGGCCGTGTCATCTATCCAGCTGCGACCCCGATCACTGAAACCGGTGGCGTCGTCGGACTGAAGGGCAACCTCGCCCCACAAGGAGCCATCGTAAAGGTTGCTGGCATGACCGAAGACCAACAGGTCTTCACCGGACCGGCGCGCGTCTTTGAATGCGAAGAGGACGCCTTTGAGGCCGTACAAAAGCGCGAATACAAAGAAGGCGAAGTCCTTGTGATACGCAACGAGGGCCCATCTGGTGGCCCGGGCATGCGCGAAATGCTGGCGACGACGGCAGCCCTGTCCGGTCAGGGCATGGGTAAAAAGGTGGCGCTGATCACCGATGGCCGTTTCTCGGGTGCCACACGTGGCTTCTGCGTGGGTCACGTTGGACCAGAGGCCGCCCATGGCGGACCGATTGCATTGCTGCAAAACGGCGACGTCATCACCATCGACGCGATCAAGGGTGAGATCAGCGTCGATTTGTCAGACGAAGAGCTGGCAAAGCGCAAAGAGGCTTGGGCAGGCCCGCGCGAGACGATTTATGCCTCGGGGGGCTTGTGGAAGTATGCGCAGTTGGTTGGTGAAACGTATAAGGGTGCCGTCACGCATCCGGGCGGTCAGGCAGAGGCGCATAGCTACCCCGATCTCTAAAGCCGTTCCCGGTCTTATTGTTGCGGGCCTCTTGGGGGCCTGCACACTGGAACAGCCCAACCTTTCAAGGTTGGGCGGCACTGGTGTTCTGACGCAAGAGGTCACTTTGAACTCGGGCCTCGCCGTCCGGGCTCCTTCGGGGTTTTGCATCGACACCCGCCGGACACGGCAATCAGCGCGCGGTGCCAGCGTTCTGATGGCAAGCTGCGCCAATCTTGGCGGACAGCCCGAAACCGGTGCCTTGAACAAGGCGCTCGTACTGGTGACTGCGGTCCCCGGCACGCATGGTGACCTCGTTGCCCTGCAACGCGAGATTCAGCGCGCACCGCAACGGTTGGGCCGAGGTCCAGAAGTAAATCTTCACGGCAGCGAGACCTCTCGCGTCGCGCTTTATGTCAATCTGACAGACGCCAATCCCGGACGCCCACCTGCCACGGACCCGCGCCACTGGAAGGCCGCTGTGGACGTGCGTGGCGCGGCGGTGATCGTGTCCGTCTTTGGGGCCGTTGGCGGCCCGTTGACCGGGCGTGCCGGAGAACAACTGATCCGCGACACCGTTCAAGCGTTGCTTGACGCCAATAGCGGGCAGGAACCCGAGCGTCCGGCGGCGGTTGCTGTTGCAACCACGCCTGCTTCATCCGAAAATACCCCAAGCAGGATCGGGGAACGGTTGCGCGGGATATTCCGGGCTGGCGATACGTCCTCGTAACCTGACGGCGCGATGGCCATGGCCATCGACGATCACCGGCAAAAGGGGCTGAGCGTAGGTGTGATTTCAAAGTTCCTCCATAAGAGGTCGCTGGCGCGATGGAGCCGCGCCGCACGTGGCGCCAAACGCGCGCCGTTGTCGCGGCTGCGGGCGACCGCCGAACAGGCCATGCAACTGCGCCACCATCTTGATGATGTGATCTTTCAGGCCGAAGAGCGCTTGGCGCTGCCACGGATCGGATCCAACGCGATCTTCAAGCCGCGCAATTCCGATTGGTCATGGCGTCCCGAGATCTGGAAAGGTCCGCTGCCACGGGTCGGCCTCGTGGCCGTTGACAGCCAAACACCGGTTGGCACGCAAGCGACCGTTTTCCATGACTGCAAGATTTCCGAGCTGACGACCAGGCAGGTGCGCAACCGCAGGGAAGAGGATCTTGCCCCCTACGGCCTGCGCATGGACGTGTTCCGATTTGATGGCTCGTTCCTGTCGCTCGCGATCAACCTGCCTGACTCCGCTGTGAATGGTCTGAAAAAGCGGCACCTGATCCGTATGAATGCCATCGTGGAATTCGAGAAACCGCTGGAAATCTTCGCGCGTCTGAATCTGCGGCACGGACCGAATACAGAACAGGTCGTGCGCGAGTTGCCTCTGAACCAAGAGGATTGCTGGGTCGAGTTCGACCTTGCCTACACCAAACTGAACGAAAAGCGGGTCGAGCGGATGTGGGTCGACCTGATCTTTGAAGGACCTGAGATGAATCAGGTCATCCTGCGCGACGTGACCTTCTCGCGGTCGCCGCGCGCCGAGTTGTAAGGAAACCGCCATGGCAGAGATCGACAGCCCACTGACCGTGTCCAAGGCCCGCCTGCGCAATGGCATCTGGGAAGGCATGATCAACGGCGCCGGTAGCGACGCGCCCAACGTCAGCGTCACCCATCTGGATCAGCCAATGGAAGACGTATCGCTGACCCGGACCGAGGAAGATGGTCAATGGCGCTTGTCGGTGCCTGTGCCCTCTGATCTTCTGTCGGACGGTGTACAGACCTTTCTGATCTTGGATCAGGACACCGGCTCACGGTTGGCCAGCTTTGCAATCGCCGCAGGATCACCCCTGTCCGAAGACCTGCGAGCAGAAGTCGATCTTTTGCGCGCTGAACTGGACATGCTCAAACGCGCCTTTCGGCGTCATTGCGTGGAAACGGCCACGTAAGACCACCTTGGGCTGCAACCCGACCCGATGATGGCCGTCGCGTGTCCTAATGTGACGGCTTTAAGGCGCGATATCCGCTGATGTGATCAGTCATGGGCGCTGGTAGGGCTTGTTTCCTTGGCGGAAACGAGCCGCGTCGGCAAATCTTGGAAAATCGCCCAGTTTGTCTCTCAGCCACAAACAGACACCCGAATTATCCAATTATTGTTCTCCCCCCGTCCCATTTGGGCCGAAATCCGCCGTCACATTCAGTGCCAAGTTAGATTGGTTTGATGAGGTAGTTATGGACCGGATGACTGAGATGGAGGCGTTCGCCACGGTCGTGGATCAGGGTGGATTCACCGACGCCGCCAAGAAGATGGGCATATCCAAGTCGGCAGTGTCCAAACACGTTTCCTCACTTGAGGCGCGGCTGGGGGCCCGGCTGTTGAACCGGACCACACGCCGTGTCAGCCCGACCGAAATTGGCTTGGCCTATTACGACCGCGCCAGACGCGTTCTGAACGACGCGGGTGAGGCAGATGCGCTTGTCACATCTATGCAATCGGCTCCGTCTGGTCTTTTGCGGATCAGCGTCGCGACGGATTTTGGTGTGAACCACCTAAGCCCCGTGCTCGGTGACTTCCTGCTCGAATTCCCCGACATCACGGTGAACATGGTTCTCAACAACCGCTACGTGGAGTTGATTTCTGAAGGCTTCGACATGGCGGTTCGGATCGGTGAACTGGAAGACAGCACGCTGCGCGCCCGCAAGCTGAGCGAGACGACGAAACGCATGATCGCATCGCCGGAATACTTTGAACGCTACGGCCGCCCGGAGAAGATCGACGATCTGAACGAGCACAAACTGCTTCACTATTCCAACGCCTCGAACGGCTCGGTCTGGAAGCTGACCGCCCCGTCGGGTGAAAAACGCCAGGTTCGCACCGCAGGGTGGCTGACAGTAAATGACGGGCAATCCTTGTTGAACGCCGCGATCAGCGGGCTGGGCATCGCCTATTTGCCGTCTTTCCTTTACGCAGAAGCGCTGGAGCAGGGGCTGGTTGAGGTCGCGATCCCCGATCTTCCGGGCGAGACCCAAGGCATTTACGCCGTCTATCCACCGGGCCGCTTTACGCAGCCCAAGGTGCGCGCGTTCATTGACTTCCTCGTGCATGCATTCGCCGAGAAAGGTCCCGACACCTGGTAATCCCAGGCGAAGAGACCATGAGAACGGCGCGGTTCCTCCTCCGCGCCGTTTTTCAGTGCCGCAGTTCCACAGTCACGCGAGAGGATTGGCCAGCACCATCCACGATGGCCAGCGTCCGAAAACCCAGTCCGGTCAAAGGCAAAAGCGCCGAACGATCCCGTGTCCTTAGCACAGGCACGCCGTCCGCCAGCCACGTGAACGGCGGCTGACCGTCGCGGACCTTTGCCGGAACGTCTCCGTCCAACGACAAAACCGCGCCATCCGGCGGGAATACAAGGTCCAGCTTTGGTCCATCGCTTACCCCGCCAAAGCGTTGCAGATGTGTGGGCAGCTTGGCGTTTGTCACGATCAAGGTCTCCGGCGGCGGTGGGGCCAGAGGCTCACGCTGCATGACTCCGAAAACCTCAAAAAGCATCGGAGCCGCCAAGGTTCCGCCAAACGCACCCGGAACGGCTGTTCCATCGGGTCGTCCGATCCAGACGCCCACAACATGTCTGCCATCGTAACCCACCGCCCAAGCATCGCGGTGGCCATAGGATGTGCCGGTTTTGTAGGCGATGTCGTCACCCGCATATCCGGACGGGGCAGGCAAATCATCCAAGGCCTTCGTCACCTGCCACACCGCAGAGCGCGACAGGATCTGCGGGGTGTCCTGCCCTGTCTCGGACCAATGCAGCGGCATCACCGTGCCGCCCCGCCCCAGCATACCGTAGAGCCGCACCAGATCTTCGAGCGTCGTCCCAACACCGCCGAGCGCAAGCGCCAAACCCGGCGCACCGGCAGCCTTTGGTTCCAATCCCGCTGCGCGAAGCTTAGCCATGAGCCGCGCCGGACCGAGCGCTTCGGTTAGGCTGACGACTGGCAGGTTCAGCGACAGTTGAAGCGCCTCGCGGGCCGCGATGTCACCTCGGAACTGACCGTCGAAATTTTGTGGCGCATAGCCATCGAAATCCAGTGGGCGGTCGCTCAGGATCGTTTCGGGATGGGCAAGACCCTGATCAAAGGCCATCGCGTAAACCAGCGGCTTCAATGTCGATCCGGGGGAACGCAAGCGCGTGCTCAGGTCCAGAAATCCGCCATTCTCATGTGTGAAACCTGCTGATCCCAGATGCGCCCGCATCGCGCCCGTCTGATGGTCGGCCACCACAATGGCAAAAGCCAGGTTATCCCCCAGACGATGCCGCCAATCTTCTGCGCGGCGCGTCAGCGCGATCTGCAAATTGGCGTCGAGCGTGGTTTCAATCAGCGCAGCATCAGGCATTGCCGCCTGCGCACGATCTGACAGATGCGGCGCAAGCTGTGGCATGGTCGTGCGCACTAGACGACGGGCCAGCCCGGTATCCGCCTCATCCGGCAACGTGCCATGACCCTTCAACACCGCCTGCACATGCGCAGCAGCAGCCAAGGCAGCTTCAGGGTTGCGATCCGGGCGGCGCGCTTCCGGGGCCTGCGGCAACGCGATCAGAACGGCAATTTCTGCAGGTGTCAGGCGGCGAGGGTCCTTGCCCAGATAAAGTCGCGACGCAGCACGGATGCCTTCGACATTCCCGCCATAAGGCGCACGGTGCAGGTATTGCGTCAGGATCTGCTCTTTGCTCAGCCGCTGTTCCAGCGCCAATGCGACCCGAACCTGACGAAGCTTGCCCTTGATGGAACCGGTCCCGCTATCCTCAAGCAATCGCGCCACCTGCATGGTCAGGGTCGATCCACCTGACACAATCCGCCCGGCGCGCAGGCTTTGCCACGCCGCCCGCACCATGGCGCGCGGGTCAACGCCGGAGTGCGTCCAGAATCGCTTGTCCTCGTATCGGATCAGCCCCTCGACAAAGGCAGGGTCCACGCCGTCCAGAGACGCCGCCATGCGCCAGCGCCCATCCTCGACCGGATAGGCGCGCAAGAGTTGGCCGTCCTGCGCCACGACCTCGACCGAGGTGACGTAGGTCAGGTCCGGCAAATCAGCGCGTGCAACCCAGCCGCGAAACGCATCGGCGCCCAGCCCCGCGCAGAACAGACCCAGCGCAAGCGTAAAGTACGGCCAAGCCCGCATTAGCGGGAAATGTCCACACGGCCCGCATCGGTCCACGCGCGATAGCGGGGACGGTACATGTCCTCAACACTCGCCGCTGGATGATGGAAAGACCCCGGGCTCACCGCGCGGGCGATATAGGCAAGTTCAAACCGGCTATCGCTGCGCCAATCCACGGCGGCAAGGAAGCGATCACTGCGGAATTCGGTGGATTCAGGCCGGGCGGTCTGAAGCCAATCCAGACCGCTCAGATCACCACTGCGGATCAGGTTCGGATTGTCGATTTCGATCCCCGCTGGCAGGGCATCATTGACCATCAATCGTGCACCGCGATCCCCGAATGGCGTCACACGCAGGACCGTCACAAAGCGTTCTCCAACCGTCAAACCTTGCAGAGTGCGCGGCTGGCCCTCCATCGTAAAATAAAGCCGCTCAATCGCGTAGCCGTCACCACCCGCTGGTGAGGCCACGGTCGGCACACCGAATGTGGTCAACGTGACATCGGTGGAGTAGTCAGACAGGTTTTCGATCAAGCGCTTGCCGTCACCTTCGTAGGTAGCAAGCATCGGCCCAACCATAGGCGCACCGTCGATTGCAATCTGTCCTCCTGGCATCGCATTGATCATTGCGTTTGCAGCCAACAGCGACCAAGCCGCCTCTTGCGTGGAGACCCTTTCACCCGGCTGGCTGATCGCGCGCGCCAGCGTTTCTCGGTCGATCAGCGTCGTGCCGCTTTCGACAGCAAGCGTCAGGACGGCTGCCGCATCACGCCGGTTGGTGCCGTAATCCGATCGCCAAACCGGGTCTTCCTCACCAAACCGTATCGCCATGTCCCGCGCAGCGAGGCCAAACATCCGGTCCGCCCGCGTTTGATCCCCATAAGAGGCCAGCGCAGCCCCCAATTGCGCCTTGGCCAGCGGTCCCGTGAACGCGTCTGCCTTCACATCTGCATAATAGCGCAGGTCGCCGGTCGCGGCCGCGCCTTCGCGCGCCAGCACAAACAGCGCATAGGCCAGATCCTGACCCCCGCTGTCGAAATCCGGCGCGGCGTTCACGCGATTGCGCAGGTTGTCCAACGCTGATTGCCGCGCACGGTCCGGCACTGTGTAGCCCAAGCCATGCGCCCGGGTCAGGAAGTCTGTCACATAGGCGTCCAGCCAAAGGTCACCTGATCCGACACCCCAAAGGCCGAATGAACCGTTCGACGACTGGCGCGCCACAACGCGGGCAACGGTCTGCTCGATCCGTTCACTGACGGACCGCCCATCGCCCAACTGCATGGCCGAGGACACGGCATCAAAATACAAAAGCGGCATGGCCACAGACGTCATCTGCTCGGTACAGCCATAAGGATACCGATCCAGCGCCTCTAACAGCCCCGGCGCATCGAAGCGCGCGAGTGGACCAAAAGACGTGGTCGCCCGTGCGGATCCCGGCTGAAACCCAGCCAGAACCGTATCATCCAGCGTCAACGTCGCTCCCGGCTCCAGCGCAAAGCGCCGCGTGACCACCTGCTCGGGGTCATTTGCCCGAATGCCCAGCGCCAGCGTCTTGGTCAGGCTTTCGCCGCCCGGCGTGGTCAATCGGATCAACAGGCTTCCATCACCGACTTCGCCCGCTGTCATTGCCACGGGCACGCGCACTTGCTCGTCCTGCGCCAAATCCAAACCGGACGGGAACGCGCCAAGTGCTACGCCATCGGCTACGATATCAAGGCTGACGCGACCGACCGGTCCCTCGACATGGGTCAAATCAAGGAGCATCTCAGCCTGATCACCGGGTGCAAGGAAACGCGGCAAAGACGCCGCGAGCACGACTGGGTCTCGGACGATAAACTCGGCTTCGGCTTGTCCAACACCGGTATCAGACCACGCAACCGCCATCAGGCGCAGGGTGCCGTTGAACTCTGGCAGGTCCAGCGTAACCTCTGCCAACCCATCGACAACTGTCACCGGTCCCTGAAAAAACGCGACAACCTCTTCGGTGGGCGGGGGCGAGGCCATATCAAGCCCAAATAGTGCATCCCCGCCAGACCGGACAACGCCCGTTGCCCCGTTCAGCCCGTCAATCAACCGCCCGTAGAGGTCACGCATTTCGACACCAAGGCGATGCTGACCAAAGTAATGCGCGGACGGATCAGGCGACTGAAAGTTGGTGATGTTCAGAACACCCACGTCAACAGCAGCGAGTGTGACATAGGCGGTGTCGTCATTGCTCACGCCATCCACTGCGATGCCAATGTCCAGAGGACCACGCGGATTGGCTGTCTCGGGCACATCTAATGCCACTGCCAATTGCTTGGTGCCCGGATCGACCGATGCGTAATCCAACCCGAGTGCCCGATGCGGATTGCGCCCTGCGGCCACATCCATGGGACGCAGCAACGTTGCAGCAACATAGGCACCGCTGCCCCAATCGTCGGTCACCGAAACGTCGGTAAGGGTCTCACCCGCCGCAATCTGAATGACGTCACGCGACAAAACGCGGTTCGACAGCACCTCTATCACCGCAAGCCCGGCATCCCGTGCATTGATCCGCAGTTGCGCTGTATCACCCACCGCGTAGCTGTCTGCACTCAGGCTGACCTGCAAAGTGTCTGGCGTGTCGGACGTCTCTGCCGGGGCGTACCACCCCGCATAGAATGCCATGGACGATGCGGTATAGGTGCCGCCATCGGCCTCAACGATAAGTTCATACCGACCCCAGTCCACTGGCGCGCTGATCTGTATGGGATCAGCACCGGTCAGAACCTCCCCGGTCGCAATCCGCGTGCGGCGCGTTACCGGTTCCCAATTCCAATCGCCATAGAGTTGATACCACTGATAGCGCGTCTCGATACGGTTCAGGGTCCATGTCACGGCACGCTGGGTTGGCTGCAGGTCGGGCGACAAGGCCACCAATTGGAACGCGGCCTCGGTTCCCTCTGGCACGACGCCGTCAAAGGCGGGTTTGATGCCAATCACATCGCCCCAAGGTGCGACAGGTCGCGTCACGCGGCGTTCGACCGGGCGCGCCGACCCTTCTGACATCCGCACGGCGACCTCGGCGGTGAAGGGACGGGGGTCACCTTCAGCGGTTGGCACGCGAATTGCCTGTGTCAGCGCGCCATCCGCGCCAGTTTGCGCCGCGCGCAGGATCGACACACGTTCGGGTCGGAACGGATCATCATGGCGACCGAAACGATAACCGGAAAACCCTTCCACTTCGGACGCGGCACGCAAAATGATCTCACCCTCAATCGGAAGGTTCGCGGCGGGCGCACCGAACAGGTACTGTCCTTCGACCGTCAGGTCGGCCTGCTGCCCGGCAGTCAACTGCTCTGGAAGGTCCAGTTCGAAATCGATGCGCTCGGGCACGAAATCTTCGACCAGAACCTGCGTTGTCTGCAACGGCGGCGCGTCCGGATCGCCATAAACCGCGACTTCCCACGTGCCACGCGGCACCGTCGTCGCCAGAGGGAAAGACATCACATGCCCGCCCGCCAAAGCCGTCATCGACACCCGGCTTTGATAGGTTACACCGTCAGGTCGCTTCAGATGTGCCGTGATCGGCAGATCGTTCAGCGCCTGTGCGCGCCCGTCGCGAGCCAGAACAGTTGTGTGGATCGTTTCGCCCGCGCGGTAGGCACCGCGATCGGTCGTCAGGAACACGTCCACCGCACCCGCAGGCGCACGCCCTTCGACGCCCCGGTCCGACAGATCAAAAGCTGCGTCCTGTAGCGACAGAAAGGCGAAATCATCGTCGGAGCGCACGGTGACCAGTGCGGCGGCATTCCCGCCCTGCCCATTGATCAAACCTGGCGCAAAACGGGCGATACCGTCACCATCCGTTTCAGCCTCAGCCAAGACAGTGTTCGACCGGGAAATCAGAGTCACCGTCGCGCCGCTCAGCGCCGACGTATCGGCAAGACTGCGCGCCTCGACCGTCAGACCATCGGCACCGGACAGGCTGCGCAATCCAAAATCCGTCACGACGAACCACTGTGTCGCCGGTGATTGCTGAAACCTGTCGACACCGGGGATGGAGGCTTGCAAAGCGTAGATACCGGGCGGCTGATCCGCCAAGGCCTCTGCCATTGGCAGACGCGTTGTCACATCGCGGTTCAACTCTTCGCCCACCGTTCCGGTCCCGGTCCAGACTTCGACGGCCAGATCGGTGTCAAAGCGTTGCAGGTCCCAAGTTGAGAGCGGCCGACCAAACAGCCCTTCCTGTCGGACACGCAAAAGATTGCGGTCCGATAGGCGCTTCAGGCTCAACTCCACCTCGCGGGTGTTGACGCTCACAACCGGGATGGCAGCAAGGTCGGTTTTCGGAAGAACGAATGCGCGCCCCGGAAACCGCACGGCAGCGGTTCGGTCGCGGACATAGAGCGTCTGCTGCACGGATTTATGCAGTGCCTCGCCAGAGGAAGCAGGTAGGCCCTCTCGGAATGTGAGCGCGTAACGCGCGCCATGGCTTACGCCCGTCACGCAAACCTGGCTTCCCTCTGCGGTCACGGCCAGACGCGCATCCGGAAGCGCAACGAACGGGGTGTAGTCGACGCCCTTGGCGACCTGTTCAGAGAAAACCGCGCAGATGCGGGGTTCGGCGCTGTCGCTTTCCACCTGCGTGTCCACGACGCGGAACCCATATTTACCGATAGCTGTATCCAGCGCGCGTGCTGTGTCCTCGCGTGGCTGAATTGACTGCGCCAGCCGCAAGGCCGGGATCATGTCACGACCGCGACGCGCGGCATCAAGGTACTCAGCCAAATCGCCGAGCGCCGTCGCTCGAGCTCCGGCAGATTCTGACCGCAAATAAGCGTTCGTCGCAGCAAGGACCGCACGATTTCGATATTCGCGCCGCTGCCCGCTTTCGACCCGCGCCTGCGAAGCATAGCGCGCGTAGTCCAGCCAAAGGTCCGCCCTGTCCTGCAGGCTAAGCGCCGCCCCGGTGAACCGCATCGCGTTCAGCGCATCACCGTCTGCCGCGCGGGTCTGAGCCGCGTTTAGTAGGATATCAAAGCTGTTCTCATTCGCCGCATGCCGACGGCCGATACTCGCGGCAAAACTGCGCGCGCGCGACAAATCTGTATCGCTCAGAAACGCCAACTCCGCCGCCCGCTGACGGCCACGGTCCTGCGCCGTCTGCGAGGTCCGAAACACCCGCGCGGAAATTGCGCCTTCATAGGCGGCGGGCTCGTTCGCGACGGTCTTTGGGAAGCAGGCATTGGAACGGCTGTTGAAGGTAAAGGCCGCACAACTCTGATCGCTTAGGCAGGCCGTGATGCAGGCGTCGAGCGACGTATCAAACAGACTGCGAATGTCCCCGCCGGGCAAATCCACGTTCCGCGTGATCGCATACCGCGCCTCGGGCACGGCATCCTGTGCCATGACCGGGGCCGCCACAAGCGCTGCCAACAGACCCAAAAGCCCAAGCAAAATCCGCCGCATACCAATTCCTCCCATCAATGGAGATGAGGGTCGCACGCGCACCATGAGTCGGGCAAGTCAGGGAAGCCGTTATGGGATAGCAGAGGCTCTCGTCGCGCGGGACGCGTAGAGCCGCATGTTGGGCAGTTCTTTGGTATGGTTGGACAGGCGTGCGCACAGGCGCAAATCTCATTACCGCTCTTAATTCGCGAAAACCGAGACTTCGATTGCAAGATGACATTCGAGGCTGCAACATCACCTCAAACCAACGGGGGGATGGTTGTATGATCAGAAGGCCAACTGAAACGATGCGACACGCTCTTGTGTGGCTGCTAACGACATTCCTTTTCGCAGGCACCCTATACGCCGAAGGTCTTTCGCTTGACGATCTTGAGGCGCGCGCTTCAAAGGCGCCCGACGAAATGTCGAGACTGCGGGATATTCTGTCGAACCCGGACCCAGACGCAGCGCTGCGTGCCTTGTCAATCGTGATGGAGGAGGGCTCCTTAGAGCAACAGCGCATCGCGCTGGAAGTCGGCGTAACAAGCACAAATCCAGCCATCCGTAGGACAGCAATTGAAGCATATCTGAATACAAAGCCTGCCGTCACATTCAGCTTCGACGGCAGCGCTCTTGGAACGAGCACATTCAGTTGGTTCAAGCAGTATTTCCAACGAACCGGATCAATGACGGCGGAAAAAATCGGCCAATACACCTATTCCGTCGGCGACTATCTTGAACAAAACAAATGCTGGTCTTGGGCAAACTGGCCCGAAAGCTGCATGTTCACAATCACAGACGAAAACGTAACTTTCTTCTTGCGTGGTGTCCCTGGCCCGGCTGTCTTGCACCCAGATGGTGTTGTCAAAGGCAGCGTAACAGTTCCAAACGCCGGTTCGGTCCCATTTTCATTCAAGGTCAGTCTGTAGACCGCTGAGGGTCGTTGTGCTTTCTTGGAAAGAGCGCGGCCAGAAACGGGATTGTCACAGAAAGCAGGAGCGAGAGCGCCAGCAAGCCCGAACTTGCGGCGGTGCGCTGAACCCAGTTGGGTTTGATCACCAGCGAAGTGTCGCGCCCGGCATAGGTCAACTCAAGTGCGCTGTGTGTTTCCTCTCCGAGCGCGACGATGTGAAAGCCTGCTTTGCCGGCATGGTCTGGCATGAAGGATGCAAAAGCCAAATTGGGTGTGGTTGCCTTTTCATCAGAACGGTCACTGTGGCTACATTTGCTCCACCAGTTTTCGATACAGACGATCCGCGCGCGGTCGCCTCTCCTTAGATCACCTTTGCGTATGATGTCCGGTGTTCCATCGAAGAAGCGGGTCATCAGTCCGCGTTCGAAAAAGGCATATGTCCCATCAAGAACGTAACCCGTCGCGCCGGGGCTTAGCTCCTGCCCGATGGACAACTCACCGGTGAAAGACAAGGCACCGTTTCGCAATGCGGCGGCGTGAGGGATACGAAGAACTGTTCCAGCAGGCCAATCCCTGCTTTCAGACCGCAGGATGATCGCAAGATCATCTTCAGACCAGAACACGGACAATTGCTGACCTTGCGCCCACCGTACCGGTCCGTCGAGCAGGCCAGCAAAGCTTTCACCATCCTTGCACGGGCTGGTCACAGGCGAATCCAAATCAAGACTAGGAATGCAAATTGCACCCTCGCTCAGGTCCCATCCAAACGGCTCGCCCAAGAGCGTGGCCTCGGCAGACAGAGTTCGGGCTTCCAACTGAACAGTTCTGGTTGGAGAGATAAGAATGAGAGCAATACAGATCAAAGAAACAATCAGGAGCGTGCGGCCCAGTGTGCCCAGCATTGATCCAGTTCTATTGGTCAGATGACGGCCCGGAAATGCTCTCTTACCGAGATTAGCACTGCTCATTGGATTAGGACTTCGATGGTCTCAGACCGGCCACGTACGCCTCCTTTGAAAGGAATGAGGGTGATAGAAACCGCTCCGGTTTCGCCGTTGACTGGAACCTGGCAAAGGCGGTCAAACGCGACACGAACTTCAGCGTCTATCAGGTTACACTCCACAGGTGGCATTCGTTCACCATCAATCACAGCAATGGTAATCAGGCGTTGTGCGCCAAAGCCGTTGACATAAACCTCCAGCATTTGCGCCGGTTGCTCAGACTGCCACAACGCTACAGCTGCCGGCTTTTCATCATCCCATGCTGTGCAATCCCCGTTGGCGATGCGGATTCCAAAGTTTTGGCTCACCAGCTGCGACAGTCGTCTTGGATGCGATGAGAGCGTGACATGCGGGACTTCCACCGTCTTGGCGGGAACGGACGGGGCAACATATGTATTTTCGCTGCTATACAGACCGTCCGAGCTTACCGTGCGGACACAAAACCTTTGCCCGGCCCAGTCAGTCGGCAAAAGTGCATGAATGTCCTGGCCGGCGTCGGCACCGGTCATCTGTAGCCCCATGACACTGGCGCCGCCGGTATTCGCTGCAGATCTTACAGTTTCCTGAAACGGTTCAACCGCAAGATTTGCGGTCTCTGCCATTGCGCCGAAAGCGGTAAATGCCAACACTGCAGCGAGGGAGAGCTTCAACTTGCGTCCATTAATACTCATTTTCGTCTCTATCTGCATGGCCTGTTCCGCAACGGCACAGGCCGTTCGCATAGAAGCAGCAGAGCTGGGCCAAGGCTTTATCCTCAAAGAGGATGGCATCTGCTGGGCTCTTTTGCCAAGGCATTTGCTTGATGAAACCGGGCTTATTTCGGTCGAAACATCACCCGCCCCATCGACCCTTGGTTCAGGCGAGGCGTACGCAGATTTCTGGGACGGCATGGATTTTGCTGTTGGCTATGTGGGTCAGGCAGCAGGTGCGGCGTCATGCACTGCTTCGCTGGATGGTATCGAGCAAACCTCTGCGAGCGCCGGAACGAACCTCTCTGGAACCTTGCGGTTCGTTGAACCGGGGGGCGCATTGGTTCAGTATCCCATGCACATTGTTGAAACCCTCAACCACAAAACCTTTGTCGCCGAATTTCGCAATCCGGCGCAAACGGCATTTCAAGGGATGTCGGGAGCGTTTCTCTTTGTCGAAGATCATCCCATCGGAATGGCTGTCAGAACGCCTGAAGGGCAAAGGCAAATGGAGTTCATTCGGATCGAAGAAATCGCATTTGCGACCCGCCGTTGGCTAGACGGGCGCGCCCGGACGGTGGTGGCGGCCATTGATACACCCGATGACGGGTTGGCCGATGTGGGCGACCGCAGACATCAACTGACGCTTGTCAGTTACAACACGGCTCCGACCGCAGCAGAGCTGGGACCAGAGGGATTGGCGAGGGAAGATGGTGCATACCATTTCGATTTCGATGAGGTCGTTCGATTGACGTTTGGTTTTGAGGATGGCGAAGGCCAAGGCATTCAACGGGTTCGGATTGTCTCGGAGGGAACGGGCGCGAAGCCTTTGACAGTTCGCGTTATGGTCGACCCATCGAACGACCAATCGAGCCCGCAACAGTTCAACAGAGGACAGATGTCACCGGATGGACTATTTGATACGGGCATTCGAAGCGAACGGTTTGCAAGATGGGTGACCATCCTGATCGAAAGTGTTCAGGGACAGGGGCCCGTCCGCATTGACCAAATCATCGTTGAATGATGCTCCACCCCTAGGTGCTTCGCCTTCGATTGACTTGCATTCACCGTCGGGTCGCAGAGCGCGGTCTGTCATCCGGCGCTTTCAGGATTGACGTTCCCTTGCAGGGACCCTGCCGAGCAGCCAATGTCCGAATGAGTTGGCACACCAGCGCAGTGCCAAAGGAGTTCTGATCGCGATGAAGATCATCTGGATGTCTGATCCTCACTTTGCCCTAGACGGTTTGGTGCTTGGTCACGATCCACGCGTAAGGCTCCAAGCTGCCATCGCACACATCAACGCGCACCATGGTGACGCCGCCATGTGCGTGATTTCCGGAGACATGGTCAATCGGGGAACAGAGGCCGACTACAAAGGGCTGGCAAAGTGCCTGTCCGACTTGGCAATGCCCTACTATCCAATGATGGGAAATCACGACAGCCGGGAGTTATTTCGGCAGTTGTTACCTGTTCCTGACACCGCGATGTATGGATTCATACAGTATCAAGTAAAGACGCCCGAAGCACATGTTCTTTGCCTGGATACGCACAAGACCGGCTCTGACGCCGGAGAATTCTGTGAGGCCCGTCGCACATGGCTCTTGGACCGCCTAAGGGACGCCGGAGCCACCCCGACCTTTCTGTTTATGCACCATCCTCCGATGCCTCTTGGCCTGCCAACGCAGGACACAGACAACATGGAGGACGGACAAGCTTTCCTTGAAATGGTTTCGACCTTTGGTTGCGTAAAGTACATGTTCGTTGGGCACGTCCATCGCGCGATTTCTGGCACGGTTGGGGGTATCCCGTTTTCGACCATGCGCTCTGTCCTCTATCAAGCGCCGCCGCCAAGACCTGAATGGAACTGGGATACGTTTGAGCCGAGCAAAGAGGCGCCAAGCATCGGGGTCATTCAGATTAAAGCCGGTTCGGTCACGTTACAGTTTGACCAATTCTGTCGCTACGAGCTTGGGGTGAATGCGTCCTGACCGCGGGTCGCATTCGTGCGAGTTAAAAGGAAGATGCACCCGTAACTAACAAGCGGACTCCAATTCAGAGTGCGGGCTGCGGTGCCTGTTAGGATTTGGTGTCGGGATAGGGCCGCACAAAGACCGGCTTTTCGGGCGTGCTTTGCTCGGCGTCGTACGCATATCCGCCCACATCGAAATCCTTGATCCCGTCTGGGTCGGTCACGCGTTGGGTCACCACAAACCGGGCCATGGCCCCTCGCGCCTTTTTGGCAAAGAAGCTGACCATCTTCTGCTTGCCGTCCTTCTCTTCGAGGAACTGTGGCGTGATCACATCGAGCTTCAGCGCCTTGGTGTCGACGGCTCCAAAATACTCTTGGCTCGCGCAATTGATCAGTGCCTTCGCGCCGACCTCTTCTGCTTGGGCGTTCAGGGCCTTGGACAATTCCTTGTCCCAATAGTCATACAAGTTCTTGCCGCGCCGGGTTTTCAACTTGCTGCCCATCTCCAGACGATAGGCCTGAATCTGGTCCAGCGGGCGCAGTACCCCGTAAAGGCCCGACAGAATGCGCAGATGATCCTGTGCCCAGGCAACGTCGTCATCGTCCAGCGTCGCAGCCTCAAGTCCCTGGTAGGTGTCTCCGGCAAAGGCGTACATGGCGGGCCGCAGAGCGTCTGCGTCCGGCTCTTCGCTGAAGGCTTTGAACCGGTCGCGGTTCAGTTTCGCCAAATCCTCAGACAGGTCCATCAGATCACGCAGCCCGCCCAGCGTCAGATTTCGGGCCGTTTTGGCGAGGCTCATGGCGTTCTTGTCAAAGTCAGGCAAAGTCAGATCGTCCCGATCCACCGGGTCCCAATCCAACCGTTTTGCGGGCGAAATCACCACCAACATGCCTGTACCTCCTGTTCTTGCCGTCTGCCTGAGATAGCAGGCATGTGCGCAACCTCAAGCAGCCACATCAGGCGTCGCGCAGCACCTCTAAGAAGGCATCACCAAACCGCTCCATCTTTTGTTCAGACATGCCGGACACCTGATAGAGTTGATCGGGTGTCGTAGGTCTCCGTTCCGCGATCAGGCGCAGTGTGGAATGGGTGCAGGACATCGGTTTCTGCGTACCCATTTCACCGCGTTTGAGCCTGTTTTGCGCTTCAAGCAATTGGTCATAGACCGCGCCATCGCCAGAGGCCGCCAGCTTCATTCGTGTTGGGTGGACCTTGTCCTGCGCGCCAGTGATCACGCTCAGGAACTCTGCGCCGTACCGTTCAAGCTTCTTCGCTCCGACACCGCTGATCTGGGCCATCTGATCCAAAGTCTCGGGCCGCTGTTGCGCCATTTGGATGAGCGAACTGTCGTTGAAAATGATATAGGCCGGCACCTTTGCGGCCTCGGCCAGAGCACGTCGCTTCGCCTTGAGCGCGGAGAGGAGCGGCGCGTCTTCTTCGCCCACCAATGCTTTGACGATGGGTCCACTGCGGGCCGCCTTGATGGTGTCTTCTCGGAGCGTAATGGTCTCTTCATCGCGCAGGATCGGGCGCGCCGTCTGCGTCATCCGCAAGGCACCGTGGCGTTCGGCGTCGGGGCGGACAAGGTCGTGCCCCATCATTTGCCGGAATATCGCCTGCCATTGCGGCTTGGACCATTTGCGCCCGACCCCAAAGGTCGGCAACCCGTCATGTCCGCGTTGGCGCACCTTGTCGGTCTCATTGCCCAGCAAGATGTCGATCAGGTGACCGGTGCCAAAATACTCCCCCGTGCGGAGGATCGCAGATAGCGCCATGCGCACCGGGGTTGTGCCATCAAACAGTTTCGGCGGGCGGTCGCACAGGTCACAGTTTCCGCAATCGGCAGGTTCATCGCCGAAATAGGCAAGCAGGGTCGCACGACGACAAGTTTGCGCCTCGGCCAGCCCAAGCAGCGCGTTCAGACGCGCGTGGTCGGCATCTTTGCGTTCGTTGGGAGCGAGGCCTTCGTCCACCTGTTGGCGGCGCAGCGCGATGTCGGACGGGCCAAACAAGGTCAACGTCTCGGCAGGGGCACCGTCGCGGCCCGCACGGCCGATTTCCTGATAGTAGGCTTCGATGGATTTCGGCAGGTCCGCGTGGGCGACCCAACGGATGTCCGGCTTATCGACGCCCATGCCAAATGCGACGGTGGCAACGACAATCAGCCCGTCTTCACGTTGAAAACGCGCCTCGACCACGCGCCGGTCCTCTGGGTCCATGCCACCGTGATAGTGACAGGCCGAGTGCCCGTCTTCTCGCAGGGCTTGGGCCAATGTTTCAGTCTTGGCGCGGGTGCCTGAATAAACGATCCCAGACTGTCCCTTGCGTGCAGCCGCAAAGGCAAGGATTTGGCGGCGTGGATTGTCCTTGGCAGCAAAAGCAAGATGGATGTTCGGACGGTCAAAGCCATGAAGAAAGCTTTGCGGCTGTTCACCATCAAAGAGCTTTTGAACGATCTCTTCTCGCGTTTCCTGATCGGCAGTCGCGGTAAAGGCGGCAAGCGGCACGCCCAGCGCACGACGCAGTTCGCCGATACGCAGGTAATCGGGCCGGAAATCATGGCCCCATTGGCTTACGCAATGCGCTTCGTCGACGGCGATCAGGCTGACGCCGATCCGTCGCAACATGCCCATGGATGACCCTGCCGCCAATCGTTCGGGCGCGAGGTACAGAAGCTTGAGACGTCCTGCCTCCAGATCCTCCCAGACCTGATCGGTTTCTTCGGGCGTGTTGCCGGATGTCAGGCAACCCGCGCAAACACCCGCCTCTTGCAGAGCGCGGACTTGATCCCGCATCAGCGCAATCAAAGGCGAGATGACAACTGTCACACCGTCGCGCAAGAGTGCTGGCAGTTGGTAGCATAGGCTCTTGCCACCGCCCGTCGGCATGATGGCAAGGACGTTTGAACCGGAAGACACGGCTTCGACGATCTCTTCCTGCCCCGGGCGGAAGCTGTCGAATCCGAAAATGTCACGCAGGATGTCGCGCGCGTCGGCCGGCATGTGTTTCACCGATTTTGAATAGAACTGCTCTGACCAGAACGGTCCCACATTAAGAATCGGTGAACAAGGGCGCGGTGATCATCCGCGCCGAAAAACCTGTGGACAGGTTTAAGCGAACCCGAAAATGACCGGCACGATAAAGTCGCGCAGACTGATCACGATCAAGAATGCCACCAGCGGCGCAAGATCAAGCGGGTGGGTGTTTGGCAGGATGTTCCGGATCGGCTGATAAAACGGCTCAAGCAGGCGGTTCAGGCCCGACCAGATCGAATACACGACAGGTTGCCCAAGGTTCAGGACGTTGAACGAGATCAACCAGCTCATGATGATATGCACGATCATGATAAAGAAGATCGCGTTCAGGATCAGGATAATGGGTCCGTAGATGGCCAGCACAGGCAGGCTCCTTTGTATGGGTCAGATGACCAGATAAAGAGCAACCGCCGTTCGGACAAGGTTTTGACGCCAAGGCAATGCGCGCCCACGGTTGACCTTCGCGTCAAGTTGAGAGACGCCCTAAGCTATGTACCCTTTTGCTCGCCTCGCCCTGAACCTGTTCCATGCCCGTCGTCAGCCGACCATCGGGTTTTGGGACCCGTTGGAAACGCGCCACCGCTGTTCTCCGTTTGACTGCGACATGTTCGGAGAAATGAACAACGGCCGTATTCTGACGCTCTATGAATTCGGGCGGTTTCAGCACGTGGTGCGCACAGGCTTCTGGCCACAGCTCAAAGCCCAAGGATGGGGGCTCGCCGTAGCGGGGGCATCGGTCCGTTACCGCAAGCGCATCGTACCGTTCGAACGCTTTACGCAGAAAACGCGGATGTTGGGCTGGGACGAGCGGTTTGTGTATATCGAGCAGGCCATGATCAAGACCTCAGGCGAGGTCGCAAATCATTGCCTGTTTCGCACGGCCGTTGTCGCAAACCATCGCGCGGTGCCGACGTCAGAACTGGCGCGCGTCGCCGGACTTGATCCCGTGTCTCCGCAACTCCCGGACTGGGCGCTCAACTGGACCACGGCTGAGGCAACGCGCCCTTGGCCACCGATGCAGGCCGCCGAGGACGTGGCTGCCTCAGTGCCAAGGGCCGGATAAAATCCGTCCAAATCTCTCATAATCCTTGCTCCAAAAGCCTTTGCCCGGTTTAGTGCCGGGTGGGGAAGAGAGGCGTCAGCCTCCAATAAAGAATGGGGGCCGGGAATGGCCGAAGTCAGCGCGCGTAAGCGTATCTGGGGCTGGATGGCGTTTGATTGGGCCTCACAGCCCTACTACACACTTGGACTGACCTTTATATTCGGGCCGTATTTTGCGGATACAGTCGCCCAATACCTGATGGGTACGGGTCTGGACGAAAAGGCGGCTGACGCACAGTCGCAATCGATCTGGTCGCTGGGCCAGATGCTGGCTGGGTTCTTCATTGCGATCACGGCACCCATCCTCGGAGCTTATGCCGACAGTACGGGCCGCAGGATGCCGTGGCTCATTCTGTTTTCCATCATCTACGTCATCGCAAGCTGGCTGCTATGGTACATGGTACCTGATGGCTCGGCTTGGCTGTTCTGTCTGATTGCATTCCTGGTGGGTTTTGTAGCCGCAGAGTTTGCACTGATCTTTACCAACGCCATTTTGCCGTCGCTTGGAAGCAAAGAGGAAATCGGAAAGATTTCCGGAGACGGGGCCGCGCTTGGCTATTGGGGCGGCGTGGTCGCGCTGGTGATCATGCTTGTCTTCTTCTTCGAGCTTTCGGAGGGCAAGACGCTGCTTGGCACCGATCCTGCGCTAGGGTTGAACGGTCTTGAACGCGAAGGTACGCGGGCTGTCGGGCCCTTTATAGCTATCTGGTTTGCGGTCTTTATGATCCCTTACTTTATGTTTGTTCGCGAAGGTCGCACGCCGAACCGCCGGGGCGGCATGGGGCAGGCGCTTGGCGATCTACAGGTTTCACTCAAGAATGTCGTACAGCGGAAAAGTCTGCTGAACTTCCTGCTGTCTTCGATGTTTTATCGTGACGCTTTGAATGCGCTCTACGCTTTCGGTGGGGTCTACGCCGCGCTGGTCCTTGACTGGCAGCTCATGGACATCGCGCTCTTTGGCATCATCGGCGCAATCATGGCCGCAATCGGCACAACAATTGCGGGACGCTTTGATCGGCGCTTTGGACCAAAGCCCGTCATTCTGTTTTGCATCTGGTCGCTCATCATCGTCAGCGCCACGATTGTGGGCATGTCGTTCGACAATTTCTACGGCATCCCCTTCAACCCTGATCCGGTGTTTGTTGGGTTGCCGATGCTCGGTGACCTCTACGTTCCTGATGTGACGCTCTATGTCTGTGGGTCGGTCATCGGCGCGGCAGGCGGAGGGATCTATTCCGCGTCACGGTCTATGATGGTGCGCCACACACATCCAGAACGCCCAACCGAGGCGTTTGGGCTTTTCGCTCTGTCTGGCAAGGCAACAGCCTTCTTGGCACCGGGGTTGATCGCGCTCTTTACATGGATGCTGCAGGATGCGCGGCTTGGATTTTCCCCGGTCATCGCGCTCTTCCTTTTGGGTTTGATCCTGCTACGCTGGGTCCAACCAGAGGGAGATCGGGCAGAATGGTCAAAATCCTCAATTCCTGCGCCATAGCAGCCGCGCTTTTGCTGGCCGCCTGCGGGCCGTCGGGTCAGTCCACCTCAACCATGTCGCCCGCACCAAAGGTGGCAAGCACCGATACACGGGTGGCCAAGCACCTCTTTGGCGCGATCGAAAACGCAAGCACCGATCGTCCGCGTGTCTATGGCGGCTATTCCACAGGGTGTCTCGCAGGTGGCATGCAACTGGCTGAGACCGGACCAACATGGCAGGCAATGCGGTTGAGCCGAAACCGGAACTGGGGTCATCCCGTTCTCATTGACTATATCCAAGAACTCAGCGCCAAAGTCGCGGAATTGCCAGGGTGGGAGGGCTTATATGTCGGCGACATGAGCCAGCCCCGTGGTGGCCCAATGCGCACAGGTCACGTCAGCCATCAGAATGGCATCGACGTCGACATGTGGATGCTTCCGCCAAAACGCCTCAACCTGACGCGCACCGAGCGCGAGAACCTGAGTTCGATTTCAACACGGCGCAGCGCCGGAGCTTACACCAACAGCAACTGGACCCCAGAACACCGGGAAGTGCTGAAACTGGCCGCAAGCGACCCGCGCGTCGAACGGATTTTCGTGTTTCCGGGAGCCAAGGTCGATATGTGCCGGAACGAAACCGGCGATCGCAGCTATCTGCGTAAGATCAGACCGTGGTGGGGGCACCACTATCACTTCCATGTCCGGCTGTCCTGTCCACGCGGATCGCCGGATTGCACTCCGCAAGTGGCTGTGCCCGCAGGAGACGGATGCGATGATGCGGAAAGATGGGTCAGAGACATCCTTGATCCGCCCCCGCCGGACCCAAACGCGCCAAAACCCAAGCCGCGACGCGAGTTGCAAGTGCGGGATCTTCCGCAGGCCTGTGAAGCACTGCTGACGGCGAACTGACAACGCAGATTCACAGAAATGGCCTCAAATCGTGATCACGCGACAGAAAGTGTGATCACAAACGCAATTTGCTTGGACTTTCGTCGCGTGAAAGGCGGTATTTTTTGGATTTGCCTTGACCGAATCCACTTGCACATGGTGCGCTGCGGCAATACGACGCCCCTGCTGTTCGCGTATGAGACGCGTTCTGCCAAGTTACCGCAACCTTGACAAAACGGGCACTTAGAATGGATCGCAAGCACCTACCCGGCATCCTTGCCATGGCCACTATCGTTTTGGCCTCGAATATTCTTGTCCAATTCCTGTTCGGGAATTGGCTGACATGGGGGGCGTTCACCTATCCGCTTGCCTTCCTTGTAACGGACCTCATGAACCGCCTGTATGGACCATCTGCCGCCCGGCAAGTTGTGTTTGTCGGTTTCATCGTCGGCATCTTCTGCTCTTTGGTCGGCACCCAGATCATGGGTGAGTTCGGACCACTGGTGACCTTCCGGGTGGCCATGGGATCAGGCATTGCCTTCCTGACCGCGCAGCTGATCGATGTCGCCATCTTTAATCGCCTCCGCGAAGGCAACTGGTGGAGCGCGCCGCTCGCCTCGACCCTGATCGGATCGTCGGTAGACACGGCCATCTTCTTTACCATCGCTTTCTCAGCAACCTTCAACGGTCTTGAAGCCGAGAACATGCCAACATGGGCCCAAGAAGTGATCCCAATGTTTGGCGCTGGTCCTGAGGCTCCGCTCTGGGTGTCGCTGGCAGTCGCAGACTGGGGTGTGAAACTGACCCTTGCCTTGATAGCGCTCATCCCGTTCCGAATGATCGTACAAAATCGGATGACAGCTGCAGAATAAGTTGACTTTCACCTTCACCATGCCAACCTGAGATACAGGTGAAACATGAGAAAAGGAGGTGATCTAGTGTCGATGAAGATTCTGGAGAATGGGGTTGGAACAGCTGGGGAGGCGCGCCGTTAAGGCAATCCTTGACGCGTAGGCGTCCCAGTTGGCGAGATGACCTAACCAGTCCCGCCTCCGTAAACTTCGAAGGGCCGTCCCATCACCGGGGCGGCCCTTTTCGTTTGATCATGTTCCGCTGCGGCGCCGCCGCAGCGATGGCTTTCCAAATTCCCCAAAGTCAGTTATGCGCCCCCCATCTGTGACGTAACGCTCAGGTTCCGGCGTTGTGCAAAGGACAGGAACCGGCGGCAATGGGGCCGCCATGGAAACGAAGGACCCGGGATACGCCTGGGAGCGCCTTCAAACAGGATACGCTGATGTTTACTGAAGTGAAAAAATCAATCCAGTGGGGCGAAGAAACGCTGACCCTGGAAACCGGCAAGGTTGCCCGTCAGGCAGACGGCACCGTGATTGCCACGCTGGGCGAAACCTCGGTCATGGCCAACGTGACCTTTGCCAAGCAGCAACGCGAAGGGCAGGACTTCTTCCCTCTGACCGTGCACTACCAAGAGAAATACTATGCCGCTGGTAAAATCCCCGGTGGCTTCTTCAAGCGCGAAGCGCGCCCAACCGAGAAAGAGACGCTGACCGCGCGCCTGATCGACCGTCCGATCCGCCCGCTGTTCGTGCCCGGCTTCAAAAACGAAGTCCTCGTGATGTGCACCGTGCTGTCCCACGATCTGGTCAACGACCCTGACATCGTCGCAATGATCGCCGCCTCGGCTGCTCTGACGATCTCGGGCGCGCCGTTCATGGGCCCAATTGCGGGTGCCCGCGTTGGTTTCGTTGATGGCGAATACGTGCTGAACCCAACCGTCGACGACATGTCGATGCTGCGCAACAACCCAGAGCAACGTCTGGACCTTGTTGTCGCCGGCACCAAAGACGCCGTGATGATGGTTGAGTCCGAAGCCTACGAGCTTTCGGAAGAGGAAATGCTGGGTGCCGTGAACTTTGCGCACCAGTCGATCCAGCCTGTCATCGACTGCATCATCTCGCTGGCCGAAGAATCCGCGAAAGAGCCTTTTGAGTTCACGCCTCCGGATTACTCTGACCTGTACGCCGCTGTTGCAGCCGCTGGTGAAGCCGCGATGCGCGACGCTTACGCAATCGGCGACAAGCAAGAGCGCACCGCCGCTGTTGCCGCCGCGAAAGAAGCGATCAAAGCCGCCCTGACCGAAGAACAGCTGGAAGACGCAAACCTTGGTTCCGCGCTGAAAAAGCTGGAATCGAACGTTCTGCGCGGTGACGTAGTCAAGAATGGCCGCCGCATCGACGGTCGTGCGCTGGATGAAGTCCGTGACATCGTTTGCCAGACCGGCCTGCTGCCACGTACGCACGGTTCCGCCCTGTTCACCCGTGGTGAAACACAGGGTCTGGTTGTGACCACTCTGGGTACCGGCGACGACGAACAGATGATCGACGCGCTGGAAGGCACCTACAAGTCGAACTTCCTGCTGCACTACAACTTCCCTCCATACTCCGTGGGTGAAGTGGGCCGCGTGGGTTCGCCCGGTCGCCGCGAAATCGGCCATGGGAAACTGGCATGGCGCGCGCTGCAGGCGGTTCTGCCAGCGGCAACCGACTTCCCTTACACCATCCGCGTCGTGTCCGAGATCACTGAATCCAACGGCTCGTCCTCGATGGCGTCGGTCTGTGGTGGTTCGCTGTCCATGATGGACGCCGGCGTTCCGCTGAAGGCACCGGTCGCCGGTGTGGCCATGGGTCTGGTTCTCGAAGACGACGGAAGCTACGGCATCCTGACCGACATCCTGGGCGACGAAGATCACCTGGGCGACATGGACTTCAAAGTGGCGGGTACCGAGGCCGGTATCACGTCGCTGCAGATGGACATCAAGGTTGCAGGCATCACGCCAGAGATCATGGAGAAGGCTCTCGCGCAGGCGAAAGCTGGCCGTTTGCACATCCTGGGCGAAATGGCGAAATCCATCACCGGCGCGCAGGAATTCAGCGTCCACGCCCCACGCATCGAGACGATGAACATCCCAACCGACAAGATCCGCGAAGTGATCGGCTCGGGCGGTAAGGTCATCCGCGAAATCGTGGAAGTCTCGGGCGCGAAAGTCGACATCAACGACGACGGCGTGATCAAGATCGCATCGCCAAACGGTGAAGCTATCAAGAAAGCCTACGACATGATCCACTCGATCGTCGCAGAGCCGGAAGAAGGCGTGATCTACAAAGGTACGGTCGTGAAGATCGTGGACTTTGGTGCCTTCGTGAACTTCTTCGGCAAGCGTGATGGCCTGGTCCACGTGTCCCAGATCGAAAACCGCCGCCTGAACCACCCATCAGATGTTCTGAAGGAAGGTCAGGAAGTCTTCGTGAAGCTCTTGGGCTTTGACGACCGCGGCAAGGTGCGCCTGGCGATGAAGATGGTCGACCAGGAGACTGGCGAAGAGATCAAGAAAGAGGAAGCGGCAGAGGAGTGATCCTCGGCTCGCACTCTATGAAATCAAGAAAGGCCCTGCTCAGTAGGGCCTTTTTTTGTTGTCGCGTTTACTGGCATTCGGCAGGGGTGATGCCCGTCCCTTCATAAAGCTTGCATTCGGCTTCGATGGCAGCGGCGCGGGCGGCGTCGGCTTCTGCCATTTGGGCATCGGTCATCTCGGCTGCGGGATCCTGCATGCAGCCCGCAAGGGCGAAACCGGCAACACAGATCATCAGTAGCGTTTTCTTGGACACGATCATCTTACTCCTCGGTACAATTGGGCATATCTTGTGCCCACGCAGCCATAGAACACTTCTGCAAGACGAGGTGCAATTAGATGAATTTTTTGAGAGGTACTGGTACACCGCCCAAAAGTCTTGCAACCCTCACTGCAAATCGTGCGTTCACTCCGATATGACGAGTAAAAATCAGGGAATTCCGACATGCTGACACGTCGCCATTTCATTGCAACCTCCGGGGCATTGTTCTCGACCGCGATGCCACTTTTGGCACAAGAGGCGGAACCAGTTGTCGAAACTGCTGCCGCTCCGACACCAAAGCCCGCCCCAAAACCTCGTCCGCCAGTTTCGAACCGTGCGATGTGGGACACGTGGGATGCGCGTGTGACGCCTGCCAACTACGATCCCTTCACAACCAACCCTTGGGGCTTTCACCCGCGTTTCCTGCCGCAATTGGTTGAGGCGAATGAAGGGCTGACACCCGGCGACATCCATGTCGATGCCGTCGCGCGCTATCTGTATCACGTGCGGGAAGATGGTACCGCGATGCGCTATGGCGTGGCGATTGCCAAGGGCAACCTCTACGAACCGGGCACCTACACAATCAAGCGCAAGACCAAGTGGCCCACATGGCGTCCGACCAAATCCATGATCGAGCGCGAACCTGAAGCGTTTGAGCAATACGCAGACGGTGTTGATGGCGGTCCGCGCAACCCGCTGGGGTCGCGCGCGCTCTATCTCTATGTGGGTAACCGCGACACCTATTTGCGCATCCATGGCACCACAGCGCCACGGTCCATTGGCGGTCGCGCAAGTTCGGGCTGTGTACGGATGGTGATGGCGCACATCATCGGGCTTTATGACGAGGTCGCCACCGGATCGACGGCGCACCTTTACCCGGCAGAAACGATCACTGCCGCAAGCTGATTACGCGTCAGGGGTTTGCGGCCGCGTACAGATCGGCCGCAGATCAACCGTCCGAAGCGGCAAGAGGGTCGTTTCCACGACGTTCGTGTGTTCGTACCAATAGCATCCGTCGGATTCGAGCACGCGCGCCGTGGTCAGGTCCTGACCCGGTCCGGCAAGCGCAATCACCTGCTCGGGCAAGTTGATCGTGCCTTCTCCGGGTATGGGTTCACATGCGGCCAATCCAGCGATTGCCAATCCAAGAAACGCGACACGATACATCTGAAAATCTCCCGACCCGAGGTGTTGGGATACCGTAAGAATACCCAATCAAAAAGGGCAAGTCCGAGCGGCCCGGTCATGCCGAAATCGTGTTATTCGCGCACTGGTCCTGCAAACGAAAAAAAGGGCGCGAAGAACGCGCCCTTTTTCGGTCGGAGGGTGCCTTTGGCTTAGGACGGCAGCTTGGCCATGCGCAGGTAGGGCAACTTGGTGTCGATCGCGCCGTATTTGGCGATTGCGTCTTCATCGGACACAGCGACCGGCACAACCACGTCCTGACCGACTGTCCAGTCGGCAGGCGTTGCGATGTTTTCCTTGGCCGAAGTCTGGAGCGCATCAAGCGCCCGCAGGATTTCGGCAAAGTTGCGGCCAACCGTCATCGGGTAGGTCATCGACAGTTTCAGTTTCTTGTCCGGGCCAACGATAAAGACCGAGCGTACCGTCGCGCTGTCGGCAGGCGTGCGGCCGTCGGGCAGTACGGCCTCGGCAGGCAACATGTCGAATGCCTTGGCCATCTCAAGCCCGGCATCCGCGACAATCGCAAAGTCAGGCTTGGCACCGCCAAAGGATTCAATGTCAGCCTTCCATTTGATGTGATCCTCGACACCATCGACGGACACGCCAAGCACTTTGGTATCGCGGGCGGCCCACTCTGCGCTCAGCTGTGCGACGGCGCTGAATTCCGTGGTGCAGACCGGGGTAAAGTCCTTGGGGTGCGAAAAGATGATCGCCCAGCTGTCGCCGATCCAGTCGTGCAACGAAATCTCGCCGTGATCGGTCGTAACCGACAGGTTGGGAACTGTGTCATTGATACGAAGCGCCATGGGGTTCTCCTGATAAAGCGATTTGACGTCTAGGTAGTATCCCTGACCCCGCCTGCGAAGGGCCATTTCCAAATCAGGTCAGTTTGTCCCGTGACGCAGGGTTGGCGGTGAACAGACGGTCTTGCCTGCCCCGCATTGCGGTGACAGGGTTCCGGGCAAACGCGCACTTTGGAAGGACGCAGGACATGATCGAAAAACGTCAATTCTTTATCGACGGAGCTTGGGTTGATCCGGCCAAGGCCAACGATTTCGCCGTGATTGACCCGTCTACGGAAGAGCAATGTGCTGTGATCTCGCTGGGCGATCAGGCGGACACAGACGCCGCCGTTGCCGCCGCGCGAGCGGCATTTGACGATTGGTCGATGACCGAGACCGCCGAACGCAAGGCTCTGATCGAACGCATCCTCAAAGTGTATAAAGACCGATCCGAAGACATGGCGCAGGCGATGAGCCTCGAAATGGGCGCACCCATTGATTATGCTCGCGCCGCGCAGGTCGGTGCAGGCTCTTGGCACATCGATGGGTTTCTCAAGGTCTTTGACCAGATCGAATGGGAACGCCCGCTTGGCCCGCATGCCACCGGCGAAATTACGCGGCTCGAACCCATTGGCGTGGTGGGAATGATCACGCCTTGGAACTGGCCGATGAACCAAGTCACGCTCAAGGTCGTTCCAGCCATCGCGGCGGGCTGCACCATGGTGCTGAAACCTTCTGAGATCGCGCCCCTGTCCTCGCTTCTCTGGGCCGAGATCATGGAAGAAGCTGGCACGCCCAAAGGGGTATTTAACCTCGTGAATGGCGACGGACCGGGCGTGGGCACACAGCTGTCCGAGCATATGGATGTCGACATGATCAGCTTTACCGGCTCGACCCGCGCAGGCCGGCTGATCACCTCCGCCTCGGTGTCGAACCTCAAACGCGTCAGCCTCGAACTGGGCGGCAAGGGTGCCAATATCATCTTTGCGGATGCCGACGAAAAGGCCGTCGTGCGTGGCGTGCGCCACTGCTTTGGCAACTCTGGCCAATCGTGCAACGCGCCAACCCGGATGCTGGTCGAACGATCCCGCTATGACGAGGCCGTTGAACAGGCGAAAGTTACGGCTGAAAAGACATCCGTCGCCAGCAGCCACGAAAGCGGGCGCCACATTGGTCCAGTCGTGTCCGAGGTGCAGTTCGGCAAAATCCAGGACCTGATCCAGAAAGGCATCGACGAAGGCGCACGGCTGGTCGCTGGCGGCACGGGTCGCCCGGACGGATTAAACCGGGGCTACTTTGTCCGCCCCACGGTGTTTGCCGATGTGTCGAATGACATGACCATCGCTCAGGAAGAGATTTTTGGGCCTGTCCTGTCAATGATCCCATTTGATACCGAGGAAGAGGCCATCGCGATTGCCAATGACACGCCTTACGGCCTGACCAACTACATCCAGACCGAAGATGACGAAAAGCGTATCCGCGTCGCGCGCCGCGTACGGTCGGGCATGGTCGAAACCAATGGCAAAGGCTTTGCCCAAGGCAGCCCATTCGGAGGCATGAAGCAATCCGGCAATGGACGCGAAGGCGGTGTTTTCGGGATCGAAGAGTTTATGGAAGTGAAGGCCATCAGCGGCTGCTGATGGATTTTGGGTGGCGGTAGCCCGCCACCCTGATTGATCTAGACCAAAACCAGATCGTCAAACACGTTGATGACGAGATCATCAACGCTGAAGATGCGGCTGTCCGCCGGATCCCCTTCGAAGGCGCTCAACGTGACCTGATCAACATTCCCAAATATGGCCTGATCAAACTCGATCAGGCGGGTCTCATCGGACACGATTTCGAACTGTTGTTCACCAACGAAGACACCGTCCAGTTCACCACGCACAACAAGCGTGCTGACAGTATTGCTGCCCTGAAACTCGATAAACCCGAACCCTGTGAATTGGCCGCTGATGAACGAAAATGCTTCACCGGCATCCGCAGTGATCACGCCATCCTGCGCGGACCCGTTGCGCGCCGCATAGACCCCCGACGTGGCTGCTATATTGTACGAGATCACCTCTGGCTGTTCTTCGGTGTTAAAGACGTTCCAGTTATTTGACCAATTCAGATCATTATAGTTCGTCGCCAGATTGTTCAGTGGTGCCGAAAAGAAAGGCGAGGTTCCTACGACACCAAGGTCTTCAAACGTGCCAACCCCTTGGGACGTCGGCAGTTCAAAATCCTCCGCCGTCAGGTCCGTCCGACCGCCATCCATCACAACCTCCAACTGCTCATCATTGTAGGTCACGATCCAGCGGTCTGATTTCTTGGCTGTGATGGTCAAATCATCGAAACTGGCAACGCCCCATGCGCTGATGTCGATCAGGTCAGTTCCTTGTTCAAAATCCCAGATGACATCGCGTTGGCCATCGCCCGCACCAAACACAAACGTATCGACGCCATCTGCACCCGTCATGAAGTCGCGGGCGTCGCTGTCAAAGATGATGTCGTTGCCTTCGCCGCCACGGGCGGTCGTCACGCCACTGCCCAGCACAATGATATCATCAAAATCGGTGCCAAAGATCTTTTCGACGTTGGTGAATGTGTCCCCGGCCGCGATGCCTGTGCTGGCCGAGGCCTCAATTGCATTGATCGTCAGCCCCTCTGAGGACAGCCGATAGTCAACGAGGTCGTTGCGACCGCCGCCACCATCATAGCTGTCCGCGCCTGCACCGGCGAAGAACTTATCCTTGCCCGATCCAGCAACCACGACATCATCACCTGCCCCGTCATACACACGGTTATTGCCATCGCCCGCATCAATATACTGGCCAAGATCGCTGCGGGATGTCCCGTCAGCGTCAATGAAATTTGCGTCCATGACATCGTTGCCGGATGTACCTGACCACTCCTCCAGCGCTCCCTCGATGAGATAAGGCGGTGTGCCGAACCAAGAACCAAGATACAGCGTTTGGCCGCCCACAAAGAAGCTGTCATGGACCAAGAAACTGCTCTCAACCGGACCAAGCGCGATGAAATAGCTGCGCCCATCCTGCCAATAGGGATCACCGTCACGCGTCACAGAGAAAGACTTCGGCCCGTCGCCGTTGGAAAAACGTGGCAAAAATTCAAGATCAACGGTCAGGAAGTCAAAGTTGCCGTCGGCTACGGCTCGTGCAACGAGATCGTTCCAGTCCACGACATTCACATCATAGCCGTAAAGGGCGTCTGCTTGACCTTCAACGCTTCCAGCTGCGGGATCAAGAACAGCGGTGTTTAAACTCATTTCATCAACTCCAAAGCAAGATATCTTCAAAGATGAGGAAACGCTGTTCCATTAAAGGCCGCTATTGACCCTTTTGCGCATCCCCACCCCGTACGAATATTGGTACGTCGATGAATTTGAATTGAATGTGTGAAATGGCACAAAGTCTCGATTCAAAAAGCGATCGAATTCGCTGACCAATGTCATCCCAGTATCATTGCCATTTTCGAAGTGCGGAGAGCCTAAACCTCTACCTCTAACGCCTTTTGCGTGCCCACGCCAAAGACACGTTTGTAGCGTTCTATTTCGTTGCTTGGACCCATGGCCTTGTTCGGGTTGTCTGACAGTTTCACTGTGGGACGTCCGTCAGCCTCGACGGCTTTACAAACAAGCGAAAACGGAGCGAGGCCGTCATTCGGGGCAAGACCTTTAAAGTCGTTCGTCAGCAAAGTGCCCCAGCCAAAGGACGTGCGCACCCGACCGACGAATTGGCGATGCAATTCTTCGATCTTGTCGACATCCAGCCCGTCCGAGAAAATCACCAGCTTCTTGGTCGGATCTTCACCACGATCCTTCCACCATTGAATCGCTGCCTCTGCACCGGTCGCCGGGTCTCCAGAGTCGATGCGGATGCCTGTCCATCCCGCCAGCCAGTCCGGCGCGCCCTGCAGGAACCCGTCGGACCCGTAGGTATCCGGTAGGATGATCCGCAGATTGCCCTCGTGCTCTTCGTGCCAATCTGCAAGCACGTCGTAGGGCGCTTGGCGAAGTTCCGCGTCGGATTGTGCGAGCGCCGAATAGACCATCGGCAATTCATGCGCGTTGGTCCCAATCGCCTCGACCTCACGCTGCATGGCGATGCGGCAGTTGGAGGTGCCAAGGAACCGATCGCCCAGCCCTTCGATCATCGCTTGCACAGCCCAGTCTTGCCACAGGTAGGAATGCCGGCGGCGCGTCCCGAAATCTGCAATGCGCAGATCATCCAACTCGCGCAGGCGTTCGATCTTGCCCCAGAGTTTAGTCATGGCCCGAGCATAAAGAACCTGCAGCTCAAACCTGCCCATATGCTTGAGCACCGCACGGCCACGCAGTTCCATCAATACAGCCAGAGCGGGTATTTCCCACAACATCACCTCTGGCCATGACCCCTCAAAGGTCAGTTCATACTGCCCGTTTTTCTTCTCAAGGTGGTAGTCCGGCAGGCGCAGCGCCTCGAACCACTCCATGAAATCGGGGCGGAACATCTGGCGTTTGCCATAAAATGTGTTCCCGCGTAGCCATGTGCTTTCGCCCCGCGACAGCGACAAAGACCGGATATGATCCAGCTGTTCGCGCAGTTCGCCTTCGTCAATCAGCTCAGCAAGACGTACGTCCTGGCTACGATTGATCAGGCTGAACGTGACCGTCGTGTTTGGCTTGTTTCGAAAAACAGACTGACACATCAATAACTTATAAAAGTCGGTGTCGATCAATGACCGCACGATCGGGTCGATCTTCCATTTGTGGTTCCAGACACGGGTGGCGATATCGACCATGGTCAGCCTCTTTCTAAGCCAGCGCAGTTAGGCCGCGTGGCCGGCCATTTGTCCAGCCACATTCCAAACACAGCGCGGCAGATTCAAGCCCCCAAGACTCCCTTGGTTTGCCCAGATTTGGTCACGGTTCGCCTTTAGCGAGAATTGTAGGAAAAACAGGGTAACCAAAAGATGTCTGCTCAAATCGACTACGGGGTCACTATCCTACCTCATTCGGAATTCAACGGCGCTGCCACCGCCTCGGAATTCCTTGCTGCCTTTCGCGACCCGCGCGCGCTGGCGGCCTTTCAAAGTGCAAATGCACGGCTTCAGACTTGCCTGATCGAAGCCGGGATCGCGCCCATGATTGCAAAGGATGACACACCCAACGGCTATTTTGCGGATCGGGACCGAGACTTGCAGGAGCATTTGCGCTCATGCGTGGTCGATGCGCTTGAGGCCGATCTTGACGATGCTGATTTCAACGATCCGGCATTTGACACGCGCGCCTTCCTCGAAGGTCTCGGCAAAGCCCGCGCATATGGGGCGGTGGTGCCTTTTGTCGAACAAGAACAACCAAAGCGCCATGTACCAACACCAAGGACCCTTTGGTTCAAGGCGATGTTGGCGCGTGTGACCGAACCCGCAATTGGCGCGTTTTGCGTCCTTGCGGGTGCAGGCTTTGTCTTTGGCGGTCTTCTCTAAGACCGTCTAGCGCAAACTGACGCCGGCGTCGGCCATCCCGGCCTGCGCCGCGTCCAACGATCCGTTGAGATCAATGCCTCGGCACAGTGCCTGATCAACGGTCACGTCAAAGCCCAGCTTGGCCGCATCCACGGCGGAGTAGTTCACGCAGAAATCCAGCGCGAGCCCGACACATGTGATGGACGTGATCCCACGCGTGCGCAGATAACCTTCGAGCCCGGTGGGCGTCGTGTGGTCATTTTCAAAGAACGCCGAATAGCTGTCGATCGAGGGGTTATAGCCTTTGCGTACGATCATATCGGCGCGGTCTGTGTTTAGCCCCGCGTGGAATTTCGCCCCTTCCGAGCCCTGGATGCAATGATCCGGCCAAAGCACCTGTGGGCCATATGGCATTTCGATCATTTCCAGCGGCGCCTTGCCTTCATGGGAAGACGCAAAAGAAGAGTGGCCTGCCGGGTGCCAGTCCTGGGTCAGGATCACTGCGTCGAACCCGGCCATCGCGGCGTTGATACCTTCGACGATGTCATTTCCACCGGGCACTTCAAGCGCGCCACCGGGGCAGAAATCATTCTGGACGTCGATGACAATCAGGGCGTTGGACATGTCAGTTCTCCTTTGTCTATCGGCTACGCCTTGTTCTGCATTCGGTCAATCGGCGTGGCATTTGGTGATCTTGCCTTGCACATCGGCTCTGCGTATCAGCCGCGCCATGTATACGATCGCTGCGCTCTACCACTTTACACCCTTCTCCGACCCGGATGCGTTGCGTCCTGCGTTACGCGAAACCTGCGAAGCGCACGGGGTGACAGGCACCCTGTTGCTTGCGCCAGAGGGGATCAATGGCACCATTGCGGGTACGCGCAATGGGATTGATGCGGCTCTTGGGGCCATCAAATCACTGCCAGGCTGCGCGGATCTGGAGTGGAAGGAAAGCACAGCGGATCATCCGCCCTTCAAGAAACTTAAAGTGCGCCTGAAACGCGAGATCGTGACGATGGGCCAGCCACAGGTGCGCCCACGTGAGGGAACAGGGCACTATGTCGAGCCCGCTGATTGGAACGAGTTGATCCAGTCGCCGGATGTGGTGACCATCGACACCCGCAATGACTATGAGGTTGCGATTGGCACCTTCGAGGGCGCGATAGATCCGGAAACCAAAAGCTTTGGTGAGTTTCCCGAATGGTGGCAAGCCAACAAACACAAGTTCCACAACAAGCGCGTCGCCATGTTCTGCACCGGAGGAATCCGCTGTGAGAAATCCACCAATTATCTGTTGGGTGAGGGTGTCGAAGAGGTCTACCACCTCAAAGGTGGCATCCTGAAATACCTCGAAGAGGTGCCGGCGGAAGACAGCACGTGGAACGGAGCCTGTTTTGTCTTTGACCGCCGCGTCAGCGTGACCCACGGGCTCGAAGAAGGTCCGCATATCCTGTGCCACGCGTGCCGCCGTCCGCTGGAGCCGTCCGACACAAAACGTCCTGAATATGAGGCGGGCGTTCAGTGCCATCAATGTGTTGATGAATACACCGCCGAGGACCGGGACCGGTTCCGGATGCGCCAAATGCAATTGCTCGCCGCCGAGGGCTAACCAGATTTCCCTTGGGGAAGACGTGCACGCGTGGGTAGTGTTGGCCAAGTTCCATCACAGCCAATTTCAGACCTATGCGCATCGTCAGACGAGATATTGAAAACCCGCCCCCGTCTTTGGGAAGCAGTGGCCTTCAACGCTTGCGGTCCGAGTTTCTGGAATTCTACGCTCTTCAGGACAAAGAACGCGCGCAAACGACCCCTCCGACCGGGCCACTGGGCAAAGAGCATTACGAAGATGTCATGCCGCCGCTCATCGACCTCTTCCATGGGAAATGCGCGTTTTGCGAGCAGGCGAACCTGCCGCTCGAACCGTATCAGTTTCGCCCGCCTGCTTTTGCTCAGACCATGCGCGACGGCGATGAAATGGTCTGGCTGAATTTCAGCTGGCTCGCCCATGCGTGGGAAAATCTGTACCCGATCTGCGAAGATTGCCTGCCGGAAGACAGATCCTTCTTCCCGACCGACCCGCCCGAGATCACACCGCCCAGCTTCGATGACGTGCGGGATTACGTGGATCGAGGGACTGGGGTTTGGGGGGCGCCCTTCGCAGAGACGCCAATCTTGCTCGATCCTTGTTCTGAGGACGCATCGGTGTTTGAGAACCTGCGAGTCGATCTTTCTGGAAAACTGGAGGGTCTGACAGAAACCGGAACGCTGACCATCGACCATTTTCGCCTGAACCGAGACAGGCTGGTGTCTCGGCGCGAGAAAGCATTGCAGTCGTACCTGGAAGACGCAGACCCTGAGACAGGCAGTCTGCGCCAAGTGACTGCTGAGATCGAATTTGCAGGAATTCTTACGCAGTTCCGGCTTCAGAACACCTCAGGCTCAGAATTGATGCGTGAGATTCTTAGGCCTCAGACCAAGGAACCAGAACCACGCCGCTACAAAGGCCCGCGCGTGCCTCATTTTGATCTGCACAGCGTCGACGTCACCAATTACCGAGCCATCGAAAACCTGCATCTGGAACTGCCGCCCCGACCAAAGGATCGTGATCTGGCCCGCGCGCTGCTGATCCTTGGAGAAAACGCCACCGGCAAAAGCTCACTTCTCGAAGCAATTGCGCAGACGCTGGTCAATTCGCGGGCACGTGGTCTCTTGGATGAAAAGGCCTCCTCCATCCTCTTGAACCCAAAATACATGGGCTGCGATGAGCCGACACGCGACCGTGCAGAGGTGTCTCTGACTCTGAAAGACCGCAATGATGATACACGCGTCGTCGGGCTCTCGGTAACGCTGGGCGGCGGGAAACGGGCACGTGGCGACAGGTTCGACGACTATCCCATCTACGCCTACGGCGCTTATCGGCATTACCGCAATTCGCTACGGACTTGGCGGGCCGACCGGGGTGTTCGGAACCTGTTTCACTCAGATGATCTGCTCTCGAACCCGAAGAAATGGCTGTTGCAGCTGGAAGAAGCGACGTTCGACATGGTCATCGCCGCACTGCGCGACATCATCGGCGGCGGCTTTAACACCATTGACCGGGAAGACGGGGATTGCCTTGTCGTGATCCGCGAACCGGCTCCGACCAATCCCGACGGCACACCGATCCCCGGTGCGATGGGCGACATCATCAGCCGCGCGCCGCTGGATACCTTGTCCTCGGGGTTCCGCACGATCCTCGCTTTGAGTTGCGACATGATGCGGTGGCACATGGAGCGGGATGATTTCACGTCGCTCAGGGACGCACGCGGTCTTTGCATGATCGACGAGGTCGAAGCCCATCTTCATCCGCGCTGGAAAGTCTCTGTTATGGCGGGCCTACGCCGGGCGTTTCCGGCTATGACCTTCATCGTCACAACCCATGACCCCCTCTGTATCCGCGGTATGCAGGACGGCGAGGTCATGGTCCTGCAACGGCAGAAACGCGACACCGCGCAATCGGGCCTACCGGTCTATGTCGACATGCTGACCAAATTGCCTGACGTGACCAAGCTGACGATCGAGCAACTCCTGACCTCGGACTTTTTCGACCTGTTTGACACAACTGACGAGGAAACCAGCATCAACATTGCCGAAGTCGCCTCGATCCTTGCCCTCTACCCGGCGGGGCAACAACCGACCAACCCCAGACACAGGCAGGTCATAGAGAGTTTCCGCGCAGAGATCAGCGACGCATTGCCGGTCGGCACCACCGCTGCGTCCCGGATCGTCCAAGACGCCGTGGCGCAGTACCTGATCCAACGCCGCGATAAAGCGCCGGAAATCCAGACAAAGATGCGCCAATCGACGATCAACGATATCATCGCCGCGCTAGAGGCCACAGATGCGCAGGGCTGACCGACCGGACCCGCCAGCGTCGGTATACGGCAAGGACAAACGCGCCGATGCCGAGCTGAAGCGGGTGCGTGAGCGTTTTGAAAAAGGCACCCTGACCGGCAAATCCTTTAGCGTCTACAAGGATGACCGGGTCAAGGCCGCACTGGAGCAAGTCTTTCACGGCAAATGCGCCTATTGCGAAACGATTTACCAAACGCAGGCGCCTGTCGACGTTGAACACTTTCGCCCCAAAGGACGCGTCGAAGGCACGGACCATGACGGGTATTGGTGGCTAGGGATGAAATGGGAAAACCTGCTGCCCTCTTGCCTCGATTGTAACCGCAAACGGCGTCAGATCACCCCAAAGCCGACCGGCGATCTCAAAGAGTTGGCCGAAAGGTCCTCTGCGACGGTCAACACGGGCAAGCTCGACTCATTTCCCATTCTCGGCACGCGCGCAGAATCCGAAAGCGACAACCTCGCGGCTGAAGACCCGGTTCTTCTTGATCCAACTCAGGACCAGCCAAAGGATCACATCCGGTTTCACATTGATCGCGAGCACATGCTCGCTTTGGCCATCCCGGTTGGAATGGACAATGTCCCAATCACGGGAACCGCAGAAGAAGTCGCCGCGGCAACCCCGAAAGCGGCCGTGCGCGGGGCGGTTTCGATCCAGGTCTATGGTCTGAACCGCTTGGGGCTTTTGCAGGCAAGGACGCGGGTTCTGCGCAGGCTGGAGTTCTATCGCAGCTTGATTGAACGGATTGATATGCTTGCCGTGAAGCTCGCCGCTCATCCGGACCCCGAGGTCGCCGCAACAGCAGATCAGCTTACCCAAATCATCCACCTGATCCTGAGCGAGATTAATGAGATGCGAAAACCGGAGGCTGAGTATTCGTCGCTCGTGAATTGTTGGTGCGACGCCTATTTGGCAAGCCTCAAACCATAGGATTTGGTCCGACTCAGCGTTTCAGGCCATGATGGGTCAGCACGTCGAAGGAGAAGACCCATGCCCAAATTTCTATTCGTCTATCACGGGGGCAAGACCCCAGACACGCCGGAAGAAGGCCAAAAAGCCATGGAGGCATGGGATGCGTGGTACACCGGCATCGGTGCCGACAACGTTGCGGACTACGGCAATCCGGTCGGCAAATCCCATACGGTGAGCCCATCGGGACACACCGAAGATGGCGGCGCAAACCCGGCATCTGGCTATTCGATCATCAGCGCCGCCGATCACAAGGCGGCCTGCGACATCGCCGCGAAGAACCCGATGGTGATGGATGGCTCCGGGTCGGTCGAGGTGGCCCCGATTATCGAGATGTAAAGGTAAGGGCGCCTGCACAGCAGACGCCCCTTGGTTTAGGCTGCTTTCGCCGCGTTCGTGTCAAGCGCGGGGTAGTCGATATACCCCTCTTCCCCGCCCCCGTAGAACGTGTCCTGATCCGCCTCGGCCCAATCCGCGCCGACGCGAATGCGCTCTGGTAAATCCGGGTTGGAGATGAACGGACGCCCGAAGGTGATCGCGTCGGCGTATCCGTCACGCACAACCTTTTCGGCTTGCTCCTTATCATAACCACCATTGGCGATATAAAGGCCCGACGTGAACTCTGAGCGCAGCTTTTGCGTCAAGCTGCCATCCGACTCGTTGCCCGGAAAGTTCTCGACGACGTGCAAGAAGGCCAGCTGTTCGTCGGAGAGCATCCGGTAGATCGCACCGAAATGCGTCTCAGGGTCACTGTCAGACATGTCGTGCGCTTGGCCCAACGGCGACAGGCGTACACCGATACGACCCCGTTCCCAATGGCTGGCCACTGTGCCGATCACCTCTTGAAGTAGGCGCATCCGGTTCTCCACGGAGCCGCCATAATCGTCGTCACGGTCATTCACGCCGTCCTGCAGGAATTGGTCGAGCAGATATCCATTGGCGGCGTGGATTTCGACAGCGTCAAAGCCCGCCTCTCGCGCCAGCTGGGCCGCGCGGTCATATTGACCAATCAACTCACGAATGCCTTCAACAGTTAAGGCTTCCGGTTTTGAGCAATCCTCAAATCCATTGGCCGTAAAGGTCTGGGCGTCGGCGACCTTGTCGGTCGAAGACACCGGATTGCGACCCTCTGGCAAAAGTGAGGTATGGCTGATCCGACCAACGTGCCAAAGCTGAATGCACATCCGACCACCCGCCGCGTGCACGGCGTCGTTGATCTTGCGCCATGCCTTGACGTGATCATCCGCGTGAATGCCCGGCGTGTCGATATAGCCCTTGCCCATCGGATCAATCTGGACCGCCTCGGTCCAGATCATGCCGGCGCTGGCACGTTGGGCATAGTAGGTTTGCGCCATGTCTTTTGGCGTGCCGTCGCCGTGTGCCCTGTTTCGCGTCAACGGGGCCATCAACACGCGGTTGGGCAGGTTCAGCGATCCCATCGCCAGCGGTTCAAGAAGGGGGGAATGTGTCATGGTGACCTCTCCTGTCTCAACCGTTGTCGCGCAGGTTGTCTTCGGTTTCTTGCGCATCGTCGGCATCATGACGGCCTGCATCGCCTTCCCAATCGCCCTCGAGCCTGACGGCGTCCTTGGCCTCTGGCGGCAGTTCCCTGGCAAGATCAGCTACAGGCGGATCGTCGCGATCCTTTTCCTCAAGCTGGATTTCCCGCGTTTGGCCGGGTGTGACGATTGTCAGGCCCTCGGTCTCTGCGGAACTATCGGGTTGTGAGCTGTCGGTTGTTTTCTCTGCCATGGGTAAATCTCCTTTGAGAGATCAACTCAGGCCGGGGCGCTTGGTTCCGGGCGGGCAGACGGCCGCACACGCAACCAAAGCTCCAGTGCGATGAGATAGGGCAGGTAAAATGCGACCAGATTGATCAGGTCGAAGGCTCCGGTAAACGCCTCGTTCGACGCAAGGCCGCCGGTGGCCATGTACCAAAGCCCGTAGTGAACGCGATACAGCCATGACCCAAGGATCAGCACGACAAGCCGTAAGGCCCAATCCCTATGCGTGACCCATCCGGCCCGGGCATGGCGCAACGTCTGGACCGCAGCCGCCAGCATCAATAGCCCATAGGCCGCGAAGGCGAGCGACATCGGCCAACCTCCCTGGGTGCCGCGCAACACGATGTACGCCAAGCCGCCCATCGCCGTTGCAAACGCCAAAGCGGCTATCAAATATCCCAACGCGCGGTGCAGCGCAGGCAGTTTGCTGCGCAACCATCCTATCGCCTGAAGCGGAACCAGAATGGTCACGACCCCGCCCAACCACATGTGTGAAAAGATGGCGGTATTGGACAATGGGGCTTGCGAGCTAAAGAACTGCGACGTGGCGCGGTCCGCTGAAAACAGGCCAAAGTCACCTTCGCCGATGGCATAGAGGCCGAAAACCCCGGCCATCAGGATGACAAGGACCATACCGCCATCGCGCAGCCAACTTGGCCGCGTCGCCGCCCAAAGATGTGTGCGTCTGCTTTGCCTCATGCTTCCCATCACATGGGGCAGCTAGGGATCGGGAAAAGTGTCAGCCGTCGATTACCGCTGCGGTCACGATAATCTCGACCTTGAGCACATCACGCGCAAGTTTCGCTTCACCACAGGCCCGCGCAGGCGCATGACCCTCTGGCACCCACGCGTCCCAAACGGCATTCATCTCGGCGAAATCGGCCATATCGGCCAGCCAGATCACAGCTTGCAGCATGTGCTCGCGCGACGACCCGGCCTTTTCCAACAGCGCGTCCACGCGTGCCAGACAGTCCTGCGTCTGCTCGGTCACCGTATCGCCCGCGCCGACCTGCCCACAGAGGTAAGCGACGCCGTTATGTTTGACGATCTTGGACATCCGGGCGGATGTGTCGATGCGGGTGATTTGGGTCATGGATTAATCCTATGCAGCCTGACACTGGTTGTTCAGAGCCGGTCCGAGGGGTGGCGCAATCGCGCCGCCCCGTGGGGGCGGACCGGCGCGGCATGACGTTGCCGTCATTCGGGCGGTTTATTCGGTGCGCGGCGCAATAAAGCCTTCGGCTAGAAGTCCAAGTTCTCTACGCTCAGCGCGTTCTGTTGGATGAACTCGCGGCGTGGCTCAACAACATCGCCCATCAGCTTGGTGAACAGGTCGTCGGCTTCGGCCACGTCTTCGATTTTCACCTGCAGAAGCGTCCGCGCGTCGGGGTCGAGCGTCGTTTCCCACAGCTGATCAGGGTTCATTTCACCCAGACCCTTGTAGCGCTGCAGTGTGTTGCCCTTTTCACCCTCTTCCAGAATGGCTTCCAAAAGGGTCAGCGGACCGTAGATCAGCTGTGAGCGTTCCTTGCGATGCAGCGTGGCGGCCTGACCGTAGATTTCCTGCAGACCCTCGGTAAACGATCCGGTCCGACCGGCTTCGCCAGAGCGCAGCATCGGACCGTCAAGCGTCCGTACCTCTTCCACACCGCGCAGGATACGTGCCAGACGGATGCCTTTGTCCTGCGTGATGCGGCCCTGCCATCCACGTTCGTATTCCAACGCGATCAGGTCCAGACGACGCGCGACGGCATCGGCCACACCCTGCAGGTCGCGATCCACGGCTCCGGGCACAAAGGCCCCTGCAATGGCAGCCTGTTCCAGAATGTGGCGCGGGTAATGGGTTGGGAAGGCATCAAGCAGTCGCTTCAGCTGCCGCGCCTCATGCACGACGCGGGCCAAGTCCTGACCGACAATTTCCTCACCAGACCCCAGCCGGAGAACCGCACCCTCGACGCCCTGATCAATCAGGTAATCGTCCAGCGCACCCTGATCCTTGAGGTAGACCTCGGATTTGCCGCGCGACACCTTATAGAGCGGTGGCTGGGCAATATAGAGATACCCGCCTTCGATCAGTTCCGGCATCTGACGGAAGAAGAAGGTCAAGAGCAGAGTCCGAATATGCGCGCCGTCCACGTCCGCATCGGTCATGATGACGATCTTATGGTAGCGCAGCTTTTCAATATTGAATTCATCCCGGCCAATGCCGGTACCCAGCGCCATGACAAGGTTGCCAATTTCCTGCGACGATAGCATCCGGTCAAACCGCGCACGCTCCACGTTCAGAATCTTGCCGCGCAGGGGCAACACCGCCTGCGTGCGGCGGTCGCGACCGGTCTGTGCCGATCCACCGGCGGAGTCCCCTTCGACGAGGAAAACTTCGGTTTTGGATGGGTCTTTCTCTGAACAGTCTTTCAGCTTGCCAGCCAGATAGTTCACATCCATCGCCGTCTTGCGGCGAGTCAACTCGCGGGCCTTGCGCGCGGCTTCGCGGGCCAGCGCAGCTTCGACGATCTTGCCAACAATCTGCTTGGCCTCGTTCGGGTTCTCCTCGAACCACTCAGCGAGCTTTTCACCCACGAGGTTTTCGACCGCTGGACGCACCTCTGACGAAACCAGTTTATCCTTGGTTTGCGAACTGAACTTGGGGTCAGGCACCTTGACCGACAGCACGCAGGTAAGGCCTTCACGCGCGTCGTCGCCAGTAAAGCTCACCTTTTCCTTCTTTGCGATGCCGCTGGATTGGGCGTAGGCGTTGATTGTCCGGGTCAGGGCGCCGCGAAAGCCCGCCATATGGGTGCCGCCGTCCCGCTGAGGGATGTTGTTGGTAAAGGGTAGGACATTCTCGTGGTAGCTGTCATTCCACCACATCGCGACCTCGATCCCGATGTCATCGCGCGTGCCTTCGACATAGATCGGCGTCTCCATGATCGAGGTTTTCGACCGGTCGAGATACTTAACGAACTCTTTGACGCCACCCTCATAGAAGAGCTCGGTCTTCAGCGGTTCTGCTGGGCGCGCATCTTCCAGAATGATCCGCACGCCGGAATTCAGGAATGCCAGCTCACGCAGGCGCTTTTCCAGCGTGTCAAAGGAGTATTCGAGGTTCGAGAAGGTGTCTGTGGATGCAAGGAATCGCACCTCGGTCCCGGTGTCTTCGGTCTCACCGATGACCTCAAGGTGCTCTGTCGTTTCACCATGCTCAAAGCGCGCCTTATGGACTTTGCCATCACGCCAGACCTTGAGTTCCAGCCAGACTGACAGAGCGTTCACAACCGACACACCCACACCGTGCAGACCGCCGGAGACCTTGTACGAGTTGCTGTCGAACTTACCGCCTGCGTGCAGTTGGGTCATGATGACCTCTGCCGCTGACACGCCTTCTTCCTCATGGATACCAACCGGAATCCCCCGTCCGTTGTCACGGACGGACACGCTGTTGTCGGGGTGAATTTTCACATGCACATAGTCGGCATGACCGGCCAAAGCCTCGTCAATACCGTTGTCCACGACCTCGTAAACCATGTGGTGCAAACCCGATCCATCGTCGGTGTCACCGATATACATGCCAGGGCGTTTTCTAACCGCCTCTAAGCCTTTGAGAACCTTGATGGAATCCGCGCCGTATTCTGGCTGGTTTTGCTCGGCTTCTGCCATATCGCCGTCCTTCGTATTATTGCCGGTTTTATACGAGGTCTGGGGGGGAATGTCACGCGCATGCGCTAGATTTTGGGGTCTCAGCGAGCTGAGGGCTGCGCCCGACCTGGAGGGCGTTCCAAACGCGCGTTCCAAGCGTTGCGCTTCAAAGCATCATTGCCGGATTTGCTGCTGGTGACATCGCCAAAGCGCCCTCCGGGGGGAGGTCGGGCGCGGCCCGGCGGTGCCACCGGCCCAGAGCTAGCTGCGATGCTGTTACTTCAAGTCAGAGGCATATTGCGCCGCAAACTGGCGATACCCTTCCGACGTACTCAGCAAATGCGCGATGGTCCTCTCATGAAATGCAGGCAGCTGATGAAACGGCACCATCGGATAGGCGTGATGCTCCGCGTGATAGGGCATATTCCACGCCAGAAACCGCACCACCCGATTGGTGTAGGTTGTCCGCGAGTTCTCAAGCATATTCGCCACCGCCGGACAGCGCCCATGCTCCGCCAAAAGATACAGCCGCAGAAACGGCTGCCCGAGCAACACCGGCACCACCCACAGCCACAGGACCAACGGTGACCAGATCAGCGTCAAACCCAGCAAGACATAGATAGCGAGATAGACGCGCGCCTCGGTCCGGATACGCGGCGCGATCCGATCACTCAGGTAATCGGCCTCAATGCGCCCAAAGGCATTCATCCAGACCTGCCGCATCATAGCGCGCCAATACGGCACTCCAGACACGTGCCACAAAAACGCGGGCCATGTGTCCGGCTTGGGTCCGACCAGTTCCGGGTCCCGCTCGGGATCGTTCGTGAACCGATGATGCGCCATATGAAATCTGCGAAACCACTCGAACGGCAGGATCAAAACCAACCCTGCCAAATGCCCGGCGAGCTCATTCATCCAATCCGTAGCAAACGGTGTCTTGTGTGTCGCCTCATGCGCCAGCGTGAAGAGAAACACCAACACCACGCCATAAGGCAGCAGCATAAGCCACCAGAGCGGCCACCCCGCCGAAATCCAGACAGCACCCAACGCGATCAACCCCAGATGACCGGCCAGATGCAACAGCCCGGCCGCATCACTGCGCCGCGTCAGCGCTGCGCGTTCTTCCGGCGGCAAACTGGCAATCAGGGCTTTGTGGTCCATGGTGCCTCACGTCAGAGGGATGATGATCCCAACAAAGATCAACAGCCCGCCAGAGGCAATGTTCAAGCGTCGCAGAGCGGTCGGTGAACTCAGCAAACCCCGCACTTTCGACACGAACGCCCCCAGCGCGAGGTTCCCTGCCAGTGGTACCAACATCGACACCAACAGAATCGCGGCAATATCCGGCCACGTCACCGCCGTCAGATCAAAGAATCCCGGCAGCAGGCCCATGTAGAACAAAATCGCCTTCGGATTTCCAAGGATCACCAGCAGTCCGGCGACAAAGCCGGACCACATGCCCGGCCGCGTCAGCCGACTGTCCGACCCAAGCTTTGCGTCCGCATTCCGGATCAGCAAAACGCCCATCACTAGAAACATGACCGCCGCCACCCATTTCAAGATCAGCAGCAGACCTTCGATCTCGTTGACCAGCCAACTCACCCCAAGGATCGCGAGAAACGGCCAAAGCATATCTCCGACCGTCACGCCCAGCGCCAAAGGCCATGCGCCGTTGAAACCGCCTGACATGGCCCGGGCAAGTAACGCCACCCATACTGGCCCCGGCGTCAGGAACAGGATCACAACGGCAAAGGCATAGAGCCCGAGATCGGCAGGGGACATCGTCATCTTGACCCCTCCGTAGCGACGGAGTTCAGTCAATACAAACTCAATTGGATTATTGTACCAATGCGTCTTCTGATCGGCCTCTTTGCCACTGCGTTTGTCCTGCTGTGCGCCGCAATGATCGCCCTCTTCCTCGGGCGCCCCTCGTCAGAGGCTGCGGGTCTGTGGCGCACGAATGGCTACGGCATGTATGTCGATATCGGCGCGGTTCAGACCCAGATTTACGAAGTGACCGACACGGCCTGTCAGGCCGCCGATGTGTTCCCCTCCCATCGCGGTCTGTTGCGGTGGGCCGAAGGCATTTCATTCGATGCCGTCGACGGGCGTCTCGTGGTGAACGCAGACGGCATCTACCACCCCATAACCGCAGAGCGCGTGTCTAAACTGCCAGAGACCTGCAACCAACTTCAACCCAGCGATCCGCCTGCGGTGGTTGAAGCCGTCTACCAGCACTTCAACGAACACTACCCGTTCTTTGACCTGCATGCCGTCGATTGGGAGGCGAACACCAATCGCGCCCGAGCCTTGGTTGGCCCTGACACCTCGGATGACGAATTGCTCGACATTCTCCGGGTCCAACTCGACGGGGTCCGCGACGGTCATGTCTACGTCTACACCGGCGAAACCGGCTTCTCGCCCCACCCCGGCGCCCCTTGGAAAGAGCACTATGCAATGGCCAACGCTGTCGCGCAGGACCTGACACCCGTCACCTGCATCCCAGACAGCGCGCTTTGCTATGGCACCCTTCCCGGCAACGTCGGATGGATCAGGCTGCTGGGCATGGATGCTGACGACGCCCGCGGTCAGGCGACGGCCAAGGCCCATGCCCATATGCAAACCGCGGCCAAGGCGCTGGCGCAGACCAAGGCGATCCTCATCGACAACCGGTTCAATCCAGGCGGATCGGATGACGTATCACTGGCTTATGCGGCATCTTTCACCAAAGGCGGCTTCGAAGCATTTCACAAACTGATTGTCACACAGGATGGCCTATCTGAACCCATTCCCGCCTTTGTGCCTGACCTTCCCGGGACAAAACTGAGCCAGCCCGTCTTCCTCTTGAACAGCCGCTACACCGCAAGCGCCGCTGAGATCTTTTCCATCGCCATGCGAGAGCTTCCGCAGGTTACCATCCTCGGCGACCCGTCGGGCGGTGAGTTGTCAGACATCCTAAACCGCCAGCTGCCCAATGGCTGGCAGCTGGGCCTGTCCCACCAGATTTATCGCAGCAATGCGGACGAAGAATTCGAAGGTCTCGGCATCCCAGTTGACGAACCTGCACCATTTGATCTCGACGGGTTCCTTGCCGGACAGGATACCGTGGTTCAGGACCTGCTCACCCGGCTGCGGTGACGATTGAGGTTCCGCCGTCTTCGGTCACTTCAAACCGCTGTGCCCGGTCTCCCAGCGCTGCAAACAATTCCGGCCCTGTTCCGGTCATCCACGCCTGTGCACCCAGAGCACAGATCTCGTCATAAAGCGCCGCCTGACGCCCGGCATCCAGATGGGCCGCCACCTCATCCAGCAGGAGCAACGGCGGCGCACCGACACGCGCGGCCAGTGCGCGCCCATTGGCAAGGATCAGAGATACCAGAAGCGCCTTTTGCTCACCTGTCGATGCCGCACGCGCTGGGACGCCTTTGGCGGCATAGACTGCCTCCATATCGACCCGATGCGGCCCGATCAGCGTGCGCCCGGCCGCAATGTCACGCCGTCTTGTGTCTTCCCAAGCGCGCAAGAGGTCCTCTTCCGAACCGGGCAACTCAACATCTGGATGCGTGATCGACAAATCTGCCGTGGGAAAGGCCGTCTCAGCCCCCGCCTGCGCCTCAGCCAATGCCACAACCGTGGCCGCGCGCGCGCGCGTCATCGCCATCCCTGCCCGCGCCATCTGCGCCTCAAGCGCGCGGTACCAGGACGGATCACCGACTTGATCCTTCAACAAACGGTTGCGATCCCGCATCGCCTTTTCATAGGTCAGCGCCTGCTCGGCATGACCGGGATCAAAGCTCAGCGTCATCCGGTCCAGAAACCGCCTGCGCCCTTCCGCCCCTTCGATCCAGAGCCGATCCATCGCCGGAATCAACCACAACACACGGATCATCCGACCCAAATCGACCTGAGATGCCGCCTTGCCATCAACCCGGACCGCCCGCGCTGATCCGGGATCAGCCCACGTTTCCACCTCATGGGCGCCGCCAGCATCGACTTCGGCTTTGACCTTCCACCCCAACCCTTCGGGCTGGCGCGCAAACTCATCCACCGTCGCGCGCCGCAAACCCCGACCGGGCGACAGCAAGGACACAGCCTCAAGAACGTTGGTCTTACCCGCGCCATTCGGTCCGAAAAACGCCAAAGGGCGCGCGTCCACGTCCAGCCGCGTCACCCGGTGCGACCGAAAATGGGACAGCGTCAGATGCTTAATCGCCAGCACGACCTGTCCCTTCTATGTTTCTAAAATACTCTCGCCGAAGGCATGGCCGGAACGGCCATTCATGCGCGCAGCGCTAAAGGGGTGGGTGGGCGGGACGCCCACCAGACACCGATCACACGCGCATCGGCATGACGACATAAACCGCGCTGGTGTCATTGCCTTCGCGCATCAAGGTGGGATCACCTGCAGAGTTGAACAAAAACACCGCGTTCTCGCGATCCACCTGTGACGCAATCTCCAGCAGATATTTCGCGTTGAACCCGATCTCCAACCGGTCGTCACCATAGGCCACACCCAGCTCTTCCTCAGCCGCGCCGCTATCGGGCGCGTTGACGGATAGAACCAACCGGTCTTCATCCAGTTGCAGCTTCACCGCGCGCGACCGTTCGGACGACACCGTCGCGACCCGGTCCACGGCCTGCGCAAATTCAGAGGCATCAACCTCCAGCTTCTTCGTATTCCCAGTCGGGATCACGCGCATGTAATCGGGGAACGTCCCCTCGATCACTTTCGAGGTCAGAGCCACTTTATCCGTGGTGAAGCGGACCTTCGTTTCACTGACTGACACCGCGATATCGGCATCGTCATCTTCCAACAGCTTGCGCAATTCCCCGACCGTCTTGCGCGGCACGATCACGCCGGGCATTTCCTCGGCGCCGCTGGGCAGGTCAGCATCAATGCGTGCCAGACGATGCCCATCGGTCGCCACGCAACGCAGCATCCGGCCACCTTCGGCTTCGGCCACATGCATGTAGACGCCGTTCAGGTAATACCGTGTCTCTTCCGTCGAGATTGCAAATTTGGATTTGTCGAACAACCGGCGCAGCACAGACGCCTTGGCGCTGAAATTCGCCGTGTATTCAGAAGACGCCATCACAGGGAAGTCTTCTTTCGGCAATGTGGCCAGCGAGAAATTCGATCTACCGGCCTCGACCGTCAAACGGCCTTTGGTCCCATCATCCGTCAGGCTGACAAGCGCCCCATCGGGCAACTTGCGGACAATCTCGTGGAGCGTCACCGCGCTGACGGTTGTGGCACCTGCGCGCTCAACCATGGCCGGGGCCTTATCGACAACCTCGATATCCAGATCCGTGGCACGGAACGATACACCCTCGCCTTCGGCTTCGATCAGAACATTAGCAAGGATCGGAATTGTGTTGCGCCGCTCGACAACCGATTGCGCCTGACTGACCGCCTTCAGCAAGGTCCCGCGTTCGATGCTCAGTTTCATGACCGTCTCCGTCCCATAAGGCGTCTCCACGCCTTTCGCCCCACAATTCGGGACCCTGACCGTAGTCTTTCCCGAAGAGCGCACAAGTGTTTTCGGGCGCAGAGTTCCCCCTACGCCCGCAATCGTCAAGATATGTTGCTATTAGGCTTCCAGTGCGCGGCGCAGCATCTCAAGATCGTCGGCAATCTGGCTGTCCTTGGCCATCAACTCTTCGATCCGTTTCACGCCATGCATGATCGTCGTGTGATCGCGGCCACCAAAGCGCCGGCCAATCTCGGGCAAGCTGCGCGTGGTCATCTTTTTACACAGATACATCGCGACCTGGCGGGGGCGTGCAAAGCTGCGCAGACGCTTGGGGCCGATCATGTCCGACAGGCGAATGTTATAATGCTCTGACACTTTCCGCTGGATTTCCTCAACGGTGATCTTGCGATCGCTCGCCCGTAATACGTCCGAGAGGCAATCCTGCGTCAGTTCCATTGTCACTTCGCGCCCGACGAGCGAGGCAAACGCGAACAAGCGGGTCAAAGCCCCTTCCAAGACGCGGACATTGGTGCTGATGCGGTGGGCAAGGAAATTCAGAACACCGTCCTGAATGACGAGTCCCGGATAGGATTGACGATACAGCTCGACCTTGGACTGCAGGATGCCCAGCCGCAGTTCATAATCCGTCGGATGCAGGTCCACGCAAAGGCCACATTGCAGGCGGCTCGCGATGCGGTTCTCAAGGTCCTTGATCTCACCCGGCGCGCGGTCCGCCGAAATGATGATCTGCTTGTTCTGATCGACCAGCGCGTTGAACGTGTGAAAGAACTCTTCCTGCGTGCTGCCCTTGCCAGCGATGAATTGCACGTCATCCACCATCAACACATCCACGCTGCGGAACATGGATTTGAAATCCATCATCTTGCGCTCACGGATGGCTTGGACAAAGCGGTACATGAACTGTTCAGCGCTGAGATAGAGAACGTTCAAATCGGGGCGCTGCTGTTTCAACTCCCACGCAATCGCGTGCATCAGGTGCGTCTTACCCAGCCCAACGCCGCCGTAAAGGAACAGAGGGTTAAAGGTGACGGGACCACCCTCGGCCACGCGCTTGGCCGCAGCAAAAGCCAACTCGTTCGGTTTTCCGACGATGAACTGTTCAAAGGTAAAGCGCGGGTCGAGCTTGGCCGCACCGACATCAAGCGGCGTCGATGATCCGGTTTGCTCTGCATCGGCTGACACTTCGTCAGCCACAGGTGTCTCCACCTCTGCAGCGGCCGGCTTGGCCGCGGCGCTTGAGACGACGAAACCCAGACGGTCGACCTCTTCACCATGCAGCCGCATCTGATAGATGATCTGATCCGAGAAGTTCTGGTTCACATATGAACCGACAAAGGTCGTCGGGACTTCAAAGGTGGCAACCCGGTTCTCGATAGAACCGATTTTCAGCGGCTCGATCCACGTCAGGAAGGCATTTTCGCCAACGACCGACTTGAGCGCTGTTTGTGCCTGCCCCCAGACCTCAGTGTTCATTTTGTGTCCCCTTGCTTCCATTCCCCAGATCGTTTCACACGACCTCTTAGCTTTTGCGGCATGCGCAAAGGGATACTGGCGCGTCCCAAAAGGACACGTTCATTTGAGCGATCCGCACAAACAGATGGCTCGAAGTTGTTCAGCTTGGACAGGCCGGGTCTTCCAACACCCGCTCGCGTTCGGACCCATTTCTTGGACCCGTCAGCGATGACCCGGAACACGGAATCTTGTGGTTCTTTTCGTGTCCCTGTGGCCGCCCCGTCCCCCCAGACGATGACTCGCAGGACTGTGTGTAGCGAATGCGTTTGCGTCGCTTCAACTGATCTTCATGGTTGACTCGGCATTTCTTGAAAAAGAATCTCCGGCCCCTTTTTTTCACGGCTGTGAAGACAAAACGGGCGCCCGATTTGGACGCCCGATTCTCGCATAAATTCTAGCGGATTAGCGCTCCGCTCAAGGCGACCTTAGCCGAGCGCTTTGACCCGAGCCGACAGACGCGACATTTTTCGTGCAGCTGTGTTCTTATGGACAACACCTTTGGTCACACCGCGCATCAGCTCTGGCTGAGCGGCTGCCAAAGCTGCTTTTGCGGCAGCGGAATCACCCGATGCGATCGCTTCTTCGACTTTGCGCAGGTAAGTGCGAATCCGCGAGCGGCGGGCTTTGTTAACGGCAAAGCGGGCTTCGTTCTGACGGGCGCGTTTTTTTGCTTGGGGCGAATTTGCCATGGTGTGGGTCCCTTCTGGGGTATCGGTTCAATTACGGTCGTATGCAGAAACCCCACCGGAACGTCGGTCGCCGGGACGATTCGAGCCTGAGCGGGCTACACACGCATGTTGGATGCCGCCTGCTACAGAACACGCGGCATCAGTTCAAGGTCTTACTTGTCGCGGAATTGCGCTTCGCGTTTGTCGAGGAAGGCGGACATGCCTTCTTTCTGGTCTTCAGTCGCAAAGAGCGAGTGGAAAAGACGTCGTTCGAACAAGAGACCTTCGCGCAGCGTTGTCTCATAGCTGCGGTTCACGGCTTCTTTGGCCGCCATGGTGGCGATCAGCGATTTCTCGGCAATCTTCTCAGCCGCTCCGCGCGCCTCTTCCATCAGTTTCTTGCAAGGCACAACGCGGGACACGAGGCCCGAACGCTCTGCTTCTTCGGCGTCCATGAAACGACCGGTCAGGTGCATGTCCATCGATTTGGATTTGCCGACAAAACGCGTCAGGCGCTGGCTACCGCCAATCCCTGCAATAACACCGAGGTTGATTTCCGGCTGGCCGAACTTGGCCGTGTCCGAGCAGATGATGAAATCACACATCATCGCCAGCTCACATCCACCGCCGAGCGCATAGCCGCTGACAGCGGCAATGATCGGTTTCCGGACGCGCAGCATGATCTCGATCTCGTCGCCGAACATGTCAGAGCTGTAGACCTCGACAAACGACTTCTCGCTCATCTCCTTGATGTCGGCCCCGGCGGCAAATGCCTTGTCGGATCCGGTCAGGATGATGCAACGCACCTTGTCGTTCTTGTCCGCGTCTTTCAGTGCCTGCGCCAGTTCCTCAAGCAACTGTCCGTTCAGCGCGTTCATCGCGTCTGGGCGGTTCAGCTTAATGGTGGCGACATGATCTGCGACTTCGACGTTGATCGTCTCATAGGCCATGCTGGATGGACCCTTTATAGTGGCTGTCAGACCGTGAGGGTTAGCATTCCCCCACGCTGGCGCAAGTTATCTTTGACATGTCGCGCAGTAGAAAGAGCTTCTTCCTGACTGGACAACCCGTCTGACTTGACCTGCGCAATTTTCTGTGACGCAAGGCGCGCCTTCGCGATCATAGACACGGAAGGCGTGCTGAAAATATCCAAGTTCTCCATCGGCTTGGCGATAGTCCCGAAGGCTTGAACCACCAGACTCGATGGCTTCGCTCAGGACCTCGCGGATCAACGGAACCAGCGTTGCGACTCGCTCTGATCCGATACGCCCCGCCTTGCGGAGCGGCGATATTCCCGCGCGGTGTAGCACCTCGCACACATAGATATTGCCCAATCCTGCGACAATTCTCTGGTCCAGAAGCGCGGATTTGATGGGCGTGTTGCGCCCCCTGAGTCGCTCGATCAGATAGGCTTCGTTGAAAGAGTTGCCGAGAGGTTCGGGCCCGATCCCAGACAGAAGCTTGTGTTGGTCGACCGTTGCCGTGGGAGCAAGGTCCATCGCGCCAAACCGGCGGGCATCATTAAACGTGACGCGACCGCCGGCTTCGGTATGGATCACCACATGATCATGTTTCGCCGGAGCCGGATGATCGTAGTGAAATTCTCCGATCTGAATGCCCGAAATCAGCATGCGCCCTGACATGCCCAGATGGACGATCAGGGTTTCATCGCTGTCGAGATCGGCAAGAATGTATTTTGATCGCCTTCGAAGGGCCGTCACGACCCGCCCGGTGAGTCGCTCGGACATGCGTTCAGGAAGCGGCCAGCGCAGGTCTGGGCGATTCACCTCAGCCTTGGAAATCCGCTGTCCTTCAAGCACAGGGAGGAGTCCGCGGCGGACCGTTTCGACTTCGGGCAATTCGGGCACACGCCACTCCTCAGCAATCTGGTCCCGAGGAGGTGGCGATCATCTATCGAAAAGTCAAACCGTGCGGCGCGCAGCCCTTAGGCAACCGCCATGCGCGGGTCGCCAGACAGCTTGTTCCGCAGATGGGAATACCCGTTCAGATGTTTGGTGAGCCTCGCACAGGCTCCGCATTTGAAATACAGGCGAACCACGTGGCGGCCGTCTTCTTCGACATGTTGCAGCGTGCTCAGATCGAATGAGCGGCTGCCAAACCATACGCCAGGTACAGTCAAGGATGACCCCTGAATGCGCACCGCATAGCACCAGACATGTGTCAGATACCAAGCGATCATAAGGCAAGAGGCAGCATAGGCCTGCCAGAAGTATTCATCGGGAAGAGGGCTGAGGCCGGCATGAGCACGCGTGCTGTTGAGCAGCAGAAGGAGAAGAACCGACGCCAACGTCGCAACAATGCGGATGGGCCAGGACAGAGGAATCTCATCCTGAGGGGCATCTGTGCCAGCACTGTCTGCTTCTAGTGAAGCCTTGGCTTGGCCATCCTCAGTCTCCTCGATCTCGATTGACATCTGTTGGCTGGCCCCGGCGCGTTTGAGCGTGGCACGGCGTAAGCGCCAACTCAAAGCAAGGTCACCACGGAACATGAACGCAACAGTGCAAACGGCGGCACCCACCAACAGGAACGCTGAAATAACGATTAGCTGACTCATCTCATTCACCTTTGCGCGGCCTAACGATGCGGCGCGATACGTATTTGTTTCTTCCGCCTAGGGCATATATCCCAAATGCGGACGGAAAGAGGCACGCTCATGACAGACGATGGCAACACGACCCATTTTGGTTACCAAACTGTTTCCGAAACGGAAAAAGCGGGGAAGGTTCAGGGCGTCTTCACATCCGTCGCATCCAAGTATGACGTGATGAACGACGTGATGAGCGTTGGCATCCACCGCATTTGGAAGGATGCGATGATGGATTGGCTCGCTCCGCGCGCAGGGCAGAAGCTCTTGGATGTGGCTGGTGGCACCGGGGACATCTCGTTTCGGTTTCTCAAACGTGCAGGCTATGGCCATGCGACCGTGCTTGATCTGACAGAGTCGATGTTGGTCGAAGGCCGCAAACGGGCCGAGGCGGACAAGATGTCAGAGCAACTGGATTGGGTCGTTGGGGATGCCATGGCCCTGCCGTTCGAAGACAACACGTTCGACGTCTACACGATCAGCTTTGGCATTCGGAACGTGACCCGCCCCCAAGAGGCCCTGGACGAAGCCTATCGCGTGCTGCGGCCCGGCGGACGTTTGATGGTGCTGGAATTCAGCCAATTGCCAAACCCGATGATGCAGGCCGCCTATGATGCCTACAGCTTTAATGTGATCCCGCGCATGGGTCAGCTGATCGCCAACGACCGCGACAGCTATCAGTACCTCGTCGAGTCGATCCGCAAATTCCCGGATCAGGACACGTTTCTCGGGATGCTCCGCAAAGCCGGTTTTGAAAACGCCAAGTATCGCAACATGACCATGGGCGTCGCATGCCTGCATTCGGGGTGGAAAATTTGAAGATCGAAAGGCGCACCTGCGCCAACCCCGATATGCCATCAGGAAAGACACCCTAGATGCGCGGTCCCCATAACATTTGGCGGCTGGTGCGCACGGGTGCCACGCTGGAACGCACCGGCGCGATGAAAGCCGTGCTGGAGGCGATGGAGGCCCCTGCTCCCGTCCGCGTCATGGCCCGCATTCTGGGGTGGCCATTTCAGTGGCTGGGACACAAGGGCGACCCGTCCATGCCGCCCGTCACCCGCGCGCTGACGGCGCTGGGCCCTGCCTACATCAAGTTCGGGCAAATCCTGTCGACCCGCCCTGACGTGGTTGGCGACGAGCTCGCTCTTCAATTGCGGGTCCTGCAAGACAAGCTGCCACCTTTCCCTTTGGCCGTTGCCAAAAAGGAAATCGAGCGCGAGTTGGAAATCCGGTGCGACGATGTCTTCAGTCATATCTCCGAACCCGTCGCCGCCGCCTCTATCGCTCAGGTGCACAAGGCAACTCTGAAAGACAGCGACGAACAGGTCGCTATCAAGGTCCTGCGCCCAGACATTGAACGCGCCTTCCGGAAGGATGTGGACGCGTTCTACCTCGCTGCTTGGTTCGTCGAAAAACTGGCCCCTGGTGCAAAGCGCCTACGCCCGCTCGACGTCATCGAGCACTTCGAAGGCGTGGTGAACGGTGAACTTGACCTGCGGCTCGAAACCTCAGCCGCGAGCGAATACGCCGACAATACCAAGGACGATCCCGGTTTCGCCCTGCCAGAGGTCAAATGGGCGCTGTCGGGTCGCCGCGTCATGACCCAAGGCTGGGCCGAAGGCATCCCGTCAGGCGACGTCATCGCGATCCGCGAGGCGGGGCATGACACCAACGAATTGGGCGAGCGTGTCCTGCGCCTCTTCCTGCAACACGCCCTGCGCGACGGCTATTTTCATGGCGACATGCATCAGGGCAACATGAAGATTGCCGCGAACGGGGACATCATCGCCTATGATTTTGGGATCATGGGGCGGCTCGATGAATACACCCGCCGCGTCTATGCCGAGATTCTTTTTGGGTTTATCCGCAAGGACTACAAACGCGTTGCCGAAGTTCATTTCGAGGCAGGCTATGTCCCCGCTGACCGCGACGTCGACGAATTTGCCCGCGCCCTGCGCGCGGTGGGCGAGCCAATCTTTGGGCTGGATGCCAGCCGTGTCTCCATGGGCCGCTTGCTCAGCTACCTGTTCGAAGTGACTGAGCGCTTTGGCATGGAAACACGGACCGAGCTGATCCTTTTGCAACGCACGATGGTCGTGGTCGAGGGCGTCGCGCGGTCGCTGAACCCGACGATCAACATCTGGTCCGTCGCACAGCCGGTGGTCGAGGATTACATCCGCAAATCCATCGGCCCGCAGTCGCTGGCCAAGGACCTGTTCAAGACGGCGCGAATCCTGTCCCGTTTCGGGCCGCGCCTTCCGCAAATGGCTGAGGCCGTGCTTATTCAGGCATCGACACCAAAGGATACGACACCCCCCAAAGGCGGGCCGGGATGGGGTGCTGTCGCGGCCATTGCTGTCACAAGCGGTCTGATCGGCGCGGTCATCGCGCAAATTCTCTGAAGCTTCCGATAACAAAGGTATCGCTTTCGGATGCCTGCTATAGGCTGTCACCATGACGGCCACCTATTTGCGCTTTTTCAATACGTTTCGGACATTTGCTGGGCCGCGTTTCTGGATCGTTCTTGCGCTGATCACGCTAGGCGCGCTGACCGAGGGTGCGGGCCTTGTTCTGCTGTTGCCGGTGTTGCAGCTGATGTCAGAGAATGCGCCTACGGGTCCGTCACTGTGGGTGGTGACGCAGTTGGCCGCCATTGGCGTCGAGACCTTGGACCAACAGCTTGCCTGCCTTCTGATCATCGTTGTCGGCCTGATCATCCTGCGCGCGGTTCTGGGCTGGGTGCATGCCGTCTATGTCGTTCAGATTGAAATTGCCTTCCTCAATCACCTTCGGCTGAGTCTGTTTTCGGGGTTGGCCCATTCCGAGTGGGCAACCCTGTCTCACCTTCGGCACAAGGATGCGCAGAGCAGCCTGTTTCTTGATCTGGGTCGGCTATCGCAAGCCACGACCAACACGATGCGGAGCCTTGTGAGCAGCATCATCGTGATCGTTCAGGTTGCCGTAGCCGCCGTGATCGCGCCTGCCCTGACGCTCTTGGTGTTGGGGGTGGGTGTGGTCTGCGCCGGATTTGCCCCTGTCTTGATGCGCCGCGCCGCCAAGGTGGGGCAGTCACAAACCAACGCAGGCCGGGCTTTTTCCGATCAAATCCTGCAATTCTTCAGCGCGCTCAAGCTGATGAAGATTCAGCGGGAAGAAGACCAATACATCGCCTTCTTCCGCACAAGCCAAGAGCATATGGGCGAACAGCTTGTGGCCTATAGCAGGAACACAGCCAGCTTTCAGGCGCTTTTTCAGATCGCGATGGCTGTTTTGCTGGGGGTGGCAATCGCCCTTGGCGTCTTTGTCCTCGATACCCAGTTTTCCGTTCTGGCGGCGGTGGTCGTGATCATCGCACGCGCTAGCGGCCCAGCGATTCAGGTCATGCGCACATTGCAGTCCATTGCCTACGCCATGCCGGCCTTTGCCAGCTATGAGGCGATGATCAACGGGCTGCCGACCAACCATATACACTCCGCGTCGATGCCCAGCGCACCCACCGGTCCGGCCCGCGTGACGGCAACAGACCTGACCTATGCCCATGCCACCGGTTCAGAGCCACAAGTGAACGCGCTGTCTTTTGACATCTTACCCGGACAGATCGCCGCGATCACCGGCCCGTCCGGCAGCGGCAAGACGACGGTACTCGACTTGATCTGTGGCATTCTGACACCGACCAGCGGGGGCATCGACGTCACTGGTGCAACCGGCAGCGCGGCCCATATCGCCTACGTCACACAAGAGACGCTGCTCTTCGACATCACGATCCGCGAGAACCTGACATTCGGCCTCGACGATGTGACAGAACCCGAGATCGAGCAGTGCCTGCGCGACGTCGGCGCATGGGATATGGTGCAGCGACAGGAACACGGACTGGACACCCGGTGCGGCCAAGGCGGGCGGCTATTTTCTGGCGGCGAACGACAAAGGCTGGCGCTGGCCCGCGCCTTGTTGCGTAAGCCGGGCCTTCTGCTTTTGGATGAAGCGACCTCTGCACTGGATGAGGAGTCTGAGGCCAGCATCCTAGGCCGGATCGTTGCGTTGCGCGGGCGAACGACCGTGGTGATTGTCACGCACAGAACCGTCTCAGACGATGTGCTGGATCAGACAATTCCGGTGTCAAGGTCCTGACGCCTGCCTGCCCGACCATGTTTTGAGCGATTTCTACTTTGACCGGATGCGAAATGTGCATTTGTCACAGACACTTGCAATTTAGTGACCTAGGGTCAGGGAACAACGCGTCAGAAAACTCCGGAGTGAAGCGTGGCGCGCTGTGGGTCGGACAATTGCCCGACCCTACGAAACTTTGAGAGGGAGTCCGACATGGAAGGTACCATCGGAGAAATTCGTTTGTTTGCGGGAAATTTTGCCCCGCGTTCTTGGGCGCTGTGCCAAGGCCAATTGTTGGCGATCAGCAGCAACTCAGCATTGTTTTCGATTCTTGGAACAGTCTATGGCGGTGATGGCCGGTCGACTTTCGCTTTGCCTGATCTGCGCGGCCGTAGCGCCGTTGGTCAGGGTCACGGTGCAGGTCTGTCACAGTACACTTTGGGTGAGCGTACGGGTAACGAGTATACCACATTGCAGGTTGCAAACCTGCCGGCACACACGCACACAGCACAGATGACAGCTGAAACCGCAGCTGCAACCGAAGCAAACCCTACCAACCGTCTTTTGGGTCTAGGCACGACGGCAATGTATGCTGATGCGGCACCTGCTGATGAAATCGCTATGCATCCGGACAGCGTCAAAGTTGGATCGACTGGCAGCAACACGGCGTTCAGCAACGTCTCGCCAGTGTTGGCTCTGAACTTCATTATCTGCCTGCAGGGCGTTTACCCATCGCGCAGCTAAAAAAAAGTCGCCCGAAATTTTTTCGGGCGACACTCACAGACTTGGATAACTTCAGCGGTTACATCAACTGGTGATGTTTGCGGGGTCATCGGCAAAAAAAGTCGGAAGCTCTGGGGGTGATAGCGTCGGGCCGCTTGCCGTATCCGTTGTGTCAAGCTCAACAATACTTGGGCTCTCATAGACACGCTTTTCGCTTTTGATTTTGTGGTCCAAATTTTTCATAACACCCTCCGTTGTTTCACACCTATCTGGTTTCGGCATTTCGGTCAAACACCGTTCCGAGCGATGAAATGAACATCTGATGCTCATCAACTAAGATGACGGTCTGCCCAAAGTTGCATCTGCTTGATTTGCCAAAAATAGAAGGCGCGGCGATTTGTTTCGTCCCCGAGCGCCGCCGGACTATCCCGGTATTTCCGTGCCTGATGTTCAAAGGCGTCGTGGTCGATTATCTCTTGTAACCAACTTGGCAGTTCATCAAACCAAACAAGGTTGTCGGCATCTTTTTTGGGACCTCCATTAAGGTATGCTCCCAGATGTTTGGTAGGACGGCGCAATATCTCTTCGGGTACACGCCCAGCCATGGCTCTCCGGTGAAGGTAACGCCCCATATTGCCACTGCGTTTTTCAACAACAGGCGTCTTCAAGAATTGAATCATCAGGCGCCGATCAAGCAGCGGCCAAACATATTCCATCCCATAGCGGCGAGCCAATACACTTGAGGCCTCGGTGCGCAGCGAGGCAGCAAACACAAGTGCAGGTTCATTCAAGAGTTGCTTATTGACGGCACTGACGCGAACGCGGGAAGGACCTAGTTGCTTAAGAAGCCGATCTCCGAGGTCACTTCTGCTCAACGACGCATCGCTCAAACAGTTAATGCTCTTGATCGCATCGAACCAATCGTACCAAGGGTTTGCGTAGTCCGCATTTAGGCGCCTCACCCTCTTGGTAAGCCTGACCACCTGTCGTGGCATACTGCCACCAAGTTCGCGAAGAGCGGTCCGATATCTGCCCTGCTGCAAAAGCTCGTTAACCATGCCAACGGCTTGGTTGGTAATCAGCTCGTCGCCGCCAAAACCTGAGAACATCGTCCTGATGCCAAACTGCTGCGCCAACTCTAGGTGCGGCTCGTGAAACAGATGGCCGGTATATTCGGGGGGATATCCCAAATCATTTAGATGGGCAGAGTAGCCGGGCGTTACCACGAACTTCGCAGATTGCACCATGATATGGCTATGACGAATGCCGTGCTTGCCCTGAGTTGCGAGTATCAGCGCAACCTCATCTTCGAAATCGCACAAGCCAAAAGTATGAAGGTCTTCGCGGGGCTGACGCATGACCAGCGGCAACGTCGCCGTAATTGACGATGAATCCAGCCCGCCACTCGCTTCGGATGCGATTAAGAATGCAGATCTCGCCCTGTCCGCCATAACTCGGTCGAACAGGTCGCGATAGGCGTCGACCCACTTTGAATCCCGCCGATCCGCCGAGGCAGAAGCGGGAGAAAATTCGAAAAAGCGCTTGGCAGTCCAATCACCTCGTGCAGGAACGCTCAGGCTGTGAGCCGGGGGCAACTTCTTGATTTCCTCAAAGGCTGTGCCCCATGGGTCCCAAGTCATTTGCATCAAAAACCGGACGCACCATTCATGGCTTCTCGTTACTGAGGCGAATAATTGGTCCTTTAGGATGCCTGCAGTCGTCGCAATGAAAAAAGCATCCTCTGATTGACCAAAAAACAGGGGCCGCGCGCCGATGGTATCCCGGCAGGCGAATAATCGGTCTTCGTTCGGATCATAAATGACAAAGCTGAAATCGCCCTCCAGCCGGTCCGAACATTCCTCGCCCCACTTCCGATAAGCAGCCAGAATGATCTGTGGGTCGGTGAGCGTTTGACGCTCTTCGAGTCCAAGCGCGCTGCACAACTCTTCCCTGTTATCGAGCCTCACCCAACTGACGATCACGCGGCCGGTCTCGGAGCACACCTCTGGAACCGCTTCATGCTTGGACTCGGGCGTATTCCACAAAAGCGATTGAGCCATCAGGACACGGTCATTGCACCAATGCCCGCGCACATCGCCAAAGCCACCAAGGCTCAGCGCATCCTCAAGAGCCTCGGGGGCAACCAGATCCCTGGGGTCTCGACCCGGCTGACGCATGAAGATCGCTGCAAACATATCCCACCCGTCAGGTTGAAACGAATGACGCTACCGGCGTCATACCAACCGCTTCGGCCACGCCAGTCACCGGGACACTGCCGGACAAAACCCAAGCATGGGCCTCAAGCCCGGGATCAGACTCTTTGTCCGCCCGCCTTACACCCAGATGGACGGCATGCGGCACATGCATCCGCCGCAACAACCAAGCTGCCACCAGGGCTTGCGGCAGGCAGTTCGACGTCCAAGGTGTGATGCGCGCCACCGCCGAAACAAGTCGACCCACGCGTGCCACCTTGTCTTGATCCACCGGATCGGGCGACACCGCCCCGATCTGACTGCCCTGCGGGCCCAACCACTGACTGTAGCGGGCAAAGGGCAGCGTCAGGATCGCAAGCCGCGCGAAACCAAGAGCGATGAACACCACCGGCACAAGGGCCTTTTGCCACCAGGCATAATCGCTCAGAAACCGCGCGATCCGACGCCGCAGTCGCGCGCCCCTAGGCTGGGACACACTGCACCATGCCGTTTTCTTCCAGCTGGTTCAAAAATTGCGCCACATCGCCACGCACGTTGCCTGCATTCGACGTATCAAACGTCTCGCTGATTTCGTCGATGATGGCCTGCTGGCTCTTGGGTGACTCAATCGCGTCCCAGATGAACGCGCCCACCCCGCGGAGCGAAAAATACCGACCGCTTTGAACATCCAGCATGACCCGTTCGCCATCCATGTCAGCAGCCACTAGATCAGGTCTGCGCTGGTAAAGGGTCTGGGTCATCGTCTGAGTCCGCCGTTTCGGTGCCACCCAAGGTTAGGGCTTTGTTTTCGCAGTCACAAGATCAGCCTCATCCTGCTCGGAGAGTATGTCGTGTGCCGCCTCAACGATCACGCCCATCAGCCCACTCAGGTCCATACCAGAGGCCGGGCGCGTCACGCGAATGATCGGGACGCGGTTCGCGACGCGCGCGCAGGCGTCGAAATGGCGCGCCAACTGCCCCATCGCCGCTACGTATTCGAACCGATACGAATTGGCCCGCAGAATTGAATATGTTCGGCTTCCGGTAATCCGCTCAACATGAAAGCCGTCTGAGTCGTGCACGGCCAGTTCGACCATCAACCCAACCGGCAACGGCGCATCAGCCAGATGCTGTTCCACCGGATAATCGAACTTCTGTTGGCTGGGCTGAATTTGCCGAAGGGACGCGGTATCAATCTGAAAATGCGCAGCGGCGGTATCCCAAAGCTTGATGGTGGCGGCGCCGGGTTGCAGCAGGCCCTGGTCATTGATCGGGCAGACATCATCCGCAAAGAGCCTGTATCCCGCCCGGGCAAAAGCCCCCGCCAGCGTCGATTTGCCGATGCCCGACCGACCCATACACAAGACCGCTTTACCGCCGATCTCGATCCCGTTGGCGTGCAGAACCAGCATCTGCCGCTGGATCATCAGCGCACCCAGACCAGAGCCCATGAGGAAGAGCATGACAGTATCCAGATCAGCACCGGGCGCCGGATCATACACGATCGCTTGTCCGCCATGCACATGGATACGCGCGACATCCGGGATCGCCATCCAAAGTGATGAGGCCTCGCCACGGAAATAGGCCTTGGGATGTTGATGGTTCACCGTGTCTTCAACAGGAACTTGTCCCCGCCGCACGGATATGACGCCAGACTCCGAACCTGTGGCAGCCGCCAGACGCGGCAAGACAATGTCGCTCTCGACACGCAGGTCGAAGACTCGCCCCACAAATTCTGTCTCAGAGCGCATAAATGTCTTCCCTGGGCAACCCAACGTCATTGGCTCTATACAACACTCAAAACGGCCGCAATGCGGCCGGGCGCGAGACCCGGAATGCGCGGATATAGAAAATCGAAAAACCTGGAACGAGTTCCGGGATTTATGGTGCCGCTGAAGGGACTCGAACCCCCGACCCCATCATTACGAATGACGTGCTCTACCAGCTGAGCTACAGCGGCCCAAACGCCTTGAACCAAGGCTAGGGTTCGAGGCATTTAGCAAAGGTTGCAGCGGGGCTAAAGCCCCAAAATCAATGTCGCGTCGCGCCTTCTGGTACCGACACGTCGATTGTCTCGCCTGAGACGACCTTTGGCTCATCTTCGGCGTCTGTCGTGCTTTCCACGACTTCGGCGTCTTCGACCGTGCTGTCGTTGGAGGCTTCGATCTGACCGACGATCAGAGGCAACATCTGCACGCTTGATGCCGTTTCGACATCACCGCCGGCCGGACGTTTCCATGACAGCGAATCCACCGCACCGCAGCTGTCGCAGACGGGGTCCCATGCATTGTGGACGTGACCACAGTTATCGCAGATCCACTGCGGATCGCGCGGCGCGTTCAGGGCCTTGGTCAACCAGCCACGTACGATCTGATCGTCTGCACCTTCGCCACGTTCGATTGCAGCCATGATGGTCAGAGCGCGCATGGACGGATCGGTGGTTGGCAGATCGCCCAGCGCCTTGCGCGCGGCGGGAAAATCCTCTGCGCTGACATAAAGCTCGGCCATGACCATCTTGGTTTCTGGGTGGCTTGTCTTGCTTTTGGTGAAGGTCTTGAACCGTTTGATCCGCGCATCTGTGCTTTCGTCCGGCGCAATCGCGGCGAAAGCGGCAGCGAGGTCTGGATGCGGTTGCTTATCCCAAGCAGCTTTCAGCACCCGCGTCGCATAGCGGGGCTTATCTTGCTCAATATGGGCCTTGGCGGCCATGACCGCCGCCGGGATCAGCTCTGGCGACAGGCGATCGGCTTCGATGGCAAGCTTCTGCGCTTCGTCGATTTTGCCTACACGGCGCAAATCGCGGGCTTGCGAAATCGCCATGACGGCATCGCGGCGCTTGTGGACATCGCGCGGCAGCGCACCGTGTTTCAGCTTGGCTCCCAACGTCTTGCGTGCGCCGGACCAGTCCTGTTCACCGGCTTGCAGCTTGAGAAGCGCATCTTGCGTTTCGACATGCTTGGGTTTCAGGGCGAATGCCTTTTCAGCCAGCTTCAAGGCCGTATCCGTGTCACCGTCTTCCAGCTTTTGTTTCAACAGCCCGCGCACACCAACAAACCGCGTGCGGTCGTCTTTCAACAGGCGTTTGTAGACTTCCTCCGCCTTCTGGCGGTCGCCGGTCATTTCAGCCGCCTGCGCGGTCAGCAAATTCGTCAGTTCAGGCTTGTTGAGATAGCGTTCCGCCTTGGCCGCCTTGGACATCGCGAGACGCCCCTCACCGCTGGCCAGCGCCATCATGCCTTCGCTCAGCGCGTCAAAGCCGCGGCGCTCACGGTTACGGGTGAAATATCGCGAAATGGCGGTTTCATCACCGTTGATGAAGCGCAGGGTCGCGATCAAGAACCCAATGAGCTTCAGCGCGATCAGCACCACAACGATAAAGACCAGCGCGGCGATGATGGCTTGCAGCACCGAAAGCGAAATCTCGACGCCCTGAAATTGAACCTGGATGCCGCCCGGCATTTCAAGCAGCAGAACCGCCAGAATGGCCAACGCGCCGACCACGCCGACAAAGAGCAGGACTTTCAACAAGGAAAACAGCATGGGTACGTCCTTCAGTTTGTCGTAACAGATTGGGTCAGGGCGTCAGCCGCTGCAAATGCGTCAACGCGCAGCTGCGCCGCTTCGATCCAAGGTGCAAGGATTGTAGCGCCAACCTCTGGCAGGGCTTCCGCCTGGGTCAAAGCATCGCCTAACCGACCCTCGGTCGTCGCGGCCTCGATCCGTGAAAGAATGGCGTTGGGGCTATCACCCTCTTGGGGCTCAAGCGATCTGACACCAAATTGGGTCTGGAAGAAGTTCGACAATGTATTTTCACCACCATCATCCGCACGGCGCATGGCCGTCAGAGCCTCGCGCGCCAAGGGCGGGAAATCCGCCTGAAGCGCGGCCAGCGTCGGGACGCCATCGGCTGCGCCAGCGGTCAAACCCTCAGGAACCTCAACCCCGGCGAGGTCGCTGAACTCGTCCAAGGTGTCTGCATAGGGTGCGCCACTATCAAGAGCCGCCAACACGCGCGACAGCGCCGCGCGCCGTGCTGCCGCTTGGGCGGCCTCCAGTGCATTCTGCTCAAGCAGGTTTGCTTCGTTGCGTGCGGCATCAATCTGGGACTGAGCTGCCGCAGACGCTTCTGCAATCTCGGCCCGCAGTTTCTCAAGCTCTGCCTCGACAGCGGCGGAGTTATCAAGCGTGGAAAGATCAACAATGGGACGCTCTTCGAGCGCACTCACACGATCGGTCAGCGCAGCGAACTCAGAGGATACTTTGTCATCCAATGCGGCGATCTGATCCTGTAGCGGGGCAAGCGCGTCCGACATGTCCGAAGACTCCAGATCGGCGACCCTTGCTGTCAGGTTATCGGTCTCGGCCGACAACGCCTCATCGGCAGCGCTCAGAGCATCTGTCACTGCCGGATCAGGCGTGACTGGCCAACCGTTGGGAACCGCTTGCGCAACGATAAAGCCCAACACGGCGGCGGCAGCGCCGCCCAACAGAACGGAAAGGCCAGAGCGTTTGACAACGACAGGTTCGGTGGCAACAGGCGGCGGGGCTGACGGTTCGGGCTCGATCCGCTCGACCTCTACCGGCTCGGCACTGTCATCTGCATCACCAGTGGCTTCTTCGCTGTCGTCGGACGCGACTGCAGTGTCCTTGTCGGCATCGGAAACAGTTTCGTCACCGTCTGGGGTAGCGCCAGTGGTCTCGCCAGTGGTCTCTTCGATGATTTCAGCGTCTTCGACGGCAGCGACCTTTTTGGCATCAGTCGCCGTTGTGTCGTCCTGCGAGGTTTCAACGGCCTCGTCCACCTTCGGCGTCTCTGCCGGTTCGGCTGTCTCGTTCTTGGATTTTGATCCGCGTTTCGAAGCCACTAACAATCCCCACTTCCAAGACATTGGTTGAAACCAGTGTCAGCTTAACTTTGCACGACGGCAGCCTCAACCCGCGCTGTGGTGCCGAGCCACCTCTTGTACACAGCGCAGCATAGCCTGCGCATCCGGCGTGTCTGCAACCCGGATTGCCGCATGTGCGAGATCCCGGCATTGCCGCGCCACCGCGTCGCTCATGGCAACAATGTAGAGCGGTGCGGAAAACGGTGCAGACTGCGCAAGGATATCAGCGGTTCTGGGCGAAAACAGGGGAAGGATCACAGGCGTCTCCCCTGACAAAACCTGCCTGGCCTCAGGCGTCAGATCACATTCAAGCTGCTGGTAAACAACGACTTCTTCGGTTTCTATGCCGCCGTCTGTCAACTGTTGCGCCACGTCGCCGCGCGTATGCTCACCGCGCAGGTGTAAGAGAGGACCAGCGGGACGTGTTTTCAGCAAAACGTCCATCAAACCAGCCGCGTCGCCGGGACCGATCACGACATCAAACCCGGCGTCAGACGCCATCTGCCCGGTTTTTGCACCGACAGCATAAACAGGATGCCTGCGGTTCCGAGACAGAGCCTTCAGTACCGGCAGCGATGCACCGGACGTGAGAATCACCCCCGCGTATTTGTCAATTTTGATTGACACTTCCGGATATGCATATCGCATCAATGGGCTGACAAGAGTGGTAAGGCCTGTCTGTGCCCGAACATCTTCCGCGAACCGGTGGGCTTCCGGTTCTGGGCGAGTGATCAGGCAAATGGGGGCGGCTTGTGTCATGCTGGTCCGCGATGGTAGGCCGATGCCTGTTGATCCGCAAACCCCGATGATCTCTGAAGTGATCGCTGCATGACCTTGCCCCGCTACATCCTTGGCCTTGAAAGCAGCTGTGACGATACGGCCGCCTCAGTCGTGGATATGGATGGTCCCACGGTTCTGTCGAATGTCGTGTGGGGTCAGAACGATCTGCACAGGGCATTTGGCGGCGTCGTGCCTGAAATTGCGGCGCGCGCACATGCCGAAAAAATGGATGGTGCCGTCGAGTTGGCATTGGAGAAGGCTGGGATGACTTTGGCAGATGTCGATGGCATTGCTGTCACCGCAGGACCGGGTTTGATCGGTGGGGTTCTATCGGGGGTCATGTGTGCCAAAGGTCTGGCCGCCACGACGGGACTGCCCTTTGTCGGGGTCAATCACCTTGCTGGCCATGCTCTGACACCAGCTTTGACCGATGGTCTGGCATTCCCTTACCTGATGCTTCTGGTGTCCGGCGGACACTGTCAGTTTCTGATCGTCAAAGGGCCTGAGGAGTTTACGCGACTGGGCGGTACGATTGACGATGCGCCGGGAGAAGCCTTTGACAAGACGGCGCGCATTCTCGGGTTGCCACAACCGGGTGGCCCCTCGGTCGAGAAGGCTGCACAAGATGGTGACGCGACGAGGTTCACGCTGCCCCGCCCGCTATTGGACCGAGACGACTGCAACATGAGCTTTTCCGGCCTGAAAACTGCGATCCTGCGCACACGAGACAGCCTGATGACAGATAATACCCTGCGCCGTCAGGATCGCGATGATCTTTGCGCTGGGTTTCAAGCCGCGGTCGTTGATGTGCTGACAGCGAAAACGCGTCGCGCGCTGAGCATCTACATGGAACTGGAGCCGCAAACGCCGGCCATAGCTGTGGCTGGCGGGGTGGCGGCCAACGAAGCCATCCGATCCGCGCTTCAGGACGTTGCAACGCAGGCAGGCGCAGAGTTTTCAGCGCCGCCGCTGGCCTTGTGTACGGACAACGCCGCGATGATTGCCTATGCCGGTGGCCTGCGTTTGCGATCAGGTGCGCGCGACGGCATGGACCTGTCGGCGCGTCCCCGTTGGCCGTTGGATCAGTCAAAACCGTCCATGCTTGGATCGGGCAAAAAAGGAGCCAAGGCGTGACCATCGGCATAATCGGCGCCGGGGCCTTTGGATCCGCGCTTGCGATCACGCTGGCTTCGGTGACCGATGTGGTGCTCTGGGGGCGTGCGTTGAATACCGACGCAAAGGCAAGTCCACGCTTGCCAAACCACCCCCTGCCCGATCGCGTGCGCATCTCTCTGGAGCTGTCCGACTGCGCTCAGGCTGACCTCTGCCTGATCGCAACCCCCATGGCCGGGCTGTCCGAAGTTTCAGAACGCCTGGACGAAGTGGATTGTCCGCCGTTGATCCTGTGCTGCAAAGGCATTTCAGGATCGGGCTTCATGGGCCCTGCCTCGTTCCTTGCTGAGCGCTTGCCCAAAGCGGATATCGGCGTTCTGACGGGTCCGAGCTTTGCTGTGGATATCGCTTCAGGTTTGCCAACGGCCCTAACGCTGGCGGGCCCAACCGATATTCTTGAACCTGCACAGGCCGCCCTCACGACGCCAACACTTCGGGTCTATACCACCGCTGATGTGGTCGGCGCCGAATTGGGCGGCGCAATGAAGAACGTGATCGCCATCGCCGCTGGTATCGCCATGGGCGCTGGGCTTGGGGAATCTGCGCGCGCGGCATTGATCACCCGAGGTTTTGCCGAACTTGAACGCTTCGCCCTGTCGCGGGGCGCGCAATCGCGGACCTTGCATGGGCTGTCGGGTCTCGGTGATCTGCTTTTGACAGCGACGAGCGAAAAGAGCCGTAACTATGCCTACGGTCTGGCCCTTGGGGCCGGAACAGAGCCTGAAAAGGCCACCGTCGAAGGCCGTCAAACGGCGCTCAATCTGGCCGAACACGCGCGGATTTCGGGGATCGACCTGCCCCTGACCACAACCGTGGCAGCCTTGATCAACGGAACGATTGACGTGACAACCGCGATCAGGACACTGATGTCGCGACCACCAAAGGAAGAATGATGCTGATTGCCCTGATGGCCCATGACAAACCCGGCGCGCTTGAGGTGCGGATGGACAACCGCGCGGCGCACCTCGCCTATATCGAAGAGACTGGCATTGTTCAGCAGGCAGGCCCGCTTCTGGATGGCGAAGGTCAGATGTGCGGCTCGCTCATCATCCTTGACGCCAAGGACATCGCCGCCGCCGAAGACTGGGCCGCAAACGACCCCTATGCCCGCGCTGGCCTGTTTGACCGCGTCACGATCATCGAGTGGAAACGGGTGATCGGCTGATGGCCTATTGGCTATTCAAATCCGAACCATCCACCTGGTCATGGGACCAGCAGGTTGCCAAGGGTGACTCTGGCGAAGAGTGGGACGGCGTGCGCAATTATCAGGCGCGCAACTTCATGCGCCAGATGGCCGTGGGCGATCAGGGTTTCTTCTACCATTCGCAAAAGGAAAAGGCCGTCGTCGGCATCGTCGAAGTCATCGCCGAAAGCCACCCGGACAGCACCACCGATGATGACCGTTGGGAGTGCGTGGACATCAAGGCCGTGCGCGCTCTTAAGTCCCCGGTCACGCTTGATCAGATCAAGACTGACCCCCGGCTGGAAGAAATGGTCCTCGTGAAAAACTCGCGCCTGTCTGTTCAGCCAGTCACAGACCAAGAATGGGACGTGGTCCTCGGCCTATCGGACTCTTGATTTACGTCCGAAACCCCCTGATCGTTGTGTCATAAGACATAATAAAGGGAGGGACCCATGGAATTGGTCAATATCATCGCAGCAGCCGTTGCCAGCTTTGCCTTCGGAGCGGTCTGGTACAGCGTGCTGGGCAACAAGTGGATGGAAGTGTCAGGCGTCGAGGTGGTCGACGGCAAACCCGCCAATCAGTCTGATCCGATGCCCTACGTCATGGGTCTTGTTGTGTCGGTCTTTATGGCGGGCATGATGCGTCACATCTTTGCCGGAGCGGGTGTTGAAGGCGTCGGACGCGGCGCGCTTTATGGCGCGGGTCTGGGTCTGTTCATCGCAAGCCCTTGGCTCATCACCTGCTATGGCTTTGCCGGACGCCCCCGTGCGTTGACCCTGATTGACTGCGGCTATGCCGTCTTTGGTTCGGCGGTGGCGGGGATCGTGCTGACCCTGTTCTGATTTCGGAATCAAACGCGCCAAGGCTTGGGCAGATCTACCTTGGCGCGCTGCACCCATCACACGGCCCCATGGGACCTCTCACCCGAAAGGGTGTAGGCCATGCGCCGCAACGACGCCAAACGATAAGTGTTTAGGATTTAACAAGAATGTCCGACGCATCGGACAGATACGTCGGACATTGAAAGGCGCGGACCATTGATCCGCCCCAAAGATCAAACCAATCAGGCTTAGCCGTAAACCGACTCTTTGCCGAAGTGCTTGGTCAGCATGTAGTAGACCACAGCGCGGTATTTGTTGCGCTCGGATTTGCCGTAGGTTTCGATCACAGCGTTGATCGCATCCATCAGCTCTGGTCCGTCGGACAGGCCCAGTTTCTTGATAAGAAAGTTGTTCTTCACGGTCTCAAGCTCAGCTGGCTGAGAACCGGCGACGGTCGAGGCGTCGGCATTGTAGATCGCAGGGCCGCAGCCGATGGTAACCTTGGTCAAAAGGTCCATATCGGGGGTCATCCCGCATTTGTTCTTCAGATCGTCGGCATATTGAGCAATCAGCTCGTCCCGTTTCCCCATGTCCACCTCCTGTTGGTGTTTTGTTCATTGGTTACGCGACATGAGGTTAAACACACGAAATCTCGCAGACAAAGGGGAAAAGCAGCCCATTCTTATCTGCAACCGATGCCGTCCAATTGGATATGGAAATGATCGGCATGGAGTGCATTGTACTCCGGCCCCAGCACCAGACCGAAATTTTCGCAAGCGCCGCGCTGTGCAGCGCGCAAGAATTGCGCCTTGGCGTCGTTGCCGTCCCAATGCTTGCGCAGATCGATCAAAGTGCCGTCGTCCAGCACAAAGCCCGACACATCCACGGCCCGCGCGGTGGCATGGGTGCTCATCCGCGATCCCGTGCCGCTGCTCGTGCGTATGCGGCGGCAGTTGTAGCTGCTGAAGTGGCGAATTTCACGAATGCCCTGATCAAAGAGCTTCAGCGCCTCGGGCTGCAAGACATGCTTTTCCCAAAGCGCCATGCGCAAGCCGATCTCGCAGGTTGTTTCAAAGGGGCGCACACGGCTTTGACCCACCTGCCGCAACTCCACGCGTTGAGAAATCCCGCATTGGTCGCTTGCAGTGAACGCCTTGAGCCGTCGCAAGATCGAACCTTCAGCCTCAAGCGTATCTGCGCAGGCCCCCGGTTGCGCGACCGCGGATCTGACTTTCCAGTCCGTCAAAGGGGACAACGGGTCTGCGATGGTGAGCGGTTCGGTGGGGTTCCATGCATCCGGCAGCGGCGTCTGCGGATGATACATCAGCGGCCAGATCGCCAGAATGACAAGGACCAGCAAGGTCCATTTGATAAGCCTGCGGAAAATACGCATCAGTCGAGAACAACACCTTCGGTGCGGCCATGTTGTGTCTGGCGGTCGTAAACCCGGTCTTGTTTCGCCCATTTGCGGATGATCCGCCATCCGCCAGAGCATCCAGCCGCCTTGATTTCAGTGGCAGCGTTCACGCCGTGCGTCCCATGATTACGCTCGTGCATTTCAAGAGCTTCGATCATGGCTTCCCATTTGGCCCGGTCGGTGGGCGACAACCCAGACAGGTTCTCATGCTTGGGCAAGGTATAGCTCACCCTGACGGTCACCTCACACTCTGCCGTGCTGCTGACATTCCACCGGGCATAGCCCCAGTATCCGCGCGGACCGCGTTCGCCCATCTGTTTGCGCAATTCCGGCAGAGTGAGCGCATCCACCTTATAATAGGTGACGGTTTCACGCAGCGTGACCTGCGCCTGCGCTGATCCCATGCAGGCAAAAACAAGAACAACTGCCGCAAGATACCTGACCATGACGTGACCCCACCTTTGCGCGGACCATGCCACCCGAAACCATGTTTGTGAAATCACATGATCGCGGAACGTAAAAAGGCCCGCCGCAGGAAACTGCGACGGGCCTTTTTAGGAATAAACCCGAGGATCAGTAGCGATAATGCTCGGGTTTGTATGGCCCTTCGACCGTGACGCCGATGTAATCTGCTTGTGTCTTATCCAGCGTCGTCAGCTTCGCGCCGATCTTTTTCAGGTGAAGCGCGGCGACTTTTTCATCCAGCGCTTTGGGCAGGATGTAGACGTCGTTTTTGTAGGCGTCGTTGTTGGTCCACAATTCGATCTGTGCCAGAACCTGGTTGGTGAAGGATGCCGACATCACGAACGATGGGTGACCCGTCGCGTTACCAAGGTTCAGCAGACGACCTTCGGATAGCAGGATGATACGATTGCCGGACGGCATCTCGATCATGTCGACCTGTTCTTTGATGTTCGTCCACTTGTGGTTCTTCAGGCTCGCAACCTGAATTTCATTATCGAAGTGACCGATGTTGCCGACAATCGCCATGTCCTTCATCTCGCGCATGTGCTCGATGCGGATCACGTCCTTGTTGCCGGTGGTGGTGATAAAGATGTCCGCCGTTGCGACTTCGTCTTCCAGCAGGGTGACCTCAAACCCGTCCATGGCGGCTTGCAACGCACAGATCGGGTCGACCTCGGTCACCTTCACGCGGGCACCTGCGCCGCGCAGGGAGGCAGCCGACCCTTTGCCAACGTCGCCGTAGCCCATCACGACGGCAACCTTACCAGCCATCATGGTGTCGGTTGCGCGGCGGATGCCGTCAACGAGGCTTTCTTTACAGCCGTATTTATTGTCGAACTTCGATTTCGTGACCGAGTCGTTCACGTTGATCGCTGGGAACGGCAGTTCGCCCTTTTTCACCAGATCGTACAAGCGATGGACACCTGTGGTCGTCTCTTCGGACACGCCTTTGATCTGATCACGGATTTTGGTGAACCAACCCGGCGATTGCTCCATGCGCTTTTTGATCTGCGCCTTGATGACCTCTTCCTCTTCCGACGTGGGAACAGGAATAATGTCTTCGCCGGCTTCGGCGCGCGCGCCGAGCAGGACATAAAGCGTCGCGTCGCCGCCATCATCGAGGATCATGTTGGGACCGTCTTCGAACTGGAATGACTTATCCAGGTAATCCCAATGCTCTTCGAGGCTCTGACCTTTGATCGCAAAAACCGGCGTGCCGCCTGCAGCAATGGCCGCGGCGGCGTGGTCTTGGGTCGAGAAAATGTTGCACGATGCCCAGCGCACATCCGCGCCCAGTTCGACCAGCGTTTCGATCAAAACAGCCGTTTGGATCGTCATGTGAAGCGAACCGACAATGCGCGCGCCTGTCAGTGGTTTGCTTTGACCGTATTCCTCGCGGCAGGCCATCAGGCCCGGCATTTCAGTCTCGGCGATATCAAGCTCTTTGCGGCCAAAGTCCGCTAGCGCGATGTCCTTGACGATATAGTCTTTGGCCATGGGCTGCTCCTCATCCAATGCCTGCCCATTTCAGGGCTTTGCAGGGGACGTAGCAGCACCCAATCCATTAAACAAGAAGCGGCTGCTGGGCGCTTCAGCCCGGCACGCCAGCAGGCACCGGATCGGATTCCAGCCAGTTTGTCCCGACCGCCACAATGCAGGCGACGCCCGTGGGTTGGGTCATCAAAATGGTCCATGTGCCGGTGTTCGGCGAGGCATAAACTTCAATTAGGTTTGTGTTTTCCTGCAGCCCGACCGCAGATTGAACTTCATCATGCTGATCTTTGAGGACATTCACCATCTGGCTTCGCTCAAGGCAAGCCATGGCGTCGGCGGGTTGGGCAAATGCAGATGCCACAAGTACCGATGCGGCAAGTGTGAATGCGTGGGTCTTCGCTTTGGTCAAAAGTGTCATTGTCAGCTCCTTGAACAGAAGCGCCGGATGTCTCTCCGATTGATGCGCTGGGAACCCTCCCGGCTGACTAACGCACGAAAGCCAAAAAGGTCCCCAAGAATTTTTCGCGACGTCACTCCATGCCTTCGAATGCGCGCCGCGACATCCTTGCACCGCAGGGATGCTTCGCTCAAAACAGCGCCAATCAGAGTCACGAGGTCACCCCATGGCAAAGCCGCCCCGCGCATGGCAACGGATGCTCTCCGGTCGCAGGTTGGACCTGCTCGACCCGACGCCTGTGGACATCGAAATCGAGGATATCGCCCACGGCCTTGCTTTTGTGGCACGGTGGAACGGGCAAACGCATGGCGACTATCCTTATTCGGTCGCAGAGCATTCGCTTTTGGTCGAAAGCCTGTTTTGCAGGGTGGTTCCCAAAGCGCCGGTCAAATGGCGGTTGGCTGCGTTGCTGCATGACGCGCCCGAATACGTCATTGGCGACATGATCTCGCCGGTCAAAGCGGCAGTGGGTCCCGGCTATGGGGCGCTGGATGATCGTCTTATGGCCGCCATTCACCTGCGGTTCGGGCTGCCCGCGCAGGTACCGGCAACGGTAAAGAAACAGATCAAGAAGGCCGACAAAATCAGCGCCTTTCTGGAAGCCACGCAGATTGCGGGGTTTGCCGAAGACGAAGCCGCCCGCTTTTTCGGACGCCCCGATCCCGCAATGATCGACGGCATGCAGATCACCCTCCGGCCGCCCAAAGAAGTCCGTGAGGATTTCACCGCCCGTCACACCATGCTTTTGGAGGCTCTATGACCCGGCAAACCCTTGAAGTCCGAGACATGACCGCAGATGACGTGCCGGCCTGTGTAGCGATCGTGAACCACATCATCGCGCTGGGCGGAACGACCGCCTATGAAGAGCCTTATTCCAATCAGGACTTTCACGACCATTATTTGATTGAGCCGCCGGTGACCAATGTCGTGACACGGGACGGCATCCTTGTTGGCTTTCAGGCCGCGTTCGATGTTGGGGACGGCTTCTATTCCATCGGATCATTCACCGACCGTCAAAACCCGGTGAAAGGTGCAGGCCGCGCACTGTTTGAAAAGACGCTCGCCGACTGTCGCGCCCGTGGCGGAGAGGCTATTCTGGCCAAGATCACGTCCGACAATATTGGCGGGCTCGCGTTCTATGGCCGGATGGGGTTCGAGGATTGGAAAACAATCGCTGACGACCACACGCGCAGCGACGGCACCAAGGTGGACCGCATTATCAAGCGATACGATCTTTGATAGCTTGGAGGCGGGCTCAGGTGATGACCCCGCCCACAGCCTAACGTGGGCTGCGTTTGGCCAATATCCGCTGCAATGTCCGGCGGTGCATGTTCAGGCGACGTGCCGTTTCCGAGACGTTGCGATCACATAGTTCATAGACCCGCTGAATATGTTCCCAGCGCACGCGATCCGCGCTCATCGGGTTCTCTGGCGGCGGTGGCAACTCATCACCCGACGCGAGCAAGGCATTGGTAATGTCGGCCGCGTCAGCCGGTTTCGAAAGATAATCGGTCGCGCCAATTTTGACCGCAGCCACGGCAGTCGCAATCGCGCCATACCCTGTGAGCACCACAACGCGGCAGTCAGGACGCTTCTCGCGCAAAACCTCGACCACGTCCAATCCGTTGCCGTCTTCCAACCGCAGATCGACTACAGCATAGGCCGGAGGCCGCGCCGTCGCGATCGCGCGACCCGCGGCGACAGAACCTGCCTGCTCGACGGAAAAGCCGCGCTTCTCCATCGCCTTTGCAAGTCGTTTCAGAAATGGCTCATCGTCATCAACCAGCAACAATGATGGATCAGGCCCCAATTGGGGCTGTGCGGACTCGGTCATGGCTCCCCTTCCCGTATGTCGGGACCCGGTTTTTTCGGGCTTTGTCAACACTTAGAGGGGGAAGGGGCCTAGGTCAATTTTTAGACGCTTTCAGCAACACATGCGACCTGTTCGGCCATCTGGTCAGGCGACAAATCCCGACGGAAGAACGTCACAAATCCTTCTTCGGGTGTGACGAGATATGTGAACGTCGAATGATCCATCAGATAATAGTCAGGGTCATCCCCTTCGACTTTACGCGCATAAACCCGATAAGCTTGGATGGCTTCATCCACCTGCTCTTGCGTGCCCGTCAGACCGACCATGCGCTCGTGAAACACATCGGTGAATTCAGCGAGAAGTTCGGGGGTGTCACGCTCGGGGTCGATGCTGATGAACAGGGCATCGACCGGTGCACCCTGTTCGTCGAGGATATCCATAGCGATCGCGTTGCGTTCATTGTCCAGCGGGCAGACATCCGGGCAGAACGTAAAGCCGAAATAGACCAGTGTTGGCCCATTAATCACATCCTGATCCGTCACAGTGCGTCCCGTTTCGTCCACAAGCGTGAAGGGGCCGCCTATGTCACCGCCCGCTACCGATCCGGCAAGGCATTCAGCCAAGCGGTCTGCCGGCTGTCGGATCTGCGTAAACAGGAACGCCCCGCCCACAACCAGAACCACAAAGGCCATCCCGCCCCACGCCATTAACCGCGCCATTTGATTTCTCCTGCAAAAGTTGCGTGATAGATATGACATCTGTTGGCCCTGTCGCGACGACCGGGTGTCACAGCCACAAAGATGTGAGGTCGAATTGAGCGATACTGAAGGGTTCCGCCCCCGCACGAGCGCGATCCGCTTGCGGACGCTTGTTCTTTTGCGCTGGGTCGCGATTGCCGGGCAGCTGATGGCGATTACCATCGCGCAACGTCTCTATGACCTACAACTTGAGCTCGGCCTTTGTTATCTTGCTGTCGGGGTGTCGGTTCTTGGAAACCTTGTCGCGGTCTGGGCCTATCCCGAAAACAAGCGTCTGACGGAAACCGAGACGCTATTGATGCTGATTTTCGATGTCCTTCAACTCTGCTTTCTGCTCTCATTGACGGGGGGCTTGAGCAATCCGTTCGCGTTGCTCGTCCTTGCACCGGTGACAATTTCCGCAACCGTTCTTCCCATCGGGATGACCGCGATCCTAGGTGCGATTGCGGTGGTTCTGATCACGCTGACGGCCATGTTCAACCTGCCAATGCGGACCATGAACGGCTTTGTCCTGCGGCTGCCCGAACTCTTTATGTTCGGCTATTGGCTCGCCATCCTGATCGGCGGGTTCTTTATCGCGGTCTATACGCGGCGGGTGACGGACGAAATCCATTCCATGTCAGAGGCCCTACAAGCGACCCAGATGGCGTTGGCGCGCGAACAGAAACTGACCGATCTGGGCGGTGTCGTGGCCGCAGCGGCCCATGAGCTTGGCACGCCCTTGGCGACGATCAAGCTGGTATCGCGCGAATTGATGGAGGAACTGCCCAAAGACGGTGACCTGCACGACGATGCAGAGTTGATCGCAGAACAAGCGGACCGATGTCGCGACATTCTCCGATCCATGGGTCGCGCGGGGAAAGACGACGTACATCTTCGGCATGCCCCATTGGAAACCGTGGTTCGTGAAGCCGCCGAGCCCCATATGGCGCGCGGCAAAGTCATTCGGATCGATGTTGCTCCGTTGGAAGGGACCGAGGTCACTCAGCCCGAAATCCGGCGCCAACCCGAGATCATTCACGGCGTGCGCAACCTTGTTCAGAACGCTGTCGATTTTTCGCGCACAGAGGTGCGCATCCGTGTCGGTTGGTCTGCTGAGCGCATCGAGCTCCATATCTCCGATGATGGTCGCGGCTATTCTGCCGGGGTCATCGGGCGGCTGGGCGACCCGTTTATGGGGCGTCGCAAACGCGAATCCAAACAACGCCCGGGATATGAAGGCATGGGTCTGGGCCTGTTCATTGCCAAGACGCTTCTTGAACGGACAGGGGCTGCTCTGACCTTTGCCAACGGGGCAGGGCGTGATGAACTGCCGGGTGCCCATGTACGGGTGACATGGGATGCGACGCTGATTCAGCGCGATGCATCACAAGAGACCAAAGCGCTTGGTCCCAACCAACCTATCGAGATCTGATCAAAGCTGGCTTTAACGGCGCATTAACCGTTCCGGCTGCACCCTCGCGTTTGGCGAAGGGTAAAGAATCGATGAATTCATACAATTTGGAAATTATCAGCACGGCCGTCTTCCTTTCGGTCCTGGCCAGCATTTTGGCGTTAATCATTTGGGCGCGGCTCTCGCGTGATCCTGATCAGGGCCGCCGGTCCATGCTTGTCGAAAGCCAGATGAAAACGGTGTTTCTGTTCGACGGCATAGATCTGATCGACTGTACCCCCCCGGCGCGCCGCATCTTTGAGGAACTGCCACCGGGCAAGTCTGATTTTGAGCGATTTTCGCGCAGCTTCGGCACGCGGTATCCAGGCCTGCCGGATCATTCCGCGTTAGAGCAAGAAGGCTTTCACGCCGAATTCGCTGCCCGGCACGCCGAGGATCCGTCGCACCTGATATTTGATGTCTGGGGTGGATACATGCGCGTCACCCTGACTGACCACGATCCTTCCGCTGAATACGGCGTTGATGATATCAGCTTGGCGCATCAGGGTGCGGAATTGTCCACATTGCGCGGTGTCGCGAACGAGGCTCCTTACCTCATCTGGCAAACGGCAGCGCATGGCGGCATTGATTGGGCGAATGAAGCCTATCTTCAACAGGGTCAGCGCCTTGGCGTCACTGACTCGATCACATGGCCACCGCTTCCGATTTTTGAACCCGAGGACCTGCCCACGCCGCCAGAACGCAAGCGCCTTGCTTTCAAGCCCGAAGTGGGTGAGCCGGTCTGGTTCGATATCGCGGCTGCAGAACACGGTGACGCGACACTCTTTTTCGCGACTCCCGCAGAGGCGGTCATGCGCGCTGAGGCTACGCAAAAGGACTTTGTACAGACGCTGACGAAAACCTTCGCGCACCTGTCCATCGGCTTGGCGATCTTTGACAAGAAACGCCAATTGGCCCTGTTCAATCCGGCTTTGCTCGACATCATGCAGTTGCCGATCGATTTCCTAAGCCAGCGCCCCACGCTGCAAAGGTTCATGGATCGTCTTCGCGAAGAAAAGCTGATGGCCGAACCCAAGGACTATCAAGCGTGGCGCAAGCAGATGTCGCAGCTTGAGGCACAGGCACAAAGCGGGACGTATTGTGAGACATGGCCTTTGCCGGGCGGCTTGACGTTGCGGGTAACCGGTCGGCCGCATCCGGACGGCGCCATCGCGTTCCTGTTCGAAGATATCTCGGCCGAACTGGCGCTGACCCGCCGGTTTCATTCCCAGATCGCAATCGGACGCGAGGTTGTGGATACCATGGACGAGGCGGTTGCCGTGTTCTCAGAGTTGGGGTCACTGACCTTCACAAATCAGGCCTATCGGACGCTCTGGGACTGTGACCCCGAAAGCTCTGTCATGGATCACAACCTGCCACATGCCGCCGCGATCTGGCGCGACAAGGCGGCGCCCGGTCCAGAGTTGGACGCGCTCATAGCGGCAGGTCAAAGGCGTGGGCATTCTGGCGACTGGACTGGCACCGCTGAGATGATGGATGGGCGCACGCTGTTGTGTCGGGTCACACGGCTGTCAGGTGGCTCTGTGTTGGTTGGGTTCAAGGCATCCGCACCGCTTGTTTCAGTCGCCGAACAGCTTGCCCGGAGACGCCGTGGCACAAGCGATAAATTGCGCCACGACCTTGCTGAAGCCAGCTAATTCCCCATCCGAAGGCTAGGCACCGTCATGGCACCCCGATAAGGTTGGGCCATGACGAACCAGACCAGTTTTGACCTGCCGGATCCGGATGCAACCGATGCTTTGGCGCGGCGCATCAGCGGTTTGGTGTCACCGGGTACAACAATCCTTCTGGAAGGACCGATTGGTGCGGGCAAGACCAGCTTTGCGCGCGCGTTTATACGCGCAATTCTCGGTCCGAACGAAGATGTTCCATCACCCACTTTTACGTTGGTGCAAACCTATGAAGCGCCGGATTTCGATATCTGGCATTGCGATTTGTACCGCCTGACATCCGCTGATGAACTGGTCGAAATCGGGCTGGACGAGGCCTTTGAAACAGCGGTGTGCCTTATTGAATGGCCCGATAGGCTGGGCGATGCAGCCCCTGACACCGCCGTGACGCTAACCTTTCAGCCAACGCCGAGTGATGGCCGGATCGTCACGATACATGGCACGGCACCTTGGCTTGGGGACATGGCTGCATGACTAAGGCAGACCGCGACGCGCAGGTGCGCGCCTTTCTGGAGCAGTCCGATTGGCGAAAGGCCACCGTCAGAAACCTGGCGGGCGATGCCTCAAACCGGAGATATCTGCGCCTGCATCGCGATGATGGTACGTCGGCAGTCCTGATGGATGCACCGCCGTCCAAGGGCGAAGACACCCGACCCTTCATCGAGATTGCCGAATACCTCACACATGCCGGGTTGGCTGCACCTTTGATCCTAGAGCGTGACACTGACGCCGGTTTCCTGATCCTCGAAGACCTCGGCGACGCGCTTTTTGCGCGACATCTTGAGCATCAGCCTGACGACGAAGAACGGCTCTACATCGCGGCGATCGAGGTGTTGGTGGCGCTGGGCGACACGCCGGTTCCCAAAACACTATTGCCCTATGATGCCGACACCATGGCCCCACTCGCGGGCTTGGCCGCAACCTGGTACGCGGGACACACATCGGTCGATGATTTGGCTGCATGCATGCATATAGCCCTGACCGCGTGTCCGTCAGCAAAACCTGTTGTCGTCCTGCGAGACTATCATGCCGAAAACCTTCTTTGGCTGCCGAACAGGTCCGCGCCTGCCAATGTTGGATTGCTTGATTTCCAAGACGCGCGCGCCGGGCATCCGGCCTATGACGTGTCTTCATTGCTGCGGGATGCGCGGCGGGACGTGTCCCCCGATGTCAGAGAGGCCGCGACACAGCATTTTGCCCAACGCACCGGATGGGATTTGCCAGAATTTCAAGAAGCGCTCGCAGTTCAGGGCGTGCAACGAAATCTGCGCATCCTTGGTGTCTTCGCGCGGCTGTCCCTGCATTTCGGTAAATCGCACTACGTCGATCTGATGCCGCGTGTCTGGGATCACCTGTTGGATGATCTCGCCCATCCGACCCTGTCGGACGTGCGCTCGTGGGTGATGGGCAACCTGCCACCGCCGTCAAAGGCGCACCTGACAGATCTCAAAGCCCGCGCTGGGAGCGTCCCGACACTATGATGGGCTGCATGATCTTTGCCGCAGGGTTTGGCACGCGCATGCGTCCACTTACCGACACCATGCCCAAACCGCTGATCCAGGTGGCCGGTCGCCGCCTGATCGACCATGCCGTTGCACCCGCCATCGAGGCCAAGCTTTCCCCAATTATCGTTAACGCCCATTACAGGGCGGATCAGATCAACGACGCTTTCTCGGGAACCGACATAACGGTCATCGACGAACAACCCGAGGTCCTGGAAACGGGTGGCGGGCTCAAGAACGCAGCGCCGCATTTTTCCGAAAACAGTGTGGCGACCATGAACTCCGATGCAGTTTGGCGTGGTCCAAATCCCTTTGAGCCTCTTTTGGCGGAATGGGACCCAGATCGCATGGATGCGTTGCTGCTTTGCGTCCCGATGGAGCGCGCGTTGGGTCGGGACGGACGGAGTGACTTTGCACTCCGCGATGACGGCCAACTGATCCGCGGCGATGGCTGGGTCTATACCGGGGCACAAATCATCAACATGGATCGGGTGCAAAACCACCCTGAGCGCATCTTTTCGCTGAACGAAGTGTGGAACACCGCCGCCAAGGATGGCCGCCTGTTCGGTGTCGAATACAGCGGCACGTGGTGCGATGTCGGACAGCCCAGTTCAATCGCGCTGGCAGAGGGAATGCTTGCCGATGTTTGAGCCGCAATCGCACCCGCGCGTGTTCGGCGTGGCACCGGGCATTGATTTCCCACGGGCGGTTGTCGAAGGCCTGCGCCAACGGTTGGCGGGTTCCGCGCCAGAGGCATGGGCCAAAGTCACCATCGTTGCCAACAGCGCCCGGATGCGCAGCCGCATTCAGCAGGTTTTGGAGGAAACCGATGCGGCCTTGATGCCGCGTCTCGCATTGGTGACCAATCTTGACGCTCTGCATCCACCATTGCGTGCGCTGCCACGATCGACCGTTGCCCCGATGCGTCGCAGGCTGGACCTGATTGATCCGATCCGCCGGCTGTTGGACATCGCGCCAGACATGGCAGGTCGCACGCAGGCCATTGAACTGGCCGATACTCTCGCCAAGCTGATCGACGAAATGCAAAGCGAAGGCGTGCCGGCAGAGGCCTTGCATGCGCTTGATGTGTCTGACCAAAGCGGGCACTGGCAACGGGCGCTGAAATTCGTTCAAATCGCAACCGACTACGCCGCAGATGCCGACGTGATCGAACCCGAAGCCGCCCAGCGCCTGCGGGCCTTGGCCTTGGCCGAAGCTTGGGAGGCTGCGCCGCCGCACCGACCCATTCTCTTTGCCGGATCGACAGGGTCACGTGGCACGACCGCGCTCTTGATGCAGGCAGCAGCGCGGCTCCCCCAAGGCGCGCTGATCCTGCCCGGCTTCGACCGGCACACACCGGATCGTGTGTGGCATCAATTGACCGATCCTGTCCCGCAGGAAGACCACCCGCAATACCGCTATGCCGATATTCTCAAGGCACTGGATGTTCCGGCGAACGCTGTTGGCACATGGACGGATGATCAACCACCATCTGACGCGCGCAACCGCCTGATCTCTTTGTCTTTGCGTCCCGCACCGGTCACCCATTACTGGCGCAAAGAGGCGCAAGACCTTGGCTCACTGGTCGAGGCGACCAAAGACATCACATGGATCGCCGCCCCCGACCCAAGAGCTGAGGCAAACGCCATTGCTCTGGGTTTGCGCGCCGCTGCAGAAGAGGGAAAGACCGCCGCTCTGATCTCACCGGACCGAACGCTGACTCGCCGGGTTTCAGCGGCACTCGACCGTTGGGGGATCATTGCCGACGATAGTGCCGGGGTTCCCTTGCCTTTGACGGCCCCGGGGCGACTGATGTTGCAGGTGGCCGATATTCTGGCCAAGGGGCCTGCAGCCGATACGCTGTTGGCCTTGTTGAAACATCCGCTGGTGGCCACGGCACCGGACGCACGCGGTCCGCATTTGCTGACGACGCGGGCCTATGAACTGAATTTGCGCCGCTACGGCCCGCCGTTCCTGACGTCGGACGACATTTCTGCATGGGCCAACGCCCATGACGTCGACGCATGGGGATCATGGCTCAAACAGGCTCTGTTTCAGCCCGAAGCAGCCACGCTGAGCGACCATGTCAGCCGCCATCTAAACGCGGCCGAAGCCTTGGCACAGGGTCCGGTTGCATCCGGCAAAAGCACCCTTTGGGACACAGCCAACGGACGCGCGACGCAGGCAGCGATGCAGGCGCTCTCCGAGTTGGCCGATGCAGATGACCGCATGGATGCCGCCGAATACGCCCGGATCATCCGCGCTCACCTTTCGGCCGAAAACGTGCGCTCGGTTGATCCGACACATCCCAACATCCTGATTTGGGGTACGCTGGAGGCGCGGGTTCAGGGCGCAGATCTTGTCATCCTTGGTGGGTTGAACGATGGGGTCTGGCCCGAAGCCGCCGAAATTGACCCTTGGCTGAATCGCGCGCTGCGTTTGCAGGCCGGGTTGCTGGTGCCAGAACGCAAAATCGGGCTTGCTGCGCATGACTACCAACAGGCCGTTTCTGCGCCCAAGGTCTGGATCACTCGCGCCACCAAAACGGACGAGGCCGAAACCATCCCATCCCGCTGGGTGAACCGCCTGACGACCCTCTTGGAGGGGCTAAAGGCGCAAGGCGGCCAACAGGCGATGAAGGATATGCATGAACGGGGTCAGGTTTGGCTCGATCAAGCGGCGCGGCTTGATCTGATCGACCCTGTTGCGTCAGAAAAACGCCCCGCGCCGATGCCTCCAGTCGCTGCTCGACCGCGCCGTTTGACCGTGACCGAGATCAAGACGCTGATCCGTGATCCCTACGCCATATATGCCAAACACATCCTGCGTCTGCGCCCGCTTGACCCGCTATTGGGCGAAGCGGATGCGCGGATGCGTGGCACCATGCTGCATGACGTGATGGAGAAGTTCCTGCGCGCAGGCATGGCGACGGACCGCGACACTGCCCAGAGCGATCTGGAACGGCTGGGAGAGGAAATTCTGGCACATGTGCCGTGGCCAGCAGCCCGGCGGCTTTGGCAAGCCCGCCTGCGCCGCATTGCGCCTTGGTTTGTCACGACCGAACAAGGTCGCCAAACCAAGGGATCGGTCGAGGCGATTGAAGTTTCTGGCGAAATCACCGTGCCGCATATCGACTTTACTCTGGCTGCCAAGGCTGACCGCATCGACATGACCAAGGACGGTCAGGCCCGCCTTTATGATTACAAGACGGGTCGCCTGCCGACTGGGTCAGAACAAAAGGCATTCGACAAACAGCTGATGCTAGAGACTGCAATCCTGGAAAATGGCGGCTTTGACGATCTTGGCCCGGTCGAGGTCGATTACGCGGGATATATCAGCCTCGGTACCAATCCGGCAGAGGCCGAAGCCGCCGAGCGCGACCACGAAGATTGGCCGCGCTTTGTATCTCTGATCACAGCATTCCTTGATGTCGACCATGCGCTGACATCTCGCCGCGCGATGGATCGCGATGCCAGCTTTAGCGACTATGACCATCTGGCACGCTACGGCGAATGGGCGGCAACCGACGCCGCCGAACCGGTGAAGCTGACATGACGGTTATGCAGGCCCCAGACGACGCAACCCTGCGGCAGATCACAGCCGCGCATCCCGAGCGGTCGACTTGGCTTGCTGCGAATGCGGGGTCCGGGAAGACTCGCGTTTTGACCGACCGAGTGGCGCGGCTCTTGCTCGCGGGTGTGTTGCCGCAACGGATTTTGTGCCTGACCTACACCAAGGCCGCTGCGTCCGAGATGCAGAACCGCCTGTTCAAGCGTCTTGGTGCCTGGAGCATGCTGGACGATGATGCCCTACGCGATGATCTGCGGCAGTTGGGGGACACCGGACCGCTTGACGAGGATATGCTCTCTAGCGCCCGCACCCTATTTGCCCGTGCGATCGAAACGCCCGGCGGGTTGAAAATTCAGACCATCCACTCGTTTTGCGCATCGGTCCTACGGAAGTTCCCGCTCGAAGCGGGGGTCAGTCCGCAATTCCGCGAGATGGATGAACGCTTGCAGACCTTGCTGGTGCGCGACGTTCTTGAGGAAATGGCTGACGGGCCGGGGCAGGGCGCGTTCGACATCCTCGCCGATGCGTTCACCGGGGCCGAGCTAGAGGGCTGGGTTGCGGGTCTTGTCGGGCGCAGAGAGCATCTGTCGCCATCAAAGACGTCAGCAGAAATCTGGGCCGCGATGGGCCTGCGCGATGGGTATTCGGAACAAGACCATGTGGATGCCCTGTTCAGACCCGGCGACATTCCAATGTTGCGACGGGTCGCAACAACGCTCTTGGCGTCCAAAGTCTCTGATCAAAAGCTTGCCAAGTCGATTCAGGCCTTGCCGCTTGACCGACCCGATCTGACCGTATGCAGCGCGGTGGAGTCGCTTTTTGTTTATGGCGACAGCACACAAAACCCCGGTACCCCCAAATCCAATCGGGTCCCGACCAAAGACGGCAAAGAGCTTATTACAGCTGATCTGGATCGGTTTCATGCGTTCATGCAACGCTGTGCGGACCTACAACCCAAACGGCAAGCTCTGGAAACCGCCCTGCGCACTAACGCCTTGCACCAATTCGCGCGTGTCTTCTTTCCGGCCTATGACGCCCGCAAGCAGGGCGGCTCATGGCTCGACTTTGATGACCTCATCGAACGCACACGTGCGCTGTTGTCGGAATCGAAGGTGGCCGAATGGGTGCTCTTCCGGCTGGATGGCGGCATCGACCATATCCTGGTGGACGAGGCACAAGATACCAGCCCGGCCCAATGGGACGTGATCCGTCAATTGGCCGAAGAATTCACTGCCGGCGAAGGGGCGCGCAAGGATACGCAACGGACGATCTTTGTTGTCGGGGACAAAAAGCAGTCGATCTATTCGTTCCAAGGTGCCGACCCGCAAGCCTTTGACCAGATGCGGGACCTGTTTCAGGCAAGGTTAGAGCCTTCCCAGACTCCTCTACAAGAACTCACGCTTCAGCATTCCTTCAGGTCTTCGCCCGCGATTCTGGATGTTGTGGACAAGACATTCGAAGCCACAGAACATCATGGTTTGGGGCAGGAGAGTGACCACATCGCCTTTAAATCCGCACTGCCGGGGCGTGTTGATCTATGGGAGCCAATAGAAACCTCTGACGCCAAGGACGACACGCCTTGGTACGACCCGATTGATCGCATCGCGAATGACGATCCAAAACGCGTTTTGGCGGAAAAGGTCGCCGACCAAATCCAAGGCTTGCTCGAAAACGAAGCATTGCCTGTCGCGGAAAAAGACGGGCAGATTACGGCGCGGCGCATCGAACCAAAGGACATTCTGATCCTTGTTCAAGGCCGCCGAAGCGGGTTGTTCCAAGAGATCATCCGCGCATGCAAAGCGGCGGGCCTGCCGATGGCGGGGGCCGACCGGCTGAACGTGGCGCAAGAATTGGCAGTCAAGGACATCGCAGCGCTTTTATCGTTTCTCGCCACGCCCGAAGACGACCTGTCTCTCGCGTCCGTCCTGCGGTCGCCCTTGTTTGGATGGAGCGAACAAACTCTCTTTGACCTCGCCCACCGTCGGGTGCAGCGGTACCTCTGGCCCGCGCTACGTGACAGAGCGCGGGAGTTTCAGGACACCGTTTCGACGCTGCAGGACTTGCTGGCGATGGCTGATTTCCTGCGGCCCTTTGATCTGATCGATCGCATTCTGACGCGTTTTGATGGCCGCGCGAAACTGATCGCCCGACTGGGGGCCGAGGCCGAGGATGCCATTGATGCCCTGCTTGCACAGGCGTTGGCCTATGAGCAGACAGAAGTTCCAAACCTGACCGGCTTTCTTACGTGGTTGGCCGCCGATGATCTTGAGATCAAGCGACAGTCTGAAACGGGCGCGAACCAGATCAGGGTGATGACGGTACATGGGGCCAAGGGTCTTGAGTCGCCCATCGTCATTCTGCCGGATTGCGGCAAGAAAAACGCCAAGCCAGCGCCGGATCTTGTGGTCATAGGTGACCTGCTGGTCTGGGCCCCATCCGCAAAGAACGTGGCGCCTCAGATACGCGAAATCCAAATGCGGCATGTGGCCAAACAAGCCGAGGAAAATCAGCGGCTTTTATATGTTGCGATGACGCGGGCGGAATCATGGCTGATCGTCGGGGCGACTGGCGATCTCTCCAAGTCCGAAACGGCATGGCATCGGCAAATCGACGAAGGGATGCGTCGGGCCGGTGCTGGCGACGAACCCGGAATTGGCGTGCGGTATGAACCGCTTGGCTGGGTCACAACACCTGCCAAGGAAGACAGCGATCAGGCCACACGCCCAGCGCGTTTTCTGCCAACTGCGCCAGCGGCACCTGAACCAACAGTTCAGCCTCGCTCACCTTCAGATCTGGGCGGGGCCAAGACTCTGCCCGGCACCGAAGCGGAGGAAGACGCAATGCCGCGTGGATCGGCGATCCACGCTCTGCTCGAATACTTGCCCGATTGCGCAGAGCGGGATTGGCCAGCAGTGGCAGAGGCCGTCGCCGCCGAACATGCCGTTGCCGTGGACGACGTCCTGTCTAGCGCGCGCAAGGTTTTGCAAGATCCAGCCTTGGCGCATGTCTTTGGGTCGGAGTCATTGGCTGAGGTCGATTTGTTTGCCCATCTGCCGGACTTGCCCGGTGCGCCGATCCGGGGATCTGTCGACCGACTTATCATTTCAGATGACGTGGTTACCGCCGTCGATCACAAGACAAACAAGGTGTGGCCAACAACAGAGGATCAGGTCCCCGAGGGCCTACTGCGCCAGATGGGGGCTTATGCGGCGGCGCTTGCCAAGCTTTATCCAAGTCACCGCATCGACACAGCGATCCTCTGGACCGAACCCGGGTTGCTGATGCCACTATCACACCAAGCTGTGAATGCAGCGTTGCAAAGGGCGGCTGCGTCTTGACCATATCCTGCGGTCTACCTAGGTTCGCCCCCTGAATGATGCGCTAGGAGAGCTGCCATGGCCACCGTTGCCGTAACCGATGATACCTTTGACGCCGAAGTCAAACAGTCCGACCTGCCTGTGGTTGTCGACTTTTGGGCTGAGTGGTGTGGACCCTGCAAACAGATCGGCCCCGCACTGGAAGAAATCTCGGAAGAGATGGCCGGAAAGGTCAAAGTGGTGAAGGTGGACGTCGACTCGAACCCCGGTGCAGCCGCATCTCTGGGTGTGCGCGGCATTCCTGCGCTGTTCCTGTTCAAGGACGGCGAAGTCGTATCGAACCGCACCGGCGCTGCTCCGAAGGCTTCGCTGGAAAGCTGGATCGGCGACAGCATCTGATGATGGTTGGGGCAGGCCAAGCCTGCCCTAAACACCCAAAATGTTGCGAACCACGGCCTTCTGCCGTTCGTATCGCAGGCGCTTAGGGATGCTCAGAGTGTCCAAGTCGCCCGGAAACCGCACCCAATCATTCAAGAGCCGCACCGTCAGAACAGTCTGGATTGATGGGTCATCGAACTTTGCGATGTCGTAATCAGCAAAGAATGCACGCAAGGCGCTCTGCGGAACCACTTCCTCCGGTTTCAGAAGATCAAGCTCAACAAAGTTCACTGCGTAGTGCAGCAAAAGCCATGCCACATCGTACCCGATTGGGGCTGAATGCTCTTTGTTGATGTCGATGCCCCAAAGCGTGCCGTTATCCCACAGAATATTGTGAAAGTTCGCATCGCCATGCGCCCAAGCGGTGACCGTTTGACCTCCTGAAAAGCTTGGCAGCCGGTCCAATGCGCGTCGCGCAAGCGCTTCGAACTCTGTCGCCTCGGCCACTTTGGATGTGTCCTGCAACAAGCCTTCCAAATAACGGATGTTGAAGTCGGGCTTGAATTCGATCTCCTGCTTGAACCCGGTCCGGTGAAATGCTGCCAGCCACCGGCCGGCGCGACGCAGCCAGACAGGGTGATCTTCGCCATCCTCAAGCGCGTGAAACAGGGTTTGCCCGGAAATCCCCTGCATCAACACTGCCTGCGCATTGGTATGACTGGCCAAAACAGCGGGAACGTTCGTCTCCCCGGACATCGCCATCGCAGCACGGTATTGCGCGTTCACCATTGACGCAAACAAAGCCGGATCCCGTGGCGCATCGACCATCTTGAGCACGACGCTATGGCCGCGATCGGATACAAATTGTTCGACCCGCGCCATCGGACGCTGCCCACGCGCAGGCCAGCGTTTGTTCCAATGAAACAAAGCCGGATCCAACCCCGCCTCACGCGCCAGAACCGGCCAAAGCGCCGCTATATCCTGGTCGAGTTTCTTGATAAGCACTTGCATTGCTCCTGCCGCGTGCGGATATCCCTAGCAACATAGGTGACGACAATGAACGACGAAACATTCCCTGGCTGGCACGGAACAACAATCATCGGCGTCCGTAAAGGCGGCGAAGTGGTGATCGCGGGTGACGGTCAGGTCAGTCTTGGCCAGACCGTGATCAAAGGAACCGCGCGCAAGGTGCGCCGCATCAAACCGGGCGGAACCGAGGTGATTGCTGGTTTTGCTGGCTCGACAGCAGACGCCTTTACCCTGCTGGAACGGTTAGAAGCCAAGCTGGAAGCGACGCCGGGCCAATTGGCCCGCGCCTCAGTCGAACTGGCCAAGGATTGGCGCACGGACAAATATCTTCAGAAACTGGAAGCGATGCTGATCGTGTCTGACGGCACAGACCTGTTGGTGATCACTGGCGCAGGCGACGTGTTGGAACCCGAGCATGATGTGACGGCCATCGGTTCCGGCGGCAACTATGCGTTGGCTGCCGGGCGCGCGTTGATGGAAACCGATGCGTCTGCCGAAGAGATCGCGCGCAAATCCATGGCGATTGCCGCCGATATATGTGTCTACACCAACGGCAACCTGACGGTAGAATCCCTGAGCGCCAGCTAGACGTCGAGAACCGTCGCGCCGTTTGGTTGATCATTCAACGGATAAGCAGGCTTGCCCGCTATGTCGCTGGCAGCCATGCCCAAATGCGCAAGGGCACGTGAGACCCATTCTGCGGCAGCTTCGTGATTTTTGTATTCGTCGGCACTGACCCACTGATCGCGGGCAAGATTTTTGAAGGCAACATATCCTTTGGCCATTGTCACAAATCCTTTGACTAATATCGGGTTAAAAATTAGCGGACACCTTCGCGTATTCCGTAGGCTTGCTATCGATCAGCCCTTGGAATTTTCCAAAGCGTCAGTAGGTGATGTGGCACAGTGGGAAAGAAAATTCTGTGACCAAACGCACTATAGCAAGCATCGCACCATGATCGACCAAGACGATTTGCGCGCGGGGGTTTCAGCTGGAATCCTGACCGAAGCCCAGGCGTCTTCCCTCGCGGCCCTATCCGGCAGCCGCCGAGGGACGCGTGAGAACCTGAAGCCCGGAGACGAACCATTTGAGCTTTTCAAAGGGTTCAACGAGATTTTTATCGTTGTGGGTCTGCTCATCTTTGCGGGCGGCTGGGCCAGCATTGTCGGTCTGACCGCCGCCAGCGAGATCACCAATCCCCGTGTTGTTGCCCCGCAATATGGTCTGACCGGGGCCGCCGTGATTTGGGCGCTGTCAGAATACTTTATCCGCCGCCGCCGCATGGTCGCCCCAGCCATCACCTTATCAATCCTTTTCGCGTTGAACGCTGCGATCTGGCTGACCGCCTATTTCGCTGAACCCTTTATGGTCGCGCGCGAGGATTACAGCAGCCTGCCTTGGCCTTTCGCCATCGGTACACTGGCCTTGTTCGTCTACTGGTTCAGGTTCCGCGTCCCCTTTGCCATGGCGATGATTGCCGTCGGACTATTCATCGTTGCCATCCTACTGGCAGCCACGTCTCAGGGCACTCCGGAAAGCCCAACCGATCTGTTCTTGCTCTCTGCCGCCGGTCCGTTCGCGTGGATCACCCTTGCTCTGGGCATTGGCGTCTTTGTCGTCGCCATGGTGTTCGACATGTCAGACCCGCATCGAGTGACCCGTCGCAGCAGCAATGGGTTCTGGCTGCATATCGTCGCCGCGCCTGCGCTGGTGAATACCGTCGCGCTCAGCTTATTGGACACCGACACCGCCGCGGCGAATGGCCTGCTGATCATCTTTCTGGCATTGATCGCCGTCGTTGCGATGGTGATTGATCGCCGGTCCTTTTTGATCGCTGCCGTGGGTTACATCATGGTTCTGTCCGCCACCGTGCTGGACGGGGAGGGGACAGCCGTCAGCGTCCTGATCCTTGGTGCTGTCTTATTGGCGCTCGGCGCGTTCTGGGATCGTATCCGCGCCGCACTTCTTTCTATTCTGCCGTTTCTTCCCAAGGATCGGCTGCCCCCATCTTACAGTCAGGAAGGATCATCATGACCGACCTCACCCCCCGCGAAATCGTCAGCGAGCTTGATCGCTACATCATCGGACAAAAGGACGCCAAACGCGCCGTCGCTGTCGCGCTGCGTAACCGTTGGCGGCGCAAGCAATTGGCCGACGACCTACGCGACGAGGTGTATCCCAAGAACATCCTTATGATTGGACCCACCGGCGTCGGTAAAACCGAAATTTCTCGCCGATTGGCGAAACTGGCCCGCGCGCCATTTCTCAAGGTGGAGGCGACCAAGTTCACCGAGGTCGGCTATGTCGGGCGCGACGTCGAACAGATCATCCGCGATCTGGTAGACGCGGCCATCATCATGACACGCGACCACATGCGGGAAGACGTCAAAGCCCGCGCGCATCAGGCCGCAGAGGACCGCGTGATCGAGGCTATCGCAGGTGAAAGCGCTCGCGAAGGCACGCGCGAGATGTTCCGCAAAAAGCTGAAGTCCGGCGAGCTGGACAATCAAATGATCACGCTAGAGGTGCAGGACAATTCCAATCCGCTGGGCGGCATGGAAATCCCCGGTCAACCAGGTGCTGGTCAGATGGGCATGATGAATATCAGTGACCTCTTCGGCAAAGCGTTCCAGCGCACCGTGCGCAAGGAAATGACCGTTGCCCAAAGTTATGAGATCCTGATCGGCGAAGAAGCGGATAAGCTTCTGGACGACGAAACGGTGAACAAGGCAGCCATCGAGGCGGTCGAGCAAAACGGAATCGTCTTTCTGGATGAAATCGACAAGGTCGCAGCCCGCAATGACAGCCGTGGCGGCGAAGTCAGCCGCGAAGGCGTGCAGCGCGACCTGCTGCCGCTGATCGAAGGCACGACCGTCAGCACGAAACATGGCCCAGTGAAAACCGACCATATCCTGTTCATCGCTTCAGGTGCGTTTCACGTGGCAAAACCGTCAGACCTATTGCCGGAATTGCAGGGCCGTTTGCCCATTCGCGTAGAATTGCGCGCGCTGACCGAAGGAGACTTCGTGCGTATTCTGACCGAAACGGACAACGCGCTGACACGTCAATACACTGCCCTCATGGCGACAGAAGAAGTCACAGTGAGCTTCACCGATGACGGAATCGCTGCGCTCGCCAAGGTGGCCGCAGATGTGAATGAGCATGTCGAGAACATCGGCGCGCGCAGGCTCTATACCGTGCTGGAACGCGTGTTCGAGGAACTCAGTTTTGTCGCACCGGATCAATCGGGGTCTGAAGTGACTGTCAACGCCGAGTTCGTTGAAACCAATCTGGGTGAGCTTACTAAGTCGATGGATGTCAGCCGCTTCATGCTCTGATCATAGGTCACAGCAATGAGTCCCTACGCAGGACCGAACCTGCGTAATCTGTGTAGAGACTTGCGCGACGCGGAATAACCCGTCACCGCTGCGGGATGTTCCGCTTTATCCGCAACAACAGCACTTGGCTCGGTGCCGGCATCGTCCTGACGGTGCTGTCCAGTTTTGGACAGACATTCTTCATCTCTGTCTTTGCCCCGGTCATTCAGCGTGATCTGGGGCTAAGCCATGCAGCTTGGGGTCTAAGCTATGCCGCGGGCACGACGCTTTCGGCCTTGATCATGGTTTGGGCAGGTGGCCTGACGGATCGCCTGCGCGTTCGCGTCTTGGGGCCGATGGTCATGGGTGGTCTCGCGCTTGCCTGTTTGGCGATGGCCGTGAACCAATCTGTTCTCTTGGTGCCTGTCGTAATTCTAGGCCTGCGGTTCTTTGGACAAGGCATGATGAGTCACGTCGCCATGGTTGCCATGGCGCGCTGGTTTTCGCGGTCGCGTGGACGGGCGATTTCCATTGCGGGTCTGGGCTATTCAGTCGGTGAAGCCATGCTGCCCATCGCCTTTGTGGCGGCCATGGGTCTGGTGCATTGGCGGTTGCTCTGGGTCGTTGCGGCGGTGGTTGTCTTGCTGATGATCCCGGTTCTGTCGCGTCTTTTGCGAACCGAACGGTCCCCTCAGCAGCTTGCAGAAACATCCGAAACCATGGGTCTGGACAGGCGCCAATGGACACGGAGTGAGGTCATCAGGACGCGGCTATTCTGGTGTATGGTGCCAAGCGTCCTTGGTCCCTCGGCTTTTGTCACCGCGTATTTCTTTCATCATGCGCATTTTGCGGACACCAAGGGCTGGAGTCAGCTTTCTCTGGTCGCGACCTTCCCGATTTATACGGCAACCAGCGTGATGGCGATGTTGATTGCGGGCTGGGCAATTGACCGGTTTGGCAGCGGGCGTCTCGTGCCGGTGTTCCAGTTACCCATGGCCTTGGGCTTTGTGGCATTTAGTTATAGCGACGCGATACCCGGCGCCCTGTTGGGCATGATCTTGATGGGCCTCAGCTCTGGCATGAACGCCACCTTGCCGGGCGCGTTCTGGGCCGAGTATTTCGGAACCCGGCACCTTGGATCAATCAAGGCGCTGGCAACTGCCATCATGGTACTTGGATCAGCGCTGGGGCCTGGGATAACCGGCGTTTTGATTGACGCTGGCGTTGGGATTTCCACGCAATACCTCGGTGTCAGCATCTACTTCATCACCGCCAGCATCATCGGAGCAATCGGCGTCGCTGGATTACGACCGCGGCTAAGCCCCCTCATCCGCGAGTAACTGACGCAGATCGGTTTTGAGGACCTTTCCGTAGTTGTTCTTTGGTAGCTCCGCGATGGAGCGATAAACCTTGGGCCGTTTGAAGCGTGCGATTTGGCCGAGGCAGAGCGCATCCAGCTCTTCTTCTGGAGCGTTGCCAACGACGAAGGCAACAACCTCCTCGCCCCATTCTTCATGCGGCTTTCCAACCACGGCCACCTCACGCACGGCAGGGTGCTGCAACAGAACCTCCTCGACCTCACGCGGATAGATGTTCGATCCGCCCGAGATGATCAGATCCTTGGACCGATCCTGAAGGGTGACGTAACCATCCGCGTCCATGAAACCCACGTCACCGGTCCAGAGCCAACCGTCCTTGATGGTATCCGCCGTTGCCGTGTCATTGCGCCAATAGCCGCCCATCACGGCCGCCCCGCGCACAGCGATTTCACCAATCTCTCCGCGCGGCACTTCCTGGCCAGCGTCGTCAAAGATACGGACCGACACGATGCTTTGCGCCGTTCCCACGGAATTCAGCCGGGACCGCCAGTTTGGGTGCGATCTGTCTGCTATATCTTCGCGGCGCAGCGCGGTGATCGCCATCGGGCATTCGCCCTGACCATAGACCTGCACGAATTTCGGACCAAAGTGATCTACCGCTTCGACGATGTCGGCCTCGTACATCGGGCCTCCTGCGTAGACCACTGTCTTGATCCCATCGCCTTGGGTGTTTGACGCCTTGGCAACGTCAATCATGCGCCGCACCATGGTAGGCGCCGCAAACATCGTGACGGGGTCAAACTGAGGAGCAAGCTCGAAGATTTCGGCAGGGTCGAACCCACCGCTCTCAGGCACCACATGGCGCATGCCCAGCATCACATACATCGGATTATAGATGCCTGCCGCATGTGACATCGGAGCAGCGTAGAGCGCCGTGTCTTTCGACGACAGGCTATCAACATCCACCAGATAGCTTTGCGACAGCACCAACAAATTGCCCGCCGTGATCTTCACGCCCTTGGGCCGTCCCGTAGTACCAGAGGTGTAAAACAACCAAGCAAGGTCATTCGTATCCATCAAGGCTGGTTCTTTGAGGGGCTTTGCTGCGCGCATGACCGAAAACTCTGACCCCTGAACCGAAACAACAGGGATCGCCGCCGCGCCCAGCGCCTCCCTGACGTCAGTTAGCGACGCATTATCGGTCAGGATCAAGGAAGCCTCGGAATGCTCTGCAATCCATGCTGCCTCTTTGGCGTGCAGCTTGGCATTGATCGGAACAACCGCCGCGCCGTTGAACCATGCGCCATACATAGCCTCAAGATACTCGATCCGGTTGGTCATAAAGAGAGCGACGCGGCACCCCGTGCCAATTCCACGTTCTGCCATGGCCCCGCCGATCGCCGCGGCACGGTGGGCAAACCCTGCATATTCTGCAACCTGCCGTGGCCCGGTGAACAGAGCAGGAGCGGTGGGCAAACGGCGGGCAGTGCGTACGAGCCATTCAGCAGGGTTCATCCCAAACTCCTTTGTCTTTACCGCGTTCGGTGCTTGCGTAGATAAACATACAGCGCGCCGTCGCCACCGTGTTTGGGGCTGGCGGGTGTCGTTTGCAGGATCAGATTTCCAATCGGGGCTTGTTGCAACCAATGCGGCACCTGCCGGCGCAAAATCCCACGGTGATAGGGCAGAGGCCCCGCCGTCGCGCCGGGACCATCGCCTTTGCCTGTAATGACAAGGATCAAGCGACGTCCCTTTTGATGCGAGCGAAGCACAAAATTCACCAACTCCGGGTGGGCTTCGGACGTTGTCATCCCGTGCAGGTCAATTCGGCCCTCAGGATCAAGGCGGCCCTTTCTTAGTCGAGCAAAGGATTTGGCGTCCATCTTGGGCGCATCCTTGGCTGGCTTTGGAACTCGCGTGTCCGTTTTCGCCTTGGACCCGATATCGAACGGTTTCAAACGGACAGGCGCAATATCGGCGGGTTTCACCTTGGATTTCGGCGCATCCTGAATGGGCGGAAGCACGTCCTCAAGTCGTGGTTTTTCGTGAAGCGGCGTGGCCGATTTGGCGACCTGATCCCAGAGCGCGCGTTCATCCGGCCTGAGGCGGCGGCTCATTGTAGTTCTTCTGGGAAAAGGGCGAATGCCATCTGACGCGGAAGAAGGACAACCATGCGGCCTGCGTCACGAATGCGACCTGCTGCGCGCCCGGCCTCGCGGCCTGTGCCAAAGAAAATGTCCGCCCGCTGCGCCCCTTTGATCGCTGACCCGGTATCCTGCGCAATCATCAGGCGCTTCATCGGCTGTCGACCTTCCTTTTCGATCCAGACTGGCGCGCCAAGCGGTGTGTAAGCGGGATCGACGGCAATCGAACGCAAAGTCGTGATGGATCTGTTCATTGCGCCAAGCGGACCTTTGTCCGCAGGCACTTCATTCACTTCACGAAAGAACACGTATGACGGGTTGTGGCGCAAAAGCTCGATCCCGTCTTCAGGATTGCGTTTGACCCAGTTGCGAATGACATCGGCAGAGACTTGGTGCGGCTCGTATATGCCGCGGCGCACCATTTCTTGTCCAACAGAGCGGTATTTGTGACCGTTTGAGCCGCCATAGCCAACGCGGATCTTGCTGCCATCGGCAAGGGACACGCGCCCGGATCCTTGAATCTGAAGGAAAAACACGTCGACTGGGTCATTGATCCACGCAATCTCAAGATCACGTCCGTCCAACGCCCCGGTTTCTTCGATCTCGCGACGGCTCAGCCATAATCCGTCCCGCGCCTCTTCTGGCAAACGGTAGATCGGGAATGCAAAGGTCTCGGACTTCTGAGTGTCGCCCGTCAATTCCGGCTCAAAATAACCGGTAAACAGCATCTCCTGACCATCTTCGATCAGAACTGGCTGAAAGAACGCCTCGAAAAAGAAGCGGGGATCGGGCGATTGTGAGGCCACGGCACAGAGCTTCGACCATTCGCCATCGCGAAGATCGGTGCAGGTTTCCATGAAGGTTTCCATGGCAGGGGCGTGATCATCCTGATCCCACCCCGACAAATCGGAAAAACTGAGAAGCCTATATGTCGGCACCGCTTGGCCCATCGTGGCCCACGATGCCAACAGAACTATGCCCAGCGCCCGCAACATGAACCGTCACGCGCAAATCAGTCGCCGGTCGCGACCAGCATCCAGTTTGGATCGTCGCTGCCCATGCGGCGTGCGAAGGTCCAGACATCGCGCTGTTGCTTCATGGCGCTGCTTTCTTCTTCGACAATGTCACCGCCACGGTCACGAACCGTCGAAGAAAGCTCACCAACGAACCGGATCGTCAGTTCGCCTTCGCTTGTCTCTGGATCAAACGTGGCTTCTTCCAAAGCAATCTCGCGCAGACCGATGAAGGTAGCTTCGATCGTGTACCCGGCTTCATTCCGAGCTTCGATCCCAGCAGCGAACGCTTCGTACACGTCGCCATCGAGAAAATCCTTCACCTCGGACAGATCGCCGTTTTCATAGGCCATCAGGATCATCTCATACGCACCGCGCGCGCCTTGGAGAAAATCACCAACAGCAAAGCCAGGCTCGGCCTTTTTCATCTGCGCGAGTGCATCAGCAGAGGAGCTTCCCTCATCCACATGATCAGTAATGTCGCGATCAGGTCCACCTTCGATGACTTCAAAGCTGCGATTTGGCGGCTCTGGCTGGCGCGAACGAGGCGCGCTTTGTTCAAAACCATCGCGTGAGCCCAGAACGGACCGCAGGCGCAAGATCAGAAAGACCGCGATACCTGCGAGGACAAGAAGCTGGACAATAGAAGAGTTCATAGAGGGGCCGCCCATGTGTGGCTGGAAAAACAGTGTTACGGCGCACATATGTAAGGCAGGGGTGGGGTCAAGTCTACACGAAGGCCCGAAGTCACCTCTGATGACGGTACAAAGGAACCCACTATGTGGCTGCTTATCGCATTTATCGCGATTCCACTGATTGAGATCGCTCTTTTCATCCAAGTGGGGGGAGCGATCGGGTTGTGGCCAACCCTCGGGATTGTGATCGCAACGGCGATGCTGGGCACATTTTTGGTCCGGCAACAGGGTATGCGTGCGATGGGTGAATTGCGCGGATCGTTCCGTGATTTGCGAGACCCAACCGAACCAATAGCGCACGGTGCGCTGATCCTGTTTTCAGCCGCCCTGCTTCTGACGCCCGGGTTCTTCACGGACGCCGTGGGCTTTTCCCTTTTGATCCCCGGCGTTCGCACAGCCGTGATTGCCTTTGCAAAATCCCGGATCAAAGTTGCCCGGTTTGAGATGGGTGAACATCCACGCGGTCCACAACACCAAGGTGCACAGCGCCCGCCATCCGGCTCCACCGTCATTGATGGCGATTACCAGGACGTCACCGCCGAGCCACCGCATCCCGATCAACCGCCGTCTGGGTGGACGCGCCACTAGTGGCCTGATAATCGACCCCTAACATCAGATTTAAGGGGTTATCATGGCCGAAAACGGTGCAGCGACAGAAGAACAGAAACCAGCCGCAGTGAATATGCGGGTCCTGGGTCAATACATCCGGGATATGTCGTTCGAGAATATTCTCGCGCAGAAGGGTCTGACCGGCGAACCCAAACCTGAGATCTCCGTTCAGGTGAACCTCGACGCCAAGAAGCGTGGCGCTGAAAACCAGTACGAAGTGATCATCAAGCTTAACATCGAGTCCAAGTCCAAGGACTCGGGCGACAAGCTGTTTCTGCTGGAAATCGAATATGCCGGCTTGTTCCACGTTGAAAACGTCCCACAAGAGCAGCTGCATCCGTTCCTGATGATCGAATGTCCGCGCATGATCTTCCCGTTCCTGCGCCGTGTTGTCAGCGATGTGACCCGCGATGGTGGTTTCCCGCCACTGAACCTCGAAACCATCGACTTTATGGCTTTGTATCGCGCTGAGATTCAGCGCCGTGTCGAAGCACAAAAGGCCGAAGGCACCCCGACACCGCAGGCGTAAGCCACTTAGACGGTTTTCCAGAGCGCGCTGTCGCCCAAGCCTTTCACGAAGGCGTTGTGCGCCTCGCGCTCTTTATCTGTGATGCGCGGCGCCAATGGCTGCGGACGCGGGGGAATGCGCCACGCGCCGTCATGGCCTGCGCTGCCAGCCGTTTCCTGTGACGCGCCTAGCGCGAAATCCGGCTGACGCCCGCCAATCAGCTCCAGATACACTTCGGCCAGAATTTCACTGTCGAGCAGCGCGCCGTGCAGCGTTCGTGACGAGTTGTCGATGTTAAAGCGACGGCACAAGGCATCCAAAGACGCAGGCGAGCCCGGAAAACGTTTGCGTGCGATCATAAGCGTATCAATCGCCTGATTATTCGGCAGCGTCGGCCGGTTCAACCATGACAGTTCCGCGTTGAGAAACTTCATGTCGAAGGACGCGTTGTGGATCACCATCTTGTCGTTGCGGACAAAATCCACGAAATCCTGTGCAATGTCCGCAAAGACAGGCTTGTCCCGCAGGAAATCATCGCCAAGCCCGTGAACTTCGAACGCTTCCTGCGGCATGGACCGTTCTGGGTTGATGTATTGATGATATGTCCGGCCAGTGGGGACATGGTTCCAAAGCTCGACCGCGCCGATTTCAACGATGCGGTCGCCCTGATCAGGTTCAAATCCGGTTGTTTCGGTATCCAGTACCAGTTCACGCATGGCTCAAACGATCCTTGATGTCTGCGATAATTCTATCAACGTCGGCTTCCGCCGTCGCGTGCGAAGTGGTGTCGATGACGTAATCTGATCGCGCAGCTTTTTTCGCATTTGGCATTTGCTTGGCCAAGATCATTTCAAGGTTCTGATCTGTCATGTTTGGTCGCGCCAGCACCCGTTCACGTTGAAGATGCGCTGGGGCAGACACGCACGCAACGGCATCAAACTCAGCTTCGCTTCCTTTCTCGAACAACAGCGGAATGTCGAAGACGCGGATGTCTGCTGTCGCCGTCGCACGGAACTCTGCGCGGTGTTCTGCCACAAGCGGATGAATCACCGCCTCGATCTGAGGCAAGAGGGCAGGGTTTTCTGCTATCGCGGCTTTCAATCGTTGCCGGTCGACACCGTCGCTGGTCACGGCGTCTGGGCATAAGGCGAAAATGGCGTCTGCACCTTTGGCTTTGCTTTTGTACAACTCATGCACGGCAGCATCGGCATCCCAGACTGCGCATCCGCGATCCGCAAACAGGGCCGCCGTCGTCGACTTTCCCATGCCGATCGACCCGGTAAGACCCAGATCAAACCTCATCCCAGAACCGAAAGCCGCGTGTCGTGATCAACTTCGGGTCGCTGGCCAAACCAGCGCTCAAATCCAGGTACGGCCTGATGCAAGAGCATGCCGAGCCCATCGACCACATCACATCCAGCCTGACGCGCTTCGCGCAGAAGGCGCGTTTCAAGTGGCGCATAGACCAGATCCGTGACCACATTGCCTGGCTCCAGCCCGTCCAGAGGAACGCGCAGTTCCGGTTGCCCGATCATGCCCAAGGAGGTGGTGTTGATGATTGTCTGAGAGTCTTCGATTACGTTGCCAGCTTCGACCCAATCGACAACCGTAACCCGAGGACCGAAAGATTGCTGCAAAACCTCGGCGCGACCGCGCGTCCGGTTGCACAGATAGATGGTCGAAACACCGGTTTCGATCAACGTAGCAAGCACCGCGCGCGCCGCACCACCAGCACCGAGGACCACGGCCGGTCCAGCATCCGGGACCCATTTGGGCGCCCCTTGTCTCAGATTGGCAAGAAATCCGTAACCATCCGTATTGTCGGCCCGAATCTGCCCATCATTGGTAAAAATCAGCGTATTGGCCGCGCCGATCAGAATGGCACGATCCGTTGCCTTGTCCGCAACCTCAAGCACCTTTTCCTTGTGAGGGATCGTGACGTTTGCACCTACAAATCCCATTTTTGGCAAGGTTCGCACGACGGATTCAAAATCCTGCTCAGCCACCTTCAGCGGAATGTAATGACCACTGATCTGATAGCGGTCCAACCAGTGGCGGAACAGCTTGGGTGATTTGCTGTGCGAAATCGGATCACCGATCACACCTGCGATGGGAAGCGAACTACTCATGTCGCGACAGTGTCATGCAGCGCCAAAAACGCCAAGAGGGGCAAAAGCGGCAAGCCCATGATTGTCGGCATATCGCCTTGGATACTGGAGAACAGGCGGATGCCTTCTGCTTCGGCGCGGTAGCCGCCGACACAGTATTGAATGTCAGACCAGTAGGTCTCGACGTAGTCATCGATGAACTGTGCCGACAGTGTCCGCATCGACATCCGCGCCGTCCCAACATGTCGCCACATGGGTTCATGGTCTTTGTAAATGACCGCCGCCGAGAGCAAGCTGTGCGTCTGACCCTGTAGCATCGCCAATTGTTCTTTGAGCGCGTTCGGGTTGGCCGCTTTGGAAAGGCACTTGCCTTGGAAAGCCAGAACCTGATCAGAGCCAAGCACCATCTGATCGGGATGTTTGTTGGCCACGCGTTGGGCCTTTAGTTCTGCCAAAGTATCGGCGATGTCGCGCGGGGTCGCACCCTCGGCTTCTAGAGACATCTTAACCATGTCTTCATCTATCCGTGCCGGCATGGCTTTGAACGGAACGCCCGCTTGCGTGAGCAATTGCTTACGCGCGGCAGACTGAGAGGCCAGGATGATGAGGGTCATGCTGTGAATAACTGCGTGTATCGGAAACGGTGTAAAGGGTGACTGTTTTCCGGATCAAACCACGTGGCCGATCAGCCGGCGGAAAAACCCATCTTTCGTCCCGATCTGATACAGGGTTTTGCAAGTGTGGACAGGGGTAACTTTGAGACAAGGATAATCCTCAACCACGGAAGTTACCATGATCCCATACAAGTCTTGTCCACATGCAATTAGATCATAAGTGTCTGAATACAAATGCTAAAATATGAGAACGCTGTATACCTAGGTATCTTTACAAACAGGCAAGGTTTCTGCGGATAACTCGGTCGACAAACCCATAATCCACAGGCTGACAGCCCCCTAAATCATCTAAATCCTTTCTTTCTATATTTATTATTTTATGAGTGTGTTCAGACGACAGGGACGGACACATAGAATGATCGCAGAACTGCTCAGCTGGGCTTACCCATGGATCAAGGTCGGACACCTTGTATCGCTGATCTCTTGGATGGCCGGGATGTTCTATCTGCCGCGTTTGTTTGTCTATCACGCTGAACGGGCCGCGGTTGGGAGCGAGCTGGACGAAACCTTCCAGATCATGGAACGCAAGCTGTACAAGCTGATCATGAATCCGGCGATGATTTCCACGTGGGTCTTTGGCCTCTTGCTTATGGCGACACCAGGGGTCGTCGATTGGGCGTCAGCGTGGTTCTACATTAAGCTGGTGGCCGTTTTGGGCATGTCAGCGGCCCATGGCTGGATGGCGGGACGCATCCGCGCATTTGCAGACGGGACAAATGATAAGCCGGGACGCCATTATCGCATCATGAATGAGGTGCCGACCATCCTGATGTTGATCATCGTCGTCATGGTGGTTGTCAGACCTTTCTGAGCGGATTGCCCGGCAAAGTTGACTCCGAGAGCCAAAACCCCTAGCTGTCTCCGCGCAGCCCGTCCGGGCATCGCAGTTTCATCCTGAAAACCGACATTACGATAGGCGGGTCCCCGCATGAGCGAAGAAACCTCTACGGAGCGTTTGAATCTGGCTGATTTGAAGGCGCAGAGCCCTAAGGCGCTGTTGGCCATGGCCGAAGAGCTTGAGATCGAAAACGCATCGACCATGCGCAAGGGCGACATGATGTTCGCCATCTTGAAAGAGCGCGCCGAGGACGGCTGGGAAATCTCGGGTGATGGCGTTCTTGAGGTGCTACAGGACGGGTTTGGGTTCCTGCGGTCGCCAGAGGCAAACTATCTTCCGGGTCCGGATGACATCTATGTCTCGCCAGACATGATCCGTCAGTTTTCACTGCGCACCGGCGATACCGTCGAAGGTGTGATCAAGGCGCCGGGCGAAAATGAACGTTACTTCGCCATGACCAGCGTCACGAAGATCAACTTCGAAGAGCCTGAGAAAGCGCGGCACAAGATTGCCTTCGACAACCTGACACCGCTCTATCCGGATGAACGCCTGCACATGGAGGTCGCTGATCCAACGATCAAGGATCGGTCAGCGCGGATCATCGACCTTGTGTCGCCAATCGGTAAGGGCCAGCGCTCGTTGATCGTTGCTCCGCCACGGACCGGTAAGACCGTCCTGCTGCAGAACATCGCAACAAGCATCGAAAAAAACCATCCGGAGTGTTATCTGATCGTCCTTCTGATCGACGAACGCCCGGAAGAAGTCACGGACATGCAGCGGTCCGTGAAAGGTGAGGTCATCAGCTCGACGTTTGATGAGCCAGCGACACGTCACGTGGCTGTCTCTGAGATGGTTATTGAAAAGGCCAAACGTCTTGTTGAGCACAAGCGGGACGTCGTTATTCTGCTCGACTCGATCACGCGTCTGGGCCGTGCGTTCAACACTGTTGTTCCATCATCAGGGAAGGTTCTGACCGGTGGTGTCGACGCAAACGCCTTGCAACGCCCCAAGCGGTTCTTTGGTGCAGCGCGGAATATCGAAGAGGGTGGATCGCTGACGATCATTGCCACAGCTTTGATCGATACGGGTTCGCGCATGGACGAAGTCATCTTCGAAGAATTCAAGGGCACCGGTAACTCGGAAATCGTTCTGGATCGCAAGGTCGCGGATAAACGCGTGTTCCCAGCTATGGACATTCTCAAATCCGGTACACGGAAAGAGGACCTTCTGGTCGACAAGGTTGATCTGCAGAAGACCTATGTCCTTCGGCGTATCCTGAACCCGATGGGGACCACGGACGCAATTGAGTTCCTGATCTCGAAGCTTAAGCAGACCAAGACCAATTCGGATTTCTTTGATTCGATGAACACCTGATTGGTGCGCGCCGATGGCTGATGTCATTTTCGCGGTAGCCAGTGGAATCGGGAAATCCGGCGTGTCCGTCCTGCGTATCAGCGGGGCGGGTTGTGTGGATGCTCTGCAACCCTACATTTCGGTGCCAAAACCAAGGATAGCGTCGGTACGCAAATTCACCACAACAGGTGGTGAAGTCATCGACCATCCAATGGTGTTGAGCTTTGCGCATGGCGCGAGCTTTACCGGGGAAGAAACCGTTGAACTGCATTTACACGGCAGTACGGCAGTGGTCGCAGCGATCTTAAAGGTTCTGTCAGACATACCCGGCTTCAGACATGCTGAGGCGGGCGAGTTCACACGGCGGGCGTTCGAAAACGGTAAGCTTGATCTGACGCAAGTCGAAGGTCTCGCGGATTTGATCGAGGCCGAGACTGAGCTTCAGCGCCGTCTTGCGCTTGATGTATATTCCGGTGAACTGCGCGACGCTCTGAGTGACATCCGTCAGTCCTTGCTGCGTGCGGCGGCATTGATTGAGGCGACGATTGATTTCGCCGATGAAGAGGTTCCTACGGATGTGTGGCCTGAAGTTGATGCATTGGTAGCGACTGCCGCATCCGGGATTGAGGCGCAATTGAACGGTCTGAGCGCGGCCGAGAGACTTCAGTCAGGATTTGAAGTAGCCATTGTTGGTGAGCCGAATGTCGGCAAATCGACGTTGCTCAATGCTCTGGTCGGAAGAGAAGCGGCTATCGTTACAGATATCCCAGGCACAACGCGCGATGTGCTTGAGGTCCATATGGACCTTGATGGATTGCCGGTGACATTTCTGGATACGGCCGGAATACGTGACACAGACGATGTGGTTGAACGCGAAGGTGTGCGTCGGGGTTTGGCACGGGCGCATGCAGCGGATCTTCGCGTTTTCCTGAAAGATAGCCCGTGGGACAGTCAGCCAGGTGGGTTTGTAGATGGTGATATATGCCTGAGGACGAAGGCGGACCTGGACCAAACCAGCGATGGAATCAGCGCAAAGACAGGCAAAGGTGTTGGCGAGTTTCTTGATCGGGTGAAAGGCATCTTGGGTCAGCGCGCGGCATCAGCGGGGCTAGCTTCAAAAGAGCGGCACAGGATTGCGTTGCAACAAGCGTCTGACTCTCTGGTTCTCTTTCGGGAACAGCGCGAGACGCAAGCACCAGAAGAAATTCTAAGTGATGCGCTTAGGTCTGCTATTATGCCTTTGGAACGGATCATTGGTCGCGTTGACGTTGAGGACGTTCTGGGGGAAATCTTTTCGTCTTTCTGCATCGGGAAATAGGAGTGTTTCACGTGAAACATGACTTTGATGTCATCGTCGTGGGTGGCGGACATGCGGGTTGCGATGCGGCAGCTGCCGCGCATCGTATGGGTGCGCGGGTGGCTTTGGTCACGTTGCAGCAAGATGCGATCGGCGTCATGTCTTGCAATCCCGCCATCGGAGGCCTCGGGAAAGGGCATCTCGTTCGTGAGATAGACGCCTTGGATGGCCTGATGGGTCGTGTTGCTGACGCCGCAGGTATTCAATTTCGATTACTGAACCGTCGTAAGGGACCAGCCGTCCAAGGTCCGCGCGCACAGGCCGATCGTGGGATCTACAGGGTGCGCATGCAGTCAGAAATCGCTGCGATGGCCGGATTAGCTGTGATTGAGAGTGAGGTCGTTGACCTGGTTCAAGTGAACGGTTCCGTGGCCGGCGTGACTTTGGGCGACGGATCACAGTTGAGCGCTCAGGCCGTGGTTTTGACCACCGGCACGTTTTTGCGGGGTAAAATCCACATTGGTGATGTCAGTTATGGCGGCGGTCGAATGGGAGAGAAATCGGCGGATCGCTTGTCAGACCGTTTTTCTGACTTCGGTGTTAAATTGGGTCGTCTGAAGACAGGGACACCGCCTCGGTTGGATGGCCGGACCATAAACTGGGATGGGCTTGAGATGCAGCCCGGTGATGATCAAGCAACGATGTTTTCATTTCTGAATACATCGCCTGAAGCGCGCCAGGTGTCTTGCGGGATCACTCACACGAATCCCCGCACGCATGAGATCATTGAGAAAAATCTGGATCGCTCTGCAATGTATGGGGGCCATATCGATGGCGTTGGTCCCCGCTATTGCCCGTCAATCGAGGATAAAGTCGTGCGCTTTGCCGATAAGGCCTCGCACCAAATATTCCTAGAACCGGAAGGGTTAGATGATCCCACCATCTACCCGAACGGTATTTCGACGTCTTTGCCCGAGGATGTGCAGGAGGATTACGTTCGCTCGATTGCTGGACTAGAGGATGTCACAATTCTTCAGCCGGGATACGCTATCGAGTATGACTACGTGGATCCCAGAAATCTCAAGCCAACCCTGGAACTTCGGCAGGCACCTGGCCTGTATCTGGCGGGTCAGATTAATGGGACGACGGGCTACGAAGAGGCCGCCGCGCAGGGTTTGGTTGCAGGTTTGAACGCAGCAGCGGCGGTCCAAGGGCGTGAAGCAATAACGTTTGGGCGGCAATCGTCTTATATCGGAGTGATGATCGACGATTTGGTGACAAGAGGTGTCACAGAGCCCTACCGAATGTTTACCTCGCGCGCAGAGTTTCGTCTTTCCCTGCGCGTGGACAACGCAGACCAACGCCTCACACCGTTTGGTCGGGATATTGGTTGCGTGGGTGAGAAGCGATGGGCGACGTTTTCCAGCAAGCTGGATCAACTCACAGAGGTCAAGGATCGTCTGACTTCAATGTCGGTGACGCCGAAACAGGCAAAATCGGCGGGGATCGCTGTGAAGGAGGATGGTCAGAAGCGCAATGGCATGGAGCTCTTGGCGTTCCCATCTGTGGGGTTTGCAGATGTCGCAAGCCTCAGCGAAAGCTTAGCCAGTACACCGAACCACATTGCAGAGCAGCTTGAGAAAGAAGCTTTGTATTTCAGCTATGAGCAGCGGCAGGCGGCTGAAGTGTCAGCGATGGCAAAGGATGAAGATCGGATTATCCCGGACGACTTCGACTACACGATGTTGAATGGTTTGTCGTCTGAGGTTCGTGGAAAGCTGGATCGCGTTCGTCCATCAAGCCTCGGTCAGGCAAAGCGGATCGATGGCATGACCCCTGCGGCTTTGACATTGATCCTTGCCCATCTGAAACGGGAGGAGAGGTCGCGTGCGTCTTGAAGATGTTTCACGTGAAACAAAGGCCGATCTGGAGGCTTACGTCGCGCTCCTTCTGAAGTGGAACAACACGATCAATCTCGTGGCCAAGTCCACAGAGGATGAAATCTGGACGCGACATATTGAGGATTCCCTTCAGATTTGGCCAATTCTGCCAGATGCGGAATTGCTTGTTGATATGGGGAGCGGTGGCGGTCTGCCTGGGATTGTGCTCGCCATCTGCGCGAAGCATGATCCTCGCATCAAAGCAGTCACGCTGATTGAGGCGGACATACGAAAATCTACTTTTCTGCAAACCGTTATCCGCGATCTGGGATTGCCAGCGAAGGTGCTGTCGCGCCGTATTTCAGAATGTCCGCCGCTCAACGCGCAGCTTGTGACGGCGCGGGCGCTGTCGGACCTTGCGTCCCTGTTGGGATTCTGTGATCGACATCTTGCACCTGGCGGTACGGCAGTTTTCCCAAAAGGCGCGCGCGCGGACGAAGAGATCGAAACGGCTGAAAATGACTGGCGCTTTGCCGTCGAAAAGGTTCCTAGTGCAACGGATCCGAATGCTGTGATTCTGAAGATTGGAGATATTGCCCGTGTCTGACCCTCTTATGCAGGCCCGCGCGCGCATCATTGCCGTTTCCAACCAAAAAGGTGGCGTGGGCAAGACAACGACCACGATAAATCTGGCGGCGGCTTTGGTGGCCGAAGGACGTCGGGTTTTGATTGTTGATCTCGATCCACAGGGCAATGCCTCTACCGGCTTGGGTTTGATGCCAGAGGATCGCGAACTCACCGCCTATGACGTCCTCCTAGAGGACGCGCCAATCCAAGAGGCTATTTATGCCACCGAGATTGACGGCCTGTACCTTGTGCCTTCGACGGTTGATCTTAGCTCGGCAGATATCGAGTTGATGTCGAATGAAAAGCGGTCTTACCTTTTGCACGACGCGCTCAGGTCGTCAGAGGCCGCGGGTCAATTTGATTTTGTTTTGATCGACTGTCCTCCGTCGCTGAACCTCCTCACGGTCAACGCAATGGTGTCTGCGGACTCGGTTCTTGTCCCACTGCAAAGCGAATTCTTTGCACTTGAAGGGTTGTCTCAACTTATGCTGACAATCCGCGAAATTCGCACCACGGCGAACGAACGGCTTCGCATCGAGGGCGTTGTTTTAACCATGTTTGACCGCCGCAATAACCTGTCTCAGCAGGTCGAACAGGACGCCAGAGATAATCTGGGCGATCTGGTCTTTGACACCATCATCCCGCGCAATGTCCGTGTGAGCGAGGCACCGTCCTTTGCGATGCCGGTTTTGCAATATGACCCCACATCTACGGGCGCACGGGCCTATCGTGATCTGGCGGTCGAACTTCTCGCAAAAACAAACGTCCCAGCATAAGGAGGGCTCACCATGGCCAAAGATAAGAAACGAGGTCTGGGGCGCGGTTTGTCGGCCTTGATGGCGGATGTAGAGCAAGATACCGCCGCAACGCCGCAAACGCCGCAGCGGCCCGATACGCATCTGCCCATAGAGCGAGTGTTTCCAAATCCGGATCAGCCGCGGCGCAGCTTTGACCAATCTGATCTCGACGATCTTGCGGCTTCGATCCGGCAAAAGGGGATAATTCAGCCGCTGATCGTGCGGGCACGTCCAGGATCGGCCGATGAGTATGAAATCGTTGCCGGTGAACGGCGCTGGCGCGCTGCTCAACTGGCGCAGTTGCACGAAGTTCCCGTGGTCATTCGCGATTTCACGGACACAGAAGTCCTTGAGGTCGCCATCATTGAAAACATCCAACGCGCTGATCTGAACCCGGTGGAAGAGGCGCTGGGCTTTCAGCAGCTTTTGGACCGTTTTGGTCACACACAAGAGCAATTGGGTGAGGTTCTGGGCAAGAGCCGGAGTTATATCGCCAATATTCTGCGACTTTTGACGTTGCCGCTGGACGTACAGGAACTGCTCAAAGCCGGAAAACTCTCGGCGGGACACGCGCGGGCCTTGATCACGTCTGACAACGCCTCTGATTTGGCAGCGCAGGTTGTTGCCAAGGGTCTGTCGGTGCGTGAGACCGAGAAACTGGCCAAGGGCACCCCGCCGCCTGCGCCGAAACCCAAGGCCCCAAAGCTTGAAAAAGACGCTGATACACGTGCGTTAGAGAATGATTTGTCGGCGGCGCTCGGCATGAAGGTCGCCATCGACCACAAGGCTGGCGGTGAAGCTGGTGCCGTCACCATCAAGTACACGTCTTTGGATCAGTTGGACGATCTTTGCGCCCGGCTGGCACGCTGATCAGAGCATTTGTGAGATGATCGCGTTCAGCACTGGCCGCCCCTTTGCTGTCGCACAGAGCCGGTCATTGACGATTTCGATGAATTTATCGTCCAGCATCGACACGACGGCTCGGCAATTCTGATCCCATCCCAGCCTGGCCAATCTTTCTGTGCTGATCCCATCCGTTACGCGCAGACCAAGCAAAAGCAGTTCCCCTAGCTGTCCTTGGCGATCAAGCGTGTTTTTGACAGATGTACCATCGCCCTGATCTTTGACGGCGGCCAACCAGCTTTCGGGGCTTAGATGCGTTTCGGTGGCATATCGGACTTCGTCTATTGTGAGGCGCCCGTGCGCGCCTGGACCGATCCCAGCCCAATCCTGTTGTTGCCAGTATAGCATATTGTGACGGGATTCTGCGCCAGTTTTGGCATGGTTCGACACCTCATAGGCGTGCAAGCCATGCGCCTCACAGATCTCTTGGGTCCGCTCATACATGTCGGCACCGGTGTCTTCATCGGGCAGACCAGGCAAAGCACCGGCATCGAAGCGTTTTCCAAAGGCTGTCTCTGGTTCGATCGTCAACTGATACAGCGATAGGTGATCGGGATCGAATGACAACGCTTCGCGCAGTTCTGCGTCCCACTGATCCAGTGTTTGATACTGACGTGCATAGATCAGGTCGAAACTGACGCGTTCAAATGTATCGCGTGCGGTTTGAAGACCTTGCAGCGCTTCTTCGACAGAATGTAAGCGACCAAGTAATCGCAGATCCTTTTCCCTCAAGGCCTGCACGCCAAGAGATACTCGGTTCACACCGGCATCGCGGTAACCGGCGAACCGTTCCGCTTCGATGCTCGTCGGGTTGGCTTCAAGTGTGATCTCGATATCGTTGGACCACGCCCAAGCGTCTTTGGACGCTTGTAGAAGCGCATCGACCAATTCAGGCGACATGAGACTGGGTGTACCGCCGCCCAGAAAGATGGATTTCAGTACACGAGGGCCTGTTTCGACCCTAACCCGCCTGATCTCAGCCAAAAATGCCTGTTTCCAGAGCGCCTCGTCTATCCTTGCGCGGACATGCGAGTTGAAATCGCAATAGGGGCATTTGGCCGCGCAAAACGGCCAATGTAGGTACAGTCCGAAATCGGGCGTCTCGCTCACTGGCCGAGCGCGCCAGCCTTAAATTTGGCAAAGGCGTCCGCGCGGTGGCTGATCGGGGCTTTGTCCTCGTACAGCATTTCACCAAAGGTTTGGGTATGGCCGGTTGGAATGAACATTGGATCAAAGCCAAAACCGTTCTCTCCGCGCATGGGCCAAGTCAGTTCACCCTTAGCGATGCCCGCAAATATTTCGTCATGACCATCGGGCCATGCCAGGCACAGGGTACAGTGAAATGCCGCCGTCCAAGGCTTGGCCGCGTTCTGGCTCTGAAGTTTGTCGTGAACCTTGCCCATCGCCATCGCGAAGTCGCGACCATTCGGGGTTTCGGCCCAATCAGCGGTGTAAACGCCCGGTTCACCATTCAGCGCGTCGACTGACAGACCGCTATCGTCAGACAAAGCCGGAAGGCCCGACGCCTTTGCGGCAGCATGGGCTTTAATCCGTGCGTTGCCAGCAAAGGTGTCCTCGGTCTCTTCGGGTTCAGGCAACCCAAGATCTCCGGCTGAAACGACATCAATGCCGAACGGTTCAAGCAACCCGGCAATCTCGCGCAGCTTGCCCGCGTTGTGAGAGGCTAGAACAATCTTGGGCTCGGTCAGACGCCGCATCAGCTTGTGACGTCTTTTTGGATTTGCACCAATTGCGACACGCCTTGGGTCGCGAGGTCGATCAAGTCATCCATCTGCGCGCGCGAGAATGTGGCGCCTTCGGCAGACATCTGGATTTCAACCATTTTGCCGGAGCCAGTAATTACGAAATTGCCGTCGACGGCGGCTTCGCTGTCTTCTGGGTAATCAAGATCCAGAACAGGCTGACCGCCATAGATGCCACAGCTGACCGCAGCGACCGGATCAACCAGCGGATCAGACACGATATCGCCTGCTTTCATCAATTTGTTGACTGCAAGACGCAGCGCGATCCAACCGCCAGTGATGGAGGCACAACGCGTTCCGCCATCGGCCTGAATAACGTCACAATCAATGCTGATTTGACGTTCTCCCAAAGCCACACGATCCACACCGGCGCGCAGGCTACGACCGATCAGGCGCTGAATTTCTTGCGTCCGGCCCGATTGGCCGTTCTTGGACTCACGCCGCATGCGGGTGTGCGTCGCGCGCGGCAGCATGCCGTATTCAGCCGTCACCCAGCCCAGCCCTGTGCCCTTCAGGAACGGTGGCACGCGCTCTTCCAACGAGGCGGTGCACAGGACATGCGTGTCGCCCATCTTGATCAGGCATGCGCCCTCGGCATGTTTGGCATAGTCCAGATCAACGGTGATCGAACGCATTTCGTTGGTGGCGCGGCCTGAGGGTCTCATCGGTCAATTCCTTGCTAAGTTGGTCGGACTATGCGGCGCAGTGGGTGAAAGGCAAGTAAGATTGACCCATATCTTTGCCACACGTTACAAGTAACGCCGCAGCCGAGGTGGATCGCCTGATGGATAAACAGCCACATCTTTATGATCAGATGAATGATCGCGCCCGAGAAGTGTTTCGGCGCATCGTTGAAGGGTATCTGGAAACGGGTGAACCCGTAGGATCACGTACGCTGACCAGAACTTTTAGCGAACAAATCAGTGCTGCAACCATTCGCAACGTGATGCAGGATCTCGAATTCTTGGGTCTTTTGAACTCACCACATGTGTCTGCGGGGAGGATACCGACGGAGTTGGGCCTGCGCATGTTCGTGGATGGTGTTCTTGAGGTCGATTCCTTGGGCCGCGAAGACCGGGATGCGTTGGACCGAACCGTCAATGACGGTGATGTCGGGACGATATTGGACCGCATCGGCGGGGCCTTGTCCGGCATGACGCAAGGAGCGAGCCTTGTTTTGGCGCCCAAGCAATCCGCGCCGATCAAACATATCGAATTTGTGTCGCTCGCACCTGACCGGGCGCTGGTGGTTCTGGTTTTTGCTGACGGTGAGGTCGAAAACCGCGTTTTCACACCGCCGCCGGGTCAGACGCCATCGTCCATGCGTGAAGCGGCCAATTTCCTGAACACGGTCGCAGAAGGTCGGACTCTTGATTCGTTGCAATCCGCAGTCGCGGCCGAAATTGAAAAACGCAGGCGCGAGATCGACAGCCTTGCCGCCGAAATGGTCGAAAGTGGACTGGTGACATGGTCGCAGGAGGGATCGCGGCATGAGCGTCTGATTGTCCGAGGTCGTTCCAACCTGCTGGAAAAGACCGAGGAAGCCGACCTTGATCGGATCAAAACCCTGTTCGATGACCTTGAGCGCAAACGTGACATCGCCGAATTCCTTGAATTGGCCGAAGAAGGTCAGGGTGTGCGCATTTTTATCGGCTCAGAGAACAAACTCTTCTCACTTTCGGGTTCCTCTTTGGTCGTGTCTCCATATATGAACGCTGACCGAAAGGTGATTGGCGCGGTGGGGGTCATTGGACCGACACGCCTGAACTATGGACGCATCGTGCCGATTGTGAATTACACAGCTGAGCTTGTTGGACGTGCTCTGACTGACCGCACGTAAGAGGACAAAATGGCAGACAAAGATGAAATCGGAACGCTCGACGACTTTCTGGACGATGTCGACGCCGCCGAGGCCGAAGAGTACGCCGAAGATGAGGCAGAGATCACGGATGAAGCTGCAGAGCTGGACGCACTGCGCGCCGAGCGTGACGATCTGAAAGACAAATGGATGCGCGCACTGGCGGATGCTGAAAACGCGCGCAAACGGTCTGATCGGGATCGGAAAGAAGCCGAGAACTATGGCGGCTCCAAGCTGTCGCGGGACCTGTTGCCAGTCTACGACAACATGAAACGCGCCATCGAAAGCGCCGAAAACCTGGGTGACGAGCTGGACGATACCGTCAAGGCGATGATCGAGGGCGTGGAGTTGACCATGCGCGAGCTGATCAACGTCTTTGGCAAGCACGGTATTGTGCCTATTTCGCCGGAAGTTGGCGATAAATTCGATCCACAGCTGCATCAGGCAATGTTTGAGGCCCCCGTGCCGGGGACCAAAGCGGGTGACATCATTCAGGTCGCCGCCGAAGGGTTTATGCTGCACGATCGCCTGCTGCGCCCGGCGCAAGTTGGCGTGTCGTCGATGCCGGCGAGTTAGTACCTCGTATCAAGTGACAAACGCAGCCCCGCACTTGATGCGGGGCTTTTTTGTTTGAGGGCTAGCCGTTGTGGGTGGAGGCCCCGGATCAGGTCCGGGACTGCGTTTCAGCCAAAAGAGACTTTAGTTCGTAGATAAGGTCGAGGGCTTCACGCGCGGTAAGGTCGTCTGGTTGTACATCCTGCAGCCGATCTTCAACATCCGACGAACTCGGCGCGCTGGGTGCGGGGGCGGGTGACGCTGCAAACAGCGGAAGATCGTCGATAATCGCTGACTTTGCGCCACCACCTTCCCGGTCGCCCTTTTCCAGCGCATCAAGAACAACCTTGGCGCGGTCGATAACAGCTGGCGGCAGACCCGCCAGTTTGGCTACTTGCACCCCATAACTGCGATCTGCTGCGCCGCGTCGGACCTCATGCAGAAACACTACATCACCGTCATGTTCCTTCACGGCGACGGTGGCGTTCTCTACGTGATCCAACTTGCCCGCCAAAGCGGTCATCTCGTGGTAATGCGTGGCAAAGAGCGCGCGGCATTTATTGACGTCATGCAGATGTTCCAGCGACGCCCAAGCAATCGACAACCCGTCATAGGTCGATGTGCCGCGCCCGATTTCATCGAGGATTACCAAGGCGCAGTCATCGGCTTGGTTTAGGATCGCGGCCGTTTCCACCATCTCGACCATGAAGGTTGACCGCCCTCGCGCCAGATCATCAGAGGCCCCGACGCGTGAAAACAGTTGAGAGACCAAGCCAATCCGCGCCTCATCCGCCGGAACATAACTGCCCATCTGGGCGAGCAGGACGATCAAGGCATTCTGGCGCAGGAACGTCGACTTACCCGCCATGTTCGGTCCGGTCAGAAGCCACAGCCGGTCATCATTAAGGGTACAATCATTCGCAACAAAGCTTTCACCGGACGCCCGCAGCGCAGCTTCGACGACCGGGTGTCGGCCACCCTTCACGTGAAACTCTGTTCCTGACGACAACGACGGGCGCGTCCAATTTGCAATACTGGCGAGTTCGGCGTGTGATGCGGCGACATCGAGACCCGCAATGGCCTTGGACACTTCGCCCAGCTCGGCGGCGTGATCCAACACAGCAGTCTGAAGCTCTGAAAACAGTCTCTGTTCAATCGCCAGAGCTTGATCGGCAGAGGTCAGGATCTTTTGCTCCAACTCCGACAGTTCAACAGTCGTGAACCGCACGGCATTCGCGGTTGTCTGCCGGTGGATGAATGTGTCCGACAGGGGTGCCGCCATCATCCGGTCCGCATGCGTGGCCGTCGTTTCGATGAAGTAGCCAAGGACGTTGTTATGCTTGATCTTGAGCGCCGTGATACCGGCAAGATCGCTGTAATTCTTTTGCAGCCCTGCGATCACGCCGCGGCCTTCGTCACGCAGGGTGCGCAGTTCGTCGAGTTCATCGTGATGACCGGCCGCAATGAACCCACCATCGCGTGCAAGAAGCGGCGGTTCGGCCACTAGTGCGTCATCGAGCGTGACTTGCAGGTCTTCGAGACCGATCAGATCATCCGCCGTGGTTGCAATGATGTCGTCTGACGCAGCGACCAATGCCGCAATCTCTTGTGCCGCCTCCAAAGCCGTGCGCACCACCGCCAAATCCCGCGGCCCACCCCGGTCCAGCGCCAGCCGAGACACCGCACGGTCGATATCGGGTGTGCCGCGCAGCTTGTCCCTTAAGGCAGAGCGGAGCGTCGGATCATTGCGCAACACATCCACGCGGTCGAGACGGGTGTTCAACACCTCTAAATCACGGGACGGCCCGGTCAGATATGCTGTCATCAGACGCGCGCCCGCTGCGGTCAAGGTTTGATCGATCACGGATAGAAGCGATCCGGAGCGTTTTCCGGAAAGGCTCTGCGTCAGTTCGAGGTTCCGACGCGTCGCAGCGTCGATTTCCATGGCCTGACCGCGCGTTTCCTTGATCGGTGGTCGGAGGCTCGGAGTTTTGCCTTTTTGGGTGAGTTCGACATAGCCGAGCAGGGCCCCCAGCGCCGAAAGCTCCGCTCGTTCAAATGTGCCAAACGCATCGAGACTTGCCACCTGATAGACGCGGCGGACGACATGATCGGCGTTGTTGCTGTCGAAAGAGGCTTTGCCAAGTTCGGTGGGTGACGCGCCCACGTCTTCGACAATTGGGGCAAGGTCCTCAAATGTGCCTTCGCTCAGCAAGACTTCACTTGGTCCCAGACGTGCCAATTCCGGCCCAAGTTTTACGCGCGGGCAGGGTTGGACCCAGACATCTCCTGTCGAAATATCAGCCCAAGCGAGGGCAGTTTCGTCTCGAACCTGGCTAAATGCGGCGAGAAAGTTATTGGATCGCGCGTCGAGCAGGCTGTCTTCGGTCAGGGTGCCGGGTGTAACCAAACGTACGACGCCGCGTTTGACGACGGCTTTGTATCCGCGTTTCTTGGCCTCGGCAGGGCTTTCCAATTGTTCGCCAACTGCGACGCGAAACCCTTTGCGGATCAGCGTCAGCAAATATGCTTCGGCTGCGTGGAACGGCACGCCGCACATCGGGATATCTTCGCCCAGATGTTTGCCGCGTTTTGTGAGCGCGATATCCAGCGCCTCGGCAGCGGCAACGGCATCATCAAAGAACAACTCGTAAAAGTCGCCCATACGGTAAAAGAGCAAGGCGTCAGGATACTCTGCCTTGATCTCAAGATACTGCGCCATCATCGGCGTGACTGTTGATTTGCTGCTCATCTTTCCGTCCCCAAACGCGGGTCTACACCAACAATTCGTCGGACCCTACCGCCCGATTGCGCTAACACAAGCCATGTTGGACGTTCGGCCTGTTGTGGCGGTGCATTTGGGCCGCTAAGCACCAGACGGATCAAAGGGGAGGACACCATGACCAAAGCCAAGGTCACGGTTGAAGACGCGCTTGCGTTTCACATGGAACCAACACCGGGCAAGTGGGAGGTACAGGCGACTGTCCCCATGGCCACGCAGCGCGACCTGTCGTTGGCGTATTCCCCCGGCGTAGCGCATCCCTGTGTGTCCATCTCTGAAAATCCCGAATTGGCCTATGACTACACGAACAAGGGCAATCTTGTTGCGGTGATCTCGAACGGGACGGCGGTTCTGGGTTTGGGTAACCTTGGCGCGTTGGGTTCGAAACCGGTGATGGAGGGCAAGAGTGTCCTCTTCAAACGCTTTGCCGATGTGAACTCCATTGATCTGGAACTGGACACGGAAGACACCGACGCCTTTGTCAACGCCGTAAAGCTCATGGGGCCAACCTTTGGTGGCATCAATCTGGAAGACATCAAGGCGCCCGAGTGTTTCATCATTGAACAGCGCCTGAAGGAAGAGATGGACATCCCGGTCTTCCACGACGACCAGCACGGTACGGCGGTGATCTGCGCGGCGGGTTTGATCAATGCTCTGCATCTGTCGGGCAAAAAGATCGAAGATGTTAAAATCGTTCTGAACGGCGCGGGTGCGGCAGGTATCGCCTGTATCGAATTGCTCAAGGCCATGGGCGCGCGTCACCAGAATTGCATCGTTTGTGACACCAAAGGCGTGATCTATCAGGGCCGCACCGAAGGCATGAACCAGTGGAAGTCCGGCCACGCCGTCACCACCGAATTGCGCACTCTGGAAGAAGCGATGGTGGGTGCCGATGTGTTTTTAGGCGTGTCGGTCAAAGGGGCTGTGACGCAGGAAATGGTGCAAAGCATGGCACCCGATCCTGTGATCTTTGCGATGGCCAACCCGGACCCGGAAATCACACCCGAAGATGCCCATGCCGTGCGCGAAGACGCGATCGTGGCCACCGGACGCTCGGACTATCCGAACCAAGTGAACAACGTTCTCGGGTTCCCGTACCTCTTCCGTGGGGCGCTGGACATCAATGCGCGTGCCATCAACGACGAAATGAAGATTGCTTGCGCGCGCGCTTTGGCCGCTCTGGCACGCGAAGATGTGCCCGATGAGGTTGCCATTGCCTATGGCACAGAGCTTTCGTTCGGCCGCGATTACATCATCCCGACGCCGTTTGACCCGCGTTTGATCCACGCGATCCCGCCAGCGGTGGCTAAGGCCGGCATGGATACAGGCGTCGCGCGGCGGCCAATCGTGGACATGGACGGGTATGAGCTGGGTCTGAAAACCCGGATGGACCCAACGGCGTCTATCTTGTCTTCGATCAACGCCCGCGCGCGCTCTGCGCAAGCGCGTATGATCTTTGCAGAAGGCGACGATCCACGCGTGCTGCGCGCAGCCGTGATGTATCAGCGGCAGGGTTTGGGTGAAGCGATTGTCGTTGCGCGCGAAGCTGAAGCGAGAGCAGATCTCGAGGCGCTGGGCCTTGGCGATGCCTATGACGAACTCACAATCGTCAATGCGCGCAACACGCCGCATCTCGATACGTACAAGTCCTTCCTCTATTCTCGATTGCAGCGCAAAGGGTTTGACGCGCAGGACATCCACCGCCTCGCGGCGCGGGATCGTCACGTCTTTGCGGCGCTGATGCTAGCGCATGGTCATGGGGACGCTCTGGTGACCGGCGCCACTCGGAAATCGGCGCATATTCTTGAGCTGATCAACCATGTTTTTGACGCCCAACCGCATGATGGGGCTGTGGGTGTCACTGCTGTTTTGAATCGGGGGCGTATTGTCCTGATCTCAGACACCTTGGTGCATGAATGGCCCAACACCGAAGATCTTGCCGATATCGCAGAGGCGGCAGCAGGTGTTGCCCGCCAATTCGGGATGGAGCCACGCGTGGCCTTTGTCAGCTTTTCGACGTTTGGCTATCCGGTTTCAGAACGCGCCGAGAAAATGCACGTGGCACCGCAAGAGCTTGATCGCAGAGGTGTCGACTTTGAATACGACGGTGAGATGACAGTTGATGTGGCGCTGAACCCGTCTGTTGCGGCGCAATATCCATTTAGCCGCCTGTCTGGGCCTGCCAATATCTTGGTTGTGCCGGCGCGGCACTCGGCGTCGATCTCGGTCAAACTGATGCAGGAAATGGCTGGGGCCACTGTTATTGGGCCGATCCTGACAGGTTTGGATCATCCGGTTCAGCTGTGTTCGACCGTGTCGACAGTGAATGACATCCTGAACATGGCGGTCATTGCGGCCTGTAACACGCAATAAAGAAAAACCCCGGGCAGGAGCCCGGGGTCCAAACACGCTCTATCGAGAAGACTGTTAGTTCACGTATTTCTTTGTGAACGGGGCTGCTGATCCCCAAAGTTGCTGGACGCGGGCGTCGCGGCCACAGGCCACGCGATAGCGCTTGTAGGCTTCGGATTTCTTGCGCGGACCAAAGCGGGTGAGGATCACGTCGGACTGTTTGTAGTAATCCTGATGATAGGCATCTGCCGCATAAAAAGGGCCTTCCGGGAGGATGGGTGTCACGATGGTCTGACCCAGCGCTGACTGCGCAGCTGATTTGGCTGCCTCAGCAACCTGAGCATCCGAACCACTGGCGAAGATTGCGGTCGTATAACTGCGACCTCGGTCACAGAACTGACCGCCCGCATCGGTCGGATCGATCGAACGGAAAAACGCGTCCAAGAGCGAGCGAAGTTGAACCTTGTCGGCGTCGTAGGTGATTTGCACGGCTTCGATATGGCCTGTGCCACCATTGACCACCTGTTTGTAGGTTGGGTTGGCGACATTGCCGCCGGAGAACCCGCTGACGGCTTCGATCACGCCGGGCACGCTTTCAAAGTCACTTTCGACGCACCAGAAGCATCCGCCTGCGACCGTGATGGTCTGTACATCGGCAGCGCGGGCCTTGCTGCTGATGGCGCAAGCCAGGATCATGAAGATGGCAAGTGCAAAGGGGCGGGGGCGATGAATATCGAATGGCATGTCGGATACCTCCTAAACGGTTGATCCAACACTGACGCGCGCACCGATCAATGCCAATTCACGGCGATGAGAGGTCACGGTCGTTTTACCGCTTGAAAAGATTGATCCAGCACAGCAGCGTTCCGATTATGGATAAGATCACGACCCACCAAGCCGACGAAGACGCCCGAAACGAGGCGATCAAGATCTATGTGAACGGGGACATTGTCCCCAAGGATCAGGCGAAAATCAGTGTCTATGACAGCGGTTTCATGCTGGGTGACGGCGTTTGGGAGGGGCTGCGGCTCTATCATGGCCAGTGGTCATTTGTGGACGAACACATGGATCGGTTGTTCGAAGCGGCCAAAGCGATTGATCTGGATTTGCCCCTGGATCGGGCCGGAATGTTACAGGCGCTCGAGGACACACGCGCCGCAAATGACATGCATCACGATGCGCACGCGCGACTTATGGTGACACGCGGGACCAAGGTTCGGCCCTTTCAGCATCCGGCGCTGAGCCAGTCAGGGCCAACGATGGTCATCATTATGGAACATTCGGTTCCCAAGCTGCCGCGCCCGATCCGGTTGGCGACGGTCCCGCATCTGCGAGGGTTACCGATGACACAGGATCCGAAACTGAACAGCCATTCGAAACTGAACTGCATTCTGGCCTGTATCGCGGCGGAAAAGGCAGGCGCGGATGAGGCGCTGATGCTGGATGTGCATGGGTTTGTGAACACAACGAATGCCTGCAATTTCTTTATCGTCCGCAAAGGTGAGGTTTGGACCAGCACGGGCGATTACTGCATGAACGGTATCACCCGGCAAAAGGTCATCGATCTGTGCCGAGCCAATGACATCCCGGTTTATGAACGAAATTTCAGTCTCGTGGACACCTATGGCGCGGATGAGGCTTTTTTGACCGGCACCTTCGGCGCACAGACGCCGGTGGGCGAAATTGATGGGCGCACGATCGGGACGGGTGAATTGGGCCCCGTGACCGAACGGTTGCGCGGCCTTTACAAGGAGTTGGTAGGCGCATGAAAATCGCGATGTGGTCCGGGCCGCGCAATCTGTCGACGGCCATGATGTACAGCTTTGGCGCGCGGCCTGATTGCGCAGTGACGGACGAGCCGTTTTACGCGGCCTACCTGCGTCGCACGGGCATCCACCACCCGATGCGGGACGAAGTGCTGGCAGACCAAGAGAATGACCCAGCCAAGGTTGGGGCCATGCTTGCCGGGCCAAACCCGGATGGTGCCGCGCACTGGTACCAAAAGCACATGACATTCCACATGGTCGACGGCTTTCCATGGGATTGGGCCGAGGATTGTGTGCACGTTCACTTGCTACGCCACCCTGCGCGCGTGATCGCAAGCTACGCTGTCAAACGGACCGAATTCACGCTGGATGACATAGGGTTTGAGAAACAAGTCGAGCTTTTTGATCGGTTCCCGGGTCCGGTGATCGACAGCTTTGACGTCCGCGCGAATCCCGAGGGTGCCTTAAAGCGGCTGTGCGCCGATATTGGTTTGTCTTGGGATCCAGCCATGCTGTCTTGGTCCGCCGGTGGTAGGCCAGAAGACGGAATTTGGGCGTCGCATTGGTACGGTGGTGTGCATCGCTCGACCGGGTTTGCAGGCGCTGAGGGCCCGTTGCCAGAGGTCGCGCCCGAACATCAGACGATCTACGAGCAGGCGTTAGAGCACTACAACGCCATGCGATAGGCTCTATTTCAGCAACGCGCCCAGTTTCATTGCGACGCTCATGTCGCCGGACACCTTGATTTTGCCCATGGCAAAGGCGGTCATTGGGTTCAGCTTGCCCTTGATCAGCTTTTCGAGGTTTTCACGTGAAATCCGGATGGTGCAGTCGGTGTCCTGATCCCCGTTTGTGGCAGCACCATCGGCTAGAACAATCACCCCGTCATTGCCGCAGTCGAATTTCAACGTGTCCGTCAGGTTGGCCGATTGCACGCCCCTGTTCAGGGTCTCAGTGATTTGGGTTAGTGGCATTTGTCCCTCCCCTTGGGTTTGGGGCGGGTATGGCAGGGTTGTGCTTGGCTGCAATGCGGACGTGGCGTTTACGCCCAGATCATCGTGGTCCCCCTTTGTCGTCGTTGGAGGGAGTCCTTCAGCAGAAACGGGAAAACGCAGCGTCACGGAAAACCGTGAAGAACTTCCCCCGGGGGTCAGTTCCCTGCTGCTATGTCTGCCAAAACTCTCTCTAAAGTTCTGCGCTGCCTATCTGTCGGATTAAAGGTCAACCCACCTCTGGCGATCCGTTCTGCCAGATCAACATTGCGCCTGACATGCTCGCCAGAGAGATAGTTTTTGGCAAGAACTAAGGCAGCCGACGATGATCCTTTGGAGAAGGCTGCGTTCAGAAGGATCAGCCCACGATTGCGGTCTTTTTGAACGCCATTCCGCCCTTCCAGCAGCATCTGCCCGAAGTAAGCTTGGGCAATAGGGTTGCCGGTTTGCTGTGCATGTTCAAGGTAGCCCAGCCATTTGTCAAAATCATGCCGATATCCAGCGTCGGCGCAGGGCTCATCCGGCCTGATGAGATGGGCGAGATTCAACGCGGCCTGACCCGCACGGATGTCATCGCCTTGAACTTCAATCAGCAGACGGGAGAAAGCAGAGTTTTGCCCTGCACAGGCTCGCCCTCCGACCTCGTTCATTTCAGCGCGTGCGATTTGGATCGAACGAACGAACCTGTCCGCGGCGACGGGTGTCGCGGCGTATGCCAATGTGAGGGCAAGGGCGCAGGTCAATCTCAGCATGTTTGGGGCCTCTTTCGTGTGCGTTCTTTGGTCGAAATACGCCTTTGTTAAGTCAGCGGGTCTACAGCCCGCGTGCCAGCTTCGCCTAGCCAGGGTGCTGATTGATTGTGTCCTTAAGCAGAAGCACGACATTACGCCCCAATACCATGCCTTGGGCTGTGGAGCGCGGCACGGTGGTCGCGCTGGATTAACCCTTCAGCCGACGGTCACGACCAGCCAGCAGCTTCAGGCGCAGCGCGTTCAGCTGAATAAAGCCTGCGGCGTCTTCCTGATTGTAGGCGCCGAGGTCTTCTTCGAATGTCACGTGCGCTTCTGAGTAGAGGGAGTGATCTGACCAGCGGGCTACGGTACGTGCAGAGCCTTTGTAGAGTTTCACGCGGACGGTGCCGGTGACGTGTTCTTGGCTTTTGTCGATCAGGGCTTGCAGCATTTCGCGCTCTGGCGAAAACCAGAAGCCGTTGTAGATCAGCTCCGCGTAACGCGGCATGATCGAATCCTTCAGGTGACCCGCGCCGCTATCCAGCGTGATTTGTTCGATGCCACGATGCGCTTCCAGCAGGACCGTGCCGCCGGGGGTTTCATAGATGCCGCGGGATTTCATGCCGACAAAACGGTTTTCGACCAAATCGAGGATACCCACGCCGTGCTTGCCACCCAGCTCATTGAGCTTGGTCAGGATCGTGGCAGGCGACATCGCCTCGCCGTTGATCGACACTGCGTCGCCTTTTTCAAAGCCGATCTCGACCATTTCCGGCTCGTCTGGCGCATTCTCTGGTTTGGTGATGCGTTGCAGGACGTAATCGGGCGCCTCTTCGGCGGGGTTCTCAAGAACCTTACCCTCAGACGAGGTGTGCAGCAGGTTTGCGTCCACGCTGAACGGGGCCTCGCCGCGCTTGTCCTTGGCGATCGGGATCTGGTGCTGTTCGGCGAACTCGATCAGCTTGGTGCGCGAAGACAGGTCCCATTCGCGCCAAGGCGCGATCACCTTGATATCGGGGTCGAGCGCATAGGCCGCCAGTTCAAAGCGAACTTGATCGTTACCCTTACCCGTCGCACCGTGGGACACCGCGTCCGCACCTTCGGCGGCAGCGATTTCGACAAGGCGTTTTGAGATCAGCGGGCGTGCGATGGACGTACCTAGAAGGTAGAGCCCTTCGTAAAGGGCGTTTGCCCGGAACATCGGGAACACGAAATCGCGCACGAACTCTTCGCGCAGGTCTTCGATATAGACGGCGGAGGCGCCCATCATCTCGGCCTTTTTCCGCGCTGGTTCCAGCTCTTCGCCCTGACCAAGGTCGGCGGTAAAGGTCACGACCTCACATCTGTATTCCGTCTGCAACCATTTCAGAATGATCGACGTATCCAGACCGCCGGAATAGGCCAGAACGACTTTCTTAGGTGCAGACATGTGGGACTCCGATGTTTAAATCAGGGGAGGCGTTACCGGGTTTTCCGGGGCGCAGCAAGGTCGCCGGTTTGGGTTGGGCGACGTTTTCGGAGTTGGACGCGATGAGCTATGCAATGGCCTCCCACGCTGTGCGGATGTTGTGGTTGAATCTTCAGGATGCTCTGCGATTGACCGCAGTTCCCTATTTGGTTGTCCAGGCGATCACCATTGGTCTTCCGTTACTGTTGCTCGGGTCGATGGGAACTGATGCGCTGGGCACGTTCGAAGTCAGTTCCGTGGATGAAAGCGATCTCGAAACGCTGGTCATGCCAGACAACATCGGGATGTTCTTTTTGGTTCAGATCCTTGTCTTGATCGGCAGCATCGTAGCTGGAGCGTGGCTTGCGGTGGTCTGGCATCGCTTTGTCCTGCTGGAAGAGTATCCTGCCGGAACCGTTCCCGTGTTCAACACCAGTCTTATCTTTGCCTATGTGGGCAAGCTGATCGTGATTTTTCTATGTATGGTGGGCATTGGTCTGGCGGGGGGCCTAGCAACCGCCTTGATCGGGGCAATCGTGCCGTTTGTCGGGATCATCCTTGGGGCCGGTCTGCTTGTTGTATTGATCTGGGCGTCGGTGCGGCTGTCGGTGATGTTGCCCGCAGCGGCAGTTGGATATGCGATGCCCGTGTCCGAGGCGTGGTCCAAAACCGAGAGCACGCAGTGGGCATTGTTCGGAGCAACGATTCTGATTGCTCTTTTGTCGATCTTGATTGCGATCCCGGGTCTGATCTTGATTGGCCTCATCGTCGGGGTGGATGCGACCACCGTGTCCGTGCCGCAGATTGTGATCAATGTCGTGTTTGGGTGGATCTTCACCATGCTGACGGTCAGCCTTGCCACCACCATCTACGGTGTCGCGGTTGAAGGCCGCGAACTGACCTAATCCTTGCTTTGACGGCGAGCGTCAGGCAAGCGGGTCGGCATGACTGAATTTGCAGATAACGTCCGTCAGGCCGCCGTGGCCATGCGCGCGCTGTTTCCCGCCACGCCCATGCAGCGCAACGCCCATCTGAGCGCGAAATATGATGCAGACATCTGGCTGAAGCGCGAAGACCTCAGCCCTGTGCGTTCGTACAAGCTGCGCGGTGCCTTCAACGCGATGTCCAAACGGATCGCCGAGAACCCGGATCAGCAGCTGTTTGTCTGCGCAAGCGCTGGCAACCATGCCCAAGGGGTCGCCTTTGTCTGCAACCGGCTGGATCGGAAAGGCGTGATCTTCATGCCGGTCACGACCCCGCAGCAAAAGATCGACAAGACCAAGGTCTTTGGCGGCGAACATATCGAAGTGCGGTTGGTCGGAGACTATTTCGACGACTGTCTGCGCGCAGCGCAAGAGTTCTGCGCAGCTGAAGGCGGGCAGTTCTTGCCGCCATTTGACGATCCCGACGTGATTGAAGGTCAGGCGACGGTCACGATGGAAATCCTCGATCAGATGCCGCGCGTCCCGGACCGGATAATCCTTCCGGTGGGCGGTGGGGGTCTTTCTGCCGGGGCGCGGGCCTATTTGAATGCTCTGAATGCTGATGTGCATCTGAACTTTGTTGAACCCAAGGGCGGCGCAAGCCTGACCGCCGCGCTCGAAGCCAGAGAGCCTGTCACGCTGAACAAGGTCGACACGTTTGTCGATGGCGCGGCTGTGGCACGGATCGGTGCGAACACGTTTTCGGTGCTGTCCGATACGGCTCCGCAAGATGTGTTGCTGGCGACCGAGGATGGGGTCTGCACCACGATCCTGGAAATGCTGAACATCGAGGGTATCGTTCTCGAACCCGCGGGCGCGTTGTCGATCAAGGTGCTGGATGATCTACGAGACGAGATCAGGGGCCAGACGGTCGTTTGTGTTTCGTCGGGCGGAAATTTTGATTTCGAGCGTTTGCCAGAGGTCAAGGAACGCGCGCAGCGCTATCTTGGGCTGAAGAAATACTTCATCCTGAGGCTGCCGCAGCGTCCGGGTGCGCTCAAGGACTTTCTCGGGATGCTGGGGCCGGATGACGATATTGCCCGGTTTGAATACCTGAAAAAATCGGCGCGCAACTTTGGCTCTGTTCTGATCGGGATCGAGACGAAATCGGCGTCCAATTTCGAACGTCTGTTCGGTTTGATGGAAGAGGCCGGTTTCGTTTTCAACGACATTACCGATGACGAAACGCTTGTGAATTTTGTGATCTGATCCGCTCTTCACGGCCCGTTAAGTCACCGCGTCTAAAGCTGCCTCGGTGGATGATGAGGGAGCGATGGGTATCAGCTTGGCCAGCACTGACGCGCCAACGCGCGCGGCTATGCCATTTGGGCGTGGTCTGACGTTCGGCGTGTGCGGGTCGCTGGCGGATGACATTGTTGTTGTTCTGGCACAGGCCGACCTGTGCGACGTCAAAACCCTGAAGCGTGATGGCCGGATGGTCGAGTGTGACGTGATCTTTCGCTCGGATGGAAGTGAGCTTGATGCCGAAACACTGGCCGACACAACTGCCTTGATCATTGACGTCGGCAAGGGGCCGCATGACACTGTGCCATTGAGCGGCCTCTCAGATGCTTTGCCATTGATTACGGCTCTAACACGCCAGAAAATGACGCAAATGGCCCGCCAACAGACCGAGATCGCAGAGCTGCGTAGCGCATTGGCGGACATACGGGAAACGCATGCTTCGATCGACGGCGACCTGGTCGAGGCCAAGAAATTGCAACAAAGCCTTTTGCGGGACAGGGGCGTGGTTCATGGGCGGGCGGAGGTAGCTCTTTTCCTGCAATCCAGTGGCCATGTGGGCGGCGATCTGGTGGGTCATTTCCCGGTGGATGATCGTCGGATTGGGATATTTGCCATAGATGTCTCTGGCCACGGGATCACGTCTGCTCTGATGGCCGCGCGGCTTGCCGGGTACCTGTCTGCGGGATCGCCCCAATCGAATATCGCTCTGACCGATGGGCCGGATGGCCCGGTACCCCGCGACCCCGCAGAGGTCGTGACGGAATTCAACGCCTTGGTGTTAGAGGAATTGGAGACAGAGCATTATTTTACCTTGCTTCTCGGTATCATCGACACCGCAAGCGGGCAGGTCCAAGCATGTCAGGCGGGGCATCCCTATCCGGTACTGGTGCGGTCTGACGGGACGCAACGCTCGCTCGGTGCAGGCGGCCTCCCGGTTGGGATGATCCCAGGCGCGGAATACGAAACGTTTCATGTCGATATGCAGGCCGGGGATCGGTTGGTCATCCTGTCAGATGGCTTTACCGAGGCGGAACTGCCGGATGGCAGCTTCTTTGGCGACGAGGGATTGACCGGCCTGTTGAGAGAGACGCGCGGTCAACCTGTGCACCGGATCATGGACACGCTGGTTTGGCGGCTCAGTCAGATTTGCGGTGATGCCGCATTTGCCGATGATCTGAGTGGGGTCGTTATCGGATTAAACGCTCACTGATCGCATCAATCAGAAAGTGCCGATCGCCGGCATTTTCGACAGCTTCGATTGCGGCCTCAGGATGCATCCAAACTGCGGTGTGACCAGGTTCAGTAGGTGGCCCAAGGCACAGCGCCGGACGCGCGATGAACACCGTACAGACCTTGTCCGCCCAAAGATCGTATTCCGGCATGTAAGTGAACCGGCGAAACACGCCCAGCCTGCGAGGCTGCGTCATGGTCCAGCCAGTTTCCTCTAACACCTCGCGATGCAGGGCTGGGATGACCTGTTCACCCGGATCAACGCCACCGCCGGGCAGTTGAAATTCGGGGATAGGCTCGGCCTGATGTGTTAACAGAATGCCGCCCGCACCCAATAGCACAACGTAGGCGCCGGGGCGCGTGATATAGGTTCGACCCGGCTCTGGCGGGCGTCCGAAACGGCGCATGGCTGGTATCCTCATGGCGCAATCCCCTTGGACCGCGGCTTGTTGTCCCTATATGGACGCGGTATGCCCAGTGGTGGCAATCCTGAAAACCCCCCAAAGGTTGGCTAAGATGACCCTAAGCTCACAGATTGCGTGGGACGATACTGTCCTGCCGTTTCAACTGGATCGGTCCGACGTGCGCGGCCGCGTCGCGCGGCTGGATGGCGTTTTGGATCAGGTCCTCGCTCAACATGACTACCCGCCATTGATCGAGGCGCTGGTGGCCGAGATGGCTTTGCTGACCGCGATGATCGGACAGACGATCAAGCTACGCTGGAAGCTGTCGTTGCAGGTGCGTGGCGATGGTCCGGCTCGGCTGATCGCGACGGATTACTACGGCCCGACTGAGGATGGGAAACCGGCGCAAATCCGCGCCTATGCGAGCTATGACGCAGAGCGTCTGGATCACAAGGCGGACCCATTTTCGCAGATCGGCAAAGGCTATTTCGCGATCTTGATCGACCAAGGGAACGACATGACGCCCTATCAAGGGATCACTCCCATCGCTGGTGGATCGCTTTCGGCCTGTGCAGAGACGTATTTTGCGCAATCCGAGCAGATCCCGACCAAGTTCGCGATGGCCTTTGGTCGGTCGTCCGTGCCGGGAGGCGAAGAAAGCTGGCGCGCTGGCGGTGTGATGCTGCAGCACATGCCAAAGGCGTCCCCCTTTGCCGCAGCAGAGGAAGGCTCTGGCGAAGGCGGTCTTTTGCAGGCTGATGACATTCTTGACGGTGAAGAAGGGGAAAACTGGAACCGTGCGAATGTGCTGCTTGGCACCGTCGAGGAAATGGAGCTTGTCGGCCCTTCGGTCCAGCCCACCGAGTTGCTGATGCGCCTGTTTCACGAGGATGAGCCGCGCGTGTTTGACCCGCAGGTGGTCAAGTTTGGCTGTACCTGTTCGGCAGATCGAGTGCGTCAGAGCCTATCGATCTATTCGGCACGCGACATCGGCCACATGACCAAAGAAGACGGCACAGTCACGGCTGACTGTCAGTTCTGTGGTGCGCATTACGTGTTTGATCCCAAGACACTTGGGTTCGAAGCGGAAACCGCGCCGGAAGGTGACAGTGACTGACGCGGTCACAGTCGATGACATTCGTCGCGCTTTGGAACGCGCGGCGGAGCCATCGTCAGATTTTGACCTGAACCCGGCGGTGCAATTGCCGACGGGGCGCAAGCTTCGCGATGCGGCGGTTCTGATGCTGGTGTCCGAGGGCGAGTCAGGGCCAGACGTCGTGCTGACGAAACGATCCGCGCATCTCAAGCATCATCCCGGACAAATCTCGTTCCCCGGCGGGAAGAAAGACCCGGAGGATGCTGACCTCTGGGCCACTGCGTTGCGTGAGGCGCGCGAGGAAATTGGCCTGAATTCCGCCGATGTAGAGCCTTTGGGCATGTTGCCGCCGCATGAGACGGTCACGTCCTTTACCGTCACTCCGAAGATCGCGGTCTTGAACCGTCCGCAGGATTGGGTGCCAGAGGTCGGCGAGGTCGAAGAGGTTTTCACCGTGCCATTGAGGCATGTGCTGCGGCCTGAGAACTTTATTGTCGAAGGTCGAATTTGGCAGGGCAGCGTGCGCCGCTATTACGCCGTACCTTACGGCCCTTATTACATCTGGGGCGCGACGGCGCGTATTTTGCGCGGGTTGGCCGAACGGGTGGCGGCGTGAAGCTTCGGGCTGCATGGCTGGATGATCCCGCGACCAGCGCAGTCAGCGATGTGTTTCGGTCAGCAGGTCATCAGGTGTTCTTTGTCGGCGGATGTGTCCGGAACACGCTCCTGAATGCGCCGGTCACCGATATCGACATTTCAACCGATGCGCGCCCCACGCAGACGATCGCATTGGCCAAGGCGGCGGGGATGGCTGCCTATCCCACCGGGATCGACCACGGTACCGTGACCATCGTCACCGGCGGTACACCATTTGAAGTCACTACATTCCGCAAGGATGTTGCCACCGATGGTCGCCGTGCCGTCGTGGCCTTTGCCGATACACTAGAAGAAGACGCCCAGCGGCGCGATTTCACCATGAACGCGCTTTATTCGGACCCCGAGGGCGTGATCCAAGATCCGACTGGCGGCTTGCAGGATCTGACAGAGCGCCGGTTCCGCTTCATTGGCGACGCACATCAGCGCATTCGCGAAGACTACCTGCGCATCCTGCGGTTCTTTCGGTTTCATGCGTGGTACGGGCGTGATCTGGATGCCGATGGGTTGGCAGCCTGTGCGGAACTGGCCGAAGGGTTGGCGCAGCTATCCACGGAGCGTGTGACGGCTGAGAGTCTCAAGCTGCTTGGCGCGCCTGACCCCGCCCCCGCTGTTGCCTCGATGGAGGCGGCAGGCGTGCTGGCACGGGTCTTGCCCGGTGCGGACGCCAAGGCGTTGACACGGACCGTGCATTTTCAGGCGGACATAGATGCGCCACAGGATGCCATCGTGCGTCTTGCCTCTCTTACTGCTTCAGGTGCTGACCAACTGCGGTTGAGCAATGTCCAAAAGCGCCAATACCAGGAATTGCGGGACGGAATGGCGTCCCAGCAATCGCCGTCGGCGCTGGGCCAAGTGCTGGGATATCCCATGGCGCGGGACATCCTGATCCTGCGTGCGGCCATGTTTGAGATGCCTCCGGTGCGGAGTGACTTTGAGGCTGCTGAATTCGCCTCGCAACAGACCTTTCCTGTGCGCGCGGGCGACCTGCCGGACAGCTTGAAAGGTGCTGCGATTGGTGAGGCGCTGACGCGGTTGAAAGCCGAGTGGATCGCATCAGGGTTTACACTGACGCGCCAAGACTTACTGAGCGGCTTATGATCCCGCCACTGTATATCTTTGTCTTTCTGGGGCTCTTTTCGCCGGGTCCGAATGTCATTCTGCTGACGGCCTCTGGCGCGCGGTTTGGGTTCAAACCGACGCTGCCGCATGTCTTGGGCGTGGCATTTGGTGTTGGGATCACGGCAGGGCTGACCGGGTTCGGCATTGGCGCACTTTTGACCGCGCTACCTGGGCTGCGCCTCGTTCTGCAGGTCATTGCTGCCGGCTGGATTCTGTTCATGGCGTGGAAGTTGTGGAACGCCAAACCGGGCAGTGCGGATAGCGGCAAGGATCGCCCTTGGACCTTTTTTGAGGCCGTGCTGTTTCAGTGGGTCAACCCGAAGGTCTGGGCCATTGCGGTGGCTGCGACGGCCTATACCCACGACGCAGGGCCGTTGATGTCAGCGTGGCTGTTGGGAACCGCCTTTGCGGGGATCAATCTGTGCGTTTGCCTGTTCTGGAGCTTTGCCGGATCGCTCCTGTCTTACTTGCTCGGGAACCCATCCGCCTATCGGGTCTTCATGCGGATCATGGCGCTACTATTGGCAGCCTCGGCGGCGATGGTGTTCCTATAAACAGCGCCTGACTTTCCCCTGTCACATGCCGTGCCTATATTCGGGGTCTACTTCAAAGGTCATTCCCCGTGTTCCGCTTCTTTGAAAAGCTGATCGATCCATACGCGCCTTATCCCGAGAACGATACGCCGCCGCAAAAGCTGTGGCCGTTTCTCAACGAGTATCTGGCACCGTTTAAGTGGGTCTTTGTCCTTGCTGCGGTGCTGGCCGTTGTGGTCGCGGCGATCGAGTTGTGGCTGATCGGATATGTGGGGCGGCTCGTGGACGTGTTGGGCACCGTCGGGCCAGAGCAGTTCTGGGCGCAATACGGCACTGAGATGATTGTCGTGACGGTCTTTATCCTGTTGGCGCGGCCTGCGGTGCAGGCGTTGGATGTGTTCCTGCTTAACAATACGCTGATGCCCAATATCGGCACTCTGATCCGGTGGCGTGCGCATAGGCATGTCCTGCGCCAGTCGGTTGGGTGGTTTGAAAATGATTTCGCAGGCCGCATTGCGAACCGGATCATGCAGACACCGCCGGCCGCGGGCGAGGCGGTGTTTCAGGTTTTCGACGCGATTGCTTATGCGCTGGCCTACGTGATCGGCGCGGCGATCCTTCTTTCGGCGGCTGATCCGCGCCTGATGCTGCCGCTGGCAATCTGGCTCGCGCTATATGCGTGGCTTGTTGTCTGGACGGTGAAGCGGATTGGCCCTGCATCAAAGGCATCGTCCGACGCACGCAGCGCTGTGACCGGTCGGGTGGTCGACAGCTACACCAACATCCACTCGGTCAAGATGTTCGCTCATCATGACCATGAGGAACAGTTCGCCAAGGAAGCCATCGAAAAGGCGCGCACGACGTTCCAACACGAAATGCGCATTTTCACCACGATGGATGTCATTCTGACCGTCTTGAACGGGTTGCTGATCGTGGCGGTTGTTGGTTGGGCGATCTTTCTATGGACCGGCGGCAGCGCATCCATTGGGTTGATTGCAGCAGCGTCGGCTTTGGTTCTGCGGCTGAACGCGATGACCGGATGGATCATGTGGGCGTTGACGTCATTCTTCCAAAACCTAGGCGTTGTGTCCGAAGGGATGGAAACAATTGCGCAGCCGATTACGCTGGTGGATCAGCCCGGAGCCAATGAACTGCGGCTTACGGCGGGCGAGATCAGGGTTCAGGGTCTGTCCCACCACTATGGCCGCCAAACGGGTGGGTTGGATCGGATCGACCTGACGATACCGGCGGGGCAAAAGCTCGGTCTTGTCGGGCGGTCGGGCGCCGGGAAATCGACACTCGTTAAGCTGCTTCTGCGGTTCTACGATGCCGAAACGGGTCAAATCCTGATAGATGGTCAGGACATCGCGACCGTGCGGCAAGACAGCCTGCGCAAGGCGATTGGCATGGTCCAGCAGGACAGCGCTTTGTTGCACCGCTCGGTTCGGGACAACATCCTGTACGGCGATCCAACGGCGACTGAGGATCAGGTAATCGCCGCCGCCAAACAAGCTGAAGCTTGGGAGTTCATTCAGGACCTCGAAGACCCGCAGGGCCGCAAGGGACTTGAGGCGCATGTGGGGGAACGGGGCGTCAAGCTGTCGGGCGGCCAACGGCAGCGGATCACCTTGGCGCGTGTCATCCTCAAGGACGCGCCGATCCTGCTCTTGGACGAGGCGACCAGTGCGCTCGATTCCGAGGTCGAAGCCGCGATCCAGCAAACGCTCTACGGCATGATGGAGGGCAAGACGGTGATCGCCATTGCCCACCGTCTGTCCACGATTGCCCAGATGGATCGCATTCTGGTGATGGATCAGGGCCGTATTGTCGAAGACGGCACCCATGCGCAGCTTTTGGCGCAAAACGGCCTATATGCAGGCTTCTGGGAGCGCCAGTCAGGGGGCTTCCTGACGACCGATGAGGTAGCCGCCGAATGACATTGACCGAAAAGCTGGGGGGCCTGATCGACCCGTTCAAACGGGCCGAGGGACCACCGCCACAGACGCTGTTTGCCTTTTTCCTGTGGGGGGTGAAGGGCGCGTGGCCGATGCTGATCCTCGCCGCGGTTATTTCGTCTTTGGCTGGGACGACGGAGGTCTGGACGGCTTATCTGCTGGGGCAGGTGATCGACTCGGCAGCGGGTGATCCCGCCGGGTATTTTTCCGAGAACTGGGTGCTTCTGCTGGCATTCGTTGCGTTTTTCATCGGCTTTCGCCCGCTGATTTTTGGCCTGTCGGCGACGTGGCAGGGGCTGGTGGTATCGCCACAGATCGCGACCAAGATCACCGCACGCCTGCATCGTTGGACGTTGAACCAGCCCGTGGAGTTCTTTGACAACGATTTCGCGGGGCGGATTGCGGCGAAACAGGGTCAAACGACCAACGCCATGACAAACGTGATCGTCGAAGTCATCAATGTCGTGTTCTTCGCCGTCGCTTCGGTTGTTGGGTCGCTTTTGCTGATCCTGACGCTGGATTGGCGGCTGGGCCTTGCGATGCTGGTTTGGGTTGGCGCGTATCTTTGGATGATCTCGTGGTTCATGCCGCGTCTCCGGGTTAAGTCCAAATCAAGGGCCGCAGCCCGTGCCGCAATGGGTGGCCAGATCGTTGACACGATTACCAACATCAAAACGGTCAAACTCTTCGCCAATTCCAAACACGAAGACCGCGTCGCGTTAGACGCGATGGAGACGCTGCGCCTGCGGATGCTCGACTACGGTGCAATCTCATCGGTGTTCCGTTTCGCGCTGATGGGGATTGCTGGGATTTTGCCGCTGATGTTGATCGGTGGCGCGGTTCTGCTGTGGCAGGCGGGAAGTGCTACTCCTGGCGATATTGCAGCTGCCGGGGCCGTGTCGATCCGTCTGGCGCAGATGACGGGTTGGGTCAGTTTCACCCTGATGGCGATCTATTCCAATATTGGTGAGGTCGAAGACGGGATGCGGACGCTTACCCCTAGACCGACTGTCATTGATCGCGCAGACGCCGTGGATTTCGAACTGCGTCAGGGTGAGGTCACATTTGACAATCTGAGCTATACCTACGGCAGTGACCGGAACGGGGTGCATGGTATCTCGCTGACCCTCAAGCCCGGCGAAAAGGTTGGGTTGGTTGGTGCATCCGGCGCGGGGAAATCGACGCTCGTGGCCCTGATGTTGCGTTTGTATGATCCGGAGAAGGGCCGCGTTCTGATGGACGGACAGGACCTGCAATCCATCAAACAGGAAAGCGCACGCCAGCATATCGGGATGGTCACGCAAGAAACGGCGATGTTCAATCGCTCGGCGTGGGACAACATCCGTTACGGCCGCCCTGATGCCACCAAGGATGAGGTGATCGCCGCTGCGATTGCGGCTGAGGCCCATGACTTCATAAAGGATTTGCGCGACCACATGGGGCGCGAAGGTTATGACGCGTATTTAGGGGAACGGGGCGTAAAGTTGTCAGGCGGTCAACGTCAGCGCATCGCGCTGGCGCGTGCCATCCTGAAGGACGCGCCGATCCTTGTGCTGGACGAGGCGACATCCGCGCTGGATTCCGAGGTTGAGGCCCAGATTCAAGCTGCGTTAGAGACGGTCATGGATGGAAAGACCGTGCTGGCCATCGCCCATAGGCTCAGCACGCTGTCGCAGATGGATCGGATACTCGTGATGGATGCAGGCCAGATCGTTGAGGAAGGTACCCACGCTGACCTTTTGGCGCGGGGTGGGCTCTATGCGCGGTATTGGCACCGACAGTCGGGCGGGTTCCTGTCGCTTCAGGATGCGGCCGAATGAGCATTACGATCACGCGCCTTGGCCATCAGGGTGACGGGATCGCGGAAGGTCCGGTCTTTGTTCCACGTGCCCTGCCGGGTGAGATCGTGGATGGCACGATCCAAGGTGACACACTGGTCAAACCCAAGATCGTGACGCCATCTGAGCATCGCGTGAAAGCACCTTGCCCTGTGTACAACACCTGTGGCGGCTGCTCGGTCCAACATGCATCAGACAGCTTCGTCGCGGAGTGGAAGACAGGGATCGTGCGCGCCGCGCTTGAGGCGCGGGGGTTGGACGCGCCGATCCGCACGCTGCACACATCACCAACGCGTTCGCGGCGGCGGGCAAAGTTTTCGGGAAAGCGCACCAAGACCGGGGCAATTGTTGGTTTTCATGGGCGTGGTGCCACGCAGATTGCCGATGCAGATCGGTGTTTGGTCGTGACGCCTTCCATGGCGGCGCTTGTCGATCCACTGCGCGAGCTGACGGTGCGACTTGGGTCCCGCAAGGCCGAGGTCGGGTTTCAGGTGACCGAGCTTGAAAACGGGTTTGATTTGGCCATCGACGGGGCCAAGACTCCAACTCCGCAAGAGACCATGGACCTGATGATCTGGGCGCGTGATAACCGGGTGATCCGGCTGTCCGTGAATGGGGAGTTAATCGGTCAGGAGGCGGTTCCGACGCTGGGGCCGTTGCTCCCGCCGCCGGGCGCGTTTTTGCAAGCGACCGCGCATGGCGAGGCGGCCTTGATGGCCTGTGTGTCCGAGACGCTGGGCAATGCGAAGACCGTGGTTGATTTGTTTGCTGGCTGCGGGACGTTTTCGCTTCCAGCCGCGCGCAAGGCTGATGTGCATGTGGTCGAAGGCGACCGTGATCTGACGGCTGCGGCAGAAACTGCATGGCGGCAAGGGCAGGGTTTACATCACATGACCTTTGAGACGCGCGATCTGTTTCGTCGCCCGCTGATAGCCGATGAGTTGAACAGGTTCGATGCGGCGATTATCGACCCGCCCCGAGCCGGGGCCGAGGCGCAGACAGCCGAAATCCTGATTTCAACCCTGCCCAAAATCGCGGCAGTGTCCTGTAATCCTGTTACATTCGCCCGCGATGCCGAGGCGCTGATACATGCTGGCTATCGCTTGAATTGGGTCGATGTGGTTGACCAATTCAGATGGTCACATCATGTGGAGATCGCAGCAAGCTTCAGCAGGGATTAAGGATGCGCGACGCCGTTAAGAATTGGATCGAACGGCCCATTGTGGGCAACGTGATCATGGGTGTGATCATCTTTAACGCCATCGTCCTCGGTCTTGAGACGTCCAAGCCGATCATGGACCTTTATGGTCCGTTTATCATCGCCTTGGATCGCATTTGCCTTGGCATTTTCATCATCGAAATTTTGGCCAAGCTGATTGCCTACAGGTTTGCGTTTTTCCGGAGTGGCTGGAATGTCTTCGATTTCGCGGTGGTTGGGATCGCCCTGATACCCGCCGCAGGTGGGCTAAGCGTCCTGCGGGCCTTGCGTATCTTGCGGGTGTTGCGCTTGATCTCGGTCGCCCCGCAACTGCGCCGGGTTGTTGAAGGATTTGTCAGCGCGCTGCCCGGTATGGGCTCTGTGTTCCTGTTGATGGGGATGATGTTTTACATCGGCGCTGTGATGGCGACCAAGCTCTTCGCGGCCTCGTTCCCCGATTGGTTCGGGACCTTGGGACGCTCGCTTTATTCGCTGTTTCAGATCATGACGCTGGAAAGCTGGTCGATGGGTATCGTGCGTCCTGTGATGGAGGTTTATCCCTACGCTTGGGCGTTCTTTGTGCCGTTCATCATGGTCACCACCTTTGCCGTGGTGAACTTGTTGGTCGGTCTGATCGTGAACTCGATGCAGGACGCCCACGCGCAAGAGGCCAACGCCGCCACCGATACCTATCGCGAAGACGTGCTTGCGCGGCTTTCCGCCATTGAAGAGGCGCTCAAGAAGCGCGACTAAAGCAAATGTGTGCAGCAGGATCGAGCGGTTTCTGGTAGGGTGCTGCAAGACAATATGAGTAACGATGATGCGGGCAGTGCGCTATTTTCTTTTGACGGGTGTTTTGTGTCTTCTTGCGGCCTGTGGCGGCAAATTTCAGACCTATAACGGACCCGAAGTCACCTATGTCATGGCGTTCAAGGAGGAGCGGAAGCTCGTTCTGCTTCACCACGACCAGATCCTAAAAACCTACGATTTCGAGCTTGGGTTTGCGCCGGTCGGAGACAAGTTCATCGAAGGGGACGGCAAGACGCCAGAGGGTCGCTATTTCATCGACCGCAAGAACCCGAACTCGTCATTCCACCTGTCGATCGGGATCAGCTATCCCAACAATCAAGACCGGGCCGAGGCTGCCGCGCTGGGCAAGTCACCGGGCGGTGACATCTTTATTCATGGTACGCCTCGCAAATTCCGCAAGGCAGATGATTGGACATGGGGATGCCTCGCCGTCACCAATCGCGAGATGGAAGAAATCTATGCGATGGTGAACGTCGGCACGCCGATTGAGATTTATCCCTGAAGTGGGGGTCAGCCGGACAGGATACCGGCGGCTGCGACGTTCGGCTGAACCACGGTCTGCTGGCCCGGTGCGCCAAGGACCATGGTCCACCAGATCTTGCCGTTGTCTTCCTGAAAATATCCAAAGCCCAGATCGCGCGCGCGGTCGTCCAGGATGACGGTTCGCGTCTGTGGCTCTTGCATCCACGCGCCCAGCGTCTCAAGCTCGGTCTCGTAGGTTTCCGAGATCGTCTCGCCGATCAGGATACCCTGATAGCCCACCCGGTTGATACGGTCGATGGGCGACGATCCGTCCGATCCAAAGTGCCACGGCCGATTCTGAATCGCCATGTCGCGCGAATGGGTGGCTGCGGCTGCGTTGAGCGCGGCGTTCAATTCGACACGCGGCACGCCTGCCGCTCCGCGCAGCGTGTTCACGCCGTCCAGCAGGCGAAACTGAATATCGCCCAAGTCTTTGGGACGAATGCGATACAGGCGCTGCAAAGGTCGGCCATCAGAGCCAACTGCGACCCGCCCTGAGCCGCTTGCGCAGGCTGCCAAAAGTGCCGGAAGCCCCAGTATTAGCGCGCGTCTTTTCATTACTGCCCGTCCCTTTTCTTCTTGCGCCTGATTAAACGGGCGGGGCAGTTGTCTCCAACCCACAATCCCGTGCGTGGGCGACATAACGCCCGTTTGAATTGCGACTGCGGCTTTCGCGCCATAATATGCGCGGCAGAGGCAGAACCAAAACGAGTGAGATGATGACAAAGACAACCTTTGGACGCCGTAATTTTCTGGCCGGGTCGTCCGCCCTGCTGGCTGCGCCCGCCATTGCACAAAGCGTTGATGGCACGTCGATTCCCGGTGACACGGTCGAGATCGAAGGTGACCTGAACACGACCACACGGCGCAATGTGTCTGCCTTCCGGACGCTGGATTGGCAGCCCTATTTTGACAACACGCGGGGCGGGGCGATTCTGGTCGATATCGACAGCCGCGCATTGCATTACTGGTCCGAGGATCAGTCGATCTACAAGCTTTATCCAACATCGGTGCCGCTGACCGAAGACCTCACGCGCCGGGGCCGGACCTCTGTTGTTCGCAAGGTCGAAGGACCAAGCTGGCGTCCAACGCCGGCGATGAAGGAACGCAATCCAGAATGGCCGGATTTTGTGGGCCCAGGACCGGATAATCCGTTGGGAACGCACGCTCTTTATCTGAGCTGGACGTATTACCGAATCCACGGCACCCACGATACGCGCAAAATTGGGCGTCGGTCGTCCAACGGGTGCATCGGTTTGTACAACGAACACATCGCCGAGCTTTACGGGATGGTCCAAAACGGCGCTCAAGTGTTGCTAATTTGACGACATTCGGGCGATCGGCTGTATTCGCGCGCGAAGTGGGGTTTGCAATGCGCAACTTTTGCTGCTTTACCCGCATTACGAGGTAAGTCTTGGGTGTGTTCGGTCGCCCTCAACATTTGTGACCGGACGCAATTACTGGAGGAAACTATGAAGAAACTCGTTCTCGCCGCAGCATTCGCAGGCGCAGCATCGTTCGCACACGCCGGTGGTATGGAAGCTCCAATCATCGAGCCAGAAGTTGTGATCGAAACTGTTGAAGAAACTGGCGGCTCGTCGTCGGCAGGCCTGATCGTTCCACTGATCGTTCTGGCACTGGTTGCAGCAGCTGCATCGTAAGCTTTAAGCTTATTTGAAAATTTAAGGGCGGTGCCGATGGCGCCGCCCTTATTCTTTTCTGGGGATTGTTCCGGTGCTGGATTTACACCCAGCCGCCCAGATTTTCGCGAATGACTTGGCTGAGCGCAGCGATATGCGCATCGTCGTCGTTCAAGCACGGGATATAAGTGAATTCCTCACCACCGGCTTCTTCGAAGCTTTCGTGAATCTCTTCGTTGATTTCTTCGAGCGTCTCAATGCAGTCCGCGCTGAAGGCTGGTGCGCAGACGGCGATCTTTTTCTTGCCGGTCTCCGCAAGGCGCGCGACCTCTTCGACGGTGTAAGGCTTTAGCCATTCTTCCGGGCCAAAGCGGCTTTGGAAGGTGGTGATGATTTCGCTGTCATCCCAGCCCAACCGCTCTTTCAAGAGGCGCGTCGTTTTCTGGCACTGGCAGTGATACGGGTCGCCTTCCATCAGGTAGCGTTTCGGGACGCCGTGGTAGGAGCACACCAGCACATCTGGCCGATTCTCGATTTTCTCGTAGGCGCGCTCAATAGATTGGGCCAACGCCTCGATATACATCGGATGCTCAAAATAGGGCTCGACCGTACGCGTTAGCGGTTGCCATTTTTCCTCCATCAAAGCGCGGAAGAACTGATCACAAGCGGTCGCCGATGTCGCGCCGGCGTAGTGCGGATAGAGCGGAAAGAACAAGATCTTGGTGCATCCTGCCTCGACCATCTCGCGGACCTTGGATTTGGTCGACGGATTGCCATAGCGCATACAGAAATCGACCATCACCTGATTGCCGTATTCGGCCTCCATGGTCGCCTTGATCTTGGCGGTCTGGTCTTTGGTGATCGTCATCAGCGGGCTTTCGCCCTGCTCTTCGTTCCAGATCGACTTGTACGCTTCGCCGGATGAAAACGGACGCTTGGTCAGGATGACAAGCTGCAGAAGGGGCTGCCAGATCCACGGGCTGTAGTCGATGACGCGCTTGTCGCTCAGAAACTCGTTCAGATACCGGCGCATGGACCAGTAATCATAGTTGTCGGGCGTCCCGAGGTTGGCCAGCAAGATACCTACCTTGGCAGGCTTCACCTTTGGGTGGTCTGGCGCGGCATGGACCGGGCAGCGCGCTTCATCCATGGAAGGATCGGATTTTGCGTCAAACATCGTGTCTGTTCCGGAAGTCATAAACTCAGGCCTTCACCTATAGGGAACCGGGCAAAGGTCAATCTTTGCGACCATTTGGCCCAGTCAGGGTTGGCGGGTTCGCGTTTGGGTCGAACTCGGCGGTGCCCAGCGCGTCGGCGAGCCGCGCCTTTGCCGATCCGGGGCGCAAAGGTTGTTGCTGCGAAGGATCAGGAGCCCAGCCGGTCAGAAAGACCAGTTCGAAGGTGGCTTTCAAGCGTCCGTCCTCATCCGCGTAGTGTTCTTGATACAAGTCTTCGGCGCGTTTGAATACAGCGCGCCGCGTTGGGTGACGCAGTCGATTGGCCAGCACGTTGGTTTCGCCCATCGCGCGCAGATCGCGGACCAATGCGGCAAGGGATGGATAGGTGACCGGTACGACGGTCGTATCGGCGACAGGCAATGCAAATCCCGCGCGCCCCAACAGTCCACCCAGATCGCGTACATCGCCCATGGGTGTGACGCGCGGGGACAACCCGCCACTGATCTCGCTTTCGGCTGTGGCAAGGACCGTGCGTAATTCATGCAGGGTCTGACCGCCGAAGAGGACGGCCATCAGGAGACCGTCGGCCTGCAAAGCACGTCTGCATTGGATCAGTTGTCCGACCGGATCGTTTTGTGCGTGTAGTGACAGGGCGTGGATGACCAGATCATGCGCGCCTTCGGCCAGTGGCAGGGTCTCTTGGTCGGATGCTATCTCCGCTGCCATGTCCCAGTTTTCGGGAAACCCGGTGACGACGACCGGCTTGGTAAACGTCCTGTTAACCTCTGTTAGTCTTTCCTCGACCTCATCGCGGGCCAAAGCGTGCAGGAAGCGCTCGGTCGCAGGCACGCGTGAAGCGCGGGCGCGGCGCTGGGCAATGGCCTTGCGATCAAAAAGCTTGGGCGGTTGAGACATGGGCAGCGGCCTACGCAGAAGGAGGGTATCATGCAAGGTGCCGTGAGGCTGATTTACCCTGGGCAATGTGTGTCATGTGATGAACGGGTCGAGGGGAGGCATGGCATATGTGGCCCGTGTTGGCGCGATACGCCGTTCATCGAGGGCGCGGTTTGTGGCCAGTGCGGTACACCCTTGATGGGTGGGCGGCCTGACGAGGTCTCGGACTGCGATGATTGCCTGAAAACGCCCCGTCCATGGGACGGCGGGCGCGCGGCGATGCTGTATCGCGGGAACGGGCGCAAGCTGGTCTTGTCGTTCAAACATGGCAATCGAGAGGATATGGCCGAACCCTTGGCTGCATGGATGGTGCAACGGGGGCGCGACATGATCATGGCGGGTGCCATCGTCGTGCCCGTGCCCTTGCATTGGACGCGCCTCGTGCGGCGGCGCTACAATCAGGCGGCGCTGTTGTCGCGTTGCATCGCCAAACAAGCGGGTCTGACCCATGCGCCGGACGCCTTGCGGCGGATCAAGCGAACGGCTTCGCTGGACCGTATGTCCCCAGAGGCGCGCGAGCGCATGCTTGAGAACGCGTTTACGATCCACCCACGTTGGCAGGCCGCCCTGAAGGGCGCTCAGGTGCTCTTGATTGACGATGTCATGACTTCCGGCGCAACGCTGACCGAGGCGACCCAGGTTCTCCGTCGCGGCGGCGTTGCATCGGTTCACATGCTGACACTGGCACGGGCGGCGAAAGACGCCTAGGTAAAGGTCCGAATGCACAACGGACCAAACTTCATGCAACCAGTCGAAATTTACACCACACCGATCTGCGGGTTCTGTCATGCGGCTAAACGCCTGCTGACACAGAAGGGCGTGGGCTTTACCGAGATTGACGTGATGAAAGACCCGTCGAAAAAAGCCGAGATGACCCAGCGCGCCAATGGCGGGCGGACGGTGCCTCAGATTTTTATCGGGTCGACGCATGTTGGCGGCTGCGATGACCTTTATGCTCTGGAGCGCGCTGGCAAGCTTGATCCATTGCTGGCGGCCTGACGGATGCGTGCGGCCCTGCTTCAAACGAACAGTTCGGACGATGTGTCCGAGAACCGACAAGTGCTGGTTCAAGCTGTTGTTGATGCCAAGGCCGCTGGCGCCGATATTCTGCTGACGCCAGAGGTGTCGAATTGTGTCTCGTCCAGCCGGAGCCACCAGCAAGCCGTGCTTGCGCTGGAAGAAGATGACACAACGCTTGCCGCGATTCAGGCGGCGGCGCGCGAACATGGAATCTGGGTGCTCTTGGGGTCGCTTGCCTTGCTGACGGGTGATGCTGATGGGCGGTTTGCCAACCGATCCATCCTGATCGATGACTCCGGATCTGTTCAGGCGCGCTATGACAAGTTGCACATGTTTGATGTGACACTGTCCGATAGCGAAGCTTACCGGGAATCCGAAGGCTACCGCCCCGGCGCAGATGCTGTTGTGGCTCAGACGCCGTTTGCCCGTCTTGGGCTGACGATCTGCTATGACGTGCGTTTTCCATATTTGCACCGGGCGCTGGCACAGGCCGGCGCGCAGGTGATCACCGTCCCGGCAGCGTTTGCTGTGCCCACCGGGCAAGCACACTGGGAAGTGTTGCTGCGCGCGCGGGCTATTGAAACGGGATGTTTCGTCTTGGCCCCGGCCCAAAGCGGGTCACATCGCGTGCGGGCGGGTGCAAGGCGCGACACATACGGTCATTCCCTTGTGGTCGCCCCATGGGGAGACGTGCTTTTGGATGCTGGTGATGTGGTGGGCTTACACGTCATTGATCTTGACCTGTCACAGGTCGATATTGCGCGTCGGCGCGTCCCGTCGCTTCAGCATGACAGGGCTTTCAACGCGCCGAGCTTGGTGGCATCCGACAGTTAAAGCCTATGACAGAATCTCTCGACTCGATTTCAGTTTCCTTGTTTTCGGAAATCCTCAGCATCGATCAGATGGTGCGCAACCGTGTGTCCAAGGTGCTGCCCAAGGGCATGGAGTTGTCTCATTTCACGGTTTTGAACCACCTTGCCCATGTCGGCGGCGAACGGACTCCGGCGCAATTGGCCAAAACGTTTCACCTGACCCGCGGCGCGATGACGAACACATTGGGCAAACTGGAATGGGCTGGTTACATCCATGTCCGTCCTGATTGGGACGACGCGCGGCGCAAGCTTGTCACGATCAGCCCTGCGGGTCGCAATGCCCGCGACGCAGCGATGGCGGCCATTGGTCCGATCATCCGGAATGTCGTCAGCAGCGTGGGTGCCGATCAGGCACGTGCCATGGTCCCGGTTCTGCGTGAGATGCGCGTGTCTTTGGTCGAGCAGGATTAGGCGGATTTGCGCGACGCCGTGACGTAGTTCACGCTCAGGTCGCGGGGGCTCTGGCTCCATTCCCAACGGATTTTGTCAAAGACAAAGCCCATGCGATCAAGCGGGTCGAGCCCGGCATTTCCCAGCAAGTCAAACAGTTCATCCGGCGTGATGAACTTATCCCACTCATGGGTACCCTTCGGCAGCCACCGCATCACGTATTCTGCACCGATGATCGCAAAGAGAAAGCTTTTGGGATTGCGATTGATGGTGGAGCAGATGTGCAGCCCGCCGGGTTTCAACAGTTGCTGGCAGGCGGTGAGATAGGCCAACGGATCGGCGACGTGCTCGACGACTTCCATGTTCAGAACAACATCGAATTGCTCACCCGCGTCGGCCAGTGCTTCGGCGGTGGTATGGCGGTAATCAATGTCCAGACCTGATTGTTCCGCGTGAACGCGAGCCACAGGAATATTGCCGCCAGCGGCATCTGCCCCCACCACAGTCGCGCCCAAACGTGCCATAGGCTCACAAAGCAGCCCGCCACCGCACCCGATGTCGAGCACGCGCAGGCCCGCGAAAGGTTTCGGTTGGCGTGTGTCCCGACCGAATTCCGCAGCGATCTGGGTTGTGATATAATCCAACCGGGTCGGGTTCAGCATGTGCAACGGCTTGAATTTGCCATTCTCGTCCCACCATTCGGCAGCCATCGCTTCGAATTTTGCGATTTCCGATGGATCGACGGTGTTGGCAGTTGCGTGCATGTAAGGCTCCGTTACGGTTGTGACGCAGGTGGTTGCGGCACATAGCACGCTATATAGGGACACTATGGACAGAAACGCAGGTCAAAAGCGCGCGGTGCAATATCTGTATCCGCCGAGCGACCCCTTCGATCAGCGCATGCTGGATGTCGGGGACGGACACCGCGTCTATGTCGAACAATGCGGGCAACCGGACGGTATTCCGGTCGTTGTGGTGCATGGCGGTCCCGGTGGCGGCTGTTCACCTGCCATGCGGCGTTATTTCAACCCGGCGAAATACCGGATCATTCTTTTTGATCAACGCGGCTGCGGACGTTCGCGGCCCCACGCAAGTGTAACGGCCAACACGACATGGCACCTTGTTGCCGACATGGAATTGATCCGCAAAACGCTTGGGATCGATCAGTGGATCGTCTTTGGCGGATCATGGGGCGCGACCCTATCGCTGATTTATGCTGAAGAGCACCCAGATCATGTCGCCGCGCTCGTTTTGCGGGGCGTCTTCCTGATGACCAAGGCCGAGCTTGATTGGTTTTATGCCGGTGGCGCGGGTCAGTTTTGGCCAGATGTCTGGGCCAAATTCGTAGCACCTATCCCCGAAGATGAACGGGATGATTTGATCGGGGCCTATCATCGCCGCTTGTTCAGTGGCGATCTGATGCAGGAAACCCGGTATGCCCGCGCGTGGGCTGCGTGGGAAAACGCGTTGGCGTCCATGGCCAGCAATGGCAGTACAGGGGATAGCCCGGCAGAATATGCGCGCGCATTTTCACGACTAGAGAACCATTACTTCTACCACGCAGGTTTCCTTGAACAGGATGGTCAAATCCTGAAACGGATCGACCGGATCAAGCACATCCCCGGTTTCATCGTTCAGGGTCGCTACGACATGATCTGCCCGCCAAAGGCTGCTTGGTCGCTTTCTCAGGCATGGCCAAAGTCACAAATCGAATTCATCGGCCGCGCGGGTCACGCGCTGAGCGAGCCGGGAATTTCAGCGTCGCTTGTGCAGATTATGGACAGTTTAGCCCCTTAATTCCCGCCAACTGGACCTATGTGCGCCGGACAGGGGCCAAAGTCGCAAATCGGCGCTTTACAGGTCGCATTTGACTAGTACCGTGAGGGGCAAGAAAAGAACACAAGCAGGGACGCGGGGTACCCGAAGCCGTGGGATCCATTGGACGGATTATTTTGCAACGACTCGGATTGGGGTTGTTGACCCTTCTGGTCGTCTCGATCGTCATCTTTGTTGCCGTGAATGCGCTACCGGGCGATTTCGCACAGGCCATTTTGGGACAAGGTGCTACGCCCGAAGCGGTTGCCGCGTTCCGCGAAGACCTTGGTTTGAACCGCCCTTACCTGACGCGGTATTTCGAATGGCTCGCCGGTGCGGTGCGGTTTGATTTCGGCACGGCTTACAGCCAGGCGCAGTTTGCTGAATTTGCAGGCAGCGATGCAGGCAGCGGTCTGGGCTCGGTTGCCGAGATGCTGGGTCCTCGGTTCCGCAATACCATTTTCCTCGCAGGTCTGACGGCGCTGATTGCTGTGCCGTTCTCGATCACCATCGGTGTTCTCGCGGCGCTCTATCGCAATTCGGTGTTCGACCGCGTCGCCAACATCTCGACCCTGACGTCGATCTCGTCGCCAGAGTTTTTTCTGGCTTACATCCTGATTCTCTTCCTCGCCGTCATCAATCCGATCCTGCCTGTTCTGTCGCTGGTAAATGACGAGATGGCATTGACCGAGCGCATTCGCATGACGCTGCTGCCGGCACTGACGCTGACGCTGGTCGTCACCGCGCATATGATGCGGATGACGCGGGCGGCGATCATCAACCTGCTGGCATCGCCCTACATCGAAATGGCGCGGCTCAAGGGGATCAGCCCGATGCGTGTGATCGTGCGCCACGCGTTGCCAAATGCGCTTGCGCCGATCATCAACGTGATCGCGTTGAACCTCGCATACCTGATCACAGGCGTGGTCGTCGTTGAGGTGGTGTTCGTCTATCCGGGCATCGGTCAGCTCTTTGTGGATAGCGTCAAGAACCGCGATATCCCGGTGGTTCAGGCCTGCTGCCTGATCTTCGCAGCGGCGTATATCCTGTTGAACCTGATGGCTGACATTCTCTCGATCCTGTCCAACCCACGTCTGAGGCACCCGAAATGAGCACATGGATGATGATCCTTGCCGTTGTGGTCGCGGCAGCACCGGTTGCCTGGGCCATGCGTGCCGGTTTGCAGTCTGCAACAGGCAACGCGCCAAAGTGGCGGGATATGCCGCTGAGCGTGGCCTACGGCTATGTGATCGGTGCGGTGATCCTAGCTTGGTTGGCTTATACCTATTACCTGTCGGTGACGGCTGAGCGGACACCGGTTGATACCTATTTCTTCTTCCGCACGGCGGTGCATGGCTTTGTGCTCTTTGCTGCCGCGGCTTGGGTGTTCAGGCTGCTGGGGCAGTATGTGGGGACGGCTGGCACGCGCAAACTGTTCCGCAACATGCCGGTGACGGCAGCCTTCGGCATCCTCGTGATCCTGATTTATGCCATCGTGTCGATCTTTGCCGGATTGATCGCTCCCTATGGGCAGGAAGAGGTGCTGGGCAGCGCCAACGTTGTTCCGGGAGGCAACCCGGCGATGGGCGGTAATCCCGAATTCCCGCTGGGCACTGATCAGATCGGCCGCGATATCCTGAGCCGCCTGATCTATGGCGCGCAGAACACCGTGGGCATCGCGTTTGCAACTACCTGTCTGGCATTCTTCATCGGCGGGTCTCTCGGTTTCCTTGCCGCGACACTACAGGGCTGGCTGGATCAGGTAATCTCGCGGACGGTCGATGTTCTGATGGCGATCCCAGCTCTGATCTTTGCGCTGCTCTTGATGACCATCGCCACAGTCTGGGCGAACGAGTTTGGCATCAACCGGACGTATTTCATGGTGGTGATCATTGCTGTGATTGACTCAACTCGCGTGTTCCGTCTGGCACGGGCGGTAGGTCTGAACATCGTAGTGATGGACTACATTGAGGCTGCGAAGTTGCGGGGTGAAGGTCTGGGATACCTGATCTTCAAGGAAATCCTGCCGAACGCGACTGCGCCACTCTTGGCTGAATTTGGTCTGCGCTTCTGCTTTGTGTTCCTCACGATCGCGTCGCTGTCATTCCTAGGTGTGGGTATCCAACCACCGCTGGCTGACTGGGGCACCATGGTGCGTGACCTGTCGCAGTTCATCAACTTTGCTGCCTTTGCGCCGCAGGTTGCCTCGGCCCCGCTGTTGGCTGCTGGTGCCATCGCTCTGCTGACCGTCGCGGTGAACTTTGTGGTCGACTGGATGTTGCACAAATCGTCGGGGTTGAAGGAATGATTTGTTCCGTTTCCAAAGGGACGCGTCCGACCCTGGGTGGGCGCACGCAACGTACTTCTAACGTGCAACCTCAAAGCATGAATGCCGTGCGTTCTGCTGGTGACATCGCCAATGCGCCCTCCCGGGGGGAGGGTCGGGCGCGTCCCGGTGGTGCCCACCGGGACAAAGGATGGCTCAGCTGATGGATAACGACCTCCTCCTTAAAGTTCGGGGCCTCAAGATCGAAGGCCGCGCTGACGAAACCTGGAACCAGATCGTCAACGGCGTCGACCTTGATTTGAAAAAGGGCGAAGTGCTTGGCCTCATCGGGGAATCCGGCGCGGGGAAATCGACTGTTGGTCTGGCGTCCATGGGCTTTACGCGCGATGGCTGCCGCATCAGCGGGGGTAGCGTCGAATTCGACGGTATCGACCTTGTGAACGCGTCCGCCAATGTGAAACGGCAACTTCTGGGCAAACGCATCGCCTATGTGGCGCAGTCTGCCGCTGCCTCGTTCAATCCGGCGCACAAGCTGATCGATCAGCATACCGAAGGCCCGACGCAGCACGGTGTGATGTCCAAGTCCGAGTCGGAAAACGACGGGATCGAGCTTTATCGCAAGCTGCGCCTGCCTGATCCTGACAGCATCGGTTTCCGCTATCCGCATCAGGTGTCAGGGGGTCAGTTGCAACGTGCGATGACGGCCATGGCCATGGCCTGCCGCCCGGACCTGATTATCTTTGATGAACCAACCACCGCGCTTGACGTAACCACGCAGATCGAAGTGCTCGCCTCGATCCGTGAGATCGTGGAAGAGTACAACACAGCCGCGATCTACATCACACATGACCTCGCCGTCGTGGCGCAGATGGCCGACAAGATCAAAGTCCTGCTCAAAGGTGATGAGGTCGAAGAGGCCGACACGCGCACTATGTTGAGCGCGCCGAAAGAGGATTACACCAAATCCCTCTGGGCGGTCCGGTCCTTTGAACGCCCGCAAAAGCCGCCGGTGGCGGTTGATGCCACGCCGGTTGTGCGCGTCCATAACGTGACAGCAGCATACGGGACTGTGCCCGTGTTGCATGATGTCAGCTTTGACATTCACGAAGGTCGCACTGTTGCGGTGGTGGGCGAATCCGGCTCGGGCAAATCGACCACCGCGCGCTGCATCACAGGTCTTTTGCCGCCGAAACAGGGTCATATTGAGTTTGATGGGCAACCTCTGCCGCTGGACTACCGCAAACGGACCAAGGACCAGTTGCGTCAGGCGCAGATGATTTATCAGATGGCTGACACAGCCCTGAATCCCCGCTCCAAGATCGGGGACATTATCGGGCGTCCGGTCGAATTCTATCTGGGCCTGAAAGGTGCCGCGAAACGCAAGCGGGTTGAAGAACTGCTGGATCAGATTGAACTTGAGCCGTCGCAATATATCGACCGACTGCCCTCTGAACTGTCTGGTGGCCAAAAACAGAGGATCGGTATTGCGCGGGCGCTCGCTGCTGAACCCAAGTTCATCATCTGCGATGAAGTCACCTCGGCGCTCGACCAATTGGTCGCCGAAGGGATCCTGCGGCTTCTCGCCAAGCTTCAAGATGACCTGAAACTATCCTATATGTTCATCACGCACGATTTGGCGACGGTGAAAGCCATCGCTGATGAGGTGGTGGTGATGAAAGACGGCAAGGTCGTCGAACAGGGACTCAAGAACGATATGTTCCAGCCGCCCCACCACCCATATACCGACCTGCTTTTGTCGTCGGTGCCGGAAATGGACCCGGATTGGCTGGATAATCTGCTTGCTGAACGCGGAGTTGATAACATCGGCGACGCAGCAGTTGATAAGATGGGATGAGAATCGCTCTGACCTGTTGAGAAGAGAAACAGGTTGGTCCGCATAAGACGGGGCAAAAAGCCCCAAAAACAAATGTTCAACAGGGAGACGAACATGACAAACCTTTCAAGACGCGGATTGCTGAAGGCCGGTGCCGCAGCAGGTGTTTTGACCGCGACAGGCGCAGTGGCTGGTGGCCACGGGCCAAAGCGCGGCGGCACTGCCAAGATCGGGCTGGCTGGCGCGAACACGTCAGACAGCTGGGACGGCCGGACGCATTCGGACAGCTACATGATTGTCACGGCGCATGGCTGTGTCTTTGACTGCCTGACCGAAGTTGCCGCAGACGGTACGCTGGTTGGCGAACTTGCCGAAAGCTGGGAAGCCTCGGCTGACGCCAAGACCTGGACGTTCAAGCTGCGTCAGGGCGTGACCTTCCACAATGGCAAGCCATTCAGCGCGGACGACGTGATTGAATCGCTGAACCTGCACACCGCAGAAGGTGCGAAATCCGCCGCGAAACCTATCGTTTCGGCCATCACCGAGATGAAGAAGATGGATGATCACACCATCGAATTCACTCTGGCAGCCGGCAACGCAGACTTCCCGTTCCTGCTCTCGGATTATCACATCCTGATGTACCCAGCGGGTCAGATCGAAGAAGCCATCGCCAACGGCATTGGCACCGGCCTCTACAAGGTCGAGACCTTCGAGCCCGGCGTGCGCACCATCGTGAGCCGTGTCGACAGCCACTACAAAGACGGCTCGGCTGGCTGGTTCGACTCGATCGAATTCACCGCGATCAACGACTCGACTGCGCGTATGAACGCCCTGATGACCGGTCAGATCGACGCTGCAAACCGCGTTGACTTCAAGACCGAGCCATTGATGCGCGCGAACCCGAACATCACCATCTTCGAGGTGACGGGTAACCAGCACTACACCTTCCCAATGCTGACAAACGTGTCGCCGTTCGACGACATGGCTGTGCGCAAGGCGCTGAAGCACGCGATCAACCGTCAGGAAATGGTCGACAAGATCCTGCTGGGTCACGGTGCTGTTGGTAACGACCACCCGATTGGTCCTGCGAACCAGTACTTTGCTTCTGACATCGCACAGAACTCTTACGACCCTGATATGGCCAAGAAAATTCTTGCCGACGCGGGTCTGTCGGATGTGTCGGTGCAACTGTCGGCGTCGGATGCGGCCTTCACGGGTGCGGTTGACGCGGCGCAGCTTTACCAAGCATCGGCCAAAGAGGCCGGCATCAACATCGAAGTCGTTCAAGAGCCTGCGGATGGTTACTGGTCGAACGTCTGGCTGAAGAAGCCATGGTGTGCATGCTACTGGTCGGGTCGTGCGACCGAGGACTGGATGTTCTCGACCGCGTACGAAACCGGTGTTCCATGGAACGACACCCAGTGGGAAAACGCGCGTTTCCAAGAGCTTCTGTTGCAAGGTCGCGCCGAACTGGACACGACAAAGCGTTCGGAAATCTACACCGAAATGCAGATGATCATGTCCGAAGAGGGCGGCACCGTGGTTCCGATGTATGCGAACTACGTGGACGCGCACAGCAACAAGCTGGCGAACTCGGGAACCATCGGCAACCTGTGGCAGATGGACTCGAGCCGGATCGCAGAACGCTGGTGGATGGCGTAAGCCAACCCCTCAATTACCTAACGAAGCGCCCCGCAGATGTGTGGGGCGCTTTTGTGTTGGGCGGTGAGTAACGACTTGGACGGTGGGTCGATCCGGGGCGAGACACACGCCATGCCCGTTCCATGGCTATGCACATGGGGATGGATGTTTGATCTTATCCGTTAGCTTCCAGAGCCGCTGTCGTCGTGATCATCCGTCGTTGCGCTGCTCGACCCGCGTGGTGTTGGCTGCCCTGTTCCACGGGCTTGCGGCGGCTCTTCGCCCGGGATCGGCCATCGCCCTTCGCGCGACCGGTAAAAGATCATCTCCATGATCGGTTTGATTTGCCATACGGTCGCGCAGGCTAACGCGATCAGTAGCCAGCCAACGACGCTTAGGGACGACAGAAATTCCAGCATCCACGAACGCTAGATGAATTCCCCAGCGCAGGAAAGGGCGGCATATGTGCCGCCGTTCCTGGCATCGTCAGGCGCGTAGCGTTGGACGTCGGCCAATCTCCAGCATAGGCACGCCGAAGTTCCAGTTTGCCGGGGCGACCATTTCGCCATGGCGCGTCAAAGCGAGTGCCGAGGTCATGCGCACTAGTTCTTCTGACGAAAATCCAACTTGCCGTGGAAGCTGGGTCTTTGCCGCCAAGCGCTGTGTGGTGTCGAATATGAAATGCCCCCTGGGTCCAGGACGCCCATCGAACGGACGACTGGTTTCAAAGAAGGCCGACGCAAAATGGCTCTCTGGGTCCGCGATACATGTGTGATCCACGGTCACGCCAGTTTTGGTCTTAATGTCAGCAATCCAGTCCGAGAGCGTTTCAACGCTCTCAGGAATGACGCTGTAGACACACAGCTCTTTGAGTTGCTTCTTTGCCAGACGTGACAAAGCAACAATCTCTGATGCGCAAACCGGCGCGAACGCCTGTGCATGAAACATCACAACTGACCAACGGGCCCCAATGTCGTGGGGGAAGACAATGGGGCCGTTGGTAGATGTGGCTTTGAGTTTTGGAAAGTAACTGCCAAGCCGCATTTTTAACTCCTCAGGTTCGAGGCCGTTATAGGAGCTGCAAGTTGGCCTGCGGTGTGCGCATTCGGCGGAAATCACTATCTAGAAGTATAGCGACCTCATCCTGACGCATGTGTGGGACACAACCGTCGGTCGCAAAAAAGCGGTCTGTGCCGAGAATCTTCCGCCTTAGCGTCTGGGAAAATTAGGTTTTACTGAAAGAAGCCGAATTTCGTCGTTCTATGATTTCGCTGTCTGCCTTGCGACCTGCGGTGTCATTCCGGTCCATCCGTGAAAGGCCCGATAGAAGCTGTTGGGGTCGCGGAACGCGAGGAGGTGGCTGATCTCTTCGATTCTCAGACCGTGTTGCGACAGATAGTGAAGCGCAAGTTTGTGGCGTGTCTCTGTGAGGACCGCATTGAATGATGTGCCTTCGGTTTTCAGATGTCGTTGAAGGCTGCGCTTTGAGGTTTGAAGGCGCTCGCAGGCGGCCTCAATCGTGGCAAGCCCGCCCGGCAAAAGCTCTAGCAGCACACCTTGCACCCGAGCCGCGTGGGTCAATTGATCAAGGACGGCGTCCAGTTGCAGCCGCAGGCCCGGCTCGAAGTAGCGCCACTGGTCGGCATTCTCGCTCATCAACCGCCGCGACGCGTCTTGATGGCTGAGTGCGATTTCAAGGATCGGCCCGAGACGAATGTCGCATCCCGCATAGTAAGTCGCGTCTTCGAACGAATGGCTGTCGGGGTGCATGGTGATCCACAGCGGGCGGATGGCAGATCCCGAACAGGTACGGATCATTTCAAGAAGAAAGCCGATTTCAGTCGGTTGCATGCTGGACGGCAGAGGGGCGTCGATATCGGGGCTGCGCACAGACAGGATCACGGCATCCGGCGTCCGGCGAAGGTCAAGCCGATAGGGGCCGACGATCGGCTTGAAGATCGCCAGGCGCTCGAGGCCCGTTGTCACATCTGGGCTGCAAGCGAAGGCAAAGATTTGCGGTGTGAAAGGCCCATTCGTCATGCGCCGACCCAATTCGATCGACATCTTTGCGGGACCAACCAGATCAAAGGCGGCGTTCCAGGCGGCAAAGGTTTGTTGTGCCGAGAAACCACGCCCTTCATCCGTCAGGTACGCTTGGGGCAGGCGAGCATGACGCAAGAGCGTTTCCACCTCGACACCAATCATCGCACAGAGCGCGCGCAATTGGCCCATGCCTTTGTAGCGGATTGCTTTGTCCATCCCGACCTCCTGCGTGATCACTTCAGCATCTCTGCGCGGGTCACGCCAGATGGGTGGCGCGGATTGTTAGACGCTTGGCGCGATTTGCATGTTTCCCTCTCTAACTTTCAGACCTAGCTTGAGAAAGAGCCAGCAACGACAGGAGCCCGCCATGAAACTGACGATCAACGGCACCGAACGCGAGGTCGACGTCGACCCCGAAATGCCTCTGCTGTGGGTCCTCAGGGATGAACTTGGCATGACGGGCACAAAATACGGCTGCGGCATCGCGCAATGCGGGGCCTGCACGGTGCATCTTGACGGGCTTGCTGTCCGGTCATGTCAGGTGCCGGTTGCCGAGGCCGCGGCCAGCAACATCACAACCATCGAAGGGCTGGGTACACCAGACGCGATGCATGCGGTGCAGGCTGCATGGGTCGAACATCAGGTGGCACAATGTGGCTACTGCCAATCCGGACAGATCATGCAGGCGGCATCGTTGCTGGAGGTGAACCCCGACCCAACAGACGAGGACATCGACAACGCGATGTCCGGAAACCTGTGTCGGTGCGGAACCTACGTGCGCATCCGAGCGGCTGTGAAGACCGCCGCCAAAACCCTTCAGGAGGCGTAAGAATGGGACGTTTGAAAACCCTCACCCGTCGCGCGTTCCTGATTGGGTCTGTGGCAGTGACCGGCGGCGTTGCCTTTGGCGCGTATATCGTCGGGCGCGATCCTGAAAACCCGCTGCTCGCTGGGCTTGGGGACGGCGAAGCTGCGATCACGCCATTCGTGAAGATTACGTCTGAGGGCGTCACCCTGATCACGCCTCATGCGGATGTGGGACAGGGTGTCTATCATGCGCAGGCGTTGTTGATAGCCGAGGAGATGGACCTTGACCTCGGGCAGTTCGAGGTTTCCCCCGGCGAACCATCAGCGGCCTATTGGAACACCGCGATGGCCGAAGAGGCGGTCCCGTTTAAGTCGACAGATGAAAGCTTTGCCGCCGAGACCATGCGCAGTGTCATGGGCGGCGTGTTCAAGGTGTTCGGCGTCCAAGGGACCGGCGGGTCCAGCTCGATGCCGGACAGCTTTGTCAAACTCCGCGAGGCCGGTGCGGTCGCGCGTGAGACGTTGAAAGCGGCGGCGGCGGCGCGGACGGGTGTGCCTGTGGGCGACCTGACGACAGCGTCGGGTGAAGTGCGGCTGCCGGACGCAAGCACGATTGCCTACACAGATCTGGCGACAGACGCGGCAGGGATCGAACCTGTTCGGTCTGTCACTCTGCGCGACCCTTCTGAATGGCGGCTGGTCGGCAAACCGACACAAAGGTTGGATATTGTCGGCAAATCCACAGGGACGACGCCTTATGGGATCGACCTTCAGATTCCCGGGATGGTGCATGCAACGGTCAAGATGAACCCGCGTCGCGGCCCAATGAATGGCTATGACGCAAGCGCGGCAGAGGGCATGCGCGGCGTTGAAAAGATCATCCCAGTGCGCAACGGCGTTGCGGTTGTAGCCAGCAACACATGGTATGCCATTCAGGCTGCCAACGCGATCGAGTTCGATTGGGGGGCGTCACCTTATCCACCCGAGCAGGATCAGCATTGGGCCGAGGTAGACGCGTCCTTTACCGAAGAGCGCCTGAACATGGAGTGGCGACATGACGGAGACGTCGACGCCGCGCTGAATGGCGCCGAGGTCATCAGTGCCGAATATCGCGCGCCCTATGTTGCGCACCAACCGCTGGAACCGCTGAACGCCATTGTGCGCGTCGATGAAAACGGGGCCGAAGTCTGGGCGAACCATCAGTTGCCCGGTTTCCTGAAAATGCAGGTCGCCGGTGTCGCCGGGATCGAGGCGGATCAGGTCACATTCCACAACCAGTATGGCGGCGGGTCATTTGGGCATCGGCTGGAGTTCGAGAATATCACTCTGGCGACCGAGATCGCGATGCAGATGCCGGGTGTTCCGGTCAAGCTGACCTTCAGCCGGGAAGAGGATTTCTGTCAGGACTTTGGCCGTCAGATCGGTGCCGCGCGTGCGAAGGGCGTTGTAAAGGACGGAAAGGTTGAGGCGTTTGATCTGCAGATTGCCACAACCTCGGCGGTGGCGTCGCAGGGCGGGCGGATGGGTCTTCCTGTGGGTGGTCCGGATACGCAGATCAGTGCTGGCGCGTGGAACAACCCCTATGACATCCCGAACCAGCGCCACCGCGCCTATCTGGTGCCGGAATTGGCACCGGTCAGTTCGTGGCGTTCGGTTGGGGCCTCAGGCGCGGGGTTCTTCAACGAAGGGCCGCTGGACGAGATGATCCTTGCCGCCGGTGGCGACCCGCTGGAGGAACGCATCCGCATGTGTACCCACGATGACGCGCGCAAAGTGCTCGAGGCCGTGCGCGAGATGTCTGGCTGGGGGTCGGACCTAGGCCCGAACCGCGGGCGCGGTGTTGCCTTCGTGAACAGCTTCGGTGTGCCGACGGCAGAGGTGATCGAAGTCACGATGACCGACTGGGGCATCAAGATCGACAAGGTTTTTGTCGCGCTGGATGTGGGCACGATCATCGACCCGGATAACTTTGAAAACCACGTTCAGGGTGGCGTCGTCTTTGGGTTAGGTCATGCGATCAACTCGGAACTGACCTATTCGGACGGTATTGCCGAGCAGACGAACTATCACGCGGCAGAGGGCATGCGGCTGTATCAGACGCCGGAGATCCATGTGCGCGGGTTGGAGAATGCCGAAAAGATCAGGGGTGTGGGCGAGCCGCCTATCCCGCCCGCTGCGCCTGCACTGGCTAACGCGATCTTTGCGGCCACCGGTCAGCGACTTCGCGAGATGCCGTTCAACAAGTTCATTGATTTCGTGTGAGTTGGAGCAATGAAGAAACTGATTTTCGCTCTGATCCTGACCCCTTTGGCGGCCTTTGCAGAAGGTGAAACCGTCGCGATCAACCCGCCTGTGTCGGCGACGACCGAGGAAGGTCTGGCGGCGTGGGGACGGATTTATGAGGTGGCCAGCCACCCGCGCTGTTCCAACTGCCATGTCGGTGCGGATGGGTATCCGATGTGGTCAGGGCCAAGCTATGGCAAGACGCGCCGCCATGGGATGAACATCAATGCGGGTGAAAGCCGGGTCGGCGCGGAGACCGTGCCTTGTGCAACCTGTCACTACGCCCGGTTCGAGGGCGCGAATGACGCGCCGCACATGGCCCCGCAAGTTGCGATGGACTGGATGCTACCACCTGCCGAGGCGGAGTGGTTCGGGAAATCCTCGGTCGAGATTTGCAATCAGCTACGTGATCCGGAGCGGAATGGCGGGCGCGATTTCCGCGCGCTGGCATCGCATCTGGATCACGACCTGATCCTGCATTGGGCTTGGACGCCGGGCGGCGGGAGAGAGCCTGCACCATATTCGTTGCAAGAGCATGTGAACGATGTGCTGGTCTGGGGCGTTTCCGGGTATCCATGTGAAGGAGATACGCAATGACATCCTCGCGCGCAGCACGTCTGGCCATCTTTGGTCTGGGCCTATCGGTCTTGTTTCACCTCGTTGCAGCGGTGATGGTCGGGTTTTCCCAGACACTGATCCCGATGTTTTTGGCTGTCGTGATCTACCCCGCTCTGATGATTGGTCTGGCTGATGACCGTCGCTGGGTGGCGTGGATTGGGTTTATCCTGCTTCCCATCGGTATGATCGGCGCGATCTGGACGGCGAGCGGGCTGGTCGGTGCTGTTGCCACGATGTTCTGGCTGATTGCGGCGGCGGATGCTGTGGCGATTGTCGGATTGTTTGGGGTGTTGTGGAATGGTGCCAAGGGAAAATCCATAGCATGATTGGCGCCGGCTTCGCGCCACCCTACGAACCGGCTTGGAACCAGCATCATTTCATTCCGCGTCTGAATCACTTGCGTTCTGCCGACTTTCCCCCTATCTGACGCTCAACAGCGGCGCGCTGGGGTCCAAACCCAGTGCCCACCGGATCGACGAACGGGCCCGCTGGCCCGTTTTTTTGTTTTTGGAGGCCACCCATGGCTGACATGATCGCCAAGGCGGCGATGGACCAGCGCATTCGCGAGATTATCGAACCCACCGTTGAAGGTATGGGGTTTGAAATTGTGCGGATTCGGTTGCAGGGCGGGAACACGCCCCTGCTCCAGATCATGGCGCAGAAGGCGGACGGCACTATCGAAGTTGACGAGTGCGCGCAGATTTCGACGGCTGTCAGTGCTGTGCTGGATGTCGAGGATCCAATTCTGGATGCCTACACTTTGGAAGTGTCTTCGCCGGGGATCGACCGGCCGCTCACGCGGCTCAAGGACTTTGGTCAATGGGACGGCTACATTGCCAAGATCGAGACCGAAGACCTGATTGATGGACGCCGTCGCTTCAAAGGTCCGTTGCAAGGGATCGAAGGCGACGAAGTTTTGATCGAGATTGAGAACCACGGAGAGCCGGTGACCATCGGCCTCAAATTCGACTGGCTGAGCGATGCGAAGCTGGTCCTGACAGATGACCTGATCCGCGATGTCCTGCGTGCGCGCAAGGATGCGGGTCAGATTGATGAATCGCAATTCGACGAAGTGGAACAGATCGTCGGAGACGAAGAGGGAGACGCCTGATGGCCATTACTTCTGCCAACCAGCTGGAACTGCTGCAAACCGCCGAGGCGGTCGCGCGCGAAAAGATGATCGACCCAAGTCTGGTCATCGAAGCGATGGAAGAATCGCTCGCGCGTGCGGCCAAGTCGCGTTACGGCGCAGAAATGGACATTCGCGTGTCCATCGACCGCAAGACCGGCATCGCGACCTTTACCCGCGTGCGCACCGTGGTCGAAGAAGAGCTGCTGGAAAACTATCAGGCTGAGTTCACGGTTGAGCAGGCCAAGCAGTACATGGACAACCCGCAGGTCGGCGATGTCTTCGAAGAGCAGGTGCCGCCGGTCGAAATGGGCCGCATCGCTGCGCAGTCGGCCAAGCAGGTCATCCTGCAGCGCGTGCGCGAAGCAGAACGTGACAAGCAATACGAAGATTTCAAGGATCGCGCAGGCACCATCATCAACGGCGTCGTGAAGCGCGAAGAATATGGCAACGTCATCGTCGATATCGGCAGTGGCGAAGGCGTTCTGCGCCGCAACGAAAAGATCGGCCGCGAAAGCTATCGCCCGAACGACCGTATCCGCTGCTACATCAAGGATGTGCGCCGCGAACAGCGTGGGCCTCAGATCTTCTTGTCGCGGACAGCGCCAGAGTTCATGGCGGAGTTGTTCAAGATGGAAGTTCCCGAGATCTATGACGGCGTCATCGAGATCAAGGCTGTGGCCCGTGACCCCGGTTCGCGCGCGAAGATTGCCGTGATTTCCTACGACGGCGGTATCGATCCGGTCGGTGCCTGTGTGGGTATGCGCGGGAGCCGTGTGCAGGCCGTTGTGAACGAGCTTCAGGGCGAAAAGATCGACATCATCCCATGGAACGAAGATCAGCCGACATTCCTTGTGAACGCACTGCAGCCTGCAGAAGTGTCCAAGGTTGTTCTGGATGACGAAGCCGAACGCATCGAAGTTGTTGTGCCAGACGAACAGCTTTCGCTGGCGATTGGTCGTCGCGGTCAGAACGTGCGTCTGGCGTCGCAGCTGACTGGGCTCGACATCGACATCATGACGGAGGAGGAGGAATCCCGCCGCCGTCAGGCCGAGTTCGAAGAGCGCACCAAGCTGTTCATGGATACGCTGGATCTGGACGAATTCTTTGCCCAGCTCCTCGTTGCCGAAGGCTTCACCAATCTGGAAGAGGTCGCTTACGTCGAGTTGGACGAACTGTTGGTCATTGACGGTGTGGACGAAAGCACTGCCGAAGAGCTGCAGGCGCGGGCCCGTGACTACATCGAAGCGCAGAACGCCAAGGCGATTGAAAACGCCAAAGCGATGGGTGTCGAAGACAGCCTTATTGCATTTGAAGGTCTCACACCCCAGATGGTTGAGGCACTGGCAGAAGATGGCGTGAAAACGCTCGAAGACTTTGCCACCTGCGCAGACTGGGAATTGGCTGGTGGCTGGACGACAGTCGACGGCGAACGCCAGAAAGACGACGGTATCCTTGAGAAGTTCGACGTTGGCCTTGAAGAGGCACAGAACATGGTCATGACCGCGCGCGTCATGCTGGGCTGGGTCGATCCTGAAGAGCTGATCGCTCAGCAGGCTGAGGATGCGGAAGGTACCGAAGAAGAGGGGGCCGAAGCCTGACCCGAGGCGGCGCACAAAAACAGGCCGATGGGCCTGAACGCATGTGTCTGGTGACCCGTGACAGCGGACCCAAGGATGGGTTGATCCGATTTGTCACGGGGCCGGATGGTCAGGTTGTGCCTGACCTTCTGGGCAAATTGCCTGGGCGCGGTTACTATGTGAGTGCGCGCCGGTCGGTTCTGGAAGAGGCGGTCAAGAAACGGGTGTTTGCCCGTGGGGCCAAAGGCCCGGTGACGGTGCCAGAAGGACTTGTTGACGAAATCGACAGACAACTTGCGCGGCGCGTGACGGATTTGATCGCAATGGCGCGCAAGGCGGGGCTGGCAATTGCTGGTTTTGAAAAGGTGAAGGCGGCGCTGACGAATGATCGGGTCAAGGTGCTACTGCAAGCATCCGATGGGTCAGCGCGGGGCAAAGGCAAGCTATGGACGCCTGAAGGGGCACGCTGGTTTGGCTGTCTGACGGCAGATGAGTTGGGGTTGGCCTTTGGTCGGTCCCATGTGATACACGGCGCACTCTTGGCTGGTGGACTCACAACACGTGTTGTAGAGGAAGCGGCAAAGTTGAGAGGCCTGCGCGAAGAATACGCACAGAACGGCGCATCCGGCGCTGGAAAGGACACATAGCTCAATGAGCGATACTGACGGCAAAAAGACACTTGGTGTTGGCGGACGTGGTGGACGCCCTGGCAATGTAAAGCAAAGCTTTAGCCATGGCCGTACCAAGAATGTGGTGGTGGAAACCAAACGCAAGCGCGTTGTGGTTCCCAAGCCTGGTGCCGCGAAACCCGGAAGCGCGGGTCCAGTCGGCGATCCGTCGCGACGCCCCGCTGGGATCACGGATTCGGAAATGGAACGCCGTCTGAAGGCGTTGCAGGCTGCGAAGGCTCGCGAAGCCGAAGAGGCCGAAAAGCGCAAGCGCGAAGAGGAAGAGCGCGCGCAAGAGCGTGAGCGTCGCCGGGCCGAGGCCGAGGCGAAAGAGCGCGAAGAAAAAGAGCGCGAAGCGGCTTTGAAGGCGAAAGCCGAAGAAGAAGAGCGCAAGAAGCGTGAAGCCGCCGAGGCTGCGAAAATTGCTGCGCAACCGGCGCCTGCGCCAGCCGCTGACGACCGTAAAGCTGGTGGCGGCGCGCGTACCAACAAAACGCCAGAGCGCGCTGCGCCGCGTCGCGATGATCAACAACGTCCGTCCAACAAAGGTCGTGACGATGGTGGCCGCCGTGGTGGCAAACTGACCCTGAACCAGGCTCTTTCTGGTGGTGACGGGCGTCAACGTTCGCTCGCGTCAATGAAGCGCAAGCAGGAGCGCGCACGTCAAAAAGCCATGGGATCAAACGAGCCGCGCGAAAAGATCGTGCGCGACGTTCAGGTGCCAGAGGCGATTGTGGTGGGCGAACTGGCCAACCGTATGGCCGAGCGTGTGCCAGACGTCGTCAAGGCGCTGATGAACATGGGCATGATGGTCAACCAGAACCAAACCATCGACCAGGACACTGCCGAACTGATCGTCGAGGAATTTGGCCACAAGATCGTCCGCGTTTCGGACGCTGACGTGGAGCAGGTCATCGACCAGGTTGAGGACAAGGAAGAAGACCTCAAGGGTCGCGCGCCTGTCATCACGATCATGGGTCACGTTGACCACGGTAAGACGTCGCTTCTGGACGCGATCCGGAATGCCAAGGTTGTTGCGGGCGAAGCCGGCGGCATCACCCAACACATCGGTGCGTATCAGGTCGTCCAAGACGGAGCGCCTCTGACGTTCCTCGATACTCCGGGCCACGCAGCGTTTACGTCGATGCGTGCCCGTGGTGCGCAGGTGACCGATATCGTGGTTCTCGTGGTGGCTGCGGATGATGCCGTGATGCCGCAGACAATCGAGGCGATTAACCACGCCAAGGCGGCTGAAGTGCCGATGATCGTGGCGATCAACAAGATCGACCTGCCCGCTGCTGACCCGAACAAGGTGCGGACCGACCTGCTGCAACACGAAGTCATCGTGGAAGCGATGTCTGGTGAAGTGCAGGACGTCGAAGTATCCGCGCATTCCGGCCAAGGTCTGGATCAACTGCTGGAAGCCATCGCGCTTCAGGCCGAAATTCTGGAACTGAAGGCGAACCCGAAACGGGCGGCCTCTGGTGCCGTGATCGAAGCACAGCTTGATGTGGGCCGTGGTCCTGTCGCAACCGTTCTGGTTCAGAACGGCACGCTGAAGCAGGGCGACATCTTTGTCGTGGGCGAGCAGTGGGGTAAAGTCCGCGCGCTGGTCGACGACAAGGGCAACCGCGTCAAGGAAGCCGGTCCATCGGTTCCTGTCGAGGTGCTGGGCCTGAATGGTACGCCAGAGGCCGGTGACGTTCTGAACGTCGTCGACACCGAGGCGCAAGCGCGTGAGATCGCGGAATACCGTGAACAGGCCGCCAAGGACAAACGCGCCGCTGCCGGTGCCGCCACGACGCTTGAACAGCTGATGGCAAACGCGAAGGCCGACGAAAATGTGTCCGAGCTGCCGATCCTGGTGAAGGCTGACGTGCAGGGCTCTGCCGAGGCGATTGCGCAGGCGATGGAAAAGATTGGCAACGACGAAGTGCGCGTGCGCGTCCTGCATTCAGGCGTTGGTGCGATCACGGAAACGGATGTCGGCCTTGCAGAAGCGTCTGGCGCGCCAGTCATGGGCTTTAACGTCCGGGCCAACGCATCAGCGCGAAACACGGCGAACCAGAAGGGCGTGGAAATCCGCTATTACAGCGTGATCTATGACCTTGTGGACGACGTAAAAGCTGCGGCCTCTGGCCTGCTGTCTGCTGAAATCCGCGAAAAGTTCATCGGTTATGCCGAGATCAAGGAAGTCTTCAAGGTCACGGGCGTCGGCAAGGTTGCCGGTTGTCTGGTCACCGAGGGTGTTGCCCGCCGTTCGGCTGGTGTGCGCCTGCTGCGTGACAACGTCGTGATCCACGAAGGCACGCTGAAAACGCTGAAGCGCTTCAAGGACGAAGTGGCTGAGGTTCAGTCTGGTCAGGAATGCGGTATGGCGTTCGAGAACTACGACGATATCCGGCCTAAGGATGTCATCGAGATCTTCGAGCGTGAAGAAGTCGAGCGTACGCTGGACTGATCTCCTCCGCTGACGGAACAGACCAAAAGAAAAGGCCCGGTTGCGATAGTGCAACCGGGCCTTTTCTTTGAAAAATGGGACGTGTGTGTCTTAGACAGGCTTTCCCGAAAATGTCTGATCACCCACGCGCACAACGACCTTGCCATTTGGCAGGTTACGTACGAACAACCCTTGCACAGAAACACATGAACCAACTGTTATGGTCTTAATCATCTATTCGCCTCCCCATGGCTCAGATGAAGGTTTCAAAACTGCGTAAAGCTTCCGCTTACACTTCCTAATATAGGGTAAAATTGTGGCAGGCAAAGACACAAAAAAGTCGTAATTGAACTAAATTACAACCAGTCCCGCAAAATTGGAATAATCGGAATGTCTGCTGGCGGCATCGGATAGCTGCGCAGTTCGTTTTTCTTGGCCCAAGCAAGGGTTTGACCTTCGCGCGGCTCGGGAGTGCCATCCCACTTGCGGCAGGCATAGAGCGGCATAAGCAGGTGGAAGCTCTCGTAAGTGTGACTGGCGAAGGTCAGCGGGGCGAGGCAGGACTGCCATGTGTCGATGCCAAGTTCTTCGTGCAATTCGCGGATCAATGCGGCCTCTGGCGTTTCGCCTGGCTCGACCTTGCCGCCTGGAAACTCCCACAGGCCTGCCATGCTCTTACCCTCTGGACGCTGCGCAAGGAGCACGCGTCCATCAACGTCGATGAGGGCCACGGCGGAAACAAGAACGGTCTTCATGATCGGTAATCCGCGTTGATCGAAATGTATCCATGCGTCAGATCGCAGGTCCAGACCGTGGCGTTTCCGTCGCCGATGCCAAGGTCGCAGCGGATCACGAGGTCAGACTGTTTCATATAAGCCGCGCCTGCTTCTTCCGAGTAGCTCTCGGCCACCCATCCTTGTTCCGCAACAAGGATATCGCCGAACCAGATCCCGAGCTTATCGCGGTCTGCGGCTGCGCCGGATTTGCCAATGGCCATGACAATGCGCCCCCAATTGGGGTCTTCTCCCGCTATGGCCGTTTTGACGAGTGGGCTGTTGGCGATGGCCAGACCGGCCTTTTTGGCGTCATCCGGACTCGCGGCACCTTGAACCTGAATTTCCACGAATTTCGTCGCGCCCTCGCCGTCGCGAACGACCTGATGGGCGAGGTCGAGCATGATGTCGTGGAGTGCGTTGGCAAAAGCGGTCTTACCCGCAACATCCACGCCCGACGCGCCGGTACAGGCCAAGAGCAGTGAGTCAGACGTCGACGTGTCGCTATCGACGGTGATGCAGTTGAAGGTCTGGTCGTTCAGTTGCGATACAAGCGTTTGCGCCTCAGTTTGATCCAAAAGCGCATCGGTGAATATGAACACAAGCATCGTCGCCATGTCGGGCGCGATCATGCCAGAGCCTTTGGCGATGCCTGCGATCGTCACAGGTTTTCCGTCCACCTCGATGGTCGATGTGCTGGCCTTCGCGTAGGTATCAGTTGTGCGAATGGCCTCTGCCGCGTCATGCAAAGCGCCGGCCGTGAGGTTGTCGTTCAATTCTGCCAGTTTCGCCGTGATGCGGTCGTCTGGCAAAACCTCACCGATGACGCCGGTCGAAGCGGTGAAGACCCTCTCTGCAGGTACATTCGCAACCTCTGCGACAGCCGCACAAATGCGGCCCACCGATCCGGAACCGGCTGAGCCGGTAAAGGCATTGGCGTTACCGGAGTTCACGAGCATGGCTGCCCCGCTTGCCGGATCGCCGCCCAGTTTCTCCTGACAATCCAAAACCGGGGCAGAGCGCGTTGCGGATTGTGTGAACACGCCCGCAATCGAGGTTCCGGGATCAAGGACGGCCAACATCACATCCGTCCGCCCCGAATAGCGCACGCCAGCGGCTGTGGTGGCCAGACGCAGGCCCCCAATTTCCGGCAGATCCGGAAAGGATGCAGGCGCAAGCGGAGAAACCGGGAGATCAGCCATGGTTACTGCTGTGCCAGAGCTTGCAGGGAGGTTGGGTCAAAATCTTCGTTGCGCGTCACCTCGGCAGCGGCATTCAACTCGGCAACGCGCGCTTGGAGAGCTTGCGAGCGCAACTGATTGGCGATGTCGGCCTGAACAGCCTCAAAGGCCGGTGCCTCGGTGGTGCGGCTGTCATTCAGGATCAGGACGTGCCAGCCGAATTGAGTTTGGACCGGACCCGAAATGTCCCCGACTTCAAGCTCTTTGACGGCGGCTTCAAACGGCGGCACCATCATGCCTTCGCCGAACCAACCAAGCTCACCGCCACGTGGACCCGATGGGCCGATGGACCGCTCGGCAGCCAGTTCCGCAAAGTCGGCGCCATCAGTCAAAAGGGTGACGAGTTCCTGAGCCTCTTCCTCGGTTTCGACAAGGATGTGCGAGGCATTGAATTCAGGCGCGCCCTGAAAGTCTGCGATCTGCGCTTCATACGCGGCCTTCAAGGCTTCTTCGGTGACGGCCATATCTCCGATGTCGGCCAAAGCCTGCTGTGACAAGACGCTGAAGCGTTCGTTATCCTGTGCCGCGTCGAGCCATGCCGGCTCTTCCACAGTTGCGGCAAGCACTCGTTGATCGATCATTTGATCCAGAATCGCCGGATAGAGTTGCCCGATGGGAACCTGCTGGTATTCGGCTGGCAAACGGCTCGCGATGGCAAACACATGGGCTGCTGTGATCTCTTCTCCGTTCACGGTGGCAACCACAGTGTCAAAGCTGACCTCCTGAGCCTGGGCGGGTGCCAAAGCAGAGAGCGTCAGGGTCAGTGCGGTCGCTGCACCGAGCAGCATGCGTGTGGGGTTCGCCATGTTGTGATCCTTCCTTGCGCCGATGCTCTGGCGCAGCGTTGACAGGCTTTGCGACGGGTCTTACATCGCTGTGTGGTCCCGAGGGGGCTTTTGCCGCCTACAGGTTTATCTTGGGGTCAGTCTCGCGGTTTTATGCTGGCAGACGGCAGGGCGTGCAAGCCGTTCCCCCTCACAATAATGTCGTCCCGTCCGATGTGCGCGGGCAAAGAATTTACCGCCTGCAATGGGCGGACAACGAGGCGGGTCAGCAGACCCCGAAGGATAAATACGTATGCTGGGTCTTGGTGCTCTTTCAAAGAAAGTCTTTGGCACTCCTAATGACCGTAAGGTCAAAGCTGTTCGCGGGATCGTGGAAAAGATCAACGCGCTTGAGTCCGACTTCGAAGCGTTGAGTGACGATGGCCTGAAGGACAAGACCGAAGAACTGGCCAAACGGGCCATGGGGGGCGAAAGCCTTGATGATCTGCTGCCCGAAGCCTTTGCGAATTGCCGTGAGGGCGCCAAGCGAGCGCTGGGACTGCGCGCCTTTGATGTGCAGTTGATCGGCGGTATCTTCCTGCATCAGGGCAACATCTCGGAAATGAAGACGGGTGAGGGCAAGACGCTTGTCGCGACCTTCCCGGCCTACCTCAATGCCCTGACCGGCAAGGGCGTGCATGTCGTCACCGTGAACGACTACCTCGTGCGCCGGGATGCCGAATGGATGGGCAAGGTCTTTGCCGCGCTGGGTTTGACGACCGGTGCGGTTGTGCCGGGTCAGTCGGATGAGGAAAAGCGCACGGCCTACGCGTCGGACGTGACCTATGCGACCAACAACGAGTTGGGCTTTGATTACCTGCGCGACAACATGAAGGCTGACATCAAAGAGATGATGCAGCGCGGGCATAACTTTGCCATCGTGGACGAAGTGGACTCGATCCTGATCGACGAAGCACGGACACCCCTGATCATCTCAGGCCCTGCCGAGGACCGCTCAGACCTCTATGTCGCCATCGACAAGATGATCCCCGATGTGCAGGACGAGCATTTTACGTTGGATGAAAAGTCCCGTCAGGTGACCTTTACCGATGAGGGTAACGAATGGCTGGAAGAGCATCTGAGTGCGCGGGGCATCCTGCCCGAAGGTCAGACGCTCTATGATCCAGAATCGACGACCATCGTGCATCACGTCAACCAAGGTCTGCGCGCGCATAAGCTCTTTACCAAGGACAAGGAATACATTGTCCGTGACGACGAAGTGGTTCTGATCGACGAATTCACAGGCCGGATGATGGCTGGGCGTCGGTTGTCGGATGGTCTGCATCAGGCCATCGAGGCCAAGGAGGGCGTTTCGATCAAACCAGAGAACGTGACGCTCGCGTCTGTGACGTTCCAGAACTACTTCCGCTTGTATGGCAAGCTGGGCGGCATGACGGGGACGGCGGCGACTGAAGCCGAGGAATTTGCGCAGATTTACGGATTAGGCGTTGTTGAGATTCCGACAAACCGGGGCATCGCAAGGATCGACGAAGACGATCAGGTGTACCGCACCGCTCAAGAGAAATTCGCAGCGATTGTGACGGCGATCAAAGAGGCCAATGCAAAGGGCCAACCGGTGCTGGTTGGCACCACGTCGATCGACAAGTCCGAACTGCTGTCGCAAGAGCTGACCAAGGCGGGCATCACCCACAACGTCCTGAACGCGCGCCAGCACGAGCAAGAGGCGCAGATCGTCGCCGATGCCGGTAAGCTTGGGGCCGTGACAATTGCGACAAACATGGCCGGTCGCGGGACCGACATTAAGCTGGGCGGCAATGTCGAATTCAAGATTATGCAGGCCATCGCCGCTGATCCTGAAGGCGATCCGGAGGCCATTCGTACGCAGATCGAAGCCGATCACGCCAAGGACGAAGAGGCCGTGAAGGCGGCTGGTGGTCTTTATGTTCTGGCGACCGAACGCCACGAAAGCCGCCGCATTGACAACCAGCTGCGCGGCCGTTCGGGTCGTCAGGGTGACCCGGGCCGGTCGTCGTTCTTCTTGTCTCTGGACGATGACCTGATGCGCATCTTCGGGTCCGAGCGTCTGGAAAAGGTTCTGGGCACGCTGGGCATGAAGGACGGCGAAGCGATTGTGCACCCATGGGTGAACAAGTCTCTGGAACGCGCGCAGGCCAAAGTCGAAGGGCGCAACTTTGACATCCGGAAACAGCTGCTGAAGTTCGATGACGTGATGAACGACCAACGGAAAGTGATCTTTGGCCAGCGGCTTGAGATCATGGAAGCCGAGGACGTTTCCGAGATCACGCAGGACATGCGCCATCAGGTGATCGAGGACCTCGTCACCCATTACATGCCGCCAAAATCCTACGCGGATCAATGGGACACCGAGGGCCTCTATGCCGAGGTGATTGAAAAGCTGGGCATCGACGTGCCGATCATGGCGTGGGCCGACGAAGAAGGCGTCGATGACAACGACATCCGCGAGCGTCTGGAGAAGGAAACCGATGAGTTCATGGCCAAGAAGGCTGTGGCGTTCGGCACCGAACAGATGCGGTCGATTGAAAAGCAGGTCCTGCTGCAAACAGTGGACCGCAAGTGGCGCGAGCACCTCGTGACGCTGGAACACCTGCGCTCGGTTGTGGGTTTCCGGGGCTATGCGCAGCGCGATCCGCTGAACGAGTACAAATCCGAGGCATTCCAACTCTTTGAGAACTTGCTGGACAGCCTGCGCGAGGATGTGACGTCCAAACTGGCCGCCGCGCGCCCGATGACCGAGGAAGAGCAGCAAGCCTTTATCGCGCAATTTCAGGCGCAACAGCAGGCCATGCAGGAAGCCGCGCAAAAGGCGCAAGCTGAGGTTAGCGGTGCATCCCCGACTGAATTCCCCAATGCCATCGAAGGCTTTGACGAGAATGATCCCTCCACTTGGGGCAATCCGGGTCGCAATGATGCGTGCCCTTGTGGGTCGGGCAAGAAGTTCAAGCATTGCCACGGGCGCGCCTGAGCGCATCCAAATAGCGGTGGGGCGGCGATGGCCGCCCCAATTTCGCCAGATCGGTGACCTGCGCCCGCCGCAGGTCTGACGTCAAGAGTCCCTGAATTCACCCAGACTCTTGCACCATCCGGTCCCAGCCCAGCCCGAATCAAAGCGAAGATTGGTCCTGCTCGAAAAGAGTGAGGAGTTGGTCGATGAAGGCTTTGAACGCAATACCGGGTGGGCACATGATCCGTCGTATAACCATGGCAGGGGGGACCTTTGCCGTTGCGATGGGCGCGGGTTTCTTCATGCAGCAAGGCGATGCGTCTGCTGGGCGCGATGTCGCGCGTTCCGACTTGACGACCGCGCCGGTGACTGCGCCGACGGCTGCGCTGCAAACCGTTTCAGCCGAGGCCACAAACGAGGTCGAGACCAATCCGGTTTTGGACGACGTGACATTCGAAGCGGTGCTGAGCGACGCCGAAACCGTCGCCCCGACAGTGGCCAATTTCGATCCCGACACGGCCCCTGAGACCGACACACCCGAATTCCCCGCCGCGCCTGCGGCGGACACGGTTGCCGCAGAAGGCAGCAGCTGCGACCCGTTTATGTCAGCGCGTGCTATGGATGCGGCCCTTGTCCAACTGACCTTGGCCGCGCCGTGCCATTCCGCGCAACCGCTGACCGTGCATCACGAAGGGCTGATGTTTACAGCGACAACCGATGCCTCAGGAAATGCTCGGATCATGGCCCCGGCCCTGCGCGAAGAAGCGATGTTCATCGCAGCGTTTGACGATGGCACGGGCGCGATTGCGGAAACTTCGGTTTCTGACCTTGTGAACTACGATCGTGTTGTTCTGCAGTGGCAGGGCGATGCGGGGTTCGAAGTCCACGCAATGGAGTTCGGCGCGAATTATGGCGAACAAGGCCACGTCTGGCGCGAGGCCGCTCGCGAGGCCACCGATGCCGCGACAGGTACGGGAGGATTCCTCCTTGAGCTGGGTCAGGCTGTGGGCGATGCGCCGCTGCTGGCCGAAGTCTACACGTTCCCGACCGGCAAGTCGCCTCAGGCTGGAACGATCTCGCTGAGCGTCGAGGCCGAAATCACAGTGAACAACTGCGCCACGGACGTGTCCGCGCAGACGCTGGAACGGACGGCCGAGGCCAGCGTACGTATTGCAGATTTGACACTGTCGATCCCGGAATGTGAGGCAATCGGCGAGTTTCTCGTTCTACGTGATCTGCTGACCGATCTCACACTTGCCCAAGGGTGATCCCGCCGCTACGCCCTGATCCATGGCGATCAGTTGGCAACGATTGAAGCATGGCTGGGCGGCGGTTTGCGCCGCCTTCTGCTTTGTGTGCCTGCCTTCCAATGCATCTGCTGACGACATTGTTCTGCGCGCCCCAGACGGGTCGTTTGAGGTGTCCGGACCGCTCATTGGCTTTGACGGCCTTTCCTATCGCGTCGATACCCGCTTTGGGGTCCTGACACTGTCGACCTCGGCGGTTGAATGCGTCAGCGGTTGCCCCGGCTCTGGTGACGTGCCTGTCATTCGGATGGTCGGCGCGCAGTCGATGGCACGGGTGTTGATGCCTGCACTCGTCGATGTTTTTGCCATTTCCCTCGGGGTGGGAATTGAGACGACAACGGATGCCGAGACTGGCGCGCAGGTGATCACCTTGGTTGCTGCCGACGCCGGACCTTTGGCGCGTTTTTTGATTTTGGGTGGAACGACGGCAGAGGGTTTTACGGCACTGGCCGAAGGCCGGGCTGACATTGTCCTTGCGGACCGTCCGGTGACCGAGGACGAAGCCGCTCAGGTTGCTGAGGCCGGATTGGGCGACGTGACCGATCCCTTGCGCCGCCGGTTGATGGCGCGCAAGCCGCTGCGCATCGTGGTACCGCGCGGGCAAAGTGTCAGCAGTCTGGACGTTTCCGAGCTTGTGGACGTGTTGTCGGGCGAGACGCAGCGGTGGGCCGAGCTGGGAGGCGGCGCAGATGCGGTCATCAGCCTGCATACGACACGCGATGAGGCGGCTCAGATCGCAGGGCGGTTGGCAGCCGTGGCCGAGGTGCTGGCGCGCCCCGCAGAAACCACAAGCATTACCGTCCATGACGATTTGGCTGGCATGGTCGGAGCGTTGAGTGAAGATCCGGATGCGATGGCGATCACCTCCGGCACGGTCTTTTCCGGACGGGCGTTGCAGGTGTCCAATGGCTGCGCGGCAGACGGTGCGGAGACGGCGGTCGCACCGGATGAAAGCGTTGATCCACTCTTGTCTCAGTTCTGGACCTATACGGCGGCTCCGCGATTGCCAGATCTGGCGCGCGCCTTCCTTGTGTTTGCAACGGGACCCGGCGCGCAGCGGACGATTGATCGGGCCGGATTTGTGGACAAGCGGCCTGATCCTGTTCCGCTTGCCGATCAGGGCGACCGGGTGGCGCGGGCAATACTGGCGGCTGAGGACGGGGCCGGGTTTGCCGCGCTGGAGGACGCGATTGCGGCCTTGGAAGGTCATGACCGCCTGTCGCTGGCGTTTCGGTTTACGCCGGGCACAACAGAGCTTGAACCGATGTCGCAGAGCGATGTCCAGAGTCTGGCGGCATTTCTGGATGCGGGTTTATTTGACGGCGAAGAGCTTGTCTTTGCCGGGTTCTCGGACGGGATCGGGGCCGCAGAGGCAAACCGCAGCCTGTCACAAGATCGTGCCGAGGTTGTTCGCACCGCTGTGCAGGATTTGATGGTGACCAACCCGAACCGGGCCGAGCTGATCGCGCGCGGGTTTGGGGAGGTGATGCCTTTGGCCTGTGACGAATCCGTTTGGGGCCGTCACGTGAACCGCCGTGTTGAGGTTTGGGTCGCGCCCAGGTTCTAGGCCTGCGCTAAAGCAAGCCTTCTGCCCGAAAGCTAAGTTCGCGCGATTGCCCGACGATGATATGATCATGAATTGTAAGGCCGAGCGCTTGGGCGGCGGTGTCAATTTGCTGGGTCATGTTGATGTCGGACTCCGACGGTGTGGGGTCACCGGAGGGGTGATTGTGCACGAGGATCAAGGCCGAGGCGTTCAGTTCCAGCGCACGTTTGACCACCTCGCGCGGGTAGACGGGTACGTGATCAACGGTGCCACGCGCCTGCGCCTCATCTGCGATCAGGACATTCTTACGGTCAAGAAACAGGATGCGGAATTGTTCCGTGGCGCGGTGCGCCATGGCGGTATGGCAGTAGTCGAGAAGCGCGTCCCATGAGGACAAGACAGGTCGCCTCATGACACGCGCCCGCGAGAGGCGCTGAGCGGAAGCCTCGATGATTTTGAGTTCTGTGATGACTGCATCGCCAATGCCTTTGACGCTTTGCAATCGATCCGGCGCCGCAGAAATAACGCGGTTGAAATCGCCAAACGTGTCGAGCAATGCACGCGCCAGTGGCTTTACATCGCGCCTGGGGATGGCGCGAAACAGCACGAGTTCGAGCAATTCGTAATCGGGCATCGCGCCCGCGCCGCCGGACATGAACCGTTCGCGGAGGCGCGTGCGATGATCCGCGATATAGGATGGCTGCTTGCCCGAGGCAGGCGTGATCACCACCTCATCAGCGTCGAAGAAATCCGGTGTCTGTTCGCGAAACTGGCCCATGCGTGAACCGTGGCGGGTTTGGGTTAATGCGGCGTTAAACCCAATGGGCGGTCCCGCCCGCCTCCCTCTTCGCCACGTGCCGCGGCTGTGACCAATGGGGGCGCGCGTTCCGCGCGACATGGGCCTGCGGCCCATCCCTGCGGGCGAGTATTTTTGAAACATAGAAGGAGCGAGGTCGCTCGAAAAGGAAAGGGCCGCGCATTTGGCGGCCCTTTACGATTTGTCTTGGGTTCGGGATCAGCCTTTCATGCTGTCCCAGAAACCTTTGACGGATTTGAAGAAGCTTGAGCTTTCCGGATTGTTTTCCTCGCTCAATTCTTCGAATTCGCGCAGCAGTTCCTTTTGGCGCGATGTCAGGTTCACCGGAGTTTCCACCGCCATTTCGATGAACATATCCCCTGTGCCGCCACCGCGCAGGGCAGGCATGCCTTTGCCGCGCAGGCGCATCTGGCGGCCGGATTGGCTGCCGCCCGGGATTTTGACGCGGGCGCGGCCGCCGTCGATTGTTGGCACCTCAATATCGCCGCCGAGGGCAGCGGAAGTCATGGAGACAGGAACACGGCAGAACAGATCGACGCCGTCGCGTTCGAAGATCTCGTGCTTGGCCACATCGATAAAGATGTAGAGATCGCCATTTGGACCGCCGCGCATGCCGGCTTCGCCTTCGCCGGACAGGCGGATGCGGGTGCCGGTTTCAACACCTGCAGGGATGTTCACGCTGAGCGCGCGATCTTTCTCGACCCTGCCTGCGCCGCCGCAGACCTTGCATGGGTTCTGAATGATCTGACCGGTGCCGGAACAGGTCGGGCAGGTCCTTTCCACGGTGAAAAAGCCCTGCTGTGCACGCACCTTGCCCATGCCTGAACAGGTCGGGCAAGTCTGTGGTTCGCTGCCGCCTTCGGAACCTGTCCCTGTACAGGCTGTACAGGACACAGAGGTTGGGACATTGATGGTCTTGGTCAGGCCTGCATAGGCCTCTTCCAGCGTCACGCGCAGGTTGTAGCGCAGGTCGGACCCGCGGGTTGCGCGGTTTCGACCGCCGCCGCGGCCGCCCATCTGACCGCCGAAGAGGTCGTCAAAGATGTCGGAGAAAGCCGAGGCAAAGTCACCTTGACCGCCCATGCCACCCATCCCGCCGCCGGGACGACCGCCCATGCCGCCTTCGAAAGCGGCGTGACCGTAGCGGTCATAGGCGGCCTTTTTATCGGCATCTTTTAGGACGTCGTAGGCTTCGTTGGCTTCCTTGAACTGAGCTTCTGCATCCGGGTTGTCGGCGTTGCGATCCGGGTGCAGTTCCTTGGCCTTGCGGCGGTACGCTTTCTTGATCTCGTCGGGATTTGCGCCTTTCGAGATGCCGAGCGTTTCGTAATAATCACGTTTGGACATTCAGGTCCTCCTGAAACGAACTTGGGGCGAGCGTGCCGCCCGCCCCATTGGTTCGTAGGGACAACAGCGCGCCAATCAGCGCTTGTCGTCGCCCAGGTCTTCAAAATCGGCGTCGACGATATCGTCGTCTGCGCCACGGCCACCATCTTCTGGCTCTTCGCCATCACCGGCAGCCGCTGCTTCCTGCGAAGACTTGTAGATCGCTTCGCCCAGCTTCATTGCGGCTTCGGTCACGTTCTGGATGCCGCCTTTGATCTTGCCCGCGTCTTCGCTTTCCAGATCGTCCTTCAGTGCGGCAATCGCCAGCTCGATCGCTTCGATCGTGGTTGGGTCGACCTTGTCGGAATGCTCTTCCATCGACTTTTCGGTCGAGTGGATGAGGCTTTCGGCCTGGTTTTTGGCTTCGATCAGCTCGCGACGTTCCTTGTCCGCCTCGGCATTTTCTTCGGCATCGCGAACCATCTTGTCGATGTCCTCGTCCGACAGACCGCCCGAGGCCTGGATCGTGATCTTCTGTTCTTTGCCGGTGCCTTTGTCAGCCGCGCCCACGGACACGATGCCGTTGGCGTCGATGTCGAAGGTCACTTCGATCTGAGGCATACCGCGTGGTGCCGGTGGAATTTCTTCAAGGTTGAACTGACCCAGCATCTTGTTGTCTGCGGCCATCTCACGCTCACCCTGGAAGACCCGGATCGTCACAGCGTTCTGGTTGTCTTCGGCGGTCGAGAAGATTTGCGATTTCTTCGTCGGGATCGTCGTGTTGCGATCGATCAGACGGGTGAAGACGCCGCCCAGTGTTTCGATGCCCAGCGACAGAGGTGTGACGTCCAGCAGGACGACATCCTTGACGTCACCTTGGAGAACACCGGCTTGAATGGCGGCACCCATGGCAACCACTTCGTCGGGGTTCACGCCCTTGTTCGGCTCTTTGCCAAAGAACTTGGTCACCTCTTCGATGACTTTTGGCATACGTGTCATACCACCGACCAGAACGACCTCGTCGATGTCATTCACCGACAGGCCCGCGTCTTTCAAAGCAGCCTGGCAGGGTTTGATCGACTTTTTGATCAGGTCACCAACGAGCGATTCCAGCTTGGCACGGGTCAGTTTGACAACCATGTGCAGCGGGGTGCCGGATTTGGCGTCCATTGAGATGAACGGCTGGTTGATTTCGGTCTGCGACGACGAGGACAGTTCAATCTTGGCCTTTTCAGCCGCCTCTTTCAGGCGCTGCAGGGCCATCTTGTCCTTGGTCAGGTCGACGCCGTTTTCCTTTTTGAACTCATCCGCGAGGTAGTTGACGATGCGCATGTCAAAGTCTTCACCGCCGAGGAACGTGTCGCCGTTGGTGGATTTGACTTCGAACAGGCCGTCGTCGATTTCGAGGATGGTTACGTCGAACGTACCACCACCAAGGTCATAAACCGCGATGGTTTGGGTTTCGGTCTTGTCGAGACCGTAGGCCAGCGCCGCTGCGGTCGGTTCGTTGATGATCCGCAGGACTTCAAGGCCGGCGATTTTACCAGCATCTTTGGTCGCCTGACGCTGAGCGTCGTTGAAATACGCCGGGACGGTGATCACGGCCTGTGTCACGTCTTCGCCAAGATAGGATTCGGCGGTTTCTTTCATCTTTTGCAGGATGAAGGCCGAGATTTGCGATGGGGAGTATTTTTCGCCGCGCGACTCGACCCATGCGTCGCCATTGCCGCCGTTGATGACTGCGAAAGGCATGTTCTTTTTGTCTTTGGCCAGATCCGCGTCGTCGAACCGGCGGCCGATCAGACGCTTGACGCCAAAGATGGTGTTTTCCGGGTTAGTGACGGCCTGGCGTTTTGCCGGCTGGCCAACGAGGCGCTCGTCATCTGTGAAGGCCACGATGGACGGTGTCGTCCGCGCACCTTCTGAGTTTTCGATCACGCGTGGCTGCGATCCATCCATGATGGCGATACAGCTGTTGGTCGTGCCGAGGTCGATCCCAATCACTTTTGCCATGTTATCTCATCCCTTTCTGGCGATGTTTTCGTAGGCCCGCTTTTGCGGCACCTGCCTGCAAATTTGGTAAGAGCGACTCCTTAGGAACCGCTCTGCTGAAGGGCTATATAGGAGGGGTGTTGGTGGCCTGCAAGCGGCGCGTGTGATTTATTTGCAACGCTTCGGGTGCTGTTTTGCGAGCGCTTTGGGAGTGTGAAAATGAAGCTGACCGTGCGTGGGTTTGACGTCTTCAAGAAATATCTGAATCGTGCCGCTCAAGAGAGCATGGTCGAGGACCTTCGCGGCGTCCTGTCGGAAGCACCTTTGGTGCAGCCGGTGACACCTTCAGGCAAACCCATGTCCGTGAGAATGAGCGCTGCGGGCAGTCTGGGCTGGATCACGGATCGCACCGGGTATCGCTATGCGGATCGGCATCCATCGGGTGGCTCATGGCCCGACATCCCTGAGGACATTCTGTCGGTTTGGCACACGGTTACCGGGCTGGACCGTGTTCCCGATTGTTGTCTCATCAATTGGTATGGCGAAGGGGCGCGGATGGGATTGCATCAGGACAAGGACGAAGGCGATTTTTCATGGCCTGTGGTGTCGATTTCGCTTGGGGATGATGCTTTGTTTCGGATGGGCAACGTGACCCGTGGGGGCAAAACCGAATCAATTTGGCTGAATTCGGGCGATGTCGTGGTGATGGGTGGTGAGGCGCGGCTGGCCTACCATGGCATTGATCGGGTCAAACACGGATCATCGCCGCTTTTGCGCAATGGCGGGCGGATCAACCTGACACTTCGGGTGGTGTCAGACGCTACCTGAGGCTGCAGCATCCAGACAGGACATCAGCGCCAAAAGTATCTTCGTAAATCACGGTCGCGGACAGCCCGAATACCAGATCACTCATACCGTCATTGCAGGACTGGCGCGTCACGCTGAGTGTCATCGCACCAAGCGCACCGTGTCCAAGTGCACCATGGGTGTTGGGGGCGTTTGCGGCCATGGCCAGCGGCGACATTTCATAGCTCAGTGAGTCGCTTCCCAGCCGATCAAGGACCGTCGTGTGATCCGCTTGAAAGTCGAGGTTCCAGAAGGGCTCGGTCCCGTGACAAAACAATTGCTCGGGCAGAAACCCACCGTCCTGACCCGCTTGGCGCGCCAGAAACCGGAGGGATGACCACCCCATCTGTTCGCCTGCAGCAACGCGCGCCCACTTCCCGGAGGAGTCCGTTCCAATGACTTCGACGTCGCGTTCGAAGGGGGCAAAATGATCGAGGACGGGCGAACGCGCCGATGGTTCAGCCCGGATATTCAGGACGTCATTCGAGGCGACGCCGGTGACGTCATAGAGGGCTGGAAATGGGTCGCCCAAAGCTGGGCTGGCCAGCAGCAGGCACAGAGACCAGGCCCTAAGCGCGCGCACTCCAGCTCTCCGAAGCATGTTTGCGGGTATAAAACTCACCCATTAAACCCAGCATAATCAAAACGATGCCGACAATGATCGGGTATTCGAGGTTTGAATTCCGGGGCGAATAGTTGATGAACGCAAAGCCGCGCGACTGATCGATGGCATGAAACAGCGGGTTCCAGTCAAACATCGCAAGCATCGCGGGCGGCAGGGAATTGGCGACGAACATCTTGCCCGATGCGATCATGTTGGCCCGCGCATAAAGCGCGCTGCCGACAGTCACAAAGGACGGGGCCCACGGTTTAAGCGCGAGGAACACGACGCCGACCGCTACGCCCGTAAACCACGCAATCAACAGGCAGCCGAATGCGGCGAGCGGTTTGTCGAAGGCCACAGGTTCGACGGCCACGTTGTAGATCCAGAAGATCACGACCATCGACAGGATTTGAATGTAGAGTTGGGCAAGCGCCGTGCCGGTGATCGCGATGATCGTGTTCATCGGCGCATGTTTCATCATCGGCGAGGCTGGCCCCTCGGACGCGACAACAGCCCCCATGGTTTTTGTGTGCGTCAGAAAGAGGAAAATGCCTGACATGATGTAGATCAGGAAATCACCTCGGATCGCGACACCGCGCAGTCCCAAGATGGTGAACATGAAATAGAACGCCCCCACGAAGAGGAATGCCTGCATCATGGCCATGACCAAGGCGACAAAGGCATTAGAATGAGACTTGGTGACGTTGCGCACGATGGAGTGGTAGATCACCTCCAGCATGCCCAGGGCCGCGCCGCCCCGGCTTTTGATCCGCCTTTGCTCAAACATTGGGCTGATTTGCTCCTACTAAAGGTGCCCTTTTGGCACGGGATGCTTGCCGTCTCCGTACGGTCAAAATAAGGCAGGGGCGAATTTTGATCAACTTCAAGGATGTTCACCCATGGATTATGCGGCTTTGACGACCACGATGCGGCGGCTTGCTATCGAAGCGGGCGCAGTCATCATGGACATATACAACTCTGATGATTTCGACGTGAAAGCCAAGTCTGACGATAGCCCCGTGACCGAGGCTGACGAGGCCGCGGACGCACTGATTTCCGCGGGTTTGCGCGCCACGTTTCCGGACGTGACGCTGGTGACAGAAGAACAGGCTGCGAGCCACAGCGAAAAAGCCTCGACCTTTTTGATCGTTGATCCGCTGGACGGCACCAAAGAGTTCATCAATCGGCGCGGCGACTTTACCGTGAACATCGCCTACGTCGTGGACGGTGTACCTGTGCGCGGTGTGGTCTACGCCCCGGCTAAGAACCGTCTGTTCTACACCGATGCAGATGGGGTGACCGTGGAAGAGACGGGCGCATTTGATCCTGCAACGCCGGGTGACACAGCGCCGATCAAAGTCCGCACGCCGGATAACGGCGCGCTGGCTGTCGTGGCATCGAAATCGCACCGTTCGCCAGAGTTGGAAGACTACATCGGCAAATATGCCGTCGAAGACAGCAAGGCAGCGGGATCGTCACTCAAGTTCTGCCTGATCGCGTCGGGCGAGGCTGATCTTTACCCTCGCCTTGGTCGCACGATGGAGTGGGACACGGCAGCGGCGCATGCGGTGCTGGCTGGTGCCGGTGGGCACGTGGTCCGGTTCGATGATCTGACCCCGCTGACCTATGGCAAAGACGATTACGCCAACCCGTATTTCATCGCCTACGCACCCGGCGTCGAACTGAAGTCAGCCTGATGTCGGCACTGATTGTCATCCCGGCCCGCTACGCCTCGACTCGGTATCCCGGCAAGCCTCTTGTGTCGCTTACCGGGGCCAGCGGCCAAGCCATGAGCCTGATTGAACGCTCGTGGCGTGCGGCTATAGCTGTCAACGGCGTGGAGCGTGTGGTTGTGGCCACGGATGATGATCGCATCAGGACGGCCTGCGAAGCCTTCGGCGCCGAGGTTGTCATGACCTCGCCCGAATGCGCCAACGGGACCGAGCGTGTGGCCGAGGCCGTCAAGAACATGGGCGCGGATCACGAAATCATTGTGAACCTTCAGGGCGACGCGCCGCTCACGCCTGCGTGGTTTGTCGAGGCCTTGGTGGCCGCGATGCGCGATGCACCGCTCGCTGATATCGCCACGCCGGTTCTGCGGTGTGACGGGCGCGCGCTGAATGGATTTCTGGACGACCGCAAGGCGGGCCGTGTCGGTGGTACGACGGCGGTGTTCGGGGCCGGAAACCGGGGGCTCTATTTCTCGAAAGAAGTGATCCCCTACACGGGTCAGGACTACGCGGATGATGCCGAAACCCCCGTATTCCACCATGTCGGGGTCTATGCCTATCGGCCGGCTGCTCTTGCGGCCTATCCAACCTGGCCTGTTGGGCCGCTCGAAACACTTGAGGGGTTGGAGCAACTCCGATTCCTTGAGCAGGGCCGCGATGTCCTATGTGTCGAGGTTGATGGCAAGGGGCGCGCCTTTTGGGAATTGAACAATCCAGAGGATGTTCCTCGGATCGAAGCGATCCTGTCAGAGCTTGGCGTCGATTAGGGGGCGGTTTGCCCGATCTTTCCCCTGCCGCACGTTGGACAGCCCTTCGATAGTGCTATCCTGCGATCATTGCCCGGCGGTTGGGTAATTGTTAGCACTTATGGTAGAAACGACGCATAATTGGGCCTGACATGGGCACCGTTCGGTCACAAGCTTTGCAAACTTTACCGACAAAAACCAAATGGGGCGCTTAGCGCACCGCGTAAATGGACGTGAAGGTTAAAGATGACACGCAAGATTACCAAAGCGATTTTTCCCGTTGCAGGCCAGGGGACACGCTTTCTTCCCGCGACCAAATCGGTTCCCAAGGAAATCATGACCCTCGTGGATCGCCCGTTGATCCAATACGCGATTGACGAGGCACGCGAAGCCGGGATCACCGAGTTCATCTTTGTCACTTCACGCGGAAAAGGCGCGCTGGAAGACTATTTTGACCACTCGCCGCAGCTTGAGGCGTCTTTGGAGGCCAAGGGCAAGACCGACCTGTTGAACATCTTGCGTGCCACCAACATGGAAAGCGGCGCGATTGCCTATGTGCGGCAGCACAAGGCGTTGGGCCTCGGTCACGCCGTGTGGTGCGCAGGGCGTCTGATCGGGAATGAGCCGTTTGCGGTCATCCTGCCCGACGACGTCATTCAGGGTGAAGAAAGCTGCCTCAAACAAATGGTCGAGGCCTATGAAGAGACTGGCGGCAACATCGTCGCCGCGATGGAAGTCCCGTATGAAAAGACGTCGTCTTATGGCGTCTTGGACGTGAAAGAGGACATGGGTCAGATCGTGTCGACGCGCGGCATGGTCGAAAAGCCCAAGGCAGACGAAGCCCCATCCAACCTTGCTGTCATTGGGCGTTACATCCTGAACCCGTCTGTCATGGAAAACCTGTCCCGCACACAGAAGGGTGCCGGCGGCGAGATCCAGTTGACCGATGCCATCGCTCAAGAGATCGAAGAAGGCCGCGACGTGTACGGTTTGCGGTTCCGCGGTCAACGCTTTGACTGCGGATCAAAAGCCGGCTTCCTGCAGGCGACGGTATCTTTCGGACTTGCGCGCGAAGAGCTGCGCGATGAGTTTTCGAATTATCTGTCCGAGCTGCATAGCCTGCGGTCTGCTGCAGAGTAATTCCTGACAATCCAAGCCGGTTTCGTCGTGGTGCGTGACATGATCTGACGTGCGCGTTAGGCGTTTTGTCATGGCATCACTGTCCGAAGCATGGCTGGCATATAAATTGAGGTGGCGCAGGCGCAGATATCTGGCGCGCGCCATTCGCAAACGCCATGAGCTGACGACGGTTCGCGCAGAGGTGCCGCGTGACCCAGCGGCTATGCTGGCGTTTTCGACCATCCGAAATGAGGTCACGCGTCTTCCCTATTGGTTGGAGCACCATCGCGCCCTCGGAATTGATCATTTCCTGATCGTCGACAACGGCAGCGATGATGGCACGGCCGAGTACTTGGCCCAGCAAAAGGACGTATCGGTCTGGCGCAGCGAGGCTAGCTACAAGGCATCGCGGTTTGGTGTGGATTGGCTTGCGTGGCTGCAACTCAAATACGCACCGGGGCGCTGGGCGCTGACGGTCGATGCCGATGAACTGTTTGTCTATCCGGATGCTGAAAATCGCAATCTACGCGACCTGACCGAATGGCTGGATGGGCGCGGCATACGCGCCATGGCGGCGCTGATGCTGGACATGTACCCGCGCGGGGCGCTGTCATCCGTGACCTATGCGGCTGGAGACGATCCGGCCCAGGCGTTGCCGTACTTTGATGCCGATGGCTACGCTTGGGAACAACAGGCCAAGTATCGAAACATCTCGATCCGAGGTGGACCGCGCAAACGGGTGTTTTTTGCGAACGCGCCGGATCATGCGCCGCATATGCACAAGGTCCCGTTGGTCAAATGGGCGCGGCCCTATGTCTATGTCAGTTCGACCCATATCGCTCTGCCCCGGCACCTGAATGCCGGGTTCGACCGACGCACGAACCAGCCGACCGGAGCCTTGCTACACACCAAGTTTCTGCCCGAGGTGATTGAAAAATCCGCCAGCGAAAAGACCCGTGCAGAGCACTTTACCCATCCCGAGCGCTACGGTGATTACTATGACCGGATTGTCGATGATCCGGTGCTTTGGCATGCGGGGTCCGTTAGGTATGCCGGGCCGTCGCAACTGGTTGAGCTGGGCCTGATGTATGCGGGTGACTGGGGGCAAACCCAGCTGTGAGGCTAACTATTGGGAAACATTCCCCCTTTATTGGGGATATTGCCGTTGTCCGATTAACAATCTGGGCCTATCACTGATCTATGCGGAGTGGGTAAGGCTGCACGAAGCATCAGGATGTGCATAGGCAAAACACGGCCTGAAGGTCGGCATGCACGTTCAGCGCAGGATGAGGAGTTATTACGGGTTGGGCGTCTGGGGAAGATACCGACTGCGTCTTCGACGCAAGCGATACATTGCGCGGGCCTTTCGCAAGCGCCGTGAGTTGCGCAATGTTGTCAATCGAACCAACCAAATCAAACCAGGCGACATCCTGCTGTTCTCGACCCAGCGGAATGAAAAGATCAGGCTACCCTATTTCCTGAAGTATTACCGCGACCTCGGCGTGAACCATTTCTTCATTGTCGATAATGACAGCAACGATGGTTCGGTCCCCTATCTGGCCGCGCAGGATGACGTGTCGGTCTGGCACACGAAAGCCAGTTACAAGCGGTCCCGTTTTGGCGTGGATTGGCTGAATTACCTGCAATGGAAATATGCCCACGGGCATTGGTCACTGGTTGTCGATCCGGACGAATTCCTTGTTTACCCGTTCTGCGACACGCGTCCTTTGCCTGCCCTGTGCGATTGGCTGGATGCCTCGGATATCCGGTCTTTTGGCGCGATGCTGCTGGACATGTATCCCAAGGGGCGGATTGACGACGTCCCTTATCGCGAAGGTCAGAACCCGCTGGAAATCGCGTCGTGGTTCGACAGCGGTAACTACGTGATCAGCAAGAATCACACCTATGGAAACCTCTGGATTCAGGGCGGCCCGCGCACGCGGCGTTTCTTTACGGATGAGCCTGCGAAAGCGCCTGCACTGAACAAGACACCTTTGGTCAAGTGGCAGAGCAATTACACCTACATAAGCTCGACCCACATGCTGTTGCCGCGTGGCCTGAACAACGTGTTCGACAGCAATGGCGGTGAAAAGGCGTCAGGGGTCCTGCTTCATACCAAGTTTCTCGATACCTTCACCGTGAAGGCGCAGGAGGAACTCAAGCGCAAGCAGCACTATGCCGGATCGGTCGAGTACAAGGCCTATGCTGCCGGCCTGCAGGATGACCCCGACCTGTGGTGCAAGTGGTCCGAGCGGTACATCAATTGGCGCCAGCTTGAGATACTTGGACTGATGTCGAAAGGCAGCTGGGCATGAGCTTGGGCGTCATCATGCTTGTCCATACGGCGTTCCACCGTGTGGAACAGGTCGCGCGGCATTGGTCGGCGTCGGGATGCCCGGTGGTGATCCATGTTGATCGTTCGGTCAAAAGGGCAGATTACGACCAACTGGTCAGCGCGCTCGCCGATTTGCCCGACATTCATTTTTGTGCGCGGCACCGCTGTGAGTGGGGCACATGGGGCATGGTTGCCGGCACGCAGGCGGCTGCCGAGCTGATCCTAGAGAAACATCCGGACCTCAGGCACGTTTACTTGGCCTCTGGGTCATGCCTGCCGCTGAGACCAGTACAGGAACTGATCGACTATCTTGCCGATCATCCCCGAACTGATTTCATCGAAAGCGCGACAACGTCCGATGTGCCTTGGACTGTGGGCGGATTGGACGAAGAACGCTTTACCCTGCGCTTCCCGTTTTCGTGGCGCAAACAGCGTCGTCTTTTTGACCGCTATGTCCAGATTCAGCGCAAGCTGAAGGTCAAACGCAAGATACCGAACGGGATCGTGCCGCATATGGGCAGCCAGTGGTGGTGCCTGACGCGCCGCACTTTGGCCGCGATCCTAGAGGACCCGGATCGCAGCGATTACGATCGTTACTTCAAGAAAGTCTGGATCCCTGACGAGAGCTATTTCCAGACCCTCTGTCGGCTGTATTCGACGGATGTGCAGTCGCGGTCGCTGACACTGTCCAAGTTCGATCATCAGGGCAAACCCTATATTTTCTACGACGACCACCTGCAACTTTTGCGGCGGTCGGACTGCTTTGTGGCGCGCAAGATCTGGCCCAAGGCGGATCGGCTTTATGCCGGGTTCCTGACCGATGCCGAGCACGCAATGAAAAAGGCCGAGCCTGACCCCGGCAAGATCGACCGCGTGTTTTCGCGGGCCATCGATATGCGCGTGCGTGGTCGTAGGGGGCTTTATATGCAGTCCCGCTTTCCACAAGGAGAGTGGAACGACATCGTCACCAGCGCGCCTTATACGGTTTTCGAAGGGTTCTCTGACCTGTTTTCGGACTGGGAAGAGTGGCTGTCGCGCTCAACAGGCGCGCGCGTGCATGGGCACCTGTTCTCTGAGAATTGGGTGCAATTCTCGGAACGGGAAAAGACCTTTACCGGCGGGATGTGGGACAGCCCGAAGATGCGCGACTATAACAGCCGGGCTTTTCTGACAAACCTGATCTGGAACACACGTGGCGAGCATCAGTGCTTCCAGTTCGGTCCATGGGACGCTCAGTACGTCCACTGGGATATCGCCCGTGACCCGAATGCCCGGATCAACGTGATCACGGGAGCCTGGGCGCTCCAACACTTTCGCTCGAACGCGAAGTTCAGTGACATTCGCAAGGATGCGGCGTGGCGGCAAAAGATCGAGTCAGAGCATTTGCATGCGCTGAAGAGCCCCTATGCCAAGGCCAAGGTGCGCATTCTGACGATGACCGAGTTTATCGAGAACCCGATGGAACATCTTCAGGTCATCCTCGAAGAGATCGGGTCCCCCGGCAATCGGCGCCTGACCGAAGCGCCCAAGATGCACAACCTCAAAGGGTTCGGGAAATTCCTCCAAACGCTCAAGAACGAGGGGATGCATCCCTATCTGATGGGGGACTATCCTATAGACGATATGACGACGCAGCCCAACCAACGGCCTCGCGGGCGGCGTCCGTATCTTGTGAAATAGGGTCTGATGATGGGCGCGCGCTTTGACTCATTTGTTGTCTTCGCGGAAATGCGGACAGGGTCCAATTTTCTTGAAAACAACCTGAACAAAATCCCCGGTGTTCAGTGCCACGGCGAGGTGTTCAACCCCCGCTTCATGGCCTATCCCAAGACCAAGTCTTTCCTTGGCTATTCGCGGGCAGAACGCGATGTGCATCCGCACAAGATCCTTGAGGCTATCCGTGAGAAGTCAGACGGGATCGGAGGGTTCCGGTTTTTCCACGATCATCACCCTGCGGTCGTTGATCTGGTGCTGGATGACCCGCGCTGCGCAAAGATCATCCTGACGCGCAACCCGGCGGAAAGCTATGTCAGTTGGCGGATTGCCGAGGCGACTGATCAATGGGTTCTGACCCATTCGGGCGACCGGATTCAGCAAAAGGCGGTGTTCAACAAGGACGAATTCGAGACCCATCTGGAAAGCATTCATCAGTTCCAGTTGCGCCTGATGCGCGGTTTGCAGGAACGAGGGCAGACTGCATTTTATATTGCCTACGAAGACATCCAGAACATGGATGTGTTGAACGGCATCGCGCAGTTTCTGGGCGTCGAGGGACGGTTGGAGCAGTTGGATCAAACGCTGAAAAAGCAAAATCCCGGTCAGTTGCGCGACAAGGTCGAGAACTATGCCGAGATGGAGGCCACGCTGGGCGAGATCGACTGGCTGGGGCTGTCGCGCGTGCCGAATTTTGAGCCGCGTCGCGCGCCGAATGTGCCCAGCTATGTGGCCGCTGCAGAGTCGCCGCTTTTGTTCATGCCAATTGCCTCTGGTCCGACACCGGGCGTTTCGGATTGGATGGCGCGGCTGGATGGCGTCGAGGAGGACGCCCTCACACGTCAATTCACGCAAAAGACGCTGCGCCGCTGGAAATCGGATCACAAACCGCATCGCAGTTTTACCGTTCTCAGGCACCCTGTCGAGCGGGCGTATCAAACGTTCAACGACAAGATCCTGCACAAGTATCGCCCCGGATCCTACCGGCAGATGCGCCATATCCTGATCGACAGCTATCACGTCGATATGCCCCGCGAGGGACCTGAGGATGGTTGGACGAAGGACGACCAATATGGGGCATTCCTTCAGTTTCTGAATTTCGTGCGGGCAAGCCTGAAAGGGCAGACAGCTCTTCGGGTGGATGTGACGTGGGCGACGCAGGCGCAAATCCTGAGCGGGTTTTCCGAGTTTGCCATGCCCGATCTGGTTCTGAGGGAAGATCAGGTTGATGCGGGTCTTGACGGTGTATGCCAGACGCTTGGGTTGACCAATCCCGGGCCGGTCGCTGCGCCAGAGCAAGAGCCGATCACCTTGGACGACATTTATGACGAAAGCATCGAGGACATGGTGCGCGACGTGTATTCCCGCGACTACATGATGTTTGGCTTTGATCGCTGGAAATGACCGGCAGCGTCGGCTGTGCTAGACTGCTGGTGCAAGACGACGGAAGGACCACAACATGACAGACGACAAGGTCGTGGTCGAGAATGTGAACGTGCCGGGCCATACCGAGCGCGTGGATGCCGCCAAGTACAGGGCGATGCGCGAAGCGTATCTGGCAACGCTCACGACAGATGATCCCGGCATGACCGCTGCCGAAGCCAAAGAGGCGCTATTGCCAGTATTGGATCAAGAACTGTTTCCCGGCGGGGCCAAGTCCGGCTGGTGGATGAAGACAGTACAACTTGATCTGGAGGCCAAAGGCTTGGTCCAGCGTGCGCCGACCAAACCGCTGCGCTTTCGGAAGGTATGACCCTAGATCACGGCCTTTTCGATGATGGGTCGGTTTTCGATCAACCGATCAAACTGGAATGGGGATAGGTCAAGCGACCGAAACTCTCCGTATGTCAGCCATTCTGCGGTGCCGCGTCCCATGGCTGGGGACTGTTGCAGGCCGTGGCCTGAGAACCCATTCTGAAAGACAAAGTTCGACACATCAGGATGTGGGCCCAGGATGGCGTTTTGGTCGAGCGTGTTGAACGCGTAATGCCCGGCCCACTCGGTGACGACGCGGATCGCTTCGAATTGTGGAATGCGGGTCGCGATGATTGGCCAGACGTGATCCTGCCATCGGTTGTGGTCCATTGCAAAGTCATCGAAAGCGACAGCTGGATCAGGGTCTGATGGGCATCCTGCAAGGTAACTCTTGGGCCCGTCTTGCCGGAAATGAACTCCGGACGGGTCAATCGTCAGGGGCAGGTCACGATCGAGAGGCTGTTCAGCGGTGAAAATCCACGTGAAACGTTTGCGTGGCTCAACCGGGATATCGAGGCCAGCCATCTTTGCGACCTTAGCCGCGCGCGGGCCAGCGGCGTTAACGACCTGACCACAAGCAATGCGGGTTCCGTCAGCTAGGGTAACATGGGTCACGCGCCCGCTGTCGACGTCGATCTCGCTCACTTCGCCTTGAATGTATTCGACACCGCCATCGCGGGCTTTGCGGCGGAACCAGTCGAACAGGCCACCACCGTCAAAGTACCCCTCGTTCGTCGTGTTGATCGACCCAAGGACAATGTCTTCGACGTTGTAGAACGGATAGCGCTCAAGAATGTCTTCTGGTGTCAGCAGTTCGGTCGTGGCACCGGCGGTGTGCTGCACCGCCTGATTTTCGCGTAGCACGTCGGCAAAGCCGGGGTTATCGGCAAGGTAGAGATATCCGTAATTCTGGATGGTCATCGGCGGGATGCGGTCATCCTGCATGTACTCTGACAGCTTGGTGTAGAATTCGGCACCAAATTGCGAAATCCGCACGTTCAGGTCAGTCGAGAACTGCTGCCGTATGCAGGAATTTGTGTGCGCAGTCGAACAGGCCGAATAGCTGGGGTCGCGTTCAATTACGAGGACCGAGCCGTTGAAGTCAGGGTTGTTCGACAAAAACCATGCCGTGGAAGACCCCATGATCGCTCCGCCGATGATGACCACGTCGTACGAGGTTTGTTTTGGGGTGGTGTCGAACTTTCCTGTCGCCATCGATGTCGTCCCTGAAACTGTCTCAGACCACCTCAGCCGGGAAATTGCGATGGGTCAATCCTTGTGTGATCAAGGCACTGAAGGAACCGGTCCTGTTGAACCACGCAGGATCAATTCGGCGCGGACAAGCTGCTGATGATCTGTCGCCGCCGCGCCCCTCAGAACGCTGATCAAGTGGTTGACCAGCGGTTCTGGCGCATCGCGCAGAGGCGCGCGGGTGACGGTCAGCGCAGGGTTGAATTCAATGGCGCGCGTCTGTGGCAGGGCGTCGTCATGGGCGACGATTGAGACGTCCTTGGGAATGCTGAGACCCTTGTCGCGCGCGGCTTGCATTACGCCCGCGGCAACAAGCGTTGAAAAACATACAAACGCTGTAGGCGCGTTGGCCTGAGACAGCATGTCGAGCGCAGCTTGATATCCCTGTTGTTCCAGCGTCGCGTCGTTGACGATCCATCCCGGCGCGAGGTCACGTCCGGCCATAGCCTGCCGAAACCCCGCCTCGCGATCCAGTCCGAACGTGTACTGCACCTCCCCGTTGATCAGGGCGATGCGGCGATGGCCCAGGTTGGCCAGTAGATCGACGGCATCCGTGGAAACGGCATGGTTGTCGATGTCGTAAAACGGATAGTCTGGCGCGTCGCGGTCGCGCCCGTGCAGGACAAAGGGGATGTTCTGGTCCTTGAGGTAGGCAATGCGTGGGTCGTCCCGGACAGGTGCGTTCAGGATGAACCCGTCCACGATGTTTCGCTCAAGAAGCTTACGGTAGGCCTGTACTGGATCGGCATCCTGATCGACGGCAAGCACAAGATCGGTTTCATGCGCCGCGAGGGCTGCCGTCATTCCAGTGAGGGTTTGAAAGAATGTCTGATCTGCGCTCATGTCAGGTTTGATCTTCAGGATCATGCCCACCATGCCCGAGCGGCCTGTGACCAATCGCTGTGCGATCCGGTTCGGCCGATAGCCCAACCGCTCCGCAGTTTCACGAACCTTTACGCGTGTCGCCTCGTTGACCTCTGGAAAGCCATTGAGTGCGCGACTGACGGTCGTGACAGACAACCCAAGTTCCTTGCCGATTTGCTTGAGTGTTGCCACCGACCCGTACCCACATCGTTTTCAGGTTTTTTCCGAGTTGGCAGATAGAGGGTTTTGTGTACAGATTTTTTGTGTTTCAAAACGTTTTGAATCGGGTGACTCGTGGCGTCACCCTCACCCCAAAAGATGGAGGCGTGCATGACCGATCAGGGTCGTGAGTGGTGGCGTGATGCTGTGATCTATCAAATCTATCCGCGGTCGTTTCAGGACGATAACGGAGACGGTGTCGGTGATTTGCCCGGTATTACGCGGCGGCTTCAGCATGTGGCCGATCTGGGTGTCGACGCGATCTGGCTGTCGCCGTTCTTTACGTCGCCACAAAAGGACATGGGGTATGACGTCAGCGATTATTGCGATGTCGATCCATTGTTCGGATCGCTTGAGGATTTTGACGCGCTGATTGCCGAGGCGCATCGGCTGGGTTTGAAGGTGATCATTGATCAGGTGCTGTCGCACACCTCGGACAAACATCCGTGGTTCGAAGAAAGCCGCGCGTCGCGGGATAACGACAAAGCCGACTGGTATGTCTGGGCCGACGTGAATGCCGATGGCTCACCCCCAAACAACTGGCCTTCGGTCTTTGGCGGCCCAGCGTGGGAGTTTGAGCCGCGCCGAGGGCAGTATTACCTGCACAACTTCCTGATCGAGCAGCCGGACCTGAATTTCCACAATCCCGCGGTGCAGGACGCGATCCTTGAGACCTGTAAGTTCTGGCTGGACCGGGGCGTTGATGGGTTCCGTCTGGATACGGTGAACTACTATTTCCACGATGCGCGGCTGCGCTCAAACCCACCTGCCCAGCGTGATGACATCCCCAACGAAATCTACGCGATGCAGGATCACCTGTTCTCCAAGACCCAACCAGAGAACATCGCGTTTCTGAAAAAATTGCGCGCGCTGACGGACCAGTATGACGACCGGATGATGGTTGGCGAAGTGGGCGAAGACGGCGCGAAATCGATCCAGATCATGGGCGATTACACCGCCGGGTCAGATCGGCTGCACATGGCTTATTCATTCGCGATGCTCAGCCCGAATTTTAGCGTCGACCACATGCGCACCTGCATCGAAGGCTTCCAAAAAGGCGCGCCGGATGGGCATCCGTCGTGGTCGTTCTCGAACCACGATGTGCAGCGGCACGTGTCGCGCTGGGCGGATCATGCCGTCAGCAGCGATGCCATTGCCCGTCAGGCCTGCGCGATGCTCATGAGCTTTGAAGGGACCATCGGTATCTATCAGGGTGAAGAGCTGGGACAGACCGAAGCGGAACTTGTCTATGAAGAGCTGACCGACCCGCCCGCGATCCGGTTTTGGCCGGGGGTCAAAGGGCGTGATGGATGCCGGACACCAATGGTCTGGGAAAAGGATGCTGCTCATGCCGGGTTCAGTGGGGTCCAGCCTTGGTTGCCGGTAAAGCCTGCGCAAGCCCAGAACGCCGTGGACACCCAAGGCGAAGGCTCGGTTCTGGAGTTCTACAAAGAGGCGATTGCCTTCCGCAAAGGATCGAGCGCGCTGCGCTATGGATCGACGAAATTCCACGACGCAGGGCCAACCGTTCTGGCCTTCACGCGGGCATCTGACGATCAGATGCTGACGTGCCTGTTCAATATGAATGTTGAGCAGAAGACCGTCGCACTGGGCGGGACCGCAGAGATTGTCGGCCCCCATGCGGCAACACTGGACAGTCAGACGCTGATCCTTCCGGGCAACGGCTTTGTGTATCTGCAACACGACGGAACGCTGTTCTGATCCGCACCCTGCGCGGCTCCGCGTTGTCGCCGGGGCCGCGGATTGCACGTGTTGACCTTCGCTATTTTCACCGACAGCGTGAGCGCAACGAATGATTGAGGGAGGCGACACATGCGCATAGCTGTGGTGACAGGGGCGGCCGGTGGACTGGGATCAGCGATTGCCGAACAATTGCGGTCGGATGATTGCCACGTCGTCGGAATGGATCTGAAGACCTCTGACACAGACACGCCGATTGAAATCGATCTGACCGATGCCGCAGCGATTGCCGATGCGTTTGCCCGGATCGCGCGGGATCATGGCGGTGTCGATATCCTCGTCAACAATGCAGGCACTTGTTTCATGTCGGATTTCCCTGACATTCCAGTGGCCGAGTTCGAAGCCCAGATGCAGGTGAACTTCCATTCGATGTTTCACTGCTGTCAGGCGGCGATCCCGCTCATGCTGGCGCGCCCCGGGGTGAAGAAGATCGTCAACATCAGTTCCAACGGGGCGTATAATTTCGACGTCTTCGATCCACCGCATTACCGCGCCTCCAAGGCGGCGATGGACACGATGACCAAGGATCTTGCGCGGCGTTATGCAGCCGACAAGATCGCCGTGAATTCGATTGCGCCGGCCATGACCGAGACGCCGCTATTTGGGGTTCTGGACGACGCGACTTTGGAGCGTGCGATCAGTGCGATGCCCCATGGTGAGCCAATGCAGCCAGCGCAGATCGCCGGATGGGTCAGTCACCTTGCAGGCCCGTTGGGCGACGTGTGCAGTGGGAACGTGATTATCCTGAACCAAGGCCGCGATGTCAGGTGATCGGGATCGGCGCAAAGGGGATTTGAAGGCGCTGATCGGGATCGTGGCCATAGATAAGATGATCGTGCGGCATATCCAAAAGCCGCTTGGCATGGTGCAAGGCCAACTCCGGGTCCCATGCGTCGGTGAACCCTTCATCCGGCTCGCTTTCGCGCGAGATCGCGTCTGACGCCCAGATCACGCGGCCAACGCCCGCCAGTGTAACGCCCAGAGCCAGTTGTCCTGGCGCGTGGCCGGGTGTGAAGAACAGGTCGAGATCGGGGCCGAGGCCCGTATCCTGTTCCACCGTCAGGTATTGGCCTTTGGGCCATTCCATCGGTTGAGTGTCACCAAAGTATGACGGGCGCGGCATGTCGCGCTCGGGTTTGCCCATCATGATCGGCACCCCCTTGAACGCGTCGATCCCACCGACATGGTCAATATGGCCATGGGTCAGGATCAAGAGCTTGACCTGTGAAACCCCACACTGAGCCAATTGCTGTTCAACGCTGTTTTCCGGGCCGATTTGCAGAACCTCGCCAAAGCTGTCGAGACCGTCTTCGCGTCCGGCTTCCGCCGGGTTCGACAGGTATTTGGCTGGCATCCCGGTATCGACGACAATGGCTTCGTCCTGATCGGTTTTGATCAGCGCCCCCATCAGTTGAATGATACGCGGCCCCGAATGGACCATGAACTGGCCAAAATTCAGGATAGTCAGGGATGTGGGACGTCCTTTAATCATTCTGTCATGGGGGGCAGAGTGCCGATGAAAGTCAAGATTCACACGCTTTTTGAATACCTTCTGGAAACAACGGGGTCCGAGCCGGAGGCATTCGTCGGGTTTTCGCTATCACAGCCGCCCAAACTGGGTGATTTCCTTGGGGACCTTGATCCTGATCTGTCACTGGACTGGAACGGGCAGAGTTTTCGGGGTCTGCCTGCGTTGCGGGACAATGTGCTGGCGGTGTCAGGTTTATCCGATGCCTGTGCCCCGGATGATGTGCTGATCACAGCAGGCGCGGCAGAGGCAAACTATCTTGCATTTCAGCAACTGGTCGCTCCGGGGGACAGGGTTGTGACCGAAACGCCGGGCTGGCCTCAGATTGACGTTTTGGGCCGCGCGATGGGGGCCGAGATGGTCCATGTGCGTCGGCGCGAAGACGACGGTTGGGCGTTTCCAATGCAGGCCTTTGCGGATGCTGTCACCCCTGACACGCGGCTGATCTTTTTGACGAACCCGAACAATCCGACAGGGCGGTTGTTGACTGACGCCGAACTGCGTCAGGTCGTCGATATTGCCCGCGCGGCGGATGCCTGGTTGGTCGTAGACGAGGTCTATGCAGGATTAGAGTGGGCCGGGCCGCGCCCGCCATCAATTGCTGGGATGTATGACAAAGGGATCACCACGGGATCAGTATCCAAAGCGCTGGGCCTCCAAGGGTTGCGCACCGGCTGGCTGATTTGCCGGGATCCCGAGATGGTGATGGATGCCGTGATCCTGCGTGAGAATGGCAGCGAAATCATGAATATCATGGGCGAGGTGATCGCAGAGATCGCCTTGCGACCTGAGCGCTATGCCGCGGCTTTGGATGCCGCGCGGGCAGAGGCGCAGAAGACCCTGACGATGCTGGATATGTTTATTGCGGGCCAAGAGCGGTTGTCTTGGGTACGGCCCGAGGCTGGTCTGATCGGGTTGGCACGTGTTGAAGGCGAGGATGGTGAGACACTCGCGCGCAACCTTTTGACCGATCCCTACCGGACGTTTTTGCTGCCTGGGTCAGCGTATAATGAGCCAGCGCATATTCGGGTGGGCGTCGGAGGCGGCGCACAGGCGAATTTGGATGTGGGGCTAATCAGATTAGCGGAATACTTGGGGCAGTAGCCGCGCGGTTGCTGGGCCGTGGCGCAGCGATGCGTTGGTTGTGCAAAGCACTTTATGCCTATGATTTGCCTGCACCGCCCGTGCGGCGTGGAAGGCTGACCAATCGCTGGGCCGGGGGCGGCCCAGCAATCGCGCGGTGGCTTCGCCTTGATTCCGCGCAGGTGTCTTTAGCTCAGCCAGGTATCGTAGTCGCTCACCAGCAAGTGCTTCGGCGCCTCATCCTCGGTCACATCGGAAAACCGCCCAATCGGCTCGCGGAAGATATTGTCGATGCGGTCGTCGTTCACATTCGACACCTCGACGATCAGCACCGGACCACCCTCACCCCAGAACGCGTGCCACGTGTGCGGTTCCAGCGTGACGCTTTCGCCCGGTTTCAGGCGCAGCAGCTCACCGCCCTTCATCGTCACCTTGCGTCCGTCGCTCAGAACCTCAACAGGCAAGCTGTCGTCAATCTGGCCTTCGCCGTTGTCGGTGAAAAGCTCCAGCACAAGATCACCGCCGCCCCGATTGATGATGTCTTCGGTCTTGGTGATGTGGCGGTGCATCGGGCTGATCTGGCGTTCGCCAGAGATCATGACCTTTTCGGCGTAAAGCATCCCGCCACCGGCCGCGATGTTGGCCTGAGACCCGTTGCGCGTCGTGAAGAGGAAGAGACCGAGTTCTTCGAATTTGCCCTGACCATAGTCGGTGATGTCCCATCCAAGGAAATGATCGCGGATCATTGGCGCATTTGCGACATGGGCCTTCAACTCATCCGGAGACAGATAGGCAAACGGAGGCAGATGGACGCCGTGGCTGCGGATGAAGGCGTCGCTTTCAGCGATGATTTCGTTCACGGTGGATCGGTCCATGGTGCCCTCCCTCGGCTGCGTTAGCGCCAACGTACCCACGGCGCGCGCCGACACAAGCCCTGTTCCCCTTCTTCGCCCGCATCCCTATGGTCCGGACCATGTTGAGCGTCACGCCGGATATCACGATTCAAGACTGGGAACTGACCGAAAGCTTTACCCGATCCCAAGGACCCGGTGGCCAGAACGTCAACAAGGTGGCGACCGCTGTCGAGCTTCGCTTTGAGGCGCAGCGCAGTCCGAACTTGCCGCCTTACGTCAAGAACCGGTTGAAGCGGCTGGCCGGGCGGAAATGGACCCAGGATGGTGCTTTGATCATCCGCGTTGAAGAGACGCGCTCGCAGGCGCGCAACCGTGATATTGCCCGCGACCGCCTAAAAGAGTTGATCCAAAAGGCCACCGAGCGCCCAAAGCGGCGCATTCCGACCAAACCGACGCTGGGGTCCAAGCGGCGGAGGCTAGAGGCCAAGACCCGTCGGGGTGAGGTCAAGGCGCTGCGTGGGCGGGTCAGTGATGACTGACCTTCTGACCCGCAGGCAAGCGGTGCTTGGGCCCAATGTGCCAACCTTCTACGACGCCCCTGTCGAGATTGTGCGCGGTGAAGGTGTCTGGCTCTGGGATGCGGATGGGAAGCAATACCTAGATTGCTACAATAACGTCCCGCATGTCGGGCACTGCCATCCCAAAGTGGTCGAGGCGATCACGCGTCAGGCGTCCACGCTGAATACACACACGCGCTATCTGCATCAGGGCATTCTTGATTACGGTGAGCGGCTGGCTGAGACCTTCAACTCTGCGCTCTCGCAAATGATCATGGTTTGCACAGGGTCAGAGGCGAACGACATTGCCTTGCGGATGGCGCAGGCGGTGACGGGAAAGACCGGGATCATCGCAACCGACAACACCTATCACGGCAACACCACCGCGACGGCGGCTTTCTCAACACGTCGTCCGCCGATCGGCGGATATCCGGACCATGTCCGCCTTGTGCCTGCGCCAGACACCTTGCGGCCTCTGGGCGGTACGAGCGAAGGGCAGGGGCAGGCCTTTGCCGACCAAGTGACCCGCGCGGCTGCCGAGCTGGAAGCCAATGGCAGCGGGTTCTCTGGTCTGATGATCTGCCCGAGCTTTGCCAATGAAGGCATGCATGACCTGCCGCGAGATTTCCTGAAGCCCGTTGCAAAGGCGGTGAAGGCGGCAGGCGGGCTCTTGTTGGTCGATGAAGTACAGCCGGGCTTTGGGCGCAGCGGCACGGGCATGTGGGTGCATGAGTGGTCAGGCATTGCGCCGGATGTGGTGACCTTGGGCAAACCCATGGCGAACGGGCATCCAACGGCTGCCGTGGTCGCAACCCCCGATGTGATGGCGGCGTTTCGAAATGCCTTTGGCTATTTCAACACGTTCGGCGGCAACCCTGTCAGCTGCGCGGCGGCCTCTGCAGTGCTGGATATCATCGAAGAGGATGAACTGGTTACGCATGCGGCAGATGTCGGGGCCTATACGCTGGGTCTTTTGCGCGGGGTGTCACATCCTGCCATCGTCAACGTCCGAGGACAGGGCCAGTTCTACGGGGTGGAGCTCGAAATCGACGGAGCGCCCGCGACAGAGCTTGCGCGGCGCGTGGTCGAGACCATGAAGGAAAACGGCGTCCTCATGGGGGTGATTGGACGCAAGCAACATATCCTGAAGATGCGACCGCCCATGCCCTTTGACCGGGCCAACGCCGATCTTTTGGCCGAGCGCCTCCAAGAAAGCCTGAACGCATGTCCGATATAGACGAAATCGCCGCCTTTTGGGGGCAGGTGGACGCCGCGCCGCGCCTGATCGCGCAGCGTGAGAATGCGGTCTACGAAGCGGTGATCGGTGGCCAGAGGCTCGCTTTACGCCTGCATCGTGCGGGGTATCAGTCACAGATCGCGATTGAGAGCGAATTGCGTTGGACATCGCGGATGGCGGCTATCGGTTTTCCATGCCCAGCCCCCGTTGCGGCCTTGGATGGCGCCTTCCTCAGGGCGGTTCCGGGCGGGTCCTTTGCGTCGGCGGTGACATGGGTCGATGGCGATGCGATTGGGGATGGGGACACACCTTTGGGTGGGACCCTGACAGAGCAGACGGCGCTGTATTCTGCGGTGGGCGCGTTGATTGCGGCGTTTCATGATGCGTCTGACACGGTTCCGACCGGCGACATTCAGCGATTGCCCTGGGACGCGGACGCTTTGGTTGGGGATGCGCCAACATGGGGGCGATTTTGGGAAAACCCGACCCTCTCCACGGCAGAAGCGGATCGCCTGCAAATGGCGCGCGCGAGGGCCTTTGAGACGCTGATCAACATGGAGGCTCCGGATGCAGGCCTGATCCATGCCGATTGCCTGCAAGAAAACATCATGACCACCCCGTCCGGTCTGGCGCTGATCGACTTTGACGATGCTGGATTTGGGTATCGCGGGTATGATCTGGGATCAGCAATGATCCAGCATCACGCCCATCCGAACCTGACCAAGCTGACCGAAGCATTGCTCAGCGGGTATCGCACATTGCGACCCGCGCCGACCGTATCGGATGTCTTCTTTTTCATGAGCCTGCGGGCGATGGCGTCCTGCGGATGGGCGATCACGCGCTGCGAGGGGAACGCAGCCGCGCAGAGGGCGATGGCGGACCGGGCGTTGGCGTGTGTGGAGATTTGGGAAAGTGCGCGGGACGGTGTCCCGTAAGAGGGCGTGGACAGCGTCTATCGTCACGATGTTTGCCGACCTTCGATAGTCATGGGTCGTTGGGTTCAGTGGCCGCGAACGGACGAGTTGCGGGACTTTGCTGCCTTTCGTTCTTGAAAGTCCAATGTCTGCATTCGCGGCTTCTAGTGTTCGCGGTCGCACATGTTGTGGTCGGCAAGTGAAGCTAACACGTAGCAGTCCCCGGATACACCTTCACCGTCGCAGCCTCTGGATATTCGGCTGAGTTCCTTTTCAAGCATTCTGAGACGTTTGATCTTGGCTCGGACCTCTTCGAGTTGGGATACGGCAATTTCCGTCGCAGCCTCACACGACCGGTCTGGATGATCCTGCAACTCGATTAGCGAGGAGATCGCTTCAATCGAAAACCCTAGATCCCGTGCATGGCGGATAAAGCTCAGCCGCTCCAACCCAGCCTTGTCGTATCGCCGTTGGTTGCCGGACGTGCGCTCTGCCTCGGGCAATAGTCCCATATCCTCGTAGTACCGGATGGTCGGAACCTTGACGTTTGTCCGCTTTGAAAGCTCGCCGATAGAAAACATGAAGATACCTCTTGAACCTCTAGTCACTAGAGACATTACACTATGGGCTACCAAAAATGAAAGAGGGTTCCCATGGCAGGTTGCTGCGGACATGATGCCAAGTTTGACGGCGTTTCGGATGATTACAAAAGGCGGCTGTGGATCGTCATCGCGCTCAACGCGACGATGTTCGTTGTCGAGATGACTGCAGGCCATCTGGCCAAATCTCAAGCGCTACAAGCCGACGCCCTCGACTTTGCCGGGGATGCGCTGACCTACGGCATTTCGCTTGCAGTCATCGGGGCCTCGCTTCGTGCGCGGACGAATGCGGCACTGTTCAAAGGCGTCAGCCTTCTTCTGATGGGCCTTTGGGTGTTCGGGTCAACGGTATTTCGCGTCTTCTATGTCGGCGTCCCAACCGCAGAAATCATGGGAATCGTTGGCTTACTTGCGCTGCTCACCAATCTGGCAAGCGTATTGCTGTTGGTCCGTTACAAGGACGGTGATGCCAATGTCCGGTCGGTCTGGTTGTGCTCGCGCAACGATGCGATTGGAAACGTCGCAGTGATGCTTGCAGCACTTGGTGTGTGGGGCACGGCAACGGGTTGGCCTGACCTGATCGTGGCAACCATTATGGCTGGATTGTTCCTGTCATCGGCCTTCCAAATTGTGCGTCAAGCATTGGCTGAGCGACGTGAAATGACCGACCATAAGCATGTGGATGCATGATGCAGATGCTCTTGATTCTCATCGGCCTTGTGATCGCGGCTGCCACCCTAATCGCGATCCTTTGGTCCATCGCATACCCTGAGCGCCGCCTTTGGCCGCCGCAGCGCTACACAACGGCGACACCTGTTTTGGTTTGGGTTCCGACATTCACCCTCTTTGGTATTTTGATCGTCCTTGGGTTCATGGATTGGGGAAGCCTGCCAATCCCAAGTTGGCTGCGGTTCGGAATCGGCATTCCAATGATTGTTGTGGGCAACGTCATCGTGTGGTCAGAGGTCGCGCAATTCGGAATAGCCCAGACTGGCGGCGCGAAAGGATCGCTACGAACGGACGGCATGTATCGCTATTCGCGCAACCCGCAGTACGTGGCAGATATTGCAATGATTTTCGGCTGGGTCGTGCTTTGTGCGTCGGAGGGAGCAGCTCTAATTGGTTTAGCAGGGATAGTTGTCCTGATAGCTGCGCCATTCGCTGAGGAACCGTGGCTTAAAGAGCAATACGGTTCCGCGTTTGAGGACTATAGGGAAACGGTCCGTCGGTTCCTTTAGGCGAACGATAAGTGCAAAAGCAGGCCTCCGCCATGCTGCAGCATCTTGGTAGGTCTGGGCTCAATCCGGACCTTCGCCCCGCTTAGGGCGAATGAGTGCATCACCCCCCCCACAAACGCGTAGGGCGGGCCCCTCTCCAAGGACCCGCCCAGCGCAGCCTCCGACCCAGGCGGCGCGGGATGGTGCTTAGTTGACCGGCGCGGAGGCGCTCCGGGTCACTTGGACCGCAGCGCGCGCGTCATCAATCAACATCTGCCCATCCAACCCCTTGGCCGAGACGTCCTCGACCCAGTCGGATATCACAGCTTCACCCAGCGCGCGGATGACATCAGTCTCCTCTGCGCTCAGTGTCGCAATCTCGTTTCCTGCGGCTGCCATGGCCTCGCGGCCCGTGACATCACCCGTGTCATGCGCCCGCCCGGCCCAAGCCGAAGCCTCCAGACCAGAGTTGGCGTCGATGACTGCCTTCAGGTCTGATGGTAACGCGTCATAGGCGTTTTTGTTCATCGCCCACAGGAAGTATAAATTATATAGGGACTGTTCCCCCTCAACGTCAGTGTGACTATCCGTGAGTTCATCAAGTTTAAGTGATGGGGACATCTCCCAAGTGATCACGCCGCCGTCCACGACACCTTTGGCAATTGCCTCTGGAAAGGCCGGAACTGGCATCCCGACCGGGTTTGCGCCCAGCTTGTCCAGCAGCAGTGTCGCCGCCCGCGATGGACCGCGCAGTTTCAGGCCGTCAAAGTCGTCGACGCTTGAAATCGCAGGTCCTTTCTTGTGGACCAGACCACGCCCGTGCATGTGCGCGGCGATCAGGTGAACGTCCGCAAAGTCGTCCATCAGGTGCTTTTGCGTAAAGATCCAGGCCGCCTTAGAGGCTTCCTCAGCGCTCTTGGTGGTCATGAACGGCATCTCAAGCGCTTCTGCCTCTGGGAAGCGGCCCGGTTGGTAGCCGGGGATCACCCAGCCACCATCAATTGCGCCGTCGCGGATCAGGTCGTACTGGTTCGGGGCCTTACCGCCCAGCTGCATCGCCGGATACAGTTCGACCTTGATGCGGCCATTGCTGTCCGCTTCGATCTTGTCAGCCCATGGCTGCATGAAGTGGGTCGGGTTCGCCGATTTGGGCGAAACGAAATGCTGGAACCGCAGCGTGACCTCTTGGGCCATCGCGGTTGTGGACATCAGGCCAAGTGCGGCCGCGAAACTAAGGGGTTTGAGCATCGTCATGTGGCGCGCTCCTTTTTGCAGAAATCATCAGGCCCACCCCGAGTGGGCGACCTGTAGGTAAGGATCGTTGACCTTACTTGCAAATCAGTCGCAAGTGCTAACCCGCCGGTTTGGACGCTAATAGCCTGAAATAAGACGTGCTTTCTGAAATATGGGGGAGTTATCGGAAACTTTCCCCAGAATTGTTCCCAGGCCGTCTGTCGTCATGTTGGGATTCATGGGCTGATCGCGGCGTCCAGCATGGCTTGCAGGTCGTTTTCCGCGTCTCGCGACGGGCATCCGGTATAGGTAAAGGCCACGACCCAGCCGCGGCTGTCGCGTGACACCACCGACCCGTGGCCACGCCCGGTCAATAGGCACATGCCACCCCTGTGGATCAGACGTTGTCCTCGTGGTGTGTCCACCAGAACAATGCCGGGTCCATAGGTGATCCCGTCGTCCACCAGGGTCAGTGGCCAGTCGGCGGTGACAGAGAGCTGTTGCATGAAACTGGCGAGGTCGGGGGTAGAGGCCGCGTATCCACCGGCCAGTCCGATGGCGGGATAGTCTCGTGCCGTTGCCAAGCTGGCCATGTCGGCAAGTCCAGGAGCATTGGTGCGGCACCAGTCCATGGGCGGCTGACCAAGCACCGCCTGCAAAACGGCCTCCAGCACGATATAGTTTTCGTTATTGTAGAAATACGCGGGTGATTTGAGGGGCGTTGTCCTCCGGCGCTCCAGCAGCGCGGCGATCCGTTCGGGCCGGGTCAGAAACCGTCCAAGAATGTCGCGCTGTGTTCGGTCAGGGCGGTAGCCGCTGGTATGGGTCAAAAGCTCTGCGATTGTGGCGTTGCCTGCCGCGCTGTCCCATCCAAGGGCGTCGGCAACTGTCGTCTCAAGCGAAAGGTCGCCTTGAGACACCAAGTACAGCACGCAGGCGCCCGTCAGGGTTTTCGATACCGACAAGATCGGGGCAGCGTCACTGACATCCTGCCCTTGCGCAGTTTGCACCAAGACATCCCCAGCCGGCGACAGCACGGTCACAGAGGCAGGCGCAATGCCGTGCTCTGCCACCAAGGCGGCGAATTGATCAGGCAAGGGTTCGGCGCTGACAGCATGGGTCAGAAGGACAAAGCCAAGCGCCAGCGCGCGGATCACGCGGTATAGGTCGGGTGGAAGGTGCCTGCTGGGGACGGCGTAAAGATTTCGACGCCGTCCGCGGTTACGCCGACCGAGTGCTCAAACTGGGCGCTGAGCGATTTGTCCCGAGTCACAGCGGTCCAGTCATCGGCCAGAACCTTGGTCTCTGGGCGGCCAAGATTGACCATTGGTTCGATGGTAAAGAACATGCCTTCCTCAAGGACCGGACCCGTGCCGGCACGTCCATAATGCAGGACATTCGGCGGTGCATGGAACACGCGGCCGAGGCCATGACCGCAGAAGTCGCGCACGACGGACATGCGTTGGGCTTCGACATAGCTTTGGATGGCGTGGCCGATATCGCCGAAGGTGTTGCCCGGCTTCACCGCTTCGATCCCGCGCATGAGGCTGTCATGGGTGACTTGGATCAAGCGCTCAGCCTTACGGCCGAGCTTTCCAGCTACATACATGCGGCTTGTGTCGCCGAACCAACCGTCGACGATGACGGTGACGTCAATGTTCAGGATATCGCCGTCCTTGAGCGTCTTGGGTCCGGGGATACCGTGGCAAACGACGTGGTTCACCGAGATGCACGAGGCGTGCTGGTAACCCTTGTAGCCGATGGTGGCGGACTTTGCGCCAGCTGCTTCGACCTTTTCGGTGATGATGCGGTCGATCTCTGCGGTGCTTTGGCCCGGAAAGACGTGAACAGCGATTTCGTCAAGAATCCGTGCAGCCACTTCGCCCGCCTTTGCCATGCCAGCAAAGTCGTTTTGTTCGTAAATGCGGATGCCGTCTTTTGTCAGCCGACCGTGTGCGGTGTCCATGGGATGTGTCCTTGATGCTTGCGCCGCAATATAGGGCAAAGGACGGCTGGTCACCAGTGTGCGTGGTTTGCGTTTGTCCCTTAAGGGCTGCGTTCAGAACAAATTACCTGCGCAGCGGGCCACCGCTGCGCCGCGCCGAACTGGCCCCGTCGTGCGATCAGCACGCTTTCAGCATGACGGTCGGCGCGATGGCGCCACCTCTCGGTTCGGCGCCTTTTACATGACATCGTGACCTATCGGTGCTGCCGCAGCGCCCTAGGCGCATGGCCAAAGGTCAGTCGAAACGCGCGTGTAAAGGCACTGGCGTCCTGATACCCGGTGCGGATTGCAATCTCGGCGATACTCAATTGGGTTTCCCGCACCAATTTGCGCGCGCGCAGTAACCGCAGGCGGGCGTAGACCTGTGCAGGGCTCGACCCAAGATCGCGCTTTACAAGCCGGTCGAGTGACCGGGGTGACATCCCGACCTGTGCGGCGAGAGCGGCCATTGTCAGGGGCGTTTCGACCGTGTCCTGCATGATGCCCAACAAACGTGCAGTTGTTCGCGTGCCTGCAGTTGGTGCCTCGGGTTCGGCGGCGACATCGGGTGCCACAAACAAAAGCGACACCTCCAGCCGCAGCGCGGGACCAGCCACCCGTTCAATCAAGTCAGCCATCGCGTCAAAGGCCGCCGATGCCCCCGCGCAAGTCAGGCGGTTTTGGTCCCACAGGAAACGCGCGCGCCGGGCGGTGACTTCGGGAAACGCTTCTGCGAAATCCTCTAATTCTTCCCAATGCACCGTCGCGGTGTGGCCGTCGAGCAGCCCTGCATCGGCCAATAGCCAAGCCCCGGTATCGAACCCCGCAAGCGTGCCAAAGCGACGATCAGCGGCGCGCAGCCCGGCGCGATCAGCGGGCGTGGCAAAATCGCGAAAGCCGTAGGACGGTTGCAGGATCAGCATATCGCCTGTCGCGTCTCGCAGCGCTGCGTCCATCGTCAGATTTAACCCGCTGGATGATGTCTCAGGCGCGCCGCTGCGGCTGAGCACCTGCCATTCAAACAGGCGCGTACCGCTCAGGTCATTGGCAGCGCGCAGCGGTTCGACCGTATTGGCGAGGCAGTGGTTGGAAAACTGCGGATAGAGGAGAACAGAAATCTGCATGATCGTGGCGAGGGATGCATGATCGCTGCGTCTCTGGCAACTAGCGTTTCGTCAGGTTTGGGAGAGGAAGCCATGATCTTTGGTCAGACTGACGAACATCATATGATCGCCGACACGGTGCGCAGCTTTGTGGAGAAAGAGATTTATCACCACGAAGAGCTTGTCGAACGCACCGGTGAAGTGCCGCATGAGATCGCGCAGGAGATCAAGCAAAAGACCATCGATCTGGGTTTCTATGCCTGCAACTTTCCCGAAAGCGTCGGCTGTGCAGGTCTGAACCACCTTGAGTTTGCTCTGGTTGAGCGAGAGCTTGGGCGTGGGTCGATGGCGCTGACGCATTTCTTCGGGCGGCCCCAGAACATCCTGATGGCGTGTGAGGGTGAGCAGGTCGAACGCTATCTGATGCCTGCTGTGCGCGGCGAGAAGATGGACGCGCTGGCAATGACTGAACCCGGCGCAGGATCAGATGTCCGGGGCATGAAATGCGCGGCTGTGCGCGATGGCAGCGATTGGGTCGTGAACGGGACCAAACACTTCATCTCGGGTGCGGAACACGCGGACTTTGTTATCGTGTTCATCGCAACGGGGGAGGATCAGACGCCGAAAGGACCCAAGAAACGTATCACCGCGTTCCTCGTAGACCGAGGACATCCGGGCTTTACCATCCGGGATGGCTACAAGAGCGTCAGCCACCGGGGCTACAAGAACATGATCCTTGAATTCGACGATTGCCGCCTGCCTGCCGAGGCAGTGTTGGGCGAGGTCGATGGCGGGTTCGAGGTGATGAACACGTGGCTTTACGCGACCCGGATCACCGTTGCCGCCATGAGCGTCGGGCGCGCGCGACGTGTGTTTGACTATGCGCTCGACTATGCCGCCACGCGCGAACAGTTCGGGCAGAAGATCGGCAAGTTTCAGGGCGTCAGTTTCCAGATCGCTGACATGATCACCGAGATCGATGCCGCAGACTTGCTGACGCTGGCGTCAGCCGACCGGCTGGACAAAGGGCTGCCCGCGAACCGCGAGATTGCGAGCGCCAAGCTTTACGCATCCGAGATGCTGGCGCGTGTGACGGATGCCGCCATTCAGATCCATGGCGGCATGGGCCTGATGGATGACTACCCGCTGGAGCGTTTCTGGCGTGATGCGCGCGTTGAACGTATCTGGGACGGCACCAGCGAAATCCAGCGCCACATCATCAGCCGCGATTTGCTGAGGGCGCTGGGTGCGTAAGGATCACTCAGCCGCGGCTTGGGTCACGCGGGCCATGCGGTCGATTTGCGGGGCCATGGTGCACCACAGGTCACCATCGGCGACCCAATGGGCGTCGCGGGTCGTGGCTTTGACCACCACGCGGTCATCGCCCAGTTCGACGTGGTCCACGCCAACAAGTGTCAGGAAAGCGGCCAAGGCGGCGGATGAAATGCACATGGATCAAGGTCCTTTTCGGTTGGGGACGTGTGCTGTGCACACGGGTCGCCGCGACCTCCCCAACCGCGGTGCCTGTTTGAAGCTTAGCAGACAAAGGTTGGGTCGAGATTTGTTTTTCGCTGCACTGCAGCATGTTTTGCGATTTGCTCGGCCAAACTGCCTATTTTCCGGGCAATTCTACTCTGAAATGACGAGATCGACGTGATGAGCCGGGATCTCTCACGGTTTCTTGCGCCTCGGTCGCTGGCAGTCATCGGCGGCGGTGCGTGGTGCGCGGCCATCGTAGATGCGGCACGGAGGATTGGGTTTTCCGGCACGATCACCCCGGTCCACCCCACGAAGACCGCGGTTGCGGGCCTGCCCGCCGTTGCCAGTATCGCCGACCTGCCCGAGCCGCCGGATGCCGCCTTTATCGGGGTCAACCGCCACGCGACGATAGAGGTCGTCAAGGACCTCCGCGCCGCCGGTGCCGGAGGGGGGATTTGTTTTGCCTCCGGGTTTTCCGAGGCCGTGGCCGAGGATGACAGCGCCGGGGATTTGCAGGCGGCGCTTGTGGACGCCGCCGGTGACATGCCGATCCTTGGCCCCAACTGCTATGGTTTTCTGAACGCGTTGGAGCCATCCGGCCTTTGGCCCGATCAGCACGGCTTGGTCCCGGTTGAACGTGGTGTGGCGATCCTCAGCCAGTCGTCGAACATCGCAATCAACCTGACCATGCAGCACCGTGGGTTGCCCATCGCCTTTGTCGCGACGCTGGGAAATCAGGCACAAACGACCCAAGCCGGGCTTGCGCATCACTTGCTTGATGACCCACGCATCACCGCCCTTGGGTTCTATGTCGAGGGTTTCGGCGACCTGCGCGCGTGGGAAGCGCTGGCGCAAAAGGCGCACGCGCGGGGCATCCCCTTGGTCGCCCTGAAATCTGGCCGCTCCGAGCAGGCGCAGGCAGCGACAGTGTCACACACGGCGTCACTGGCCGGAGCAGATGCTGGCGCTCAGGCGTTTATGGAGCGATTGGGGATTGCACGCGTCCGGTCGATCCCCGCGTTTCTTGAGGCGCTGAAGCTGGGGCACATGTTCGGACGTCTACCCGATGCCCGGATTGCGACGATTTCCAGCTCGGGGGGTGAAGCCTCTTTGGCGGCGGACACCGCACATGGGTCGCGCGTAACCTTCCCGGCTTTGACCGCGCCGCAGGAAACCGCGCTGAGGGATGCACTGGGTCCGATGGTGGCACTGGCCAATCCGCTGGACTACCACACCTATATTTGGCGCAACGAGGCCGCAATGACGCGCGCGTGGTCCGCGATGGCGGATCCTGGCATTGATCTGATTGGCTTGATCCTCGACTACCCGCGTGCAGATCGCTGCGATCCTGTGGATTGGGAGATTGCCACGCGGGCTGCCATCGGCGCAGCAGCACAGACAGGGGCGCGCTATGCATTGGTAGCTTCAATGCCAGAGCTGTTGCCAGAAGCCACCGCGCGGCACCTGATGGATCATGGCGTGTTGCCACTGCACGGGTTGGATCATGCGATTGAGGCAATTGAAGCGATGAGCGGCGATGTACCAGATGCACAGCCACCAGTCGCTCTCTCCGGTTCGGACGCCGAAACCGAAGAGTTCACGGAAGCCGCGGCAAAAGACGCCCTGAGGCGTTTTGGTCTGTCAGCACCAAAGGGCGATTTCGCCACCAAGGCCACCGCAGTTGACGTCGCCCAAGCCGTCGGCTTTCCCGTCGCGATCAAGGTGCAAGGGTTGGCCCACAAGACCGGGGCAGGCGGCTTGGCCTTGGGTTTGACCTCCGTAGAAGAGGTTCAGGCGGCCTTGTCCGAACTTGCTGATGGTCCGCTGTGGATCGAACAGATGATCCCAGCCCCGCTGGTCGAATTGCTGGTCGGCATCACGCGCGACCCGGCGCATGGTTTCCTACTGACACTGGCAGCTGGCGGGACTTTGACGGAACTGTTGGATGACAGTCAGACACTTTTGCTGCCTGCGCCGCGCGCCTCGGTTGAACAGGCTTTGTTCAAGTTGAAACTGGCACCGCGCCTCACGGGGTATCGCGGCTCACCTCCAGTCGATTTGACCGCAACCTTGGACGCCATTGACGCCATTCAAGCCTACGCGCTGGACAACTCCGCCACCCTGCACGAACTTGAAGTGAACCCTTTGATCCTGACCCAAGACGCGGCCATTGCCGCCGATGCCCTGATCCGAAAGGCCCCAGATGTCCCCGATTAAAACCCGCCGCGACGGCGCGATCCTCGAAGTCACACTGGACCGGCCCAAGGCAAATGCCATCGACCTCGCCACCAGCCGGATCATGGGCGACACCTTCGCGGCCTTCCGGGATGACCCAGACCTTCGTGTGGCGATTATCACAGGCGCAGGTGAGAAGTTCTTTTGCCCCGGCTGGGACCTGAAAGCCGCCGCTGATGGCGATGCCGTAGATGGGGATTATGGCGTTGGCGGGTTCGGCGGGTTGCAAGAACTGCGCGACATGAACAAGCCGGTGATTGCCGCTGTGAACGGCATCGCATGTGGGGGCGGGCTGGAGCTCGCGCTGAGCGCTGACATCATCCTAGCCGCCGACCACGCCACCTTTGCCCTTCCGGAAATCCGCTCTGGTACAGTGGCGGACGCAGCCAGTGTGAAGCTGCCCAAGCGCATTCCCTATCATATCGCGATGGAGTTGCTGCTGACGGGGCGCTGGTTTGATGTTGATGAGGCCAAGGCGTGGGGCCTGATCAATCACAGCTACCCCGGCGACCAGCTTATGGATCAGGCGTGGGAGATGGCGCGCCTGCTCGCCTCTGGTCCGCCTCTGGTTTACGCAGCGATCAAGGAAGTCGTCCGTGACGCTGAGGACAGCAAGTTTCAAGATGCCATGAACCGGATCACACAGCGGCAATTGCGGACGGTGGATGTCCTCTATGCTTCGGAAGATCAGATGGAAGGCGCGCGCGCCTTTGCCGAAAAACGCGATCCTGTGTGGAAAGGTCGCTAGCGCCGTGAATTGGCGCGCGGCTTAGGGATTTGTTTCCGGAATCGCAGGCAAGAGACCCGTGTCGATAAATGCGGTGTCGGGTATGCGGTTTCTGATTTTTCTTCTGGTGTTTGGTTGGGGAATAGGCCCGGTCCATTCAGACCCTTTGGGCGACGTTCAGGATCGGCTTGTCCATCGTCACGGCGGGGCGGATCGCGAATACTATCTGTACGAACCCGAGGGCCTGACCTCTGGCGCGCCGCTCGTGATCGCGCTGCACGGATTGGGCGGTCGTGCCGAGCGGCTGCGCTATGGCACCCATTTGAATGCGCTTGCGGATCAGCATGGGTTTGCCGTGGCCTATCCGCAGGGCGCGGAGGTTCGGCCGACAACCAGTTATTGGAATGCCGCGCCGGAACCTGTGGGGTCCGATGATGTCGGCTTCCTTACGTCGCTTGTCTCCGTGCTGGAGCATCGTCGCGGCTATGACCCCGCGCAGACCTATGTCGTCGGAATCTCGAACGGCGGGGTCATGGCTTATGATATGGCCTGCCGCGCGCCGATGGTGTTCGAGGCCATTGCCGTAATCGCCGGAACCATGAGCGGAGCGGATTGGCAGCACTGCGACCCAAGCCGTGCGACGCCGGTTCTGCATGTTCACGGCACCGAGGACGAGCTGATCCCATGGGAAGGCGAGACCCATTGGCTCGGACCCGGTGATGCAACCCCGGCAATACCCGAGGTGGTGCAATTCTGGGCGGCACGCAACGGTGCGGATACGGTGCAGGTGGACCGTGATCTGCCTGGGGCGGTCCGATTCCGCTATGGCAGCACGCGCCAAGACGATCTGGTATGGTTTCTTCAGATGGATGGCTTTGGCCACGATCTGCCCAATCTGACCAACGCGGGCTTTCGCGCCGTCGACGTCGCGTGGGAGTTCTTTCGCCTCCGCCCCTAGGACGGGCGCAAAGTCACGATCAAGGCTTTGTCCGCGGCATGCTCATGTTCCGCCCCCGGGCCATAGATCGGGACCTGCCGCATCTGGATATGCCTGATGCGGTTGCGATGGCTGTCCAAAAAGGCTTCGAATCCAGCGGCTTCCCAATGCTGCGTGTTCACGGAAATCACGATTGGGCCACCGGGTTTGGTGACGCGCAAGACTTCGTTCAGTGCCTGCGGCCCGACATGGCCCAGCGTGAAGGTCCCTGCGCTGACCGCGCCGGAGTAATGATTGTCGGGTGTTGGCAAGCCAGCCAGAATATCGCTTTGAAACAGGTGAGCATAGACGCCCTTGGCCCGGGCGACGGCCAGCATCTCTGCCGAAATATCGGTCCCGTCAATCCCGCTGATCCCACGCGCCGATAGCGCCTCTGCCACCAGCCCGGTGCCTGCACCGATGTCCAGAACAGGGCCGGACCCCTCGGCCGCATGGAAAGCCTCTGCCACATGGTCATGCAATTGATAGCCATGGGTGGAGGCAAAACCGTTGTCATAGGTCGCGGCCCAATCGGCATAAAGCCGTTGCACCGCCTCCGGCGAATTCAGGGCATAAGCGCCCTCAAGATCGGGATCATCAGCCATCGGGGTAAAGGCTACATGGCATCGAAATCCAACACCAGACGTTTGCCGACCGGTCGCGCCTGACAGGCCAGAACAAACCCTGCCTTGGTTTCCCAAGGCTCAAGTGAATAGTTCACATCCATGGTCGCCTTGCCCTCGACAACCTTGCAGCGGCAGGTCGAACACATGCCCCCTGCGCATGAATAGGGAAGCTCCAGCCCGCGCGCCGCAGCCGCATCCAGCACCGTCTGATCTGTGATCGGAACGGTCAGGCGCGCCCCGTCGAGAATGATCTCGACCTCCGCGCCTTTGGGCGGTGGTGCGGGCGTCCGTTTTGACGTTGCCCCTGAAGCAGGTGTGAATCGTTCGTCGTGAAGGCGGTCTTCCGGAACGCCCATGGAGGTCAAAGCCGCGCGCCCCGTTTCGATCATGTCGCCTGGTCCGCAAAAGAATACGCCATCCGCAGCGTGCGGATTGATTAGCCTCGCATCGGTCAAAGCCTGCACCTTCTCCGCGTCGATGCGGCCAGATGTAATCGGAGCCTCGCCCGTGTCACGTGACAGAACATGGATCAGAGTAAACCTGCCCAGATAGCGGTCTTTCAGACGTTGCATGTCCTCACCCAGCATGACGCCGCTGGCATAGCGATTGCCAAGGATCAACGTGACGTCGCCGCCTTCGGCAAGCGCCTCGGCCGCCAGCCCCACCATGGGTGTCACGCCCGAACCCGCCGCAATCAGCAGAAGGTTGCGCGCACTCTTGCGTGTGAACCGACCCATCGGGGCCATGACATCCAGCGTATCGCCAGCTTGCAGGCCCATCGCAAACTCTGAAAAAGCGCCGCCGGGGACCCGTTTCACCCCCACGGACAATCCATCCCCCGGCGCGCAGGCGATTGAATAAGACCGGCGGGTATCTTTGCCGTCGATACGCGCCCGCAATGTCAGGTATTGCCCAGCCTCAAAGGCAAAGGTTTCGGCAAGCTCTGTAGGGACGTCGAATGATAACAAAACCGCGTCGCCCGGTTCCCTACGAACATCACGCAGTGTCAGGGAATGAAACCCACCGGCCATCAGACGCCCCCTAGATACATTTGAAATAGTCAAAAGGCTCAGCGCAGGACCGGCACTGGTATTGGGCTTTGCAGGCGGTTGAGCCGAATTCCGAAATCTTGGCCGTGTCGTCCGACCCACATTGCGGGCAGGCAACTACAGGGCTGTCGAACAGGCTGCCCTTGCCGCCGGATGCAGGCGGGGCAATGCCGTAGGCGCGCAGTTTTTCGCGGCCTGCGTCGGTGATCCAGTCAGTGGTCCAAGCGGGTGTCAGGATGCGTTCGGTGCGCGCGTCAAAGCCGGCGTCACGCAGGGCGGTTTCAACAGCGAGTTCAATCGCCAGAACAGCCGGACAACCGGAATAAGTCGGCGCAACTCCGGCGGTGGCGACACCGTCTTCGACCCGCACCCAGCGCAGGATGCCAAGGTCGGCGACGGTCACACAGGGGACTTCGGGGTCAGGTACGGCTGCCGCCGCGGCCCAAGCCCGCGCCTGATCCAGATCGAGAACTTCTACCATGTGGCCCCCGGATGGGCGCGGTGCAGGATCTGCATCGTTGCCAGCATATGACCCAATCCTTCGCCATGAATGCCCTGCCGCCCGCCTGTTTGCATGAACACGTCGTTGGGCCAGTCCAGCATCGCTTCGGTGAACACGGGTTTCAGCCGCGCCTCCCATGCGCCTTGCAGGGCGACCCGGTTGGGCAATTCGCTGTAGCTGGGTTCAAACATCTCGCCCGTGTAACGATGGAGCGCGTTTACAGCGGCACGCATGCGGCGCGCGCTTTCCTCTGTTCCATCGCCCAGCCGGATGACCCATTCGGCAGAGTGGCGGATATGATACCCCATCTCCTTGACCGCTTTGCCAGCCACCCCGCGCACGATGTCATCGGTATGATCCAAGGCCTGTTGCCAATAAAGCTCCATGAAAGCCGCGAAATAAAGCTGCCGCAGCATTGTATGTGCGAAATCGCCATTCGGGCGCTCAACCAACAAACAGTTCCGATAGACCCGTGCATCGCGCAGATAAGCCAGATCATCCTCTGTCCGGCCCGCGCCCTCCAGCTTGCCAGCATGATCAAAAAGAGTTCGCGCCGTCCCGATCAGATCGAGCGCAAGGTTGGGCAGCGCCAGATCTTCTTCCAGCATCGGCGCATGCCCGCACCATTCGCTCAGCCGATGGCCCAAAACCAGGTGGTCATCCGCCAGTTCTAGCAAACCTTCCCATAGCATCACATATGACCCACGTCGTCCGGGATGTCGTAGAATGTGGGATGGCGATACACCTTGTCGCCAGCGGGGTCATAGTTCTCGGCTGCCTGATCCGGGTCTGCCGCCACGATGTCGGCTGACCTCACCACCCAGATCGAAGTCCCTTCTCCACGACGCGTGTAGACGTCCCGCGCTGCCTGTACGGCCATCACTTCATCCGCCGCATGGAGCGACCCCACATGCTTATGAGCCAGCCCATTTCGGGGGCGAATGAAGACTTCCCAAAGGGGGATCTCGGTCATCGCATCATCTTCTTGCTTCAATAACTTCGGGGGAGCCCCTCCCACAGGAGGGGCGGGGGCAGCGCCCCTATTCGGCAGCCAGCTTTCTTGCGCGGCGTTTGTCTGCATGGGCCAGCGCCGCCTCGCGCACCCACGCGCCGTCATCCCACGCCTTTTGGCGGGCCTCGATCCGGTCGCGGGCCATCGGGCCGTTGCCTTTCACGACTTTCCAGAACTCGTCCCAGTCAATCGGACCGTGATCATAGCCACCCTTGTCGTCGTTCCACTTCAGGTCCGGGTCCGGGAAGGTCAGCCCAAGGCGTTCGCCCTGAGGGACGGTCGCGTCGATGAATTTCTGGCGCAGTTCGTCATTGGTGAACCGCTTGATCTTCCACGCCATGGACTGATCGGAATGCTGGCTGTCCGCGTCATGCGGGCCGAACATCATCAGCGACGGCCACCACCAGCGGTTCAGCGCATCTTGCACCATGTCGAACTGCGCAGGCGTACCTTCGGCGAGCGTCATGACGATCTCATAGCCCTGACGCTGATGGAACGACTCTTCCTTGCAGACGCGGATCATCGCGCGGGCATATGGCCCGTAAGAACAGCGACAAAGCGGGATCTGGTTCATGATCGCCGCGCCATCAACCAGCCAGCCGATGATGCCGATGTCCGCCCATGTCAGGGTTGGGTAGTTGAAGATCGATGAGTACTTGGCCTTCCCACTCAGCAATTCCTCGGTCATCTGCTCTCGGCTGACGCCCAGCGTCTCAGCGGCGGAGTAGAGATAGAGCCCATGCCCCCCTTCGTCCTGAACCTTGGCCAGCAAGGCGGCCTTGCGGCGCAGCGACGGGGCGCGGGTGATCCAGTTGCCTTCTGGCAGCATGCCGACGATTTCGGAATGCGCGTGCTGGCCGATCTGACGGACTAGTGTCTTGCGGTATCCCGCAGGCATCGGGTCGCGTGGCTCGATCTTTTCCTCGCGGTCGATCCGCGCCTGAAATGCAGCCAGAAATTCGGGTGTTTCTTCGGTGGCGCCATCGGCACCAATCAGACCTTGGGAATACATGCGCGTCTCCTCCTGCACGCCTACATATTACAAACTACGGCAGTGACCAAGATTTTTGTAATGCTTTTGACTTGGCCGTCTTGGCGCTCCACATGCCTCAGCATGCCCACGCTTTTCTCCTATGGCCACGGATATTCGGCCCAAGCCCTGACCCCACTTTTGCTGGCTCAAGGGTTCACAATCATCGGGACAACCCGCAGCGCGGATAAGGCTGAGAGATTGGCTGCATCCGGGATTACGCCGCGCGTAATCGGTCAAGACGACCTGAGCGGCGATATCCAGCAGGCGACACATATCCTGATGTCTGCAGCACCGGGCGAAAATGGCGATCCGTGCCTAACCGATTACCGCGATATGGTGGCGGCGTCCGAGGCCACATGGGTCGGCTATCTCTCGACCACAGGTGTTTATGGCGACCACGGCGGTGCCTGGGTGGACGAAGACACGGCCCTTACGCCTGCCACCAGACGCGGGCAAATGCGTGTTTCGGCTGAGGCTGAGTGGCGCGCGCTGGACCTGCCGCTGCATATCTTCCGTCTCGCAGGGATTTATGGGCCGGGGCGCGGACCGTTTTCCAAAGTGCGCGCAGGCACGGCGCGACGCATCATCAAGCCGGGGCAGGTCTTTAGCCGCATCCATGTCGAGGATATCGCGCAGGTCTTGGCTGCCTCGATCGCCCAGCCCAACCCCGGTGCGATCTATAACCTCTGCGACGACGATCCGGCCCCGCCGCAGGATGTGCTGGCCTATGCTGCCGAGTTGCTGAACCTGCCCCTGCCGCCCGAAGAGGACTTTGAAACTGCCGAGATGACGCCGATGGCGCGTAGTTTCTACGCGGAGTCTAAAAAGGTGCGGAATGATCGGATCAAGGATGAGTTGGGTGTGTCTCTGCTCTATCCTGATTACCGGAAAGGCTTGCAGGCATTGCTGGCACTTGAGACGGGTTAGGCACGATCGCCGACGGCCCGGGTCATGGTCCAGCCGATGACAAAGAAGACCCCTAGAAGCACCAAAGCAGTTGCTATGTTCACACCGTAGAAATTCAACCGGGCACCGAATTCCAGGCTGTTCAGAAATGGATAGGGCAAGCCGCTGGTCACCGTCCCGCGCGGCGCATCGTTGAACCGCTGCACAAAAAGCTCAGCCCATGTCAGGTAGGCGACGACAACGCCAACCAGCGTTCCGGCCGAGGCAAAGTACCGGCGAAACGGGCGGTTGATGATCACGGCATCGAGCCACATCAAAAGCGGCCCCAACCCGTGCAGATAGTATTCCTTCCACCAGATGCCGAGTTCGCCGTTGCGTGTCACTGATGCGGGATCGGCAAAGAACAAGCGCCAGTAGAGGAACACCACCATCACATTCAGAACGGCAGTGGCGGCGGTGATCGGGTCCCAGCGACGGTCAGACCGTCGTTCCGAATAGGCCAGCACCCGGCTCGCGCAAAAGAACGAAAGGATCAATGCCCAGATTGTCAGATAGCGGAACGGCCCACCCGGTCCCGTGTAGGAGGACGTGGTGATCATGTAGATCGCATAGAACCCGGCCAGCAGGAAAACGAACCAACGATAGATCAGAACTGGGCGGGAATGCGGGTTGGGTGCCATGTGCAGACGCTAGACCGACCACCCGTGACGACCCAAGCAGAACGTGGCGTGACGCTAATGCGTCGCAGGATGCGTTCCCATCCAGACCTTGCCCGCGTCCTTGGCAACAAGGCGGCGTTCAATAGCGTCAAGCTCTTGCAGGGCGCGGGTTTTGTCACCGGTTCGCGCCAGAGCTTTTTGATAGGCGGTGCGGACCGATTGCGCGCCCCATGGCAGGGCGGCCTCGGACACCCAGCGCCGCAATTCTGGCGGCAGGCTGTCATATTCAGCAAGCGGATTGCCCCGACACCGTCGTGTGCGCAGGGTCGTAGCCCCGCGATTGCGCGTTTTTACCAGCGTGCGAGAGCGAGTCATCAGGCCGCCAAAGATCCATTCCATGAGACGCATATCTGTTATGTTACAACATAACAGTCTGCAACTAAAGAACGGAGTTTTTGCCGGTATCAGGCTCGGGCGGCATCCAGTTTAGTGACGCCCAGAACCTCAAGCACTTTGGCTTCGATATCCTCAGCGTTCAGTCCCGCCACATCATACATGTCCCGTGGGCTGGCCTGATCGATGAACGAATCAGGCAACACCATCGAGCGATATTTGAGCCCTGTGTCGAACACGCCTTCTTCGGCCAAGAGATGTGCGACATGGCTTCCGAAACCACCGACAGCGCCTTCTTCGATGGTGATCAGCGCTTCGTGGTTGGCGGCTAGATCAAGGATCAAATCGCGGTCCAGCGGCTTGGCAAAACGGGCGTCGGCGATGGTGGGTTTGATGCCTTTGGAGGCAAGAGCCTCGCATGCAACCTCGACTTCGGTCAGGCGTGTGCCGAATGACAGGATGGCGACACCAGACCCTTCGCGGATCATGCGGCCTTTGCCGATTTCAAGAGGTTGCGCGTCTTCTGGCAGGTCACAACCCACGCCTTCACCTCTTGGGAACCGGAACGCGCTGGGACCGCTGTCATGTGCGGCTGCGGTGGCGACCATGCGGCAAAGCTCGGCTTCGTCTGCGGCGGCCATGACGACCATCCCCGGAAGGTTCGCGAGGTAGGCGATGTCGAAAGACCCGGCATGCGTTGCGCCATCGGCCCCGACAAGGCCTGCGCGGTCAATCGCAAACCGGACCGGCAAACCCTGAAGGGCGACGTCATGCACGACTTGGTCATACCCGCGCTGAAGGAAGGTCGAATACATCGCGCAGAACGGCTTCATCCCGCCAGCTGCGAGGCCCGCGCAGAAGGTGACACCATGCTGTTCCGCAATGCCCACGTCAAAGCAGCGCGACCCGTAGCGTTCAGCGAATTGTTTCAGCCCCGTGCCGTCTGGCATGGCGGCAGTGACGGCGCAGATCTTGTCGTCTTTCGCGGCCTCTTTCATCAGGGCCTGTGCGAACACCGAGGTATAGGATGGCGCGTTTGAGGGGGCTTTCTTTTGCTCACCTGTGACGACATCAAACTTGGCCGTCGCATGACCTTTATCGCGCGCGGCCTCGGCAGGGGCATAGCCCTTGCCCTTTTTGGTGATCACGTGGATCAGGATCGGACCGTGGGCGCGGTCTTTCACAGTGCGCAGGACCGGAAGTAGCTGGTCCATGTCATGGCCGTCGATGGGGCCGACATAGCTGAAGCCCAACTGTTCGAACATCGTACCGCCAACGGTCATGTGTTTCAGCATGTCCTTGGCGCGCTTGGCCCCTTCGCGCAGGGGCGGGGGCAGAAGGCTCACCGCGCCTTTTGCGGCGGATTTGAATTCCTGAAACGGCGCGCCTGCGTAGAGCTGCGACAGGTATGACGACAGCGCCCCGACGGGCGGGGCAATCGACATCTCATTATCGTTCAGGATGACGATCAGGCGCTTTTTCAGGTGGCCTGCGTTGTTCATCGCCTCAAACGCCATGCCAGCCGACATTGACCCGTCACCGATCACCGCAATCGCGTCGCCCAGTCCGTGGTCCGGCGCACCGCCCAGATCACGCGCGACGGCAAACCCCAAGGCGGCGGAAATCGACGTCGACGAATGTGCTGCACCAAAGGGGTCGTAGGGCGACTCACTGCGTTTGGTAAATCCGCTCAGCCCGTCCTTCATCCGCAGGGTACGGATACGGTCACGGCGGCCGGTCAGGATCTTGTGCGGATAGCACTGGTGGGACACGTCCCAGATCAGTCGGTCCTTTGGCGTGTCAAAGACGGCATGCAGGGCGACCGTGAGTTCTACAACACCCAACCCGGCCCCAAGGTGCCCGCCTGTGACCGACACAGCGCTGATCGTTTCCGAGCGCAGTTCATGCGCGACCTGCGTCAGTTGCGCGTCTGATAGACCCTTGAGGTCCGCAGGCGAGTCGATCTTGTCGAGTAGGGGAGTCGCAGGGTGACCCTTGGGTGTGTTTTCGGCGGGCATAACACGTGCCTCCTCATCGGTCAGCGCAAACTGACACTTACTTCCGCCGCTCGACAACGAAGCGCGCGGCCTGTTTCAACGACACACCCTCTTCACCGTATGGTGCCAGCGCATCGCATGCTTGGTCAACTAATTCCGCTGCGCGGGTCTTGGCGGCATCCAAGCCCAATAGCGAAACAAAGGTCGCTTTGCCTGCGTCCGCATCTTTCCCAACGGCTTTGCCCACCGCTGCAGCGTCACCTTCGACATCCAATATGTCGTCGGCGATTTGAAAGGCGAGTCCAAGCGCCTGCGCATATGCGCGCAGAGGCGCGGTGTCTGCCTGCGCCAGCATGGCACCAGCCACGCCAGACCATTCGATCAGCGCGCCGGTTTTGTTGCCTTGCAATTCGATGATCTGATCAAGGGTAAGCGGAGTGGTGGCGGTCTCGGCCGCGATGTCCTGCGCCTGACCCAGCACCATGCCTTGTGCGCCTGAGGCCTTCGCCAAAGACGTCACGAGCGCGACGTTGACCTCGGCTTTGTCGGACGCTTGGGACACGAGTTCAAACGCGAGTGTCTGAAGGGCGTCTCCGACGAGGACGGCGGTGCCGTCATCCCATTTCTTGTGTACGGTCGGTTGGCCACGGCGCAGGTCGTCATCGTCCATGCAGGGCAGATCATCATGAACCAGCGAATAGGCGTGCACTGCTTCAATCGCGGCTGCGGCTGTCACGGATTCCGCGACCGGGATTCCGTGCAGGCGGGCGCCTTCAATCACGAGATATCCGCGCAGGCCTTTGCCGCCCGCAACCGCGTAGCGCATGCCTTGAACCACAGGCAAATTGCCCATCTCAGCCATGGCTTGGACCAACCGATCCTGAGTGGCGGTTGCAGCGGCGGTCAGATCGTCTTTGAACATGGTTTACTGCGGATCGAGAGGTTTCGTGCCCGTCGGCTGACCGTCAGCGTTCAACGTAATGGCGGCAACCTTTTCCTCGGCGGCTTTCAACTTGGCCTCACAATGTGCCTTCAACTCAGCACCGCGCTCGTAGAGCGTGATCGATTGCTCCAACGCAACGTCGCCGCGCTCCAGTTGACCGACGACCTGTTCCAGTTCGGTCATCGCTTCTTCAAAGCTCATTTCGGATACCGCTTTGGACATCTGTCTTCCTTCCTGACGGGCTACTTCGAGCCTTGATCGATCAACTCGGCCACATGCGCTGCGGATGCGTCGCCAAGTGCTTCAAGGTCATAGCCGCCTTCGAGGCTTGATACCACCTTGCCACCGCAAACCCGTGCAGCAAGTGCGCAGATTTCACGTGTGACCCAAGCGAAGTCCTCGGTTTCCAGCAGCAGCCCGGCGAGCGGGTCGCGTTTGTGGGCGTCGAAGCCAGCAGAAATAATGATCAGGTCGGGTGCAAATCTTTCGACCGCAGGAAGGATTGTTTGCCCCCACAGATCGCGGAACGTGTCGCTGCCCGCGCCATCGGCAAGGGCCACGTTCATGACGTTGTCATCCGCACCGGTTTCGCTGGGATAGCCCGTACCGGGATAGAGCGGCATCTGATGGGAGGACGCAAAAAAGATGCGCGGGTCTTCTTCGACAAGGTCCTGTGTGCCGTTGCCGTGGTGGACGTCCCAATCAAGGATCGCTACGCGCTTTAGCCCGTGGTGATCCAGTGCAGCCTTGGCGGCAATCGCGACATTGCCAAAGAAGCAAAAGCCCATTGCGGTTTCGCGTTCGCAATGGTGACCGGGTGGACGGCAGGCGACAAAGGCGTTCTGCACCTCATTGCTGAGGACCATGTCGACGGCCTTTACGCATCCACCCGCTCCGCGCATCGCCGCGGCGAGTGTCCCGGGCGACAAATGTGTATCCGCATCCAATGAGCGCCAGCCGCTCTGTGGGACGGCGGCTTTGATCGCAGCGATATGGGAGGCGGGATGACAGCGCAGCAAATCATCATCGGCTGCAAACGGTGCGTTGGTCCGAACAAGGTCCATATCGGACAGCGCGCCCAACACAGCGTCCAACCGCGCCACCTGTTCCGGGTGGCCCGGTGGGGTTACGTGCCCATAGCACTCTTCATGCGTGATCAATGCTGTGGCCATATGCGCCTCCGTTCACTTGGGCGCACAGTTATGCCCCCAACCGCAAAGCGCAAGGCGAACAGTCGTCAGGCCGCTGCGCTTGCGTGCGTTTCAGTAAGGATGGCGTGCAGCGTGCTGGCCGTCGTATTTGCGCGTAGCTTGGCGCAAATGCTTTCGTCGCGCAGGGTACGTGACACCAGAGCCAAGGCTTTGAGGTGCTCGACACCGGCTGCCTCTGGGGCGAACAGGCAAAACACCAGGTCAACGGGCTTGCGGTCAACCGCACCGTAATCGACCGGTTTTTCAAGACGCAGGAAGCAACCCGAGACACGGGATGCTTCAGCCATGCGGGCGTGCGGAAGGGCAACGCCTTTGCCAACGCCGGTCGGGCCAAGAGATTCGCGATCCATAAGCGCAGCCACAGCGGCGCCGTCAGGCAGACCATGGACATCAGCCATGATGTCACCCAGCTCGTGGAACAAGCGTTTTTTCGACGATACCGAAGAAACGACTTTCACGGCCTCTGGCAAGAGGATGTCCGAAAGTTCCATCGCGATCACTTTTCTACTCTGGCGAGACTGCTCTAGCCGTTGGTGTTTGGGTCAATCCAACCGATGTTTCCGTCGTCGCGACGGTAGACCACGTTAGTTCGGCCCGCTCCTTCATTTTTGAACACGAGCACGGGGGACCCAGCCAGTTCCATCTGCATCACTGCCTCGCCGACGGAGAGAGACGGAATTTGCGTTTCCATCTCGGCCACGATCACAGGCTGTAAGGTTTCAGGCTCGGCGTCATCCCCGGCGTCCGATGCAGCGAGGATATACGAGGCCCCGCCCATAAGTTCAACGGGTTCCGTGCGATCCTTGTGGTGATCTTTCAACCGACGCTTGTAGCGGCGCAGCTGTTTTTCCATCTTGTCACACGCGCTTTCGAAAGCTGCATAAATTTCAACAGCTTGGGCGCGCGCAGCGGCGGTTAGGCCAGTGGATAGATGCACAGTCACCTCACACACGTGTTCGTGGGCTGACTTCGAGAAAATCACCTGCGCTTCCGTCGGTCGCTCTGCGTATTTCTGAACGACGGAAGAAAGCGAATCTTCAACATGCTGCTGAAGCGCCGCGCCAATATCGATTTGTTTGCCGGTGATTTGGTACCTCATGCACCCTCCTGTCATATAGCATCCAAGACGGACCTCGCCTAAGCGTTGGCCGGTTATGGTTGCCGATTGGTTAAGTCATGGCGTCCTGTGCAAAAGCGGCCCAAGGATGGGTCTTTGCAGAACTTCAAAGGCAGAAGCGGACTGTCCATTCTTTACATTTGGGAATGCAAAACCGTCTGTGTCAATGGTCGTCGTCGGAAATCGACAGGCGCGCTGAACGGAGCCGATGCGCAAGTCGCGCGTTCTCATTGCTGTTCTTGGCTGTCGTGGAGTGCCTTCAAAACGCGATCCAGTTCCGGGATTTGCTTTTCAGACCAGACGCGGACACCGGATCGTCTGAGCGCCGCTGTCGTTGATCCCATTCCTGCTTTCTGCGCCCCCTCAAAGGTGCCGTCATAGATCACAGATGATCCGCAGGATGGCGAGCCATCGGTCAGCACCGCGTGCTCGCATCCGTTGCGCTGGGCAAATGCTACGGCGTCTGCGGCCGCCTTCTGGTAAAGCGCGGTCACATCGCGACCTGAATCCTCGACAATACGAGCATGGCCATTCAGGACCTCTGCGCCGCCGCCGCCTTGAATTTCTGCCGGAGGTCGGGGTGTCGGAAAGCCGACGGCAATTTCGGGACAGAGCGGGACAAGCCAACCCTCCTGCGCCCAGCGTTGGAGGATGGTCTGGTATCCAGAGGTTTTGTCAGAGCCGTTGTATCGGACTTTGCGGCCCAACAGGCAGGCGGAAATCAGGATGCGGACCGAGCCATCACCTGGCACAGATGATGGTTTGCCCGAGGCCCTCAAAACCGGAAATTATCGCCGAGATAGACCCGGCGCACATTCTCGTCTTCGACGATTTCGCGCGTTGTGCCTGACATCAGCACCTGACCGTCGTGCAGGATGTAGGCGCGGTCAACGATCCCGAGCGTTTCCTGCACGTTGTGGTCGGTGATCAGCACCCCGATTCCACGCGCCTTCAAATCGCTGACAAGGCTACGGATTTCACCCACGGCAATTGGGTCGACCCCGGCAAAGGGTTCATCCAAAAGCAGGTATTTCGGGTTGGCCGCCAGACAGCGCGCGATTTCCACGCGACGGCGTTCGCCACCCGACAGCGCCAGAGACGGAGCGCGGCGCAGGTGACCGATTGAGAATTCGCTCAAAAGCTCTTCGAGACGGGCCCGGCGCTGTTTGCGATTGGGTTCGGCGATCTCAAGGATGGCCATGATGTTGTCTTCAACATTCAACCCGCGAAAGATCGACATCTCTTGTGGCAAATAGCCGACGCCTAACTTCGCGCGGCGATACATCGGCAGCCCGCTCACGTCGCGGCCATCCACGATCACCTGCCCCGCTTCGGCATCGACAAGACCGGCGATGGCGTAAAAGCAGGTCGTCTTGCCCGACCCATTTGGGCCGAGAAGAGCCACGACTTCGGAGCGACGCAATTCGAGACTGACGTCTCGGATCACAAGCCGTTTGCGATAGCTTTTGCGCAGGTTGCGAACCTCAAGCCCGGGTGAGCCTTCGGAGACAGAGAGTTTTGGCTTGGCCATCAGTTTTCCGATGCCGCGCCAGATGTATCATCGTCAGAGTACAAAACCGTCCGCACCCGTCCGGACAGGACGGCGATTTCCTTATCCAGATCAATATCCATGCTGTCCGCTGAAATGGCGCTGCGGCCTTGGACCATCAGCACATCACCAGACAATAGCATCGTTTCAGCGTCGACGTTGTAGTTGGCGCTCTGGGCTTCGACCTCTTCTTCAGAGGTGACAAGCAAAACGCCACCCGTTGCGACCATGGACTGCACGCCACCTTCCTGCGTGTAGAGGATTTCGATGCGGGGTGCCTGCATGCGCAGATCGCCCTGAATCACGACCACATCCCCGATCAACTGGGCCGCGCCGGTTTCATTGTTGACTGACATGCTTTCTGCCGCGATCTCGATCGGGTCGTTGCTATCGGGGTTCAACCCTTTGAAACCGACCTGAAGACCTTGCGCCAGCGCCAGCCCCGGCATCAGTAAAAACAAACACATCAATCGCCACATAGGGCCGACCTCTCAATCACTTTCGCGCTCGTATATCAGGTTCACACCGTTGTTGAAAACGGCAAGGTGATCCTGCCCCGGTCCAGCACGGGCAATGCGCATGCTTCCAGCCTCCAGATCACCGAATGATCCGGTCGCGGTGACGGGACCATCGCTTATGATCTCGTCGTTATCCAAAAACATGCGCAGGGTTTCGGCCTGAATCAGCATGCCGTCGGTCGACCGTATCTCCGTCCCGCCTGACAGAACCGTTTCGCCGGTGGCAGAGTTGGACGACCCGGTCGGCGCGGACAGAAAGGTGCGGACATCTGTGTCAGGGTCAACGAGTTCGATGTTCAGGTTCTCGAACCGCGTGATCGTATCGTCCGAAGCGTCCGGCAACGCGCGGTCAGCGGTCATTTTGAAAGCTGACCCATCATTCGTGACACCAGAAGAGCTGGGCTTGGACAGCCGTTGTTCGCGCGCAATGCTCTCGACGTCGAGTTCCTTGTAAGGCAGCGACTGGGTCGGGTCGATTTGCCCCGAAAAGAAGAACAACGTCGACAAGAGCGCGACAGCCGTGATCGGCAGCACCACCTTGAGCGCCGTCACAAGGCGCGAATATCCATCCGCGCGGCTTGCCACTAACCCAGGCCGACGCGCAGGCAGTCGTGAATGTGGATCAGGCCGACTGGGATTTTGTTTGCATCCGTAACGAACAGGCAGGTGATCTTGCGTTCGTTCATGTCGGCAACAGCCTCTTCGGCCAACGCGTCGGCGCTGATGGTCTGCGGTGCCTTGGTCATCACCGCGCCCGCGTCGAGTGACAGCAGACCGTCCATGTTGCGGCGCAAGTCACCATCGGTCACGATCCCGATCAGACCGCCGGTCTCTTCTGTGACGCCAACCACGCCAAAGCCCTTTTGGCTGATTTCCAAGAGCGCGTCGCCCATTCCGGTCCGGGCGCTGACGATTGGCAGCGCGTCGCCTGTGTGCATCAGATCCGCGACACGGCTTAGACGTGCACCCAGCTTACCGCCTGGATGAAATTCGCGGAAATGGGCCGCGGTGAATTGGCGATGCTCCATCAGCGCCATGGCCAATGCATCGCCCAAGGCGAGGCTCATTGTGGTCGAGGTTGTCGGTACATTGCCTGTGCCGCAGGCCTCTTCGACCTTGGGCAGGACCAGCGCGATATCGGCCTGACGCAGCAAGCTGCTCGTCGGGACCGAAGCCATCCCGATCATCGGGATTTTGAAGCGGCGGGTATAGGCGATCAGGTCCGCCAACTCCGGTGTTTCGCCCGAGTTCGACAACACCAGCACCACGTCGCCCTGCGCCATCATGCCAAGATCGCCGTGTGAGGCCTCGGCTGGATGCACGAACTGCGCAGGCGTCCCGGTCGAGGCAAAGGTCGCCGCAATCTTGCGCGCGATGTGTCCGGATTTGCCCATGCCCGTCACGACCACGCGGCCCTTGGCCGTCAGCAACAGTTCAACGGCCTGAACAAAGCTGTCATCGACCGCATTGGCCAGCGCGCCCAAGGCAGCGCTTTCGATGCGGATCACGCGGCGGGCGGTTTCAAGGTAATCGGTGCTGGTCATGGTGATTACGAATGCGCGAAAATGTCGGTATCCGGCCATCCGGCCAGATCAAGTTTGGCCCGCGTCGGGAGGAAATCGAAGCAAGCCTGCGCAATCTCCATGCGGCCTTCACGCTCCAGCCGCTCATTCAGTTTCTCACGCAGCTTGTGCAGGTGCAGGACGTCAGATGCCGCGTATTCCTGCTGCGCCTTGCTCAACTCTGCCGCGCCCCAGTCGCTGGATTGCTGCTGTTTGCTGATGTCCACATCCAACAGCTCGCTCACGAGATTCTTGAGCCCGTGGCGGTCGGTGTAGGTGCGGATCAGGCGGCTGGCGATCTTGGTGCAATAGACCGGCGCAGTGAGCGCTCCAAAGGCATGGTACATCGCGGCGATGTCAAAACGCCCATAATGGAACAGTTTGAGCGTCGCAGGATCGCGCAGCAAACGGGACAGGTTGGGTGCCTCCGTCTGGCCTTTGTGGATCTGCACAAGGTGTGCGTTGCCGTCGCCATCGGACATCTGCACAAGGCAGAGCCTGTCGCGGTGTGGGTTCAAACCCATCGTTTCGCAATCAATCGCCACGATCGGGCCCAGCGTCAGGTCGTCCGGCAAATCGCGTTGGTACAGGTGTATCGTCATCGCATGTCTCACATAAGTTGCGCGGGGCTTGCCGCCTAGGGCACCGCCTGTCAACCGGGACAAACAGTGTGGCTTTGCTTGTTTCGGGGCAGTGTCTTGCGTAGTTCAGGCACATGGCACCCGTGATTTCCGACGCTGATCTGCGTGACATCCTGCAAACGACCAAGGTGATTGGATGCGTTGGCGCGTCGCTTGACCCCTCGCGTCCATCCTATGGCGTGGTCGATTATATGGTGCGCCACGGATACAAGATCATCGGCGTGAACCCCAATCTGGCTGGGCAAGATCTCTTCGGGACGCCCATCGTCTCTAGCATCGCGGATTTGCCTGATGACGTGGACATGCTTGATGTCTTTCGCAGGTCAGAGGCTGTGCCACCCATTGTGGCCGAGGCAATAGACGCCCTGCCAAACCTAAGGACTGTCTGGTTGCAATTGGGCGTCATGCATGCCGACGCCGAGGCAAAGGCGCAAGCCGCCGGGCTTCGCTATGTTGCCAACCGATGTCCCAAGATCGACCATGCGCGGCTTATGGCCTAACGGGTCTGGTTGTCCCTACCTGCGGTCAGCTTTGCCTTTTTGCCGCCATCATCGACCCCTAGAGTGCGCCCAACCACGATCAGTCGGAGCGTAACGTGACAGTACAGGTGCAAGGCGATTGGCACGAATCCGTGTGTATGTGTCCGGGCTGCATGGCGGACACTTACCTGAGCGAAGATACTGGCCCAGAGGTCTCACCGGGCGAAGTCACGTATGACGTTGATCCCTCAAGCACCGAGTCAGGCCTGATTGGAACCGCGATCAACGGGCTTGATATCTGGAGCGCCTATAGAACGGCGCAGCATATCGCGCGTTTCTCGAGCACCTATGCCGATGACGGTGATGATCCTGGCACAAGTACAGAGGTCACATTCCGTTTTCAGGACGCTGCTAGCGCGGGTGGTGAATTCTACGTTTTTGAGGCGGTCAATCAGGCCCTGACGCGGGGCATTCTGGATCAGTTCTCAGACGTGGCCGATGTCACCTTCCGTGAATTGTCGGGCTCGGACACGTCGGCCGATATCAACTTTCGCTACCGCGACGGTGAAAACGGCGGCGGCTTCTGGAACGGATCCGAAGTTGTTGTCAGCCGGGTCGGCTGGGAGCCAGAGATGGACTACGGCACCTACAATCGCCGCCTGATGTTGCATGAAATCGGGCATGGCATGGGGCTAGCACATCCGGGGAACTACAACGGCAGTTCGGCCACCTATGCGGATGCCGACCACTGGAATGACAGCCGTCAATATACTGTCATGTCCTATTGGAGCGAGACGAATACCAATGCTTCGTTCGGGCATATGTCGACGCTTGGGCTGCATGACATTCTGGCGATCCAGATAGAATATGGGGCAAACCTGTCGACGCGCACGGGCGACACGACCTATGGCTTTAACTCGAATGCCGGCGACGCCTACGATTTCACATCGACCCGAACGACTAGCAGCGGCACGGAAACCCAGAACTTGGACATGGCGTTTTCGATCTGGGATGCGGGCGGGACCGATACGCTCGATTTCTCGGGATCGACGACCGGCACCGCCATGGACCTGCGCGAGGGTGGGTTCAGCTCGGTCAACGGCCAAACCTATAACGTCTCGATTGCCTACGGCGCAGTGATCGAGAACGCGGTCGGGTCCGACCATGATGATCAGATGCTGGGCAACTGGGCGCAAAACCACATGCAAGGCGGTACCGGCGATGATGTGATCCAAGGCGGCGCGCTGACCGAATTTGCCTTGGACAGCAGCCGGAATTTCACGGGCATAACCATGAATGCTGATCCGAATGAGTTCGGGCACTCGGCACAGGTGACGGGCATCACCGCGTTCAGCGGCTCCGCGTTCTCGATCGATATGATGGTCAACATCCTGCGGATGTCGGCCACGACAACCCCGCTGTTGAGCTACGCGGTCAACGGTAACTCGAACGAGGTTCTGATCGAACTTCGCCACGATGGGGTCATACGCATCCATATCGATGGGAACTCCATCGACACGGACATCCTGTCGATCAGCCTGATCGACGGCCTTTCCCATCATCTCGCCTTCACATGGGATGCCGCCAGCGGGGCATTGAGTGTCTATGTCGACGGCGATGTCGCATGGGACGGAACCCTGTCCGCAGGGGGATCAGTCGGTACCGGTGGGACGTTGGTCTTTGGTCAGGAACAGGACTTGCTCGGCGGAGGGTTTTCCAATCGCGAGACGTTCCAGGGCACCATGGGCGAAATCCGCATCTGGGATGATGTACGCACCGCGCAAGAGATCAATGACAACGCCTTCGGATCGATTTCAGGCCCAGCGGGCAACCTGCAACACAACTGGATCGTGGACCTGTCGGACACCACGACCGTCACCGACGCCACCGGAAACGCGAATCTCAGCCTTGGGGCTGGCGTCACCGTAAGTCAGGAACATGCGCAGGGTCCGGCCCAGTCGGACGATGACACCCTTATCGGCGGCGAGGGCAATGACACGCTGATCGGCGGCGTGGGCGATGACACGCTCTGGGGCGAGGGTGCGAGCCTGCCACCTGCACCGGAAGAGTTTGGTATGGCCCAGATGGCGGCCTCTGGGACAACGCGGCTTCAGGCCGATGTTACTATGGGGGCGTCATGGACGTTTGAGTTTCTGATCGACCGCAACGCGCTTGGCCACCAAGGCTATGATATCGATCTGCCGGGGTTCTCTCTTTACGCCTTTGATGACGGGGCGTTGTCGATGAATATCTGGAGCCCGGTTGGGGGACAGCAAAACTGGCATTACAGCCTGTTCCGTGCCTCGGTCTGGGATGAAACAGAGTTCAGCCGTCTGTCGATCACCTATGACGCCGCAACCGGTGAGATGATCAGCTATGTGAACGGGCAGGCGGTCTATTCCTATACCTTCAACGCAGGCCCGATCCTGAGCACAACCACGGGCGCGCTTCGGTTCGAACTGCCGGATACGCAATTCGGCGACATTCGGCTGTATGACCGGGCGCTCAGTCAGTCGGATATCGAGGCCACGGCGTTTTACGAGATCGACAATCCAAACGCAGTGTCCGGCTTGACCGACTACTGGACCGTGGATGCAAGCGGCGTGCCGCGTCAGCAGATCACAGGCGGTGACGACATGGCCGCGACCAACGTGACCGGCACAACGGCGCAATTCCGCTATCCTGAATTCAACGACGCGCTTTTCGGCGGGCTGGGTGATGATTCCCTGTTTGGCGAAGCTGGTGACGACATGCTCGTTGGTGGCGACGGCGATGACATGCTTAACGGTGGGGATGGTGATGATGTGCTGGACGCAGGGAGCGGCACCAACAGCCAGACGGGCGGTGCGGGCGAAGACACGTTCGTCTTCCGTTTGGCATCGGGCACGCACACGCTCACCGATTACGAGGCACAAGATACGATCCGGTTCGCAGGCTTGGATGCCCTGAATGTCGGGGCAAACATCCAATTCATTGGCGACAAAGGCAACGTTGGCTGGACGGGCGTTGGCCAACGCGGCAACGCGAACCGCCTGACCCTTGAACTCACGCTGGAGCAGGTCGGGGACGATGTGCATGCCACGCTGGACACCTCCGCTGGTGCCTGGTCGCTTGATACGACGCCCGATGTTTTGGTGACCGTGATCATCGAGGACTTGCTTTTGAGCAACCTCAGCCTTGCAGATTTCGAGTTTGTCTGAGGGGGGCAGAGGGCCCACTATACCGAAGGATAGATACCTATCCAGTGTTACCCTCCAAAGGGATTTCTATACGCGCTAACACTGCGGCGTTGATGAAAGAGAGCCCCAAGTGAAGATTCGCCACGAACGTCCCATGTCCGATCTGGAGTTTAAGGTCCGCGCACCGCTGCGGCTTGAACTGCCTTCGGGTGAGGTCGTCGAAGTCAACGAGTGGTCTCAGGCAGGCATCACATATCCAGAAGCAAGCGACGTTCTTCCCAAACGTGCGCATCTGATCATCCCGTTTCAGGGTGTCGATATCCGGTTTCCGGTAAACTTCGAGGCAGGCACCCGCGATAACGAGATGGTTTTTGTCGGGCTGACAGGTCGTCAGCGCGAGGTGATCGGCGTGTTCTATCGCTCGCTGCTGTCGGGCAAGATGGCTCCGTCAGAGGACATGATCACCGCTCTGGATACGCCCGTGGACCTTGTTCCTATGGGCGAAACCGAGGAAGAGAAGGCCACCGGCGAGGCTCAACAGACGTCGCGCGCCCTGCGCGTTGTCTGGAACACGGTCTTCTATTTTGCCCTGGCAGCGGCGCTGATCGGATTGATCGGCGGGCAGATCGTGGATCGGCTGACCAGCGTCAACCTCAAGAGTGCGCGGGTTGTGGCTCCTATCCTGAGCCATACCGCGCCAGCCCCAGCCTACGTCGATGAAGTGGTGGCCCTACCCGGCCAAAAGGTAAACCGCGGTGACTTGCTTGTCCGCCTTTCCGACCCTGCCCGTGAAAGTGCCGTTGACGACATTCGCCGTGACATCACGCGAGCTGCAGACCGCGTGAGAGAGGCGCGCGCGATCCTGAATTCTCATTTGGGACTCGGGGATCAGGAGCGCGCGCGCCTTCTCGAAATCTTGGATCGTGCGATTCGGGACCGCCACTGGAGCGACTTTACCGCTGGTCGCAACCTCGACGCAGTCGAAGCCGCCTTGGCGGCGCTTGCTGCATTTGACGCGCAAGACAGCGTTGTTCCGGGCGACTTCTGGCACCTGCACAAAGATCTGAAAGACCAGCTGAACCGCGCGAAAGAAGACGAGCGTCGTCTGCGTCGCGATCTGGGCAACGCCAAGGATGCCGCTCAGGCGCACAATATCCTTGCCGAGGCGGATGGAACCGTTTCCGAGGTTCTGGTGATGCGCAACGAATACCTCGGTCGCGGCCAACTGGTTGTCACCGTGGAAGAGGACCGGGGCCGCTTTGTACAAGCTTGGCTGAACGAGGCACGCGCTGGCGCCGTCTATATCGGCATGGGCAGCGACGTTGTTCTGCGCACCGTCGAGGGCAAGAAGCGCTACAAGGCAGTTGTGACCGACCTGTCCGCCGGGATTGACCCAGAAACGGACAACGGCTTTGGCATGATTGTCACGCTTGAGCTGACTGGCATGGACATGGACGATACCCGCGCGGCCCTGATGCCTGGCGCACCCGTTCAGGCACGCGCGCTGAAGTCGTGGTTCCTGACCGATTGGTGGCGCGGATGAGCGCCCCCGAAACAGAGTATGCCTTCGACAAGGACCTGACGGTCCGACTGCGCGATCTGCAAGCCCCTGCCAAGACCGGCTGGGCCAAGTGGAGCGCACGGCAGGCCTTGATCTTGTTTTCGGTTGGTCTGCTTTTGCTGTGGTTGCTGGTCAATGTGCCCAACCGCTTTCTTGAACCCGATGTCATGCACCTGACCTTCACGCTCGGTGCGCTGGGCATGTGGCGGTTTGGCTGGTGGTTTACCCATGCCGTTCGGGCCGAAATCTATCGCCGGTTCAAGTTTCCCAAAATGCGCGCACGTGCGACCGAGCTTTGGGAATCGGGCTGGCGTCCACGCCGTCTGCACATCCAGATGACAACCTATTACGAGGAAGAGGCCATCACCAAACGGGTGATCGGTTCGATCCTCTCGCAGATCCGCCGCGAACGGATTCCAACGACACTCTACATCGGGACGGGCTCATCCTTTGATGAACTGATCATTCGTGAATTTGTCGAAACCTACGCACAGGACATTGACGACGATCTTGCCGAACTGGTGTTCCTGCGCCAGAACCAGCCTGGCAAGCGGATGGCCATCGGAATGATTCTCCGGGCGATCAACCGCAACGGTGTCCACAAAGATGACCTTGTGATCTTCATGGATGGCGACGCGCTTTATGGCGGCGACGTTCTGGAAAAGACGCTGTCGATGTTCGGCGCTGATCCTGAATTGCAGGCTCTGACGACCGATGAAGAAGTGATCTGCTACGGTCCGACCTGGATTGCGAACTGGCTCGATATGCGCTTTGCCCAGCGGCGTTTGGCGATGCAAAGCCACGCGATGTCGGACAAGGTTTTGACCCTGACGGGTCGGATGTCGGTGTTTCGGGCTGAGCACATGCTGAGCCTGAAGTTCATCCGCACGATTGAAGCCGACCATCTGGATCACTGGCTTTGGGGCCGCTTTCGGTTCTTGTCGGGTGATGACAAGTCGACGTGGTATCACATGCTGACCCGTGGCGCGAAAATGACCTATGTGCCGGACGCGACCGTCTACACGATCGAGGTGATCAAAGAGAACGGGTTGGAGCGGATGGTCCAGAACTTCCGCCGTTGGTCCGGCAACATGCTGCGCAACGGGAGCCGCGCCATCGCGCTTGGTCCGCGTCAGGTGAAGCCGTTCATCTGGTGGTGTCTGGTCGATCAGCGAATCGCAATGTGGACCATGATGGTGTCGCCCATCGTCGCCATCCTCGGAACGATTGTTGAGCCATCCTACATCTGGTCTTGTCTGATCTGGGTGTTGTTTAGCCGGATCGTGCTGTGTCTGTTCCTGTACACCTATAGCCGACGCGTCGATCTCAGCTGGCCGGTGATTCTGTACTTCAACCAGATCATTAACGCCTCGGTGAAGATCTTCATGATCTTTCACCTGTCCAAACAGAAATGGTCGAACCGGGGTAACCAAACCTCTGGCGGCGGCGAAGGTCTCTTGGCGCGCACCCAGAACGGCATGGCAAAGGTCCAACTGGTCACGACCGTCACCGCATTCGTGTACTTTCTTGCCTGGTATGTTGGCCTCGCACCTGCCCCGTTGGCGTTCTGATAAAGCGGCTATCCTTTTGGATGGGGAGGCTGGTCGAAAGCGCGAAAAGCTATGCCTCCGCAGGCAGGATTTAACGGTTTCTTAAGCATAAACCTCTGACATCACTTGATAAGAGGAACAGTGACATGAACGCCATTGCAAAGATCAACACCGCCAGCACCGCGCTGGTTGCCCCTGCCAAGACCGCCGCAAAGTCGCCTGAGCTGAACGAAGCTGGCCAGCGCTATGAGCGTCCTTGGGGTTACTACGAGACCATCAGCCTCGGCGCACGGTTTCAGGTCAAACGCATCGTTGTGAACCCTGGCGAAACGCTGTCGCTGCAAAGCCACTACCACCGCGCTGAGCACTGGATCGTCGTCGAAGGCACCGCACGCGTCACCCGTGATGAAGAGATCATGATGCTGAGCGAAAACGAATCCGTTTACATCCCGCTGGGCGCAGTTCACCGCCTCGAAAACCCCGGCAAAATGCCAATGGCGCTGATCGAAGTGCAAACCGGCACCTACCTCGGGGAAGACGACATCGTGCGCTACGACGACGTCTACGGGCGCGCCGCCTGATCCCAAACTAAGCCTCTCTCAAGTCTTAGCTGTCCTTTTAAAGTCCTCCACTCACGCGCTCTGAGGACAGCTCCAAAGCCCGGCCATTGGCCGGGCTTTGTTGTTTTGCGACCAACTGTTTCTGAAATGGAAACACCGCCAAAAAAAGCCAACTAAACTCAGCAGTTTCGGCCCGGGATAGTCGCCATATCCCAAAGGATAGCGCCTCTGGGCCTTTGCGCCGGAATCTATACCGTCTCCGAATATTTTCGTTTTTCCAGACCTTTATACCGATTTTCAGAAACGAAATTCCGGCAAAGGACCGACGAAAATGTTGAACCAAAACACAGCACAGTTCTCGAACGCAGTACCAGCCGCCCTGTATGTGGTTGAAGAAAAACCATCCATTTCTGTCGTAGGTTTGGGCTATGTTGGCGCTGTCTCGACAGCCTGCCTGTCCAGCCTTGGCCACCGCGTTATCGGTGTCGATCTGGACGCGGTCAAAATCCAGCAGATCAGCGAAGGTGTTTCGCCAATCCACGAAAAAGACCTGGGCAAACTGCTGTCCGAGGGCGTCGAAGCCGGTCTTGTCACCGCGACCGACGATCTGACCCAAGCGGTTATCGATACCGACGTCACCTTTGTCTCGGTCGGCACGCCTACATCCGAAGATGGCGGTTGTGACTACCGCTACATCGAATCGGCGGCCCGTTCGATCGGCGCCGGCATCGCGCAGAAGGATGATTTTCACGTTGTCGTCATGCGCTGCTCGATCCCACCAGGCACCACCCTGAACGTGATGACCCCGATCATCGAGCAAGTGTCGGGCAAGGTCCTCGGCGAAGATTTCGGTGTGTGCTTCAACCCTGAATTCCTGCGCGAAGGTGTGGCGGTTGCAGACTTCTACGAACCACCAAAAACCGTGATCGGTGCGACCTGCGAACGCTCGGGCAACATCCTGCGCCAAGTGTATCTGCCGGTCGATGAGAACGTCATCGTTACCTCGATCGAGACTGCAGAAATGGTCAAATATGTCGACAACGTCTGGCACGCGACCAAAGTGACTTTTGCCAATGAAGTCGGTCGCTTGTGCAAGCCGCTGGGTGTCGACAGCCACGACGTCATGGATATCTTTGTTCAGGACACCAAGCTGAACCTGTCGCCGTACTACCTGAAACCCGGCTTTGCCTATGGCGGCTCGTGCCTGCCAAAAGAGGTTCGCGCCGTTGCGCACATCGCGGGTGAACAGGGCGTCAGCCTGCCACTGATCGAAAGCCTCGGTGTTTCGAACGAACAGCACATCGAATCGGCGACGCAAATGGTGCGTGCAACCGAAGCACGCCAGGTGGCGATCCTTGGCCTTGCGTTCAAACCAGGCACCGATGACCTGCGTGAAAGCCCAATCCTTGAGACCATCGCAGCACTGCATGCCGAAGGTGTCGAGATCAAAATCCATGACCCGGCGATCACCCGTGAAACGCCACTCGACGGTCAGCTGAGCTACGTTCAGCACGGTTCCAAAGGTCTCGCAGCCGTTGCGCCACACCTCGCAGACATGATCTGCGACACCGTCGAAGAAGCGACCGCTGGCGCAGACGCTCTGGTGGTGACCCAAAAGAACGAAACCTACCGCAACTCTGCTGCCCTTGCATCGGTCGCCGATGTGCCAGTGATCGACGTCGTTCGCCTGTTTGACGGAGCCAAGCCAGCAACTTGCACAGGGATCGGCTGGTAACCCAGCCTCCGGTTTCACTTCACGATAAAAGGACGAGTGACATGACCCAGACTTTTGTAGGAACACCCGGAGATGATCTCATCTCCGGAACTCCGGGCGACGATCTTCTGATCGGCCAAGGCGGTGACGATACAGTCACCGGTACGGCAGGCGACGATGTAATCATCGGTGACTATCTGCCAGACAACATGCTGACAGGCACAGAAGATGCCCTCAGCTTTGCGCAATTCGCTGAAAACGGTGCGTGGACCCTGACCGACCTGGGCAACGGTCATTCTGCAATGACCCAGTCGGTACAAACCGTCACCGACGGCGCGTATTCCATCACCTTCGAAGCCGCAGCCAATATTGGCGAAGGCCATCTGTCGGGTACCATCGAAGTTCTCTGGAACGGCGAAGTGATCGACACAATCAACACGGCGGAAGCCGGGTTCGAGAGCCACACGCTGAACCTGATCGGTACGGGTGGGCAGGATCAACTGACATTCCGCTCAGTCGAAAGTACAGCCCAGTCGGATGGTCCCGTAATCAACACGGATGGCCCGGTCTTCTACTATGAAAAAGAGATGGAGATTGGCGGCCAGACAGTCACCGTCAAAGCCGTCGCTCCGGGTCAACCGAACCTCTATCAGGTGATGAACGGCACCCTGAACGTGTTTGATGTTGAAACCGAAACCTACCAGCAAGCTGGTTCTGACGCGACCGTCGTGATTAACGGTTTTGGTTTCAACCAGGAAGACGACCTGTTCTACGGCATCGCAGTCAAAAACGGTGTCGACTCGCTTGGCAACGTTGTGACCAAAAATGACATTGTCATGATGGACGCAAATGGCGACAGCTATCGTCTGGGCGATGGTCCTTATGCGTCATGGACCGGTGATTTTGACGACAAGGGCAACCTCTGGTCGTTCCATTCCAGCATGGACCGCGTGACCGTCATCGACGTCGATCAGCGTGATGCAGATGGCAATCCGCTCACGACCGTTTTCAAATTTCCCAAGTCGCTAGTGACAGACTCGGTCTGGGACGTTGCCTTTGATGCGACGACACAAAAATTCTACGGTGTCGTGCGCCCCAAATACGAAGGTGCGTCGGCAAAGCTGATGGTCGTCGATGTCCAGGACGTCCAGGATGGAGGCGTTCCGCAATTCTCGACCTATGAGATCGACAGCACGTTGATTGACGGGGTTCTGCACAACGGCGCACCAGCGATCACATTCGGCGCTGCAATCGTTGACGGAGACGGCAACCTTTATGTTGGCGGCAACGGTGGCGATCACGACATGAACGACGCTACTGGCACCAGCGGTGGCATCTACCGCGTGATTCTTGACGAAGCGACGGGCACCGCACGCCTTGAGTTGGTCACCGAAGCCCCGAAGGCCTATTCCAACGACGGCGCGGCAGACCCACGTGCGATTGATCCGTTCACAGAAACCGATCCCGGCGCAACGGTCCTGATCCGGTCGCCGGAATTGTTGCCTGTCGAAGGCGGTAACAACAGCTTTGACGATAACATCCATGCCGGCGGTGGAGCCGACACGGTGCTGGGCGGGTTCGGTGAAGACGAAATCATCGGCTCGTCCAGCGGGGACACTCTGAGCGGTAACGATGGCGACGACATGATCTATGGCGGCGCAGGACCAAACAGCACCTCGACGATCGTTTCCTTCTACGACGAAAACGGCCTGCGCTATGATCAGTTTGGCAACCTTCTGCCAGAGGATGACGACATCCTGTTTGGCGGTGCGGGTCAGGACATGCTGTCAGGCTCTGCTGGTCACGACGTCCTGTCGGGCGAATCGGGCGATGACCGCCTTTTTGGTGGGTCGGGCAACGACCAGTTGTTTGGCGGTACCGGCGACGATTTGCTCAGCGGTGGTCGGCATGCTGATACGCTGTCTGGCGGCGATGGCGACGACACCTTGAACGGGGGGTCCAGCAACGACGTTCTTGATGGGGGTGACGGCGCCGACAACCTGATTGGGGGCGGCGGTGCCGACACGATCACAGGCGGTCTTGGAAACGACCGGATCAATGGCGGTTCCGGCAATGACACCGTCGCAGGCGGCGAAGGAGACGACCGGATCAAATCTGGTTCTGGTGATGACAGCGTCACCGGCGGCGACGGACGCGACTATATCAACGCGCACAAGGGCGATGATGTCGTCGACGGCGGGGCCGGGAACGACACGATTTACCTTGGTGCCGGCGCGGATATCGCCTCCGGCGGCGCGGGCTCTGACCGTTTCGTGTTCCGGACGCAGGATCTGGACGGCAACACCAACCAAATCCTCGACTACGCCCGCGATGGTTCTGGCCGTGACCGACTGGATCTGCGTCAGCTCAACCTCGTGAACAACGGATCGAGCGTCGACGACTGGATTGCTGCGAACCTGTCACAGCAACAGGACGGCGATATCGAGATCGATTTGGGTGGCGCGACAATCCTGCTGCACGATCACAACGATCTGGGACAGTCGTTCATGGATCAGGTCTTGGATGGCCTGTTGCTCTAATCAAACAAGCGAAGAGGCCGGTCAGAACAGGCCGGCCTCTTTCGCAATCATCGCGGCCTGCGTCCGGTTCTTGGCGTCCAGCTTCCGGCACAGGGTTTTCACATGCAGTTTGATCGTGACCTCCTGCAGATCAAGCTCGCGCGCGATTTCCTTATTCGCAAGACCTCTGCAAAGCCCACTCAGGACTTCGAGTTCGCGTGGTGACAGCCCTTTGGCAAGTTCGTTGGTTTCCTCAGGCTCTTCTGCGGTCATGAACTGCACGGGCACAAAGGTTTCACCGGCGGACATAAAGCGGATCGCGTTGATCATGGAGTTGGCGGCCATGGTCTTGGGCAGGAAACCAATTGCCCCAGCGTCCAAAGCCTCCTGCGCGATGGCTTTGGGGGCAATGCCGGACATAATGGCGACCGGCCAAGGCTCATTTGCCTCCTTGGCTTTGGCAAGCCCTTCCAGCCCGTTCATGCCGGGCATCGAGTAATCCAAGAGCACAAGATGATAGCGTGGTTTCGCGTTGATCTTGTCCAAGGCGTCGGCAAGATCCGACGCCGTGTCGATTTCGAAATCCTTTTCCCGACCCAGGAACGCTGCCAGCGTATCCCGAACCAAATCATGATCGTCAGCAATCAGGATTTTCATGCGTCGTTCCCAACCTTTTCTAGCGCCTGTGCAAGTTGCCCGAGATTGGTCGGTTTCGCAAATACTCCCTGCACCGACGATGCATTGATACGCGGGTCCGACAATCGACGTGCCAGGGCGGTGATCACGAATATGGGAAAATCAGGGTGCTCGGCACGGATGCGTTCGACGACATCGCCGCCGTTCAATTCGGGCATATCGTAGTCGGTGATCAAAGCCGCCCAGTCTGAGGGGTCTTCCAGAACCGTTTCAATCGCGAGCGCCGGTTCCTCCAGAACGCTGACCTCAGCGCCGCATGTTTCAAGAAACGAGGCAACGACTTCGGCCACTTCGGGCTGGTCGTCGAGGATCAGGATGGCCTTGCCGCGTAGGTCGCCGCCGACACTTGCATCTTCGGCGGTGACGTTTTCGACCACCATGGGCAAGATCACTTCGACCGATGTGCCGTGGCCCAATTCGCTGTCGATGAACAACGCACCGCCCAAGCGTTTCACGATGGCTGACACCATGGCCAGTCCCGCACCCGTGCCGCGGCTGCCTTTGGTCGTGAAAAACGACTCAAGGACGCGCGGAAGAACGTCAGGCGCGATCCCGGTTCCGGTGTCGCTAACTGTGATGCTTGCGTAGGCGCGGTCGGACAGGACCTTGCCGACCATGGGAGCGCGGTCTGCCGAAGGGCTGAAACGACTCAGAGAAACGGAAATCACTCCGCTCCCGTCTGGCATTGCGTCATTGGCGTTGATCACAAGGTTCAGCAACACAAGCGTGATATCTGCAATCGCCGCCCGCACATTGAGCGACGAAGTGCCGGGATTGACCACAAGGCTGGTGTCACTCGAAAGATTAACCTCGGCCAGGGCGCGCACCTCGCCCAGAACCGAACGGAGATCAAAGATCGAGGCGTCGTCGTCAACTGTGCTGAGATCAAGCATCCGGTTGACCAGCCGCGCCGCAGTCGCGCTTGCCTTTGAGATGCGGTCCGAGTGCGCCTTTATATCTTCGGAGGCGGTGTCGTCGGTCGAGATCAGAGTGGCCGAGCCTGAGATCGCTGAGAGCACGTTGTTGAAGTCATGAGCCAATCCGGCGGCAAGGTTCGACAGAGCCTCGCGCCGACGGGCCTCTTCCATTTGTTTGTTCAATTCCGCCAGTCTCTGCCGGTTCTGCAGGGCAGAGGTAATATCCCGCACCACAACGACATCACCGACCTGCGCGACCGGGGTCACCGTGACCTCATGCAGGATGCGCCGCCGCTCTTTCGTGACAAGTTCAAGCAGATCTGCGCGGTCGGACAGTCCTGCTTCTGCGCGCAGCAATTCGGCATTGTCTGGCTGCTTGTAATGCTCGGACCACGCGCGCCCGATCATGGTGTCCTCGCTGTCGTATCTCAAAAGCTCGGCCAAGGCCTGATTAGCATAGACCAGCAACCCGTCACCGCCGACGATGCCGATCCCGTCGATGGCGTTTTCGATTGCCGCCGCGCGCTGGCGCAACAGGCGTTCGGTATCACGGATGGCGGTTGTATCGGTGGCCGAGATCACAAAGGCCTGTTCACGGGTCTTTTGCGCCCGAAACAGCACCTGACGCCCGCTGGGCAGACCTGTTCTCAGGCCATCGCGCGCCTCGCACAGCAACTCAAGATCAGGATCGACCAACCCTTCGGGCAGTGTGTCGCCGTTAGCTGCCAGCCGGTCTTTGTAGGCGGCCCAATTGTCCCGAAATGTGCTGCCGATTTGCCAACTGAGCGGCGTGGCATCGAACATCTCGCGCGTGCCTTCGTTGGAAAACGCGATGGTGCCATCGGCCAGAACCATGAGGAACGCGTCATTGGTGTGATCAAGCGCATCCTGAAGCCGTGTCTGCGCCAACCTGCGTTCAGTATCCGCCAAGACACGCGCGGAAGCGTCAGTCTGGGTCGCCACCATTTGGGTCAGGCGGCCCTCTGAGTCGTGAACCGGGAACAGAGACAGGTCGTTCCAGAACATGTCACCGGACTTCTTGCGGTTTTTCAGCAAAAAGCGGCCGGATCGCCGATCCGTCACCGCCTGCCGCAGGCGCGTCCGTTCAAGGCTGTCTGGTGGTTCGTCCGACAGGAAGCGGCAATTCTGACCGATCACCTCCTGCGATTGATATCCCGTCAAGGCTTCAAAAGCCTTGTTCACAAAGATCAAAGGCAGATCGTCCTGCGTGGCATCGGCGATGGCAAACCCAGACGATGACCCGTCAATCACTGCAGCCAGCAGAGCGTTTTGCGAACTCAGTTCCAACGTCCGCAAGGCCTGTGCCGTCAGCCGGATCACCTGTTTGAGAAGATCAAGATGCCCCTTGTTGAACCGCTGGTTTTGCGGATGCGTGCAAATGATCGCGCGTTCTGTTTCGAATTTGGTCTCGAACGGAGAACTGAGCAGACTGCCGACCGCCATGCTGTCGTGTTGAGCAATGCCACTGAGTTTCGGCACCTTGCGTGCATCAACGATATTTCGCGGTTTCCTCAGGAATCCGGGATCAATCGGCAGGTCTAGGCCTTCGAGCGATCTGTTGGTCGAGGTTTCTACCCGAACAGCGTCGTCTGTTTGGCAGATGACCGACACTTCGGCGGCGTTCAATGCCTCTGCGGATTTCGCCAAAACCGACCGAAGTGCCAAGAGCGGGTTTTCAGCCGTCGTCGTGACACTCAAAATGTCCAAGAGCGCGCGGGTGTCGCGCAGGGCGTCCTGCTCGCGAGCGCGCAGGACTTCGATTTCCAGCAGAGCTTCGCGAAGGCGTTCGGTCTGCGACATAATCAGGCTTGGCTTTCTCGGGCGCTAGGGGTCTTTCGAGAACGCTATACAGGAAATCATCAAATTCCCATGCCTATTGCCTGCCTCATGCACAGAACCTTGTTCGCCGAATGTAAAGACACCCAGGAACGGCTGACCGCCCAAAACACTATTCACGCCGCCATACACGTCTGACAGCCGGTCCTCGACAGCAAGCATGCATCCACCGCAATAGACCATCAGCGCTCCGGCGACGTTGTCGCTCTTCACGCTGCCTGCACGGAGCGCAAATTCAGCGACCCGTCCGGCACGGGCGGCAAGGACGGCGACATCGCCTTGCATCTGCGTGAGGTGTTCACCTTCGGCCACTTCGGCGAACAGGTCGAGCGAACCGTCGTCATTCGTCACGCAGGGATGCGCCAGAAGGTAATACGGGACATCCCCGAGTGAGCCGATTTCACGACCCAAAGGCCACAACGTCGCCTCGGATAGGATGTTGCGTTCGCCACCTTCGGGTGCAGATGGAACCCCGCCGCCATTCCAACGGGAATACACGCTTGCAGCAGGCTCACCGTCGATCTCGATCAGCTTGCGGCCCTCGGATTTGGTTACGACGCCGCTGTCAGCGGTTGGTGCATATCCATTCTGATAAGCAAATTGGATCGGCGTCGAACAGAACAAGACTGAGACAACCAAGCCAGAGCCAAGTTGCTCGGACCCGTCAGAGACCGTCCATTCGCCGGCCACCGTGTCATCAGCAGCACTGCCGCCAATGATTGGAACATCAGAACCGATGACGGTTTCGATCCCGCGAATGGCATCTTCTTCGTTGCCGGGGGTGATGGACAACCAGACCAGATCAGGCGCCTCGCCGTCGCGCTGCGCGTTTTCCAGCGCAGCAACGGTCGCCGCCGTTGCAGCCGCTTCGGTGTCATCGCCCAAAGGCGCAGCAGCGGTGCCATAGTCGCCATCAGGGTCCGAAATCACGAACAGACCCAAGTCCTGCAAACCTGCCTGCGACATGGTTCCTTTACAAGATGACGCGCAATGCAGAGCTGGGACATGCTCTTTCAGCGTCTGTAGCAACAAATCATCGACGGTGCCTGCACGGTGATGCAGGGCGGCAAAGCTGGCCGTGTGACCATCGGCTTTCATACCCGCCAAAGCCTGAACAGCGTCATCAGAAGCCGCTCCGGCTGACAGCTGGAACGTGGAAATATACATGGGACCCTCCGTTTCATCCGCCATTAACAGGTTTCGAAATCGTCCGGCGCCGACATTGGGATATGCCCACTATCCTTTCGTATAGTCGCCTGCCCAAAAGAGGCCACGCGACAGGGCATGTCGCTTCTATGCAGGAGGCGTTGATGGCATGCGGATAGAGAAGGCAGTGTCGCAAACGGCACTGAATGCAGTGGGCTAGGCGCCGCAATCGACGTCAACAAGCGTCTCGTGCCGAGGTCCGGTGCAGTCTGAAGTGTTGGGAAAATGTGGTGCCCAGAAGAGGACTCGAACCTCCACGTCCATACGGACACTAGCACCTGAAGCTAGCGCGTCTACCAATTCCGCCATCTGGGCACGGGTTGGTGAGCGCTGCGTTTAAGGCTGGTCGCGGGGGGTGTCAACGGGATTCGGCAACTGTTTCGCCCTTCATCTGCCGAGATGCGCGCATTTGGTTGTTGCCGCTTTATTGGGGGAGCGGTAGGACACCTCGCAAGTGTCAGCTGCAAGGTTCGCGACCATGTCTAAACTTGTCACAATCTATGGCGGATCGGGCTTTGTCGGCCGCTACATTGCCCAGGAATGTGCGCGCGCGGGATACCGTGTGCGTGTGGCCGTGCGCCGCCCGAACGAGGCGATGTTCGTGAAGCCTTATGGCGCGGTCGGGCAGGTAGAGCCGGTTTTCTGCAACATCCGGGATGATGACTCGGTGGCGTCGGTCATGACCGGAGCCGATGTTGTCGTGAACTGCGTGGGCATTCTGGCGCCAAGCGGCAAGAATACCTTTGACGCGGTTCAGCATGAGGGCGCGGAACGGATCGCGCGCATCGCAGCCGCGCAAGGCGTCGAGAAAATTGTTCATGTTTCGGCCATCGGCGCGGACAAAAGCTCAAAAAGCGATTACGCCGTGTCCAAAGCGCTGGGCGAAGAGGGCGTTTTGCAACATATGCCCAACGCCTTGATCCTGCGTCCGTCGATTGTGTTCGGCAATGAGGATGAATTCTTCAATCGCTTTGCCGCCATGGCGCGCACCTCGCCATTCGTGCCGATCGTGTCGCCGTCGACCAAGTTTCAGCCAGTCTATGTCGAGGATGTGGCCGAGGCCGCGATGGCAGGCATCTCGGGCGATGCGAGTGGCATTCACGAGCTGGGTGGACCGGACGTGAATACGTTCAAGGAGCTGATGCGGCAGATGCTGGACGTCATTCAGCGCCGTCGTCTGGTGCTGGGGCTGCCTGTCTGGGTTGGGCGCATCATGGGCTTTACCTTCGAGGTCGCTAATGCGATCTCGCTCGGTCTGGTGCCCGCTGCGATCACGCGGGATCAGGTGCGCAATCTGGCCAAGGACAATGTTGCAAGCGGCGATTTCCCAGGTCTGCAGGATTTGGGTGTCAAACCAACCGCGCTTGAGGCTGTTCTGCCCGATTACCTTTGGCCGTTCCGCCCGTCAGGCCAATACGCTGCGATCAAGAACTCGGCGAAAAATCTGAAGTCTTAAGCGGCCAGCGCACCGGAATAGCCAAGGTACAGTAGCACGCCGCCCAGCAGGACGCGGTAGATCACGTATGGCGTGAAGCTGACGGATTGCAGCAGTTTCATCATCAGTGCCAATGCCGCGAGCGCGGACAGGAAGCTGAGCGCGATCACAATAGCAGCGTCGCGGATCGGAACGCTGCCGCCGATGAGGTCGAGCGAGGATACCAGTCCGGATGCAAGGATTGTCGGGATCGACATGAGCATCGCAATCTTTGCGCCATCCGTGCGTGTGTAGCCCTGAAACAAGGCGCCAGTGATGGTGATGCCTGACCGTGAGGTGCCGGGGATCAGGGCGACCGCTTGCCAAAGGCCCAGAATGCCTGCGTCCTTGAGCGAGAATTGCGCTTGGGCTTTGACCTGCGGGGCGCGCTGGTCCGCGACATAGAGCAGGATGCCGAACAAGAGCATGGTCCACCCGATGACAGTGACCGAGCGCATCGCGTCGGCGAGGCCTGTCACCTTGAAAATCAATCCAAGGATCACGACCGGAACCGTTGCAATCGTGAGGCAGAGCGCCAACCATGCCCCTTGTGTGTCGATCTTGCCCCGAACCAGCCGACCGGTGCCGACAATCGCGGCGCGTGTGTCCGACCAGAAATACAACACCACCGCAAACAGCGTTCCAACATGGGCAGCTACGTCGATGACGAGGCCCTGATCCTGCATACCTGTCAGTTTCGGCAGCAAAACGAGGTGACCGGAGGAGGAGACCGGCAAGAACTCGGTGATGCCTTGAATGATGGCCACAAGGATCAGGTGAAATAACGGCATGAAAAGACCTGCGATTCGTTTTGTGGCAACTTACGCATGGGCGTCTGGGGTGCCAGATGCGGATTTGGGTCCGATCCGGACATAAAATCTGAGCGATTCACTTGAAAATCAATGTGCGGCGCGACGCTGATCGCCAATAGGTCAGCAATTATGACTTGATCCGGACCCTTTCTTCGCGCAAAAGGGCGGCAATCTCCGAATTATGAGGACCTCAGCCATGGCCAAAGGCCCCATGCTTAAATTCGTGACCGTTGATCGTGCGATGCCGGAAAAGCGTCCGCCAAATCTCCGTAAGGAAGATTTCAACGAGATTTACGGTGAGTACGCGAAAGCCAAAGCAGAAGAGCAGGCAAGCCGCTGCTCGCAATGCGGTGTGCCGTATTGTCAGTCGCATTGCCCTCTGCACAATAACATCCCGGATTGGCTCCGCCTGACGGCTGAGAACCGCCTGCAGGAAGCCTATGAGGTTTCGCAGGCGACGAATACTTTCCCGGAAATCTGTGGCCGCATCTGTCCGCAAGACCGCCTGTGTGAAGGTAACTGCGTGATTGAACAGTCGGGTCACGGCACCGTGACCATCGGCTCGGTGGAGAAGTACATCACCGACACGGCGTGGGAAGAAGGCTGGGTTCAGCCAATCACTGCTGCATCTGAGCGGTCTGAGAGCGTTGGCATCATCGGCGCGGGCCCAAGTGGTCTTGCCGCTGCTGATTTCCTGCGTCGTCAGGGCGTGCAGGTCACGGTCTATGATCGCCACGACCGCGCTGGCGGGCTGCTGACCTACGGCATTCCGGGCTTCAAGCTTGAGAAAGACGTTGTCATGCGTCGTATCGAACAGCTTGAGCAAGGTGGTGTTGAGTTCGTTATGAATTGCAACATCGGCGACCATATCAGCTTTGAGGACCTGCGGGCCAAGCACAACGCGGTTCTGATCGCGACGGGCGTTTACAAATCCCGCGAGCTGCAGACCCCGGGATCGGGTGCCGAGGGCATCGTTCGTGCGATTGACTATCTTACAGCGTCGAACCGCAAGAGCTTTGGCGATGACGTCGCCGAGTTTGACAGCGGCGAGTTGAACGCCGAGGGCAAGCGCGTTGTCGTGATCGGTGGTGGTGACACTGCGATGGACTGTGTGCGCACCGCGATCCGCCAGGGCGCTGAGAGCGTAAAATGCCTCTATCGCCGGGACCGGGCCAACATGCCGGGCTCGCAGCGCGAGACGCAGAACGCCGAGGAGGAAGGTGTCGAATTTGTCTGGCTGACGGCCCCCAAGGGCTTTACCGGCGACAAGGTCGACGGCGTGATGGTGCAAAAGATGCGCCTTGGCGCGCCGGATGCGACCGGCCGCCAGATGCCAGAAGTGATCGAAGGTGCCGACTACGTCGAAGGCGCAGACCTTGTGATCAAGGCGCTGGGCTTTGAGCCGGAAGAGCTGCCAACGCTGTGGAACCAGCCGGAACTGGAAGTGACCCGGTGGGGCACGGTGAAGGCCGAGTTTGAGACAGGTCGCACAAGCCTGCCGGGCGTCTATGCGGTGGGTGACATCGTGCGCGGCGCTTCGCTTGTTGTCTGGGCAATCCGCGACGGGCGTGACTGCGCGGCGGCAATCCTGAACGACCTAAATGCCACCGCCTCTGTCGCGGCGGAGTAACAGGCGCAACTGATACACCTTCCATACACAACCGATGCGTACTCCGTATGCACCGGCAAACCCAAAGGTCAGCCCCGCTGACGATTAAGGACCAGACCGCTGAACGCACGTCTTCTTCATATCCTGCCCGCGCTGATCGCGCTGAGCCCCTTGCCGGTCGTGGCACAGGGGCTCGAGGTCGTGGATGTGCCAGAGGGTTGCACGGCGTTTGTCACGGTTCAGTATTCCAATTGCAGCGTCTCGCACCACTATACCTGCGAAGCCGACGAGCCGGGCCATCAGTGGCGCGTCGATATCGGCGAAGAGGGCCCGTATTTCCTTGGCCGGATCGATCGCGAGACGCAGTGGTTGGAAAGCATCGACCTGATCCTTGGTGTGCGTGACCTGCTGGACCCTGATCCCGTCGATCCCGGTAGCTTTACCGAGTTGGCGCAAACCGGGCGCGATGATTTCGAGTTTTCGACCACGTCGGATAGCGGAGAACAGATGTTCTTTCGCGGGCGTGATCTGTTGACCGGCGAGACGGTCGTGATTGACGACGTCCCACTTCTGCGGACTGAGACCTTTGCCCGCGCGACTAATGCCGAGGGTGAGTTGGTCTGGGAAAGCACCGGCAACGAATACATCCATCTCGATTGGCGTCTGTTCCTTGCCGGTAACTACGTCACCCGCACACCCGAACAAACCGTCCAGGAAGAGAGCCGCCCCGTGCGTTTCGATTTCCCCGAAGATCAGGGATTTCTGTCGCGCGATCCCGCATTTGGATGCGGGGCGGAGTTGCTGTGATGGCCTATTTCATCGACGCGAACGCGTCACTTCAAACACTGCGTGCCATGCACGCCCCGCGAGCTAAAGGAGCCACGCCATGACCAAATATGACGCAGCCTGGGTTCAGTCCGAAGAAGCCAAACGCACATTCATGGCCGAGCATTCGCTCTACCGCGATGAGGACGAGCATTCGTCCTGTGGCGTTGGCCTTGTCGTGTCCATCGACGGACAGAAAAGCCGCAAGGTCGTCGAAGCCGGCATTCAGGCGCTAAAGGCGATCTGGCACCGTGGCGCGGTCGACGCCGACGGTAAAACCGGCGACGGCGCTGGTATCCATGTCCAGATCCCTGTCGAGTTTTTCTACGACCAGATCGAACGCACCGGCCACGTCCCAAACAAGGACGAGCTGATTGCCGTGGGTCAGGTGTTCCTACCGCGCGCAGACTTTGGCGCGCAGGAAACCTGCCGGACCATCGTGGAATCCGAAGTTCTGCGGATGGGCTATTACATCTACGGCTGGCGTCACGTGCCGGTCGATGTGTCCTGTCTTGGTGAAAAGGCGAACGCGACCCGGCCTGAAATCGAACAGATCCTGATCAGCAACACTAAGGGTGTTGATGAGGAAACCTTTGAGCGTGAACTGTACGTAATCCGTCGTCGCATCGAAAAGCAGGCGGCAGCGAATGGCGTGCGTGAACTGTACCTTGCGTCGCTATCGTGCCGGTCGATCATCTACAAAGGCATGATGCTGGCCGAGCAGGTTGCCGAGTTCTATCCGGACCTGCAGGACGAACGCTTTGAGTCCGCTTTTGCGCTCTATCACCAGCGCTATTCCACCAACACGTTCCCGCAGTGGTGGCTGGCTCAGCCATTCCGCATGCTGGCCCATAACGGCGAGATCAACACGCTGAAGGGCAACGTGAACTGGATGAAGAGCCATGAGATCCGCATGGCCTCGTCCGCATTCGGCGACTACGCCGAGGACATCAAGCCAATCATCGCGGGCGGGTCGTCCGACTCCGCCGCGCTGGACGCTGTCTTCGAGGTTCTTGTTCGTGCTGGCCGTAACGCGCCGATGGCGAAGACCATGCTGGTGCCGGAAAGCTGGTCCAAGCAGGCGACCGAACTGCCGCAGGCATGGCGTGATATGTATTCCTACTGCAACGCGGTGATGGAGCCATGGGATGGCCCTGCGGCGCTGGCGATGACCGATGGTCGCTGGGTCTGTGCGGGTCTGGACCGCAATGGTCTGCGCCCGATGCGCTATGTGGTGACCGGTGACGGCCTGCTGATCGCGGGGTCTGAGGCCGGGATGGTGCCGACTGATGAGGCGACCGTCGTGGAAAAGGGCGCGCTCGGGCCAGGCCAATTGCTGGCCGTGGACATGCAAGAGGGCAAACTGTTCCACGATACCGAGATCAAGAACCAGCTGGCCGAGGCCGCGCCATTTGGCGACTGGGTCGGCAAGATCAACGATCTGGACAGCGAACTGGCAGCTGTCACCGAAAAGCCGATGTTCGAGGGCGCGGAGCTGCGTCGTCGTCAGATCGCGGCGGGTTACTCGATCGAAGAGCTTGAGCAAATCCTGACGCCAATGGCCGAGGACGCGAAAGAAGCGCTGGCATCGATGGGCGACGACACGCCATCGGCTGTGCTGTCCGAGAAATACCGCCCGCTAAGCCACTTCTTCCGGCAAAACTTCTCTCAGGTGACGAACCCGCCAATCGACTCGTTGCGCGAATACCGCGTCATGAGCCTGAAGACCCGGTTCGGCAACCTGAAGAACGTGCTGGATCAGTCGTCGTCGCAAACCGAGATCTTGGTTCTGGAGAGCCCGTTTGTGGGCAACGCCCAGTTCGAGAAATTGGTCGAGAACTTTAATGCGCCGATGGTCGAGATTGACTGTACCTTCCCCGCCGGTGGCGATCAGGGCGCATTGAACGCGGCGCTGGCACGTATCCGGTCCGAGGCAGAGGACGCCGTGCGCTCTGGCGCTGGACATCTGGTGCTGACTGATCACCATCAGGGCGACGACAAGGTCGCAATGCCGATGATCCTGGCGACGAGCGCTGTGCATTCATGGCTGACGCGTCACGGGCTGCGGACCTTCTGCTCGCTCAACGTGCGGTCGGCGGAATGCGTGGACCCGCATTACTTTGCGGTTCTGATCGGCTGCGGCGCGACCGTGGTGAACGCTTATCTGGCTGAGGATTCGCTGGCCGACCGGATCGACCGTGGTCTGTTGGACGCGACGCTGACCGAGGCGATTGCACGCTATCGCAACGCGATTGACCAAGGCCTGCTCAAGATCATGGCCAAGATGGGGATTTCGGTTGTGTCTTCCTATCGCGGTGGTCTGAACTTTGAAGCAGTGGGCCTGTCCCGCGCGCTCTGTGCGGAATACTTCCCCGGTATGCCGTCGCGCATTTCGGGCATCGGCACCGCCGGCCTGCAGAAAAAGGCCGAGGCCGTGCATGCCGCCGGGTTCAAAGGGACCAGCGTCCTGCCCATCGGGGGCTTCTACAAAGCGCGCCGCTCGGGTGAAAAACACGCGTGGGAAGCACAGACGATGCACATGATGCAGGCGGCCTGTAATCGCGCGTCTTATGAGATGTGGAAGCAGTATTCGGCCAAGTTGCAAAGCAACCCGCCGATCCATTTACGTGACCTGCTGGACTTCAAAGCCATCGGTGCGCCGATTTCGGTGGACGAGGTTGAAAGCGTGACCTCGATCCGCAAGCGGTTCGTGACGCCGGGCATGTCGTTGGGCGCGCTGTCGCCAGAGGCGCACAAGACGCTGAACGTGGCGATGAACCGAATTGGTGCGCGTTCAGACAGTGGTGAAGGCGGCGAAGACCCGGCACACTTCGTGCCGGAGCCAAACGGCGACAACCCATCTGCGAAGATCAAGCAGGTGGCGTCAGGCCGTTTTGGTGTGACCGCCGAGTACCTGAACCAGTGTGAAGAGCTGGAGATCAAGGTCGCGCAGGGTGCGAAGCCCGGTGAGGGTGGCCAGCTGCCCGGTATGAAGGTCACCGACCTGATTGCCCGTCTGCGGCATTCGACCAAAGGTGTGACGCTGATTTCACCGCCGCCACACCACGACATCTATTCGATCGAGGATCTGGCGCAGCTGATCTACGACCTCAAGCAGATCAACCCGCGCTGTAAGGTGACGGTCAAGCTTGTTGCCGCCTCTGGTGTGGGCACGATCGCTGCCGGTGTGGCCAAGGCGAAAGCCGACGTCATCCTGATCTCGGGCCACAACGGTGGGACCGGGGCGTCGCCTGCGACCTCGATCAAATATGCGGGTCTGCCGTGGGAGATGGGCCTGACCGAGGCGCATCAGGTTCTGGCGATGAACAATCTGCGGTCACGCGTCACGCTGCGGACCGATGGTGGTCTGCGGACGGGCCGCGACATCGTCATGGCCGCGATGCTGGGTGCCGAGGAATACGGTATCGGCACGGCGGCTCTGATCGCGATGGGCTGTATCATGGTGCGTCAGTGCCAGTCGAACACCTGCCCTGTGGGCGTCTGTACGCAGGACGAAAGCTTGCGCGCCAAGTTCACCGGCAATGCCGACAAGGTCGTGAACCTGATCACGTTCTACGCCGAAGAAGTGCGCGAAATCCTGGCCTCGCTGGGCGCGCGGTCGCTGGATGAGGTGATCGGGCGTGCTGATCTGCTAAGCCAGGTGTCACGCGGATCGGCGCATCTGGATGACCTTGATCTGAACCCGCTTCTGATCACCGTCGATGGCGCAGACCGGATCGAATACGACCGCTCGCGTGACCGCAACGCGGTGCCGGATACGCTGGACGCGCAAATCGTGCGCGATGCGGATCGGTTCCTGAAAGACGGCGAGAAGATGCAACTGCAATACACCGTGCAGAACACGCATCGGACCGTCGGCACGCGGGTGTCGAGCCATATCGTCCAGCGCTTTGGCATGCGCAACGACCTTCAGCCGGATCACCTGACGGTGAAACTGAAAGGGTCGGCGGGTCAGTCGCTTGGCGCGTTCTCGGCTCCGGGCCTCAAGATCGAAGTGTCAGGCGATGCCAATGACTATGTCGGCAAGGGCCTGTCAGGCGGCACGGTCATCGTGCGTCCGCCGCAGATCAGCCCGCTGGTGGCGTCCGAGAACACGATCATCGGCAACACCGTGCTCTATGGGGCGACCGATGGGTATCTGTTCGCAGCAGGCCGCGCGGGTGAACGTTTTGCTGTCCGCAACTCGGGTGCAAAGGTCGTGATCGAAGGCTGCGGTGCCTGCGGCTGTGAATACATGACCGGCGGTGTCGCCGTGATCCTGGGCGAGATCGGCGCAAACTTTGGCGCGGGCATGACCGGCGGCATGGCGTATCTCTATGACCCAGAGGGCAAAGCGCCCGTCCTGATGAACATGGAAACTCTGGTGACCTGCCCCGTGACCGTGGACCATTGGGAACAGCAGCTCAAAGGTCTGATCGAACGCCACGTGGCCGAAACCGGTTCGGTCAAAGCGCGCGATATCCTGCAGCATTGGGACACCGAGAAGGGCAACTTCCTTCAGGTCTGCCCGAAAGAGATGCTGAACAAACTGGCGCATCCGATTGGAATCGAAGACGCCGCGATCCCAGCTGAATAACGGGATGGTTTGGTAAAGAATGAACGGCCCCGCTGGTGAGAACTGGTGGGGCTTTTTGGTTGGGGGGTGGGGTGAGATTCTGCAATGAGCCCAAGTTGTTCAATCCTCAGAGCATGGCGAACGTTTGCAAACCTTACCCTTGATTGCCCCCGCGGCACCGATCAAACTTGCAGAAAGAATGTGAAAGGCTGCAAACAATGGATCCTTTTGTGATTTTCGCAATCGTTTGGTTGGTCCTACCAATCATTTTGTTGATCCTTTGGCTTCGTGCTCGTAGCGCAAACAACCGCGCAGAAAATCGAATATTGCAAGCGGAAGCGAATGCAGAAGCGCTAAAGGAAAAATATGCGCCCATCACGTCCGTTGAGGATGAAATCTTAAGGCTCAGGGACAAGACAACACGGTTGCAGAAGCAAATCGAAGAGACGCGTAGCTCTTATTCCGACAAGCGCAATATTTTGCGAAAGCTTGAGCAACAAGTCGCAGTTTATGACGAAAAGCTCTCTTTCGCGGAGCTGGGTGTCTATGAGCCACATTTCGATTTCAACGACGCGGACGAATACAAGCAAGAGATTAAACGCATCCGCGACCGTCAGAAAGAAATGGTTTCGGCCAAGACTTCGACCCTATGTCCAACTGACTGGCAATTGGACGGAAGCCGCGCCAAAGGTCAGACGATGATTAACCGCCAGACCCGTCTGACTATGCGCGCCTTTAACAACGAATGCGAAGCGGCAATTGCAAACACGCGCTGGAACAACGTCAACGCGATGGAGAAGCGTGTCCTTAATGCGGCCAAGCAAATCGACAAAGCCAATGAGTCCATGAAGCTGCGTATCAGTGAGCAGTATGTCAGCCTCAAGCTGGACGAGTTGCACGCGACTCATGAGTACCGCGAACGCCTAAAGATCGAGAAAGAAGAGCGCGCGGAGTTGGCCCGCGCGGAACGAGAGGAGAAAAAGCTACTAGCCGAAGCTGAAGCGGCAGAACGTGAAGAGGAAAGGTATCAGAAGCTTTTGGACAAGGCGCGGTCAGAGGCGGGCATAGATGAAAGCCGAATTACGGAGCTGGAAGCCGCTTTGGCCGAAGCACACGCCACAAGCGAACGCGCCCGTGCAATGGCTGAGATGACAAAATCCGGCTATGTCTACATTATTTCGAACATCGGTTCCTTTGGCGAGGATGTCGTCAAGATCGGCCTGACACGGCGGCTGGAACCAGACGACCGAGTAAAAGAGCTTGGTGACGCAAGTGTCCCGTTTGGTTTCGACACCCACGCCATGATCTACTCGGATGAAGCCCCTGCCCTCGAAAGCGCTCTCCACAAAGAGTTTTCGGATCGTCGCGTGAACGCTTCCAACTTACGAAAAGAATTCTTCCGGGTCGGCTTGGAAGAGGTCGAGGACGCGGTGAAGCGTCTTGCCCCGACGGCCAGTTTTTTCTCAGATCGTGAGGCGCAAGAGTGGCATGAAACCCTTTCGCGCCGCAAAGAGGCCTTGAAGGAGATGGCACGACCATCAGACGAATTGCCGGAAGCGATATGACCGTGAAAGCTGGCGTTGGAGCAAATGTAGCGAAAGCTCAATTCGTCCGCCATTTCACCCCGATCTCCTCACCCGCGCAACGGGCACCGTTGCGCCGCGCCGAACCGCCCCCACGGGGCGGCGCGATTGCGCCACCCCTCGGTTCGGCGCTATCTGCATCTATGTCCGGCTATTTGCTTTAGCCGGTTACACAGACGTTGGTCGAAACCTTCAAAAAGATGAGTGTGATGACCCCACCTAAACCGCCCCGCCATGCGCCTTCCGATAGTCCTTCGGGGTCATGCCGGTTTCGCGTTTGAAGGCTTTGTAGAACGCAGAGCGGGAGTTGAAGCCGACATCCATTGCGACGTCGAGGACGGATGCGGTGCCTGCGGTGATGCGGGGTTTTGAGGCTTCGATCCGCCAGCGCGATACGTAGTCAAAGAAGGTTGCGCCGATCTCTTGGTTCAGGGTCTGCGAAACGTGGTTTGGCAGCGCGCCGACCTGCTGAGACAGTTTTTGCAGGGATAGGGCCGGGTCCAGATAGAGCGCGTCTTTTTGCATGGCGGTCTGAAGTCGGTCGGCCAGCTTGGCAGCGTGATCCTGTGTCAGGGCGGAGCGGGCGTATTTGGTCTCTGGCGTGCTTTCCTTGTCCTCGACCTCTGGCGGTGTGTCCGGCGGGTTGATCGGGGCAAAGCTATTCAGGACCATCAAGCCAACCGCGATCAACAGAAGAAAGACCTCTTCGATCAGCCAAGGTCCGCGCGCCAGATTATCACCTGCGATTGACGCGGCCCCAGCGGCCCAGATCATGACCAGAACGGCAATGATCCCATCAATCCAGCGTTGGTCGCGGTCATCGGCATCTGAGAACAGGTCTCTGATCCGTTTGCGATAGGCCGCCAGCCTGTGCAGGATTGCGACCAGATAGGCAAAGGATGCGATCAGCCACAGCATGATCAATCCAAAGGTCAAAAGCGCAAGCGTGGCAGGCCACACACCCGGTGGCAGGTCACCGGCGATGAACATGGTCTCTTTTGCCTCGGTCGAGAGCGTCCAGTACCCGATGCACACAAGCGTCGCTGCCAGCGGCAAGGCGCGGTCGCGCCATGGGATATGTGACGGGGCCTGCCCTGTCTTGGCCGCCACGAAGTGGTAAAGCGCCGGGGGCAGCGCCAGCAGCAGCACAAGCAAGACCGGCATGGTGTGGATCAGCGCCCCAGCCGCGAAGGTTTTCACAATCGGAAGCGCGATCATCCCGATGAAGGACACGTAGACCACAGCAAGGGCGAGCCGTTCTCGGGGCCTGTCTTTGCGCAGCGCAACGCCCAGAAGCCCGGAGAGGGCGAGGCCGAGGCAGAGGCCCGCGAGGGTGAGAAGGGCGGCGTTGCTCATGCCCATTGATACGCGGGAACGGTAGTTTGCATCAACGCAGGTTAGGCGGTCGGAAGAATGTCCTCGCCGTCATGCGTGGACGACAGGACATCTGTGTGCCGCGCATATCCCGTCCAAATTCATTCATCAAAGACGGAAACTGTCATGCCTATCCTAGATACACTTACTCTTGTCGCCCATGTCGTTCTGGGCACCTTGGCTGTTCTTGTGGGGGCCATTGCGCTTGGCTCTCGCAAGGGGCGCAGGGTTCATGTCACCGCCGGTCGCGTGTTTGTCATCAGCATGGGGGCGGCATCGGTCCTGGGTGCCGTGCTCGGTGCGCTGAACTACCAAACGCTATGGATCACGGTGCATGCGGGCATTCTTGGCGCGACGCTTGTGGCCAGCGGTGTCCTCGCTGTGCGGATCTGCGTGCCGGGGATCAAGAGCTGGGTCATCGTGCTGGCCGTGGTGAACGCCCTAAATGCTGCGGCGCTTTTCGGGACCGGGTGGTATGCCAAGACGCTGCCGGATGCGCGGCTCTATGGCTTTGTGGCTGAGGATTACTTCTTTCTATTCGGCTTGGCGGCGATTGCCGGTGTCGGTGATTTGTACCTGTGCTTTGCCCGGCAGGTGTCCGACCGGCACCGGGTGGCCCAGCATCTGCTGCGGATGTGTATCGGGTTCTTTATCGCGGCAGGCTCTGCCTTTACCGGACCGGGCGCGTCGGCCTTTCCCGAGGCTGTGCAGGCCTCTGGCCTTCTGTCCCTGCCGGAAGCAATCATTGCGCTTCTGATGCTGTTCTGGTTGTGGAGGACCCTGCGCCGCCCGCGCCGTTTGGTGGCCCACCAGTAGGGCCTGTGTGCTGCCCCATTGGGGCCAGCACACCGCTTCACCCTTGATTTGAAGACCTGTTTCGTGCTCCGCTTCCGCCCGTGTAAATGAAAACGGTGCCGCCATCCGGTGAGACGCTGAGACATACACGGTTGGGCAGGTATATTATGCGATTTTTGTTGGTCATTTGGCTGATCTGTTGTGGCGTAGCTGCTGCGGCTCAGGACGTGCTGATCATTGGTGACAGCATGTTGAGTATTCACCAGAAGAAAGACGGTGGAATAGAAGAAATCATCACCCGAGAGACAGGTCTGTCGGTTGAGATACTCGCCTCGGCAGGCGCACCGGTGGTGCCTGCGAAAGGGGCAAAGCGGCTCTTGTCAGGCAAGCCGGTCATTCAACAGCTTGGAGAACGTGACGCGCCGATTGTCGTGGTGAACGGCGGGGCGAATGATCTGGCGTTGCAATGTCGTTGCGGGGAATGCGGGCCAACGCTTGAGGGGATCTTGTCCTCGGACAGCGGCGGGGCGCTGGGCACCTTGATGCGCGACCTGCGGGACCGGGGCAGCAAGGTGTTTCTGGTTGGCTATTACGCGTGGGCCCCGGGTGGGCGCGCGTATGAAGGGTGCCGTACCTATCTTGAGGAACTGGACAGGCGCATGGTGGAGACCGCCAATCGGCTAGAGGGTGTGACCTATGTCAGCACCAGAGAGGCGATTGATCCCGAGAACCCCGAACACTTTAAGGCCGATGGGATTCACCCCTCGCTGGTCGGGGCAGGGCGGATCGGTCAGGTGCTGGCGGCGGCGATGGTGCGCTAGGCGCTCATCCGGTCCAGAGTTCGGTGCCGGGATGGAACTGGGACCATGCGAACCAGAAGGCCTCGTGACTGCCAAGGTCTGACCCATCGCGGTCTACCGCGCGGAGACCGCCCGCGGCGAGTTCGAGACGGACGTTTTCAAACGTGATGTCGGCGCCTTGTTGCAGGGCGGCGACGGCCTTGGACCGCTGGAACGCCACGGGTGTGCCAGAGGCGGTGATCACGCCAATAACGTCTTCATGCACCGACAGCCGGGGGTCGACGTCGCCAACCGGAAAGATCGGACCATTGGCGTCACGGTTGTTGCGGAAGTCGAAGTCGCGGCCAAGCGCGTAGCGTTCAAGCAGGACGCTGGTGTCGGGATGCTGCGCCTTCCATGCGCCCCATGTGGTGGTGATGACCGTCGCCTGTTCCAGTTTTACGCCCTTTTCGGCCAAGGGACCGGTGACGGCGTGGCCAAGGAATGTGTCGAAGACCGAGTAGGTTTCGATATCGTACATGACCTTGTTGGACCGGATCAGAAGGCCAGAGGTGCGCAGGATGGGTCGGGCAACGCCCGGCGGCACATCGTCGGTGAAATAGGCCTGTGCCGCGCCGCAAAGTGTGCAATAGGGGATGCCAAGGTCGCGCCCGCCGAGCGTATCATTGACCATCTCGCGCACCTCCATGATCTGGCGCGGATAGGCGCGGGCCTCACCATTGATTTCGATGCCAAAGACCACGGCGTCGTCGGAGAGCCATGTGGCGTCGTCGGCCGATTCAACCTCGGGATTGTCGGCGGCGGGGATGCAATTGCAGATCTCGTCTGTCTGGTCGTAGGGGCGGTCATCAATGCGGACCCCACCCCAAGACACCATGCGCCAGTCGATGTCACCGGGGACAAAGATCCGATCCCAACCGGGGACAAACTGGGTGAAGATCGCACGTTTAGTGTCGAGGTAACCGGGATAGGACGGGATATCCCAAGCGATCAGGTGGTCCGTGATCGCGCCCCAGCGCTGATGGGTGTTGAGTTCTATGCCAAGCAAGGTGGTCGCCGCGTCAGACAGCGCCGTGTCGAAGGACTGCCGCCATGTGAAGCGCATCATGTCGCTGATGATCCATGCCAGACGCGGATCACCTGAGGCGGCGATGACCTCAAGCGCCTCAGCTTGGACCGAGGTCCATTCAGAGCGTTCCAGACTGTCGACAAAAACGGTGCGGACCGCGTCTTGCAGACGCTGTGACAAGGGGCCTGTGGGGACCGCGGGCGGCGTGCCGTATTCAGCAATCACATAGTCAGGCAGTTCTGTGTCCTGCGCGTTTACCGTGGGTGCCAAGACAAGGAGGGTGAACGTTGCCAAGGCCACGGCGCGCAGAGTGGAGAGAGGAGTGTGTCGCATGGCAGGCCCTTTCGCCCGGATCGGAGTGTGTGCGTATCGTTGCCCAGGACGGCCCGCCGCGCCAATGACTTTCGTTCAGCAAGCGGTGATCAGCGGCGCGCTATTGTTTCAGTCTTGTGGTCTTGGGCATTGATCCGGGCGGGCAGGCATGGTCCCTAGCGGCATGGCGCGTAAGAAGACCTCGAGCAAGACTGCTAAGGCCCCCAAACCCAAGAAGCCGTTTCTCAAACGGTTGCGGCGGCGGGTGGTGCGCGGAACCGTGCTGTTCGTGGTGCTCGCGCTGGGGATTATCGCCTTAGGCGCTGTGCTGAACCCGCCAACCACGCCTTATATCGTCTCAGAGGCGCGACGATTGGGAGAGATCGACCGTGAATGGGTCCCGTTCGAGGATATCGCGCCTATCATGGGGCGGGCGGCTGTCGCGGCGGAGGATGCCAATTTCTGTTTGCATTGGGGATTGGACACCACCGCCATTCGCGACGCATTGGACTCGGGCGCGTTGCGGGGCGGATCGACGATCAGCCAACAGGTCGTGAAAAACGTGTACCTTTGGCATGGTCGGTCGTGGTTCAGAAAAGCGCTAGAGGCTTTGATCACGCCCTATGTCGAAGCGACCTGGTCCAAGCGGCGGATCCTTGAAGTTTATCTCAACGTGGCCGAGTTCGATGAGGGTGTGTTCGGGGTCGAGGCGGCGGCGCGCCACTACTTTGGCGTTGGGCCCGATGCGCTGACGCGGGTGCAGGCGGCGCGTCTGGCTGCGATCCTGCCAAACCCGAAAGGGCGCAGTGCTTCGCGACCCAGCGACAGTGTTCGGCGGCGGGCCGCTCAAATCCTGCAAGGGGCCGATACGATCGACGCTGACGGGCGTGCGGACTGTTTCCAGAGTTGATCCCGCGCCCGTGCTGCGTCATGGATGGAAAAACCCCAATAAAAACCCGAGCACGCCCCAACCGATGAATACGCTGTATCATTCCCCCTTATCCCCGTTCTGCCGCAAGGTCCGTCTGAGCCTTGCCGAAAAGAAGATCGAGGTGGAACTGGTCGAAGAGCGCTATTGGGAACAGCGGCCCGAGTTCATGCGGCGCAATCCGGCGGGCAAGGTGCCTGTGCTGAAGCTGGACGGCAAGACGATGACCGAAAGCGCGGCCATCTGCGAATATCTCGAAGAGGCCTATCCAGAGCCCGCCTTGATGCCACGGGCCAAAGATGCCCGCTTCGAGGTGCGGCGACTGGTGGCTTGGTTTGACGACAAGTTTCATCAAGAGGTGACGTCAAAGCTGCTTTATGAACGGGTGAACAAGAAGGTGATGGGGATGGGCTATCCCGACAGCACCAACGTCAAGGCAGGCGCCAAGGCGGTGAAGTACCATCTGGATTACATGCAGTGGCTCTTGGATCACCGGCGGTGGCTGGCGGGGGACGTAATGACGCTTGCCGATTTCGCGGCGGCTGCGCATCTATCGTCGCTCGACTACATCAGTGACGTCGATTGGAACCGGTCCGAGACGGTCAAAGACTGGTACGCCAAAATCAAATCGCGGCCCGCATTTCGGTCCATTCTGGCGGATGTCGTACCGGGTTTCCCACAGCCGCAGCACTATGCTGATCTCGATTTTTGATTGTGGCGCAGCTGAGCGTATCGCCGTGCCGGGCCGCGACCCGGCCCTCTCGGCAGAATTTGCTACAATTTCGCCTGCCGGGCAGTGGATGCGCGGGCAGCTAGAGCTGCTGTTCCGCGCGAGGCGCTAAGCGTGACGATTGCCAAATCAGACGTCATCAGCCGCGCTATTAACGAAGGCTTCTCCCTCGCCCGGATCACGCGACCCGACGCCGTGCCGGACGTTCCAGACCGCCTGCAAGCCTTCCTTGACGCTGGCTATCACGGTCAAATGGGCTGGCTGGCCGAACGCACCCACTGGCGATCCAACCCTGCCGCGCTCTGGCCCGAGGCACGCAGCATCCTGATGCTGGCCGAGGTCTACACACCCGACGGTGATCCGCTGCACAACCTCGCGCATCCGGACACTGGCAACATCAGCGTCTATGCGCGGCACAAGGACTACCACGACCTCGTGAAGAAACGCCTGAAGCGTGTCGCGCGCTGGATGGTCGAACAGACGGGCTGCGAGGTGAAGGTCTTTGTCGATACGGCTCCGGTACCGGAAAAGGCGCTGGGTCAGGCGGCAGGGCTGGGCTGGCAGGGAAAACACACCAACCTTGTCAGTCGTGACTTGGGCAACTGGTTCTTCATTGGATCGATCTTCACCACGTTGGATTTCGATCCTGATCCGCCTGAAGTCGACCATTGCGGGTCCTGTCGGGCATGTCTCGACATCTGTCCAACTGACGCCTTTCCAGCGCCCTATCAACTGGATGCGCGACGCTGCATTTCCTACCTGACGATCGAGCACAAAGGTCCGATCGACGAAAATCTGCGGCGCGGTCTGGGGAACCGGATCTATGGCTGCGACGATTGTCTGGCGGCGTGTCCGTGGAATAAATTTGCCAAGGACGCGCGTGATATCCGCTACGCGGCGCGCGAGGACTTGAAGGCTCCGAAACTGGCTGAACTGGTGCAGTTGGATGATGCGGGCTTTCGCGCGCGGTTTTCCGGGTCACCCATCAAACGGATCGGCCGCGACCGTTTCGTGCGCAACGTGCTTTATGCCATCGGCAATTCCGGTGACCCTGCATTTCAGCCCTTGATTGAGCCCTTGATGCGTGACGCAGACCCCACAGTTGTGGACGCAGCATGTTGGGCAAGGGGAGAAATTGATAACACTCGACCTAAAATCACGGGTATCGACGCCGTAAGGTCGATATCGGATCGGCGTGACTAAGCACCGCACAAAAACATCGCGGGCGAACTGAGCAGGTACAGGCGCATATGCCAGACTATTCCATATACGTCCTCGATGAGGCGGACATCACACTGTCATCCGGGCAGCTGGATGGTGTGACGCAGGGCGACGGTAGCCACCTTGTTGGGGTGACGCTGACGCTCAATACGCCTGCATTTACCGAAATTTTCATCCGCGACAACGATCCCAATTTTCAGGATAATGACGGTAGCCAGCGGTTGGACGGCGCGCAGGAGATTGACGGGACCACCTATTCCGACGGCACGCGGGTTGAGGCCGAGTATTCGTTCGTTGTGCGCGATACCGATGATCCGCTTTTGACGGAATACACGCTGATTGCCTTTAACGTCCGCAATTCCAGCCCTGCCTACGGCACGGTGGAAGGTCTGGCCTTTATTGGACCGCAAGGGGGTTTCCCGCCGATTGGGGCGAACCTCGAGGTTATTTCGGCCCAAGAGGGGCCAAGCTTTAACGCCGGCGAATATGCCATGCCGATCTGCTTTGATCGGGGCACACGGATCGCGACGCCCGACGGGGTGCGCGCGGTTGAGGATCTGCGCGTCGGGGACATGGTGCAGACGATGGACCACGGTCCGCAACCGATCCGCTGGATCGGACGGCGCAAGGCGTGGGGCGTCGGCAGCTATGCCCCGGTCGAATTCGCCCCCGCAACACTGGGCAATGCATCGACACTGCGCGTGTCGCAGCAGCATCGCATTCTGATCCGTGATCCCAAGGCTGCATTGATGGCGGACTCCTCTGAGGTGCTGGTGGCAGCCAAGGCTTTGGTCGGGCAGCCGGGTGTCAGCGTGTGCGAGAATCGACGGGTCGAGTATTTTCACCTGTTGCTGGACCGGCATGAGATTGTTTGCGCCGATGGCATCTGGTCAGAAAGCCTACATCCCGGGCCAATGGGTCTGGCGTCTTTGCCTGAGGCGATGCGCGCCGATATTCTGAGCCTGATGCCTGAACTGGCAGACGGCAAAGCGAGGCCCACCGCCCGGCCCGTGCTCAGGAATTTTGAGGCGGTTGCAATGTTCGCCGCCTAGGGGGTCAGTTGGTCGTCGGTGCCGCTGGAACCTTGAACGTCAGGTTGGCCCACATCGTATGCCAGACCGCAGCACCTTCTTCGCTGCCGGAGCGTTCTTCAAGGACAACGGAATCCACCTGATACTCAGTACCGGGTGTCACGTTTAGCACGGCAACGCCGTCTTGGTTTGTGCGATAAAGCTGTGTTTCCGTCATGCCGTCGTCACCGCGGGCAAACACCTCGACCTGGGTGTCGGCACGGGGCATGCCATAAAGCAGAACCTTAACGGGCAAGCCTGCGTTCAGGTCATCGGTATAGGGGTTAGCCAGCGCGATGATCTCGGTATCGAGGCCCACATTCAGATCGCGCCCTTCTCCGTCAGCGATCGCGATCAGGGATTTGGCGTAGCGGCGATAGGTTTCAACAAAGCCGGTTTCCGGGAGGCCACGTTCGACATGGCGTTCGAGTGCACCTGCGAAATCCTTGTGCTCGACAAAATTCACGAATTTCTGCCAGTCGCGATAGGTGAGGCGGCTGTCGGTTGTTTCATGGACCACAACGGCCAAACCGTCACCCGGGATCGACCGGGACAGAGCGGGGCGATCGCCCAGCGTGGAGCCGTGTTCAAAGGTTTGCCCTCCGAGCAACACCTCAAAGCGGGCGGTGTTGCGGTCGATATAAGACAATGCTCCACCCTTGAAGGTTTCGCCGACCCTGATATTTGCGAGCAATGGGTCGCCGGTCGCGACCTGATACCGCTCGGGCGATATCCAGAACTCATGCGCCTGTGTTGGCGATGACAGGGTCGCCAGCGTCATGGTGACAAGAGCACCGAAGGTAACGACAGGGAATTTCAGCATGATTTGGTCCTTTGACTGCTGCCAGAAGTTGGCCAAGCGCCGCGCGAAGTCAATGGTCGTTCTGCTCACGTCCTTGTGGGTCATGGCCTTGGCTGGCGAGGTTTCGGCACATGAAATGCAGCCCGGAATCGTCGATCTGCGGATCGAGGAAGACGGCATCGAGATTGACCTGTTGATGAATGTTGAAACCCGTTTCGCGGGGATCGACGCGTCGATCTATACCGACAGTAATGAAGCGCCGGAGGCCGAAGAATACGACCGCTTGCGGGCTTTGCTGCCACAGGCGCTGACCGAACTGACAGAAGATCGCTGGCGCGAGATTGCCGACGGACTGCAGATCAGCGGGATCGGTCCGCTGGAACTTGTGAATGTTGAGGTGCCATTAGAGGCCTTGCCCGAATTGGCGCGCGAAAGCCGACTGACATTCCGCGCGCCAGTGCTGGATGGTGTTGAGGCGGTTCAGTTTGGATGGGCGCAAAGCTTTGGCCCGTTGGTCGTGCGGCAGGTGCGTCCAGACGGTGTGTTTGCAGTGCTTTTGCGTGGCGGAGAACTGTCGCCCGAATTGCCGGTTGGCGGGGTGTTTCAAGAACCTGCGGGTGAGGCCTTTGTCCGCTATGTGGTCGAGGGGTTTGAGCACATCATTCCCAAAGGGCTCGATCACATCCTGTTTGTGTTGGGGCTTTTCTTTTTCGCGCTGGCATGGTCGCCGCTGCTTTGGCAGGTGACGGCGTTTACAGTGGCGCACACTGTGACCCTTGCGTTGGCGACTTTGGGGCTGATCACGATCCCTGCCGCTTGGATGTGGCTCGTCGAGGCGCTGATTGCTCTGTCGATCACCTATGTCGCTGTCGAAAACATTCTGCGGCCAAAACTTGGTTGGTGGCGTCCAGCCATTGTGTTCGGATTTGGCCTTTTGCACGGCTTGGGCTTTGCCAGCGTTCTGGGTGATCTTGGGCTGGCACAGGGACAGTTCCTCGTGTCGCTGATCGCCTTCAACATCGGCGTCGAGATTGGGCAACTCGCGGTGATCCTTGCGGCGTTTGTTGTCCTTATTCTCGCGGTTCAGATCGCGCGCCGGGTGACCCATGAGGGTGTCGAGGCGTGGGTCGAGGAACTGCCTGTGATGTATCGCGCCGTATCGCTCTTCGGGTCAATCACGATCGCCGTGATTGGTGCGTGGTGGTTCATCGAACGGGCTTTCCTTTAGACATCAGGCAAAAGGCGGGTCGAGGTCAGGATTGTATCAATCCACCTGCCGATGGTTGCTCTTGGGTCTTGTGAGGTTTTGAAGACAGCATGAGCTCTATTTTACGCGGCAGCCTTTTGATCTCGGCGGCGATGCTGATCTTTACGGTCATGTCGGCGTTCATCAAGGCAACCGCGCCAGAGGTGCCAGCCGGGCAATCCATGTTCTTTCGTGCGGCGTTTGCGATCCCTGTTATTCTGGTTTGGCTTTGGTGGGACGGGGCCTTGCCGTCAGGACTAAAGACGCAAAACTGGGTCAGCCATGCCAAGCGCGGGATTGTAGGATCCTGCGCCATGGGGCTTGGGTTCTGGGGGTTGGGTCTGATCCCGTTGCCCGAAGCCGCCGCGATCCGATTTGCAACGCCGATCATCCTTGTGGTCCTCGCGGCCGTGATGCTTGGCGAACGCATCCGGATGTTTCGGATATCTGCGGTTTTTATGGGTCTGATCGGCGTTCTGATCATCCTGTGGCCACGTCTGGGCGCAGGATTATCGGATGGGGCGACGCTGGGGGCCATGGTCACGCTGGCCTCTGCCGCCTTGGCTGCGCTTGCGCAGGTCTTTGTCAAAGGGATGGCGGGGCGAGAGACGACGGCGGCAATAGTGTTCTATTTCTCTTTGACAGCGGCAACACTGTCTTTGGTGACCGTGCCCTATTGGGTATGGCCGTCTTTTGAGAATTGGCTCTTCCTGATCGGCGCGGGGATCATCGGTGGATTTGGCCAGATTTGCCTGACTTCAAGCTATAAATACGCCGAAGCCGGAGCGCTGGCCCCGTTCACCTATACGTCGATGCTGTGGTCGGTTTTGATCGGGTGGCTGTGGTTTGCAGAATTGCCGACAGTCTGGATGTTGGCGGGTGGCTCACTGGTGATCGCGGCAGGGGCCTTGATCGTTTGGCGCGAGCGGGCTCTGGGTCAGGACCGAACTGCCCGGCGCAAGGTTCGGGCAAAGGGCATCCAATAAAAAGGGCCGCCGAAGCGACCCTTTGAACTGTTATTCGCGTACCAGCTTTTCGTAGCCTTCGGCGATGTCCTTGGTCAGCGCGCCGACTTCGAAGTTATAGTCGCCGATCTGGCCCACCGGGGTCACTTCTGCGGCGGTGCCGGTGAGCCAGCATTGCTCAAACCCTTCCAGCTCTTCTGGCATGATGTGGCGTTCGTGGACCTTGATCTGGCGGTCTTTCAACATGCCGATCACGGTTTGGCGGGTGATGCCATTGAGGAAGCAGTCCGGGTCGGGTGTGTGGACCTCACCGTCTTTGACGAAGAAGATGTTGGCCCCTGTCGCCTCGGCCACGTAGCCGCGATAGTCGAACATCATGGCGTCTGAGCAGCCTTTGGCCTCGGCGGCGTGTTTCGACATGGTGCAGATCATGTAGAGACCCGATGCCTTGGCTTTGCACGGGATCGTTGCCGGGTCCGGGCGGCGCCATTTTGCGATGTCGAGCTTGGCGCCCTTCATCTTGGCGTCGCCATAGTAGGCGCCCCATTCCCAAGCGGCCACAGCCATGCGGACCGGGTTGCGCGCGGACGCGACACCCATGTCTTCGCCCGAGCCGCGCCATGCCAACACGCGCACATAGGCGTCGGACAGGCCAGAGGCTTTCATCACCTCATCCTTAGCGGCTTCGATTTCGTCGACGGTGTAAGGAATCTGGCAATCGAGCATGTTGCCTGAATCAAGCAGGCGCTGCGAATGTTCACGGCTTTTGAAAATCTTGCCGCCATAGGCGCGCTCGCCCTCGAAGACCGCAGACGCGTAGTGCAACCCGTGGGTCAGAATGTGGACGTTGGCATCCCGCCACGGCACCATTTTGCCGTCCAGCCAGATCAATCCATCGCGATCGTCATATGCACCAGCCATCGTCCTATCCTCCTAATCGGCTTTTGCCATTTTTCGATTATTTCGCTGATACGTCCGCATCGGACACAATGTTGCGCAAAAATCGAGAATTGCTACCGATTGATTCTGGTAATGTCAACAAGGCTGACGTATTCTGAGTAAGAATTAAGCGAGGATGAAACCCGTGGACGATCGTGCGGGGGGCGAAAGCCTGCTGTTCCTGACGGATGACCAGTTGCGCAAGGGCATCGAGGCGATGTTCTTTGCCTATCGCGGTTTCACCGCTGATCCTGATCGCATTCTGGCGGAAAAGGGATATGGCCGCGCCCATCACCGCGCTTTGCATTTCATCAATCGCTCACCCGGGACGACAGTCAACAACCTGCTGAACACGCTGGGTGTTACCAAGCAGTCGCTAAACCGTGTGTTGCGATCCTTGATCGAGGATGGCCTTGTGGTCAGCGCAATAGGGACGCGCGACAAACGTGAGCGGCATTTGACATTGACTGAAGAAGGCCGTGCGCTTGAACAGGCGCTTAGCAATGCGCAACGCGCACGGATGCGGGCGGCTTACAAGGCGGCGGGTCCAGAGGCTGTGCTGGGCTTTCGCGCGGTACTTGAGGCGATGATGGATGCGGATATGCGGCGGCAGTACCGAAAGTTGACCGAGACGCTGGGGCCGGGAGTGTGAGGGCATGAACTGTTATGGAGCTTGATCCGCACCTGCTGATCGTGGACGACGATGAGCGCATTCGCAAACTGCTTCAGAAATATCTGATGCGGAACGGCTTTCTGGTCAGCGCAGCGCGCGACGCGGCACATGCGCGACGGGTGCTGAGCGGTCTCGATTTCGATCTGATTGTTCTGGACGTGATGATGCCCGGTGAAGACGGCGTGTCCCTGACGAAATCGCTACGCGAAACGCGGGAAACCCCGATCCTTTTGTTGACGGCCAAGGCCGAAACCGAAGAACGGATCGCGGGATTGCAGGCCGGTGCAGACGATTATCTGGCCAAGCCGTTCGAGCCGCAGGAATTGCTGCTGAGGATCAACGCGATCTTGCGGCGCATCCCGCAGGAGGAAGCGGCCTCTCCGGTGCCCAAGGTCCTGCATCTTGGGACGCTGCGCTATGACGTTGACAAGGCCGAGATGTGGCAGGGCGATGTGCGCATCCGCCTTACGGCGACCGAGGTTCAGCTGATGCGCATTTTTTCGGCCACGCCGGGCGAAGCGCTAAGCCGATCCAAGCTGGTCGAGGAATTGGGGCGTGATGAAGGGCAGGCGCAAGAACGCGCGGTCGATGTCCAGATCACGCGCTTGCGGCGCAAGATCGAGGCTGATCCGAAACAGCCCCGGTATCTTCAAACGGTTCGGGGTGCAGGGTATTTGTTGCAGCCGGATTAAGGGCTTCGCCCCGCCGTCTGACGACGGCTCCCCAGAGTATTTTGGAAACATAGAAGGATCAGTCGAGGCTGATCTCTGAGGTGCACGGGCCGCCTGTGTGACAGGCGACGATGGCCGCGCGCTGGGCGTCGGTTGCGTCGCCAAAGAACGCGCCGCCGCATGGGCTGAGCGACAGGATATATCCGCTGTCGGTGCGTTCGACAAAGGCAAGACCTGTCATGCCGCTGGTGGCATGGCTGCACCATGGGCCAAAGCATTGGGCGTTGAGTGTGACTGGACCCGACCACCTGTTTTCGAAATCGACACCGTTGAAATAGCTGCCTGAGAAGATCGCCTTCACGAAGGTGTCGGGCGGATTGTTGTTATCGACCGAACGCTTGGGCAAATCAGAGGGGTCAAATGTGAACTGCCCGTCGAGGATCACATAGGCGCGGTCGTCTTCGGCGGCCTGTGTATAGCTGAACTCGACCGAAGGGGCGATGCAGCTGAGCGCCTGCGCGTGGGTCGCAGTGAGCGCAAGAGCCAGTGCTGTGACTATCCGGGTCATAGGAATGGCGCGAATTCGCGCACGACAGCCTGATACACTTCGCGCTTGAACGGCACGATATTGGCGACCAGATCCTGTGAAGGCAGCCACTGCCACTGTGAGAACTCGGGGTCCTTGGTGGCGATGTTGATATCGCTATCGATCCCTTCGAAGCGCATCAGGAACCAGCGCTGTTCCTGACCGCGCCATTTGCCGCCCCAAAGCTTGGGGATCAGGTCGTCTGGCAAGTCATAGCGGACCCATGTCTGGCTTTCTGCCACAAGACTGACTTTGGCGGGTGAGACACCGGTTTCTTCTTCCAGCTCGCGCAGGGCTGCGTCCTTGGGGCTTTCGCCTTTGTCGATGCCACCTTGGGGCATTTGCCATGCGGCGGTCTGGTTGTCGCGCCGCTGACCGACGAACACGTGTTTGTCGGGATTGATCAGCATTACGCCGACATTCTGGCGGTAGGGCAGTTTGGCGATCTGGTCGGGTGTCAGAAGCTTGGTCATGGGGTGTTGATAGGGCGAATGGGCGGTGTGCAAAAGGTTGTTCTTTGCGGGTCGGTCGCGTCGCGTAGGCTGGGTCCATGATTCTGGTGACTGGCAGTTCGGGGCACTTGGGCGAGGCGTTGATGCGTCTGCTTGGCCGGCGTGGTGTGCGCGCGGTCGGAATGGATATCAAACCCGGTCCGTTCACCCATGTTGTTGGATCAATCGCCCACCCGGATTTGGTGGCGGATGTCATGGCGCAAGGCGTTACCGAGGTTCTTCACACCGCGACCTTGCACAAGCCGCATGTCGCAACCCATTCGCGCGCGGCGTTTGTCGAGACGAATGTGCAGGGAACACTGACGTTGTTGGAGGCCGCACGGGACGTGGGTGTTCGGCGGTTTGTGATGACGTCGACGACAAGCGCCTTTGGTGCCGCCTTGGTGGGGCGCAAAGGGCAGGCGGTTTGGATTGATGAAACTGTGCAATCGGTCCCCAAGAACATCTATGGCGTCACCAAGACGGCGGCCGAGGACTTGTGCGAGCTTTTCCACCGGCGCGATGGGATGGAGATTGTCATCCTGCGCACATCTCGGTTCTTCCCGGAAGAGGATGACAGTGCTGCGGCCCGTGCCGAATGGGATGACTGGAACCTCAAGGTGAATGAGTTCCTGCATCGTCGTGTGGACCTCCTTGATGCGGCGACAGCGCACTTGGCGGCGCTGAATGCCGATGTCGGCTTTGGCCGATATGTCATTTCCGCGCCGACGCCGTTTAAACCAACTGATCTCGACGCTTTGGCAACGGATGCAGCGGCGCTCTTGCGCGTGCGGTTTCCGGATGCCGAAGCGCTGTTTGCCGCGCGGGACTGGCGGCTGCCGCCGATGTTGGGTCGTGTGTATGACAGCCGCCTTGCCCAGAAGGAGCTGGGTTGGCGACCACGGATCACCTTTGCGCATCTGCTATTGCAGATGCGGGAGGGCGTGGCGCTGGGGTCGAAACTCGCTCGGGAAGTGGGGACCAAAGGCTACCATGACCGGATATTTGAACGCGGGCCGTATCCGGTGGAGCATGGGTAGACGTGAAAAGGGCGGCCCGATGAGCCGCCCTTTGTTGTGTTGAGTTGTGGCCGTTACTGGACCTGACCTGCCGGGCCCAGTGCCTGCAAACCTTTGAGGATGTCGATGGCATAGGCCAGTTGGTAATCCTCTTCACGGAGGTCTGCGGCGGCCTCGGCGGCGGCGCGTTCCTCTTCGATCAGGCGGCGTTGGTCTTCGCTCAGGCTGTCATTGTCGAGCGAGCCGCGCAGGCTGGCCTCGGAACGGTCGCGGCGCTCTTCCTCTTCGCCTGTATCTTCGACGGGGCGGCGGGGTTGTTCGACGACGATGTCGGGCGAGATGCCAAGCGCCTGAATGGAGCGACCCGATGGCGTGTAGTAGCGCGACGTCGTCAGACGCATGGCACCGCCACCGCGCAACGGCATGATCGACTGCACCGAGCCTTTGCCAAAGCTCTTGGTGCCGATGACCACCGCGCGGCGGTGATCCTGAAGGGCGCCTGCAACGATTTCCGAAGCCGAGGCGGAGCCACCGTTGATCAAGACAACGATGGGTTTGCCTTCGGCCAGATCGTCAGGCGCGGCGTTCCAGCGTTCGGCGTCCTGCGGGGTGCGACCGCGCGTCGAGACGATTTCACCTTTGGTCAGAAACGCGTCAGAGACGGCGACCGCCTGACTGAGCAAACCGCCGGGGTTGTTGCGCAGATCGATGACAAAGCCAGAGACGTTGTCGATACCGCCTTGCTCTTCGACCGCTTCAACGATGCCGTCGCGGAGGTTTTCATAGGTCTGGTCGTTAAAGGTCGACACGCGCAAAACGACGGCTTCACCTTGGGTGCGGGTGCGCACCGCGGTCAGCTTGATTGTGTCGCGGATGATGGACACGTCGAAGGGTTCATCTTCGCCCTCGCGGACGATGGTCACGATGATTTCCGACCCAACCGGGCCGCGCATCATTTCGACCGCTTCGTCCAGCGTTAGGCCCAAAAGACCCTCACCGTCGACATGGGTGATGAAATCGCCCGCTTCGACGCCTGCCTCATCTGCAGGTGTGCCGTCCATCGGGGCGACGATTTTCACAAAGCCTTCTTCCTGTGTGACTTCGATACCCAGACCGCCAAACTCACCACGTGTCTGAACACGCATGTCTGAGGCATCCTGTGGCGACAGGTAAGAGGAATGCGGATCAAGCGATGTGAGCATGCCGTTGATGGCTGCTTCGATCAGATCGCCTTCTTCGACTTCTTCGACATATTGCGCGCGGATGCGTTCAAAGATGTCGCCGAATAGGTCGAGTTGTTCATACACACTTGCCTGATCGTCACGGGTCTGGGCCAGCAATGGACCAGCGACCTGCGTGGTGGCCACCGCGCCTGTCAGAATGCCGATCCCTGCCGCCAAGATGAATTTCCGCATAGCTACTCCCTAGCTGTCTCGAACCACGGGGCCGGATCGACCGGCTCGCCCGATTGCCTGACTTCGATATAAAGCGTTTCGCTGCGATCAGTACCAGCACCATCTGCGCCGGAACCCATCAGACCAAGTGGTGCGCCAGTCTGCACCACATCTCCGGTCAGCACATATACCTCAGATAATCCTGCGAGCACCACCAAAAGCTCTTGTGCGGGTTCAAGGATCATCACGTTTCCGTAGTCGAGGAGCGGACCCTGATAACGCACGGTGGCCGCCGCAGGACTGGTGACAAGCGCGCGGGGCCTCGTGGCGAGGATCATGCCGGGACGCGTCACACCAGCGGCATCAGCCTCTTCAAAGGCGCGCAGGAGCGTGCCGCGCACCGGGTCCTTGAGCATGCCAAGCAGTCGCCGGGCGGTGGGCAGTTGCAGCGCCACTTCATCAACGGCGATCTCTGCGACGCCGCTCGCGAAGGCATCCAGCGTTTCAGCGGCCCCGATCAGAACAGCAGTTTTCACTGGATCGGCCGTAAAGCGTTTTGGCAAAGGTGTCCTGTCGGCGATGGCCTGCGCGAGCGTGGCGCGCGCCTCTTGAACCTCGGTTAGTCCATCGCGCAGGCGTGCGGCGGCGTCCTGTTGCAGGATGCGCAGATTTTCAACGTCTTCGAGGTCTCGGCGCAGCACATCGACCTCGGCTTGTAGAACCGGCGTGATCTCGGTCAGGATCATACCTGAGCGCGCCGTGCCCATCGGGCCATCCGGGTGGAGCAGGATTTGTTGTTCTGCAGACTGACCCATGACCTGAAGCACACCCAGCAGGCTTGCGACCTCGGCTTCCTTTGCGTTGAGGCGACGGGTCAGGGTTTCTTCCTGTTGCAATGCGCTGCGCAGACCTGCGCGAATGGCCGCGAGGCCCTGTTCAAAGGCTTTGACCGTTTCAGTGAGTGCGGCGACGCGGTCGCGCGCGCCTTGGGCGGCTTCCAATTGCCGGTTGGCTGCGTCCAGTTGGGCCATGGCGGCGCGTGCTTCGTCCGAGGCGGTGGCCGATACGCTGCCCGCCCCAGCCAGAAGCATGGTGAGAACCCAAAGAAGCTGCCTCATTCGATCAGTGTTCGCCCTGTCATTTCCGGCGGTGTCTCGAGCCCCATCAGCGCCAGCAATGTGGGCGCGAGGTCGGCGAGCCGTCCATTGCGGAGCGTGGCACCTTCCGGCCCGCCGAACAAGATCACGGGGACTGGATTGGTCGTATGAGCGGTGTGTGGCCCACCATCGGTGGGATCAATCATGACTTCGCAATTGCCGTGATCGGCGGTGACAATCATCGCGCCACCGGTTGCAGTCAACGCCTCGACCACCTGACCCAGGCCACGGTCCACGGCTTCGCAGGCGGCGATGGCCGCATCAACATCGCCTGTGTGGCCGACCATGTCCGGGTTAGCAAAGTTGGTGACGATCAGGTCGTAACCTTTGTGGATGGCTTCAACGAACTTGGCGCTCACCTCTGCGGCGGACATCTCGGGTTGCAGATCATAGGTCGCGACCTTGGGGGAGGGTGGCATGAAGCGGTCTTCCCCCGCATAGGGCGTCTCGACCCCGCCATTCAGGAAGAAGGTGACATGCGGGTATTTCTCGGTTTCGGCGAGGCGGAACTGGGTCTTGCCCTGTTTGGCGACCCACTCGCCAAGGGTGTTCACGATCTCACGTTTGGGAAAGGCGGTCGCGAGGTAGCCGTTATGCGCATCGGAATATTCGACCATGCCAAGCTGCGCAGCAAGCGCAGGCCGGTCGCCGGTGTCAAAGGCGTCAAAATCAGGGGCACAGATCGCGGCAAGGATTTCGCGGGCGCGGTCGGCGCGGAAATTCAGGCAAAAGAGGCCGTCCTGAGCGGTCATGCCAGCGTAGTCGCCGATCACTGTGGCGGGGATGAACTCATCCAGTACGTCTTTGCCATAGGCGTTTTCGACGGCCTCAGCGGCGCTGCTGGCCGTTTCGCCCTGACCCAAGACCATGGCGTTGTACGCGGTTGACACCCGTTCCCACCGGTTGTCGCGATCCATCGCGTAGTAGCGGCCCGTGAGGGTGCCGATGGTGGCGCCATCGGGTAGGCTGTCTTGAAGCGTTGCGACATAGGCATCGGCGGATTTCGGGGCTACGTCACGACCGTCGGTCATGGCATGCAGGACAACCGGCACGCCCATGTCCGTCAGCAGTTTCACCGCCGCCTGGATATGGGTGATATGCCCATGCACCCCGCCGTCAGACACCAACCCCATCAGATGCGCGCGCCCGCCGGTTTCCAGCAAGGCATTGCAGAAATCGAGGATGGCATCGTTTTCGAAGAAACTACCATCTTCGATGCTCAGGTCGATCTGGCCAAGGTCCATGGCTACCACACGACCCGCCCCGATATTGGTATGCCCGACCTCGGAATTGCCCATCTGGCCGCTGGGCAGGCCCGCGTCGGGGCCGTGGGTCACCAACTGTGCGTTGGGGCAGGTCGCGCGAAGGCGGTCGAAGGTGGGTGTTGCTGCACGGGCTGGTGCGTTGCCGGGACCGTCGGGCGCGTCGCCCCAGCCATCAAGAATGCACAGGACGACGGGTTTAGGGATGCTCATGGCGCGGACTCCGAGGTGGCTTGTCGCCCTTCTACCAAAGCGCGCACGGGCGTCTACCGCCCATAGGTCTTTGCCAGTAGCCGTTGCTCTGCCGTTGTTCTGGACCGTTCACCAGCTTCGCTGGGCCAATCATAGAAGGCGAAGTTGTTCGGCTTGGCGGTGGGGCTGAGTTTGCGCGCCCGCCGCTTCATGGCACGGATACGTTTTTCAAGTTTCGCCCACAGGGGATGCGTTCTCCGATGCGTTGCATCCTGAAAGCCAGCGCCAAAGACATCGTTTTGAAGCGTGACCCAGCTGTTCGTCGGCTTCATCGGGGAAAACGGTCCCGGCACCACGTCATATCCACCATAGCCAATCATTGTCAGTCGGCGCACCCGCTTGCCGCAGGTCCCCACGAAATATCGTGACCATTGCACCCGGTCTGGCAGGCACAGCATGAGCCAGTCGTCATATGGGTTCTTTCCCTTGGGCACGAGCAGGATGTAGCGATTGAGGCGGTTATAGCCGGGGATGGACCGGTGATCCTTGAGGCGGGATTTCTGAAAGTCAGCCTTGGGAACAGGCAGGGTCACTGAAGGGAACTGATTGGTCAGGGCGCCGAACAGTTCGCCCTCGGTTTTGACGCCTGCGCGTTTGGATAGACGGCGGATCCGGTCGTCTCTCAATTTGGGCAGTTTGCGGCCTAATGGGGAATAGGTCGAAGTGATGACGATGGGTTTGAGTTCAATCTGATCTTTGTAGGCCTGATTGAGCAGGCCCTCGCCGCAGTCCTCAACGCCGACCGGTTGGAAGCCTGCACCCATAGCGCCCCAATCAAGGCCCGACACTTTGCCCCAATCGGGGAAAAGCTCGGTCGGGGCGATGTGGAAATCAAGGTTCTTGGCGGAAATCATAGGCACCTCGCGTCATCAAATGCCGCGAGTGTACATCCGAGGGGCTGTCGCCCCAAAGCCCTAAACGCGGTGGTAGGGGCTGCCGCCCAGGATTGAGGCGGCGCGATAGAGTTGCTCGGTGAGCATCACGCGCGCCAGCATGTGCGGCCAGACCATTTTGCCGAAGGACAGCGAAGTGTCAGCCTCGGCTCGCAAGGATGGATCAATGCCGTCTGCGCCGCCGATGACAAAGGCCACATCACTGCGTCCGCTGTCGCGCCAGCGGGCCAATTGCTCGGCAAATTTCGGGGACGTCATCACGGTGCCGCGCTCGTCCATTGTGCAGATGACAGCGCCTTTGGGGATCGCTTTGCGCAATAACGGGGCTTCGCCCGCCATGCCGCCGGACTTGCGATCCTCTACTTCTGTGATGGACAAGGGACCGAGACCCAAACCCCGCCCAGTTCGGTCAAAGCGGGTTCGGTAGTCTTCGATCAACGCGCGTTCTGGGCCCGCCCGGAGGCGGCCCACCGCGCATATATGGACCCGCATTTACGCCTTTGGCGCGTCGGCAGGGTCCATCCACATCTTTTCGATCTGGTAGAAGTCGCGGACTTCTGGACGGAAAAGATGCACGATCACATCGCCTGTATCGATCAGAACCCAATCACCGGTTGCCTTGCCTTCGACACGTGAGAACACGTTTGCCTCGGACTTGGCCTTTTCGATGATCTTGTCCGCAAGCGCCGAGACCTGACGGGTCGACCGGCCAGAGGCCACGACCATGTAATCGCCCATTTCGGATTTCCCGCGCAGGTCAATCTCGACGATGTCTTCGGCTTTTTCTTCGGAAAGGGTGGTCACGATTAGGGTCAGCAACCCTTCGCTGGTGACTTTCTGTTGGGACCCGGCCACGGGCAAGGACCCTTTGTCTGCGGGCGCACCCGCTTCAGACAGCAATGACAGGACAGTGTCCTCCTTACGACGCTGCCTTTTACCCGGCAGCCTGGGATGATTGGAAAATAGCAAGCGTTGTGTGGAATCTCAATGATTCACGGGTGCGACCATGCGGGCACACACCCCTAAGGCGTGCCCAATGCGCAACATTTCACCGATCGGCAGGCCAAGTTTCAGCCGCAAGGCGGCAATGCAGCAAGGTCGGCCGTGCTGAACCAGCTTGATACCGGAGCATTGTCGATCAATGGGCGTCGACCGTCGCCGGACGCGAGTTGAACGAACACCGACGCAGTCGCAGTCGGCGCAGGGCCGGGACCAAATGCGCAGGGCTCGCCATCAACGGCAAAGACGCCCTCGGTCGCGCGCGGGGCTTCAGCCTCCCACGCGCGCAGGCGCAGCTGCTGGCCGCGGAACTTTGGCCAATCCACCGGATCAATCCGAAGCCCCGTCAGACCGTCGATTTCCACGGTCTGCAGAATGTAGATTTCACGATCGGATTCACCTGAGTCGCTGCGATCAGCGCCAAAGGTAACATTGGCAGACCCCGGCAAAATCCCCAGTCCCTGCGGCAGGTCGAGGAACACGGTCACTTCGGCGGGATCGGCTGTCAGCGGTGAGAGATCAGCGAATTCGCGAACGGTGTCGAAATCGACAAACCCGCAGGCGGATACCAGACCAAGAGCGCAAACAATGGATGGGATTGGCTTGGCCATGCGGCACCCCTTTGGCGAAATAGACATGAGCAATTCGGGACCACGGTCCGTCCCGGATAGCGTAGGGTCAAATCTTTCACCGGACAACGACCCGCCCTGATTAGGGGCGGTTTGCGCGACAATTCTCTGATCTTTAGCGGATTGTTTTTGTTTCCGTAGGTTCGGTATCCGGGATGGCGCCGTCGGCGGTCAACGGTGGTTCCACCATCCGCACTTCGCGTTGCGGGAACGGGATGGAAATGCCGTGCTCTTTGAACGTGTCCCAGAGCGCCAGATAGACGTTGCCGCGAATGTTGGTCAGGCCGTCGGTCGGATCGAGAATCCAGAACCGCAGAATGTAGTCCACGCTGCTGTCGCCAAATCCGACGATGTGGCAGACGGGCGTTCGGTCATGCAGGACGCGATCCACGCTCTTTGCTGCCTCGACTGCGATTTTACGCACGAGGTGGGGGTCATCGCCGTAGGCCACGCCGAAAAAGATATCGAGCCGGACAAACTGGTCCGAGTGAGACCAATTCACCACCTGATTGGTGATCAGGTCTTCGTTCGGGATCAGGTACTCCTTACCATCCCGCGTCACGACGCTGGCGTAGCGTGCACCCAAAGTCTGAATCCAGCCAAAGGTGTCGCCAAGGCTGATGACGTCGCCGGGTTTGATGGATTTGTCGAGAAGGATGATCACGCCCGAAACGAGGTTCGACACCACCTTTTGCAAGCCAAAGCCCAAGCCAACGCCGATGGCGCCTGAGAGGAAAGCCAAGCCGGTCAGGTCGATGCCAACGGCCTGAAGGCCGAAGAAGAGGGCAAGTCCGTAAAACAGGATTTGCAGCGCCTTGACCACAAGCACCTGCATCGAAGGTGACATGTCCTCAGACTGGCGGATGCGTTGCGACGTTGTGCGCGTGAAAAACCGTGCCAATGTCAGCACGACCGCCAAGCTGATGAAAGCCTGTATCACCGTCAGGAGAGACAGGCGCACGTCGCCGACCGACACGGCGGCGGCGTCCAGCACGGCAATGGTTTCGTCCAACAAACCTGTGATTAACAGCGTCGTGTAGGCCCATGCACCATACTGAAAGACGCCGCGTAGAAAGGGGTTACGGATCAGCCGGGTCAGAAGGGCAACGATGATCCATGCAAAGGCCAAGGTGCCGATGATGCCAAGAAGATAGGATCGCGACGGCCACGTGATTTCGCGCATCGTCCAGACGACCGTCCAGATCAACACGACGAACAGGATGCCCGCCAACCGTTGCTGGATCGCCAGAACCGATTTGATCCGCCAAAGCGGCCACGATTTCCGATTGGACAGCCATGTGCGGATGCGCGGGCCCAGATAGCGTGCCAAGAGCCAAGCTGCGATATAGAGCCCGATGGCAATCAAAAGCTGGTAGGCGTTCCACGGGCGCAACAACCCGGCCAAAAACCCTTGGCCTGACGACAGCGCCTCTGTCAGCAACTCGCGGGCGGGATCGGGCAGGCTTTCGGGAACAGGCAGGGTTTGGAAAGGATAAAACATGGGCAACCGTTGCGCAGCGACGTTTTCATAGCAACGCAATTTGCTGCAAAATGTTCCCAAACCGCTGAAAACTGGCGGTGTTTCGCGGTTTGAGGCGGGGCCTTTGTGTCAGTGACGCAGGTTTTGAACTATGTCCTCCATGCTCCGACGAACATCGCCGCTGGCGGCTTCGGTCGCCTCTGATAGCGATTTGATTTCCTGCGCGATCACCGTAAAGCCGCGACCTGCATCGCCTGCACGGGCGGCTTCGACGGCCGCGTTCAACGCTATCAGGCGGACCGTTCGGCTGATGTTGTCGATCCGGTCCATGGCCTCTCCTGCGGCGGCACGGGCCGACATGGCGCGCTTGCGTTCGTCAACGACCATGGCTTGGTAGGACGCATCAAGTGCGTCGGCGATGGCCACAGCTTTGAAATGAAACTCGGCATAGGTGTAGCTGATCAGCGTTTCGACCTCTGGCACGCTGATCGGGTCGGGACCTTCCAGCGCGCGGATCACGTTGCCACCCATCCGGCCAAGTTCGCCCAAGACACGCAGGCTGTCTGGAAACTGATCAGCGATACCGCGCATCCAGACATATGCGCCTTTGTGCAAATGGTCCGAGCGCCCCGATCCGTTGATGCCACCCAATAGAGTCATGTATCCAGCATGCGCGCGCTTGGCCCCTGCTAGCGCAGCGGCTTGCGACGTGACATCTTCGCTGATCTTCGCAATGCAGGTGAACATTCCCATGCGGATTGCATGGGTGCGCAACAAGAACGCTATGCCTGCCATGGCCGAAAAGGCAGCCTCATCCGGGCGGCCGCGCAGGGTGGCAGTAGGGAAATCTATTTCAAAGTCGACATCGTAGCTGGTCATGCGCAATCGCTACGCGCTCTGGGTTAACGCCAGATGACCGGAAGACCGCAATTAGCCGCTGATTGGGACCGCGATTTCATTCCGCCGTGACCATGGCGGCGTCATGGGATCGTCGTAGAAATAGTAACGAGGGGCATCCATGATCTCGAAGCCCTGGTTTGCCGCGTAGGTCACAAGCTGTTCGGTGTAATCGGCGATGCGACGGTCTGTGCGCAGGCCAGAGAACTGGATCACCAATTGCCGTTCCGGTTCGGTTTCCACAAAGCGCACAGCATCGGATTGCGCCTTGGGCAAATCGTCAAGCGTGAAGGCGGCGGGCATCATGAAGCTGACGGTCCAATTACCGCCCGAGGGGGCCTGTGCCACCGGAACAGTCATGGCGATCTTTTCCCCATCTGCATTGCCGCCAAAGATGTAGTTCGCCAAGACCTGAAATCCGCGCGCGATGGCACGGTTTCGGTTCCCTTCGACAGTGACCTCAGCAAGGATGTGGGGGGCATAATCCCGCACCTCGATCGCGCCTTGTGTCGAGCGCACGGTGTAGGATGGCATCTCATAGCCTTTGTAGCGCGTTCCTTCGGTCGCAGCGGCTACGCTTGCGGCGATCAAAACGGCGCACATGCCAACCTGAATAGCTTTGAATGCGGGCATGCCGGCACTCCTAATGTGTCAATCTGCTCTGGTTACGCAGGAAATAGGCGTGTGGATCAGACTTGCCCGACCAAGGCGGAGGGCGTATTGACGCGGGGCAATGAACCGAGTCTTTGACATCGCTGACCGCTCGCGCATGCCATGGCGCTTTTTTTGGTGTCGCCAAGACCGCTGTCGCGCGACTACGCTGATCGCTGCCATGCAGGGGTGACCGCAACGCCCCGCCCGCACTATTCGCAAATTCACGTATCAGGAGGACCCATCGATGGCCCCCAAGACGCTCTATGATAAAATCTGGGACGCACATGTCGCCCATGAATCCGAAGACGGCACCTGCCTGCTTTATATCGACCGCCACCTTGTTCACGAAGTGACCAGCCCGCAGGCCTTTGAAGGGCTGCGTATGGCAGGCCGCAAGGTACATGCGCCTGACAAGACGATTGCTGTTCCGGACCATAACGTGCCGACCACGCCGGGCCGCGAAGACCCGTCGAACATGACCGAGGACAGCGCCATTCAGGTTGCAGCGCTGGACAAGAACGCCAAGGAATTTGGCATTCATTACTATCCTGTGTCCGATGTCCGTCAGGGGATCGTTCACATTGTGGGGCCAGAGCAAGGTTGGACGCTGCCAGGTATGACCGTCGTCTGCGGCGACAGCCACACCGCGACCCATGGCGCATTCGGTGCGCTGGCGCATGGCATCGGGACGTCAGAGGTTGAGCACGTTCTGGCCACCCAGACGCTGATCCAGAAGAAGTCCAAGAACATGAAGGTCGAGATCACCGGCAAGCTGAAGCCGGGTGTGACCGCCAAGGACATTACGCTTGCGGTGATTGGCGCGACCGGGACCGCAGGCGGCACCGGCTACGTCATCGAATACTGCGGCGAAGCCATTCGCGACCTGACCATGGAAGGGCGCATGACCGTCTGCAACATGGCCATCGAAGGCGGCGCGCGTGCGGGTTTGATCGCACCGGATGAGACCACCTTTGAATATGTCAAAGGCCGCCCACACGCCCCGAAAGGCGCGCAATGGGAAGCCGCGATGGACTGGTGGAAAACGCTCTATACCGACGAAGGCGCACATTTTGACAAGGTCGTCACGCTGAAAGGTGAAGATATCCAGCCTGTCGTGACGTGGGGTACCTCGCCAGAAGACGTGCTGCCGATCACGGCGACCGTTCCTGCGCCAGAGGATTTTGAAGGTGGCAAAGTCGGCGCAGCGCAACGCGCGCTGGAATACATGGGTCTGGAGCCTGGTCAAAAGCTGACCGACATCGAGATCGACACCGTCTTCATCGGGTCCTGCACCAACGGTCGGATCGAAGACCTGCGCGCCGCAGCCGAAATCCTGAAAGGCAAGAAAATCGCGGTGAAACGCGCGATGGTTGTTCCGGGTTCTGGTCTTGTGCGCGCACAGGCTGAGGAAGAAGGGCTGGCTGACATCTTTAAAGAGGCCGGGTTTGAATGGCGTCTGGCGGGGTGTTCCATGTGCCTTGCCATGAACCCTGATCAGTTGAGCGAGCACGAGCGCTGTGCAGCAACGTCGAACCGCAACTTTGAAGGGCGTCAGGGCTACAAAGGCCGTACGCACCTTGTATCGCCTGCGATGGCGGCGGCTGCGGCTGTGACCGGCAAACTCACCGACGTGCGGGAGATGATCTGATGGATAAATTCACCAAACTCACCGGGATCGCGGCGCCCATGCCGCTGGTCAACATCGACACAGACATGATCATCCCGAAGGTCTTTCTGAAGACCATCAAACGGTCGGGCCTTGGCGTGAACCTGTTCGACGAGATGCGGTATGATCGTCAGGGCAACGAGATCGAGGATTTCGTGCTGAACCAGCCGCAGTATCGCGAGGCCGAGATTTTGGTCGCTGGTGACAACTTTGGCTGCGGGTCATCGCGTGAGCACGCGCCATGGGCGATCAAGGATTACGGCATCCGCTGTGTGATCTCGACGTCCTTTGCCGATATCTTTTTCAACAACTGCTTCAAGAACGGCATCCTGCCAATCGTGGTGAGCGAAGAAGAGCACGCGTTGCTGATGAAAGACGCTGAAAAGGGCTCGAACGCGCGGATCACCGTCGATCTGGAGGCCCAAGAGGTTACCACGTCAGACGGTGAGGTGATCGCGTTCGAGGTTGACGCATTCAAGAAGCATTGCCTGTTGAACGGGTTGGATGACATCGGTCTGACGATGGAGAAATCGGCCAGCATTGATGCATTCGAAGCTCAGGCATCGCAGGCGCGCCCTTGGGTGTGAGCCTGATGCGACATTGAGGTTCAGCAAGGCCGCCTTATAGGCGGCCTTGTGCGTTTTAGGGTGCTGGCTCGGTCCCTGACGGACTGTCTGGTTTGGAACAATCGGTGCGCCTGCCCGTTCCTTTGACAACAGATCGAAGGAGCACATCATGACTTCCCCTCGCTTGATGCTCATCTCGGGCGTCTTTCTTATCGTTGGCGGCTTTGTCGCCCTTCTGGCCCCTCTGGCGGCATCACTGGCCGCGACCCTGTCGGTTGGCTGGTTCTTTCTGATTCAGGGTGGTGTTGGCCTGTGGGCCGCGTTTCAGGATGCGACAGATCGTTGGTGGCAACTTGCCATGGGTGTTCTGGGCATTGTTCTGGGGCTGAGCTTTATCATCAACCCAGTCGGCGGCATCGTATCGCTGACCCTGTTTGTGGGCGCGGTCTTAATGGCCTCTGGCGGCACGCGCCTGTGGATGGCCTATCGGGGATCCTTTGGCGTGCCGCGCTGGGTGCTGATCCTGTCAGGATTCGCGTCGCTGCTGCTGGGTCTGTTTATGGCGTTTGGCGCGTTTGGCGCGGGCGCTGTCATCCTTGGTATCGTGATCGCCTTTGAGATGGTTTCGATGGGCGCGGCACTGGTGGCCATGGGTTGGCGCGGCAAGGCGCCGTCGGCATCATCATCGGACACATCCGACGCACCAGCGGTTATGCCGGGATCTGACCACAGCGCTGCCGGAACACCGCGACACGCGTAAGTCAGGATAAAACCGCAAGATTGCGAGGCCGCTCCCGCGTTGCTCGGGCGGCCTTTTGCATGTGCAAAATTCAGCGAGCGTAGCGGTGCGTGATGCAAGAGTAACACAAAGCCGTGTACTAGCTGCCAATCCTGTTTTTGTAGGTTTTGACGCGGAGGGCAGCGAAGACACAACATATAGCTGCCCAACCTGTGCCACATTTTCGTTGAGCGCCAAGGCGCGCCCTTGATGCCACAGTTTTAATCGCAAACTGCAAAAATCTTTCTGCTAGTAAAAACAGTTCCTTGCCCGGCGAAGTGAAAGTGGGCACAATCGGGGCAATAATGAGGCACCCGGTTCAGCAGGCCGGGATCAATACACGGGACAAGACACCGGCAACGTATCGGCGTCGTCCATGATTGAGGGTTTGGCAGTGATTTCACGGCTCCCAGGGGCGTTTTTGCGTTCCCTTTTGATCATCTGGATGGTGGCGACCCCGTCGCTTCTATTGCCGGGTGTGACACATGACGCGACCCAGATCGCGATCCTAGTCGCGGTCTTTGCCGGGATTTTGACCTTTGTCGAATACAGTTCGGCCTATCCCAGTTTTGTAGAATTTCGACACGCCCCGCCGTTTAACCGGGTGCGGTTCCTGTCGCTGTTCTTCACCATCGTATTCCTGACTTTGATTGCGCGCGGCAAGGTGCATCCGACGGCGCTGACCGAGTTTGTCTCAGAGGTCGGTAGCATTATCGGGATGTTGATAGATTTTCCGTATTCACCAGTCCGCAACGTGGTGTTGATGCTGCCTGAGGACGCGACGCCGCAACTCATCGAAATGGTGCGCACGGCGGCCGGCATGGCGTATCTTTGCTCGCTGACCTCTCTTGCCGTGTTCTTGATCATTCTGCGCCTCGACAAGTGGCCAAGCCGCCACGGAGACTTCAACGTCTATATCAATTTGCCGACGTTTGATCCCACCGCCGGTGGCGACGTTGTCGAGCGGTTGCAACGGGACGCGCGCGTTAACGTGGCATTAGGATTTGTCCTGCCATTCTTGATACCGGCGGTCGCGACCATCGGGTCGGCCAACTTCACGGCCCTGTCGATTGAATCGCCGCAGACCTTGATCTGGACGATGAGCGCATGGGCCTTTTTGCCGACAAGTCTGTTCATGCGCGGGATCGCGATGGCTCGTGTTGCGCAAATGATCGAGGACAAGCGCCGCCGCCGTTATGCCGAATTTGGCGAGGACGGGCTTATTGCCTGACGCTTTGGCTGGCCCTGATTTGGGGGCTCAGCGGTGCTGCGGCGTATGCTGACAGCGTTCGGGTTGCGACATGGAACAGCGAGCTTACGCGCAAGCATCCGACACTGCTTTTGCGCGATATCCTGCGAGGTGGGGATGACGGCGTCGAAAACGCTGTCGACCTGATTGCCCGAGCACAGCCGGATATCCTCATTCTTCAGTCTTTTGACTTTGATCTGCACGGTCATGCGCTGGATGCATTTGCGGATGCGCTGGCAAAGGCGGGTTGGTCGATGCCGCATAGTTTTGCGAGGCCCCCGAATACCGGGGTCATGACGGACGTCGATCTGGACGGTGATGGTCGTACACATGAGCCACGAGATGCGCAGGGATACGGTTGGTTCGCCGGACAAGGCGGCATGGCTGTGCTGTCACGCTTTCCCGTCATGTCAGACGCGGTTCTGGATCATTCAGACCTGATCTGGGCTAACCTGCCATGGGCGCGATTGCCGCAATCGGGCGGGCAACCGGCCATGACCCCAGACGTGAGGGCCGTCCAACGCCTATCGACAACGGCTCATTGGCAGGTGCCGATCAAGACTCCGCAGGGGGTGCTTGAGGTCTGGACATCGCATCACACGCCGCCTGTCTTTGACGGACCTGAGGATCGCAACGGATACCGGAATGCGGATGAGTTGCGGTTTTGGTATCGCAAGTTGCCCACGGCGCGGGCCGCCTTTGTCTTGGCCGGGGATTTCAATCTTGATCCTCTGCGTGGTGACGGGCAGCGGGCTATGATGGCTGATGTCCTCAGTCACCCGGCGGTGCAGGATCCACGTCCAACAGATGATACCGGATCGCTTGCAACGGCGGATTTTGAACGAGATATCGGCCGCCTTCGGGTCAGCTATGTCTTGCCCGCTGCCTGCCTTCGGGTCGAGGGCAGCGGGCTTGAATGGCCGCGATCAACCGGTGGCGGTCTGTCGCGCCATGCCTTGGTCTGGGTGGATCTGCGGCTTGGCGGCCGCTGCAAGGGCGCTGGCGGCTGAACTGTCCCTGTGTTCGGGTGCCAGTTCTGCCAACCGTGCGCCATCCAGATGATGCGGGCGATCCCAAAGGTATTTCATGGCGCTCAGGTAACGCGACAGGTGTAGGAATGGCGCCGTCAGGCGGATCGGGAGCCATGGGAACCGCCGGGTGCGCAGGGGCTCACCCGTGACTCTTTCCAAAACTTCCCGCATCTGTTGTCCGGTCAAGGTCAGGCCGGGATAGGGCACATCCTCGAACGTCTGCAGGTCATGGCGCTTCTCGGCCAAGGCAACCGCCGCACGGGCCATGTCGGGCAAAAACGCCCAAGCGTGGCTGACGTCGGTCGGACCGGGATAGACAAAAATACCCTTGCTGAGCCTGGCTGTCATGACCTTGTCGAACCAGTTGCCCGACGGTTCATCATCCAGAAAGTCACCCGCGCGCAGGATGATGGTGCGGACCCCGTCGCGCCTGTAGGCGGCTTCCATATCCTTGCGCACCTCACCGTAGCCGGTCGACGGAAGCTGCGGCGTATCTGCGCTCAACCGTTCCGGCATTGTGTCGCCGTAACCATAAATGTTGCCGGGTATGATGACGGTCGCACCCGATGCCAGCGCCACCTCACGGACCTGCGCGTGCAGTTTCGGAACCTGATCGGCCCAATCCTGGGGGGCCATGTGCCACGCGTTGACGATCACGTCTGCGCCCCATGCTGCATCCCAAAGGTTGTCCGTTGCGCGATTGAATGTGCGGACGTCCCACCCGGCTTGGGCAAAGGCGTTGGAGGCATGACGGCCAAACCGACCGGTTGCGCCTAGAATAAGAACTGTCTGTTGCATGGTGATCTCCTTCGATCTGATGACGCAGACCTAGCGACCGTTTCTGCTAAACAAAATTGACCAAAATCCTTCCTCTGATATTCATAAATGAATGAACGACTCGATCAGATCCCTCGACTGGGCACTCGTGCAGGCTTTTCTCGCAGTGGCGGAAGAAGGCTCGTTGAGCGCGGCGGCACGGCGCACGGGGGCGTCCCAACCCACTGTGGGCCGCCAGATCAAGGCGATTGAAGAGGCGCTGAAATCCAAGCTCTTCGCGCGCCATGCCCGCGGTTTTGAACTGACCGATATGGGCGAGGCGATCTTGCCAGCTGCACGGGCCATGGCTCAGGCGATGAATGATATCCGCGTCGCTGCGGCCACCCGCGAAACGGAACTGGCGGGATCGGTGCGCATCACGGCTTCGGTCAACGTCTCTCACGCTTTGTTGCCGCCACTTCTGGCCCGCGTCCGCGAAAGCTATCCGGGGATTCAGATTGATCTGGTGTCGACCGATGACAGCGAAAACCTGTTGTTTGGCGCCAGCGATATCGCCATCCGCATGTATCGGCCCACGCAGCTTGACCTTGTAACGCAGTATCTGGGTGACCTGCCGTTGGGGCTTTATGGGGCCAAATCATATCTTGAACGTGTCGGGCGACCCAATGGCGTTACCGATGTGCTCAAGATGGATTTGGTTGGGCACGATACACTGACGCGGATCGTCGATGGCATTCGCGGCTTTGGCTATCCGATCACCCGCGAGGATTTTGCCACGCGCACCGATGATGTTCTGACGATGTGGGAACTGGTGGTGGCTGGCTGTGGGCTTGGGTTTTCGCCCTGTGTCGTCGCCGATGCAGACCCAAGGGTCGAGCGAGTCCAACTGCCCGTGGCCATCCCGTCATTGCCGATGTGGTTGACAGCCAGCGAGGCTATGCGGGCAACACCCCGGATACGCGCAGTATGGGACCTGATCGCTGCCGAGTTCCCGCGACTGACCGCTTCTTGACGCTGGGGGCGCAGGCGGCTACCGCCTTGGCGACTGTTTAAAAGGAGCGCACCATGTCGAACCCATCCCTTTTGATCCTGCCCGGCGACGGCATTGGCCCCGAAGTCATGGCCGAGGTGCGCAAGATCATTGATTGGTTTGGCACACGGGGATTGACCTTTGATGTGTCCGAGGACCTAGTGGGTGGCGCAGCCTATGACGCGCATGGCGTGCCGTTGCACGATGACACGATGGCCAAGGCTCAAGAGGTCGATGCGGTTCTGCTGGGTGCAGTCGGCGGCCCAAAATACGATGATCTGGATTTCAGCGTAAAGCCAGAGCGCGGCCTGCTGCGTCTGCGCAAGGAAATGGACCTGTTTGCCAACCTGCGCCCAGCCCAGTGTTTTGACGCGTTGGCCGATTTCTCGTCGCTCAAAACGGATATCGTCAGCGGTCTGGATATCATGATCGTGCGCGAGCTGACTTCGGGCGTTTATTTTGGTGAGCCACGCGGCATCCACATGGAAGACAACATGCGCGTCGGCGTAAACACTCAACGCTACACCGAGGCCGAGATCGAACGCGGCGCGCGCGCTGCGTTTGAACTGGCCATGAAGCGAGACAAGCGTCTGTGCTCGATGGAAAAGGCCAACGTGATGGAATCCGGCATTCTTTGGCGCGACGTGGTGACCGAGGTGTCCAAGGATTACCCAGAGGTCGAACTGAGCCACATGTACGCTGACAACGGTGCGATGCAGCTGGTCCGCGCGCCCAAGCAGTTCGACGTGATCTACACCGACAACCTGTTTGGCGACATTCTGTCCGACTGTGCGGCCATGCTGACCGGGTCGTTGGGCATGCTACCATCCGCGTCACTGGGCGCACCGATGGAGAATGGTCGTCCCAAAGCATTGTATGAGCCGGTCCATGGTTCGGCTCCGGACATTACTGGACAAGGCAAGGCCAACCCATGTGCTTGCATCCTCAGCTTTGCGATGGCTCTGCGCTATTCGTTTGACCAGGGCACAGAGGCGACGCGCCTTGAGCAAGCCGTTGAGAAGGTGCTGGCCGACGGTGTTCGCACCGGGGATCTGATGCAGGCCGATGGCGGCACCCCTGTCAGCACGTCCGAGATGGGCGACGCGGTGATTGCAGCGCTCGAAGCTTCGGTCGCCGGTTAGGTCTTTGTTCAGCCTCTCTAGCTAGGGTCCAAGAAAGACCGGCTGGAGATGATTATGGGACTGCCGCTGGATTGGCGACGCGATCCAATCGTGCAGATCGAAAATATCATGTTGCCGGTTCTGACCGGCACATGCGCCATCCTTATGGCGTCCGACGACCAACCTTCCGCGCGAGTCAGGTGGCATAGCAACGTGCAAAAGGTCATTGGCCTTTTGCGCAGCGGCGCGGATGAATGGCTTGAGCCTGTGGGTTTTCCGCTCGACACGGCTGGGCGCAAGATTTGCGATGACGCCGCTGATGCGCTGGCAAAACTGAATGGGCAGGTCGAGCGGGATGCTGGCAGTAAAAGTCCAACCGCCGCCGTCACGACCTTTCAAACAGAATGCCTGCCATCCCTGATACGCGCGCTTGATGCGATCCGCGCGGTTTTCATTGGTGGCGTGTTGGTGCGTCAATCGCAGCACGCGGCGAACACAGAGCGCGCGCTGCAGGAATTGAGTACGATCAGCAAGACGATCCTCTTCATTTCAATCAACGCGTCGATAGAGGCAGGGCGCGCGGGCGATGCTGGGCGCAGTTTTTCGGTGATTGCCGGGGACATCCGCACACTGGCTCAAAATGCACAACAAACGATCGCCGCGATAAAAGCGGGGTAGGCGATGGGCTGATGGCTTTCGTTCACGTGCGAGGCCTGTTTATGGTGCCGCGAGGAAATCGACAGGTGATGCATGTCAGCAAATGTCCGGGCAACTCTTCTGGCCCTTTTGGCCTTTGGCATATTTTCCACCCATGACGTGATCGTCAAAACGCTGGGCGCATCCTATAGCCCGTTTCAGGTGGTTTTCTTCTCGGTTCTCTTTGGGTTTCCGATCGCGACGGTTCTGCTGTTGCGGGACAACACCGTCGGGACGCTGATCCCCAAATACCCGATGTGGACCGTTATTCGGACGCTGGCGGCGGTGATCACGGGCGCTTCTGCTTTCTACGCGTTCTCGGTGCTTCCACTGGCTCAGACCTATGCGATTATCTTTGCCTCACCGCTTTTGATCACGATCATGGCGATCCCTATTCTGGGCGAAAAGGTTGGACTGCGTCGTGGGCTGGCTGTGCTGGTCGGATTGGCCGGCGTTCTTGTGGTCCTTCAGCCCGGCGCGACCGAGCTGACTTTTGGACATTTGGCAGCATTGTGCTGTGCAATTTTTGGCGCGCTGGCCTCTGTCATCGTGCGCAAGATTGGACGCGAAGAGCGGTCCATTGTCCTGATCCTGTACCCGATGGTCGCCAACTTTGTGATCATGGCCGTCTTGCTGCCGTTTGTTTACCAACCCATGCCGGTTGAGCATCTGGGCCTTTTGTTCCTGATCTCGCTATTTGCGACGGTGGCGGGTCTCTTGGTGATCCAGGCCTATCGTCTGGGTGAGGCGGTGATAGTCGCACCGATGCAGTATTCGCAAATCCTGTGGGCAACGCTTTATGGCGCGCTGTTCTTTGGTGAACAGCCAGAAATGAACACCGCGATCGGGGCCGCGATCATCATCGCGTCTGGCGTCTATATCGTTCTGCGCGAAGGGTCGGGCAAATCTGCGTCGACCCAACCGGTTCTGCGCACGCGCTCGCGGGTCGGAACGCCGACAGCGCCGCGTATTTCGTCACTGTTCCGCCTTGGAGGCGAAGAGCCACCAAATGCACCAAAGCAGGAACAGACGCTGCCCGAACCGCCGCAGGAGAAACCCGCCATGCGGGGTTTGCCCGGGCGCACACCGCGCCGTCACTAGGGGGCGGCAGGCGAGGCCCTGCGCCACAGGTCCGTGTGTCCGTTGGAGTGGTGCAACCCCGGCCAAACTCTGGTTCCGCGAGGTCGGGGCGAAGGCTTGAACGCTCTCGCCCCAGTGGATCAGATCATCCGTTCAGCAATTCCGCCAAGGCCGCGATTTCGCTTTGTTGCAGTTCGTGACCGCCGGGGTGAAGCGATTGTGTCACCGCTGCCCCTTGGGCTGTGTACCACGCGATCAGTGCTTCCGTCGCCGGCAGCGGGGCGATCGGGTCGCGATGGCCGCCGGTGATCAAGACGCGCTTGCCGTCCAAGTCCATGCTATCAGGGGTCCACGGAATGAGAGGGTGCAACAGGCCAACACGATCAAACAGATCAGGGCGTGCCATAGTCACGGCAGCTAGGATATTGGCCCCATTCGAATAACCGAACCCATAGACAGGGATGTCCGGATGGGCGGCTTTGTGGGCCGCCACGTAATCCGCTATCTTGTCTGTCGCGCGGGCAAGGTCGGCCATATCGTAGACGCCTTCGCCCGTGCGTCTAAAGAACCGGGCTGCGCCCATTTCGGACACATCCCCACGTGGGGACACAACGCCCGCGCCGGGAACAATTGACTGTGCGAGGTCAAAGAACTGACGCTCATCGCCACCCGTGCCGTGCAAGGCGAATAGCAAAGGTTTGCCGGTTTCGGGTGTGGTCGTGAGGGCGTGGTAGTGATCGGGTGTTTGGACAGTGGGAGTCACTTTAGATTTCCCTTCGAATGCAGGGGAAAGCCCGGCGTTGCCGCCGGGCGTCAGCTTTGATCAGGCTTTGTCTAGGCCGCCAATTCCGGCAGGCGCGCCTCGATCTGCGCGCGATGCGGTTCATAGCGTGTCGGCAGCTTCAGTGCCTGACCCAGGTTCGCGGTATCCTCATCGCGGTCAAAGCCGGGCTCGTTCGTGGCAATCTCAAACAGCACACCACCCGGCGTGCGGAAATAGATCGCCCAGAAATAGTCGCGGTCGATAACCGGCGTCACTTGATACCCTGTGTCCATAAGCGCCTCGCGAACACGCAATTGAGCAGCGCGATCCTCAACGGCAAAGGCGATATGGTGAACTGACCCTGCGCCTTGGTTGGCGGTTGGGGCGGACGCCGATTGTTCAAGGTCGATGGTGTCGGCAGCGTTTCCGCCTTCGATCACATAGCGGGTCACATCGCCTTCACTCTCGGCCTTTTGGTATCCCATGAAGGTTAGCAGTTCTCCGGTTGCGTCTGCGTCGCGCAATCGGAAGCGAGCCCCGTTAAAGCCCAGGATACCCGCGTCGGCGCTGATGCCGTTCCCGGTCCAGGGGGTGCGGTCACGGTCGTCGGTTTCGACCAAGGCAAAGCCGTCGCCATCTGGGCCGTCAAAGTTCAGGCGGGTTTCACCGAAAGCTGTGCCTTGGCTCAGGCCTGTGACACCTTGCTTGCTCAGATGATCGGACCAAAAACTGAGCGACCCTTTGGGCACGGCGAATTCCGTCACGCCCACCTCGCCCGTTCCGCGTTTACCGCGGGGCATCTGGCCAAAGGGAAAGTAAGTCATGACAGAGCCGGGGGTACCGACTTCGTCACCGTAATAGAGGTGATAGACCTCTGGCGCGTCGAAGTTCACGGTTTTCTTGACCCGGCGCAGGCCAAGTGTGTTCGTGAAGAAAGTATTGTTTTCGTTGGCATCTGCAGCCATCGACGTAACGTGGTGCAGGCCTTTGATATCGGTGATCATGGCGGTCTCCTGTTCTGTTGAGACAGAGGTAGGCCGTGTCAGTGTTTCGGTGAATGGCGATGATTGAGCATTTACTATTGCCATTGGTGCAATAATCATCGGTTCATGGACGAATTGAAACCCATCCGCGTGTTCCTTGAGGTCGCGCAACACCTGAGCTTTACCAAAGCCGCGCGCGCCCTGCGCATGACGCCCGCATCGGTCACGCGCATCGTTGCGCGGCTTGAGGAAGAGATGGGTCAGCAATTGCTGGTGCGCACAACGCGACAGGTATCGCTGACCAGCGCAGGCGCGGTGGCGGTGGCGCGGTATGCACCTTTGGTGGCGGAGTTTGACCGTGTTGGACAGGACATTACGCGGGCCATGCGGCCTGACCTCGGGCGGCTTCGGATCAACGCGCCGCTGTCGATGGGTTTGCGTATCCTGCCGCAGATGGTGGATAGCTTTCGTCTTGCCTACCCGCGGATTGATCTGGATGTACATCTGACGGACGCGTTTGTGGATGTGATCGACGAAGACTGCGATCTGGCGATCCGCATCTCTGGTCCGCCGTCTGACAAATCCACCATTTGGCGCAAGCTGTGCGAGGTGCCTCGATCCGTCTTGGCCGCGCCGACTTTGACAGAGCGACACGCAGGTGTCGTCGATCCCGATGACCTCCGGGCCATGCCATTGATGAGCTACAGTGTAACCGGTGATCCAGAAAACTGGAGCCTGACCCAAGGGCTCGAGCGCCGCGTCATCCGGGCGGGCACGCAGATCGTGTCGAACAACGGGGACTTCCTGCTTGAACTGGCGCGCGGCGGGCATGGGGTTTGTGTGCTGCCGGATTTCATCGCGCGTGAGGCTTTGGACGCAGGAGAACTGACGCGGCTCGTCGCAGACTGGGACCTCCCGCCGCTTTGGCTGACGCTGTATTATCCCCCTTATGAGCAACTGCCGCCGTTGGTCGCGACCTTCAGCGAATTCTTCGAGGCCTATGTGCGGGACTTGGAGGGGATGGAATTTTGAGGGCTGCGAACCCAGCAATGCGGATGCCGCTGACCTGAGGGGTGGTGCTAAGTACCGATACTCGTTGCGCGATTCGTTTGGTCAGATGCCTCAGCCTAAAGCGGGACGGTGCAAGACCTTGTGGACTTGCTCAACGCGAAAGGACGGCTAGGAAATCGTCGTCACATCGCCCTCATCATCGACGAGGGTCACGCGGCTCCCGGTCTTTCGGGCGGTATCCCAAACGGCATCTTTGGACATCAGACACATGGCTGTCGACAGCGCATCGGCGCGCGTGGCGTCGGCGGCTTCGACGCTGACTGTGCTCCAGACCGGCGCAACAGCGGGGTGCATGATGTGGGATGCTGCGCCCAACCTGAGCGCGCCCGGAGACGATGTTGCGATGGCGCTATTCATCAGACTGCGCTGACCGACCAATCCCTGCGCCGGGTCGGATAGACCCAAGCGAAACGGACCACCGATGGCCAAATGTTCCCCGATATTGATCAAGGCATGGGTTAGTCCGTGATCTATCAGGACATCGCGCACGCGGTCGGTGATAAAGCCTTGCGCGATGCCGTTCAGGGTCAGTTTCTGACCGGGGGCCAGTGTCACCTGATCGTCCATCTCGACCTGATCCCATCCAAAGGTATCCGGGTCCGCAGCGTATCCATGGGCCGCTGCATCCCAGAGAGTTTGAATAGTCGGATCGAACAGGCCTCCGGTCAGGCGGTGGGCAATGTCAGCCTCTTGCAGGATTGCACGCATATCGGGGCTGGGCGTTGCTTGGCCGTTGTCGTTCAGATGGGATAGCTCAGACGTGGGGTCGTACAAGGAAAACGCCCGCTCCAGCCTGAGTAGCGTTGTGACGGCGGCATCCAAAGCTGACTGATCGCCGCCATGCAGCTCAATCGAAACCTCTGCACCCAAGGCACGACCGTTCCAGCGGTGTGTGGCAGCTGTCGCAGCCGAAGCGATGCAGGCTGCGCTGATGGCGATGAAGCGGCGGCGGTTCATGCTCATGCCGTGGCCCCCTTCAGCGTTCGGCCCTTCTTGGCGGCGATGATCAGCGGCACGCATTGCTTGGGGCTGTCATGGATGGTGACGCAGTCGAGGCATTCAAAGCACTCGGAGTAGTCGATTTTGCCATTTTGTTTGATTGCCGCGTATTTGCATTTCACCTTGCAAAGCTGGCAGGGTGATCCGCATTCCTCGCGCCGCTCTATCCAATCGCGGCCGCGCAGCAGCCCGCCGATGGCCATCAGTGCGCCTAGGGGGCAGACGTAGCGGCAGAATCCTTTGAACAAAGTCATCGACAGGATCAGCCAGAAGGCGGCATAGGCGACATAATACCATTCGCGGACAAAGAACGTGGTGATAGCCGTTTTAAAAGGTTCAACCTCGGCGGCCTTATCCATGGCTGTTGGCGCGTAGACCGTGACCCCGACCAGAGCGGCAAGAACGACGTATTTCACCCATTTCAGACGAGCGTCCCACGCCGCAGAGGGTTCGATCTGCGGGATGCGCAGCAACCGGCCAAAATGGTTCGCGAACTCCTGCAACGCGCCAAAAGGGCAGAGCCAACCGCAGAAAAGACCCCGACCCCACGCGACCAGACCGGCGATTGCGACGGCCCAGATGACAAGCGAAAACGGATCGTAGACAAGGAACGCATAGCTGCCGCTTGAAATTGCCGCCTGTAGTGTGGCCAGCGGCGTAACGATCGACAACTGCCCCTGTCCCCACCAGCCGATAAAGCCAGTCACAACGGCAAGCGTCACCAGTCGGATAGCGATAAAGTTCGGATGCGCGGCCAGCCGTCGCATTCCGAAGCCAAGGACAAGCACCAGCCCAGTCAAAAAGACGCCAAGGATGATCAGGTCGCTCAACCTGTTGCGGATCGCATCGACCCATGGCGGCGCGGGTTCAATCACTTCGGCGCGCAAGTAGAACCGTTCATCCGTGCTGTGCTGCGCCTCTAGCGGGACGGACCCAACTTCGGGTTGGAACAGGCCGTGTTCGCGTGTCGCCTCAACCTTAAGCGTCCATTCCTGTGTGGGGTCGAACCCCAACCGCCTATCGGTGCGCAGGATCAAGGCCTGTCCGTAATCGACGGCATCGTGCAGTTCCCATGGAACGTCGTCATGCAATTCGATGATCAGGTCCGCGTCGCGCATGGACACCGGAAACCCACCCTGTTCGGCACTGATCCAGTCGGGTGCCGTGTTGCGGACGAATTCCTCTGACACCAATCCATGACGGCCTGTATCGACAACAAGGATCGGCTCGTCGCTGGGCGAGATTTCGAGAAAATCCTGAAGCTCTTCATAACCATCGTCGGACAGGACCGCCTGCGCAACCGACGGCGCCCCAAGATCGACGACCCAAAGGTCCAGATAGGTGCCGTCTGGGTCTTCGGTCGCTTCTGGGTCGTCGTCTTCCCAGATGGTGTCGGTGAAGGCGGCATTTATCTGGGCGTTCGTCCAAGTCTTGCGTTTGACAATTCCGTCCGCGACGAGCGCGTCCCAATCCAGGTCCTCGGCATAGTCACGGTTTGGGTAGGCGGGCGGTCCCACGGACACACCGCCCATCTTTTCACGGGCGACCTGAAGTGCAGCAGCAAGGATGCTCTCGTGGGCAATGCGGACAGATGCCGTCGCCTTGGTTACACCATCTAGATAGACCAGAGCCGATGAGTCCGATCCGCCGCCATAGGGTGAGCCGACGACCAGGCTGTCGCCGATGCTGTGCCCCTGGTACTGTTCAAAAAAGGCGTGGAAGGGGGCCTGTCCCAGCCCGCTGACAAAGATCGGTTCGTTATGGTCGATCAACTGGACGTCCAGAAATCGGCCTTCGAGGTCGAGAACAACAAGCACGTTGATCGGCGCGCCGGAAAACCCGGGCAAGGGTGCCATGGGCAATGTCTCGAACACGTAACCAACATGGCCGCCGCCAGAGTTCAGAAGCTGATAAACGCCTTTGTCATTGACGGGCTCGCCCAGTTCCATCGGGGCAAATATCCGTTCAGCGATGGCCTCACGCGGGGAAGGTTCGGCCCACAGAACAGGGGCCGTCAGCAGGCTGATCACAAGAGCAGCAGCCCAAAGTCGGAACGAGGCAAGACAAGCCATTCCCGCGACCATAATTGAGCGGCTGTTTGCGCCCAAATGCGACTAAGGTCTTGAGACCTATGCGCCCGGCGCTGGGATAGGTTTCCGAGATGACAGATCGGTTTCCCGTCATCCTGACATCGCTGCTTGGATTGATCGCCGTGTGGTGGGCCGCAGCTGTGGCTACGGCTGACCCGAGCGTTTTGCCGACGCCAGCGGAAGTCGCTTCGATTTTTTGGGAAGAGGCCAGCCAAGGGCCGATGCTTGAACATATCGCGGCCACCATGATGCGCGTCGCGGCGGCGTTCACGCTGGCTATGGGGATTGGTGTCGTGCTGGGCTATGCGCTGGGGCGGATGCCCAAACTGGACTTGTGGCTGGGGCCGTGGGTTGCGGTGTTCTTGAATATTCCGGCCCTTGTGGTGATCGTGCTTTGTTACCTTTGGATCGGCTTGAATGAGGTCGCGGCGATCACGGCGGTTGCCGTTAACAAAACCGCCATGGTCGCTGTGACGGTGCGCGAGGGCGTGCAGGCATTGGATAAACGGTTGCGCGATATGGGGCAGGTCTTTGGACTGTCACCCATGGCGCGGATGTATCACGTGACCTTGCCGCAGCTATGGCCCTATCTTGCGTCGTCGATGCGCAATGGATTGGCCATCATCTGGAAAATCGTTCTGGTGGTCGAATTCCTTGGCCGATCAAACGGCGTGGGGTTTCAGATCCACCTGTATTTTCAGCTGTTTGAGACCGGCTATGTGCTGGCCTACGCCTTGGCATTCGTCGCGTTGATGCTGATGCTGGAATACGCGCTTTTGGCACCGTGGGAGCGGCGCGCGACCGCGTGGCGGCGGTTGGCCACCTAAACGGGTTGCTGACCAGCGATCATCGCCTTGGCAGACGCATCCTCAAGGAACCGGCGCAGACGGGTCAGGTCCAAGGGCTTTGGCAGAAGTGGCACCCCGATCTCATTGCAGGACGCAACCATTTCGTCGCCACGGTCCGCCGATATGATGAGCGCGGGTAGGTTGTGAAACTGCGACCTAAGGTAAACGCACAGATCCAGACCGGTCATGCCATCGCCCAGATGGTTGTCGAGCAAAATGCAGTCTGGGACCAGTTCGACCTCTTCCAGGAGTGCGATCGCGCTTTCGCCGCTTTCGCTGTGGATGATGTGCGCGCCCCAACCTTCGACGTTAAGAGTGATCGCCTTTGCCACATCCGGATCGTTTTCAACAAGAAGGACGATCAACCCCTCAAGAGGAGAGGTGGTATTAGACATTGGGAAAACGATGTCATCCGCTGGAATAAATGCGGGGGCTTTGGTCTCCATCGTGATTGAGAAACACGACCCCTGACCCGGCGCGGACTGAAGCGACAGATCATGTCCCAATTGCCGACAGGCCCGCTCCACGATGGCCAACCCAAGTCCAAGCCCGTCGGACCCGGCCCCAAGGCGCGAGACCTGCGCGAATTCTTGAAACACCTTTTCCTGATCATCGTTGGCAATGCCGACGCCAGTATCGTGCACCTCGATCCGAACCTGATCGCGCAAACGACGCACGCCAAACACAATCCGCCCTGAGGGCGTGTAACGGATCGCATTTGACAGAAGGTTCTGCAGGATACGCCGCAGAAAAACCGGGTCAGACACGACGTGAAGACCCGAAGGGACGACGCGCAACTCAAGGGATTTTTCCGCTGCCGCCGGCGCCATTTCGCTGGCCAGCGACCGCATCAACGGACCAAGAGCCACCGGTTGCACGTCCATCGTCGCCTGGCCAACATCAAGCCGCGAGATGTCCAGCAACGCTTCGATGATGCTTTCAACACTGGCCAAGGCGCTGACGGCCTTGTCCGCGATATCGCGCGAGGTCGGGTCCTGAATGCGATCTTCCAGTGAGGCGACAAAAAGCTTGGCCGCCGAGAGAGGTTGCAGAAGGTCGTGGCTGGCGGCGGCCACAAAGCGGGTTTTGGACACGTTGGCGCGGCGCGCCTCGGAAAGAGCTTCGCCCAACTCTTCGGTTCGTGAGGCGACACGGCGTTCGAGTTGCGTGTTCAGGGTGTGGAGCGCCTGCGTCGCCAGACGTTCTGGCGTGATATCCGTGAATGAGATCACAAAGCCGCGGTCCGGCATTTCCTGTGCAAAGACGGTGTAAACCTGATGGGTGCCGCGCGTGACCTCAAAGTTCAAAGGGCGGCGTCCGGCGCGTCGGTCGGCCCATGATTGCAGCATGCTTCTGCTAAAGCTGCTGGCGAATTTCATTTCCTTCACAAGGATCCGGAGGATATCGCCAAAGGGCATGCCAATCAGGCCTTCATCACTGGGCAGATCGATCAGATCTTCCATTCGGCGATTCCAGCCGACGAGCGCTCCGGCGCGGTCAAAGATGCAGACGCCTTGCGGCAAGTGATCCAAGGTTGCCCGCACCATGCGGGCCTGACGATCCACCAGCTTTTCCCGCTCGCGCCGCTCTTCGCGCATGATCTCGGTAACATCCGTCTGCAGAATGACGGTTCCGCCGGTTTTGGTGCGGTGCTCAGACACCTGCAGCCAGCGGTCCCACATCAGTTCGACGTTAAAGACAACATGGCTGCGGTTGTGGTGGCGCAGGCGCCTTGCGGCCCAGTCGGACGGCCCGGTTTCATCCGGCAAAGACAGAAATCGCGATTCACTGATCAGTTCGACATATTCAACAAAGCTCAGCCCTTCGGTCAGGTAATCTGAGATGTCGTGCAGGTCTTTGCAGAAGCGGCTGTTGTGGAGCACGAGTTTATCGTTCGTATCAAACAGCGCGAAGCCCTCGTTGACCGTTTCGATGGCCTCGGACAGGTGAGATTGCGCGACCTCGGTTTCACGGTTAGCGTGCGCGAGCCGGGCGTTGCTGTCATTCAGCAGATCAAGGGTGCGTTCCAGATCAATGGTCCGCTGTCGGACCTGACCTTCGAGCATGGCGGCCCGTTCGAAATGAGCATAAGCGGTGCCGTTGGCATCCGTGGTCTGCTCGACGCGCCGCATCAGCGCGTCGGTGATGCGCATCAGCTTGGCATTCTGGCGTTCAACGGTATCGCCTTCGCGCAAAAGGTCATGCATAGCGCCTTACCCCGCGCTCTGTGTTGGCGGAAAGATCGCCACGCCCGTCATCGTGTGGTTCACGTGCATCGGGCCGATTTGTTCGCCATAGGTCGAAAACCCGAGGACCCGGTGTTTTTCCAGAATGCGGCTGACGGCACCGAAGGATTGTGTTTGCTCGGCTTCGATCCGGCGCAGGATACAGTCGCACCCAAGTATATCGGGGGCGGCGCGGCCTTTGGCTAATTCTGCGAATTTCTGATCCAGATGGGTGGGCATGTTCATGGCGCTTGCCACGGTCAGGACCATGCCCTCGTCGATGGCCGAGAAAAACACCAACTCGCCCTTGCTGTTCACGCGCTGGATTGCGCGAACATGATGTTCGTCGCCAAGCCGCACCACAACGGGATGCGCGGCAAAGGTGAATTCATTCAATTGCGCCGGGTCTTTGCCCACCAGACGTGCAAATTCTGCCGCAGCGGGTTCTGCATTGATTTCTTTCACGATGCGCTGGTCCGGATCTGCGCCGGTAACGACCATGCGCCTTTGCGTCGGCTCCATATGATCAAGCGAGAAAACACGGACCTCGCAATGCGAGACAACCAAGGTCAGCACGGCAGCATTGCGCATAACCCGACCATTCGCCGCGACGAGGGTTTTGGTGAAACGGACACCGTCACCCGCCGAACCACCAAAGATTTTGAAATTGCCCAGCGTCGGCGCGAGGGCGCTGACCAAAAGGTCTTCCTTGAGCGACAGGCCATCGACCATGAGGAAAGCAAAGCCATTGGGTTTGTCGGGATTTGCCGACGATAGCGCCACACGGCCTTGGACAACGCGGTCGAGGTCCTGTGTCAGCCCGCTGCCGCCGAGGTTTTCGATCACCTGTATTCGGGTGGCGAAATGCGTGCGTGGTAACCCGATAGCAAGGATATGATTGTCAATGTAACCGGTGTGGCCAATCTCCCCGGCTGTCGTGCAGGCCACGACAGGTGTAGGTGCCAGCGCAGCGGACACTTGTTCCACCACTGAAGAGAAATCTGCATCAGCGCTGACGAATAGGAACAGCTGCGCCAGTGCGCATCCATCGAATGCGCGCGCGATTTGCCCGACGGGGTCGTCAGCATGGATCGGCACCTGCGCCGACAGTAGTGTATTGCCATGCCGCAACACGTCCCCTTGCGGAATGGGACGGAAAGTGTGCGTCAAATGGTGAACTCCTCAACCTGCAGCTTAGCTGGAGGAATCGGATTCTGGCAAGATACTTGCGAACTTAGCGTCCTGAGCGACCAAAACGGCCTGTGTGCGGCTTTGGACGCCCAGCTTTCGCATGATGGATGTGACATGCGCCTTGACCGTCGTTTCCGCGATGGAGAGCTCGTAGGCGATTTGTTTGTTCAGCTTGCCGTCGCAAATCAATTCGAGGATTCGCGACTGCTGTTGGGTCAGCGATGACAGCTTCCGGACCGCTTCTCCATGCGTTGTGGGGACGTCTGTAGCCACGAAGTTTTCGGGCACAAAGATGCGACCGTCCTTGATCGAATCGATGGCTGTCTTGAACACGGCGCGCGGTGAATGCTTTGGCACATACCCCGCAGCACCGGCCTGCATCGCGGTTGCCACAACGCGATTGTCGGTCAGCGAGCTTACGACGATGACAGGCGCCGGGTCGACGCGATTCACCATGCGGATCAGACCATTCAATCCGGTGACATCCGGCAGGTTCAGATCCAGAACCACCAGCGCTGGCGCACCATGCTCTTCAATCACGGCCAGGCCGTCCGCAAGGCTGGCCCCGGTGCGCACATCCGAAAAGTTAGCGATCGAACGCAGGGTCAGCTCCAGCGCGTCGCAAAACAGCGGGTGGTCGTCGACAATCAGTACCCAGCCATCGGCCACGAGTTCGAAATGAGGAGCAGGTCTGGTGTCAGTCGTCGCATTCATGGGATTACCATAGGCTGCAGAAGCGGGCGCGTCCCTAAGCCTTAAGTCGCATGATATTTGACACATTATAGTCAGGCAATCTGGGCAGGTCCGACATCAGGATCGGTTGCGTGCCGAAACGAAAACGGCGCGCCCGGTTTCCCGGACGCGCCGCTTATAGCTTGCGCCTTTGGCTTAGTTGGCAGAGGCCAGCTGACGTGGCAGCTTGAACGTCCAGAGGGTACCACCCTGGTTCAGGTAGTTCACCTTCTTGGCCACTTCACCACCCCAGAGCGGAACCGCGCCGCCCCAGCCCGAGATGACCGAGACATACTGTTCGCCGTCCTGTTCCCATGTCACAGGCTGACCAACGATGCCTGAACCTGTCTGGAACGACCACAATTCTTCACCGGTGGTGTCATCCAGTGCGATGAACTTGCCCTCTGGCGTGCCAAAGAACACGAGGCCGCCAGCGGTCGTCATCACACCCGACCACAGTGGGGCGTCGTTCTTGTACTCCCACCGGATTTCGCCGGTGTCGGGGTCCATCGCCTTCAGGCTGCCGATGTGGTCTTCGTAGTTAGGCTTGATGGTAAAGCCCGACCCCAGATAGGCTGCGCCTTTCTTGTAGGTGATCGGCTCGTTCCAGATATCCATGCCCCATTCGTTGGATGGGATGTAGAAGTTGCCGGTTTTCTGGCTGAACGCCATTGGCATCCAGTTCTTGCCGCCGAGGAACGAAGGCGATGCAAAGACGATTTCGCCTTTCTTGCCGTCTGCGGAGTCCGCCGGGTTACCCGGGCGGTTTTCTTCTACAAAGATCGGACGCCCGTTTTCGTCGAGACCTTCGGCCCAGCTGATGTCTTTGACAAATGGAACACCACGCACAAAGTCACCGTCTTCGGCGTTCAGAACATAGAAGAAGCCGTTGCGGTCAGCGGTTGCGAGGCGCGCGTTGCCGTCACGGTCGTTATAGGCGACGACTTCGTTCACACCGTCATAGTCCCAGCCTTCGCGAGGCGTCGTCTGGAAGTGCCACTTGATTTCACCCGTTGCGGTGTCGAGACCCAGACGCGAAGCGGCATAGAGGTTGTCGCCCGAGTTGTCGTCCAGTGGCTGACCCGCGTTGCGCAGGTGGCTGTTCCAAGGGGCAGGGTTACCCGCGCCAAAGATCAGCGTGTCGGTGCGCGCGTCATAGGAGCCGCCCAACCATGTTGCGCCGCCGCCGGTTTTCCACATGTCGCCGGGCCAGGTGGCATTCAGCGTGCCGGTCATGGTCGATGGTTCGCCGTTCAGCTCACCCATGTGGCCTTCGATCACGGGGCGTTTCCAGACCAGTTCACCGGTTTCCGCGTCGCGCGCTTCAACGGCGCCCACGATGCCGAATTCGCCGCCGGAGTTACCGGTGACAACGAGACCGTTCACGATCAGCGGTGCAGCGGTGTAGCTGTAGCCTGCTTTGTAGTCGTCGATCTTCTTGCGCCAGACGACGTCACCGGTTTTCGCGTCAAGCGCGACGATGCGGGCGTCGAGCGTGCCAAAGTAAACCTTGTCGCCATAAAGCGCCGCGCCGCGGTTAATCACGTCACAGCAAGGCAGGATGCCTTCAGGCAGACGCGCGTCGTATTGCCAAAGCTCTTCACCGGTTTTGACGTCGATCGCATAAAGACGCGAATACGACCCGGTGATGTACATGATCCCGTCATGGACAAGCGGCTGCGTTTCCTGACCGCGCTGCTTCTCACCACCCAGCGAGAACGCCCAGACCGGGAACAGGTTGTCCACGTTTTCGGTGTTGAGTGTGTCCAGCGGCGAATACCGCTGCAGGTGACGGCCCATACCGTTCGTCAGAATGTCGGATGTGCTTGCTTGGTCATTGGCCAGCATCTCTTCGGTGACACCAGCGGCTTCGACCTGCGTCGACGTCACCAAGAGAGCCGCTATGGCAGCGGTCAAAAAGCGATTCATATTATCCCTCCCATTCGGGTTTGTGTGGCGGGCACGCATCCTCCTGGCGCACCGCTGCCCATGCGACATTATCGGTGTGTTCGCGGGCTCTGGGGTATGCGCCTTTGGTCTTACGACCCTGGGGGCAGTCACGCTTTAGCCTGCTCACGGCGGTGTGAGACGCGACCATAGTCGATAATCGGCCCTCGGAAGCGGTGTGCTACTCCGACCAAAGGAGGAGAGGTTTATGCAGAAAATTGCGGTGTTCATCGCGGCATTGGCCGGATTTGCTGGTGCGGCACAGGCAGAAGACCGACGCGTCTTTCTGGAATCGGCTGACGGCGACCGTATCGAAATCGCTAGCCTGAGCATTGCGAGTGACGGCACCTATACCACCGACCTTGCGCCCGTCTTTACCGAGCACTTCCTGTCCATGCGCCCGTTCAAATGCCTCGAAGGGCCGCAAAAGCATTGGTGCCACGTCCCATATCCCTACGAGATCGCGCGCAACGTGTCCGAGGATCTGACCGATCTGGAATACGATTTCCTGTTCCTTTGGAAAGGCGCGACGGAATACGGGATCAACATGTGGAACGGCGTTTACTATCGGATCGAGGAACAGCCGGACGGGACCATGATCGGCGTTCTTTACGATATGGATATGGACGATCTAAGCGTCCCTCCCCCTGCGGGTGAACTGCGCCCGATCCGCGAGGCGGATCTGTACGAAGGTGACGCGGAGAGCCACTGGCTGCCTCGGCTGATCATTAAATAGCAAACCTACACTGAACACTCACCCATAGCGCGAAGGTCGTATATCGCGGGCGATGCGGCCTGCTAACCTGACTGTAATCAGGGAGGAAATGAGATGTCCGTATTCTCAAGAATTGCGGCAGGCGTTGCCGTCGCGACATGTTTTGCCGTCAGCGCCTTTGCCGAAACGCAGACGCTGCGCGCCCAAGTGCTGAAATTCGGCACGGTGAATTGGGAACTCAACACCATTAAGCATCATGGGTTTGACGCTGCAGAGGGGTTTGAGTTGGACGTGACCGGTGTTGCGTCTGGCTCGGCGGCGAAGGTTGCGTTTCAAGGCGGTGAGACGGATGTGATCGTCTCGGATTGGCTTTGGGTCGCGCGCCAACGCGCGGCAGGCAAAGACTACGTGTTCATTCCGTATTCCAAAGCAGTTGGCGGCGTGGTTGTCCCATCCGATAGCCCGGCACAAAGCCTTGCTGATCTACAGGGTGGCAAGATCGGAATTGCCGGTGGCCCGCTGGATAAATCATGGCTGATCCTTCAGGCCTACGCCGATCAGGAATACGGTGTTCAACTTCAAAGCGGGACTGAACAGGTGTTTGGCGCGCCGCCGCTGATCTTTAAGACGGCCATGCAGGGCGAGTTGGATGGGGCCATTAACTTCTGGCATTTCATGGCCAAGATGGAAGCGGGCGGAATGCGTAAGCTGGTGGATGTCGCAACTGCGGCAGAAGCGCTTGGCCTTGATCCAAACACGCCGCTTCTGGGGTATGTTGTGACCGGCGACATGGTGCGCGAAAACCCGGAACTGGTTGATGGTCTGGCCAATGCATCCCGCGCGGCGAAGGACCTTCTGGCGGCAGATGATGCCGAGTGGGATCGTCTCCGTGAAAAGATGAACGCCAAATCCGATGCGCAGTTTGAGGCGCTGAAGGCGGGTTTCCGCGCGGGTATTCCAGAGGCCGGACCAATTGATGAGGGAGCCGCGGACCGAATGCTCAAGCTGATGGCCGGGCTGGGTGGAAGCGATCTGGTTGGTGACGCGACCGCGTTGCCCGACGGCACATTCCACGCACCAAGCACCTGATGCTGAAGCTGGTGCATACCGATGCACCATCGGCGGCGGGCCAACGTCCGCCGCTTGTTTCATTGCGATTAGGCGGCTTTGGACAAGGTGACACACAGATCCTCGGTCAGATTGATCTGGACGTCGCGGCGGGAGAAACCGTTGCGATCACCGGCCCTTCGGGCATTGGCAAGAGCACGCTCTTGCGTCTGATTGCGGGTTTAGAGCCACTGCGCAATGGGACATGTGACCGGCCAGACCGTCGCGCGGTTGTGTTTCAGGAGCCGACGTTGCTGCCGTGGCGGCCAGTTCGCAAGAACATCACATTGATTGCAAAGTGTTCTGACGATGCAGCCGACGCGATGCTGCACCGCGTGGGGCTTTCTGAAAAAGCTGACTTGTTTCCTGGGCAGCTTTCGCTGGGTCAGCAGAGGCGCTTGGCCCTTGCGCGGGCCTTTGCGACGCAGCCGACATTGTTGCTGATGGATGAACCGTTCGTGTCGCTCGACGCGGAATTGGCTGATGAGATGATGCGCCTGTTTGAGGCGTTGCGCGATGAGTTCAAGGTGACGACCTTGCTCGTCACCCATGCATCCGACGAGGCGCGCAGGCTGGCGACGCGGGTCGTCACTCTGGGCGGAGCGCCTGCGCGGATTGTCTAAAAGAGCGGCGCGTATTTCCAGTTGTCGGCGTCTGGCGTGACCTCATCCAGATCATAGTCCGCGGCCTGTAGGCGCTTCGCGATTTTCAGACCATCGTTGGCCGCTTCATCGACAAGCGCGCGACCGGCGACTTCGTCCTGAGCGACGCCGTGTCCGCGCATCAGATCAATCCCATAGTTGAATTTGCCCACCGGATCGCCAGCTTCTGCTGCGCGGCGGTCCCAATTGGCGGCGGCGTCTGGGTTGTACTCTGCACCGAGGCCGTTGTTATCCAGCTGGCTCATCCACGTCATGGCGGCGGTGTAGCCCGCTTCGGCGCAGTTTTCGAAGAGTTCGCGTGCCGCGTGGTGCGCGCCGGACTTGGTGATGTAATAGCCTGTCGCGCAGGTCACCATGTCGGTCTGGCCGTTAGCGATGTTGTTCATGATGCGACCGAACCCTGTGTCTTGGGGATTCAGAGTTCCGAATTCGTCCTCAACGGTTTTCACGTCTGCATCGCCGATGCTGATGTCTGCAAATGCGAAAGACGTGGAAATTGAAGTGGCAATCAGGACAGGTAACAGGCGCATCGGAAATCCTCCATTTCCGGCTGTATATCCGAAAGTCGCCCGCGTTTCACGGTTGCTATGGTCGTAGGACTGGTCAGCGTGACTGACCTAAGCGCGTTTGCGCGTCATGCCGCGCGCCGGATCATAGCCCCAGATCGCCAGCGCCATGAAGGCGGTGGTGGCAAGCAGCGTCCAACCGAGCGCCGGGCCGTTGAATTCGGCATAGAGCGCGAAGCGGATGAGTTCGACGGCATGAGTGAACGGGTTCGCGGCACAGATGTCGTGCAAAAGGCGTGAGCTTTCAGCCATCTTCCACAGCGGATAAAGCGCGGAGGACAGAAAGAACATCGGGAAGATCACGAAGTTCATGACGCCTGCGAAGTTTTCTAACTGTTTGATAAAGCTGGAGAGTGCGAGGCCGAGCGCGCCGAGCATCAATCCCGCAAGGATTAGCGCGGGCAGAGCAGTCACGTAGCCCATCAGCGGCATGTCGATGCCGAAGGCGGCGGCGATGGCGAGAAAGGTGTAGACCTGCAGGATTGAGATGGTGGTCGATCCCATGAGCTTGGCAAAGAGGAGCCACCAGCGCGGCAGCGGCGCGGTCAATAAGAGCTTCATCGACCCCATTTCGCGGTCGTAGACGAGGCTGAGCGACGACTGCATCCCGTTGAAAAGCATGATCATCCCGCAAAGGCCCGGGACGATGTAGGTCTCATACGTGATGTAGGTCTGATAGGGTGGCGTGATCGACAGGCCAAGCGCTGCGCGGAAGCCTGCGGCGAAGACCAAGAGCCAGACGAGGGGCCGTACAAGAGCTGCGATAAAGCGCTCGCGCTGATGGACAAAGCGCAGGGCCTCGCGCCATATGATCGCGCGGAGGGCGGGGAGCCAGATCATTGTTTGGCTCCTGTAAGGGTCAGGAAGTGGTCCTTGAGTGGGGTGCCTTTGGTCAGGTTCTGCACAATCCCGTATTCGATAAGCTTGCCTTGATGCAGGATCAGGCATTGATCGGTGTCGTAGATTTCGTCCGTCAGGTGCGTGGCCCAGAGGACGGTCATGCCGTCGGCGGCTAAATCATGGACATGGGCCGTGATCGCTTCGCGTGCGGCGGCGTCTAGCCCAACGGAGGGTTCATCCAAGAGCAGGACAGTCGGGTCATGCAGCAATGCGCGGGCGATCTCTGTCCGCCGGCGGTGGCCACCGTTCAGGGCGCGGACCTTTTCGCGGGCGCGGTCGGCCATGTTCAGGCGCTCCAGTGCCTCTGCGATGCGGATGCGGGCGGTGCGGCCTGCGATGCCATGGAGCGCCGCGAAATAGGTCAGGTTTTGTTGGACGGTGAGGTCGAGGTCGAGCGTGCTTTGCTGAAACACGATGCCCAGCTTGGCCAAGGCTTGCCGGGGCGTGCGTGACAGGTCGTGCCCGGCAATCTCAATGCGGCCAGTGGGGGTCGTGAAGAGATGGGTGAGAAGCGCGAAGAGTGTGCTTTTGCCTGCGCCGTTCGGGCCCAGAAGGGCCGTGAAACCTGAGGCGATTGAGAAGGAGACGTCATCCAGCGCGACCTTCTTGCTGTAAGCGTAGGAAACCCCCTCTACGGCCAAAGTAGAGGGGGTGACACGGCGTCCAATTTGGGAGGACGAAGCTGTCTCTGGCGCCGCGTCGTCCACTTATTCAATCGTGATCTCGACGCGCTGCGTTTCACCGGTCGAACCGGGGATCTTCAGGTAGTACGAGCCGGGTTTGATCGCGAGGAAGCCAATTTCCATTTCGCCAGCTTCGTCAAATTCGACCGAGTCGATGCCGAGCGGGCGGATTTCGAGGCCTTCAACGACGATTTCATCAATCCAGATCGCGCGGAAGAATTCTGGGCCGACAAGCGCCAGTTCCTGAGAGCCGTCGCCCTGAATTTCGAACTCATAATAGGTGCCGGACTTCAGCACCCATGGCGCGGATGTCAGCGGGATGCCGGCACCCAACTGGATCGGCTCCAGGTCCTCTTTGTTTGAGGCCGAAAGGATGCCAGCCAGGCCAAAGCCGTCATCATCATCATCGTCGTCGTCATCCGCCATCAGGGGCGTCGCGGCGAGGGCCATCATGGTGGCAACAGCAGTCAGGGTACGGAACATAGGTGCGGTCCTTTTACGTTTTGTTCTGAATAGATTTGCGGGCGCACATGCGAGGCTTAGCCTTCATGAACCCCAGATGTTTGTGCAGTTAGCTATCTGTCGGACGGTAGGCAGCTCCCCAAGGGAAGCGCCCAACTTTGATCGACTTGATCGCCTCGCGGGCGGCGACGTCGATCACCGTAACGTCGCCGGAGACACCGTTCGTCGTGAACAGCAGCGACTTGTCGGCATTGAAATCCATGTGCCAGACGCGGCGACCAACAAGGATGTAATCCTCGACCTCATAGGTTTCGGCATTCACGACCGCGACGTGGTTCGAGGGGCCAAGCGCGACAAAGGCGTGGGTGTCACCGGCGGCGAGTTCAAATCCTACCGGCTGAACGCGGTCGGGGTGAACGCCGTCGACCTCAAAGTCGATTTTGGCGATCTCGGCTTGGGTTTCGACGTCAAAGACGCTGATTGTGCCGCCGATTTCTGCCGATACCCAAAGCTCTTTGCCGTCCTTCAGGAATTCGGCATGGCGCGGGCGCGAATCGACAAGCGTGTTGGCAAAGAGTTTCTGGGTCGTGGTGTCGATCCAGTGCGCCATGTTCGTGGTTTCAGACGTGGTGATGGCGATCTTGCCATCGGGGCTAACGGCCATGCCCTCGGGCTCAATCCCCACGTCGATTTGGGCCACAACCTTGCGTGTTTCTGTGTCCACCACAGTCGTAATCGCGTCATCCTCATTGGCGATATAGAGGTGGCGGTTGTCGGGGTGCAGGACGAACTGTTCGGGGTCCTCGCCCGACGGCAGTTCATGCAGGACCTCGCCGGTGTCTGGGTCGATGACCTGCACCGTGTCGCTGTCTGAAGCGCAGACATATAGGACCGAGTAATCCTTGGCGAAGGTGATGCCCCGGGGGCGTTCGCCTACATCGATGGTGCGCACGACTTCGAGTGTTTCAATGTCGATCACGCTGACGGTGTCGTCCTTTTCGTTGGATACCCAGATTTCATCGGCAGCGACCGGTGAGCCGAGCACGGCACACGCGGCCAGCGCCGCGATATGAGTATTTTTGAAACATAGAAGGGACATGGTCTGGCTCCTTTGAAGCAGGGGTCAGTTAAAGGCGGTGCAGTTGGATTCCGGGCGATCGATGCCCAGCGTGTCGAGTTCCGTGGTCTGGTGAAGGAACCCTTCGAGCGGGGCGTTGGCGACCAGCGCGCGGGGGTGCAACAGCGGGATCGGCTGGCGCAGCTGTCCGTTCCAATCGCGGAAGGTCAGCGGACGGCCTTTGAATCCGGCGAGTTCGAAGTCAGGACCGAGGATGTAATCGCGCAGGGTTGCGACGTCGTTGGACTGTGTGCGTGTGACGGCCTCGCCCAAGACGCGCACGGCGGCCCATGCGGCGTAGTCTTTGGGAGCCATCTCGCGCTCATGAGCGTCCTCAAATCGGGATTGCAGTTGCGCGGCGCCCCATTGCTCGACGGCGGGGCCCCATGTCTGGGCGCTGAGGCCTTCGGAACCGACGACGGGGCGGGCCTCCCACGTGTTATAGAGGATGTAGCGGCCGAAATCGTTGAACTCATCGGCGACGATCAGGGCGTCATAGTCGCCGAAATCCTGGGTAAAGAGCGGGACCTCTTGGGCGGCGTTGCGGCGCATGTCGGCGTCAAAGCGCCATTCCTTGCGGTCAGACAGCTTCATCCCGAACTTGGTCAGCGAGCCTTCCATCGCGGCGGCATAAGCCTGATCTTCGGGATGACCACCCGCGATCATTACCAGATCATCCCAACGTTTGGTGGTAAAGAACTGGGCCAGTGCGTCTGTGCGCATGGACGTCGAGGGCAGCGTGTGCAGCATGTTGGCGCGGCAGTCTGCGTCACGCAGCACGGCGTCGCCGGCACCAGAGTTAAAGAGCAGCGCATTCGCTGCCTCTGGCATATCAGCGATTGTCAAAAGAACATCTGCAGGGGCGTCGATCACCAGATAGGGGCTTTCGGCCAGCGCTGCTCGCGCCGCCTCGGCCGCGTCATCGCCCAGCCAGACATTGTGCTCGGACAGCTCCCAGGTCTGACCCATGAAGCGGCCAGTGGTAGCATTGTCGTCGATGGCAGTCATGACCCCGGCAAGCCCCAAATCCTCGGGGATCGGGTCGAGGTTCGATAGTGTCGGCGGCAGGTCGCGTTCGACCTTCAGCCACCCGATCGTCACATCCTGAGCGTCCGCTGCCACAGCCCAACCGGCTGTCAGCAGCGCCAACATTGCAGTGCGCATTGGCACGTCCTCCCTTGGCCTCAGGGAAGAGGAGTCAAGCGTGTTAAGGAACCAAGACCTTGGTCGGAGGCGGCCTAGGGTGGTTGCCAAAGAGCGACTAAGGTCGGGTGCTTCTTGGTGCAAAAATCAAAGGGACCCCACCAAGGTCCAATACCTGAATGCAGGTGCGCCTGCGTAATCATTGGGGAACGATGACATTGGGAGGAGTCGGAGATGACCCTGCGCACATGGGCGGCGGGAGCCGCAGTAATTGGCCTGACCACACTGGCGGCCACGCACGCAACCGGACACGGCGATGTTGCGCCGCAGCCGGTGGATACCGCTGCGCTGCCTGATGTCGAAGATGGCCTGATCGAAAATCCCTACCGTGCCGACGCCGTTGGCGAAGACGTCTGGTTGGCTGCGCTTGAGATTGGGGCGTCGGGCTACAACCAGAACTGCGCACGCTGTCACGGGTTGGAAGCGGTGTCTGGTGGTCTGGCCCCTGACCTGCGGTTCCTTGAGGCCGAGGAATATGGCGACGAATGGTATATGGAGCGCTTTATCCACGGCTATACCCAGTCGGGCATCACGCGCATGCCGGGTTTTGGCGAGTTGCTGGGCGAAAAGGCTGGCTGGGCAATCCGCACCTATATCGAAACACGTCCCGACGATGTCGCTATGGAGGACGTGAATGACGATTTGGTCGCCATTCGCGATAAGCTTGCCATGTGGGCCGATGATGCGAGTGGCGCTGATGTGGACGGCGTGATTGCCGAATTGGGCACGATCTCGGCCAAGATTGAAACCCTGTCAGGGGCACCGGTTGCTGACTCGGTTGCCTTCCGGGCGGAGCGTATTCTGACGGTGGATCCGGCGGCCTTCAGAACCGCAGCTGAAACGCTGACGGTTGGGCTGTCGGCGGCGCAATAATGCTGAGAACGCTGGCGGCGGCATTGCTGGCATTTGGGATGGCTGGACCGGTTTGGTCCAGCTCGGACCCCTGCGCCGATTATGTCCCGCAGCCCAAACCCCAGAACGCGTCGCGTGACATTGTCGGGCAAGAGCTGGACCAGATCATGGATCAGGGTCACATGCTTTTCGCCGTCTACGAAGACTACCCGCCCTATTCGTGGAAAGAAGGTGGCGAGCCGATGGGCATCGACATCGAGGTCGCGCGGATCATCGCGGAAGACCTTGGCGTTGACGCGCGGTTCAACTTTGTGGCGGCGGGCGAGACGCTTGAGGCCGATCTGCGGTTCAACATCTGGAAAGGTGCGCTGATCGGGGGGCGGATTGCCAATGTGATGATGCGGGTGCCTTGGGACCCCAGCTTTGCGTGTCGGGTCGAGCAGGTCGTGTTCACTGGCCAGTATTCCGCCGAGGCGATCGCGATTGCTTATGACAAGGCGAGCTACCCGGAGGAGAAGCCCGTTCCGGCCTATTTCCGGTTTGATACCGTCGCGGTCGAGAATGACAGCATCGCCGATTTCTATCTGTCGTCCTTTGCAGGTGGGCAGATGGCCAGCAACATCAAACGCTACACCACCATGGAAGAAGCGATGGCGGCCTTGGCTGCCGGGGATGTCATGGCGGCCATGGGGCCACGTGGTCAGTTAGATCACGGGTTGACGGATAGCATCGGAGTGCACGAACCTCCGCTGGCCGGGTTCGCCGTTTCGAACTGGACGCTCGGCGTTGGAGTGAATTTCCGCTACCGCCCGTTGTCCTACGCAGTGGACGATGCCGTGCGGTACGCATTGGAGGATGGGCGCATTGCGGCCATTCACGAGAAATACGGCGTCACGTTCCGTGCGCCTGAAAGGTAGAAGACGATGAAACTGACCGGATCACGGGTAATCAACGCGCCGCAAGAGGTCGTTTGGGCAGGCATTCTGGATGCAGAAGTGCTGAAGGCCTGCGTGCCCGGCTGTACCGAGATGTCCGGCAACCCCGATGACGGGTTCGAGGCGACCGTTGTGCAAAAGGTCGGCCCGGTGAAAGCCACCTTCAAAGGTGCCGTCACGCTGGAAGACATGAACGCACCAAATAGCGTCAAGCTGGTTGGCGAAGGCAAAGGCGGCGCGGCAGGTTTTGCCAAGGGCGGTGCTGACGTGACCTTGACGGCGGTCGATGGCGGCACACAACTTGATTACGAAGTGGATGCCCGGGTTGGCGGAAAGCTGGCGCAACTTGGTAGCCGCATCATTGACGGGTTCGCCAAGAAGATGGCGGACCAATTCTTTGAACGCTTTCAGGAGGCCGTCGAAGAGCCTTCGGAGGCGGACATGGAGCTTGCTGACGGAGACGCGGCGGGCGCTGACGAAACCAAGAAGAAATCATGGCTGGGCCGGATCACCGGAAAAGCCTGACATACCAACAAGGCACATAGAAAGATTCAGGGAGGATCTGATGGCAAAAATTTCAATGACGGTGAACGGTAAGGCCGTTTCCGGCGAGGTTGAGGGACGCACGTTGTTGTCCGCGTTCCTGCGCGATGATCAAGGCCTTACAGGGACGCATATCGGCTGTGACACCAGCCAATGCGGTGCCTGCAACGTCCACGTCAACGGTGTGAACGTGAAAAGCTGCACTATGCTTGCTGCCGAAGCGGATGGTGCCGAGGTCACGACGATCGAAGGCATGTCCAACGCGGACGGGTCGCTATCTGTGGTTCAGCAAGCGTTCCAGGATTATCACGGCCTGCAGTGCGGTTTCTGCACACCCGGTATGGTGATGACGGCGGCAGCGCTCTTGAAGGAGAACCCGAAGCCGACCGAGGCCGAGGTTCGCGCCTACCTGGAAGGCAATATCTGCCGCTGCACGGGTTACCATAACATCGTCAAAGCGATCATGGCCGCGTCCGGGCAGGACGTGATGCCGGTTGCCGCTGAATAAAGAACGACAAGACGGTGCGTGAGACCACGCACTCGACCCACCAATCGTAGGGTGTGTGCTTTGCACGCACCACGCCTAGGGAGGAATAAATGCCAAAGGATAGTGGTATTGGCGCGAGCAATAAGCGCCGCGAAGACATCCGGTTTCTGACAGGGACCGGCAATTACACAGACGACATCAACCTGAACGGTCAGGCCTATGCGCATATCGTGCGCTCGGACATGGCGCATGGCACGATCAACAGCATCGACGTCAGCGCCGCCGAGGCGATTGATGGCGTGGTTAAGGTGTTCACAGCCGCCGATTTCGAAGGCGTCGGTGGCATTCCGTGCGGTTGGCAGGTGACCGACCGTCACGGCCAGCCCATGCAGGAACCCAAGCACCCGATCTTGGCGGAAGGCAAAGTCCGTCACGTCGGTGACCCGATCTGTGTGATCGTGGCCGAAACCGCTGAGCTCGCGCGTGATGCAGCGGATGCATTGAACATCGACATCACCGAACTGCCAGCGGTGATCGACATGAAAGACGCCCTGGCCGATGGCGCGACCAAGGTTCACGACGATCTGACCAACAACCTCTGCTACGATTGGGGCTTTGGGTCAGAAGATCTGGATGCCGTGCAAAATGCGTTCGACACGGCGCATCATGTCACCACGCTTGAACTGAAGAACAACCGTCTGGTGGCCAACCCGATGGAGCCACGTGTGGCCGTCGGCGACTATGCCCGGCACAGTGACGAGTCGACGCTCTACACCACGTCGCAAAACCCGCATGTGATCCGCCTGTTGATGGGTGCCTTCGTTCTGGGCATCCCAGAGCACAAGCTGCGCGTTGTGGCCCCGGATGTGGGCGGCGGCTTTGGCGCCAAGATTTACCACTACGCCGAAGAAGCCATCGTGACCTTTGCCGCCAAGGCGCTGGGCCGTCCGGTGAAATGGACATCCAGCCGCTCGGAAGCGTTCGTGTCTGATGCGCATGGCCGTGACCACGTGACCAAGATCGAACTGGCGATGGATAAGGAAGGTAAATTCCTTGCTGTCCGGACCGACACCCACGCAAACATGGGTGCGTACCTGTCGACCTTTGCACCGTCGATCCCGACATGGCTGCACGGCACGCTGATGGCGGGCAACTACACCACGCCGCTGATCCATGTGAACGTGAAGGCTGTCTTTACGAACACGACGCCGGTTGACGCGTATCGTGGTGCAGGTCGCCCAGAGGCGACGTTCCAGCTTGAGCGAGTGATCGACAAGGCCGCGCGTGAAATGGGGATGGATCCGGTTGAAATCCGCCGCAAGAACTTCATCACCGAGTTCCCCTATGCGACGCCTGTGGCGGTGGAATATGACACCGGCGACTACCACGCGACGATGGATGCTTTGCTGGCCAAGTCGGACCACGCAGGATTCGAGGCGCGTGCGGCTCAGTCCAAGGCCAACGGCAAGCTGCGCGGCTTTGGCATCGCACATTACATCGAGGCTTGCGGCATCGCGCCGTCTGCTCTTGTGGGCCAATTGGGTGCGCGTGCGGGTCTGTATGAATCAGCCACGGTGCGTGTGAACGCGACCGGTGGTCTGGTCGTCATGACCGGTTCGCACAGCCACGGTCAGGGTCACGAAACCTCGTTTGCGCAAGTCGTGGCCGAGATGATCGGCATCGACGAAAGCATGGTCGAGATCGTGCATGGCGACACCGCCAACACGCCGATGGGCATGGGTACCTATGGCTCCCGCTCGCTGGCTGTGGGTGGATCGGCCTTGGTCCGCGCGACCGAGAAGATCATCAACAAAGCCAAAAAAGTGGCTGCACACCTGATGGAAGCCGCAGAGGGCGACATCGAGTTGAAAGATGGTCAGTTCACGGTTGCAGGCACTGACAAATCGGTCGCCTGGGGTGACGTGACGCTGGCCGCCTATGTGCCGCACAACTATCCGCTGGAAGAAATCGAACCCGGTCTTGAAGAAACGGCGTTCTATGATCCGGCGAACTTTACTTATCCATCGGGTGCCTATGGCTGTGAGGTCGAGGTTGATCCTGAGACCGGCAAAGTCACCGTCCTTGGCTTCACCGCTGCTGATGACTTTGGCAACGTGGTCAACCCGATGATCGTGGAAGGTCAGGTTCATGGTGGTCTGGCCCAGGGTATCGGTCAGGCTCTGTTGGAAAACTGTGCCTATGACGAAAACGGCCAGCTGATCAGTGCATCCTACATGGATTACGCGATGCCGCGTGCGGATGACCTGCCGAACTTTACGGTCGATCATTCGTCGGTCACACCCTGCACGCACAACCCGCTGGGTGTGAAAGGCTGTGGTGAGGCTGGTGCGATCGGATCGCCACCTGCGCTGGTCAATGCCGTGATCGACGCGCTTCAGCGCGGCGGCCATGACGTGGCTCATATCGACATGCCTTTGACGCCAGGTCGCGTCTGGGCGGCGATGAACGGCTAATCGACTGTGATCAGGACCGGGGGCTTTGCCCCCGGACCCCCAAAGTTTTTTCGGCAAGAAGATGGGTGGAGGCCCGTATGAGCCGAGGGAGGAAGACAACATGTATAACTTCGAATTCTCGAAACCTTCGACGGTCGCAGATGCAGTTGCCGCATTGGCATCGGAAGATGCGCAGGCACTGGGTGGCGGACAGACGTTGTTGCCGACAATGAAGCAACGTCTGGCGCAGCCTGAGACTCTGGTCAGTTTGACCGGGATTGATGAGCTGAAAGGCGTTTGTCAGGGCGACAACGGCGCGGTTGTGGTAGGCGGGGCAACGACCCATGCGACCGTCGCAGCCGATGCGGCGGCGCTTTATCCGGCTCTGGCGGCTTTGGCATCGCATATCGGGGACCCGCAGGTGCGCAACCGCGGCACGATTGGCGGTTCGCTGGCAAACAATGACCCCGCGGCCTGCTATCCGGCGGCAGCGTTGGGATCGGGCGCGACGATCACCACGAACAAGCGTGACATCGCAGCGGATGACTATTTCCAAGGCATGTTCACAACGGCACTGGAAGAAGGTGAAATCATCACCAGTGTGTCATTCCCGGTGCCAGAAGCGGCGAACTATCAGAAGTTCGTGCAGCCTGCGTCGCGCTTTGCGATGGTTGGAATCTTTGTCGCAAAATACAGCGACGGGGTCCGTGTTGCCGTGACCGGCGCGTCCGAGGACGGGGTTTATCGCTGGTCCGAAGCTGAGGCGGCACTTTCGTCCAACTTCTCAGCGTCGGCGCTTTCTGATCTATCGGTATCGTCGGACGGTATGATCACCGACCTGCACGCCACTGCCGCCTATCGCGCGCATCTGGTAAAGGTCATGACAGGCCGCGCTGTCGCTGCCGCTTCCTAACAGCGACACCCGACACACCGCACGCGGGCATTCTCCCCCCTTGACGTGCGCGAATGCTCCGCTGGTCCCAAAAGCCAGCGGAGTTTTTTTATGCGTGCTGGTCGCGGAGAACGTTTTTCTGGACTTTGCCCATGGTGTTGCGCGGCAGGGCGTCCATGCGGATGTAGCGGCGGGGATGTTTGAAGCGGGCGAGTTTGGACGCGACCTGAGTAGCAAGGGTGTCGTCGGTCAGGTTAGATGCTGCGTCAGGCACGATGGCGGCGAGGATCGTCTCTCCGAAGTCGGGGTCGGGGATGCCGAAAACCGCGCTTTCAAGCACGCCGGGAATGTCGTTCAGGATGTCTTCTATTTCCTTTGGATAGACGTTGTACCCGCCGGTGATGATCAGATCCTTGGCGCGTCCGACGATCGTCAGATAGCCGTCCTCTGACATCTGCCCCAGATCGCCGGTCATGAAGAACCCGTTGGCGCGTTTCTCGGCGGCGGTCTTCTCGGGCATTTGCCAGTAGCCCTGAAAGACGTTGGGACCACGCACTTCGACCATGCCGATCTCGCCCTGCGGGACGAGTGTGCCGGTGTCGTCGCAGACCAGCACCTCGACCCCCGGCAGGGGCAGGCCCACGGTGCCCGCGCGGCGGTCGCCGGTGTACGGGTTTGACGTGATCATGTTGGTTTCCGTCATTCCGTAGCGTTCGAGGATGCGGTGGCCTGTGCGCGCCGTGAAGGCCTCGTGCGTTTCAGCAAGAAGCGGCGCGCTGCCGGAGATGAACAGGCGCATGTTCGCGCAGAGATCGGCTGTGAGACGCTCGTCTGAAAGAAGGCGGGTGTAGAAGGTTGGCACGCCCATCATGAGGGTCGAGCGCGGCAGTTCGGACAGCATAGCGTCGAGGTCAAAGCCCGGCATGAAGTAAACCTGCGCGCCCACCATGAGCGTTGTGTTCAGCGCAACAAAGAGGCCGTGCGTGTGAAAGATCGGCAGGGCATGGATCAAGCGGTCGTCTGCTGTGATCTGCCAGAGATCGACCAGCGAGCGGGCATTCGAGAGCAGGTTGTCATGGCTCATCATCGCGCCCTTGGAGCGCCCTGTGGTACCGGAGGTGTAGAGCAAGCCTGCGAGATTGCCCGGGCCACGGTCCACCGTGTCAAAGCGGGTTGGTTGCGCGGCGAGGTCTGCCGTCAGCGAGCCAGAGCCGTCTGCGGCCAGCGTCAGCAGTGTGGCATCACCTGCAATGGTTGTGAGTTCTTCCGCCCGATTTGGATCGCAGACCAAAAGGCGGGGCGCGGCGTCGCCGACAAAATAGGCAACCTCATCGCGGGTATAGGCTGTGTTCAAAGGCAGGAATACGGCCCCGGTCTGGACTGTCGCGATATAGAGCGCGACCATCTCGACTGTTTTGGGGGCTTGCACCACCACGCGGTCACCTGCCTGAACGCCGTGTGAGACCAGCACATGCGCCAGTTGCGCGGCCATTCTTAGCGCGTCGTCATAGCTCAGGTCCGGCTGACCCGCGCGTGTGAAAAGTGTTTTGCTACTGCCCGCATGTGGGGCGAAGAGATGGTCGTACAGGTGGTTTGGCACTAGCTCGCGATCCTCTGCCGTCCCGGAATGATCCGGGTCTTGGCAGGGGATTGCGACTGTTGAAACGCGTCGTCAAGCGCGACTTCACCGGATTGCTGGAACCGTTCGTGGTTCGCCTCGATCTTGGTCAAGTCATAGTGGTAATTGACCATCGCGCCGCTCGATTGCTGGATGCCATTGGGTGACGTGTCCCCGTTGCCATGAACCGCATAGATTTGGGCTCCGTTGCCAAGATGAAAGCGGGCGACCGGGTCAAACGGCAAGCCCTTTGATGTTTTGGCATGCCTCAAATAGGCGGCGGCAGTATCGCGCACCTCGTCCTCGGTTGCGACATTGGCCAGAACGCGCGCTGTGGTGTCATCCTCGGGCTGGGTGCGCAGCCATGCGTTCAGTCGAGGAATGGGGGAGAGCGTGACGAAGGTTGTCAGGCCCGGCAGCTCGGCCTTCAACTCTTCGACCACCTGTTTGATCAGGAAGTTGCCAAAGCTGATTCCGGTCAGGCCCTGCTGACAATTTGAGATCGAGTAGAAGACAGCGGTCGTTGTTTCACGCGCCTCCACGGGGGCGCGATCTTCGGCCAGCACGCCTTGGATCGAATCCGGCACCGCTTGCGTCAGCGCGACCTCGACAAATATCAGCGGCTCTTCTGGCATGGCCGGGTGGAAATACGCGAAACAGCGGCGGTCCTGCGGGTACAGGCGGCGGCGCAGGTCATCCCAGCTTTCGATGGCGTGGACAGCTTCGTATTCGACGATCTTTTCAAGAATGCTGGCGGGGGTCTCCCAGCTGATCTGGCGCAGGACAAGAAAGCCACGGTTGAACCAACTCCGTAGCAGGTGACGGAAGTCGATATCCGTGCGTTTGAGGTCCGGCTGGTCCTTGAGTGCCACCAACAGATGACGCCGCATTTCTACCAGCGCGCGGGTCGCGCCCATGGGCATGTTCAGGCGGCGGAACAGTTCCCAACGGCGGGTTTCGGTCTGCGCGACCATGGCCTGATAATCCTTCAGGTCATTGGTTTCGGCGTAACGCGCTGCGGCTGCACCAAGGGCGTTCACGTTGATTTCGAGATCGTCGTTCAGAAAGGTAAAGAAATCCCGGCGGCCTGCGTCATCCAATGTGCCGTAGCGATCAAGGATCGTCTGAGCGAGTCGAATGCCCGAAACCTCGCCCTCGGCGTCCAGAAGCGCGCGGCACAGGTCCGGCAGTGACCGTTCATCACTTGCGGCCTGATCGGCCTGACGACGCTCGAACAAGGTGGTGAGCATGTCACCAAGGAAGCTGCGCTCTGCCATTTGGGCCTCCGACATCTGGTGCGGGCGATTCCGCTAAGGTCAGCGTGGGGTCGGAAGGAGGTTTTGGGCAAGAGTGTTTGGACACGAGTGAGAGGCGGCGTGACGCAGCGTTAGCCTGTGGGCGTTGCATCCGGTCGTTCCGAAACACGGCGCTATGGAACGGATGATCTCTGCTGCGGGGCCGATCTTACGCCTAAAACTCGCGCCCGGCCCGCCATTCGCCCCAACGCAGCCGGATATCAGCGCCCAGTTTCGCGATCGGTGCAGGAGGCAAGCGACGTGGAGCCGGAGCAGAGAGCGCACGGGCCAGAGCATCCGATGTCGCGCCGGTGGCGAGTTCGGCAGCCAGCATCCCGGCGAGTGTTCCTTTGACCGTGCCAAGGCCGTTCTGGCAGCAGGCACTAAAGAGCCCGTCGTCGAGTTCGCGGATTACCTGCACGTTGTTGCGGCTGAGGCAAAGCCTGCCGCCCCAGCGGAATTCCATGTTGACGCCTTTCAGCATCGGGAAGCGTGCTGCGAAAGCTGCATCGTGGTCGGCGGCAATGCGGGCATCGCGTTTGGGATCTGCCTCGAGAGACGGGTCAAAGGTAAAACGGTTGCGGATGATGATCCGGTCGCCGCCTGTGCCGGATATGCGGCGAACTGTGGTGCCCAGCGGGTCTGCGGGGGTGAGGCCCCAGATCGGGTCGCCGCCCAACCGCGCGCATTCGTCTTCCGTCAGCGCACGGGTCATGGAGGCATAGGTGTGGACGTGCATCAGGCGGCCAGTGTCGTGGCCAAAGCTATTGAGGTGGCCGTTGACGGCAAGGATCACCTTGGGAGCGGAGATGCGGCCCTTTGGAGTGGTTGCGGTCCAGTCACCATCGCGGCTGAGGCTTGTGACGGGTGAGTTTTCGTGAATCGTGATCCGGTTCGAGCGCAGCCCGTTGGCGCATCCCATGATGTACATCGCAGGTTGGATCATCGCCGTGCCAGGCGTGAAGAGCCCGCCTTGGTAATAATCCGTACCGGTGATCGCCCGCATCTGAGCGGCATCGAGCATCTCATGCGGCTCGTTCATCTGGCTCAGGTGTTTGGCATAGCTGACGTTGTGTGCATGGCCCTTGGTGCTGGCTGCGCCGTTGATCTTGCCGGAGCGGATGAAGGCTTCTTCAGGCAAGCCAAACGCCTGTGCCATGTCGGCGGCAAAGTCGATGGCGCGGCGATTGTCGGCGGTTTGGGCGATGTCGGCGTCGAGCGCACCGCCGTAATCCTCTGAGGCGAGGTCGTGGGGCAGGTCGATCATGAAACCCGAGTTGCGCCCTGCTGGTCCATGCCCGACGCGCGTGGCGTCAAGGATCGTGATCTGGTCGGTTGGACAGATCTGTGACAGGCGGCGCGCGGCGGAGAGGCCGGCAAAGCCTGCGCCGATGATGAGCCAATCCGTGGTGGTCGTGGCTTCCAACGGCTGCGCGGGAGGCGCATCGTGTAATAGTTGTGCCCATGCCGGTGGGCCGGGGTCCTTGGGAAGTTGTTTGACCCTCATGGCAGGCTCAACTGTGTCATGCGGCCACCGTCGATGGTCCAGACTTGGCCGGTGATCCAAGCGGCCTCTTCTGAGGCGAGCCAGACGATCAGGTTGGCGACATCCTCCGGCGTGCCTGTGCGGCGCATGGGATGGATGTTTCCGATTTCGGCCCGGAAGGAGACCGGGTCCGGCATGCCTTCGATGAAATCCTCGTTTAGCGGAGTGTCTATCCAACCGGGTGCCACTGCATTGCAGCGGACCCCGTCGGGGCCGTGGTCGACAGCAACGGCGCGCGTCAGCCCGTGTAGACCCGCCTTGGATGCGCCGTATGCGGGGTGGCGGGGATTGTTGCCCAAACCTTCGACGGATCCGATGTTCACGATTGCGCCCCGCGCGGCGATCAGGTGGGGCATGGCATATTTTGTCAGCAGGAATGGCGCGGTCAGGTTCACCGTAATCTGCGCATGCCAATCCTCGACGCTGCTTTCGATCACTGTGCCTTCGCGCATGATCCCGGCATTGTTGATCAAAATGTCCAACTGTCCAGCAGCATGGACAACCGCATTGATCACGCGTTTTGGAGCGGTTTCGTCGCTGAAATCCGCAGTGATGTCCTCATATCCCGCCGAACCGCGTTGAGCGGTAAAAACCCGTGCGCCACGTTCCGCCAAAAGGCGTGCTGTCGCTGCCCCCATGCCGGAGGACGCGCCCGTGACCAAGGCTGTTTTTCCGGTAAAATTCATATCACCGGTTTCCCACCGTTCACCTCGACCAAGGCGCCTGTCATGTAACGGGCGGCGTCCGAGGCGAGGAACAGGATCACATCCGCGATGTCCTCTGGTTCGGCGATACGGCCAATTGGAACCGAGGCATTGAGTTCTTCGACAGCTTTGTCCGCATCAAGGCCACGGATTTCGAAACCGGTTCGGATCATAGGTGTGTTGACTTCGTTTGGACAGACGGCGTTGACGCGGATGCCTTGGTGAGCGTGGTCTCGACCTAGGCATTGGGTCAACGATGCGATGGCTGCTTTGGACATCACATAGAGCGGGTGGTCCGGTCCCGGACGCAGACCCCAGCAGGATGACGTATTAACGATGGCGCTGCCTTGGCCCATCAGTGGGATCGCCGCACGACACAGGCGAAATGGTGCCTCGACATTCACGCCCATGGTCAAGGCGTAGTCAGCGTCAGTGGTATCTGTGATGGGGCCACGCGTAATCACGCCCGCATTGTTGCAGAGGATGTCCAAGCCACCGAGGGCATCGGCGGCACGGGCAGGCAGAGCATCGCAGAACGTCGGATCCAGCAGGTCACCGGGCAGGTGGGTGACACCCGTCAGTGCCGACGTATCCCTGTCCGTGACGGCGACATGGGCGCCTTCGGCCAAGAGGCCCGCGACGATAGCTCTACCAATGCCACCAGCAGCACCGGTGACAAGCGCGCGTTTGCCCTCAAAACGCACGATGCTGTGCCACTATTGCGGGCCTGTCGATGCGACCCATCTTAGTAATCCTGATTGAGCGCTTCTGCGGCTGGGATCTCGCGCTCGCGCCGGGCGATGTAGTCCAGAAGTTCCTCATTCTTTGCCGGATCGAGCATCGGCTCCTGATACTCGTTCAGCAGGTCTCGAGCACGGGTCAGCGCCCGTTCGTTGATCTCGACCGACCCCTCAGCCTGCCACTGTTCGATGCTGTTGTTGTCGAACATCTCTGGCATGAAGAATGCTTTCTGGAATTTCTCCAGCGTGTGGGGATGGCCGAGGTAATGCCCCCCGGGGCCGACATCGCTCACGGCAGCGATAGCTTCGTCAAAGTCAGACCAGTCGATCCCTTCGGCCATACGGTAGCCCATGGCGCACATCTCGGCATCGACGACGAATTTGGCCATGGAACAGTGCATTCCGGCCTCATTCCAGCCTGCGGAATGCCAGATGTAATTCGCGCCGGCCATCAACACGGCGTTCAGCGTCATGGCGCTTTCATAGCCCGCTTGCGCGTCAAACGTCTTGGCCCCGCCCAAAGTGTTCGAGGTGCGCCACGGGATGTCGTAGTGGCGCGCCATCTGGCCGATCATGAAGTTCATCAGGCTGATCTCTGGCGTACCCGCCATCGGCGCGCCGGATTTCATGGATACAGTCGACAGGTAATGCCCGTAGATCGCAGGCGCGCCTTTGCGGACGACTTGTGTGTAGGCCAGTGCACTGAGAGCCTCGGCGTTCAACTGGGCCACGGTCGCGGCGGTGGAGGCAGGCGTATTTGCCCCGCCAAGGACGAAGGGACTGCACAGCACGGGTTGGTTGCGCTTTGCAAAGGCGCGCATCGCACCAAGCATAGTTTCGTCCCAGACGAGCGGGCTATTGCCGTTGCAGTTTCCGGTCACGACCGGGTGCGTATCGATGAAGTCGTCGCCAAACAGGATGGCGCACATCTCCATGACGTCTTCGGCGTTCTTTGGGCTGGTCGTCATCCCCATGAACGTCTTGTCCGAATGCTTCATCGACGAATAGGTGATCCGCAGGTGGCGGTGGCTGATCGGGTGATCGTAGGGTTCGACGATGTGATGCGCGCTTGAATGGATCGCGGGCAGCATGTGCGACAGCTTGTGGAAATTCGCGAGGTCATCCAGCGTCGGGTTGCGGCGCTTGTCTTCTAGGTCGCGCAGGTATGGCGCGCCGGTCATCGGCACAAAGATCGAGTGGTCGTGGCCGAAGGGCAGGTTATTGGCCGGGTTTCGTGCGTGGTAGGTGAAGGATGACGGGATCGTTGAGATCAGCTCTTTCACCAGATGCCGGTCGAGATAGACCATTTCGTCCACGACCTTCGCGCCTGCGCGTTTCCAGTCCTCAAGCGCGATAGGGTCGCGGAACTGGACGCCGACGTTTTCGAGGATATGCATGGATGCGGCGTCGATGCGTTCGATCTGTTCCTGATCCATCGGTTCGGTCAGGGGGAGACGGCGTTTGAGGGCGGGCAGCATCGTGATGTCGCGGGTCTGGCGGGCCGCTTTACGCGCGCCGCGTCCGCGACGGGTTGTGCCGGTGGCTTCTACATTCATATCGCGCCTCGCTTGGCGAAGATGTGTGTTACGCCCCGGACTTGATCCGGGGCCTCGATGTCAAAGGTCGCGTCCTGCGGGTCGAGGTCCCAAGTCAAGCCCGGGAGGTGAGTTTCCCAATCACCCCACATTGTCGCCATCCTTTGGATCGGTCAGGTCAATCCAGATCGTCTTGATCTCGGTGAATTGGTCGTGCGCGTGGATACCGTTGTCGCGTCCGCCAAAGCCCGATTGTTTGTAGCCACCAAACGGCGTGGCGCTGTCGCCTTCGCCGTAGCAGTTGACGGTGACCGTGCCTGCCTTGATCTCGCGCGCGGCGCGGATGGCTTTGCGTGTGTTGGCGGTGAAGACTGATGCAGCAAGGCCATACGCGGTGTCGTTCGCAACGGCGATTGCTTCGTCATCTGTGGCGACGGTCAGGACGCTCAGGATCGGGCCGAAGATTTCTTCGCGCGCGCGTTTGTCGTCTGGGTTCACTTCGTAGATCGTGGGCAAGACGTAGGGGCCGTCCTGTGTGCCGCCGATAAGGGCATCGTCGCCGAGGTAACTGGCGACTTTCTCGCAATGACGCCCATTTACGAGCGCACCGAGATGGTTGGCGGGGTCTAGAGGGTCGCCGGTTTTCCAGTCTCTGACCCGTGCCAGAATCCGCTCCATCAAGGGCTCTTTGACATCCTTGTGCACGATCAGACGCGAGGTGGCAGAGCAGTTTTCGCCCATGTTCCAGAAGGCGGCGTTGACGACGTGTTCGGCCACATGGTCGAGGTTTTCGGCGTCGGACATGACCACGGCGGGGTTCTTGCCGCCGCATTCGAGGACCACACGCTTCATGTTGCTGTCGGCAGAATAGCGCAGGAAGCGTTTGCCGGTCTCGGTCGAGCCGGTGAAGCTGACCATATCCACGTCGGGATGCATGCCAAGGGGTTCGCCGACGCTTGGCCCGTCGCCGGGCAGGACTTGCAGTACGCCGGAAGGGATACCCGCTTCATAAGCAAGCTCCGCCACACGCAGCGCGGTGAGGCTGGTATCTTCGGCGGGTTTCACGATGACGGAGTTCCCGGCGGCCAGAGCTGGCCCGATTTTCCACGCGAGCATCAAGAGCGGGAAGTTCCATGGGAGGACGGCTGCGACCACTCCTATGGGTTCGCGGATGATCATGCTGATCGCGTCGTCGCCGGAGGGGCCCACCTGATCATAGACTTTGTCGATCAGTTCGGCGTGCCATTTGATGCAATGGATGGTCTCGGGAACGTCGATCGTTTCGCAGTCGCGGATTGTCTTGCCGCTGTCGAGGCTCTCCATGACGGCAAGCTCGCGACGATTGCGGGTCAACAGTTTGCAAAGGCGGATCAGGGTGTCTTTCCGCTCGGACGGGTGCAGGCGGGACCAGTGGCCCTGATCAAAGGCTTCGCGCGCTTTTTGAACGGCAAAATCGACATCAGACGCATCGCAGGTCGCGATGGTGGTGATCACGTCGCCTGTCGCCGGGTTCGTGGTTGGCAATGGCGCGCCCGAACCTTTGCGGAACTTGCCGTCGATGAAGGCGGCTGCGGGCGGATTGAGATCGGCAGCGATGGCCTTGTACTCAGCGTGGGTCAGAAGGTCGGACATAACTCAGGCTCCCTCAATCGCAGCAATCGCGCGATCCATTGTGCGGATGACTTCGGCCAATTCGCGTTTGTCGTCTTTGTTCAGTGGCTGAAGTGGTTTGCGCGGTGGCCCAGCATCAATGCCACGCAGCGTTAGGCCGTATTTGATGCATTGGATGAACTTGCCGCCCTGTTCGAGTACGCGCATCAGCGGCAGCATCGCCGACATGATCGCGCGGCCCTTGGTGAAATCACCTTCAACGGCGCATGCGCGATAGAGAGCGATATGCGCTTCGGGCGCAAAGTTGGAGCCTGCGCAGACCCAGCTGCGGGCGCCCCATGCAAAGAACTCCAAAGCCTGATCATCCATCCCGCAGGACAAAGCGATATGTGGGTAATCACGGGCCAGCATGTGTAGGCGGTTTACGTCGCCCGAGCTTTCCTTGATGGCGCAGAAATTTGGCGAGCGGCCCAGCCGGTCTAGGGTTTCCTCGTCCATGTTAACGCTCATGCGGCCCGGATAGTTGTAGAGCATCGCAGGCAGGTTGGCAGCGCGGTCGATGGCAAGCGCGTGCAGCGCGATTTCGCGGCCCGTTGGGTATGCGTAGGGTGGCGTTGCCACAAGGATCGCATCTGCTCCGATGTCTTTCGCGGCCTCGGCATAGGCGATGGCGTCTTCGGTTCGGATCGCGCCTGTTCCGACGATCATCGGCACGCGACCAGCGATCAGGTCTTTGACCCGGTGCATCATGTCGAGGCGCTCGTCATGGGTCTGCGCGTAGTATTCGCCCGTGGTCCCGGCGACGATGATCCCATGGACACCCGCCGTGATCAGATGATCCACGGTTTGCTCCAGAGCTTCTTCATTGAGCGAAAAGTCGTCGTTATAGGGGGTCACGAGCGGCGTGTAGATGCCTTCAAACTGCATTGCGGCGGTCCTTGAAAGGGATGACGTCGACGGGCAGCGGGTCGGGGCGGACAAACCGCTCGACCCGGTCGCGGGACAAATCCCAGTGTTGCAGGGTGAGATCGACAATCAGGGCGGTTTCCTGTGCTTCGATCGCGGTGATCATCGCTTCATGCTGATCGGCAGCCTTTGTGATCAGCAGGCTCTCTTCTGCGCTGGCGGCACGATAGAAGGTCTGGGACAGGCGCGTGTGATCGATCAAGAGACGGTCCAGCGCGGCCATAAGATAGGCGTTCTGTGCCATTTCGCCGATGATCTGGTGAAACCGGTGATTGGCAAGGCTGGCGGCGTCCACGTCGCGGCCTTGGGTGGCACGGACGAAGTCGCGCTGGGTGTCTTTCAGTGTGTCGAGTTGCGCTTCGGTGCGGTTTTCGGCCGCCATGCGCCCGATATTGGCGTACATCATCGGTGCCGTCTGAAAGAACGTGCGCATCGTAGTGACGTCCATCGAGGCCACCTTTGCGCCCCGGTTGTCTTCGAGCGTGATGAAGCCTGCCCCTGCGAGACGCTGCAGCACCTCACGCATGGGGGTGCGTGACATGCCATAGGTCTGGGTCAGTCCGGCCTCATCCAGCGCCGCCCCCGGCGCGAGGTCGAGCGCGAGGATGCGGCGTTTCAGATCATCGAGGCACGTGTCTTTGGTGTGGGTCGGCATGGCGGCTCGGTCGTTTGTATACATTTTGTATACACCGAGTCGTGCGTACGGCAATCAAAATTCCACAACACGCCCCAGGCATCACCCGGGGCCTCGATGAGCCGGGTGAGCGCGTGGTGCTTTGAGGTCCCGGGTCGAACCCGGGACGTAAACTGAGGTAGAGGTCCCGGATCAAGCCCGGGACTGAGTCGTGGTTCAGATCAGCGGGACGCCTTGCATAAGCTTGGGCAGGTCGCCGCTTTGGCCTGACGCCTCGCGCATGAAGGTCTTGCGCAGCCCCGGCATCGCGTTGACCGCACCCATGCCAAGATCGCGGACCGTGCGAAGGGCGGTGTTGTCGTTGGAAAAGAGCCTGTTGAACGTGTCGGTTGCCAAGGCGAGCGTGGCGGTGTCGAACCGTCTCCATTGCTGGTAGCGGCGCAGCACCGGGGCGGTCCCGATATCTTCGCCGCGTCCGCGTGCCTCAACCAAAACTTCGGCCAAAGCACCGACATCGCGGATGCCAGCATTCAGACCCTGGCCCGCAATAGGATGGATGCCGTGCGCCGCATCCCCCACGAGCGCGACACGATCGTCGATGAAGCGTTCCGCGATGGTCAGATTGAGTGGATAGGTGAACCGATCGCCAGCCAGTGAAATCTCTCCGAGAAAATCACCAAAGCGGGGGCGCAGGACGTCCAGATAGCCCGCATCATCCATCGCCTGAACTTCGGCTGCGCGGTTGGAGTCCTCGGTCCAGACGACGCCAACGCGGTTTTGGGTCAGTGGCAGGATGGCCAATGGTCCGGCGGGCAGAAACAGTTGGTGCGCGATGCCGTGATGCGGTTCCTCATGCGCAATGGCGCAAACAAGGGATGTCTGGCCATAGTCCCAGCCGATCCGTTTGATGCCGGCGCGTTCCGCCACGCCGCTGCGCCGTCCATCGCACCCGATCAGCAGGGGTGCAGACAGGGTTTTGCCGGACGCGAGTGTCACCTCGACACCGCCGGGCACGACGGTTTGGGACACAACGGTCTCTTTTGGCAGATGCGTCAGTGTCTTTGCATCGGATTCGGCTTCGAGCAGCGCGACACGGGCATGGCGGTCTTCGACCATAAACCCCATCGGGTCAGGCCCGATTTCGGCATGGTCGAAATGTAGAAAGAACGGAGAGGGTGGCTGGCCGGGACGACCATCGCTGACTTTGATTTCGTTGATCGGTTGCGCGTCTGGCGCAAGCGCGTCCCACAGACCGATGGCGCGATAGAGGCGAGACGTCGCCAGTGCCATTGCGTAGCTGCGCCCGTCAAAACCCTTTTTCCGGCGCGTGGCCTTGGGAAGAGCGTCGATCATTGTTACCTCAAACCCGGACCGGGCGAGTGTCAGGCCAAGCGTTGAGCCAACGAGCCCGCCGCCTACAATCAGGATATCTGCATCAAATCGCATGGTGCTGACATATGGGCGCTGGCTATGGCTTGTCCACGCAAGGCGGTCGCGCGTATCGTCACGGGGCTATTCGGGAACATGTTATGAAAGACTGGCTGACAAAATCCGCAGCAGAACAGGGGCGTGCCATCGGGAAGCGTGACCTTGACCCCGTGGCCTTGGCCGAGGCCTATCTTGATGCCATCGAAGCCCATGAGTTTGGCCCGAGGATCTATGCACGGACCACGCGCGAGCGCGCCTTGTCAGAGGCGGCTGCGGCGCATGATCGGGCGAAATCGGGCATGCGCGTGGGGCCGCTGGATGGTGTGCCGATCAGTTGGAAGGATTTGTTTGATACGGCGGGTGTGGCGACCGAGGCCGGATCTGCCCTGCTTGAAGGACGTGTACCGGATCGCGATGCGCGGGTGCTGCGTGCCGCGACCCGCGCTGGAACCGTCTGTCTCGGCAAAACACATATGTCCGAACTGGCGTTCTCGGGCTTGGGCCTGAACCCAATCACAGCCTCTTCACCCTGTGTAAATGATCATGAAGCCATTTCTGGCGGCTCGTCTTCGGGTGCGGCGGCGTCGGTCGCATTTGGGTTGGCGGCTGCGGCAGTTGGGTCGGATACTGGCGGGTCGGTGCGCATTCCGGCGGCATGGAACGATCTGGTTGGGCTCAAGACGACATCCGGGCGTTTGTCGCTTGAGGGCGTGGTGCCGCTTTGCAAACGGTTTGATACTGTGGGTCCCCTGACGCGGACGGTCGAGGACGCTGCGCTGATGCTCGCCGCGCTTGAGGGCGGATCAGCGCCTGATTTGAGCGGGGCGTCACTCTCTGGGATGCGGTTTCTGGTGATCGAGACGATCGCGCTTGACGCTGTTGAGCCGGTTCCGGGGCAGGCGTTTGACGATTCCGTTGCAAGGTTTGAGGCCGCAGGCGCAGTGATTGATCGACGCACCATGCCGATGCTGAACGACGTCTTTGCCTTGATGCCTGCGCTGTTCCCTGCCGAGGCCTATGGTCAGTGGAAGGACGTGATCGAAGCTAACCCTGAGAAGATGTTTCATGAAATCTTGGCCCGGTTCCGGGGTGGTGCCAACGTCAGTGGACCCGACTTCGTTGCTGCGTGGAACACGCTTGAGGCGTGTCGTGCGACGTTCTGGGAGGAAGTGGCCGGATATGATGCGGTCCTGATCCCGTCGTCGCCAATCCTGCCGCCAAACATCGAAAAGCTGATGCGCGGGGACAGCTATTACGTGTCAGCGAACCTGCTGGCCCTGCGGAATACACGGCTGGGGAACCTGATGGGCGCTGCTTCGCTGACCGTGCCGACGGGCGTCCCGAGTTGCGGGGCGATGTTTGTCACCGCGCCGGGCTGTGAAGAGCGGCTGTTGCGGATCGGGGCGGCGGCGGAAATGGCGTTGCAGTAAGGGTTTCAGCGGCCACATTAATCGTTGATCCCGCCCGGCGGCACCGCCGGGCGGGACGGGTCTTTGGTGTTACCCCCTCATATTCACCCAAACTGCCCCTGACAAAACCATCCACCTGTCATCGCCCCGCCATGGGCGAAGTAAAGCCACAGCCGCGCTCCGGACGTTGTCATCACGCGCCAGTAATCGCGGGTGCCTGTGCGCCATGCCCGTTCGTCCAGCCACCATTCGGGCGCAATGCGCTCTGGTCCCTCTGCAGCGGCGACCTCGAACCGACGTCCACGCCAGCGGAAGCTGTCTGGCACCCTTGGCACCTGTTCCAGTCCTTCGGGTGGGGTCACCAGTTCCGGGTCAAACATGATCAGGGGCCGTGGCTGTTCGATCACCTGCCAGTCGAAATTCGGAGGCGCAAAGGCGGCCATCACCACCTGAGAGGTCTTTTCCGGAATATGGGACGAGGCCGGATGCAGGCGGGTGATCGCCTCCAGCCCAACACGTGCGCCGATGCGACCGATCAGGTCATCCATCTCAGAGCGTTCCTCTGGCACACGATCAGAGGGCAGGCGGCGGTGCTGTTCCGGTTTCACATGCTCATGTACCGTCACGACAAGGCGCAGCATGTCGATGCCGAATCCAGCATCAAGCGCGTCCATCTTCATCGCCAAAAGCGGGCGCATCCGGTCGGGGGAGGCGGCGGGGCGCGCCAATCCGACGTCGATCACCTGCATGGTGCTGTCCGTGCGATAGGCCTCAAGCCTGAGCGCGCGCGCCCCGCGCGAGGCCTCGGACAACCGGCGCGACAGGGTGGGCAGCATCCGGTCGATGGCGGCCATCACATCATCCTCAAGCCCGATGGGGTCGGGCAGCGTCATCCGACATGAGAAATTCAGCGGTGGGCGCGCTGGGCTGATCGGTTCTCCGACGGTGCCGACAATCTGATCAAGCCGCAAACCAAGCTGGGTGCCGAACCGTCGCTGTACGGGCGCGCGGGGCTGGTTCAGAACATCCTCGATCCGGCGCAGGCCAACGCGGTTCAACTCGGTCACTGTCTTGTCGTCGATGCGCAGCGCCGACAGCGGCAGCATCCCGATGGCCTGCCGAGTCTGGCCGGGGGGCGCGATGCGGGTTTGGCGGCGGGTCATGGTCGACACCTTGGGCGCAGCACCACCCCGCTCCCAGTTGCGCCGCTTCACGGCGCGCGCACGGGTGGCATAAGCCTCTTGGTCAATTGCGTCGCCAGACCGGGTTGCTGTGGGGTTTTCGCCGCAATAATGCGACAGCGCCCATGCTGCGCCCAGCGTATCGGCCAGCCCCAACCGCACCGTCAGGCCAAACCGTGCGCAGTCATTTTCGATAGCTTCCAGCATTCCTTCCTCACCGCCAAAGAGATGGGCGCAGCCGGTGATATCAAGCGCAAGCGCATCGGGGTCTGTCTCGGACGCCCATGGAGAATATTTGCCCGCCCAGCGGCGCAGGTGGCCCAGAAACACCGCTTCTGCCGGGGCGACCTGTGTGTGGGTTTCAAGATGCGGGCACATGGCCAAAGCATCGCGCAAAGGTTGGCCTAGGCGCACACCTGCGGCCTCGGCCTCGGCACTGAGGGAACAGAGCACCTGCATGTTGGCGTGATCGGCCACAACGGCCAACGGGCCGCTCACGGTTCCGCGCGCCTTGCGGAGCAGGCGTTCAGCCCCCATGCGAGGGAACCAGACCGACAGAATGCGGCGGTTGTTTTGAAATAGGTCAGCCATCGTCATTCCTGTGGCAGCAGAAATGTTCACACTATGTTCTTATTTCGATTCTGCTTGCGCTGTCGATCCTGATTGGTCAGTTTCACGCGATGAAACGTCTTCTGACCCCGGTCTGCATAGCTTTGGCCGCCACCACAGCGGTCGCTCACCAAGGGGTGAAAAACCCCGACGTGATGGCGCGCATGAACAGCATGACAAGCGCCAAGGATGCCTTTCGCGAGGTATTGTTAATGGCCTCAGAAAAAGCGCCGTTTGATGCGGTGAAAGCCGCCGCCGCGCGCGATATCCTGATCCGTTCAGGTCAGGACACGCCGTCGCTTTTTGCCAACGGTGCCACCGACCCCAAAAGCGAAGCGCTGCCCGTGATCTGGACGCAATTCGATGATTTCACAGCCAAAGCGCAAAGCTTTACTGCCGCCGCTATTGCGCTTGATCCCACCTCTTTGGCCGGGCTGAAGGCTGGCATGCCTGCGGTGGGCGAAGGCTGTCGCGCCTGCCACTTTACCTACCGCAAGGAAGAGGACGGTTAACCACAGGTGATCCGCCGGATGACGCCATCTGCATCTGTTGCGATATTCAGGCGTCCGGGCAGGAAATCCATCGTCACCGCCGTGCCGGGCGGGATCACGCGAATGCGTCCGTCATAGTCCACCAGACCATCTGCATAGGTTTTGCGTATGAGCCCCTGTAATTCACCGGCAGGACAATCGCCTGTCAGGTTCGGAACCGTGTCGGCCTTGGTTGCTGGGCTTGCGCCAGCGTCCTCGTCAGGGGTGCAGGCCAAGAGCAGCAAGGCAGACAAAAAAGACAGAACGCGCATAGGATTATCCACAAGTCAGTGCAGCAACGCTGTCGGTTGCTGTGAGATAAATATTCAGGCGCTGGGCAAAGAACTCCTCTGTCACGCTGTCGCCGGGGCGAATGACGCGCACGGGTCCGAGGATTTCGACCGTCATCAGCTCTTCAAGCTCCAACCCGATCAGACCTCCCCGTTTATCCGCTCCGCAAGGGACAAGCTTTGCCGGGTCCTGCTTTGGCGGCTCCATAGGCTCGCCGTCGGGCAGGCCGCAGGCCGTGAGACAAACCAAAACACTCGGTACAATCCAACGCATACCCCATAATCGGGATTTGCCAGCCAAGTCGCAAGTTTCTTGCAATGTGGCTGCCGCTGGGTCACGGTTTCTCAAAACGAATTCGGGAGGATCTGAAATGCGTACGCGCGCCGCCGTTGCCCTTGAGGCCGGCAAACCGCTTGAGGTGATGGAAGTAAACCTAGAAGGCCCAAAGGCCGGAGAGGTACTTGTCGAGATAAAGGCCACAGGCATTTGTCACACGGATGAATTCACCCTGTCCGGTGCAGATCCAGAAGGGATGTTTCCCGCCATTCTGGGGCACGAGGGCGCAGGTGTCGTTGTCGAGGTAGGCGAGGGTGTGACCAGCCTTGAGGTCGGTGACCATGTGATCCCGCTCTACACGCCGGAATGCCGCGAATGCGACTATTGCCTCAATCCGAAAACGAATCTGTGCCAAGCGATCCGCACGACGCAGGGTGCAGGCGTGATGCCGGATGGCACGTCGCGGTTCTCGATGCTCGATGGCACGCCGATCCTGCATTACATGGGCTGCTCCACATTCGCGAACCACACTGTTTTGCCGGAAATCGCGCTGGCCAAGGTCCGCAAGGACGCGCCGTTCGACAAGATTTGCTACATCGGCTGCGGTGTCACGACAGGCATCGGTGCTGTGATCAACACGGCCAAGGTCGAAATCGGCTCGCGCTGCGTGGTGTTTGGTCTAGGTGGCATCGGCCTGAACGTCATTCAGGGCCTGCGGCTTGCAGGGGCCGATCAGATTGTCGGCGTGGACCTGAATCCGGGTAAAGTCGACATGGCGACCAAGTTCGGCATGACCGACTTCGTGAATCCCAAGGACGTCGATGGCAGCCTTGTAAACCACCTCGTGGAATTGACCGGTGGCGGCGCGGATTACTCATTCGATGCCACGGGCAATGTGCAGGTCATGCGTGATGCCTTGGAGTGCGCGCATAAGGGCTGGGGCGAGTCGATCATCATTGGTGTGGCACCAGCGGGTGCCGAAATCAGCACCCGACCATTCCAGCTTGTCACCGGCCGGGTCTGGCGCGGCACAGCCTTTGGCGGCGCGCGCGGGCGGACCGACGTGCCCAAAATTGTCGACTGGTACATGGACGGCAAAATCGAGATCGACCCGATGATCACCCACACAATGGGTCTGGAAGACATCAACAAGGGCTTTGACCTGATGCACGAAGGCAAAAGCATCCGGGCAGTCGTGACGTTCTAATCCAGATTGGCGCTGGGCCCCGAAAGCTCAGCGCATCCAATCTTCTTGCTGAAATAACTTCCGCCGGAGGCATCTACCGGTGCCCCTGGGGCAGGCGGTTGAGAAGAAAGTGACTTTGGGGCGGTGCTTCAGACCGCGTAACGCGCTAGGAACATCGCCACGGCCCCATCCACAACGCGGGCCTTTTGCGCGTCGCTCACGTTCTCTTCGACATGCAAAATCTTGCGCGGGAACACCATCGCCTTGCACAACTCGCAGAGTTGGTGGGCTGCCAGTTCCTTATCCTCAATCTCAAGCTCACCCTTGGCCTCGGCCTTTACGAAATAGTCGATAAGGATCGAAGCCACGAGTTCGGGGCCGCATTCATAATACCGTGGCCCCAACCCATCGAAGTTGCGGCTTTCGGCGATCGACATGCGAAAGGTCTGTTGGCCAAATTCACTGAGGAACACATCCACAAGGGTGCGCGCGACCTGTGTCAGAACGACTTGGGGGGGATGGCCAAAGTCGATGTCTTGCATCGCATTGTCGGCAAGCCGTTCGCACTCGGCCTTCATGACCTCAACGAATAGGAGCTTTTTGTCAGGGAAATAGGAATAGAGCGTGGCCTTGGACACGCCTGCCTCGCGCGCGATGTCATCGACGCTGGCGCGTTCAAACCCGTCCGACAGAAACACCTGCCGCGCCCCTTCGACGACTTGGTCGAATTTGCGTCCACGGCGAACTGTCTGGGTTCCGTCTGGCATGAATGCTCCCTTGTCGATGACCTTAAACCCTAGAGTTTGGTTTCGACAAGGGAAGCGGGAGAGCGGTTTCCCCGGCGTTCCACCGGCGAAACCGGAGAAATTGGTGTCAGGCGCGGTTATCCGAGCAAACCGGTGCGCTCAGATCAGCGCAGGTTTGCACGATGGTCGGAGTCGTGTCCGGCTTGGGAAAGGTGAGCCCCTCCGGAAAGGGATCAAAGGTGATCGCAAAGGCCGGTCCTGCAAGAATGGCAAAGGCAACAGTGGCGGCAGAGAGCGTTTTGGCGAACATGGGCGGGTCCTCGTTTGGTCAAAAGTGAACTGGTTGGTACAGCTTAAGTAAACTGTACAGTTCAGTTTGCAAGTGAAAAATGAACTGTTGAGTTCACTTTTTCAAAATTGCGCTGCGACAGGGTTTTTTGTTCCGAAACCGCTCCCGGATATTGCCGCCTCGGGGCGCTCAGGCTAGCCCTTGGGGATGCTGGCGATTTTTCTAAAAACCTTGCCCTTCTTCGCGTTGATCGGTCTTGGCTATGTCGCCGGACGGACCCGGTTCTTTACCGAAGAGGCCACGGCTTACCTGACGCGCTTCGTGTTCTATTTCGCCCTGTCGGCGATGCTGTTCAAATTCTCTGCCAACCTGTCGATTGCCGATGTGCTCGATTGGCCGTTCATCTGGGCGTATATGTGGGGAACCATGTTGGTGTACCTGGTTGCCACAGCCATTGCGCTTCTGCGTTGGCTTCCGATCGAAGAGGCCGCCGTCGAAGGCCAATGCGCCGTGATCGGCAATGTCGGGTTTCTTGGCATCCCGATGCTTGTCCTGCTGCTGGGCCAAGAGGCGATTGGCTCGGTCATGATGGTGCTCGCCGTGGACCTCATCGTATTCGGGTCGCTCATCGTGATCCTGATCACCGGCTCGCGCGATGGGCGAATGTCGTTGGGTATTTTCAAAACGGTCGGCAAGGGGCTGATCACCAACCCCATGATCGTATCGATTTCGCTTGGACTGATGTGGTCCGCCAGCGGCGCCCCGATCCCGGCGCCTGCCAATGAATTCCTCGATATCCTTGGCTCTGCGGCGACGCCCGGTGCCCTGTTTGCCATCGGAGCCTCACTTGCCAGCAAAAGCGCGGAGCGGGTCTCGATTGCAGGCTGGCTGAGCTTTTGCAAACTCGTTCTGCATCCAGCCGCCGTCGCGCTGGCTGCTTTGGTGATCTTTCCTGTCGAACCCTATGCCGCCGGCGTCATGATCGCCGCTGCGGCCTTGCCGGTGGCTGGGAATGTCTACATCCTCGCCCAACACTACGGGGTTGCGCCGACGCGCGTGTCCGCCTCGATCCTGATTTCAACGGCCATCAGCGTCGTCACCGTGTCAGCCATCATAGGCTGGGTCAGCACTCTGTCATAAAGGACCAACCATGAAGACAGTTTCCGAAAATGCCTGCTTTGGTGGGACGCAGGGCGTCTACACACACGCGTCCGAGGTCTGCGATTGTGACATGACCTTTGGGCTGTTCCTGCCGGAAGAAGCCCGCGCTGGCCCTGTCCCGGTCCTTTGGTACCTGTCTGGCCTGACCTGCACCCACGAAAACGCCATGGTCAAAGCGGGCGCGCAGGCCTGGGCCGCCGAGGCTGGCATCGCGCTTGTTTTCCCGGATACCTCGCCGCGCGGCGACAGCGTGGCCAATGACGAGGCCTATGATCTGGGCCAAGGGGCGGGTTTCTACGTCAACGCCACCGAGAATCCATGGGCGCCACATTTTCAGATGTGGGATTACGTAACCACGGAATTGCCAGCAATCATCGGTGAGATGGGCTGCGATCTCGACCGTCAGGCGATCACAGGTCACTCCATGGGCGGGCACGGTGCGTTGACCATCGCCATGGCCCATCCCGGGCGCTTCAAATCCGTGTCTGCCTTTGCTCCGATCTGCAACCCGACGCAAAGCGACTGGGGCCGCAAGCAACTCACCGCTTATCTGGGCGATGACGAGTCCACCTGGGCACGCCACGACGCGACCACTCAGATGGCGCAGGTTGGCCTCGATGCTCCGCTGCTGGTCGACACGGGCACCAACGATCAGTTCATCGACCTGCTCAAACCCGAAACCTTCGCCGCAGCCGTGGCCTTGCGTCGCCAACAAGCTGTTCTGCGCCTGCAGCCGGGCTATGACCACAGTTATTTCTTCGTGTCGACATTCATGCCCGATCACATCGCGTTCCATGCCGAGGCGCTGGGCTAGCCCGTGATCTATGTGGATGCCGATGCCTGCCCGGTCAAAGCCGAGGTCGAACGCGTGGCCACGCGGCACAAGATCAAGGTGGCCATGGTCTCGAATGGCGGCATCCGCCCATCACCCAATCCGCTCATTGAAAGCGTGATCGTCGCCGAAGGCCCTGATGAGGCAGATAAATGGATCGCAGAGTCCTGCGGTGCCGGGGATGTCGTGGTGACCTCAGACATCCCGCTGGCCGCCCGCGCCGTCGAGGCAGGCGCGCTGGTGCTCAAACACAACGGCGAACCCCTGACGCAGTCAAATGTCACTCAGGCCCTCGCGACGCGAGACCTGATGCAGGACATTCGCGCAGCGGACCCTTTCCATCAGGGTCGGGGCAAATCCTTTTCCAAGGCTGACCGCAGCCGCTTTCTTGATACGCTCGAACGTCTGGTCCGTCAGGCCGCCGCCCGTGCCTGACGCTACCCTTTCTATGTTTTACAAATACTCCGGGGTCCAAGGGGCAGCGCCCCTTGCGCCGCCGTAGGCGGCGCCCCCTCCGGTCACAGGTCCGCAGGACCGAAGAGGGAGGTGGGCGGGATCGCTTCCAAGAACCCAGCCAAGGTCCGATAGCGACCGCGCCCAGTGTCGCGTTTGCGATGGCGTGAGATCTTGGGCGGGGATACCCAAGTCACATGCTGTCTTCCCTCATGGCCAATCCTGCCCGTTTCGGGGCGCTCTGCGCGTCCATTGCCGTGTTCACCTTTTCTGTGAACGACGTCATCATCAAGTTTCTGAGCGGTGACTACGCGCTACACGAAATTGTCCTTTTCCGGGCCTTGTTCGGCATTGCACTGACGGCGGTGCTGATCGCGCCCTTTGCCGGCGGTTGGCGCATCATTCGCACCCGCCGGGTCGGCATGCACATCCTGCGCGGGATGATGGTCGTTGTTGCCAATATGACTTTCTTTCTTGGCCTTGCCGTTCTGCCCTTGGCCGAAACCGTGGCCATCTTCTTTGTGTCGCCACTCCTGATCACGGTCTTTTCCGTCATCTTTCTTGGTGACCGTGTTGGCCCGTTCAGGTGGGCGGCGGTTCTGGTTGGATTGCTCGGGGTCGGCGTTGTGCTGCGTCCCGGGTCAGATGGCTTTCAGATCGCAGCGCTCCTGCCCATAGTCGCAGCGACAGCCTATGCCGGGTTGCACATGATGACGCGCTACATCGGCAAAACCGAGAGCGCCGCGACGATGACAATCTACATTCAGTTAACCTTCGTCATGGTCTGTGTGGTGTTTGGCGTTCTGTTCGGCGACGGAAAACTTGCTGATCAGGACAATGCATCCTTGGCCTTCCTCTTTCGTGCGTGGAGTGTGCCTAGCCTGCCTGATCTTGCTCTGATGGCCGTCATTGGGATTGGTACAGGTCTGGGAGGTTTCTTTATATCGCAGGCCTATCGCGTGGCTGAGCCGTCTGTTGTCGCGCCATTCGAGTACCTCGCGTTGCCGCTCTCGATCCTCTGGGGGTATCTGGTGTTCGACGAGATCCCTGATGCAACAGCCCTTGCCGGGATCGTGCTGATCCTTGCCTCGGGGCTGTTCATCATCTGGCGCGAAAACCGCAGCAATGACGAGGTTATGGTTGACGCCCCGCGCGCCCGGCGATGATCTGGGCACGGAGTATCAGAACCGTGTCAGACCCTAGAAACAGGACTTCAGCATGACCATTCAAGCCGTCATATTTGACATCGGAAACGTGCTGATCGAGTGGCAGCCCGAACGGTATTACGACCGCACCATAGGCGAGGACCGCCGCAAGGAAATGTTCGCGCAAGTCGATCTGCACGGGATGAACGAGCTCGTCGATCTGGGGCACAATTTCACCGAGACCATCTATGCCACGGCTGAAAAATACCCGGAGTGGCGGGCTGAAATCCGTGATTGGCACGACAATTGGATCGAGCTGGGCAGTCCGGCCATTGACCAGTCCGTGCGTTTGCTTCGTGCGCTTCGGGCAAAAGGCGTGCCGGTCTTCAATCTCACCAACTTTGGTGTGGAGTCCTACGCCTATGCCCAGACCCAGTATGACTTCCTGAACGAGTTTGACCGCGAATATGTGTCCGGTCGGATGCGGGTCACGAAACCCTCAGAAAGGATATACCAGATGGTCGAAGAGGATTGCGGAATTGCACCCTCTGCTCTGCTCTTTGCCGATGACAGAACCGACAACATCGACATGGCGCAGGCGCGGGGGTGGAAAACGCATTTGTTCGACGGCCCACAGGGCTGGGCGGATCGGTTGGTATCCGAAGGCCTGCTGACGCGCGACGAGGCTGTGTGATGCAAACCATCGGATTTGAGGACGGCGAAGCGGGTCTCGACTGGCTGGCCTTGTGCGACGCGCTTGAGGCGGGCCATCAATTTCCCAAAGGCAGCATCGAGGACAGTTTTCTTTACCGGGGCGACGATACGATCCTGAGCCGCGCGGCATGGATTGACGGTCTGGGCGCGCTTGTCAAAACCGCGACCGTCTTTCCTGGCAACCCGGCCCGGGGGCGGCCGATGATCGGCGGGGCCGTGACGCTGTTTGATGACCAAACGGGTGTTTTGGCGGCAGTCATCGACTTCACTCTTGTCACGAAATGGAAGACGGCGGGTGACAGCCTGCTTGCCGCTCGGAAGCTGAAGCCTGAGGCCGATCGTATTCTGATCGTCGGCGCGGGAACGGTCGGGCGCTCTGTCCGCGAAGCCTTCGGCGCGGGCTATCCCGGCGCTGAATTCGCGGTGTGGAACCGAACGCAAGCGGGCGCGGAGGCGATTGCAGACCGTTATCCCGACACCAAGGCCATCACCGACCTAGCGGACGCGGTCTCAGAGGCCGACATCATCGTGACCGGCACGATGAGCACCGAACCGGTGATCAAAGGCGCATGGCTGAGGCCCGGACAGCACCTGAACATGATCGGCGCCTATCGTCCGGATATGCGGGAAGCAGACGATGAGGCTTTGTTGCGGTCTAAGGTTTTCGTGGACAGCCGCGATACGACGCTGGGCCATATCGGCGAATTGAAGATCCCGTTGGAGCAGGGCGTTATCGCGTCCGACGACATCGTTGCCGACTACTATGACATTGCCCGGTTCCAGTCCGATCCTGAGGACATCACTCTCTTCAAGAATGGCGGCGGGGCGCATTTGGACCTGATGACCGCGCATTTCATCCTGTCCAGATATCGGTCCTGATCGCTGCTTCTGGCGGTCGCTAACAACGCGTTCACGCGACCTGTTACGCGGCGACTGCTGCAGGCTCCCGCCGCTCTTTGATCGGTAAATGCACAATCGCGCTGAACGCGCCCACGGCGACACCGACCCACCAGACGGCGGTGTAGTCGCCATAGATGTCGTACATGCGACCGCCCAGCCAGACACCAAGGAACGACCCAAGCTGGTGTGAGAAGAAGACAATGCCGTAGAGCGTTCCCATGTAGCGCAAGCCCCAGATATGGGCGACAAGGCCAGAGGTCAGCGGCACGGTGGCGAGCCAGAGGCTCCCCATGGCAACCGAGAACAGGATCACCGAGGTTGGTGTGATCGGGAACATGATGAACAGAGCGGCGACTACGGTGCGGCCTGTATAGATGCCCGCCAGCAAGTACTTCTTGGAATAACGTTTCCCGGCCCAGCCCGCGAGCAGAGTGCCAGCAATATTGGCTACGCCGATGAGCGAAATGGCCACCGCGCCGAGGGCCGAGGTCGTCGTGATCCCAATCGAATATAGCGCACCGCCGGGCATGATCGGGCCACAGAGCTCTGTCACGAACGCGGGGAAGTGGGCCGTGACAAAGGCCAGCTGATAGCCGCAGGAGAAAAAACCGAGGAAGATCAGCGTATAGCTTGGGTCCCTGAAAGCCTTGCGCAGGACATCACCCATGCTTTCTTCAAGCTCGGATTTGCTGACTGGAGGGGCCTTCATCGCAGGCAGGACCATCAGAGAAGCGACGATCGCGATGGCGAAGGTCACGAAAACGGTTTGCCACGGCATGATCGACAAAAGCGCCTCGGCAACCGGCGCGCCGACGACCTGACCGGCGCTGCCAGCCGCAGTCGCGATGGCCAGTGCCATGGAACGGTTTTCATCCGATGCCGCGCGCCCCACAACAGCCAAGATCACGCCAAAACCTGTCCCTGCGATGCCTAACCCAATCATCCAGTTGAACCATTGGTGCGCTTCAGGGGTCGTCGAAAAGCTGCTGAGCACCAAACCCAGCGCGTAAACCAGCGCGCCTATGATGATGGCTTTGCGATCCGTCATCTTTTCGGCGAGCGCGCCAAAGAGCGGTTGCCCGATCCCCCAAGCAAGGTTCTGGATGGCTATGGCGAGCGAGAATTCGGCGCGAAGCCAGCCGTATTCCTCGGCAATCGGAATCTGAAAGACGCCGAACGAAGCGCGCACGGCAAAGCTGATCAGCATGATGATGCAGCCTGCAACCAGAACAGGGGTAACCAGCGGGGCGTGACGTGCGGCAGAAGAAGTCATGCGCGGGACCGTGGCGGCGAATTCCCGGCGCGTCAATTCAGCAGTTTTGACGGTTCACATCAGAAATTGTGACCTCATGCGACATAGGCAGGGTTTGTGTGGCTGGCGCGGGCAGAGTAAGGGGCGGGCATGGCGGTTTTGGAAACCTACGAAGCCCGGGTGGCCGACGGCACCCTGACGCGCGATCCGGCACAAGAGGCGGTATTGCCTGAACTGGCCCGCATTGCCGAGGCCGTGGCCCAGCCTGTCAAAAAGAGCGGCTGGTTCAGCAAGAAGAAGCCGGAGCCGATCAAGGGGCTCTACCTTTGGGGCGGGGTTGGGCGCGGCAAGTCCATGCTCATGGACCTTTTTGTCGACAGCCTGAGCGTTCCGGTTCGCCGGGTGCATTTCCATGCTTTCATGCAGGAAATCCAAGGTGCGCTGCACGAAGTGCGCAAGACAGGCGTGGATGATGCCATCCTGCCCGTTGCGGACGATGTGGCCGCCAACCTACGGGTCCTTGCATTTGACGAAATGCAGATCACAGACATCGCCGACGCCATGATCGTCGGGCGATTGTTCGAACGCCTGTTCCACCATGGGGTTGTTGTGGTGACGACATCGAACCGGGTGCCCGATGATCTTTATAAAGACGGGCTGAACCGCAGCCTGTTTCTGCCGTTCATCGACTTGTTGAAAGAACAGATGGTTGTCCATGAACTGGTGTCACCAACGGATTATCGTCAGGACCGCCTTTCAGGCGAACAGGTCTATTTCACTCCGAACTCCGCCGAGGCCCGCGCAGCCATTGCTGCGATCTGGGAGGACATGGCCGGTGGATCAACGCCGCTCAGCCTTTTGGTCAAGGGGCGTGAGGTGGTGTTGCCTGCATTCCGAAACGGGGTGGCGCGGGCGCGATTTCACGACCTGTGTGGGCGACCGCTTGGACCGGCAGACTACCTTGCGCTCGCCGACGCGGTCCGGGTGCTGATCCTTGAAGATATCCCAGAGCTCGGGCGGTCGAATTTCAATGAAGCGAAGCGGTTTGTGACACTGATCGACGCGCTCTACGAAGCCAAAGTTCGCTTGATTGCCTCGGCGGCGGCCAAGCCTGAAATGCTTTATATCGAAGGTGAAGGCACCTTTGAATTCGAACGGACCGCGTCGCGGTTGCGCGAGATGCAGGCAGCGGATTGGGGCCGGTCCAAGGATTAAGGCTCGACCCGTCTGGTAGTTCGGCCCTGCCAAAATGGAAACGGCGCCGGTTACTGGGGTACCGACGCCGTCCACTGCTCTCTTTTGACGGCTGCCTGCCTAGAGATTTTGAATTTCGGGAATGCGCAAAAGTTGGCCCACGACAAGTGTGCGGGATTTCAAGATGCGGCGGTTGGCCTCAAAGATTAGGTCGGCCTTCGATGGGTCATCGTAATAGCGCAGCGCAAGCGTCGTCAGGCTATCGCCTAGCCGCACGGTATGGACTGCCTGTGTTGGGGCGGCGGCGAGGGCGGCGCGTAACTCTGACGTGTCCAGCGTTTGAGCAAAGGTTTCGAGGGTCTGCGCCGGTTCTTCGGGCGCTTGCGAAACAACCTCTGTTCGGGTTGGGGCGATTGGCGTGACGGCAGCCGGAGCCGGGGCGGCGCGGCCGGTCGCGGCCGGTGTAACGGTTTCGGTCCCGATTTGCAGAAGCGAGGGGCGCAGCGTGCCATCAGGTGCGCGTCGCGTCGCGGTCAGCAAGTTCGGGCGTTCTTCTGCAAGACGACCAAAGAGCATCTCGTCACGTTCGACCTCTTGGCGACCGATGCTGGCTGCCGGACGATCAGACAAGGTGATCGGTGCGGCGCGCGTGACCTCGATCACTGGTGCTGGCGTCACTGGGGTAATCTCTGCCACCACCCCAGGCTCTGGAGTTCTGGGCGCAGCGACAGGTGCCATGGCGATGTCAGCCGTCTTGTCTTGCGTGGGCTGAGTGACCTCGGGCAGGGCCGATGCCTGATCTTGGGGCGCAGGTGCATTCTTAGGCTGAAAAAAGATCAACGCGCCGGTCACGAGGACGAACGCGCCAATGATCAAGAGCGGCCTAAAAGGGAGGGACTTAACTTCATCGCCTTGGGAGCGAGGCATAATTGGCGTGCCAGCGGGCGATGAGGCGCGCCTTTTTGGCGACATTGCCTTGCCGACCTTCCGCAGCATCGTTGAACCCCCTGAAACTTGCGCAATATCTGGCGAAGAGCCGCAAATTTAGCGCGAAATAATGCAGATGGCCTACATCTAGAGGGTGGCCGCGAATCATGTCAACAGCCTGCGAATCGCCCCCATTGAATCGATTCGATTTTTTTCGGGAGTTGCGTCGGGCTTAACCGTTCTCGCGCAGCACGTGACCGGCAAAGTACAGCGATCCGCAAATCAGGATGCGGGCGTCTGGCGATGCTTCGGAAATGCTTTGCAGAGCCGTTCGAATATCAGGTGCCGTGCGTGATGGAATGCCGACGCCTTCGGCGGCCTTGGCCGTAGTCTCGGCGGGCAGAGTGGCGGTTTCCCCGGGAATACTGAGCGCCGTCAGACTTGCCGCATGATCAGCGATGGGTCGCAGAAAGCCAGAGATATCCTTGGTGTTCAGCATCCCGCAGATCACGTAGGTGTCACGCGGGGGCAGCCCAGCCAAGGTTGCCGCGATGGCGTCGCCCGCTGCGGGATTGTGGCCGCCGTCAATCCAAAGCTCTGCGTTGGGTGCAAGGTCGGCCAGCTTTCCGCTGCGCATGCGTTGCATACGTGCGGGCCATTCAGCATTGGTCATCGCTGCTTCGCAGGCGGCTTCACCAAATCGGAGGCTGCGCAAAGCGGACAGAACCGCGCCGGCATTCTGGATTTGGTGCGGCCCCGGCAGAGCAGGCAGCGGTAGATCCAGCAGCCCGGTTTCATCTTGGAACACGAGACGCCCAGCCTCAGTCGTGACATGCCAATGCTGACCATGGGCCATAAGCGGCGCACCCACGCGCGCAGCGCGGGCTTCGATCACATCCATGGCAGCGTCTTTCTGGGGGCCGATGATGCCAGCCACACCGCGCTTGAGAATGCCTGCCTTTTCACCGGCAATATCGCCCAGCGTGTCGCCAAGGAATTGCTGGTGATCCAGATCGACGGGCGTGATGATCGTAAGGTCTGGCGTGTCAATGACGTTGGTCGCATCCAGCCGTCCGCCAAGCCCGACCTCTAGCAAGGTGTAATCGGCAGGGGTGCGGGCGAATGCCAGAAGCGCCGCGACGGTCGTGATCTCGAAATAGGTGATCGGCGCGCCGTCATTGGCGGCGTAGCATTCGTCCAAGACCTCGGTCAGGTAGGCTTCGCTGATCAATTCACCCGACAGGCGAATGCGTTCGTGAAACCGCACAAGATGGGGCGAGGTATAGGCATGCACGCGCTTTCCCGCGCCTTCCAGTCCGGCGCGGATCATGGCCTGCGTTGATCCTTTACCGTTGGTTCCCGCGATATGGATCACCGGGGGCAGGTCGTTTTGCGGATTGCCCAGCCGGTCCAATAGTCGCCAGACTCGGTCAAGCGTCAGATCAATGATCTTGGGATGCAGCGCCATCATGCGCGCAAGAATGGCGTCGGATGTCTGTGTCATCTGGCGTGTCAGGCTTAGGCTTTTTCAGGCTCTGACGGAGGATCGAGGTCAGCCACCTCTGCGCCGCTTTCAATCTCGGCAGGCGCAGGCAGGTCCGCGATGACCGGCGGAGGTTGCTGCATCAGCATCCGGGTGATCGTGATCAATTCATCACGCATCTCGGTGCGGCTGGTCACACGATCCAGCATACCGTGATCCAGCAGGTACTCAGCCCGCTGGAACCCTTCTGGCAGGGTCTCGCGAATTGTCTGTTCAATGACACGCGGACCAGCAAAGCAGATCAGTGCATTCGGCTCTGCGATGTGGACATCACCCAGCATGGCGTAGGACGCGGTGACGCCGCCTGTCGTGGGGTGGGTCAGGACGACGATGTAAGGCAGGCCTGCTTCCTTGAGCATTTGCACGGCCACCGTTGTGCGCGGCATTTGCATCAGGCTCAGGATGCCTTCTTGCATCCGCGCACCGCCTGCGGCGGAAAACAGGATTAGAGGGCGTTTCAGTTCCACGGCGCGTTCGGCGGCTGCGATGATCGCGTTGCCGACATACATGCCCATGGATCCGGCCATGAAGCTGAAGTCCTGCGCAGCGGCGACGATTGGCGTGCGGCCCATTTCACCTTCGGCGACCAGCATCGCCTCTTGCTCGCCCGTTTGTTTCTGGGCGGCCTTGAGGCGGTCAGGGTATTTCTTTTGGTCCCGGAATTTCAACGGATCGTCGATGGGCCGAGGCACGGCGACCTCGGTGAAAATGCCACCGTCGAACAGGGCCGTGAAGCGGTCACGCGGCGTGATCGGCATGTGGTGATTGCAGTTCGTGCAGACGTTCAGATTGTTGCTGAGTTCGCGGTGAAACAACATCTGTCCGCAGTTGTCACACTTGGTCCACAGGTTCTCAGGCACTTCTCGGCGCGAGAAGAGCGAGTTGATCTTGGGGCGAACGTAGTTCGAAATCCAGTTCATGGTGTGACCTTATGCTGACCCGCGATCAGATAAGCGCGAGTTGGGCGAAACGCAATCAGTCCCTACGTAACCTGCGCCATGCAAACCAGATCAAGACCAGTGCGGCGGCATCGACAATCAGCAGGGGCAAAAGGGCGGCGCTGTCCTGCGCCACGGGCACCGACCGTAGCGCGAGGCCGTCGAGGGGACCGGGCAACGAAAACAGCAGGATGGCCTGCACGTTGTTTACAAAGTGCAGGCCCCAAGCCGCCCCGATGGAGCCACTGCGCGCGGTGATATCAGCAGCGATGACGCCAAACAGCCCGGTGATGGCGGCTATGGCCCACCAGTTATTGCCCTGTGTGGTCGGGTCGATGTGGCCTGCTGCAAAGATGGCCGATGGCAGGACAAGCCAAACAGCGGGGCGCGCAAAACGCGCGGCGAGCTGTTGTTGGAGGTATCCCCGGAATGCCAGTTCTTCGGCCCCGGTTTGCAATAGAATGAGCGGTAGGGCGAGCGGCAGAAAGGCGGCCCATGTCCCCAAGGGCATATTCTGTGCGGTAGGGACAAAGACCAAAATGACAGGTGAGGCGATCAGGAAGACAACGATGGCCAGACCGCCGGCCTGCAAGAAATCACTCACTACAATGGGCATTGGCCCAAAGAGCGTGCCGGGGCCGCGTCTGTGAACGAGTGCAGCGGCAAAGGCCGCCAGTACCATGCCAACAAAAGTCGCTAGAAAGAACAGCACCGCCCACGGGCTGCCTTCACCCATCGCGGACATGATGCGAAAAGCGGCTTCATCCCCGATGCCTTGTTGCAGCAGCCATCCGAAAGCGAGGAAAGACCCAAGGTAGACGGCAAAGAGTACCACAAGCCCAACGGCAAAGCGCCAGAGTTCGGGATGCTTTTGGGCGGGCGCGATGAAGGCGTCGTGGCGAGAGTACGGCATAGCCGATAGGTAGAGGGATTTTTTGTGCGGCCACAAGGGGATTGAAGACGGTGCGCGATGCGCACCGTTTCCTGCTAACCGCCGTAAAGCCCCGCCGACTTCCCACGCAGCGCGATCAAAGCCATGACCGTGTCAATCGTTGGCGTCGGCGTGTTGGTCACCCGACCCAGCTCCTGAACCGACCCAACCAGCGCGTCGATCTCCATCGGGCGGCCTTGGTCGAGGTCCTGCAGCATCGACGTGCGGTGCGCACCGACGGCGGCCCCGCCATCAATGCGGCGATCGACGTCGATTGGGAACTTCACGCCGAGTTTCTCAGCGATTTCTTGCGCTTCGACCATCATGCCACGCGCGACGGCGCGGGTGCCGGCGTCGGTGCAAAGCACGTCCAATGTTGCGTGCGTCAGGGCCGAAATCGGGTTGAACGACAGGTTGCCCCAGAGTTTGACCCAAATCTCGTCCCGCAGGCGCGGTCGGACAGGGGCCTTGAGACCCGCCGCCGCCAGAGCCTTGGAAAGTGCCATGGCGCGGTCGGATTTCGATCCGTCAGGCTCACCTAGGCTGAACCGATTGCCTTCGATGTGTTTGATCACGCCGGGTTCGGGGACCTCGGCGGCTGGATAAACCACACAGCCCAGCACGCGGTCGGGCCCAAAGCCGTCCCATTGCGCATTGCCGGGATCGACGGTGGCAAGGCGCGTTCCCTCCAGATCGCCACCGATCTTGTGAAAATACCACCATGGGACACCATTCACGCCACTTACGATGGTGGTGTTGTCGCCAATCAGTGGGGCCATTTTCGGCACCACAGGCGGCACGGAGTGCGCTTTGAGCGTGACGATCACGTAGTCCTGCGGCCCCAGATCCTCTGGGTTGTCGGACGCGGTGACTTTGACCGTCGTCTCACCGGTTTCCTCGATCAGACGCAGACCGTTTTCCTGCATCGCCGCCAGATGCGGTCCGCGCGCAACAAGGCTGACATCTGCGCCAGCCTCTGCCAGCTTCACGCCCATATAGCCGCCGATTGCCCCGGCGCCGAATACACAGATCTTCATGGGTCGTTTCCTTACGCGGTCTCAACAAGGCCGAGTTTTTCAGCCATGCCGATGCGTTGCATCTTGCCTGTCGCGCCTTTGGGGATTTCGTCCATGATCACCACTTTGCGTGGGACCTTGAAGTCGGCCATGCGTTCAGCCGCAAAGTCGCGGATCGCGCGTTCGTCTGCCTCTTGTCCGTCGCGCAGGACAACGGCGGCGGCGACTTCCTCGCCCAGTTTCGGGTGTGGCAGGGCAAAGGTCACGACCTGCGCAATGGCAGGGTGATCCATCAGGACACCGTCCACCTCAAGCGGAGACACCTTTTCACCGCCGCGGTTGATGATCTCTTTCAGGCGGCCTGTCAGGTGCAGGAAGCCGTCTTCGTCGAATGCACCCTGATCGCCAGTGCGGAACCAGCGTTTGCCGTCCGCCTCAAAGAAGTTCTTGGCGTTGGCCTCCGGGTTGCTTTCGTAGCCGGGCGTCACGTTCGGACCGGAGATGCAGACCTCGCCCGTGCCGTCGATCAGCTTGTTTTCTGTCTCATGCCCGATGGCGACCTCTGGTCCGGCGGCAACACCGACAGAACCGGGTTTTTGCAGGTCCAGACGGTTGCAGCACATCTGGTGCGCGGCTTCCGTCATGCCGTAGGCCTCGACCACCGGCGCGTTGAATGTCTCGTTCAGCGCCTCCATTACCTGCGCGGGCAAGGACGCGGAGGAGGAGCGGAGGAAGCGCAGCGGCACGTCCTTGATCACCTCGGCATTGCGACCCGCGCGGGACAGGATGGCTTGGTGCATGGTCGGAACGGCGGTATACCATGTCGGCCGTGCCTCGGACATCATCGCGAAGAAGTTCATCGCGTTGAAACCAGCCGTGCAGAAGATCGACCCGCCAGCGGCGAAAGTGGCCGAAACAGCAGCGACAAGCCCGTGAATGTGGAATAGCGGCATGACGTTCAGGCAGCGGTCATCGGCTGTCAGAGCCAGCGACTCTGCGATGTTCTGCGCGCTGGCTGCCACGTTTGATTGCAGCAGGGGAACGATCTTGGGCCGCGATGTGGTGCCAGAAGTGTGCAGGATCAGCGCGACGTCACCCTCATCCGGAGTTCCTGCCTCTGCGGCAGCGGTGTCGCCATCGGCAGAGAGGGTGAAGTCGCCTGCGGCTTCATTCGCGTGAAGGCGCAGGATTGTAAGGCCAAGCTTTTGACCTGCTGCCAGCGCAGGACCGTCATAACCATCCGCCACAACCAGCGCCTTCGCGCTCAGGTCGTCGAGGTAAAAGGCGAACTCATCCTCGCGGTAGTTCGGGTTCAGCGGTGCGGTCGTGGCCGCCTGTGCAATGGTGAAAAAGCTCGACGCCATGTCGGGGCCGTTCGGCAGAACGATGGCGACACGGTCTTTTGCGCCGATGCCAAAGCCACGCAGGGCCGTTTCTGTCCGCGTAGCCAGATCACGTAGGCCATCATAGGTCATCCACCCGCGATCCGGAGCACCAAGGGCCAGCGCATCACCGGGATGTTGCGCCACGAGTGCAGTCAAGGTCGTCTTCATAGTCTTTGTCCCTCAGGTCTTTTTGGTGCGTGCAAACTTTGGTCGCTTGCTTGGCACATGCGGGTGGTCTTTGTGGTCGCGGGTAAAGAGTAGGCCGACAAGAGGCCAGATAAAGAACACAATGGCAAGGCACAGGAATGTGGCCGACAGCGGACGTTCGAAGAACGCAAGCACATTCCCCTGTTCCGCGATCAGGGTCTGGCGGAAACTCTTCTCCATCAGCGGGCCCAGCACCAGCGCCAGAACCAGCGGTGCGAGCGGGTAGTCCGCCTTGCGCAGCAGGTAGCCGCCAACGCCGAAGGCGATGATCAACCACACATCATGCAGTTTCTGGCTGGGTGCAAAGCCGCCCACGATGCACAGCACCATGACGATGGCGCAGAGCACCGCGAAGGGCATCCTAAGCGCCCAGACAAAGAGCGGAATCAGCGCAATGTTGATGACAACGGCAGCGAAGTTCGCCGTGTAGAGCGATGAAATCAGACCCCATACAAAGTCCGGCTGTTCGATGAACAGCATCGGTCCGGGAACAAGGCCCCACATGACCATGCCACCAAGCAGCAGAGCGGTCGTCGGCGAACCGGGAATGCCCAGCGTAAGCATCGGCAGGAGGGACCCCGTCGAGGCCGCGTTGTTCGCGGTCTCTGGTGCCGCGACGCCCTCGATGTTTCCGGTGCCGAATGTCTCGGGCTGTTTCGATGTCTGGCGCGCAACGCCATAGGCCATCAACGCGGCGGGTGTGGCCCCTGCTGCGGGCAACATCCCGACAAAGAAGCCAAGGAACGAGCCAAGCGACATGGTTTTCCACATCCGGTTCATGGCGCGAAGCCCGGCACCCAGCTCCTTGAAGGTGATCTTGGCTGGCGTGACGGTGGGCGACGTGCGGGATTTCTCAATCGTGTACAGGATTTCGCCCACGCCATAGGCACCGATGGCCAGCACAAGGAACGAGATGCCCGAATAGAAGCCCGGCAGATCGCCAAAGATCAGACGGGGTTGGCCCGAGATGAGGTCGAGGCCAACCGTCGAAAGGACCAGGCCGAGGCAGATCATCACGATGGTTTTCGGCACATCATCGCCGCCAAGACCCACGAACGTGGTGAAAGCCAGAAGAACCAAAGCGAACTCTTCCGCCGGGCCAAAGGCCAGCGCGACATCGGCCAGTGGGGCAGCAAACATCGTAAAGAGAACAACCGAGATGGTACCGCCGACAAAGGATGCCGTAGCCGCGGCAATCAGGGCGAGGCCGGCCTTGCCCTGTTGCGCCATCGGGCGACCGTCAAACGTGGTGGCCACGGCTGTGGACGCACCGGGAATGCCAAGCAGAACCGAACTGACAGCCCCGCCATACATCGCGCCATAGTAAATCGCAGCGAGCAGGATGATGGCCGAAGACGGCGGAACGATAAACGTCAGCGGCAGCACAATGGCAACGCCGTTGACTGATCCAAGGCCAGGCATGGCTCCGATAAAGAGCCCGGCGGTGACGCCAAGGATGACGATCATCAGGTTCAGCGGCAGAAGCGACGTCGCAAAACCGTCGGCAAGAAGGGCGAGGGTATCCATCAGCCGATCTCCTTAGAAAAACATCGCATAAAGCGGGAAGAAGTAGGGTTCGGTGAACCCTTTGGGCAGCAGGATTTTCAGCGTTGCCTCAAAAAAGAAGAACAGGAAAACCGGGATGCCGATGGTCAGCGAAAGGGTGATCGCCCAGCCGTGCTTGCCGTAGATTTTCACGTACCAGAAAACAAAGAGCGGCAGCGCGATATAGGCCCCAGCATAAGGGATGAGCGCGACGGTGATGATCAAGGCAGCGGTGACTTTGACAACAGAGGGCAGCATGACCGAGTCAAAGAATGGCTCGTCTGATCCCTTTTCCGGCGGTTCGTAGCGGAAGGTGCGGATAAGGATGCTGAGCGCAGCGAGCATCATGATGGCTGAGAGCCAGAATGGGAATGCGCCGCCACCGGGACCGCCGGTCATGGCGTTCCATCCGATGGGCAATTCTGCCGCGTGCCACATGAAATAGGCCGACAGGGCCATGATCCCCAAGGCAATGATCCGATCCGCAACAAGCATCTCAAACCCCCTCCATCTTTTGTCTTTCAGAAGAAATTCGGGCCGCCCTGTGGGGCGGCCCGTTGGTCTTGTTAGACATGGCGCGCCTTAGCTGGATTCCGCCATGCTGTTCAGGATCGTGTCGTGCTTCGACCGTTCTTCCAGGAAATAGGCCTGCAGTTCGTCGCCGGTGATCATGTCGGCAACCAGCGCCTTTTCCGAAGCATAGGTCTGCCATTCTTCGGTCGCTGCGAGTTGTTCGAACATCTCGGTGTAGTAGGCGACCGCCTCTGCTGGCATGCCCTTTGGCGCAACGAAAGAACGCTGCATCCAGTAAACGATGTCATGACCCATTTCAGATGCGGTTGGCACGTCTGGGAACACAGCCAGACGCTCAGGCGTGAAGGCTACGATCGGGCGCACTTTGCCAGCCTGCCAGAAGCCCATTTGCTCTGCTGGGTTGTTCACGGTTGCATCAATGTGACCGCCAACAAGGTTCTTGGCCACGGTGCCGCCACCTTTGAACGGGACGTAGGTGTGTTTGATGCCGAATTCTTTTTCCAGCATCGCTGTGACAAGGCTGTCTTCCTGACCGGTGCCTGTTCCGCCCATCTTCCATTCACCACCGGCAGCCTGCACGGCAGCCACGTAGTCATCCAGCGTTTGGATATCGCTGTCCGCATTCACCCAGAGGACGAAAGTGTCCATCGCCATGCGAGCCAACGGCTGGAATTCTGCGATGTCGACACCGATGTCGGTGCGCAGCGGCGTTGTGTAGTAGCTGTTCAGCGTCGCCATGATGACATGCGCGTCGCCTTCCTTGTCTTTCAGATAACGCAGAGCTTCTGCGCCCGATCCGCCGCCTTTGTTCACAGGCAGGATCGGCATGTTGGACAGATTCTCTTTCTGAATGATCGACTGGAACAGGCGCGCAATGCGGTCTGCACCGCCACCTTGACCGGCCATGATGACCATTTCGACGGGTTTCTGAGGTTTCCAGTCTTCGGCAAGTGCTGCGACGCTGCTTCCCAGAACCATCGCAGTGGCCGTCAGAGCCATCGCTGCGCGGCGGGTAAAGTTGAATTTCGACACGTTCGTCCTCCCAAATTCCGCACGTCAGGTGGCTGATGTGAGGCCGAAAGACGTGCTGTGCCCAATGGGTAATTTTATTTCGCCATCACTTGTCAAAGAATACTTTTGTGTACTTTTGGGAGGGGCGCGTCGGATTTGAATGCCCTAGTGAGAAGAGCCGAATTTTCCAGAAAAAAGAGTTTGGACGTTGTTTTGTAGGGAATAATCGCGGCAATTCACAGTCAGTGAATGCAATGCTGGCGCTAAAAAATCGCAGGAATTTCGCCGCGAAATAATATTTCGCATACAATTGTCCACAATGGAATTTCAGCCGAATCTTGCAATCAAACGCTCAACAAGGCGACTTGAAACCGAGGCGTGAGGTCCCGGTCGCGTGAATCAGACGCGCAAGACCGCGTGTCACGCAAGATGACCACATAGGTGCTATCGGAGGTGTAGAGTGGTGAGCCGTGCAGGATTCGAACCTGCGACCCACTGATTAAAAGTCAGTTGCTCTACCAACTGAGCTAACGGCCCACTCAGGCCGCCTACCTAGGAGTGTGAACCTGAAGGGTCAACCCGGAAAATTGGGGTTTTTCTATGGCATGACGTCAGGGTCGATTTTGTCGCGGTCCATGCTGCACGACGCGCTGGTGCTGGAAAAGCGGTCGCGCTGTGGCTATGTGTCCGGCCCATGGAAATACCCACCCAATCCCTGCCGTTTCGCAAGATGCACGGCCTTGGCAACGATTTTGTCGTGATCGACGCGCGCGAGAGCGATGTGGCGATGACGGCTGATCTGGCGCGCGCCTTGGCAGACCGGCATCGGGGTGTGGGATTCGATCAGTTGGCAGTGATTGAACCCGCTGATGTGCTGACGCTGACATTCTATAATGCCGATGGGTCTACGTCTGCTGCCTGTGGGAATGCCACGCGTTGTATCGCGGACCGCGAGATGGCGACCCAGGGTGTGGATTCGCTTGAGATCGCCGTCACAGGCCGTGGCGCGTTGCAGGCCGTCCGCCGCAAAGATGGTTTGCCAGCCGTCAATATGGGCGCGCCTGTTCTCGACTGGCAGGGCATTCCGCTGGCTGAGGATGTTGATACGCTGAACGTGCCCATTCAGGGCAATCCAGTCGCAACCGGCATGGGCAACCCGCATTGCACGTTTTTTGTCGATGACGTGGAGGCGGTGGACCTTGCCGATTTCGGTCCCGGGATCGAGCACCATCCGCTCTACCCCGAGCGCACCAACGTGCAGGTCGCGCAGATTATCGGGCTTGATCATATCCGCATGCGCGTATGGGAACGTGGGACAGGAATCACCCTTGCCTCTGGCTCGTCGTCCTGCGCGACGGCTGTGGCCGCTGCAAGGCGTGGGCTGACGGGGCGCTCGGTCCAGATTGATCTGGACGGTGGGACTCTGTTCATCGATTGGCGCGAGGATGGCGTCTGGATGGCAGGCAAGACGGCGCATGTCTTTGACGGTGTGCTGACGGCTGAGTTTCTGGAGGCGCTATGAGCGCACCGATCTTTTCCAACCACGGATGTCGCCTGAACGCTTATGAAACAGAGGCCATGCGCGAATTGGCCGAAGGCGCGGGCATCGAAAACGCGGTGATCGTGAACACCTGCGCCGTAACGGCCGAGGCCGTGCGCAAGGCGAAACAGGACATCCGCAAGCTGCGCCGCAAGAACCCGAACGCAAAGGTCATTGTGACCGGTTGTGCGGCCCAGACCGACCCCGAGGCTTTTGCAGCTATGGAAGAGGTCGACACCGTCATCGGGAACTCCGAAAAAATGGAGGCCTCCACGTGGTCGGCTCTGGCGGGTGACTTCGGAACAGAGCCTGTGCAGGTCAACGACATCATGTCTGTGACCGAAACGGCGGGCCATCTGATCGACGGGTTCGGCACGCGCAGCCGCGCCTATGTGCAGGTCCAGAACGGCTGCGATCACCGCTGCACGTTTTGCATCATTCCCTATGGCCGGGGCAATTCGCGGTCGGTCCCTGCAGGCGTCGTCGTGGATCAGATCAAGCGGCTGGTGGACAAAGGCTTTAACGAGGTCGTGCTGACCGGGGTCGACATGACGTCATGGGGGGCTGACCTTCCCGGGGAGCCGCGTCTGGGCGATCTGGTCATGCGTATCCTGAAGCTTGTGCCGGACCTGCCGCGTCTTCGCATTTCGTCGATCGATTCCATCGAAGTGGACGAGGCGCTGATGCAGGCCATCGCGACCGAACCGCGCCTGATGCCGCATTTGCACCTGTCGCTTCAGCATGGCGATGACCTGATCCTGAAACGCATGAAGCGCCGCCACCTGCGTGACGACGCCATCCGGTTCACGGAGGAGGCGAGGGCCTTACGGCCTGACATGACCTTTGGCGCTGATATAATCGCAGGCTTCCCGACCGAGACGGACGCCCATTTCGAAAACTCGCTGAAGCTGGTCGAGGAATGTGGCCTGACATGGCTGCACGTCTTCCCTTATTCGATCCGCCCCGGCACACCTGCGGCCAAGATGCCTCAGGTGCATGGAGGGGCCATCAAAGAGCGGGCAAAGCGGCTGCGCGATGCCGGTGACGTGGCGGTGGAGCGGCACCTGGCGGCGCAAGTCGGGCAGACCCATCAGGTGCTGATGGAAAATACGCGGATGGGCCGAACGGCGCAGTTCGCCGAGGTGCGCTTTGAAAGTGACCAGCCGGTTGGGCATATCATTCCGACCATGATTGCAAGCGCTGACGACCAGCAACTATTCGCGGCTTGATGACCCGCCCGATCCTCTACTCCTTCCGTCGCTGCCCCTACGCCATGCGCGCGCGGCTTGCGGTGCAGAGCGCTGGCATTGAGGTGGAACTGCGCGAGATCGTGTTGCGGGACAAAGCGCCAGAGTTTCTCGCGGCCTCGCCCAAGGGGACTGTGCCTGTGTTGGTTGACGGGGGTGCCGTGATCGAGGAATCGCGCGATGTGATGGTCTGGGCGCTGTCGCGGCATGATCCCGAGGGCTGGCTGGATATGCCCGCCGAAGGTCACGCGCTGATTGATCAGGCGGATGGGCCGTTCAAGCAGGCTTTGGATCGGACGAAGTATCACACCCGGTATGAAGACGCGGACCCGGAGGTGGAGCGGGCCACGGCGATGGCGTGGCTCGATACTCTGCGACCTGAGCCGTGGCTGTTTGGCGACCGACCGACGATGGCGGACATGGCGATCCTGCCGTTCGTGCGGCAGTTCGCCATGATCGACAAAGCGCGTTTTGATGTTGAGGCGAGTGGTTTGGTCAGTGACTGGTTGGAGCGGTTTCTTGGTTCTGACCGCTTTGCCGCGATTATGCCAAAACTACCAAAATGGCAGGCGGGTGATGCGGTAACGGTGTTTCCCTTTTAGTCCGTCGGTTGACTATGGTTTCGCCCGGCGGCACCGCCGGGCAGCCCCCGACCGCCCCACGGGCGGGGGCTTCACCCCCACCCTCGGTCGGGGTCGGCCCTCTTCAATAGCGATCCACCCAGTTTACTTGCTAGCCAACTACTCAGCCGCCTTATCCATGGCCGTCGCCAATTTCACATCCAGTTCCGTCAGTCCGCCTGCATCATGCGTGGTCAGCACGACGTTCACACGCTTGTAGACGTTGAACCACTCCGGGTGGTGGTTCATCTTTTCGGCCACAATCGCCATCTGGGCCATCCAGCCAAACGCTTCGACAAAATTGCCGAACTCAAAGGTCTTGATGATCGCATCGCGCCCTTCATCCGTGGACCAGCCATTGGCCAATAGCGGCGCGAGCGCCTCGGTGCGGGCGTCGCCCTCTAGCTTGCTCATTGCTGTTCCTCCACATGGGTTTTCTTGAACGGACCGTAGGAGGTGAGGATTTCGTTTTCCTCGTCCACGGCGGCGCGCTCGCCTTCTAGGTATTGCTCAATCGCGTCGCGGAAACCCGGGTCGCCGACCCAATGCAATGAATGGCAGGTCACGGGCAGGTATCCGCGGGCCAATTTGTGGGTGCCCTGCGCGCCCGCCTCGACGCGGGTCATGCCGTTTTGGATCGCGTAGTCGATGGCCCGATAATAGCAGAGTTCGAAATGCAGGCAGGGGTGGTCCTCGACACAGCCCCAATAGCGCCCATAGAGTGTCTCTCGCCCGATAAAGTTCAGAGCTCCGGCCACATAGGCCCCGTCGCGTTCAGCCAGGACCAGCAGCATATCATCGCGTAGCGTTTCTTGTGCGTGGTCAAAAAAGGCGCGGGTCAAATACGGCGTGCCCCATTTGCGCGCGCCCGTGTCCTGGTAAAACTGCCAAAAGGCATCCCAGTGATGCGGTTCGATGGCGTCGCCGGTCAGCGCGTGGATCGTGCCGCCAAAGTCCTGCGCCTGCGCCCGTTCCTTGCGGATGTTCTTGCGTTTGCGCGAGTTCAGAGAGGCGAGAAAGCCGTCAAAGTCCGGGTAGCTATCATTGACCCAGTGGAACTGCTGAGAGGCGCGGGGCAAGAGGCCCATGGCCTTGCCAGAGGCAACCTCGTCCTCGGTGCAAAAAGTGATGTGCAGCGATGACAGTTGATTGTTGGCCGCGATCTGCACCGCGCCTTGGACCAGCGCGGCTTGACCCACGTCCTCAAACCCCGGACGCACCAAGAGGCGGCGGCCTGTCGCCGGAGTATGCGGCACCGCCATTTGCAGTTTCGGGTAATAGCGCCCGCCCGCGCGTTCGTAGGCATGGGCCCAATTGTGGTCGAAGATGTATTCGCCCTGACTGTGGGATTTCGCATAGAGCGGTGCAACGCCGATGGTTTGCCCGTTGACCACGGCTTGCAGATATTGAGGTTGCCAGCCTGTGCCGGTCCCTACGGAATTACTGTCTTCGAGAGCTTTCAGAAACCGGTGCGTTGTGAACGGGTCCATGGGGCGGCCATCTGCGGCCTCGGGCGCTGCGCACGCGTCCCAGTCCTCTGCGGTGATCTGAGACAGAGACGTCAGGACCCGCACTTCGACCGGGGTCTCGTTCTGCGGTTCAGGCGTCGGATCAGGTTGCGGATTGGCCATGGTTGGCATGTGGTGTGCGGCTTGGATGGGTCAAGCGGGCAGGTAGCCTTCAAAGGTAATCTGGTCTGCCACCTCCAAGGCGTCATCGGCTGCCTTTGGTGACCGGATTGTCCAGCAGAGCACGGGCGTGCCAAGCGCTTTGCGCGCCGCCACCTCCTGCGCGCCGAGATCCTTGGCATCATGGGAAATGAAACACGCGCCGATGCGGTCGTAATCAGGTATTTGTGCGAGTTCCTCCCGACGTTGCGCCGGGATCAGGGGCCATTCAGAGGCATCATAGCCGCAGGTTACCAACCCACGAGGGATGTCTGGCGCGAGGTCTGCCATGGCCTGCATTGAGTGGGGATTGAAGCTCATGACGGCTACCGGCCCACGGTAGTCCGCAAGATTGCGCGCCACCATGTATTCCAATGGGCCGACATTTGGCCCCATAGCTCCGTCCTGATCCTTGATCTCGATCACCAGTGGCACCTGACCGTCGATCAGTGACAGCACCTCTGGCAGTTTCGGCGCGCCTGTCGGGCCGCCCAGAAGGCCAATGGCATCAAGCTCGTCCGCCGTTGTGGTTTGTACCGTGCCCTTCGCGCCCGTCAGTCGCGTCAGACCGTAGTCGTGAAACACCATGGCGTGGCCATCGGCGCTGCGCTGGACATCGATTTCGATGCCAAAGCCTGCGTCGATGGCGGCCATGATTGCTTCGCGGCTGTTTTCCGGGCGTCCGGGTCCGTGCAAGCCCCGGTGCGCAAAAGGACGATCCAGAAATCCGGAAGGAAGCCCGGTCATTTGATCTGAAAGATGCCTTCGATTTCCACGGCCACACCAAAGGGCAGGGAAGCGGCGCTGACAGCACTGCGCGTGTGTGCGCCCGCGTCGCCCAAGGCTTCGACGAGGAAATCCGATGCGCCGTTGATGACCTTGGGCTGATCGGGATAATCGGCGGTCGAATTCACGAAGCCGGTCAATTTGATGACCCGGACGAGGCGGTCGAGATCGCCTTCACAGGCTTTTCTGACCTGCGCCAAAAGGTTGATCGCGCAGGCGCGCGCGGCATTCGCTCCTTGTTCTGTCGCAAGGTCTTCGCCCAGCTTGCCAGTGATAAACCCGCCATCGGTCGAAGGCAGCTGACCGGAGACATACACAATGTCGCCGACGACCATGTAAGGCACGTAGTTGGCGGCGGGTGCGGCCGCGTCGGGCAATGTCACGCCGAGTTCAGCAAGGCGCGTTTCAAATTGGCCGGACATAGGATCTCCTGTCAGTTTGTTTTGCGCAGACCTTACCCGGGCCATCCGCAAACAAAAGCGGAAAAGCGGCGTCAGGTTGATCCTGCTCAGGTTTCGCGGAAGGCGCGGGTGAAATAGTCGGTCAGCGGTTTCACAAGATATCCCAGCGGCGTCCGGTCATCGGTCCGAATAAAGCTTTCTACTGGCATCCCCGGCAACAAGGCGCTTCCTTCTGGCAGGCGGTCAATTTCGCCTTCATTCAGGAGGATTTCGGTGCGGTAAAAGCTCAGCTGGCTGGCCTGGTCCTCAAATGCGTCTGCGGACACCTGCACGACGCGGCCAAACAGTTCTGGCGTCTGCCGCTGGTCAAGCGCAGCAAAGCGCAAACTGACCTCCTGCCCGACGCCCACCTGATCAATATCGGTTGGTTCGACACGGGCAGTGATGATCAGCGGGCGATCCTGTGGCACGATAAACAGCAGCGGATCGGCAGGGCGAATGACTGACCTTTCGGCAAAGACCGACAACCCGTACACCACACCAGAGACCGGCGCCGTGATATCAAGACGCGCCAATTGCTCGCTCAGGCTGCGGCGGCGCTCTTCAAACTCAAGCTCGCGGAATTGAATGTCGCGCAACTGGCTGATCGCTTCCTCGCGACGGCGGCTATCCAGTTTGAGAATTTCGATCTGGATTTCGGTGGCCCGCCCTTCGGCTTGGGCGCGCGTGGCCGTCAGTTCGCCGACCGTTCCCAGCAATTCGGCCTCGGTCCGTTGAAGCGCAAGGACACGTCCGATCTGCGCCAATCCTCGTTCCAGCAGGCTTTGCTGACCTTCCAGTTCCTCTTCGATCAGGACAAGCTGGCTTTGCAGCGCCTCTAGTTGCGCGTCGATCCCCTTGATCTGATCTGTGATCTGACCGGCCCGTTTGCCCAACTGCTCCTTTTCACGCGCAATCGAGTCATTGCGGGCCGCAAAGAGCCGTTTTTGACCTTCGACGATATCCTCAATGGCGGGACGGTCCAATTGCGCCAGAAGACGGTCATCAAAGCTGATGGCCTCGGCCTGATCACGCTCCGCTTCAAGCCGACCGCGACGCGCCATGGATTCGTACCATTGGCCTTCGATGATCGCGAGTTCAGAAGCAATGAGAGTCGAGTCGAGCCGGAGCAAGACTTCTCCTGCTTCAACCGTGTCGCCTTCGTCCACACTGATCTCGCGGACAACACCACCGTCGGGATGCTGTACTACCTGTCGGTTGCGGTCGACTTCGATGCGCCCACTGGCCACGACAGCCCCTGAGATTTCGGCGCGGACGGCCCACGTGCCGAAACCGCCCACGAGCACCAGAAGGGCCAAGAGGCCGATGATCATGGGTCGCTTGGCTGAGTAGTTCACATCGCTCATGATACGCCTGCTCCGGCTGATCCCGAGTTGCGGATTTGCTGGTGGTTCTGGACGACCTCGCGCAGGACCTCTTCCTTAGGACCAAACGCTTTGCGCTGACCGTTTTCGAGCATCAACAGCACATCACATTCCTGAATGGCCGCTGGGCGGTGTGCCATGATCATCACTGCCTTTCCGTTGGCTTTATAGTCGCGAATGGCTTGGTTCAGGGCGTTGCTGCCCTCGTTGTCGAGGTTGGAATTTGGTTCATCCAGAACCAGAAGAACAGGATCGCCATACATCGCCCGAGCCAGACCGATCCGCTGGATTTGCCCACCGGACAGTCGGCCCCCGATGGCCGAGACGCGGGTGTCGTAGCCCTCTGGCAATTGCAGGATCATGTCATGGGCCGCCGCGCGCTTGGCCGCTTCGTGAACTTTTTCGGCATCCGGTTGCAGCGACATGCGCGCGATGTTTTCGGCGATGGTGCCGTCAAAGAGCTGAACACGCTGTGGCAGATACCCGATCAAACCCCCAAGGACATCCGGCTCGTAATTGTCCAAGGACGCGCCATCGAGCCTGATCTTGCCCCCGGCAGGGCGCCAGACACCAGTTACCGCGCGGGCCAGTGTCGACTTGCCGGCTCCTGACGGCCCGATGACGCCGCAGGCCTGACCTGGCATGACAGTGAAGGACACCATCCGCAGCGCGGCTTGCTGATCACCGGGCGGGACAACAGTTGCTTGCTGCACGTCCAGCCGTGCCGCGGGATGCGGAAGAGGGGTGCGTTGCTGTTCCGTGCCGACTTCGCTCAGCAGAACCGCCAGCTTTTGCCAGCCTTCGCGCGACCGCTGCACGATGGGCCATTGACCGATTAGCTGCTCGATAGGCTGAAGTGCCCGGCCCAACAGGATGGACCCGGCAATCATCGCACCGGCTGTCAGTTCATTTTGCAGCACAAGGTAGGCCCCAAGGCCAAGCATGGCCGATTGCAGGAACAGGCGCAGGGACTTGGTCATCGACTGGAACGTACCGCCGACATCATTGGCTGTCATGCCCTGATCAAGACTATGATCGCGGGCAATTTTCCAACGTTGGAACGTCGCGCCGCGCATGCCCAAGGCCTGCACCATCTCTGCTTCTGTGCGCATCTGTTCGCCAAGCACCTCGGCGCGCAGGGTGGCACCGGTCGCTTGCCGAAGCGGATTGCGCGTCAGGAACTGGTTGGCCAACGTGACACAGATCAACAGCGCGCCGCCTGCAAGCGCCAAGTGCCCAAGCCACGGGTGGAAGATGTAAATGCCGACCAGAAAGACTGGCGTCCACGGAATGTCGAACATCGCCATCAGGGCTGGGGAGGCGATGAATTTCTGCACAGCCTCTAGGTCGCGCAGGCCTGTCGCCTTCTCCGGGTTCGGATCAACTGCCGAGCGCCGCAGAACAGCGGAAAAGACACGATGGTCGAGCGAGGATTGAAACCGCGCTGCGACACGCGCCATCACCCGGCCCCGAGCGTAATCCAGAACGCCCATGATCCCGTAGAGAAAGACCACCAGAACCGACAGCGCGATGAGCGTTTCTTCGGACCGTGATCCAAGCACACGATCATAGACCTGAAGCATGTAAATCGGCCCGGTCAGCATCAGCAGGTTCGCAAAAAAGCTGAACATCGCGACGAACCAGTACAGGTTTCGCGACTGCGCCCGTGCCTTTCGAAGCTCTGCCTGCCCGGCAGAGGTGTCACCGACCTGATTGCGCATAATGAAGCGGCCTATCCTGTTTCGGGGGGTCGCAGCCCCCGTTAATAAGTGTTATTCCGGTGGCACACATTAATGACACCGACGTGTTTACATCTATATTTTTGTTAATGACTGATTATCTGACGTTTTCTCAAGACCACAATCGAGACTTTTGATGCCCACCTCCTCTGAACTTTTGACCGTGGCCAAGCGCGCGGCTGCCGTCATGGCTGTCGTTGCCGTGGCGGGGTGCGCCGCGACGCCCGAAGGGGTGGATATCCACGACCCTTATGAAGCGTCAAACCGTGAGGCGCATGCGTTCAATAAAAAGATCGACCGGGGAGCGCTGCGGCCTGCGGGCAATGTCTATGGGGCATTGGTGCCTGATCCGATTGATCAGGGCGTTCAAAACTTTGCCGATAACCTCGGCGAGCCGCAGAACGTGCTCAATTACACGCTTCAGGGAAATCTGCCGGATGCGGTTGAACATTCCCTGCGGTTCCTCGTGAACACGACGGCAGGGGTCTTTGGCCTGTTTGACGTCGCCAGTGCGATTGGCTTTGCCGAGGATGATACCGACTTTGGCGAAACCCTGCATGTGTGGGGCGTGCAAGAGGGTGCATATCTGGAAGTGGCCTTCCTTGGGCCCACAAACGAGCGGGACCTTGCCGGTACATTTGTCGACATGTTTACCGATCCCGTCAGTTTTGTAGTGAGGTACCCGGAAAAGGGATACGTCACCGCTGCCAAGGTTGGTGGTGTTCTTGATCAACGTTACGAGTTCGGTGAGACGGTGGATTCCATCCTCTATGACAGCGCCGATAGCTATGCACAGTTGCGCCTTCTGTCGGTGCAAAACCGCCGGTTCGAACTGGGACAGGCGGCGACGACCGCGACAGCAGCGGGTGAAGAGGATTTGTATGATGACTCCTATTTTGAATAACCTGTCCCGGCGGACCGTCCTTGGCGGTCTCGGTGCCTCATTGGCCGTTCTGGCAACGCCAGTCTTGGCCCTGACCGATGCGCAGGCGCGATCGCTGGTAAATGGTCTGGTGAATGACGTGAACCGTGTGATCGCTTCCGGCAAATCCGAAGGCGCCATGATCCGCGACTTCAAAGGTATCTTTGGGCGCTACGGCAATGTTCCGTTCATCGCGCAGTCGGCGCTGGGCCCAAAATCACGTGAGTTGTCGAACTCGGAACGCAGCGCCTATGTCGATGCGTTTGCGGATTACATGAGCCGCAAATACGGCAAGCGTTTCCGCGAATTCATCGGCGGACGGATCGAGGTGCAAGGCGCGCGCCCCGCGGGTCGCTTCTTCGAAGTGGACACGGTGGCGTTTCTGCGCGGAGAGAACCCCTTTGCGCTGACCTTTGTTGTGGCCGAACGCGGTGGTGAACGCCGTTTCGTCAATATGTACATCGAAGGCGTCAATGTGCTCGCCTCCGAGCGTGTCGAAATTGGTGCGCTGCTTGATCGGAATGGCGGACAGGTGTCCGGCCTGATCAACGACCTCAAACGCCTCGGCTAAATGTGCTGAGGCATACGGGCTTGGGGCGGCCCATCAGCCGCCGCCAAGAAGCGATTGCAACAATCCTCTGATAAACCCATCTCCATCCGCCTGTGAGCGCGGTTGAGGCTGAGGTGCGCGCGCTTGTGGGGCTGGCTGTTGCCGTGCCGCAGGACGCAGCATCGGAAGCGGAGCAGGCGGGACGGACCCGTGAACGCGCGCGACCGTCTCGCGCCAGATATCCGCAGGCAAGCCGGAACCAAGGACCCCGCGCAACGGCGTGTTGTCGTCATTGCCCATCCAGACACCGACCACATAATCCGAGGTAAAGCCGATGAACCAAGCATCACGTGCAGCCTGCGTCGTGCCGGTTTTTCCGGCGATCTGAAACCCGTCGATGCGGGCGCGGCGTCCGGTGCCGTTTTCGACGACTTGCGACATCATGTAGATCAGCTTGCCAGCGGCCTCTTCGCTGATCACGCGCTCTCCGATGCCGCCGGTGCGTCCGGCCAACAGGCTGTCCTGACCTTGAAAGCGGATTTCGTTGAGACCGTAAGGCTCGACAGACGATCCGCCGTTCAAGATGCCCGCGAAGGCTCCGGTCATCTCAAGCAGTGTGCTTTCAGATGCGCCAAGAGCAAGCGCAGGCCCATTGGCAAGGTCGGATTCGATGCCAAAATCCTCTGCGACCCGCGTCACCAGATCGCGTCCGAGCCCTTCGGAAATCTTCACGGCGGGGATGTTCAGCGATTGCGCCAAGGCCTCGGTCAGTGTGACACGGCCCGCATAATCATTGTTGAAATTGCGCGGCGTGTAAGCCCCAGACCCCGGCACATTGAAGGTAACTGGTTCATCGATGACCGTGTCATTGGGATTGTAGCCCAACTCCATCGCCGTTGCGTAGACAAAGGGTTTAAAGGTCGATCCGGTTTGACGTTTGGCCATGGTCGCACGGTTAAAGGCACCGGCCACCTTGGTATCACGTCCCCCGACCATTGCACGCACCGCGCCGTCCGCGCTCATCACCACGATGGCGGCTTCGGCCACAGATGTAGGCGACACCTTGGTTTCAAAGATAAAGGCCATCGCCTCTTCCGCAGCGGCCTGAATGCGCTGATCCAATGTGGTGGTCAGAACCATGTCCGCGCGATCGCCGAAGGGCAAGTTCTTGGAGTTCAGTTCGGACAATACCCAATCGGCAAAATACCCGCCGGTGGCGCGCTCTGCCGCCGCGCTGAGCGTAGCGGGGTTGTCCCACGCATCCCGCGCTTGGGCGTCCGTAATATAGCCTTGCTCGTTCATCAGACGGATGACCGTTGCCGCGCGTTCATTGCTGCGTGCAAGGTTATTGGTCGGTGCATAGCGTGTCGGGGCAACAAGCAGACCGGCGAGAACCGCCGCCTCTTGAATGGTGGCTTCAGAGGCTGGCTTGCCGAAATAGCGCCCCATCGCGGCCTCGAACCCGCGCGCGCCAGCGCCAAGGAACGCGCGGTTCAGGTAAATCGAAAGGATTTCTTCCTTGGTGTATTTGATTTCCATACCCAAGGCGAAGATCGCCTCGCGTGCCTTGCGCCACACCGTTGTCTGGCGGCAATCGGATTCGTAGGCAGCTTCGCTGTCCCATTTTTCTGGATCGTACGGGGTGCCAAGGCACAACAGCTTCGCGGTTTGCTGGGTCAGCGTCGAGCCGCCATGGCCTGACAAGGGGCCGCGCCCTTCCCTCAGGTTGATGCGGACGGCGCTGGCCACGCCGCGCGGCGAGAGGCCCAAATGATTCCAGAACCGCTTATCCTCGGTTGCAACAACGGCGTTCACGATATGCTCTGACACCATATCCGTGGTGATCATCCCGCCGAACTGATCGCCGCGCCACGCATAGACGTCGCCATAACGGTCAAGCATTGTGACCGAGCCGCGCGCGCGCCCATCCACCTGATCAGCGGCGGGCGGCAGCGTTGCAGCAACATAGAAGGCCGCGCCACCGACGAGAACAACGCCGACGACCGTGCCACGCCATAGGAACGCCCAGATCAAACGCAGGATCGCGCGCGGAAGGGCCAGCAGCCATCCGAGCAGACCAGACCGACGTTTGCGCGCTGGTGCGCGTTTCCGCTTGGCCGCAGGTCGGGGCGTGGCAGCGGGCTTGCGTTTGGGTTTTCCGGTCGCGGGATAGCGCTTGTCGGCCACAAGGGGCCGCCGCGTCCCAGAGGAAGACGAGGATGGTTTTCTGCTCATGTCATCGTGCGCCTTTGGCGTTCTAAAGATGTCCTAACGGATTCCCACGAGGCTGTCCTGCCCGTTTTATCAGCCACTTTGAAATCGTAATTCGCCTAAAAATTAAACAAAGCGTACTTTTTGTGCAAATTTTGTGCACTTCTGTCGAGTCCAGGCCCGCAAGAAACCGCCGATTGCTTGAAGGCAGGCCCTCTTTAACGACCCTTCCCCTTGTACCCGGCACCTCCCGCCGGGGCTGCCTGCCACGTTTGGAAGGGAACAGACACGTGAAAATGATCGTTGCGGCCATCAAACCGTTCAAGCTCGAGGAAGTGCGCGAAGCGCTCACGGCCCTCGGCGTTCGCGGAATGATGGTTACCGAAATCAAAGGCTTTGGCTCGCAATCGGGCCATACCGAAATCTATCGCGGCGCGGAATACGCCGTGAATTTCGTGCCGAAGGTGAAACTGGAAATCGTCGTCGCCGCCGCCATGGCCGAGCAAGTCGTCGATACCATCGCCAAGACCGCCAAGACCGAGAAGATCGGCGACGGCAAAATCTTTGTCCTTGATGTGGAAAGCGCGCTGCGTGTCCGCACGGGCGAAACCAACGACGACGCGCTCTAAGGCGCTGCTTGAAGGGATCATAAGAGCTATGAAACTGACAAAACTCCTCCCAGCCGTTGCCGTGCTTGCCGCGCTGCCGACGCTGGGCTTTGCGCAGGAAGAAGCTGCGCCGGGCTTTGACGAAATCGGCCCGTATATCATGACAACCCTGCTGTTCCTTGTGGGCGGCTTCCTTGTGTTCTGGATGGCTGCGGGCTTTGCGATGCTCGAAGCGGGCCTCGTGCGCTCCAAGAACGTGGCGATGCAGCTCACCAAGAACATCGCACTCTTCTCGATCGCGTCGATCATGTACTGGCTGGTTGGTTTCAACCTGATGTACCCGGGCGACTTTAACGGCTACTTCGCTTTCAACTTTGTCCCGACCGTGCTTGAGCCGGTGGGTCTTGCGGCTGCGGATGCATCGCTGGACTACGCCTCCGTCGCGTCGGACTTCTTCTTCCAGCTGATGTTCGTTGCTGCAACCGCCTCGATTGTTTCGGGCGCGCTGGCTGAACGTATCAAGCTGTGGCCTTTCCTGATCTTCGTCGTCATCCTGACCGGCCTGATGTACCCAATCTCGGGTTCCTGGCAGTGGGGCGGCGGCTGGCTGTCGGAAATGGGCTTCTCGGACTTCGCGGGCTCGACCATCGTGCACTCCGTGGGTGGCTGGGCTGCTCTGGCTGGTGCGATCGTGCTGGGTGCTCGTAAGGGCAAGTATGGTCCAGACGGCAAAGTCACTCCTATGCTGGGTTCGAACCTTGCGCTGGCAACTCTGGGTACGTTCATCCTGTGGCTCGGTTGGTTCGGCTTCAACGGTGGTTCGCAGCTGGCGGCTGGCACCGTGGGCGACATCACCGACGTGGGCCGCATCTTTGCCAACACCAACATGGCTGCTGCCTCGGGTGCCGTTGCTGCCCTGCTGCTGACGCAGATCATGTACGGCAAAGTCGACCTGACCATGGTTCTGAACGGCGCACTGGCTGGCCTCGTGTCGATCACCGCTGAACCTCTGGCACCATCGCTCTTCGGCTCGCTGCTGACCGGTGCTGTGGGTGGTGTGATCGTGGTCTTCACTGTGCCACTGCTCGACAAGTTCAAAATCGATGACGTGGTCGGTGCCATCCCTGTCCACCTGTTCGCAGGTATCTGGGGTACGCTGGCGGTTGCCTTCTACACAGGCAACTGGGGCGCACAGATCACAGGTATCATCGCCTACGGTGTATTCACCTTCGTGGTCGCACTGGTGGTGTGGATCATCCTGAAAGGTGTGATGGGTATCCGCGTCAGCGAAGAGGACGAGATCAACGGTCTCGACAGCTCCGAGCTGGGCATGGACGCCTATCCTGATTTCTCGAAAGGCTAATCCTCCTTCCGATTGGTCCTTCAAGACTGACCCCGGCATTGCGTGATGTCGGGGTTTTTTCATGCGCAGATCAGGGACTTTGACGGCAAGGCCGGCTTTGTCCATGATCCCGCCCATGACAGAGCTTCCCAGACATACGAATCCGGTTCAGGAACTGGCTGCTACCGTTGCAGCTCCGTTTGAGAGCGCGCGGACAATGCCGCCCTCGGTCTATACCTCGGAGCTGTTTCTGAAGCGCGAGATGGACATGATCTTTGCCAGGGAATGGGTCTGCGTCGGACGCTCTGACGGGCTTGCCAATCCCGGCGACTACACGACGATGGAGATCGCCGGACAGCCGATCATGGTTGTGCGGCGCGCAGATGGTACGCTTGCTGCCCAGTCAAACGTGTGCCTGCATCGCATGTCGACGATGCTCGAGGGTGAAGGAAACACCAGCACCATTGTCTGCCCTTACCATGCATGGACTTACGGGTTGGACGGGCAATTACGTGGCGCGCCAGCCATGGGCCGGAACACGGCGTTTGATCGCAAGGAAAACTGCCTGCCCCAATTACGCTGCACGGAATGGCTGGGCTGGCTTTTGGTCAGCCTGAATCCCGATGTCCCTGATCCGTCCGAAAACCTGTCTGATCTGGAAGAACTTATCGCGCCTTTTGGCATGGAAACCTATCGTCAGACATTTCGGGAGCACCATCATTGGAACACCAACTGGAAGGTGCTCGCTGAGAACTTCATGGAGAGCTACCACCTGCCCGTGTGTCACGCCGGTACGATTGGTGGGTTTGTCGATCTTGAGGAAATGGATTGCCCGCCCAGCGGCGCAAATTGGAACTATCATTCAATTCTCAAGGACCCTGATGCACCTCTGACCAACGCGCATCCGACTAACACCAGTTTGACAGGTGATCTGCGCCGGACGACCGTGCTGTTTACTGTTTACCCCAGCCTGCTGGTGACTCTGACACCTGGGTATTTCTGGTATCTGTCGCTTTTGCCGGATGGGCCGGATCACGTGAAGATCATCTATGGCGGGGGGCTTTCACCTGACTATGTCAACGATCCCAAGGCGCAGGAGCATTTCGCGCAACTCAAGGAGTTGCTGGATCGGGTCAATGACGAGGACCGGGGATGCACCGAAGCCGTCTATCGCGGCTTGTGTTCACCCATGGCCACGCCGGGCCACCTCAGCCATCTGGAACGTCCGCTCTATGACTTTGCGACCTGGATCAATGACAGGGTGCAACGGTAGTCTATTAGCCGTGCCGGCGATGGGCCGCGGCACGGCGAACCGACCTGAATTCTGATTGATTTATGGCTGATATGATAGCTCAGCACGTTCCTAGCGCGCTTTTGCTAGCAAATCGCCGGGCCGTGGGGGCGGCCCGTCGATGGCGCGGCGGGGCTAAAGCCCCTTGTTCCGCGCTGAGGTGTCTAATTCAAAGGACGCTCGCGACCGCTTTCGCCAGCACCGGCACCGTCTCTTTGTTCAGGCCCGCAATGTTGATCCGGCTGTCACCGACCATGTAGACCGCGTGGTCTTCGCGTAGCTTTTCGACCTGTTCCGGGCTGATCCCAAGGCGTGAAAACATGCCCCGGTGGTCTGCCACAAAGCCGAAACGGTCCGACCCGGTTTCCTGCCGTAGGCAGTCGGCCAGCAATTGACGCAGTTCCAGCATCCCGCCGCGCACCTCTTCCAGTTCGGCTTCCCAATCTGCACGCAAGTCCGCGTCGTTCAGGATCATGGTCACAAGCCGCGCGCCGTGATCCGGCGGGAACGAAAAGTTCTGGCGGTTCAGGAATGCCAGCGTCGACTGCATCAGCCCTTTATCACCCTCCTTGCTGATCGCCATCAGGATGCCTGTGCGTTCGCGATAGATGCCAAAGTTCTTGGAGCAGGACGCGGCAACAATCACTTCCGGGCAGGAGGCGGCGACTTTGCGCACGCCAGCGCCATCGGCTTCCAGCCCGTCACCAAAGCCCTGATACGCGATGTCGATCATGGGGATCGCGCCACGGTCGTTCAGGATCTCGATCACGGTGTCCCAGTCGTCGGGGCGGATGTTGGCGCCCGTCGGATTGTGACAGCACCCATGCAGCAAGACGACATCGCCCGCTTTCACGGTTTTGAGGTCTTCGACCATACCGTTGAAATCCACGGCGCAGGTCTCAGAGTCGAAATAGCGATACTCCGCCATCGGCATCCCCAGATATTTCAGGATCGACGGATGGTTGGGCCACGTTGGCGCGGACAGCCAAACGGTCGCGTCAGGCTTGGCCATCTTGATCAGCTCGAACGCCTGACGGATCGCGCCAGTGCCACCGGGCGTTGCGGCTGCCGCGATGGTGTCACGCGGGACGCTGTCCCCAAGAACCAGTCCGATCATCGCATCCTGAAAACCGGGATCACCTGCAAGGCCAGTGTAGCTTTTGGTCTCTTCGGTTTCCCACAGCTTCTTCTCGGCCGCCTTGACGGCGCGCATGACCGGTGTCGTGCCTTCGGCATTCTTGTAGACACCCACGCCAAGGTCGATCTTGGTCGTGCGCGTGTCCGCCTTGTAGGCAGCCATAAGCGCAAGAATTTTGTCGGCGGGTTGTGCGGTCAGCGCATCAAACATCAGTCGTCTCCGGTCGCGACGTTAAGGGTTGGAAATTGGCCCCATTCGGCCCAGGAGCCGTCGTAGAGCGAATGGTCAGTCTTGCCAATGCGTTCCAGCGCAAGCGACAGGATCGCAGCTGTGACGCCTGAGCCGCAGGTCGTGATGGCGGGCTTGGACAGGTCGACGCCAGCTGCCTCGAAAACGCTGCGCAATTCGTCCGGCGCCTTCATCGTTCCATCACTGTTCAGCAAGGTTTCGTAATGCACGTTCTTTGATCCCGGGATGTGCCCGGCGCGCAGACCTTCGCGGGGTTCTGGTGCTTCGCCGCGGAAGCGCGCAGGCGCGCGTGCATCAATAATCTCGTGGTCACGCAGCTTGGCGGCATGTGCGACTTGCGTCACGTCGCGGACAAGGGTGTTCTGCTTGCTTGCCGTCAGGTGGCGATCCCGGATCAGCGGCGGCATGTCCTCGGTCGGGTGCGCCTCGGCGACCCATTTCGGGAACCCGCCATCCAGAACAGCAACATCCTTTTTGCCCATCAACTTAAAGAGCCACCATACGCGCGCTGCGGAAAACAGACCGGCGCCGTCATAGACAACGACCTGATGACCATCGCCAACGCCCATGGAGCGCATGCGGCTCATGAATTTTTCCACCGGCGGCGCCATATGTGGCAAGTCGCTGCGGTGATCCGAAATCTCGTCGATGTCAAAGAAACGCGCGCCGGGAATATGGCTTGCGTCATACTCGGCTTTCGCGTCGCGGTCAGATGTCGGCAGATACATCGACGCATCAAGAACCCGCAGATCGGGGTCTTTCAGGTGGTCTGCCAGCCAAAGGGTCGACACCAGTTGCTGTGGGTTATCATCGCGCATGGGAGTCCTCGGATCGAATGCCGCCCCGCATACTCTGATGTCACCAAAACGGCAAGAAATGCTGGTGGACCCCAGAAAAAGGAAAACGGGCGCTGCCCGACCAGCAGCGCCCGCCCATGTTCAGCAATTCGTCCGATTCGGTCGAGTTACTTGGCCATCATATTACGGACCGCGCCGACGATAGCCAGCACAACGCCACCACCGACGCCGCCGCCGGCCACCTGACCGATGATCCCGCCAAGGTCCATGCCGCCAGAAGCCAGATCACCAGCGCCCAGTTGCGCAAGGATCGAGCCACCCAGACCACCGCCAACGATCCCGGCGATCGAGTTGATCAACGTGCCCTGATTGAGGTTCTTCAATGCCGCGCCTGTCACGTTGCCGCCAACAGCGCCGGAAATCAGTCCGATCAAGAGTTCCATTGTGGTTTTCCCTCCCCTTTTTATTCAGCGGGTCGTCAGTCTTTGTCCGCCGCAAGCGACCCATCTCGCAGTCGGCTTGCACGATAGCTGCGATTCGCATTGATTGGGCATGGGCATTTCGGGCGGTGTTTCCCCCCCAGTGTTCTGAACGAATGCGCAACAGCGGGTGACTTTGACTATGATCCTTTCTCAGGCAGTCCCCGAACGCCCTGTCCCGGACGTCCAAGAAGCCCAAGAATGGTATCGCGATACTCTTGGCTTCGAGATCGGTTGGTTCAACCAGGCGGGAAATATCGGCGCGGTGAACCACGGCGGCTGTACCCTCTTTTTCAGGGGTTGCGCAGAGGCTCTAACCGCTCCCGTGCTGTGGGTGTTTGTTGAAGATGTGGATGCCTTTTATGCGGCGCTGCTGCGCACCGATGCCACGATCACGATGCCTTTGCAGAACACACCTTGGGGCTTGCGCCAGTTTACGGTGGCCGATCCCTACAGGACCGTCCTGCATTTTCACCATGACCTGTAAAGATCAGCCGTTGCGCAACAGCCGCTGCTTTTGACGATTCCAGTCGCGCTTGGCCTCGGTCTGGCGTTTGTCGACGTTCTTCTTCCCCTTGGCGATGCCGACCTTCAGCTTCACCAGACCTTTGTGGTTGAAATACATGACCAGCGGGACAAGCGTCATGCCTTGTCGTTGAGTGGCGTTCCAAAGCCGGGCCAACTCGCGTTTGGACACAAGCATCTTGCGACGGCGGCGTTCCTCATGCGGGAACATCTTGGCTTGCGCGTAGGGGGCGATATAGCTGTTCACCAACCATAGCTCGCCATCCTTCACCTCTGCATAGCTTTCGGCGATGTTGGACTGGCCTACACGCAGCGATTTCACCTCGGACCCCTGTAGGACAATGCCAACCTCAAGGTCTTCGTCGATGGCATAGTCATAGCGCGCACGCCGATTTTCGGCGATCACCTTGTAGTTCTTTTCTTCTGGGGTCTTTTGCTTGGCCATCGCGTGGATATAGGGCGCGTGGCCCCGCGGGGGCAAGGGGGCGGGCAAGGCCCGTCACGTGATTGAGCGGACCTTGCCCAAAGTGGTGATCAAGCTGTCACAGGGAAAGCAGCCTAATACCACTGACCCAGCGACATCAGATGCAGAGCTGTCGCGGCGTCTTGCGACAACGGGCTGAGTTCCTGTGCCTTTTGAAGACCCGCGTCGCGCGCAAGGTGATCTGAGACGGGATGTGTCGTGCCTGTCAAAGAAGCGCTCAGATATGCCCAAACGCCAAGTGCACGGTCCCAGAGAGACGGAATCAGATGTGCGGGTGCTATGGTGGTCATGTCGGCCATCGTGGGCCTCCTTTCTGGCTGATGACCTACAGATAGCGATGCAGGTGTTGTCAGAAAAACGAAAAGGACTTATCCTATCTTTCAGAAAATCTGAAAGCGGTGAAACAACCATGTCTGCCCCATTGCTTGACCTTGATCTGTTGCGCACGTTCGTCGCGATTGCCGAGACTGGCAATTTCTCGGCAGCAGCCCATTCCGTCTTTCGCACACCGTCTGCTGTGTCGATGCAGGTCAAAAAGATGGAAGAAATCCTCGAACGCCCGCTCTTTGTCCGTGACAGCCGGTCCGTGACCCTGACCGAGGACGGAGAGCGCGTGCTGACCCATGCCCGACGGATGCTCGCGATGAATCAGGACCTCATGGCTCAGTTTCATCAGCAGCACCTGCAGGGCGTCGTGCGTCTGGGTATCCATGACGATGTTGCAGAGCGCTATCTGCCAGAGGTGCTGAGCCGTTTTGCGCGAACCCATCCGGGCGTGAACGTGAACGCAGTTGTCGTGAACACAGAACCGATGCGGCAGATGATTGCAGAGCGGCGGCTGGATATTGCGCTGATTTCGCGTCTGCCATCGCAGAAAGATGAGCGCCCGTGCGAGGTGCTCTGGTCCGAACCGCTGGTGTGGGCGGGTTGCAAAGGCGGGATCGCCCACGAAAAGGTGCCGATGCCCGTATCCGTCTGGGACGAAACCTGCGCATGGCGGAAGGCGGGGCTGGAGGGGCTTGAGAAATCCGGTCGCCCTTATCGGATCGCGCTCGAGTCCGGGCATTTGTCGGGGCAGAAGGCGGCGATCATGGCTGATCTGGCCGTCGCTCCGATCCCGAAAAGCGCGCTGGGCGGTTGTGTTGTGCAGATCCCGGCCTCTTATGGCTTGCCGGATTTGCCGCATTACGAGTTGGGAATGATCCTGCGCGATGATCTGCCGTGTCAGGCGGCCGCGGCTGCAGATCATCTGCGCGCGGCCTTTGCAGGTGAAATGATGGCCGCTTGATCACCAGTTATCGGTGACGTGAAACCCTTTGGGGATTGTATCGCGGTCGTCCAGCACGAGGTCCGCTATGACCTCACCCACCTTCGGGGCCATGCCAAAGCCGATCTTGAACCCGCCATTGGCGATATAGCGGTTGGGGATGTCCGGGTCCGGCCCAAGCATCGGCGCGCGTGAGCGGGCGCGCGGACGCAGACCCGCCCAGCGGTCTAGTACCTTTGCACCCTTAAGCGCAGGCAGAACAGCTTCTGCGCGGGTCAAGACGGTGTCGAGCTGGGCGTCGGTGGCTGTGGGCGACGTGAACTCACGCTCGGTCGTAGAGCCAACCGCGACGGTCCCGTTCACGTGGGGCATGATATGCAAGGTATCTGCAAAGATTTGCGGTGCGTCCGGGCCTGCGTCATGGGCCAAGAGGATGGCCTGACCTTTGATCCCGGCGCCAACGAGCCGCCCACGCCGTTCGGTCAACGCCCCTAATCCCGCCGCGCCGGTCGCGTCGATAGTGCGGCCTTGTTTGCTGCCGTCTTCGGTGATTTCGACACCCATGCCCTTGAGGGCTTGCGCCAGCGCGAAGATCGCCAGCCTGGGATGAATATGCGCACTGAGCGTGTCGTAGATCCAAGCACCGGTGGGGGAAGGCGGCACCCAAGGGCCGTCTTGGTCGCGGGTGACGCGCCAATCAGCCTGACCTTGCCAAAGCTCTCGCGCTTGCTCTGCGCGCGCCTCTGCGAGGTCCAGCGCGTGGTCATCAGCTATGGGCTGAAGCCGTCCAGTCCGCCGATAGCCGGTTTCACAGCGCGAGCGTTCCGCAATGTCAGGCCAGAAGCTTCGAGACTGAATCAGGCTGTCGAACTGAAACTGTTTCTTTGGGTTCCAATTTTCGGGCGTATGCGGTGCCAGAGCGCCGACAATGCCCCCCGACGCGCCGCCGCCCGGTCCAGCCGGGTCGATGACGCGCACGCTGGCACCCCGTTTGGCACAGGCATAGGCGCAGGACAGGCCGAAGATACCTGCACCCAGAACGGTGATATCCTTTTGCGCTGCTGCCATAATCGATTTTGTCCTGTCGCCGCTGAAGGCTTTGACGTTAAGTCCAATCAGCGACTTAGCGGGACACGGGCCTATGGACCAGAGTGAACAGTCAGGACTGGAATGGCGGGACGGCGATGTGCCGGTCTCTTTGCGCTTTGATGATCCATATTATTCGTTGGATAACGGATTAGCCGAAACGCGACATGTGTTTCTGACTGGCAATGACCTGCCATCGCGTTTTCACGACGGATTTCACATCGCCGAACTTGGCTTTGGCACCGGCTTGAACCTGCTTGCCGCTGCTCAAGCTTGGCGGGACGCAGGCTGCGCGGGCCAGCTTCGCTTCACCAGTTTCGAGGCCTATCCGCTGTCACCGGACGACATGATCAAGGCGCAGGCTGCGTTTCCAGAGGTCGCTGAAATCGCCCTTGATCTTGCTCCCTATTGGACAGGGGGTGCGCTGCAGATCGAACTGCCGTGGCTCAGATTTGAATTGGTTAAAGGTGACGCGCGCGAGATGCTGCCTGCTTGGACCGAGATCGCGGATGCCTGGTTTCTCGACGGCTTTTCTCCTGCAAAGAACCCCGAGCTGTGGAACGAAGCGCTGATGGCTGCTGTCGGTCAGGCCACGGCACCCGGAGGCACAGCGGCCACATATACGGCCGCGGGCTTTGTGCGGCGGGGGCTGGAAGATGCTGGTTTCACCGTCTCCCGTGTGCCGGGATTTGGGCGCAAGCGGCACATGACACGTGCCGTCATAGGAGGCGCCGATGCTGACGAATAACCGGCTTGGCATCCTGCTGATGGTGGCGACGACTTTTGTCTTCGCCGTGCAGGATGGGATCAGTCGCCACCTTGCCGATAGCTACAACGTCCTGATGGTCGTGATGATCCGCTACTGGTTTTTCGCGGCCTTTGTGATTGCCATGTCCGCGCGCAATGCAGGCGGTGTCCGTCGGGTGGCGCGCACGTCGCAGCCGCTTTTGCAGATCGGACGCGGGTTGCTGTTGGCGGCAGAAATCTGTGTGATGGTGGTGGCGTTTATTCTGCTCGGCCTGACCGAGAGTCACGCGATTTTCACGTTCTATCCGCTTCTTGTGGCTGCGCTGTCAGGCCCGATCTTGGGGGAAAAGGTCGGTCCCTACCGTTGGGCTGCGATTGCGCTTGGCTTTGTGGGTGTGCTGATCATCCTGCAGCCGGGCGTCGCTGCGTTCTCACCCTATGCCCTTGTGCCACTGACGTCCGCGACGATGTTTGCGGTCTACGGCCTACTGACCCGTTATGCGGCACGGAAGGACACGACCGAGACATCTTTCTTCTGGACCGGCACGGTCGGTGCGGTGGCCATGACTCTCGTCGGCATCTGGTTCTGGGAGCCGATGACAGGGCCGGACTGGGTCTGGATGGGGGCGCTTTGTGTCACGGGCGCGACGGGGCACTGGCTTTTGATCAAATGCTATGAAGTGGCCGAAGCCGGGGCGGTGCAGCCATTTGCCTATCTTCAGTTTGTCTTTGCCTCGACGATCGGGGTGAGCCTCTTTGGAGAACAGGTCACCTGGAACGTCGCGCTGGGCGTGGTGATTATCATCGCGGCGGGTGTGTTCGCAATCTGGCGCGAACAGAAGAAGGCTAGGCAAGAGGCAGTTAGCGAAACGCAGTCCCGGACTTGATCCGGGTCCTGTTGTTTAATGAGGCCCCGGATCAAGTCCGGGGCTGCGATCATCACGGCCTCACCCGTGGTCGCAATTCCACAGGCATACTAAGTGGGGCCCACGGGCTCTCTGGAGGACCTGCGTTCAATCCGGCCTGATAGGCGGCACTATCGGCGGCCGTGGGGGCGTTGCCGCGAAGTTCCTGTGTAAAGCGGATGGGTTCCACCCGACCGGACAGCCGGGCGCGATAGATCGGAAGGCTTTCGGTCACGCGCATGACGTAGTTGCGGGTTTCCCGGAAGGGGATGTGTTCGATCCAGTCAACGATATCGACCCGTGGGTCACGTGGGTTTCCCCGGTCATTGACCCACGACACCGCACGGCTCGGCCCTGCATTATAGGCCACGGAAATCTGAACCGGGCTTTGCCCGAATTGGGCGATCAACTCTCGCAGATAGGCTGTACCTAGCCGCGCATTGTAGTCTCCGTCCGTCAGAAGCCGACCGTTCGAGAATGGTTCGCCGACGTCGCCCGCCATCTCCTGCGCGGTTGCAGGCATCAATTGCATCAGGCCGCGCGCGCCGACACCAGAGGTCACCGCCGGGTCAAATTCGCTCTCGCGCCGGGCGATGGCCAGCGCCAATTCAGGCGGGACCGAGCCGCTATTCGCCGCAAGCGGGTGCAGCGCGTAATACGGGCCTTCGATCACATGGCCATATTGCACGCCCCGTTTGGCGATCATCACTTCGAGATGCGGTTGGTTCATCTGCTGCACCATGGCCGCCATTTGGCCGATCTGAGTGCGATCAAGGCTTTCTGCGAGATGGGTCAGAAACCGCTCGGCCAAGGACAATTCACCCGCTGCAAGAAGCAGCATCGCGGCCTCAAACACCGTGGATTGCGTAAACGCAGCAGTCCGCCAATCAGGAAATGTCTCACGCCCTGTGAGTTTGGGGTCCATCGGCACGTCGGCGCGCTCGGCGGAAAGTAGGCCGTAGAAAGCGGTTTGATGATCTGCCCCGCGCAGATAATCCTCGCGCGCCCAAGCGGTGTTGCCGACCTGCTCATGCGCGCGACCTTGCCAATAGGCGGCACGAGCAAGAGAGATCGGGGTGTCCACGGCGGCCTCGAACCGTTCGAAATGGCGCAGGGCCGTGTCGGCATCCCGCAATTTGCGCAGCGCGATGTAGCCCGCCAGCCATTCAAGATCGGCAAAATGGCGTCCTTCGCTCAATCCATGGTTGGCGGCCAGACGATAGGCGCGGCGATCTTGTCCGTCGCGCATCAATTGGCGGGCATAGCGGCGGCGCAGATTGCCCCAGCGCTCTGGCTCGCCGAGGTTCCTCTGACCTTCCATCACTTCAATCGCGCCCAAGGTTCGGCCACGGTTGGCACGCCACAAAAACCGCTCATAGGCCAAACCGGGGTCGCCTGCGCGGCTTGCCGGAACGGCGTCTATGAAGGCGTCGATCCCGTCTGTTCCATCGCGCAGCGCGATACGCGCCTCTGCCAACGTGCGGTCGTCATCTGACAGCCGCGGCAACATCCGCTTGGCTTCAGCGGTCAAGCCACGCCACATGAGCATGTCGGCGCGTTCCCAGTGATGACGGGCAAGCGCCGATCCATGGGTGGCCATGAAGGCGGCTTCCTCTGGGACCGAAAGGCTAAGTGACGTCCACGCGCGCACAATTTCCGCCCGCGCCGCATCTGATTGGCCACTGGCACGCAACGCTGCGGCAAGCCTTAATGACCCAGTGCCATGGCGTGGTTTTTGCGCGCCAAAGAATGTCAGGACATCGGCAGTATCGGCAGATTGCGGGATTGTGTCCTCTGACTGTGACACCAGATAGGGAAGTCCAGGCCAGTCGCCCCTGCGGGAGACGAAGGCCTGCGAACGCTCAAAGCTGCCCTCACCAGCACGAAGCGTGTGCCATTCGATAATGTCGCGTCCCACTGGACCTGCCGATGCAGCAAGCGTGCGCGCAGCATCCCAATCCTTGGCGCGAACTGCGTCCATGGCTTGCTCTAGCGCGCGCACCGACCCGTTGGCCGAGCCAAGCGATGCCCATAATGACAATGTCAGGGCCAAAGCCGTGAACGCGATTTGGCGCATTGCGCCCCCAAACTGTTTTTCTGCTCTTAGCAAAGAAAGGTGTGGCTTTCGCGCCGATAGTGCAACTGACAAACTTGGCATTTTCGAAAACCGCCACTAGGGTCCGCGCGATTTCGCCGACGGGAGGCCGTCCGCAGAATCGCCCTAACCACCTGCCTGAATGAGAGGACATGCAGATGTTCAAAGGCTCAATGCCCGCCCTGATCACGCCCTTCAACAACGGTGCCGTGGACTTTGAGGCGCTCAAACGCTTGGTGGATTGGCAGATAAAGCACGGCTCCAAAGGCCTTGTGCCTGTGGGCACCACGGGCGAAAGCCCGACGCTCACGCATGAAGAACACGACGCTGTCGTCGCTGCTGTCGTTGAGCAGGCCGCCGGTCGCGTGCCGGTTCTGGCGGGTGCCGGGTCGAATAACACGGCCGAAACTGTCCGTTTGGTCGAGGCGGCCAAGGCCGCCGGTGCGGACGGTGCGCTGGTCGTGACGCCCTATTACAACAAGCCGACCCAACGGGGGCTGATCGCGCATTTCGAAGCCGCCGCAGAGGTTGGCCTGCCAATCGTGATCTACAACATCCCGCCGCGTTCAGTCATCGACATGTCTCCCGACACCATGGCGACGCTGTCGAAGAACCCGAACATCATCGGTGTCAAAGACGCGACCGCGGACCTGTCGCGGGTTGCGGCGCAACGCATTCGTTCTGGTGCTGATTTCATCCAGTTGTCTGGAGAAGACGCGACCGCCGTTGGCTTTAACGCCATGGGTGGCGTTGGATGCATCTCGGTGACGGCAAACGTCGCACCAGCGCTGTGTGCGCAGATGCAGGATGCGACACTGGCTGGTGATTTCGCCACAGCGTTGGAAATCCAGGACAAACTGATGCCGCTGCACGAGGCCGTGTTCACTGAACCGGGATTGTGCGGGGCTAAGTACGGCGTATCCAAGCTTGGTCTGTGTTCAGCTGAGGTTCGTTCGCCATTGGTTGAGCTGTCCGATGAGACAAAGGCCAAGATGGACGCAGCGATGGCCCATGCGGGCCTGATCTAAGCGCTCAAGCTGGATTTGGAACAAAAAAGAAAGCCGCCCGACCTCGGGCGGCTTTTCCGTGGGTCTCGGATAACTTAGGTTGGTGGCTCCCGCAGCCTGCGTCAGCGGTTTGCGCCTGGAACCCAGAGCACGTCGTCCTTGCCGTCATTGTTCGCGATACGCGACGCGACAAAGAACCAGTCGGACAGGCGGTTCAGGTATTTGACGCCTGCCGGATTGACGCTCTCCATTGTGCCCAGTTCAACGGACAAACGCTCGGCGCGGCGTGCAACCGTCCGGCACAAATGCAGGTGCGCCGCCAAAGGCGATCCGCCCGGCAAGATAAAGCTGCGTAGTGGTTCCAGGGCGTCGTTCATCGCGTCGATCTGTGCTTCGAGCCTTTCAACCTGCGCCATGGTCATGCGCAGCGGCGGGTATTCAGCTTCGGCGTCTTTCTCCATGTCCGGGCGACACAGATCAGCGCCGAGGTCGAACAGGTCGTTTTGAATGGCCGAAAGCTGTTCGTCCATCTCACCCGTCGCATGCAGGCGCGCCAAACCCACGGTGGCGTTGGTTTCATCCACGGTACCATAGGCATTCACGCGCTGAGAGTGTTTGGCCACCCGGCTGCCATTGCCCAGGGCCGTTTCACCGGCATCACCGGTGCGCGTGTAGATCTTCGAAAGTACGACCACATTTACCTCGCTGCGATCAGGATCAGGATAAGAATGACGGCCACAGCCTGAGCGGCGAGGCGCAATTGCATCATCTTATTCCCGTTTTTTTGGTTGAATTTCCCGCCCTTCGCGAATGACCCGATGCCGAAGGCCAAAATGGCTGCGACGCCGAGACATGCGATGATGACGACGATCAATAGTGGATCACGATCCATGGGAGTCTCCTTTCCCAGCGAGCTAAGGCCGCTTTAGGCGCGGGCAAGGATATTGTCGAACAGACGGCGCGGCAGAATGCGACGCAACACCGCCATTAGATATGTGGGGAAGGTGATCTTGTAACGGCTCTTGGGCCGCGCAACGGTCAACGCCTCGTGGACCTTGACCGACACAGTGCGCGGCGGAAGCTCAAACTTGTCCGGCGGTTGGTCGTCCGCATAAAGCCGCTTGTGCAGAGAGGCGCGGTACAGACCGCTGAGCGCGGAGTTTTCCCAATCAATCCATTTCTCGAAATGCGGGATCGAGTTCTGGCGGATTTTTGTGGTGATGGGGCCCGGCTGAATCAAGACGACGTGGATGCCGCTGTCTCGCAATTCGAGACGCATGGTGTCGCTCAGACCCTCCATGGCGAACTTGGTGGTGTTGTAGGCGCCGCGCCATTTCAGCGCTGCAAACCCAAGGACTGAGGAACAGTTCAGAATGCGTCCGTGGCCTTGCGTCCGCATGACAGGGATCACCCGGCGCGTCAGATCATGGTAGCCAAAGAGATTGGCTTCAAAGATTTGGCGCAGTGCCGCGCGCGGCAGGTCCTCGACCGCGCCGGGGATGGCATAGGCACCGTTGTTAAAAAGCGCATCCAGCGTTCCGCCGGTGGCGTCCAATACCTCGGCCAAGCCAGCCTCGACAGACGCCTCTTCTTCATAGTCGATGCGCGGGCTTTCAAACCCTTCCGAGATCAACCGGTCACAATCCTCTTGCTTGCGGCAAGAGGCAAAGACGCGCCAACCCTTGCTCTTGAGGTAATGCGCGCAGTCATAACCGATGCCCGTCGAGCATCCGGTGATCAGGATCGATTTTGCCATGGGGTCCCCCGTCGTTTGGGGGCAGTTTGCAGATGCGCGCGGCTGCTTCAACCGCTGCCGCGCGTAATGCCAGAATTCGGCGTGGGAATTTGGTTTAGTTCTGTGCCGTCAGAAGGCGTTCCGCCATCCAGCCAACGCCGCCGGTGTTGGCGGCGCGGATTTTGACCCAGCCGTTGCCGGGGCTTTGGAGAACTTCGGTTTCAGCGCCGCGCGTCAGCTGCGCAACCACCGAGAAATTGGTGCCTGGCCCGTTACGCACGTTCACACGGCTGCCCGCGACAAGGCGAATGTCGGCTGCGGGAACTTCGGCGATGACAGGCTCTGGTGTGGTTTCACGCGCCGCTTCGCCCAACACAACCGCGAGGCTGGCGGTTGGCTGCGCGTCGGTGGATGCGTCCTCGATCACAACAGAAGCATTTTGCACCAGATCATTGCTCTGGGTTTGAACAACGGGTTGCTGTGCAGGCGAGGTGTCCGCGCGTGCCACCAGCGTGCGTTCGAACTCAACACTTTGCTGCAGCTCGTTCAGCGGGCTTGAAGCTAATTCGGGCGGCTCGAAATCAGACCCACCAGACAATTCAAAAAACGCCCAGCCCAAAAGGCCAAAGGTCACCAGCATAAACCGCGTCATAACGCTCCCCAGGTCACTCGATTAATTTACAGCAGCAGAGTCGCACACTTCATAACACGTTTAACGGTGATTGTGGTGGTCTGGTTCCCCCTACCTCCGCAGAGGGGCGCAAACTGTGTCCTCGGGGTCGCGATTGCGGTGGGGTAACAGAATACAGTGCAGGGTTTGGCTCTGGACCACATTCGAACCGGCGTTTACACCACATTTATGTCCGACGACACCGATATCCCCGATACCTCGTTGAATGAGATGGCCGAGCCGCTGCGCCGGGCCATTGGCGACCGTTATCTGACCTATGCATTGTCCACGATCATGCACAGAGCGTTGCCGGACGCGCGAGACGGGCTGAAGCCGGTTCATCGGCGAATCCTTTATGCCATGAGCAGGCTGCGCCTGACGGCGGATGGGAAATTCCTGAAGTCAGCCAAGATATCTGGCGACACGATGGGCGATTTCCACCCGCATGGTGATCAGGCGATTTACGACGCCATGGCTCGCCTCGCACAGGATTTTGCGGTCCGTTATCCGCTGGTCGACGGCCAGGGGAACTTTGGCAATATCGACGGCGATAACCCGGCGGCCTCCCGCTATACCGAAGCGCGGATGACGGAACTCGCCGAAGCCTTGCTCGAAGGTCTTTCCGAGAACGCGGTCGACTTTCGCGACAATTACGACGGACGGCTGGAAGAACCCGTTGTTCTGCCCGCTCGCTATCCGAACCTGCTGGCCAATGGTGCCTCTGGGATCGCGGTCGGGATGGCCACAAACATCCCGCCCCACAACCTGCATGAGCTTCTGGATGCCTGCATTCATCTTGCGAAAAAGCAGAATTCTGATCTCGTACGGGATGACACCCTGATCGAAATGGTTCCGGGGCCTGATTTCCCAACGGGTGGCGTTATCGTTGAACCGGCTGAGTCGATTGCAGAGGCGTATAAGACCGGCAAGGGTGGCTTCCGCCTGCGGTGCAAATGGGAGCGGGAGGACCTGAACCGGGGTCAGTGGCAGATTGTTGTCACGGAAATCCCGTATCAGGTTCAGAAATCCAAGCTGATCGAAAAGCTGGCCGAGGTCATCCAGACCAAAAAGGTCCCGATCCTGGCCGATGTGCGGGATGAGTCCGCCGACGATATCCGCATCGTTCTTGAGCCGCGCTCCAAGAATGTCGACCCAGAGGTCCTTATGGGGATGCTCTACCGTAACTCTGACCTTGAGGTGCGGTTTTCCCTGAACATGAACGTGCTGATCGATGGTGTGACGCCCAAGGTCTGCAGCATGAAAGAGGTGCTGCGCGCGTTCCTTGATCATCGCCGCGATGTGCTGATCCGGCGGTCGCAGCACCGGCTGGCCAAGATCGATCACCGCTTGGAGGTGCTCGAAGGCTTCATCATCGCCTTCCTCAATCTGGATCGTGTGATCGACATCATTCGATACGATGACGATCCGAAGATCGCACTGATGGCCGAGGATTGGGACCGCGAATTCCAGCGCGCCTATGATGAAGAGGATTACATCAGCCCCATCGGCCTGCCTCTGGAGCCCGATCCGGCGCTGACCGAGGTGCAGACCGAAGCCATCCTGAACATGCGCTTGCGGTCCTTGCGCCGTCTCGAAGAGATGGAACTGATCCGCGAGAAGGAAGAACTGCAAGCCGAGCGCGCGGGCCTGATGGAATTGATCGCGACCGAAGACCTGCAATGGGGTCGCATCGCCGACGAATTGCGCGAGGTACGCAAGACCTTCGGCCGCAGTGCCGAAGGCGGTCCGCGCCGAACCACCTTTGCAGACGCTGCGCAGGTCGAAGATGTCCCGCTTGAGGCGATGATCGACCGTGAACCTGTCACGATCGTCTGCTCAGACATGGGCTGGATTCGGGCCATGTCGGGTCACATCGACCTGACCCGCGAACTCAAATACAAAGATGGCGATAAAGCCCGCTTTGTTTTCCATGCGGAAACAACAGACAGATTGCTGGCCTATGGCTCCAATGGGCGGTTTTACACGCTGAGTGTGTCCAACCTGCCGGGCGGGCGCGGCATGGGTGAACCGCTGCGACTGATGGTCGATCTGCCGAACGAAGCACAGATCATCGCGCTGTTCATTCACAAGCCCGGCCAGAAATTGTTGGTCGCATCGACCGCTGGGGATGGATTTGTCGTGCCAGAGGACGATGTTGTCGCTCAGACCCGTGCCGGCAAACAGGTCCTGAACGTGCGCGCGCCATCGCAGGCGCTGCTGTGCAAGCCGATCAGTGGCGATCATGTCGCCGTCGTGGGTGAGAACCGCAAAGTCCTCGTCTTCCCCGTTGACGAACTGCCAGAGATGGGCAGGGGTAAGGGCGTGAGGCTGCAGAAGTACAAGGACGGAGGTCTGTCAGATGCCATCACCTTCGCCCTGGGAACGGGCCTCACCTGGCTCGACCCCGCAGGCAGGACCCGGACCGTCGAGCGGCCCGAGCTGGACGAATGGATCGGCAAACGCGCCGGAACCGGACGGATGGCACCTCGAGGCTTCCCACGCGATAACAAATTCACCGACTAGGTCAGGGCCAAGCGCGAGGACGTCATTTGGCGGGCGGCGCGGCGCGATTTTTTGGCTCGCGTTCAAAACTGGCCTGCTGACCGTTATCACGTTGGGTATTTACCGGTTCTGGATGAAGACCCGTTTGCGCCGCTGGTACTGGTCCGCGACGCGTCCTGCGGGCATTCCGTTGGAATATACAGGTCAGCCGCTGGAAAAGCTGCTCGGTTTCCTGATCGTGGTTGTGTTCCTGGCGTTCTACCTTGGCCTTGCGAACCTGATCCTGACCTTTGTCAGTCTCGCGGTTTTTGCCGAGTACACCTTTGCCTACGTCATCTCGGCCATCGTGATCGCGCCCTTGTGGTTTTTTGCGCAGTATCGGGCGCGGCGCTATGTGCTGGCCCGAACACGCTGGCGCTCGATCCGTTTCGGGCTTGAACCGGGCGCATGGGGCTACGCGCGTCGGGCTCTTTTGGGGTGGGTCGGAGTGCTTCTGACTTTGGGCCTGAGCCACCCGGCCTTGCGATTCCAGCTTGAGAAATATCGCAACGACCGGACGTTTTACGGCAATCACCGCCTGCACCAAGGCGGTCACAAAACCATGCTGTATCCGGCCTTCGTGCATCTGTTGATCGGTGTGTTCTTCTCTGCTGGCTCTTTGCTGGCCTCGCTTGAGTCTGGGCAGGAAGGAATAGCCATGATGATGGTTGTTTCGGTGCCATGGGCGCTGTTCGGGCTGGTCTATTACATTGTCGAAGGGCGACGAATTTTGGCTGCGCACCTGACGACAGGGGCCATGTCGCTGGTGCCGCGTCCGCGCGTTCTGAAGGTTTTGCACATCTATATCGTCGGTAACCTGTTCCGCGTCTCTGCAGCTGTCTTGATCTTGATGATCACCGGTTTCCTGTTTCTGGCCGCCGCCGCAGTGCTCAGCGGAGGGTTCGAGTTCCTGACCGAGATGAACCCGGACGAGATGGCGGAGGATGTCTTTCTGACCATGCCCGCATGGATCACCGGGGCGCTCGGATTGATAAGCTATTTCCTGTTATTCTTGGTCTGGAGCGCACTCACCCACGCGTTCCTGACCTTTCCAATCTGGCGGCACTATGCCGAGACGCTGCAAATCGACGGATTGGAAGAGTTGGAGCAGATCACGCAACGGGGCCGCGATGAGTTTGCTGAGGCAGAGGGATTTGCCGAAGCCTTGGATGTGGGGGCCGCAATATGACCGTCATCCGCATTGGGGCCGCGCCTGAATCTTTTCAGGGCAAAGGTCTGTATTTCGATGGTGACAGCGCACTTCCAGTGCCTGTCGAATTGACCATGGATGAACGTCGCCGTGGGTTGATGATCGTGGGCGAAGGGCGCGATCCAGTGATTTGGCCGCTGGACGATATCCGTGCCTTGGGCGATCAGGCGGACCCAGCGGTTATGACGCTGCGCCAGACAGCCGACCCGATGGCGCGGCTGGTCCTCAGCACCGACGAAGAGCGCCGCATCATGCAGGCCCGCGCGGGTAACCTGCGCAAGTCGCCCCCAGTTGAACGCAAGGGGCGACTGCTTGCGTGGTCTCTCGGGGCTGTCGCCTCGGTGGCGCTCATGGTGACGGTTTTGATCCCGTTGCTGGCCGACAGCTTGGCCGAATACCTGCCGCCTGCTGGTGAACGTGCTTTGGGTGATGCCACGCTTGGGCAGATTCGCACCTTCCTGGACGAAACGCGCATGAACCCTCTGCCGTTCTGCGAGTCCGAAGAAGGCTCTGTTGCCTTGGCAAAAATGGGCGAGACCCTGTTCCCGGATGGCATCGGCGAGCAGGAGTTACGTGTCTACGTGCTCGAACATGAGATGGTGAATGCTTTTGCCTTGCCGGGTGGCATTATCGTTCTGTTCGAGGGCTTGATCGAAGAGGCTGAAACCCCGGACGAAGTTGCCTCTGTCTATGCGCATGAGGTTGGTCATGTCGTCGCGCGCGACCCGACACGCATCGCGTTGCGGTCTGCCGGATCGATTGGTGTGCTGGGGCTCTTGTTTGGGGATTTTGCTGGCGGTGCGCTGATCCTGTTCCTGACCGAGCGCATCATTCAGGCGGATTACAGTCAAGAAGCAGAGGCCGCAGCCGATGCTTATGCCCATTCCACTCTGGCCAATGCCGGATATGATCCAGCCGCCATGGCGGATTTCTTTGAACGTCTGCGTGATGAATATGGCGACACGACGGGCTGGATTCAGCGATTTATGGCGCATCCGAATTTCTCGGACAGGATCGCTGCAGCGCGGGCAGCGACACCTGATACGGTCTCGCCTGACCCCATCCTGTCACAGGCCGAATGGCGCGCTTTGCGATCAATTTGTGATGACACAGCGCAGCGCTCTGGTTGAACCTGATCCGGGACCTGCGCTAAGCCGCTAGCGAAGCCCGGTGGGAATGGGCAGGGGGGAGCGTTATGGCATCGTGGATGACACGCCTGTTGGGCCTTGCGGCGATTGTCGCGCTGTCTGCCTGTGCAACAAGCGATCTGGAGGAGACGCCAGAGCCGATTGGCGACTTCAAACTTGGTTTCTTTGTTCCGTCCACAGCGGCGGAGATGACCAAAGGCCCGGCATCACGCGACGCCACGCCAGAGGAATGGAAGGCCGCGATGAAAGCCGCTTTCGAGCCGCGCTTTAAACGTTACACGGGCGATTCTTTCTTTCATATCGGCGCGATCGTGGATGGGTATGTTCTGGCTCAGCCCGGCATTCCGCTGGTTCTGGCTCCGAAATCCGTTCTGATTTTTCGCGTGACGATCATCGAAGACGCAACCGGCACGCAATATCCCGAGGAAGCGCACCAGATCACGGTGGTTGAAAGCGTTGGAGCAGGCACGCTCCTTGGCTCCGGCCTCACATCCAGCAAGGAAGAGCAATTGGCCGACCTTGCTGAGAACGCGGCGCGCCAAACAGAGCGCTGGATGCGGGAACAGCCGTGGTTCGGAGAATTCTCCGGTTCGGTGGATGCGAGCCCTGAGGATGACGCGGCTGATTTGGAGGCCCCTGTCGAAGGTGAACCGCTTAGCGCGATCACGTTGCCAGAAGCGGACGAAACCCAGACAGCCTCAGCCGCCGCTGATGCAGGCGAGACGACCGCAGGCAACACGGATGAGACCGCTGGCCAAACCACGGGTGACGCAGAGTCCGAAGCCGACATCTCCGGCGGTGCAGAAGACGATACAAATGCTGCTGCGCAAGAGACCGAAGACGCTTAATCGGTGTTGATTTTCCTGCCACCGTTCAATACATCGCGCGCGTATCGAAACCGGGCCAAACCTCCGGATGCAACTGGGCGCGCGACTTGGCCCGCCCCCCAATACAGAGGCCATCATGGCAAAGGAAAAGTTTGAACGTACGAAACCGCACGTGAACATCGGCACGATTGGTCACGTTGACCACGGCAAGACGACGTTGACGGCAGCGATCACGAAGTACTTTGGTGACTTCAAAGCGTATGACCAGATTGACGGCGCGCCTGAAGAAAAAGCCCGCGGCATCACGATCTCGACGGCACACGTTGAGTACGAGACCGAGAACCGCCACTACGCGCACGTGGACTGCCCAGGCCACGCTGACTACGTGAAAAACATGATCACGGGTGCGGCGCAGATGGACGGCGCGATCCTGGTTGTGAACGCGGCTGACGGCCCAATGCCACAAACCCGCGAGCACATCCTGCTGGGTCGCCAGGTTGGCATCCCGAAGATGGTCGTGTTCATGAACAAAGTGGACCAGGTCGACGACGAAGAGCTTCTGGAGCTCGTCGAGATGGAAATCCGCGAACTGCTGGAAAGCTACGAGTACCCAGGCGACGATATTCCGATCATCGCGGGTTCGGCTCTGGCGGCGATGGAAGGCAACAACCCTGAGATCGGCGAAGAGAAGATCAAAGAGCTGATGGCAGCGGTTGATGAGTACATCGACACTCCAGAGCGTGCGGTTGACCAGCCGTTCCTGATGCCGATCGAAGACGTGTTCTCGATCTCGGGTCGTGGTACGGTTGTGACCGGTCGTGTTGAGCGTGGCGTGATCAACGTGGGCGACGAGATTGAAATCGTCGGTATCCGCGACACCACCAAGACGACCTGCACAGGCGTTGAAATGTTCCGCAAGCTGCTGGACCGCGGTGAAGCAGGCGACAACATCGGCGCACTGCTGCGCGGTGTGGACCGTGACGGCGTTGAGCGTGGTCAGGTTCTGTGTAAGCCAGCATCCGTGACGCCACACACGAAGTTCGAAGCCGAAGCCTACATCCTGACGAAGGATGAAGGTGGCCGTCACACGCCATTCTTCGCGAACTACCGTCCACAGTTCTACTTCCGTACGACGGACGTGACTGGCACGGTTACGCTGGCAGAAGGCACCGAGATGGTCATGCCAGGCGACAACGTGTCGTTCTCGGTTGAACTGATCGCGCCAATCGCGATGGAAAAAGGCCTCCGCTTCGCCATCCGCGAAGGCGGCCGCACCGTCGGCGCAGGCGTCGTCTCCGACATCACCGAGTAAGACAACTTTCCATCGGAAAGTCTGTCTGGTGGTGACAGGGGCCTTGGCAACGAGGCTCGTGAATATCACCTAAAAGATTTCTGGATGCCCGCATCCAAACCCGAGGCCCCTGTTTCGACAGGGGCCTTTTTCGTTCCCGCGTTTCGAACGCGCAAGTCCGCGGATTCTGGAACGAGCGCAAGCGATCCTTGGCCGTCTTGAGTGAGGCAGGAATCCCGTCCGGTTGGGCTGCGTTGCGCTCCAACCGGACCCAGCCTCCTTGCGGGATGCAGTCTGTTTTTTGGCCGAAACCGGCTGTTTGCCACTGCAGCGGGGTAACTTTTTTCGGTGCGACAAGTTCTACTTCCGCGGTAGGATTTCTTTCTGTTATCAACGCTATTCTGCGCTTGCAAAACAGTTCGGTATACTTGGGTACACCGCTAAGTCATTAAAAACGTTTGATTTTTTTTGAATGAGCGACGATTTTGCAGCCCATGAAAGATACAGTCACACACACGCCCGACCTTCAGTCCTGGGTTGGTCGCACGCAAACCACCACCGGCTATTTGTCGGCTCAGGTCGCGGCGATGGCTCATGCCACCCTAAGTGATGATGCGACCCCGGCGCCCGTTGCGGGCGATGTGATGCCTGCCCTGTGGCATTGGTATGCATTTCCCCCGACCGAGCCGATGTCTGATCTGGGCCATGACGGGCACCCTCAGCGCGGCCTGCGCGGCGACAAGCAGGGTTTCCTGCCCCCCGTGCCGTTTGAGCGGCGGATGTGGGCAGGCGGCAAGCTGACATTTCATGCGCCATTGCGTGTGGGGGAGCCAATCGAACGAACATCGACGATCTCGCAGATCACCGAGAAATCAGGCTCCGCCGGTGGGATGGTGTTTGTTGCTGTTGACCATGTCCTTTCGGGCGCGCAGGGCGTTGCCGTGCGCGAGCGTCATGACATCGTGTATCTGCCGATCCCCGAAAGCTATTCGCCGCCGGCCAAGAAAGCCGCTGATATGCACAACGTCGCGGCGCTGCGTGAAGTCGAGGCGTCACCGCCGCTCCTGTTCCGCTATTCGGCGATCACCTTCAACGGGCACAAGATCCATTACGACCGCACCTATTGTCAGGAGGTCGAGAAGTATCCCGGTCTGGTCGTACACGGGCCGCTGCAAGCCCAATTGATGATGGACATGGCCTGCAAGCTGCGCGGATCGGTTCCTAGCACGTTTAAGTTCCGGGGCATGCATCCGATGTTCGACGACGGCGTCATGCGCGTGATCGCCGCCGATGACGGTAGCACAGTTTCATTGAACACTGTGGCCGAAGCCGGGCATGTCGGCATGTCTGCCTCTGCGACATGGGGAGACGACCAATGACCCAGATCCTGAAAGGCATGCGGGTCGTCGAAGGCTCAGCATTCGTGGCCGTTCCCCTGGCTGGGATGACACTTGCGCAGATGGGGGCAGAGGTCATCCGCTTTGACCGCCTTGAAGGCGGATTGGACGCTGGCCGCTGGCCGCTTGCGCCATCCGGGCAAAGCCTGTTCTGGGCGGGCCTCAACAAAGGCAAGAAATCCATTGCGGTGGACATGAAGCACCCTGAAGGGCGAGAACTGATCACTCGCATCATCACCGCGCCGGGCGACGATGCTGGTCTTTTCCTGACAAACCTGCGGGTGCGCGGATGGATGGATCACGAAACCCTTAGCAAATACCGCGAAGACCTGATCATGGTCGGGCTGCAAGGGGATCGCCACGGGCGGCCTCAGGTTGATTACACGGTAAACCCGGCGCTCGGCATTCCTGACATCACCGGACCAGAAGGGCATGATGCCCCCGTCGCCAACGCGCTTCCGGCTTGGGACCTGATGGCGGGACATATGTGTGTGTCGTCTTTGCTTGCGGCAGAACGGCACCGTCTGAAAACCGGCGAGGGGCAGGATGTTTCCCTGTCGCTCAAAGACGTTGCGGCGGCCACGCTTGGACATCTGGGGATGATCGGCGACGCCAAGCTGAATGACGTGCAGCGCGAGAAGTCCGGCAACGCGCTCTATGGCGCATACGGTCAGGATTTCCTGTGCTGCGACGGCCGCAGGATCATGGTCATCGGGCTGACGGGTCGGCAGTGGTCCGGGCTGGTCAAGACAACCGACACCAAGGATGCGCTCGATGCCATGGCCGCACGTCACGGGGCCAACCTGCGCGATGAAGGCGCACGGTGGGAACTGCGCAAGCAGATCACAGCCGTCCTGTCCCCGTGGTTCGCCGAACGGACCGCCGCCGAGGTAGGCCGCATTTTTGACGAGGCGTCGCTGACCTGGTCCGAATTTCGCACCGTCAAAGAAGCGGTAGAGCAAGACCCCGATTTGTCACCTGACAATCCTGTCTTCCAGATGCTGGATCAACCGGGGCTTGGCCAATTTCCTGTGCCGTCTCATGTCGCGGATTTCTCGGCTATTTCGCGTCAGAACGCCGTGCCCGCGCCAGTGCTGGGGGAACATACAGAAGAGATTCTGGGCGATGTTGCACGGCTGACAGATACTGAAATCGCACAGCTCTTTGACGCTGGCGTCGTCAGTTCGGCGCAGCCCTCCCGCTCGCGCAAGGCGGCGTGAGGGCAATCAGCCTCCCGAGAGACTGCACTTAGGCTGCGTTCTTTGCGCGCTTGAGCTTCCATGGTTGCTCGACACCGGGGTTCTCTTCCAAGAGCTGGGTCGCAATATCCAGCTTTTTCGCCACCGGCTTCCCGAAGGCGGCCATCCGATCTCGCGCTTTCTTGATCAGGCTGACTTGATCGGCGTGATCAAGATTGGCGACCCGACGTTCCTCAAGAACCGATGCAGCGGGCGTTTTCGTGCACAGAAATGCCAACGATGACCCGCGGATGAACGCCAGCGGTTCGAAATGATCTGCCCAAAGCTCCATCTGGACGGGAATCCACGGTTGCACGGTGTGAAGATAGTCCTGTTGCACCATGATCGTGCGCCCCGTGCGGAAGTAGGGCCAAAAGATTTCGGCCTGCGCATCCATGGATTTCCGCGACTTTGATGCATCATGGGCAAGCACATCAATCGGCGCGCCGTTCCACTGCGCCTCGGTTATATCCCCCTGATGGTGGACAACATGGTCTGCAAAGGGCGCTAGCAGGTCTTTCGACAGCGGCAGCATATCGCGACCCTCAAAGGGCGCGATCCCGCTTTCATAGAGCACCGCCTTCTTGATCTTTTCGTTGACGGTAAAACGGTCAAAGGCATGCACCACAGAGGCGTGTCCGGCATCCTGTATGCCGCCAGCAAATCGCGCCGTTGACCCGCCGACAAAACAGCCAAGGTCGACAAACACTCCGTCTACCGACGAAAACGTTTGCCCAAGCCAATAATAGAATTGCGTTTCTTCCCAGGCCAACATGGACGGCACGGCCTTGGCCCTTGCTAAGTCCGCAGACTCTAGCGATTGCCAAGGTCGGTCTTTGAACAGGGCGGCTATATCTTCCAACATCATACCTCAAAACATGGCCCAAAAGCACAATACCACACACCGGGTTGTGCATTGGGATACACGCTGAAACAGCTTTCGCAAACCATTGCGCGATTCAGCACGTCTGCCGGGCCAGTTGGCTCTTGATCTCATCTGGGGGTTATCATAGTGCAAAGGTCGGCCTAGGGGTTTAGCTCAGTTGGTAGAGCATCGGTCTCCAAAACCGAGGGTCGTGGGTTCGAGTCCCTCAGCCCCTGCCATTTCCAAGTCATAAGCAATCAGGTTGCCATGCCTTCGGCAGGCCCGCGCCGCGTTTTCGTCAAGTTCAGGCTCTAACACGTAGTCAGGATTTTTCCGTCCTGAATAGAGGAGCCCCCCAATGCGCCTGTTCTTTTCGTTTATGCGTGCGCCGCTTTGGCTGAAGGTTGTCATGATTGTCGTCATCATTGGCGGTGCACTTGTGCTGCGCGATGGCCGCGTGAGCGACATGGCCAAGGAACAAGCCGTGGCGTTTGCCGAGACGCAGGTCGGGGCGATGATGGATCAGGCGCTGGCTGATGCCGCCGAGGCCATGGGCATGGAAAGCCTTGATCTGTTTGGGGCCGTGGGCGGGGGCGTCGGCGCGGGTGCTGCTGATGGCTTTGTGGCCAATAACGGCCACAAGACCGAACGCGTGGCGACGCCGGTGCAAAAAATCGACTGGAGAGAGCGTGCGACAACCTTGTGGAAGGATATCGTGGCATCGCCATTGGATTACCTGCCGTTGATCTTCTCTGTCGCAATCGGCCTGTTGTTTGTGGTTATGGTGCTGTCGTCGATCAAGCGCATGTTCAGCCGCTTGGGGCGGAAAGACCCTGATGCCCACAAAAGCAAATATGCAATGGAAACAAGCGTCGAGATGCCCGGCATGGATCTGGATGCCGCCTTTGCCGACCCCAAGGCCGCGCCGGATATGAAGGCGCTCTTGGCAAAGCAGAACGAACAAAAGCCCGCATCGACGGGTGGGCTTTCGCTCCGCGCCAGTGTGAAGGACACCGCCAAGAAGGCCGCCGCCAGCCAACAAAAGGCGGCCAAAGCGGCGCGCAAGAGGTCGTCCATAGGTCTGTCGTTGTTCGGCTCGCGCCAGCCGTCGGCCATGCTCAAAGCCAAGCTGGAAACCGACCCGTTTGACCGTCTGACAAGCTAACAAGAGTTTGCGCGCCGCTTGGCGCGGTTCAGCTTGAAACCCGCGGGCCTTGCGCGTATGTCGCAAGCTGCACATTCGAAATGCCCGATAAGGATCACCGGCCATGGCCTTCAATCCATCAAAGTTCATTCAGGAAACCCGCGCTGAGGTTTCGAAGGTTGTTTGGCCAACCCGCCGTGAGGTGACGCTGACAACCATCATGGTGTTCATCATGGCGGCCCTGACGGCAGTGTTCTTTTCGCTGGTTGATCTGGGTATCCGCAGCGGCTTGACCGCGATCCTTGGGATGGCGGGCTAACTCTTGATTCCGGGGCGAACGCCCGGTATCACGCCTCAATCCAGATTTTAGGCGCGCCCGATTCGGCGCGCCGATTTGTTTCTGGGACATGGATTTGGCGGCGCTGGGCAAAGCCCTGCGCAAGAGATGAGAGGCCCGACAGCATGGCAAAACGGTGGTATTCGGTCAGCGTTCTTTCGAACTTCGAAAAGAAGATCGCCGAGCAAATTCGCCAAAAGGTCGCTGAACAGGAAATGGAAGACCAGATCGACGAAGTTCTGGTTCCAACCGAAGAAGTGATCGAAGTGCGCCGGGGCAAGAAGGTGACCGCTGAGCGGCGCTTTATGCCCGGTTATGTGCTGGTTCACATGGAAATGTCGGATGAGGGGTATCACCTGATCCAGTCGATCAACCGTGTGACCGGGTTCCTTGGGCCACAAGGCCGTCCTATGCCGATGCGCGACGCTGAAGTGAACGGTATTCTGAACCGCGTCCAAGAGGGTGAAGAAGCACCGAAGCTGATGATCAGCTTCGAGGTCGGCGAACAGGTCAAGGTCAATGACGGTCCGTTCGAGGACTTCGACGGTACAGTGGAAGAGGTCGACGACGAAAACCAGCGCCTCAAGGTCACGGTATCCATCTTTGGCCGCGCGACCCCTGTCGAACTGGAATACACGCAGGTCACAAAACAAAGCTAAGACCGAGCATTCGGTTCTGAGAAAAAACGCCGCCTTTCTGGGCGGCGTTTTGCGTTTGAGCATCGCAACTGGTGCAGTTTCGACTCATTTTCGCGAATCAGGCGCAAAAAAAGAATCACTTCCCGGAAAAACGAATCAACAAATATTGACCCGCTCAGCTGGGTCGGTGCAATTTGTAGTATGGTGAACCAGATGTAGCGATTTTGCAGAGCTGCACAGCTCCCGGGGGGGAAGAGCAATGAACATTACCAAAATACTGAAGGATCATGTGCCATGGGTGGCGCCGTCGGTTGCAATTGTTTTGGCGGCCACGGGTTTTTTCGATCGCGGCGGCAATGACGTCTCGCAACCTGCGCCTGCCAGCGTCGCCGTTGCAGCCGCCCCTCAGCCTGCAGTAGCCCCGGCGCCCGCGCCGGCCGTTGAAACGATTGCGGCGGCTCCTGCCGTGCCTGCAGCGCCTGTTGCTGCTCCTGCAGAGCAGCCCGCAGCGGTCGAGGTCACGCGCGCCGAAATTGTGGCTCCGTCCATCGCGGGGTTGGCCAACCCAACCACACAGCAGGGCGTTTCAACCGACAGGTCGTCAGTTGTCACCTTGCAAAGCGGCGTAACGCCTGTCGCGGCTGCTGCTCCGCAGCCCGCCCCGGTGCAGCAATCGCCGCTGAGCGGAGCAAATGCGGCGTCCTTCTTTGCCGCGGCTCAAGCAAATCTGGCGGCACAGAACTCTTGCAAGGCTGACTTGCGCGCATTGGTGGCACAGGCGCGGGTCTATTTCCCAAGCGGTGGTTTGAATGCGGATGCCGGCGGGATTGAACAGGCGCGCCTGATCGGAACCGTTGCACAAAATTGCCCAGGCGTTCGTATTCAGGTCGAAGGTCACTCTGACGCCTCCGGCAACCCGGCCATCAACGAACGGCTGAGCCTTCAGCGGGCGGAAACGGTCATCCAGCGCATCGCCGCATCCGGCATCGAAGAAGGGCTGTTCACTGCCAAAGGCTTTGGCTCCAGCTTTCCTTCGGGTCTGACAGGTCCACAGCCTTCGACCTTTTATGATCGCCGGGTCGAATTTTCGGTGATTGAGACGGTGACGCCGGTTGCATTCAGCTCGACGGCCAACTTTGGCACCACGGTGTCGTCCTGCGTGGCAGAGCTTCAGGCGGCGGTACTGCGCGAACAACTTTTCTTTGCGCCGCGCTCCATCGCAGTTCAGCCTGCACAAATGGATTCGGCCTATCAACTCGCCACCAAGGCAGCCGCCTGTCCAGATGCGCGCCTGCGGATCGTGGGGCAGCATACGGATGCACCCGGCATGGGCGAAAACATCTCGACCGGGTTGCTGCGCGCCAAGGCCTTGATGAGCATGCTGGTGGCGCGCGGTGTGCCTGCCGAGCAGGTGATCATTGCCGCACCATCGGTGTCGATGGCGTTGCCCGGTCAACCTTCGGCTCCAAAAAGCCGGATCGACTTTGACGTGATCATCGAAGATCTCTGATCCTGATCACGTGCCGTGAATGCGAAAGGGCAAGGCAGATCGCCTTGCCCTTTTTGCGTCCCAGGGACGGACAGACGAACGCCGCCCAAACACTTGCCAAACACACACGCCCCATCTAAACGGCACATCTGCGGTCATGGGAGGATTCTCTTGGCAGCAATCCCTGTGGGAGGCGCGCGCATCGCGATGTGCAGACCGGACCACATCACACATATCCCGACGGGCGCGCCCGGAGGGAGTTGAGAAAGGAAGATACCAATGGCTAAGAAGCTTGCTGGTACAATGAAGCTGCAGGTTCCTGCAGGTCAGGCAAACCCATCCCCACCAGTGGGTCCTGCGCTGGGTCAGCGCGGCATCAACATCATGGAATTCTGCAAGGCGTTCAACGCCAAGACGCAGGACATGGAGCCAGGCGCGCCATGCCCAACCGTGATCACCTACTATCAGGACAAGTCCTTCACGATGGACATCAAGACGCCACCAGCGTCGTACTACCTGAAGAAGGCCGCAAAGCTGAAGTCGGGCGCAAACAACCCATCGCGCGAAGTCGCGGGTTATGTGACCGCCGCGCAGGTGAAAGAAATCGCCGAAGCGAAGATGAAAGATCTCAACGCCAACGACATCGAAGGCGCAATGCAGATCATCCTGGGCTCTGCCCGCTCCATGGGCATCGAGGTGAAGTAAGATGGCAAAGCTCGGAAAACGCACCAAAGCCGCTCGTGAAGCATTCGCAGGCAAAGCCGATGTGACCGTCGAAGAGGCTGTCGCACTGGTCAAAGGCAACGCAAACGCGAAATTCGACGAAACCGTCGAAATCGCGATGAACCTGGGCGTTGACCCACGTCACGCAGACCAAATGGTCCGCGGCACGGTCTCGCTGCCAAACGGCACCGGTAAAACCGTTCGCGTTGCAGTGTTCGCACGTGGCCCAAAGGCCGACGAAGCGACTGCTGCTGGCGCAGACATCGTGGGTGCAGAAGACTTGATGGAAACCGTCCAAGGCGGCACCATCGACTTTGACCGCTGCATCGCAACCCCGGACATGATGCCCATTGTTGGCCGTCTGGGTAAGGTGCTTGGCCCACGCAACCTGATGCCGAACCCAAAGGTCGGTACCGTGACCATGGACGTCAAAGAGGCTGTCGAGGCGGCCAAAGGCGGTCAGGTTCAGTTCAAAGCTGAGAAAGCCGGTGTTGTTCACGCAGGCGTCGGCAAAGCCTCGTTCGACGAAGGCAAGCTGGTCGAAAACATCCGCGCCTTCGTGGACGCTGTTGCCAAAGCCAAACCAGCAGGCGCCAAAGGCACCTACATGAAAAAGGTCGCTATCAGCTCCACCATGGGCCCAGGCGTGACCATCGACGTGTCGAACGCGGTCAGCGAACAGTAAACGCGACGTTTCCACAGAGTTTCGAAAGGGCGCCTTTGGGCGCCCTTTTTTGTTGTGGGAATGTCACGTGTTCCCTTTTAACGCGATTTTTTAGGGCATCCTCGGACTCCTGACCGCCGACTCGGCTTACGGATCTTCACGTGGGGGCGGTTCTTGATTGAGGATCGCAATGAGTGTTCAGGGTGTAGGTGGATCAGCCGGGTCCACGTCGATTGTCCAAGACGAAGTAGTTCGCGCGCAGCTTCTAGACACATCAACGACTGACGGTCGTCGTCTTCGGAGACAGGCCAAGCTGCTGGACAAGCTCCATCTCGTGTCAGGGGTCCAGTTGGACCAAGATGCCGATCTGATCCCGCATTTCATCGATCACTATACCGGGCTGGGCGTGGTTTCGCGCCGCATTCACCTCGTACTCCACAGTGCATCCGAGGAGCGTGCCGAGCGGATGAAACATGTGCTCATTCAAGCGGGAGCGGCGAAACCTTGGACATGGGTTGGTGACTTTAAGCCCGGCGGCATGTGGCGCAGGCGCGTGCGTCTGCAAGCAGCGCGGCTGAAATTCAGCGATTGGGTCCTGGTCCCGGAAATTGATGAACTGCAGGTCTATCCCAATGGATTGGCCACAACCGTGGACGCAGCAGCCAAACGGGGGGCGGACTGGCTGAGCGGCGCGCTTTTTGATGATGCGCTGTCAAAGTCAAACGCTGCAAAGGCCCTGTTTTTTCGCGCGTCGGTTATTCCAAATCGCGATTTCACCGGAATTGATGCTGAGCGCACCGCAGCGGCGGCAATCGAAACGGCTCAAGACCGGGGCTATGATTTGAACGACCCGACCAACAGCCGGGTTGAGCGGTTGGCAAGGGCGGCAAAGTACCGTCTTTTGACGTTGTCAGCAGAGGACCTGGAGCGTGACGCGGAAGCATCGACTTTGCCCGAGCGCGCGCGTCTGACCCATGCCGTCAAATTGGCCAGATGGGATGCCGAGGCAGAGGCGATGGGCCTATCTGACCCTTCAAGAGCGGTCGCTGTTCAGGACAAGCCGAGCGATGTCGTTGCGGCTCTGCGACAAGTCTCCAAGCAAGAAGCACAGGTATTTGCAGCACCCGGCTGGCGGGTGACGCAGCTGACACCAGGCGGATTTGGGGCCGCGTGGCATTCGCATAGCTATTACGACATTCACTCGATCGATCCGGACAGCAAATTTGCTGCAGCGATCCGCAGCACGATGCCCATGCGTAGAAACCTTGCCACGGACACGGTCGAAGTCGGGGTCGTTGACCTGCATCGCGGCGGGTTTGAACCGCTCGGAACCAGTAATGCTTGGTCATGGCAGCAAGGTCCGATGGCGCAGTTCACACCAGCGGGTGACTTGATCTGGAACGATCTGGAAGACGCGCGCCATGTGGTCCGCTTATCGCTCCTTGGCACCTCCGCCATACGCACCTACGACAGGCCAGCCTATGCGGTGACGCCAGATGGGCAAGGCTATCTCTCTGTGTGCATGGCGCGGCTTTATCGTGTGCGGCCGGCCTATGGGTACGCGGGAGGCACGGAGGCGTGCCCTGATCATCCGGCCCCGCAAGATGACGGGCTGTGGTATGTTGATTTCGCCACCGGCGCATCGCGGCTGGTTCTCCCAACCGCCCAAGCTGTCGCAGCGGTGATGCGCACAATGACAAAGGAAGAGCAGTTCGCGTTTCGTCGTGGCACATTTGTCTATTGGATGAACCATGTGAAGATCAGCCCGAACGGCAAACGCTTCACATTGAAGCTGAGATGGCGTGAGCCGGGGAAACCCTTTGATGGTGCAAGCATCACTTGCAATCTGGATGGGTCTGATCTGCGGGTGCTGTCGCGGGCGACATCGCATGTCATGTGGTACGGCGACGATCATCTGTTCTGGTGGGATCTGCGCGGCAAACAGGTCGTGCTTGGCGCGGACATTCCGTTCGAGGAAGGTATCCCCCCACAACCACTTGCCCCCGGGGTGTTTGATCTGAACCCGCATGCGCGCCTGGTGCCCGGAACGTTAGATCAGATGTTCTTTGACGAGCCTTATAATTCGACGGTCAAACTGTTCATGGTCGATCTGAGGACCAAGGCCGTGGAAAGCATCGCGCAGTTTGGGGGGCACTTGCCGCCCGGCGGGCCATTCAGATGCGACCTGCATCCGGTGCCGACGCCTGACGGGCAACGTGTTCTTGTTACATCGCTGGCTAGTGGCTCTCGGCAACTCTGGATTGCTGAGCGAGACACGCAAAGCTGACAGAGTGTTATGGCCATCGAAGCTGGGTTCGGGAGGTCTCAAGCAACAAAAAACCGCGCTGAGCGTGTCAGCGCGGTTCGTTTGCGTCTCATTCATGAGATGCGAATGGTAAAATCTTACCGGATATCGATGATGCCTTGGTCGACAACTTCACCGCCGACGACCAGCTTGGCGACGACGTCATTGGTTGCGCCGAGGCCGAGGTTGATGCGGACGTCTGTGTTGGCGCCAGCGTTGACTGAGGCCATGCCCAGCACGTCACCTTTCAGCGTTTCGATCTGCACGAAACCGGCGTCCAGTGCGCGGACGTTATCGATGTTGATATAGCTTGCGCGGTCATCAGCGTCTTCGAGGATGCCCAGCGAGTTCGTTGCCGAAGCGGCGGTGGCTGTCAGGGCGATGGCGGTGGCGGCGATTGCAAATTTCTTGAACATGAGATGTCCTTTCAAAGTCGGGATGCTCATCAGAGCATGTGAAGGGGAGGGGTGGCCCCGCAGGATCGCGGGGCCGAAGGGGATGCGTCGCTCTTAGCGAACGTCGATGATGCCTTGGTCAACAACGGCACCGTCGACGACCAGCTTGGCCACAACATCATTCGTGGCGCCAAGGCCCAGATTGATGCGGACGTCGGTGTTTGCACC
>NZ_VCDK01000006.1 GCF_007995215.1 Shimia ponticola
AGCGTTGACGGATGCCATACCCAGCACGTCACCGCTCAGGCTTTCGATCTGGACAAAGCCTTCACCGGTGGTGCGGACCTGGTCGATGTTCACGAACGAGGCGCGGTCATCGATGTCTTCCAGGATGCCCAGCGAGTTGTTGGCGGATGCTGCGCCTGCGGTCAGAGCGATGGCGGTAGCGGCGATTGCGAAATGCTTGAACATGGGTTCTTTCCTTTAGTCATGTACCCCGGATTTGGTCGGTGGGGCGGGTTGAGTTTCTTTCGGAACACTGTGGCGGTGGTCGGTGCCGCCGTCCGATGATGAAGAGTTGGGAGCCGCATCCCGAGTTGTGAAGGCACAGCCCATTCACATAAAAATGTGCGCCAATTGACGGAACCATTCCCTTGAATTCGTTTCAGCACACCATTGTGTGCCGAAATGTGCGATCAGTGTCCGTTGCCTGTGCATTAGGGGCAGAAACCGGGATTTTTGGCGTGATTTGCAAGTTTTCAGCCGCGGGTGCAATTGTTTCAAACCGCTCACACCGCCCCTGAAAAATCTGCAAAATCGTTGTTTAAACGAAAAAGTTTTTTGCGCGATTGGCGGTGTTTTCCTGTTTGATGGCTTGAAACAGAGGTCTTGTCCCGGTCGATTGGCCCCTAAATTCGGGTGTTCTGGCTCGCTATTCTGCAAACGTGCAGCGGTATCTGCGGCAACAGAGGACTGATAAGACGTCTCTCCGGGCTCCCATTGCCAACTTTTCCGGCTATCCGTTTGCCAGCGCCGCCGCCTCTGTGGATTTGATATTGACGATGATGCAGCTCGCGTGCATACGCAGCGCCTGTCGTGCGGAGGATTTCGTGCGGCATTCGTCCGAGACGGTGGGTTGGAGCAATCCAATAATTCCTGCCTGAGACGGGAAAGACCAATTCTCCTGAGGCTCCTCCAAGGAGCGGATTGAGCGTTGCCCGTTCGGACTCTGTGGTCACCTCGCAAGAGGGGGCTGAAATTGAGCCGGAGGGGGCAACCCTTCCAAACTTGGAGTAACACTGTGGATAGAGCCCAGAAAGAGAAAGTGGTCGAGGAACTCGGCCAAATCTTCGAAAGCTCTGGTGTTGTCGTCGTATCGAAATACGAAGGCATGACCGTCGCAGAAATGCAGGACCTGCGCGCGCGTTTGCGCGAAGCGGGCGGGTCCGTGCGCGTTGCCAAAAACAGGCTCGCCAAAATCGCCCTTCAGGGGAAACCATGCGAAAGCATGGCCGACCACCTGACGGGCATGACCGTTCTCGCCTATTCCGAAGACCCCGTGGCAGCAGCCAAGGCGGTCAAGGCGTTCACCAAAGACAACAAGAAATTGGAAGTCTTGGGTGGCGCAATGGGCGACACGGCACTGGATCCCGCCGGGGTCGATGCTGTCGCTGAAATGCCATCGCGCGAGGAGCTCATTGCTACCATCGCGGGCATGATCGGCGCACCTGCATCGGGTATCGCGGGCGCCATTGGCGCACCTGCTTCGAACATCGCAAGCATCCTGTCGACGATCGAGGAAAAGGCCGAAGCGGCCTGATCCTGACGCTGGAACACACATCTTAATTGAAAGAGAGAACAATGGCTGATCTCAAAGCACTCGCGGAAAGCATCGTCGGTCTGACCCTGCTGGAAGCACAAGAACTGAAAACCATCCTCAAAGACGAATACGGCATCGAGCCTGCAGCCGGTGGCGCAGTCATGATGGCGGGCCCAGCTGGCGACGCCGGCGGTGCAGCTGAGGAAGAAAAGACTGAATTCGACGTCGTTCTGGTTTCCGCCGGCGCATCGAAAATCAACGTCATCAAAGAAGTCCGCGGCATCACCGGCCTGGGCCTCAAAGAAGCAAAAGAGCTGGTCGAAGCCGGCGGCAAAGCCGTCAAAGAAGGCGCAGACAAAGCAGAAGCAGAAGACATCAAAGCCAAGCTGGAAGCAGCTGGCGCCGAAGTCGAGCTCAAGTAATCACGTCCCCATTCGGGGATTTGATGGCCCGCTCCTGGAAACAGGGGCGGGTTTTTTTATTGGGCGGCGGCCCGTGCGTGATTTCACGCACCGCTCACAATGCGGCGGCAGACTGCAGAAACCCCGCACAATCCTTGGCTCTTATGTCGTCCAAGGCGGTCAGCTTGATATGCCTGCGCGCCTTGCCGCCACCTTGAAGAACCCCGTTTGCGTCCGGCAACTGCGCACCATAGGTGAATTCAAGCGAGACATGCGCCTCATAGGCAAACACGCCGCCGATACGGCTTTTGGGGTTTCCCTGCTCCAGTTCGATCACCATCCCGCCATACATCTCGCGTAGGCTAGCGTCGGGCAGGGTCTCGGCGACCAACTCAAGCAAAGCTGAACGGATCGCATCAATGCTTGGGTCACGCATCTTCGTTAGGTGGCCTGATTGGTGACGCAATCTCAACCAGACAGCCGTTCAGGTCGCGGACATAGGACACGGTTTGCCCCCACGGTTTGTCATCTGGCGGGCTGACAGGCATGCAACCTGCGGCGATTGCTCGGTCGTAGGCCGTGGCCACATCGTCTGTGACAAAACACACCTCCCACCCGGCGGCAGGCCCCTTTGGGTCGTTAGGAACGATGGAGAGGCCGTTCATTTCCGCGGCTTCAAGGCCTGCAAAGGCCAGCACGGTGTCACCGGTGTCCAGCTCTCCGTAGAGATTGCTTTCGTGGATGAAGCGGCGGCTCAGGCCAAATGCAGTTTCATAAAACGCGACCGCGTCCGGCACGTCGGTGACGTAGATGATGGTGTATCCGAGTTTCATGCGGCCAAACTAAACGCGCTTGACCGGCGTGGCTTGAATAATTCGGACATCAGGCCGGAAAGAGCGTCGGTATGGAGAGTTCCTGCGGAATTGCTGAAGGCGCAAAGCCTCCAAAACGCCGAAAGGCGCGCGCAAGGTGGGCCTGATCAGAATAGCCCCCTTCGTAGGCTGCTGCAGTGAGGGGCAGTCTGCCCACGCGGATCAGCTTGAGTGTGCGGTGAAACTGAACCAACTGAGCGTAGGTTTTGACAGAAAGGCCGAGGTGGTCGCGAAACACCCGGTTCAGGTGGCGTGTTGACCAACCGGCAAAAGTGGCGAGCCTTTCGATCCTGATCCGTCCGCCCGAGGCATGGATGGCGTCGATGAGGCCGGGCAGACGTGAGTCGGCTGTGTTTTTTGTCAGCGTAGCAAGCAAATCAGTCAGTGTGCCGATCCCCGTCGTGGCGCCCAACCCGGGGATCAGATCAACGGCGGCCTTTCCTCTCAAAACGGTGTCTTGTGCTGTGTTCAAACGGTCCCGCCACACGGTGACGCCATATTCGGGTCTGAGCCGGACACCCACCCACGTGTCGCCGGGTTGAAATGTCACCCAATAGGGTCGCGTTGCCGGACCGGTAACCACAGGTACTGGGTTTCCCTGCGACCCTCGCAAGATCAAGTCGCAGCGCCCGTCGGGCAGAACAAGGCTGCGTCCTGTCGTTGTGGCCGTATAGCTCCAATGCGCCTCGACGCAGCGCGAGGTTTTCGGCGTGACGAGTGTTTCGTGATATCCGGCGGGGATGGGGATCGCTAAAGGTCCTGTTTGCTCGTTTATCCGTCCAGCAAGACGTGCGTCAGTGTTGAATAATGCTCTGCGTCGTGCACGCGTGTGAGTGTCGCGCGCTCGCCAAAGGCGGTGGCAAGCGCATCTGACATGGCTGGTGGCGACCAGGTATCCTTTGTCCCGTGCCACAGGTTCACCGGACAGTTTATGCGCGCGATCAGGTTGGACCAGTCCTGCACATAGGCGGTCACAAATGCCTGATAGGTGCGCCGGTGTCGGACAAGGCTGTTGTGCAAGCCCGTTTTGAGCACCGTCTGAAAGTCTGGGTCAGCCAGCAAAGCCTGCTCGGCGTCCCCGCATCGGGCAAAGAGCAGGTCCATCAGTGTTTTCGGCGCAATGCGCGTCATCAGGCCTTGCGCTCGCGCGACCAGCCCCAGCAACCACGGTCGGCGCAAGGCCATCTCGAACACCGGCTTGCCGGCCATATGCGGTAGAAACTCCCCCAATTGCAGCGGTGCAGCCGGTGATATCAGCGTGAGACGTGACACGAGGTCCGGGCAAACCGCCGCGATCCTGAGCGCCGCCATCGCACCGATGGAAAAACCGACAACGTGGATTGGTCCGTCAGAATTGCCTTCGACTGCGAGAGCTTTGCGAATGTCCGATGCGTTGAAATAGGGACCCAGCTTGAACAGGTCCAGCGGCACAATCCGGGCATTCGGGTTAGCCATCGTCAACAGGTCAGCATCGGCCGGGCTGCCCGGAACGCCGTGGCAAAACAGGAAAACTGACATGAACCGAACCCTCGTGACCTCGGGCAGATCTTTAGTCTAGCGCTGCGCGGTTTGCCACTCTGGGTGCCACCATGGCTGGGCGTTCGAGGGCGGCAAAGGTGCGCGTCCCAGAATATGATCGGCGGCCTTTTCGCCGGTCATGATCGACGGTCCGTTCAGGTTGCCATTGGTGATGCGCGGAAAGATCGAACTGTCCGCGACGCGCAGGCGGTCCACGCCGATGACCCTTGTTTCAGGATCCACAACGGCCATTGGGTCGTCCTTGCTGCCCATCTTGCATGTGCCGCAGGGATGGTAAGCGGATTCGGCGTGGTCTCGGATAAAGGCGTCTATGGCGTCATCAGACTGTGCATCATCACCGGGTTGAATCTCGTGGCTGCGATAAGGGGCGAATGCCTCTTGGGCGAAAATCTCGCGCGTCAGGCGGATGCATTTACGGAAATCGATCCAATCCTGTTCTGTCGACATGTAGTTGAACAGGATGCTGGGTGCGGTGTTTGGATCGGCGCTGTTCAATGTAACCGATCCACGGGATGGCGACCGCATTGGTCCGACATGTGCCTGATAGCCGTGCCCTTCGGCGGCGACCTGCCCGTCATAGCGAACCGCAATGGGCAGGAAGTGGAACTGGATATCCGGGTAATCGACGCCCGCACGGCTGCGGATGAACCCGCAGCTTTCGAACTGGTTCGACGCGCCGGGACCGGTACGGGTGAATAACCAGCGCGCGCCGACATAGGCCTTGCCCAGAAGGTTCCAGTATTTGAACAGACTCACAGGTTGGCTGGCGGCCTGCTGAACGTAGACTTCAAGATGGTCTTGTAGGTTCTGACCCACACCGGGACGGTCTGCGACAACGTCGATGCCGTGCTTAGAAAGGTGCGCGGCGGGGCCGATACCGGACAACATCAAAAGTTGGGGTGAGTTGATGGCGGAGGCAGACAGGATGACCTCTGCGGCTGCTGTCAGCACCTCAACTTTGCCGCCTCGGCTGATCTCAACTCCGGTTGCGCGCCCGTCTTCAATGACAACCCGCCGTGCCTTGGCGCGGACCACCGTCACACGTCCCGTGGACATGGCGGGTTTCAGATAGGCTTTGGCGGCGGACCAGCGTTCGCCATCCTTGACGGTCATGTCGAAGGGGCTGAACCCTTCTTGTTGTTGACCGTTGTAATCCGGCGTGACGGGGTATCCCGCCTGACGGCCCGCCTCGACAAAGGCGTGGGTCAGCGGGTTTTCACGTGGACCGCGCGTCACGTGCAGTGGCCCATCGGTGCCGCGCCATGACGGGTCACCGCCATGGCCGCCATCGTCCCAATGCTCCATCCGTTTGAAGTATGGCAAGACGTCGGAATAGGCCCATCCAGATGCACCGCTATCGGCCCAGTGGTCGTAGTCGCCCGCATGGCCGCGCACATAGATCATGCCGTTGATCGAGGATGATCCCCCGATGACCTTGCCACGCGGCACGACGAGCCTGCGCCCCCCCAGATGCGGTTCCGGTTCGGACTGATAACCCCAGTCGTAGCGCTTCATGTTCATGGGGTAACTCAGCGCACCCGGCATGTTGATGAATGGCCCCCAATCGGACCCGCCGTATTCGACGACGATCACCGACCGCCCGGCCTCGGCCAGACGATAGGCAATCGCGCACCCGGCGCTGCCAGCGCCGACAATGACGTAATCAGCCTGCATCAGAACGGCGCTTCCGCCGGGGCCATGCCCACGTAGACAGACTTCAACTGAGAATAATGCTCAATCGCGGCTTTGGAGTTTTCGCGGCCAACCCCGGATTGTTTGCTGCCGCCAAAGGGGACTTCGACTGGCGCGAGGTTGTAGGCGTTGATGTAGCAAGTCCCGGCCTCGAACCCCGAAACCATGCGGTGTGCGCGGCTCAGGTCGCGGGTGATCACGCCAGCGGCCAGCCCGAATTCGGTGTCATTGGCACGCGCCAGCGCCTCTTCCTCGGTCTTGAAGCTGAGGACGGACAGAACCGGGCCAAAGATTTCTTCGCGCGCGATGGTCATGTCATCGGTCACATTGCGGAACAGGGCAGGGGTGATCCAATAGCCGTCTTTGTCCAAAGCAGTCCCGCCGGTGACCAGCTCGGCCCCCTCGGACACGCCTGTTTCGATATAGCGTTTCACGATGTTCAATTGCGCCTCGGACACCATCGGCCCGATGGTTGTTGTCTCGTCCAGCGGGTCTCCAATCACCGCATCCTGCATCCGTTCAACCATACGGGCGCAAAAGGCGTCGACCAGCCCTTCTTGCACAAAGACACGCGTGCCGTTCGAACACACCTGACCCGTTGAGTAATAGTTGCCAAGGATGGCTGCGGCACACGCAATCTCAAGGTCGGCATCATCAAAAATCACCAGCGGGGATTTTCCGCCCAGTTCCATCGTCGCGTGCTTCATGCCTGCCGCAGCGGCGGCATAAACCTTGCGTCCGGTAGGAACGGACCCGGTCAGAGACACCTTGGCGACACGAGGGTCCTCGATCAGGGCCGTGCCGACGGGGCCGTATCCCTGAATGACGTTATAGACACCCGCAGGTGCGCCTGCCTCAGTCAGGATCTCGGCGACCTTGAGGGCCGAGAGCGGCGTTGTCTCGGACGGTTTGAACACCATCGTGTTGCCACAACACAGCGCTGGCGCACCTTTCCACGCGGCGATCTGCGTTGGATAGTTCCACGCCCCGATGCCCACGCAGACACCCAGAGGTTCCCTGATCGTATAGGCAAAGTCGCCACCCGGGAGTTGGACATGTTCTCCGGTCAGGCTTCCGGCCAGTCCCCCGAAATACTCCAGAGCATCGGCAGCAGAAGTTGCATCAGCCACTAGTGTCTCTGATAGGGGCTTGCCGGTGTCATAGGTTTCCAGAACCGAGAGGTCATGGTTGCGCTCACGCATGATGTCCGCCGCACGGCGCAGGATGCGCCCCCGCTCTGTACCGCTCATCGCGGCCCATTCCGCGCGGGCTGCGTCAGCGGCCGCGAGCGCCTGTTCGATGATTGCAGGCGTCGCGGCATGCAATTTGGCAATCACCTCGCCAGTGGCAGGATAGACAACGTCGATCGGATCCCCGGCGGTGTCTTCAACATACTGACCGCCTATGAAATGCGACGCTTCAGGCTGGGTAGGGTAGGGCATGATCGGATCTCAGTGTTGGTTCGGGGCGGCAATCGCCTGATCAAGATATCGTTCGACAAGGGCCGTGGCGGCCACAGCGTCCTGCGCTGAAAGAGCCTGTCGGATGTACAGGCCGTCGATCATGGCGCCGATGCTTTCGGCCACGACAAATGGATCGCTCACATTCAGTTGGCGCAGATCGTGCATCAGGGTGGATCGCAGGCGACGGCGGTAGACGCGCAAGAGGTTGGCCGCGTCAGCGCTTTGCTGCGCGGTCACGTAGAAAACCAACCATGCGCTCACCACGCGGTTTTCAAAGTTGCTGGGGGCAAAGCTTGCTCTGATCACGGCATGCAGGCGTTCCGCTGGCGTGGCTGCGCTGGACAGCAAACGCCGCACCTCTTTCTGGTATTCGCGCAGGATGTGGCGCATCGCCCCCAGAAAAAGCTGCTCCTTATCGCCAAAATAATGAAAGGCCAGCGCCGATGAGACGCCTGCACGCTTTGCAATCTGGCTGACCGTGACAGAGGCGCTACCGGCATTGCCGATCTCTTCTATCGCGGCGCGGACCAATTGATCGCGGCGGGTGGCTTCAACTCGCATTGGCGGCCTCGGGCATGTTAACGGTTGCATACAGACGGTAGACGGGCATTAATTGACTCGTCAATCAACAAACGAAACAGCTAGGAGATTTCGACATGACGCTCAAGGGGAGCCTTTCCGCATTGGCCATCATGGCCGCAGGCGCGGCCCATGCAGGGGGCCATGGCGCATGTCAGACTGTGACCTTCTCGGATGTTGGCTGGACCGACATCACCGCGACGACGGCTGCGACCTCGGTCGTGCTGAACGCGCTGGGTTATGACACCGAGGTTCGGGTGCTTTCGGTGCCGGTAACCTACACGGCGATGGCCGAAGGGGATGTCGATGTCTTCCTCGGCAACTGGATGCCTACGATGGAAGGCGACATCGCCGCCTATCGCGAGGCCGGTACTGTCGACACGGTTCGTGCGAACCTAGAAGGCGCGAAATATACGCTGGCGACCAATGCGGCCGGTGCCGCGCTGGGCATCGCCGACTTTGCTGATATCGCTGCGAATGCAGATGCGCTGGACCAGACGATCTATGGAATCGAGCCTGGCAATGACGGCAACCGCCTGATCATGGACATGATCGAAGGGGACGCATTTGGTCTGGGTGCAGCGGATTTTGATATCCGCGAAAGCTCTGAACAGGGGATGCTGGCGCAGGTTGATCGTCTGACGGGCGATGACGAACCCATTGTGTTTCTTGCGTGGGAACCGCACCCGATGAACGCGAATTTTGATCTGACCTACCTGACGGGCGGCGATGATTTCTTTGGTCCGAACCTTGGTGGTGCCACGGTGTTTACGAACACGCGCGCAGGCTACACGACCGAATGCGCCAATATGGCTGCGTTCCTCAACAACCTCGAGTTCTCGCTTGCCATGGAGAACGAAATCATGGGCGCAATCCTGAACGATGGTGAGGACCCAGAGGATGCCGCGACCGCATGGCTGCAGGCCAACATGGGCGTGCTGGACGGTTGGCTGAATGGTGTCACCACCTTTGACGGTGGCGACGCGATGGAAGCCGTGAAGGCTGCCTTGGAAGGCTAAGCAAGACCTGAAAGGCGGGCGTCACAGCCCGCCTTTTTCCATGCGCAGCGCAACGACCCGCACCGACAAAGGAGCCCCACATCGTGGAGTGGCTGACAGAGTACAAGATACCGGTTGGTGATTGGGCCGAAGCCGGGTTTGACTGGGTGCGCGACAACGCGGACCCGTTGCTGGACGCAATCTCTGATGGGATGGAGGCGATGATCGACGCCATCCTGTGGGTGCTGCAAACGCCAAACCCGCTGATCGTCGTTGCCGCCTTCGTCGCCCTGACATGGGTGCTTCAGCGGAACTGGAAGATCTGCGTTTTCGTGGCGCTGGGATTTCTGTTCATCCTGAACCAAGACTACTGGGAGGAGACGACAGAAAGCCTGACCCTGATCCTGTCAGCCTGTGTGGTTTGCATGGGGATTGGCGTGCCTATCGGTATCCTTGCCGCGCATCGACCACGGCTCTACGCGGCGATGCGGCCTGTGCTCGACCTCATGCAGACGCTGCCGACATTTGTTTATCTGATCCCGGCGATTGTGTTCTTTGGCATTGGAATGGTGCCCGGCCTGATTGCGACCGTGATCTTCGTGCTGCCCGCGCCGATCCGGTTGACCTATCTAGGCGTGTCATCCACACCGCAGTCGTTGATCGAAGCCGCGCGCGCCTTTGGCGCCACCAACTGGCAGACGCTCTATAAGGTCGAGTTGCGCTATGCGTTTCCTCAGATCATGGCGGGGCTGAACCAGACTATCATGCTGTCGCTGTCGATGGTGGTGATTGCAGCGCTGGTCGGGGCAGATGGGCTTGGCGTCCCGGTGGTGCGGGCACTCAATCAGGTGAACACCTCGTTGGGCTTTGAATCCGGCATTGTCATCGTCGTTGTCGCAATCATCCTTGACCGGATGCTGAACCTTGGGGCGCGCGACAAATGACGGCGGTCAGTATCGATAACGTGTCGATCGTATTTGGTGCAAACCCCGCCAAAGCGCTGCCGCTGATGGATGAGGGGCAGGACCGCGCCGAGATTCAGGCGGCCACCGACCAAGTGCTCGGCGTCCATAACTGTTCGATTGATGTGGATGAAGGCGAGATCCTTGTGCTCATGGGCCTTTCCGGATCGGGGAAATCGACACTGTTGCGGGCCGTGAATGGTCTGAACTCGACTGTCCGGGGCAATGTGACGGTGCGCAGCGGCGATTGGTCCTGCGATGTGACGAAGGCCTCGAAACAGGATCTGCGCCGCGTGCGCCGTGAATGCGTGGCGATGGTGTTTCAGCAATTCGGCCTGCTGCCTTGGCGCAGTGTGCGCGAAAATGTTGGGCTGGGGTTGGAGCTTGCCGGGCAAAGCCGCAAGGACCGCAACGCCAAGATAGAAGAGCAACTGTCGCTGGTCGGTTTGTCCGACTGGGCCGACCGCAAGGTGGGTGAGTTGTCGGGTGGCATGCAGCAGCGTGTTGGGCTGGCCCGCGCCTTTGCAACTGATGCGCCGATCCTTCTGATGGATGAACCGTTTTCTGCGCTTGATCCACTGATCCGGAATCGGTTGCAGGATGAGTTGCTTGAACTGCAGGCACGCTTGAAGCGGACGATCATCTTTGTCAGTCACGATCTGGATGAGGCATTCAAAATCGGCAACCGCATCGCCATCATGGAGGGCGGGCGGATTGTCCAGTGTGGAACGCCCAAAGAAATCTTCTCGGCTCCTGCCAATGACTACGTTGCTGATTTTGTCGCCAACATGAACCCGCTTGGGGTTTTAACAGCCGCCGACGTGATGGAGCCGGGTACGGCCAGCGGCCCGACAGTGCCCGCAAGCGCACCTGTTGAGGATGTGATCGGATTATTAGGCGCAGATGACGACCTGTGTGGCGTGATTGATGATGGTAAAGTGGTGGGGCAGGTCACGCGCGCTGGTTTGTTGCGCAAATTGCTCGACCCGCGCGGTTAATCCGATCTTTTCGGCAAGAGCATTTATCGATCTTCGGCTGCCATAAACGCGCTGACGCTGCGACTTGGGTCGTCTTCGAAGCGGTCTTCCGTCACCTCCAGCGCGCTGATCCTGTCCTGCCGGAACGTACGGAAGTCCTGACGCAGCTCGCACCAGCCGGAAAACATCCAGCCATCTGCCATGGTCCAAACCAGCAGGGGACGCACGCGGCGTTCGGCGGCGATGCCCCGTGCGTTGGTATAGCCAAACTGTAGAACACGGCGGTCGCGGATCGCCTGCCGGACCAGCGCAAGGTTATCGGCGTCGTCCCGCACGCGGTGAATATTGAAGAATGGCGCATCCGCCAGACGCCGTTCCTCTGGGTCGGGCAGCGCCGCTTGCAGTTTGGCCCGCACCTCCCGCGCCGCGCTGGCCAAGGCCGGGTCGCCGGTCCGTTCCACGAAAGACAGCCCAATCGCCAGTGCATCCAACTGATCGTTGGTGAAGGTCGTGTTGGGCATGTCGAAGCCGGGGCGAAGCATGTACCCAATCCCGGCTTCTCCGTCGATCGGCAGGCCTGAAGCCTGCAGATGCGCGATGTCGCGGTAGATCGTGCTGATGCTGACCTCAAACGCATCGGCCAGATCGGACGCGCGGGATATGTCGCGCGTCCGCAATTCATTGACCAATCGAAAGAGCCGTTCAGCACGTCGCATGATCTACCTCTAACACGGCGTTACGCGGCTGCCACGGCTTCGATCTCGAACATCAGGTCCGGCAGGGCAAAGCGGTTGACGCCCAAGAGGGTCATTGGCGGGGCGACCTGATGCGGCCCGAACCGCATCCCCATCAGATCGAAATTGGCCAGCGCCGCATCGACATCGGTCGCGTAGACCCTCAGGTTGATGACGTTGCTCAGATCCATATCCGCACCTGCCAGCACAGCTTCGAGATTGTCCAAAGCCAATGCAATCTGAGCGCGCATGTCACCGGCATGCTGCGGGGCGCCGTTTTCATCGACCGAGGTCTGACCGGCGCAGATGACCTGCCGGCTGACATCTGAAATGACCTCGGCCTGATTGTAGCCGACGTTCAGCGACCAAGGCCAAGGGTTCACGGGAGAGCGTTGCATGTGATCTATCCTTTCATGTTGCTGATCCCCATTCACCACACCCCTCCTGTCACCGTGGTGATAGGAGAGTGAGAAGAGATGCGATTTTTCTGGACCGCGCTGCATCGCCCGTTCAGGGTCGATGAGTTGTGCGCTGACAGGAAAGAAAGGCTGATGTGACGGAAAACGACCCTTACGCCCACTGCCCGGAACTGCGCGGACTCATCAAACCGCCTGAGCAATCGTTCTTTCGCGATTTCACGGCAGAACGGCTGTTTCGCGATTTTCCGCAGATGGAAGAACACAGGAGCTGGCCATATCCCGACCCGGTGCGAGAGGCGCTGCGCCGCGACGCCTTGGCCGAGCATGACGGCGACCTTTGGGTCTTTGCCTACGGGTCATTGATGTGGGACCCGGCGTTCCACTTTGCCGAAGTCCGCCATGCCATGGTCAAGGGGTTCCAGCGCCGCATGATTCTGCAGGATTGGCGCGGCGCGCGCGGCACGCGGCAGGCACCGGGTTTGATGGCCTCACTGGATATCGGGCATCGGTGCGAAGGATTGGCCTTCAGGATTGCGCAGGACCGCGTCGAGGCTGAGACCGAGAACCTGTTTCGTCGCGAAATGATTGCGCCGGGCTATCATGCGGTCTTCGTGGATGCTCAGATCAATCCAGAAACGGTGCCTGCCCTGACCTTTGTGGCAGATCATTCGGTTGATGAAATCATGCCGGACTTGTCGAGGGAGCAACAGATTGAATGGATCGCGCAAGGGCAGGGGTTTCTGGGCACCAGCCGGGATTACCTCGCCAATATCGTATCGCAATTCGCAGCGCTGGGGATCGAGGATGCTGAATGTGCCGCGTTGCTGCGCGACGTTGACGCTCGGATCGCTGGTCATGCTGCAAGAGGCCACGGACCATGACCATTCCCTTCTTTGACGGCCACAACGATTTCCTTTTGCGTCTGATGAAATCACCAGCCGCGCGTGAGGATACCTGGCTAACAAGGGGAGAGAGCGGACATCTTGATTTGCTCCGCATGAAAGAGGCGGGCTTTGCGGGAGGGCTGTTTGCCATTTTTGTGCCGCCGATCTCTGATGGACCACCACCGGATTTTGCAGCGCTAATGGTCAACCCGCCTTATGACATGCCATTGCCGCCGCTGATGGACCACGCCACCGCGCAGCCCACCGCGCTGACCATGGCGGGGCTCTTGCATTGGATGGAGCGTGCGGCCCCGGATGATTTTTGGGTGTGCCGAACCGCCGACGATATTCGCAGCGCGATGGCACAAGATTTGATCGCAGGTGTGATGCACATGGAGGGGGCTGAGGCCATCGGTCCGGACCTCGATGCGCTATACCTGTTTTACGAAATGGGGCTTCGATCGCTTGGCCCTGTCTGGAGCCGTCCGACGATCTTTGGCCATGGCGTGCCAATGTCGTTCCCGGGGACGCCCGATATCGGTCCGGGGCTGACCGAAGCAGGCAAGGACCTTGTCCGGCTATGCGCTGAGCTTGGTATCCTGATTGATCTGTCTCACCTCAACGAGGCAGGGTTCAATGATGTTGCGGCGGTCACGGACGCGCCTTTGGTTGCCACGCATTCAAACGCGCACGCGCTTTGTACCTCGCCGCGAAATCTGACGGATCGGCAACTCAACATGATCCGCGAACGTGAGGGCATGGTGGGGCTGAACTTTGCCACCTTTTATCTCAACTCAGATGGCCGGTCTGATCCGGGCTTGGGATGGGAGGTCATGCTGCGGCAGTTGGATTACCTGATCCACCAGCTTGGAGAGGACCATGTGGGCTTGGGGTCAGATTTTGATGGGTGCATCCTACCGGACGTGATTGGCGATGTGACAGGAGTGCAGGGCCTGTTCGATGCGATAGCTCAGCATGGCTATGACGATGCGCTGATAGCAAAATTGGCTTGTGACAATTGGCTGGCCTGCCTTGATCGGGTGCAGGGAACCGGCGGCACTTTTTGACGGCCTGCAAGCGCATTATAGCAACCCAAACGGCTCCGAAGCCCCGCCGCCACGGGCTCCCGTGACGAGTGAGACCGTCAAAATACTCGACAGAATTGCCGAGTTGTGGCAATTTCTGGAAACAACCTTGGAACGGAATCCGCCGTCAGGGGTTGCGATTTAACGGTTCTCCAACTATCTCGCAGGTTCCGGCGGGTTCGAGCGATTCGAACCCGCTGTTTTGCGTCTTTTAGGTTAAGGAGCCGAACTCACCTACATTTCCCCCTAAGACGCCCTCTCAAAGCAAGCAGCCTTCTAGGTCCAAAATGTGGATTTCGCAGGCTTTTTCCTTGGAAAGGACGTGGTCGGGCGCATGGCATTGGGCCGCTATGCAAGTATAGACCCTTCTTTTTCGGTCTTTGATGGTTGGCAGCCGGTGCCCCGACGGCGTGTCGACAGGCAAAGATGGAGTGCGACTACGCATGGCACAATCGTTCCTCGGACAAAAACGACTGCGCAAATATTACGGCAAGATCCGCGAAGTGCTGGAGATGCCGAACCTCATTGAGGTGCAAAAATCTTCTTACGACCTGTTCCTGCGCTCGGGCGAGGCTGATCAGCCCACCGATGGCGAAGGCATCATGGGCGTGTTCCAGTCGGTCTTTCCGATCAAGGACTTCAACGAAACCGCCGTTCTGGAATTCGTGAAGTACGAGCTGGAAAAACCAAAATACGATGTCGAAGAGTGTATGCAGCGCGACATGACCTATTCAGCGCCGCTGAAGGTCACTCTTCGCCTGATCGTCTTTGATGTGGACGAAGACACCGGTGCGAAATCGGTCAAGGACATCAAAGAGCAGGACGTCTTCATGGGCGACATGCCTTTGATGACCCCGAACGGGACGTTCATCGTGAACGGCACCGAGCGTGTGATCGTGTCCCAGATGCACCGCTCGCCGGGCGTGTTCTTTGATCACGACAAGGGCAAGACGCACAGCTCGGGCAAGCTGCTCTTTGCCTGCCGCATCATCCCATATCGCGGCTCGTGGCTCGACTTTGAATTCGACGCAAAGGACATTGTCTTTGCGCGTATCGACCGCCGCCGCAAACTGCCTGTGACAACCCTGCTTTATGCTCTGGGTCTGGATCAGGAAGCGATCATGGACGCGTATTACGATACCGTCGACTACACCTACGAAAAGGGTCAGGGCTGGGTCACCAAGTTCTTCCCGGAACGTGTCCGTGGGACCCGTCCGACCTATGACCTCGTGGATGCCAAGTCCGGTGAAGTGATCTTTGAAGCGGGCAAGAAGGTCACGCCACGCGCGGTCAAAAAGATCATCGACGAAGGTGAAATCACCGAACTGATGGTTCCGTTCGAGAACATCGTCGGCAAGTTCGCAGCCAAGGACATCATCAACGAAGAAAACGGCGCGATCTACGTCGAAGCCGGTGATGAGCTGACTTGGGAAGTGGACGCGAAAACCGGTGAGGTCATCGGCGGCACGGTGAAAGAGCTGATCGACGCGGGTATCACGACGATCCCAGTGCTCGACATCGACAACGTCACGGTTGGTGCCTACATGCGCAACACGCTGGCGCAGGACAAAAACATGTCCCGCGACACCGCGCTGATGGATATCTACCGCGTGATGCGTCCGGGTGAGCCGCCAACCGTCGAAGCGGCGTCGACACTGTTCGACAGCCTGTTCTTCGACAGCGAGCGCTACGACCTGTCGGCTGTTGGCCGCGTGAAGATGAACATGCGTCTGGCGCTGGATGCCGAAGACACCGTGCGCACCCTGCGCAAGGAAGACATCGTATCCTGCATCAAGGCCCTCGTGGACCTGCGCGACGGTCGCGGCGACATCGACGACATCGACCACCTCGGCAACCGCCGTGTCCGGTCTGTCGGCGAACTGATGGAAAACCAGTACCGCGTTGGCCTGCTCCGCATGGAGCGCGCGATCAAGGAGCGTATGTCGTCCGTCGAAATCGACACCGTCATGCCTCAGGACCTGATCAACGCGAAACCAGCAGCGGCTGCCGTTCGTGAATTCTTCGGCTCGTCGCAGCTGTCGCAGTTCATGGACCAAACCAACCCGCTCTCCGAGGTTACCCACAAACGCCGCCTCTCGGCGCTTGGCCCCGGTGGTCTGACCCGCGAACGTGCAGGCTTTGAGGTGCGCGACGTTCACGCCACGCACTATGGCCGGATGTGCCCGATTGAAACGCCGGAAGGCCCGAACATCGGTCTGATCAACTCGCTGGCGACCTTTGCTCGTGTGAACAAGTACGGCTTTATCGAAACACCGTATCGCCGTGTCGAAGGCGGGCAGGTGACCGATGAGGTCAAGTACATGTCCGCAACCGAGGAAATGCGCCACATCGTGGCTCAGGCGAACGCCAACCTCGATGAGAACGGCAAGTTCGTAAACGAACTGGTCTCGACCCGTCAGAACGGTGAATACACGCTGGCCCAGTCCGAGGCCGTTGACCTGATCGACGTGTCGCCGAAACAGTTGGTTTCGGTCGCAGCATCGCTGATCCCGTTCCTTGAAAACGACGACGCCAACCGCGCTCTGATGGGCTCGAACATGCAACGTCAGGCGGTTCCGCTTCTGCGTGCCGAGGCACCGCTGGTCGGTACCGGCATTGAAGAAGTTGTGGCCCGCGACTCCGGCGCGGCGATCATGGCGAAACGCGCAGGCATTATCGACCAGGTCGACGCCCAGCGTATCGTTGTGCGCGCCACGGCTGATCTGGAACCAGGCGATCCGGGCGTGGACATCTACCGTCTGCGTAAATTCCAGCGTTCGAACCAGAACACCTGCATCAACCAGCGTCCGCTGGTGAAGGTGGGTGACACGGTCGGCAAAGGTGAAGTTCTGGCCGATGGTCCGTCCACCGATATCGGTGAACTGGCGCTGGGCAAGAACGTGGTCGTCGCCTTCATGCCGTGGAATGGCTACAACTACGAAGACTCCATCCTGATCTCGGAACGCATCACGCGTGATGACGTCTTTACCTCGGTCCATATCGAGGAATTCGAAGTCGCCGCACGTGACACGAAGCTGGGGCCAGAGGAAATCACCCGCGACATCCCGAACGTCGGTGAAGAAGCGCTGCGCAACCTCGATGAGGCTGGCATCGTTTACATCGGCGCCGAGGTTGGTCCTGCGGACATCCTCGTTGGTAAGATCACACCAAAGGGCGAAAGCCCGATGACGCCAGAAGAGAAACTTCTGCGCGCGATCTTTGGTGAGAAAGCCTCCGACGTCCGCGACACATCCCTGCGTCTGCCTCCGGGTGACTTCGGGACGGTTGTTGAGGTCCGCGTCTTCAACCGCCACGGCGTGGAAAAAGACGAACGTGCCCTGCAGATTGAACGGGAAGAGGTCGAACGCCTTGCCCGTGACCGTGACGACGAACTCGCGATCCTTGATCGCAACATCTACGCGCGTCTGCGGTCGATGATCGAAGGCAAGACCGTCGCCAAAGGTCCAAAGGGCATCAAGTCGGGTGACACGATCTCGGCGGACATGCTTGAGGCTCTGCCACGCAGCCATTGGTGGCAGCTGGCGCTGAAGGAAGAAGCCGACGCGCAAATCGTAGAAGCTCTGAACGAGCAGTACGAGGCGCAGAAGCGCGCGCTGGACGCACGTTTCGAAGACAAGGTCGAGAAAGTCCGCCGCGGCGACGACCTGCCACCGGGCGTGATGAAGATGGTCAAAGTCTTCATCGCCGTGAAGCGCAAGCTGCAGCCGGGCGATAAGATGGCCGGTCGCCACGGGAACAAAGGGGTTATCTCCAAAGTCGTTCCCATGGAAGACATGCCATTCCTGCAAGACGGCACGCCGGTTGACTTCGTTCTGAACCCGCTGGGCGTTCCATCGCGGATGAATGTTGGTCAGATCCTTGAAACCCACATGGGTTGGGCATCGCGCGGTCTGGGTATCCAGATCGACGAAGCTCTGCAGGAATACCGCCGTTCTGGCGACCTGACACCTGTTCGTGATGCGATGAAAATCGCCTATGGCGACGATGTCTATGACGAAGGCATCGCTGGCATGGACGAAGATCGCCTGATCGAGGCGGCTGGCAACGTCACAAACGGTGTCCCAATCGCAACGCCAGTCTTTGACGGTGCGAAAGAGGCCGACGTGAACAGCCAGCTGGTCAAGGCGGGCTTCAGCGAGTCGGGTCAGTCGATCCTGTTCGACGGCCGCACGGGCGAGCAATTCGCGCGTCCTGTGACCGTGGGGATCAAGTACCTGCTGAAACTGCACCACCTTGTGGACGACAAAATCCACGCGCGTTCGACTGGGCCATACAGCCTCGTCACCCAGCAGCCGCTGGGCGGTAAGGCGCAGTTCGGTGGTCAGCGCTTCGGTGAGATGGAGGTCTGGGCTCTGGAAGCTTACGGCGCCGCCTACACCCTGCAGGAAATGCTGACCGTGAAGTCGGATGACGTCGCAGGCCGGACCAAGGTCTATGAAAGCATCGTGAAAGGTGAGGACAACTTCGAGGCCGGCGTCCCGGAATCGTTCAACGTTCTCGTCAAAGAGGTCCGGGGTCTGGGCCTGAACATGGAACTGCTGGACGCGGAGGAGGATGAGTAAGCGCCTCGCGCTTGCTCCTTTCCCTTCAACGTCCATGCCAATGAGGTAACCTAATGAACCAGGAACTCTCGACCAACCCATTCAACCCGCTGACCCCGCCGAAGCAATTCGACGAGATCAAGGTCTCTCTCGCCTCGCCCGAGCGTATTCTCTCGTGGTCCTTTGGTGAGATCAAAAAGCCAGAAACCATCAACTACCGGACGTTCAAGCCCGAGCGTGACGGCCTTTTCTGCGCGCGTATCTTTGGCCCGATCAAAGACTACGAATGCCTCTGCGGCAAATATAAGCGCATGAAGTATCGCGGCGTTGTCTGCGAGAAATGCGGTGTGGAAGTCACGCTGCAAAAGGTCCGCCGTGAGCGTATGGGCCACATCGAACTGGCCGCGCCCGTTGCGCACATATGGTTCCTGAAGTCGCTGCCATCCCGGATCGGCCTCATGCTCGACATGACGCTCCGCGATCTGGAACGGATTCTGTACTTTGAAAACTATGTGGTCATCGAACCCGGTCTGACCGACCTCACCTACGGGCAACTGATGTCCGAGGAAGAATTCATGGATGCCCAGGACGCCTATGGCGCCGACGCATTCCAGGCCAACATCGGTGCCGAAGCCATCCGTGAAATGCTGTCGATGATCGACCTTGAGGCCGAAGCCGAGCAACTGCGCGCGGATCTGGCCGAAGCCACGGGTGAACTGAAGCCCAAGAAGATCATCAAGCGCCTGAAGATCGTCGAGAGCTTCCTTGAATCCGGCAACCGTCCGGAATGGATGATCCTGACCGTCGTGCCTGTGATCCCGCCAGAACTGCGCCCGCTGGTGCCTCTGGATGGTGGCCGCTTTGCGACGTCCGACCTCAACGACCTTTATCGTCGTGTGATCAACCGGAACAACCGTCTGAAGCGTCTGATCGAACTGCGCGCGCCTGACATCATCGTCCGCAACGAAAAGCGGATGCTGCAAGAGTCGGTTGACGCTCTGTTCGACAACGGCCGTCGTGGCCGCGTGATCACCGGTGCCAACAAGCGCCCGCTGAAATCGCTGTCGGACATGCTGAAAGGTAAGCAGGGTCGCTTCCGTCAGAACCTTTTGGGTAAGCGCGTCGACTTCTCGGGTCGTTCGGTCATTGTGACGGGCCCGGAGCTGAAGCTGCACCAATGTGGTCTGCCCAAGAAGATGGCGCTCGAGCTGTTCAAGCCGTTCATCTACTCGCGGCTTGAGGCCAAAGGTCTGTCTTCCACAGTGAAGCAAGCCAAGAAACTGGTCGAAAAAGAGCGTCCAGAGGTGTGGGATATCCTCGATGAGGTGATCCGCGAACACCCTGTCATGCTGAACCGTGCGCCTACGCTGCACCGTCTTGGCATTCAGGCGTTCGAACCCGTCCTGATCGAAGGCAAAGCCATTCAGCTTCACCCGCTTGTTTGTTCGGCGTTTAACGCTGACTTCGACGGTGACCAGATGGCTGTGCACGTCCCGCTGAGCCTTGAGGCCCAGTTGGAAGCGCGTGTTCTAATGATGTCGACGAACAACGTTCTGTCGCCAGCAAACGGCGCGCCGATCATCGTTCCTTCGCAGGACATGATCTTGGGTCTCTACTACGTGACCCTGATGCGCGAAGGCATGGCTGGCGAAGGCATGACATTCGGGAGCATGGAAGAGGTCGAGCACGCGCTTGGCAACGGCACCGTGCACCTGCACGCCAAGATCAACGCCCGTGTGAAGCAGATCGATGAGCATGGCCAAGAGGTCTATGAACGCTTTGAAACGACCCCCGGTCGTCTGCGCGTTGGCGCGCTCTTGCCGCTCAACGCTAAGGCACCGTTCAGCCTGGTCAACCGCCTGCTGAAAAAGGGCGAAGTGCAGAACGTCATCGACACGGTCTACCGTTACTGCGGTCAGAAAGAGTCGGTGATCTTCTGTGACCAGATCATGACGCTGGGTTTCCGCGAAGCATTCCGCGGCGGGATCTCGTTCGGTAAGGACGACATGGTCATCCCAGACAACAAATGGGACATCGTCGACGGCACCCGCGATCAGGTGAAAGAGTTCGAACAACAGTACATGGACGGCCTGATCACTCAGGGCGAAAAGTACAACAAAGTGACGGACGCTTGGTCGATCTGTAACGACAAGGTCACCGACGCCATGATGAATACCATCAAGGCGACCCGTAAGGACGAAAATGGCGCAGACATGGAGCCGAACTCGGTCTTCATGATGGCCGACTCGAAAGCACGGGGTTCGGTTACTCAGATGAAGCAGCTGGGCGCGATGCGCGGCCTGATGGCCAAGCCGAATGGCGAGATCATCGAAACGCCGATCATCTCGAACTTTAAAGAAGGTCTGACCGTTCTTGAGTACTTCAACTCAACACACGGTGCCCGGAAGGGTCTGTCGGATACCGCTTTGAAGACTGCGAACTCGGGTTACCTGACACGTCGTCTGGTGGACGTCGCACAGGACTGTATCGTCCGCGAAAAGGACTGTGGCACCGAACGTTCGATCACCGCGCAAGCGGCAGTGAACGACGGCGAAGTCATCTCGTCTCTGGGTGAACGTATTCTGGGCCGGACGGCCGCAGAAGACGTGCTGCGCCCCGGCACGGATGAGGTTCTGGTCGCCAAGGGTGAACTGATCGACGAACGCAAGGCCGACATGGTCGAAGAGGCCGGTGTGCAGACGATGCAGATCCGCTCGCCACTGACCTGTGAGACCGAAGATGGCATCTGTGCCACCTGCTACGGTCGTGACCTCGCACGCGGTACGCCTGTGAACCAAGGTGAGGCCGTCGGCATCATCGCGGCGCAGTCGATCGGCGAACCCGGGACACAGTTGACGATGCGGACCTTCCACATCGGCGGCGTTGCTCAGGGTGGCGGTCAGCAGTCTTCGCAAGAGAGCAGCCAAGCCGGTAAAGTTGTCTTCCGCAATTCCAACGTCCTGGAAACGGCGGCTGGCGCTCTGCTGTCGATGTCGCGCAACATGGTTGTCGCTGTCGAAAGCGAAACCGGTGCAGAACTGGCCTCTTACAAGGTTGGTTATGGCTCCAAACTGCTGGTCAAAGACGGTGACACCATCGAACGCGGTGCGAAGCTGTTTGAATGGGACCCATTCACTCTGCCGATCATCGCCGAGAAAGACGGTACTGCGAAATATGTCGATCTGACCGCCGGTGTTGCCGTGCGCGAAGAAACCGACGAAGCGACCGGCATGACCCAGAAAATCGTGGCCGACTGGCGCACTGCGCCAAAAGGCAACGAACTGGCTCCAAAGATCATCATCGCTGGCCCAGATGGCGAGCCGATGAAGCGGGAAGACGGCAACCCACTGGCCTACGCCATGTCGGTTGACGCGATCCTGTCGGTCGAGGACCAGACGGAGGTCAAAGCAGGTGACATCCTGGCCCGTATCCCGCGTGAGGGTGGCGGCACCAAGGACATCACCGGTGGTCTGCCACGGGTTGCGGAACTCTTTGAGGCTCGGCGTCCAAAGGATCACGCGATCATCGCCGAAATTGATGGCTACGTGAAATTCGGCCGCGACTACAAGAACAAGCGCCGCATCGCGATTGTTCCAGCGGACGAAACCATGGAGCCTTCGGAGTACATGGTGCCAAAGGGCAAGCACATCCCAGTTCAGGAAGGTGATTTCATCCAGAAGGGTGATTACATCATGGACGGGAACCCTGCACCGCACGACATCCTGTCCATCATGGGTGTCGAGGCTCTGGCCGATTACATGATCGACGAGGTTCAGGCCGTCTATCGCCTGCAAGGTGTGAAGATCAACGACAAGCACATTGAGGTGATCGTTCGCCAGATGCTGCAGAAGTGGGAGATCTTGGACTCTGGCGAGACAACGCTGCTGAAAGGCGAGCATGTCGATAAGGCAGAGTTCGACGCGGCGAACGAAAAGGCGATTGCCCGTGGCAAGCGTCCGGCGGCAGGCGAGCCGATCCTTCTCGGGATCACCAAGGCCTCGCTGCAGACCCGCTCGTTCATCTCGGCGGCGTCGTTCCAGGAGACCACACGTGTTCTCACCGAGGCATCTGTCCAAGGTAAGAAAGACAAACTGGTTGGCCTGAAAGAGAACGTCATCGTGGGTCGTCTGATCCCGGCTGGTACAGGTGGCGCAACGCAGCGCGTCCGCCGCATCGCCCAGTCGCGCGATAACGTCGTGATCGAAGCACGCCGCGAAGAGGCCGAAGCCGCCGCAGCACTGGCCGCACCTGTGGGTGACGACGTGGTCGGCGGAGACGAGTTTGACGCCTTCATCGTCGACACGCCAGAGAGCCGCGAGTAAGCGATTACTGCACAAGCATTCAAAGGGGCCGTCCATTTGGGCGGCCCTTTTTCTTTGCGGGCAAAGACTCTTGCCATGCGTGCCCTAAGTCAGCGGTCATGACCAAGACCGAGAATTTCGCGCGAATTGAAATCGACAGTGCCAACGCCCTTTGGGAGTGGATGGCAGAGAACCACGGCCAAACGGACTCTGTTTGGTTGGTGACGTGGAAAAAAGACACGCCGGCAAAGTATCTTTCGACGTCGGATGTCTTGGATGCGGTCATCGCTCACGGTTGGATTGACGGCATACGGCGCAAGCACGAAGACCCATTGCGCACCATGCAACTCATCGCGCCGCGCAAGATGCAGGCATGGGCCAAAAGTTATAAGGACCGTGCCGAAAAGCTGCGCAAAGAGGGACGGATGCATGCGGCCGGTGAAGCCGCGATTGCCGAGGCCAAGTCAAATGGCATGTGGGCGTTTTATGATGATGTCGACGCATTGATTGATCCCGAAGATCTGAGCGCCGCGCTTGCCCCAGACACGGTTGCTCAGGCGAACTATGCGGCGTCACCACCGGCCTATCGGCGCAATCTGTTGCGGTGGATCAAGCTGGCCAAGACACAACCCACCCGCGCCAAACGGATTGCTGCCGTCGTCGACGCGGCCCGAGACAACCGACGTATTCCGCAGATGTAGGCTTCTAGTCCCGCCCGCGTTTCGTGGAGCGACGCGGGCGCGTTGGATCGTGTTCGAAAGATGGAGGGAGTTCAGGAAAGAGCTCTCCGGTTTGCGCGTCGCCGGATGGCAGGTCATAGCTGCGCATCCACGGCTTGACCTCTGAAAACGTTCCGCTCTGCGTCCATGCGAAATAGCCAAGCGCGCCGACGCAGGGGATTGGATCGCACATTTCTGCGTTGGCCAGAACCAACCCCTTCTCGCCGCCGAACCATTCGCTGTCGCTTTCGGATACGATGTCGACCACGTCGACGGCGCCAATGATGGCCGACCTGACAAGCGCGTCGGGTCTTGGGCAACTCACCCCATGGCGCATTAATCGCCAATGGCCCCATCGGAACTCATCCTCTTTCAGGCCGCTGGCGGCATGTATCGCAATGCGTCCGGTGCGCATATTCCCTGCAGCGATCGAACCTGTGCTGCGATTTTCGATCTTCTTGTGCCCGGCCACAATTGCCCATGCCCAAGGTTGGCGCACCGATAAAGCTATGGCGGGCAGATCAATCATGCCTTTTGACGTAGTTTTCGGATCGCTCTCGCCAACGGACGCCGAACATGTCGCCAATGGGCTTGCCCTTGCTGCACGCGCGCCGTCTAACGCCGCTATGACACAGACGCATTCTGCATCCGCCAATCGTATCGGTGCGGCTTGGATGGTGGTTTCAATGACTGCCTTCACCATCAACGACGCCTTTATGAAGGTCTTGGGCGGCGAATGGCCCCTTGCACAATCGATCTTTGTGCGCGGCATCGGCGTGGTGATATTCATGCTCTGCCTCGCGGCCGCCCTTGGACATCTTCGGTTGCGCCTGCCGCGGAGGGACTGGATGCTCATCGCGCTGCGCGGTGTTTGCGAGGTCGCCGCCGCGTTCCTCTTTATCTCGGCGATCTTCAATATGCCGCTCGCGGATGCGACGGCGATCATCCAGACCCTGCCATTGACGGTCACACTCGCGGGGGCCGTGTTCTTGGGAGAGCCGGTCGGATGGCGGCGCATGACGGCCATCGTGATTGGCTTTGTCGGAGTCCTCCTGATTGTCAGGCCGGGGTTCGATGGGTTTTCGATCTATTCCGTTTATGCGCTCTTGGCCGTGGCGGTGATCACGGTGCGCGAATTGGCGTCGCGCCAGTTGTCCCCGAAATGTCCGACGATGCTGGCAGCCTTGGGGTCGGCATCGTTCGTCATGGTGGGCGGAGGGCTTGGGTCGCTCGGATCGGATTGGGTTCCGTGGACGCCGACGGCTGCGTGGGCGATTTCAGGCGCGATGGTGACCGTGATGGTCGCGTATTTTGCATCTGTGGCGACCATGAGGCTTGGCGAGATCGGGTTCATCGCGCCTTATCGGTATTCCGCCATTGTCGTTGCTCTCTTGCTTGGCGTGTTCTTGTTTCGCGAAATCCCCGATCTGCCGACCATTATTGGTGCCAGCCTGATCGTGGCGACCGGGTTGTTCACGCTCTATCGAGAGCGCAGAGTGACGGCAGAATAGCGCAGGCCAAGGCCGCAAGAGCAGGCCCTGTTGACACCTCAGCGACTCCCGTGTAGGACGCGCCCACTTCGGCATCGGCCTCCCAAGGGTCGCTGGCCCTGTGGCCACGCCGGACATCAAAATTTAAGTGGACATGATCCAAGGGCCAAAGATCAATCGGGTGCCTTTCGATCCTCTGAATACCCCGCACCTTCCCAGGGACATGGGAGGGTTTGCGGCTTTTGCGCGTGGTCATGTGTCAATGGTCATGCATTCAAATGAACGGTGGGACACCACCAAGAAGTAGGAAACGGGAAGAACGCCCAATGCCAACGATCCAGCAGCTGATCCGCAAACCGCGGAAGCCTAAAATCAAGCGGTCCAAGTCGCTCCACCTCGAGGGGAACCCTCAGAAGCGTGGCGTGTGTACCCGCGTCTACACCACAACCCCGAAAAAGCCGAACTCGGCGATGCGGAAAGTGGCCAAGGTGCGTCTGACCAACGGTTACGAAGTGATCAGCTACATTCCTGGTGAAAGCCACAACCTTCAGGAACACTCGGTGGTTCTGATCCGTGGTGGCCGGGTGAAAGACCTTCCAGGTGTTCGTTACCACATCCTGCGTGGTGTTCTGGATACCCAGGGCGTCAAAGATCGGAAACAACGCCGTTCGAAATACGGCGCGAAGCGTCCTAAGTAAGGGGATATTGATATGTCGCGTCGTCACGCTGCTGAAAAACGTGAAGTCCTGCCTGACGCCAAATATGGCGATAAGGTTCTGACGAAATTCATGAACAACCTGATGCTGGACGGGAAAAAATCCGTCGCCGAGCGTATCGTTTACGGTGCCCTCGACCGCGTCGAAGACAAAGTTAAGCGCGCACCTGTGGAGCTGTTCCACGAAGCGCTCGACAACATCAAACCAGCGCTCGAAGTTCGTTCGCGCCGGGTTGGTGGTGCAACCTATCAGGTTCCTGTCGAGGTGCGCCCTGACCGCCGTGAGGCTCTGGCCATCCGCTGGCTGATCACCGCCGCACGCGGTCGCAACGAAAACACCATGGAAGAGCGCCTTGCCGGTGAGCTTCTGGACGCCGTGCAGTCGCGCGGTTCCGCGGTCAAGAAACGCGAAGACACGCACAAGATGGCAGAAGCCAACAAAGCGTTCTCGCACTACCGCTGGTAATCATTTTGGCGGGCCTCACCGAGGCCCGCTTCCTGACTTTACGGACAGTGAAGCCTTTCTCTCTCTAGGACCTCCAAGGACCAAACCATGGCACGCGAATATCCTCTCGAACTATATCGCAACTTTGGGATCATGGCGCACATCGACGCGGGTAAAACGACCTGCTCTGAGCGGATCCTGTACTACACCGGTAAGTCGCACAACATCGGCGAAGTGCACGATGGCGCAGCGACCATGGACTGGATGGAGCAAGAGCAGGAGCGTGGCATCACGATTACCTCCGCTGCGACCACCACGTTCTGGGAGCGTACCGAGGACGGTCAAACGGCAGACACGCCAAAGCACCGCATGAACATCATCGACACCCCCGGTCACGTGGACTTCACGATCGAAGTTGAGCGTTCGCTGGCGGTTCTCGACGGTGCCGTTTGTGTTCTGGACGCCAACGCAGGTGTTGAGCCTCAGACTGAAACCGTTTGGCGTCAGGCTGACCGCTACAAGGTTCCACGCATGGTGTTCGTCAATAAGATGGACAAAATCGGCGCGGACTTCTTCAACTGCGTTCGCATGATCGAAGACCGCACCGGCGCACGCGCTGTGCCCGTTGGTATTCCAATCGGCGCAGAATCCGAGCTGGAAGGTCTGATCGACCTCGTCACCATGGAAGAGTGGCTGTGGCAGGGTGAAGATCTGGGCGCGTCCTGGATCAAAGCACCGATCCGCGACAGCCTGTCGGACATGGCCAACGAATGGCGCGAGAAAATGATCGAAGCCGCCGTCGAGCAAGACGACGACGCGATGGAAGCGTATCTGGAAGGCAACGAACCAGACGTCCCAACCCTGCGCAAACTGCTGCGCAAGGGCACACTGGCGCTCGACTTCGTTCCTGTGCTGGGTGGCTCGGCGTTCAAAAACAAAGGCGTCCAGCCTCTGTTGAACGCTGTGATCGACTATCTTCCTTCGCCACTCGACGTTGTCGACTACATGGGCTTCAAACCCGGCGATGAAACGGAAGAACGGAATATCGCACGCCGTGCTGACGACGACATGGCCTTTGCTGGTCTGGCGTTCAAAATCATGAACGACCCGTTCGTTGGCTCGCTGACCTTCACACGCATCTACTCGGGCGTCCTGAACAAGGGCGATACGCTGCTGAACTCGACCAAAGGTCGTAAAGAGCGCGTTGGCCGGATGATGATGATGCACTCGAACAACCGCGAAGAGATCACTGAAGCATTCGCAGGTGACATCATCGCGCTGGCGGGTCTGAAAGACACGACGACCGGTGACACGCTGTCGGCTGTGAACGATCCTGTGGTTCTGGAAACGATGAACTTCCCAGATCCAGTGATTGAGATCGCCGTCGAGCCAAAGACCAAAGCCGACCAAGAGAAAATGTCTCAGGGTCTGCAGCGTCTGGCGGCAGAAGACCCATCCTTCCGCGTCGAAACCGACCTCGAGTCCGGTCAGACCATCATGAAGGGCATGGGTGAACTTCACCTCGACATCCTGGTCGACCGCCTGAAGCGCGAGTTCAAGGTTGAAGCGAACATCGGTGCTCCACAGGTGGCTTACCGCGAGACCATCGGTCACGAGGTCGAGCACTCCTACACCCACAAGAAACAGTCGGGTGGTTCGGGTCAGTTCGCCGAGGTCAAGCTCATCATCACGCCGACAGAGCCAGGTGAAGGTTACTCGTTTGAGTCTCGCATTGTTGGTGGTGCCGTTCCAAAGGAATACATCCCAGGTGTTGAAAAAGGCATCCAGTCCGTCATGGACAGCGGCCCTCTGGCTGGCTTCCCAGTGATCGACTTCAAGGTTGCTCTGATCGACGGTAAGTTCCACGACGTTGACTCCAGCGTTCTGGCCTTTGAAATCGCCGCTCGTATGGGCATGCGCGAAGGCATGAAGAAAGCTGGCGCGAAACTGCTTGAGCCGATCATGAAAGTCGAAGTGATCACGCCGGAGGAATACACCGGTGGCATCATCGGCGATCTGACGTCGCGCCGCGGTCAGGTTTCGGGTCAAGAGCCTCGTGGTAACGCGATTGCCATCGATGCATTCGTGCCGCTGGCGAACATGTTCGGCTACATCAACACCCTGCGTTCGATGTCTTCGGGCCGCGCGCAGTTCACGATGCAGTTCGACCACTACGATCCGGTTCCGGCGAACATCAGCCAGGAAATCCAAGAGAAATACGCATAACCGGGATGGCGGGGTGAACCCCGCCCTACCCACCACCCGTAGGGCGGGGTTCACCCCGCCGCCCCAGACGAACAAGGAGTAGCCATCATGGCAAAGGAAAAGTTTGAACGTACGAAACCGCACGTGAACATCGGCACGATTGGTCACGTTGACCACGGGAAGACGACGTTGACGGCAGCGATCACGAAGTACTTTGGTGACTTCAAAGCGTATGACCAGATTGACGGCGCGCCAGAAGAGAAAGCCCGCGGCATCACGATCTCGACCGCACACGTTGAGTACGAGACCGAGAACCGCCACTATGCGCACGTGGACTGCCCAGGCCACGCTGACTACGTGAAAAACATGATCACGGGTGCGGCGCAGATGGACGGCGCGATCCTGGTTGTGAACGCAGCTGACGGCCCAATGCCACAAACGCGCGAGCACATCCTGCTGGGTCGCCAGGTTGGCATCCCGAAGATGGTCGTGTTCATGAACAAAGTGGACCAGGTCGACGACGAAGAGCTTCTGGAGCTCGTCGAGATGGAAATCCGCGAACTGCTGGAAAGCTACGAGTATCCAGGCGACGATATCCCAATCATCGCGGGGTCGGCTCTGGCGGCGATGGAAGGCAACAACCCTGAGATCGGCGAAGAGAAGATCAAAGAGCTGATGGCGGCTGTTGATGAGTACATCGACACCCCAGAGCGTGCGGTTGACCAGCCATTCCTGATGCCGATCGAAGACGTGTTCTCGATCTCGGGTCGTGGTACGGTTGTGACCGGTCGTGTTGAGCGTGGCGTGATCAACGTGGGTGACGAGATTGAAATCGTCGGTATCCGCGACACCACCAAGACGACCTGCACAGGCGTTGAAATGTTCCGCAAGCTGCTGGACCGCGGTGAAGCAGGCGACAACATCGGCGCACTGCTGCGCGGTGTGGACCGTGACGGCGTTGAGCGTGGTCAGGTTCTGTGTAAGCCAGCATCCGTGACGCCACACACGAAGTTCGAAGCAGAAGCCTACATCCTGACGAAGGATGAAGGTGGCCGTCACACGCCATTCTTCGCGAACTACCGTCCACAGTTCTACTTCCGTACGACGGACGTGACTGGCACGGTTACGCTGGCGGAAGGCACCGAGATGGTCATGCCAGGCGACAACGTGTCGTTCTCGGTTGAGCTGATCGCGCCAATCGCGATGGAAAAAGGCCTCCGCTTCGCCATCCGCGAAGGCGGCCGCACCGTCGGCGCAGGCGTCGTCTCCGACATCACCGAGTAATTGGTGACCCCCGGGACGCGTCCGTCGCGTCCCGTTTGAAGAATATCGAAGATGGGTGCTTTGCGCCCATCTTTGCTTGAAGACCCCGGTTCGACGTGGGCGCTGCAATCCCGCAGGGTCGACCTCTCAACCGTAGAAGCCGCGAAGGGCAACTAAAATGGCCGTTAGCCAAAACATTCGCATCCGGCTCAAGGCATTTGACTACCGCGTTCTGGATGCCAGCACGCAGGAAATCGTCAACACTGCCAAGCGCACTGGTGCTCAGGTTCGTGGGCCGATCCCACTGCCGAACAAGATTGAAAAATTCACCGTTCTGCGTGGTCCGCACGTCGACAAGAAGTCGCGCGACCAGTTCGAAATCCGCACGCACAAGCGCCTGCTGGACATCGTCGATCCGACCCCGCAGACCGTTGATGCGCTGATGAAGCTCGACCTCGCCGCTGGCGTGGACGTGCAGATCTCGGTTTAAGGAGGGCACCTGAATGTTGCGCTCTGGCGTTATCGCAAAGAAAGTCGGGATGACCCGTCTGTTCATGGAAGACGGCAAGCAGATTCCTGTCACCGTTCTTCAACTGGACAACCTTCAGGTTGTGGCCCAGCGGACCTCGGAAAAAGATGGCTACACTGCCGTTCAACTGGGTGCTGGCACAGCCAAAGCAAAACGCACCAGCCAAGCCATGCGTGGCCACTTCGCAGCAGCGAAAGTGGAACCAAAGCGCAAGGTTGCTGAGTTCCGCGTTGCTCCTGAGAACCTGATCGAAGTGGGCGAAGAAATCATCGCCGATCACTACTTTGAAGGTCAGTTTGTTGACGTGACCGGTACGTCGATTGGTAAAGGCTTTGCCGGTGCCATGAAGCGTTGGAACTTTGGCGGTCTGCGTGCGACGCACGGTGTCTCGATCTCGCACCGTTCGCACGGTTCGACAGGTCAGTGTCAGGATCCCGGACGCGTCTTCAAAGGTAAGAAGATGGCTGGTCACATGGGTGCTGCCCGTGTCACGACGCAAAACCTGCAGGTCATCAAGACCGACAGCGACCGTGGCCTGATCATGGTCAAAGGCGCTGTTCCAGGTTCGAAAGGTGGCTGGGTCACGGTCAAGGACGCGGTGAAAAAACCAACTCCTGAGAACGTCATCCTGCCTGCAGCTCTGATGTCGGCTAAGCGTGAAGCGCAACGTCTGGCAGAAGAAGCCGCAGCAGCCGCAGAAGCCGAAGCCAAAGCCGCCGAAGAGGCCGCCGCAGCAGAAGCAGCAGCCGCAGAGGAAGCCGCGCTGAAGGAAGCAGAAGCATCGATCGAGGCCGATAAGGCTGCAGAAGCTGCTGACGCACCTGAAGCCAAGAAAGAAGGTGACGAATAATGAAACTCGACGTCATCAAACTGGACGGCGGCACAGCCGGTTCGGTCGAGTTGTCGGACGATCTGTTCGGCCTCGAACCCCGCGCCGACATCCTGCACCGCGTGGTCCGCTGGCAGCGTAACAACGCCCAAGCCGGTACCCACAAGGTCAAGACCCGCTCGGAAACCAGCTACTCGACCAAGAAGATCTATCGCCAAAAAGGCACCGGTGGCGCACGTCACGGTGACCGCAACGCGCCGATCTTCCGCAAGGGTGGTATCTACAAAGGCCCAACCCCACGGAGCCACGGTCACGAGCTGACCAAAAAGTTCCGTAAACTGGGTCTGAAGCACGCTCTGTCCGCCAAGGCAAAAGAAGGCGCAATCGTCGTCATCGAGAATGCCGAAGCCGAAGGCAAAACAGCATCGCTGGCCAAACAGGTCAAAGAGCTGGGCTGGAAGCGCGCGCTGGTTATCGACGGTGCAGACGTGAACGAAGGCTTCCTGCAAGCCTCGCGCAACATCGAAGGTCTGGATATCCTGCCGACCGCTGGTGCGAACGTTTACGACATCCTGAAACGCGACACTCTGGTTCTGACCAAAGCGGGTGTCGAAGCTCTGGAGGCTCGCCTGAAATGAGTGCCAAAGCAGAACATTACGATGTGATCCGCAAGCCGATCATCACCGAGAAAACCACCATGGCGTCCGAAAACGGCGCGGTTGTTTTCGAAGTGGCCATCGACAGCAACAAACCTCAGATCAAAGAGGCTGTTGAAACGCTGTTCGGCGTCAAGGTGAAGGCCGTGAACACGACCATCACCAAAGGCAAGAACAAGCGCTTCCGCGGGATCAAAGGCACACGCAAAGACGTGAAAAAAGCCTACGTGACGCTGGAAGAAGGCAACACGATCGACGTGACCACCGGCCTGTAAGCCAAGGTTCGTCAAGATTGAACAAAGAGCCCCGTCGCACCTGCGGCGGGGCTCTTTTGCTTGTGGGGGGGGGGCGAAAGCACGGCGAGGTCGGCGCGAAGTCACTGAACCGTCATACGAATGTCGCCTGAGGAGTTGCGCCTGCGACCGCGCCGGTGTCACATCCCGAAGAACGCAGGGCAGACGCAGCTGACGGCGTAAGAAACGGCTTTGCAAGACAGAAGGATGGCCTAAGGTGATGAATGTCTGAGCGTGGCTCACTGATCCGCGATCCCCGTTGGCGAGCCGTGGTTGCGGCCTTTGTTTTGAATGGCCTTCTGTTCGGGGCATGGGCGTCCCGCGTACCCGCGTTCAAAGAGGGGTTCGGCCTTGAACCCTCTGTGTTGGGGGCACTCTTGTTGGCTTTGGCTGGGGGCGCGATCGTGTCCTTTCCATTTGCAGGTGCCATTTCCGAGAAATGGGGGCCAGAGCGCCTGACGATCTGGTGTTCATGGGGCTACGCGCCTGCATTGCTTCTTCTTGCCGTGGCTCCGACGCCTGTGCTGCTCGGGCTCGCGTTATTTGTCTTTGGTGCCTTTCATGGCGCGATGGATGTCGCGATGAACGGCTGGGGTGCCAAGGTCGAAGAGAAGCTGGGCCGAAGCACCATGTCGATCTTCCATGCCATGTTCAGCCTCGGTGCAGGGCTTGGCGCGGGGACCGGTTACGTCGCTGCAGGTTTTGCCATAAGCCCGTTGCCCCAGTTCGCGTTGGTCGCGATCATTGGCTTGGTGACGGCTCTGTGGGTTTTGTACGCGGCCCCTATCCCCAAGGCTGAAAAGCCCCGCGCCGGTGAAAAAGCACCCTTTCTGGCTTTGCCGACCGGGTCGTTGTTCCTCGTTGGATTGATCGCATTTTCTACGTCCATGGGCGAAGGGGCCATGGCCGATTGGAGCGCTGTTTTCCTGCGTCTCGCCAGCGATGTAGATGAGGCCCGTGCCGCGCTTGGTTACGCGGTGTTCAGCGTGGCGATGGTGCTGACACGCCTGATGGGGGGCGTCTTGGTCGAACGTTGGGGCCCCGTAGCTGTGACGCGCGCCAGTGCCGTTGTCGCCTTTTCCGGCGTCATGACGAGCGTGTTTGGCGCAAGCTTTGGTTTGTCCTTGGCGGGTTTTGCCCTGATGGGCGTGGGATATGCGGTGGTGATGCCGCTTGTGTTTTCGCGCGCGGCAAATGATCCACATGTTGCGCCGGGACCTGCTATCGCGAGCGTCGCGACGCTGGGCTACGGTGGACTATTGCTGGGACCGCCCATCATTGGCTTTGTCGCGCAGGCGACCGGAATGCGCCTGTCGTTCCTTGTCCTTGCCGCACTGGCGCTCTTGGCGCTGACATTGGCGGGGCGCTTGCGAAGCGCGTGAAGCTCCGTCGCCCCCCATGGACGTAGTCCCAGATTAGATTGGCACGTCATCATAGGCCCGCGAGTGCCCTGACATGAACTCTTTCGCGGTGGTCTCCGTGGCCTTGGCCATCAATTGCGCGATTTGCATCGCGCCTTCGGAATACTCTTTGAAGGCTTTGGAGGCAAAGTCCGTCTGAACCTCCATGACCTCAACAGGTGTGCGGCATGCCATCAAGCGACCGGGGATCTTTTGGTCTTCTTCAAATCGTCCATTCAGAAAAGCGAGGCTTTCGGACATCACGTCCTGCCATGCCGCCGTAGCGGCCGGGTTCATGACCATCATCGAGGCCCATGCCGCAGGGGCCGCTGCCTGATCCATTGGTTTTGGTTTGGGTCTGGCCATGGTGCATCTCCGGTCTGCCTGGGTTCGAGTTCGTGCCGGGGCGCGTGATCGCATCGGGGAAATGCCTTGGTCTGCGCCAGAAGACCGTCAACACACGACCCGGCTAGGTGTGTCTACCACGCCTGACATCCGCCTACTTTGATCAAGATCAACACGTGATCGGACCAGGGGCGCTAGGTTGTGTTACCTAGCCAAGGGTCCGGAGGCACCGATGTTCAAGATCACCAAACCATCCGAAAACCGCGTTGATATCACTATCGACGGTGAGATTGATCAGGACACGATGCGCAATGCGCTTTGGGATTTATTGGCCAAGTCAGAGGGCGTTTCGGACGGTCGGATGTATTACACCCTGACCAATTTCGAGATGCCAAGCCTTGCGGCCATCGGCGTTGAAATGACGTTCTTGCCGAAACTATTCGGCCTTTTGTCCAAATTCAGCAAATGCGCACTGGTTGCCGATGCAGCGTGGTTGCGCAAGGCCGCCGAGATCGAAGGCGCGCTGATCCCCGGCCTGGAAATCAAAGGGTTCGAAGTCGGCCAAGAGGCCGAAGCCGAGGCGTGGCTTGCAGCGTAAGCCAACGAACGCCCAAGGGTCCGACCAAACAGGAGGAACCACCATGTATGCTCGTATCCTTGTTCCCGTGGACCTAGGCAACACGGATAAACTCTCAAAGGCGCTGTCGCTTGCGGCGCAATTGGCCAAGGCCAATGACGCGACCGTGGTCTATGCAGGTGTCGCCGACGCGGTGCCAACCATGTCCAAGGTGACAGAAGGCGAGCGCATGCAGGCAGACCTCGATACCTTTGCCGAAGCGCAGGCCGCAGAGCACGGGATCAAGACCGCAGACCATGTCACCTTGCGGCGCGACCTGCACCTCAATGTCGGCTCTGAATTGATCCAGTCCGCAAAAGATACCGACTGCGATCTGATCGTCATGGCCAGCCATATGCCGGGCCTCAAGGATCATATCTTTTCGTCAAATGCCGGCTACGTCGCCACGCACGCCCCCATGTCGGTCTACGTGGTACGATAGAACCAGTTCGCCGGGACTTCGCATCCAGTCGACATTTTCGTTCCAATTCGCCGCCGGAATTGCCAAAAAAGGTCAGGAGGCGCGCGAGTGGACACCATAGGTCTGACGTATGAAATGGCGGTGGTTCTTGGTCTGCTGGCCTTTACCGTTGGCCTGTTCGTCTCTGAAATCATCCGCATCGACCTCGCCGCTCTCTTGGTGATGGTCCTGCTGGGGCTGCTGAGTCAGCTTCCGGGGTTGGGCAACCTCGCGGATCCAACGACGCTCTTTAACGGGTTCGCATCCAACGCGGTGGTGTCGATCATCGCCGTCATGATCATCGGGGCGGGGCTGGATAAGACCGGTCTGATGACCAAGGTGGCCGGCTTCATCCTGAAACACGGCGGCAAGACCGAGGCGCGGATCATCCCGATCATTTCCGGCACGGTCGGTTTCATTTCGTCCTTCATGCAGAATGTGGGCGCAGCGGCGCTGTTTTTGCCGGTTGTCTCGCGGATTTCGGTGCGCACGGGGCTGCCGCTCAGCCGGTTGCTCATGCCCATGGGGTTCTGCGCGATTCTGGGTGGTACGATGACGATGGTCGGGTCGTCGCCTTTGATCCTGTTGAATGACCTGATCGTCAGCGCCAACGGGATGCTGCCCGAAGGTGAGAAAATGGAGGCCTTTGGCCTCTTTTCCGTGACGCCGATCGGAGTGGCGCTGGTTTTGACCGGCATTCTTTACTTCACGCTGTTTGGCCGCTGGGTTTTGCCCGCCTTGCCAGAGGCAAACGAAGGCGCTGCGGCTCAGTCGGTCCAAAACTATCTTCAGAAAATCTACGGCCTTCGGTCTGACATCTACGAGATCACCATCCCCGAGCGCAGCCCGTATCGCGGCTGGACGTTCGATCAGCTGATGCAAGAGTTCAACATCTACGTCGTTGGCTCGTCCTATCGCGGTCAGCGCTGGTTTGCCCCAGTGATCGAGACCGAGATCACCACGCCATGCCGCTTGGCCGTCATGGGGCCGATGCGTTCCGTTCGTGCGATGATCCTTGAGGGGGAGTTTACCCTGCACAAAGAGTTGGAAGTCTTCGGAGAGGACTTCGCCCCGACCAAATCCGGCGTCGCCGAGGTTGTGATCCCACCGGATTCCGGCCTGATCGGCAAATGCGCACATGATCTGGTGTTCCGTAAAACCTATGGCAGCAGCCTGTTGGCCATCCACCGCGACGGCGACACGTTCAGCTATATCAAGACCGAGGATCACGAGCCCTGCGCCGTGGGCGAAGTGCCGTTCCGCGCGGGCGATACACTTGCGATACACTCCACGTGGGAGGCTTTGACGCGGCTCACCCGTGACCGTGATTTCGTCGTGGTGACCTCTGATTTCCCGCGAGAGGAACTGCGCCCGAAAAAGGTTGGCTGGGCGTTGTTCTTCTTCGTGATTGCGCTTGGGATGATCCTGTTCACCGATATTCGCCTTTCGCTCTGCCTGCTCGCGGGGGCGGTGGGGATGATCATCAGCAAGGTGATCGACGTGGACGAAGCCTATGAAGCCGTGAGTTGGAGCACCGTGTTCCTCTTGGCCAGCCTGATCCCGCTGGGGCTGGCCGTGCAAAACACAGGCACTGCCGCATGGATCGCCCAGCAGGTGCTGACGTTATTGGATGGCTGGCCCATCTGGGGCCTGCAACTGGGCGTCGCCGTCCTCGCCACCATCTTCACGCTCGTGATGTCGAATGTGGGGGCCACGGTCCTGCTGGTGCCGTTGGCCGTTTCCATCGCCGTTGCCGCAGGCGGCGACCCTGCGATCTTTGCGCTGACGGTGGCGATCTCGACATCCAACAGCTTCCTGATCCCCACCCACCAAGTGAACGCCCTGATCATGGGCCCCGCGGGCTACAAGGTCACCGACTTCATGAAGAGCGGCGGGATCATGACCGTGCTGTTTCTTGTGGTGAGCATGGGGGTTATGGCGGTGATGTTTTAGGTCTGCGCCAGAACTAGAACTACCGAAGTATGAAAGCGCCGAACCGAGGGGAGGCGCAATCGCGCCGCCCCGTGGGGGCGGTTCGGCGCGGCACAACGGTTCCCGTTGCGCGGATGATTAGTTCTGAGGACAGCGCAGGATGCATTTTGTGAAGGTTAGGTGTCGAATTGCGCCTGCCAGTCCGCGCGAACATGCAGCACCCGCATGATCAAAAGCTGACCGTCCAACACACGGTAAATCACATTGTGCTTGCCAGTCTGATAGATGCGAACAGGAGGCGAAACCAGCGTCTGTTCCCGCGCAATCTCTGGCATCTCTGCCAAGTGCCGGAACGCATCATCGAGCGCCATGATATAGCTATTGGCCTGAGCCACTGACCAAGTCCGCGCTGTGTAATCCCAAATCTCGCCCAAATCGGCATCCGCCTGCGGGCGGACAATGATACGAAGTCTAGCCACCGTGCTTTGCGTTCATCCGCTCCAGAAATGCGTCCGCGTCCCATGGCACCGCTGGTCCGCTCGCCTCCGCCTCATCCACCAGCGCCTGCAACTCTGCAATCGCCTGCTGCCGCTCCTGATCCCGCCGGATCAGATGCCGCACGTAGTCACTCGCATTCGAGAATTTCCCATCCTCAGACTGCGCCTCGACAAAGGCTTTCATCTGTTCGGGGAGGGAGACGTTCATTGTGGCCATGAAGGGAGGATGAGGTTGTTGGCAAAGTTTGTCAACTTGAGTTGGCGGAACTGGCCACGATGCACGGAGAGCGCGGACAGTTTCGAGTTGCTCGAGGGCTTTCCTGAGCTTGGTTTGAACAGGTCTTTCATTGAGCCTTTAGCTTGTTTTTCTCAATCACCGCTAGCAATTGGTCTGCTAGCTCTTCAATTTGCGCACTCTGCTCCGGACCCTCAGCAGGCCAAGACTTGTAGAGTATGTCATTTAGCAAAGGGTAGTTGTCCTCTACTTCAAATCCTGCATCAGTGATCGGAAGAATACGTCCTTTGCGCTGGACGTTATTTGTAATGGCGCTGTTCAGTTCTTTGTTGGTCCACCCCTTCGCGGCGAACGTTTCAGACAGGAATGGGACAAAGAAGGATGAACGTAGAAGGCCTTCGTTGATCTTTTCGACGATGGAGTCACCCCAAGTGATACTATCCTCGTCAAAGAAAACGTTAACCCCAAGATGCTCAAGCGCATCCCTTAGAAGTCTAACTTTTGGCTTGTCTTCCGATGCATGCGAGAGAAAAACATCAAATTCGTGCACTGTCTTTGCGAGCTCCTTGACCCATGCTTGTTGCGTCACCCCCGCGACTACTGCTTGCTGACAGAGCTTTGAAAGAACCGCGTCGTTCTTCCCTCGCACCTGTCGGATGAACGCTAGCCATCCTTCCACGTGGGCAACGAAGTCCTCCTGAGTTGCCGATGGCCCTATCCAAATCTTAGCCGCTTCGTCTGCTGAGAATTTATGAGCAGAATGTAGTTTCATCCTAAGCCGCTTTATATCTGATCGCCATACATTCGCCTTCTTGTTCACCACTAGACCGGTCACTACTTGGCGCTCGTCGTACCGCTGAATCCGTGTTTTTGTTTGGTTGATCCGGAATCCTGCTTTCATAAAAGCGTCTTTCAAAGGGCCTCCGAGTTGAATCTCCCGATCTCCATAAAGGGGCTCCCAAGCCGTAACGAGAGAAGGTGGAAACCTTCTCTGACTTGTTGAGAATGTAATGTCATCTGCGTAGCGAGAGAAACGAAGACTGTGCTTCGTAGCAATGGCAAGCAATGACTTGTCCAAATTGTGAGCGATCAAGTTGGCCAAGACAGGTGACGTTTTTGCTCCCTGCGGAAGTTTGCCTTGGTAGGTGCAGATCCGAGCTAGAGTGGTAGCAACTCTGTCGCTATAGCCGAAGTATGTCTGGAAGAGGCCGCGAACACGAGGGAAAGTGATGCTGCCAAAAAAGTCTTCGATATCAACATTAAGTATCCATTTCTGACCAACGTGGTACTGCGCATTCGTAAGAAACGAGCGATCACACACGTACCCATGCACGTGCGACTTGGGCACGTAGGTAGCCCTAAGAATTGCGGCAAGGCGCTCCTGCGCCATCGCCATCCCCCGAAGTGGTTGGTCGATTGACCGCTCGCCTCCGTTTTTTTTGGGTATGCGAAAACTTCGATAGTACCCACCATCCTCTGAAGTCTTCGTAATATGAAAGATACCATCAGGTCGCATGTGAAGAGCCGACGCAATGTCTTGTATTGAATAGGCGAATCCCAAAAACAGATGGGCTTGTTCTGGATCGAAGTTCTCCGGAAGTGCCAACTCTCGTTCTCTACCTTCTTTCGGCTACCTTGGCTCACACACCACGGCGCGCACGATTTAGGGATACCGTTTCAGCTAGCCACTGGGGATTCACCAGTGCAAATTAGAGGGCCAGCACTTCCTTAATACAAGTGTCAAAGATTTTGGATTTCGTGTCAAACCGGTTGCCCCTAGACACCCCTCACATCCCCCGCTACACAGCGCCATCCGTAGCACCCCGGATTCGTCCGGGGTCTGTACGTTTTGGGGAAACGGCTTGGCCTTGGCTCTGGTGTGACCCTGTGCATCACGCACAAAACCCAAACTCGGGGACCTTCGGGGCCCTATACTCCTGCCGGGTTCGCCCGGCGCCTACATAGCCTCCTTCCGGGGAGGTGTCTGACAACGGAAGACAGTTAACATGGCACTCAAGTCGTACAAACCGACGACGCCGGGCCAGCGTGGGCTGGTTCTGATCGACCGTTCGGAGCTGTACAAAGGACGTCCAGTCAAGTCCCTGACCCAGGGTCTGACGAAGAACGGCGGCCGTAACAACACCGGACGGATCACGATGCGCCGCAAAGGCGGCGGGGCAAAACGCCTTTATCGGATCGTCGATTTCAAACGGAACAAATTTGATGTGGCGGCCACGGTCGAGCGCATCGAATATGACCCGAACCGCACCGCTTTCATCGCACTGATCAAGTACGAAGACGGCGAACAAGCCTACATCCTGGCGCCTCAGCGTCTGGCCGTTGGCGATCAGGTGATCGCAGCAGCCAAGGCTGACATCAAACCCGGCAACGCGATGCCGTTCTCGGGCATGCCGATCGGGACCATCATCCACAACATCGAACTGAAGCCTGGCAAAGGTGGTCAGATCGCGCGTGCCGCAGGCACCTACGCGCAGTTCGTTGGTCGTGACGGTGGCTACGCCCAGATCCGCCTGAGCTCTGGTGAACTGCGTCTGGTCCGTCAGGAATGCATGGCCACCATCGGTGCCGTGTCGAACCCTGACAACTCGAACCAGAACTTTGGTAAAGCCGGCCGCAACCGCCACAAGGGCATCCGCCCATCTGTGCGTGGTGTGGTTATGAACCCGGTCGATCACCCGCACGGTGGTGGTGAAGGTCGGACATCGGGTGGTCGTCACCCCGTGTCGCCTTGGGGCCAGCCAACCAAGGGCAAGCGCACCCGCAACAAGAACAAGGCGTCGCAGAAGCTGATCATTCGCTCGCGGCACGCCAAGAAGAAGGGCCGGTAATCCATGGCACGTTCCGTATGGAAAGGGCCTTTTGTGGACTCCTATGTCCTCAAGAAGGCCGAGAAAGTCCGCGAGTCGGGCAAGAACGAGGTTATCAAGATCTGGTCGCGTCGCTCGACCATTCTGCCACAATTCGTGGGCCTCACCTTTGGCGTCTACAACGGCAAAAAGCACGTGCCGGTGAACGTATCGGAAGAGATGATTGGCCAGAAGTTCGGCGAATACTCTCCAACGCGCACCTATTACGGTCACGCCGCTGATAAGAAGGCGAAGAAACGGTAATGGCTAAAGCAAAGAACCCACGTCGCGTAGCCGACAATGAGGCGATGGCCAAGACGCGTATGCTCCGCACCTCGCCGCAGAAACTGAACCTGGTGGCTGCCATGATCCGTGGCAAGAAAGTCGACAAGGCCCTGACGGACCTGACTTTCTCGAAGAAACGGATCGCTGAAGACGTTAAGAAATGCCTTCAGTCCGCCATCGCAAACGCCGAGAACAACCATAACCTCGACGTCGACGAGCTGATCGTTGCAGAGGCCTATGTTGGCAAGAACCTGACCATGAAGCGCGGTCGCCCACGGGCGCGTGGCCGGTTTGGCAAGATCATCAAGCCGTTCTCGGAACTCACCATCAAGGTGCGCCAGATTGAGGAGCAAGCCTAATGGGACATAAGGTAAACCCAATCGGGATGCGTCTTCAGGTCAACCGGACCTGGGACAGCCGCTGGTACGCCGACACCAAAGACTATGGTGATCTGCTGCTGGAAGACCTGAAAATCCGCGAATTCATTCACACCGAATGCAAGCAAGCGGGTATCGCTCGCGTCATCATCGAACGTCCGCACCGCAAGTGCCGCGTGACGATCCACACGGCACGTCCGGGTGTGATCATCGGCAAAAAAGGCGCTGACATCGAGACCCTTCGCAAGAAGGTCGCGAACATGACCGACAGCGAACTGCACCTGAACATCGTCGAGGTCCGCAAGCCGGAACTGGACGCGGCTCTGGTCGCAGAGAGCATTGCTCAGCAGCTGGAACGTCGTGTGTCCTTCCGCCGTGCGATGAAGCGCTCGGTTCAGAACGCAATGCGCATGGGCGCCCTGGGTATTCGGGTGAACGTCGCGGGTCGTCTGGGCGGTGCCGAAATTGCGCGGACCGAATGGTACCGTGAAGGTCGTGTGCCTTTGCACACCCTGCGCGCCGACATCGACTACGCCCATGCCGAAGGTATGACCCCATACGGGATCATCGGCATCAAGGTGTGGATCTATAAAGGCGACATCATGGAGCACGATCCGTCGGCCCGTGACCGCAAAGCGCAAGAGATGCAGGATGGTCCAGCACCCCGTGGTGCCGGCGGCCGTCGTGATCGCTAAGGAGTAGAGAAACATGCTACAGCCAAAGCGCACAAAATTCCGCAAGATGCACAAAGGCCGTATCCACGGCGAAGCCAAGGGTGGCTCCACCCTGAACTTCGGCTCCTACGGTCTGAAGGCTCTGGAACCCGAGCGGATCACCGCCCGCCAAATCGAAGCTGCCCGTCGGGCCATGACGCGCCACATGAAGCGTCAAGGCCGCGTCTGGATCCGCATCTTCCCTGACCTGCCAGTCACGGCAAAGCCCATCGAAGTTCGTATGGGTAAAGGTAAGGGCTCGGTCGACCGCTGGACCGCCAAGGTCAAGCCAGGCCGCGTGATGTTCGAGATCGACGGCGTGAACGACACGGTAGCTCGCGAGGCCCTGCGCCTTGCCGCGATGAAGTTGCCGATCAAATCACGCGTTGTGGTGCGGGAAGACTGGTAAGTCTTCACGCGGTGGGGTGTAGGCAGTTTTCGCAGAAAACTGTCCGGGCCCCACACGGTTGAGAATAAAGAACCCCCGTTGGAAACAGCGGGGGTTTTTTGTATGTGAACAGGGTGTGTTTTAAGGACGGAGACAGGACATGGTGGACCTGAAAGCTTTGCCCAGCATTACGTGTGTAATTTGCGGATTGTTCGGTGCAAGTCATGCCGCTGCAATGCCGTTAAAAGACCAAATCGAGGCTGCGATAGACATATGCGCGCCTTACGCCAAGGCCAACGGAACCCCTGAAAGGGCGCAAGGGGCCCCTGATCCAGTCTTGCTGGAGGCTTGGTCATTGCGATACGGTGCCCCTGATCCAAACTTGCATGGCCTTCCAGGATTGCCCTTGGCCGTTATTTCAGCAGGTTTGAAAGGGTGTTGGGTTTTTGGCGCCCATGAGGGCCACACAGAGGTAGTCGCAGCTGCCAAGGCTTTGGCTGCTTCCGAAAATCGCCTAAGTGTCACCGACACATATGACTATGGGGTGTCCATGGATCGATCCAACGCCGAAATGGGGGTCACTCTGCGATCATCCGGAGGCGCGCTGGGGCGTGTGAACGTAACGGTGGCGACCTATGGTCCTGCGGATGCAGGCTATTTCGAGGTCAATGTCAGCGCTCGTTAGCTCGGACCGCGGCCCGTCGATGGCGCGGCTATTTGCCTTTCCCGCGCAACGCAGTCCCGGACCTGATCCGGGACCTCTTGCTTAACACCGGTATGAGGCCCCAGCTCGGAGGCCGGGGCTGCGGAGAGCTTCACGTCCCGGGCTTGACCCAGGACCTCGATGAGCAGGGTGCGGCGCTTTGTTTGTCGAGGCCCCGGGTCAAGCCCGGGGCGGGTCAGATCACATCAACGAACATGCCAAGAGCCTCTTCCAACTCGGTTTCCTCGTAATGGAAGTGGCTGGCAATCGCCGCTTTCAGAGCCAGAAAGACCGCGCCGCATTGGGCGAGTTCGGCGTCCTTGGGGCGCGCAACAAGAGCATCCGCCGCCGCCTCCAGCCGCTTCAGCAGCTCGTGGACGACCTCATGCTCTTCTCGCAAACGCGCCACGACTGCTGTGATGCCGTCCACCCCGGCGCGCTCCAGCGCGGGAAACATATGCGCCTGTTCGATGTTGTGGTGCATCACCAGCATCTGGCATCCCTGACCGCAGAGCGACCCAAAGGCCCGCAGGTTCTGCGCCATGTCGAGGGACAGAATGATCTGCTTGAGGTGCTCGGGCGGGCTGTCGCCAGCCTCGATCCGTTCCAGCACGGCTGCAATCCGCGCAAGATCAGACAAGTAGCCACGATGGATGGCTGCCAAATGCCTGCCCTTTTGCCGGTGCGCATTGGTCGCACCGGGCAGCGGCGGCGCCTTGGGACGCGTGCCGTTTTCAACGGTTAGCTCTTCAAGTGGAAGCTGCGCGAGGGACATGATCAGCCTTCTTCGACCGGGCCGCCAGCCTCTTTCCACGCGCCAAAGCCGCCGACATTGGTAACGTTGGAATAGCCCATGTCCTTGAGGGTCTTGCCAACCAGTGCCGCTTGTCCGCCAAGCGCGCAGAGCACGGCGATGGGGGTGTCACGGGTCAGCGCCTCGTGGTGCATCGGGTGGCTTTCATCTGCTTTGAATTCGATCAGGCCACGCGGCACCCGAACCGCCCCGGCCACGGTTCCTGACGCAGCCACATCACCACTGTCGCGGACGTCCAGAAACGTGTGGGTGCCAGCCGCATGCAGCGCGATGGCGTCTTCGGTCGACATGCGCGGAACGACGGCATTGGCCTCGTCGAGGTAATCCTGTGCAGTTTTCATTGCGATCTCCTTAACGGGGCGTCAGTCGCCCCAGCGGTAGTTGAAGCTGACCGAGATGCGGTCATCCTCGCTCATGTTCATGGGCACTTCGTGACGTAGCCAGCTTTCCCAAAGAAGCACGTCCCCGACCTGTGGTTTTTGATAAACAAACGGCTGCAAATCCTGACGCGCGTCTTTGAGGCGGGGTGGGGCGGCCATCATCATTTGGTGGCGCGGGTCTTCGAGTTTGAGCGCGCTCGTGCCTTCCGGCATTTGCACATAGGTGGTGCCGGAAATCACCGAATGCGGGTGAATGTGAGAGGTATGGATGCCGCCCTCTGGCAGGATATTGATCCAGATATCCTCTAATTTCAGAGGTTTCTCACCCAGATCAAAGGCCACGTCTTTGGCAAATGCCGCCACGTGTAAATCCAACGCAGCGACCACGTCCGCAAAGATCGGAAAGCGCCACGGCAAGTCCGTCAGGGAGGCATAGGAGGTGTATCCGGGGTAGCCATTGTCCTCGCACCACTCTTGCCCGGCTTCGTCATCTTCGGCGATGGCGATGCAGCTGTCGCGCAGGTCCTCTGCGTCGATCCTGGGGCCAAATTGGCCAAGCTGGGCGTGATAGATCGGGGTGACAAAGAGGTTCGTAATAGTCATGCCCCCCGGATACATGGGCGTGGGGGGCATGGAAAGTGCGCGGCGTTTACGCTGGCGCACAGCGGGTCTGCGCTGGGGGGCACACGCCCATGCACATGTGATACACATCCTGTGCATATCGCATGGGCAGCATCGTCCTTTAACCAAGCTGAGGGTGGCGGAGTGCTGGTGAGGGATGCTCAACCTCTCTGGCACCGACGATCAGAAGCCAAAGCGCAAAGCCAATTTCGGACATCGTCACTACGACCAGCAATGCGGCCCGGGCCATGGCCAACCCATCCCACATCGGGAACGCAAACGCGTAGATGCTATCAAGCAAGTATCCCATCCCGCCAACGGTCAGGCCGATGCCGAGGATCAGAGGCGCGCGCTCGGACCGGATGATCAGGCCGCCCAACACAAGCAGATGAACCGAGAAGAAGATCTGCCAGACCCAGACGCCCGCGTCGTGCATATAAAGAAACACGCCCGCCATGGCATCGGCCAGATCAGGGGGAATGTCCGGCACGCCTTGGGCCAGATGGAGGCCGCCAGCATGGAACAGCAACATCGCCGCCATAACCGCCACCATCATAAGCCGGGACAGGGCCGCGATCAGCGACAGCGTTGGGTTGGTCGTGCGGAACATGGCGTAGAGCATGGCCGTCACGAACAGCTCGGCCACCATCATGATCACATCGCCTAGGATGCCGGTCATGAACAGTGCGCGGTTCGCCAAGATGTTCGACCATGTCGCGGCTGCATCGCCGGCGACGTGCAAAACGGACGGCACATAGGCAATGGCAAAGCCGCCTGCCACGGCAATGGTCAGGTACAAAGCGCCGGTCGTCCGACCAAAGGCGCGGGAGTTAGGATCGTCGAAAACGTACATAAGAGGTCCTTTCAAATATCCGGCGGGAGGGTCCGGAGGTTGCAAAAGACCTGGCCAAGTCTGTAAGCGGTTTGACCCATGCGGTTGCATTGATGAATTGCCTAAATCAGCAGGGCATTCATGCAAATACGCATGGCTAGCTGTTTCCACCTTGGAACCGCTGAGTTTTCCACAGGGCTGGCAATGGATTCGCGCGGGCTTGGTAAACTCGCGCCGGTGGAATCGCCCCGTTGTTTGCTGAAGGAATTGATCAGATGTTTAAGAAAGCCCTTTCCGGTGCCGCAATTGCGCTGGCGCTTGGCGTGGCACCCGCTGCTGCGACGGAGTTGTTTGTCAAAGGCGGCGTGCATCTGAACTGTCGGGTTGGGCCAAGCACGGCACACCACGTCGTCAAGGTTCTCCAGCCCAAGCAAGCGGTAAAGCTTATCGATCACCACGCCGGTTGGGCGCAGGTGCGCGCGCATCACGCGGTGTGCTGGGCGTCGAAATCGCACCTGACCCATGACGCGCATGCGCATCACGCGCCCAAGAAGGTCGTGAAGCATGCCCCCAAGAAGCATCACAAACCGGCGCCCAAGTGTCATTTCCACAAGCCGGTGATCACGCTGAATGTCGATTATGCGCATCACGGCGCGTTCAAGACAGGCAAGTGTTCGCCCTATGCCTACGGCAAGATCGAGCCGAAGAAGCACGTTCAGAAGTGGTAGATAAGGACCTTGTGAAGATTTAGGAAACAAGCGTTGAAAAGTTGAGAAATTGTTGCGACATTAGAAACGGGAAAGTTGGGGCGGAAGTAACTCGCGCTTTGTTGCTTGATGGCTTCGTTGACCTCCTTGCGCATTTTTAGGCGGGTTGCGAAAAATAGAGCTTCCCGCTAAACGGCGGACTTCCATCCCCATCGGGATTCGCAGTTACCCGCACCCAATCAGGCGGCGCTGCCCGGTGAGAGCAACAAAGGAGACGCGCAATGAGCGCCACAGAACTGCGGGACAAGACGCCCGATCAGCTTCGTGAAGAGCTGGTGAACCTCAAGAAAGAATCCTTCAACCTGCGCTTTCAGCAAGCCACCGGCGCGCTGGAAAACACCGCACGTATGAAGCAGGTCCGCCGCGAAGCCGCGCGCGTTAAGACCATCCTGAACGAAAAAGCAGCCGGAGGTGCTGAATAATGCCTAAGCGTATCCTGACCGGCACCGTCACTGGCGACAAGAACGACCAAACCATCTCGGTTTCTGTTGAGCGTCGCTTCAAGCACCCGCTGCTGCAAAAGACCGTTCGTAAGTCCAAGACCTACCGTGCACACGACGAGAACAACGAGTTCAAAATCGGCGACAGCGTGCGCATCATCGAATGCCCACCACGCTCGAAAACGAAGCGTTGGGAAGTCTACAAGGGCGCAGAGGCGTAAGCCTTACCCCGAGACTGGAATAGGAAAACCCCGGGTCATTGGCCCGGGGTTTTTCTTTGACGCGTTTTGGGGTGGCGGTGAGTGTAAACACGCACCCTTCCTTTGTGGTGAGGTCGGCGCCCGACCCTGGGTGGGCGCTGAATGGGGTGTGCGATGTACCGCTTAGCAAGGTCGTCGACGTTTCTTATGCTTGAGCCGTTGCAATGCGCCCTCTCGGGGGGAGGGTCGGGCGCCGACCGGCGGTGCCGGTCGAGTGCTGTGGTGAGTTGTTGTGACCGCAAGTTTTCCCTTGCCCTAAGGCCTCACCCCTTCTAATACGCCCCATCCGCGCGAGTCGGAGGGTATTCCTTTGTCCCGTGCGTCCATACGAAACCCAGGGATCAATGTCTGAAGCGGTCCCTAAGGTCGGAGAGAAACTATGATCCAGATGCAGACAAATCTGGATGTTGCGGACAACAGCGGCGCACGCCGTGTCCAATGCATCAAGGTTCTGGGTGGCTCCAAGCGCAAATACGCTTCGGTCGGCGACGTTATCGTCGTGTCCGTCAAAGAAGCGATCCCGCGCGGCCGTGTGAAAAAAGGTGACGTCCGTAAGGCCGTCGTCGTGCGCACTGCCAAGGAAGTCCGCCGTGAGGATGGCACCGCCATCCGTTTTGACCGCAACGCTGCGGTTATCCTGAACAACAACGGTGAGCCGATCGGCACACGTATCTTTGGGCCCGTCGTGCGCGAACTGCGTTCGAAAGGCATGATGAAGATCGTTTCGCTGGCTCCGGAGGTGCTGTAATGGCTGCTAAACTCCGCAAAGGTGACAATGTCATCGTTCTGGCCGGCAAAGACAAAGGCAAAACAGGCGAGATCGCTTCTGTTGACCCCAAAGCGGGCAAAGCCGTTGTCGAAGGTCTGAACATGGCCATCCGCCACACCCGCCAAAGCCAAGCATCGCAAGGTGGCCGCCTGCCAAAGGCAATGCCAATCGACCTGTCGAACCTCGCGATCGTTGACGCAAACGGCAAAGCATCCCGCGTTGGCTTCCGCATGGAAGACGGCAAAAAGGTCCGCTTCGCCAAGACAACAGGGGACGTGATCTAATGCTCGACGCAACCGACTACACCCCACGCCTCAAGACGCTTTACACGGACACCATCCGCGCAAAGATGAAAGAGGAATTTGGCTACAAGAACGACATGCAGATCCCGCGTCTGGACAAGATCGTCCTGAACATGGGTATCGGCGATGCCGTGAAAGACACCAAGAAGGTCAAGCACGCCCAAGAGGCGCTGACTCTGATCTCGGGTCAACACGCTGTTGTCACCAAAGCCAAGAACTCGATCGCTGGTTTCCGCGTTCGTGAAGACATGCCGCTGGGTACGAAAGTCACCCTGCGCGGCGACCGCATGTATGAATTCCTGGATCGTCTGATCACTATCGCGATGCCACGCATCCGCGACTTCCGTGGTGTGAAACCTTCCAGCTTCGACGGTCGTGGCAACTATGCCTTCGGCATCAAGGAACACATCGTGTTCCCTGAGATCGACTTCGACAAAGTCGTCGACATGCTGGGTATGGACATCATCATCGCTACTACTGCGAAGTCCGATGACGAAGCGCGCGCGCTTCTGACCCACTTCAACATGCCCTTCACCAAGCAAGGATCGTAAGACATGGCCAAAAAATCCATGATCGCCCGCGAGGTTAAGCGCGAGAAGCTGGTGAAGAAATACGCCGCTAAACGTGCCGAGCTCAAAGAGATCGCCCGTGATGAAAGCCGTCCGATGGAAGAGCGCTTCAAGGCCCAGCTCAAGCTGGCCAAACTGCCGCGCAACTCCTCGGCGACGCGCCTGCACAACCGTTGTCAACTGACCGGTCGTCCGCACGCGTATTATCGTAAACTGAAGATCAGCCGGATCGCGCTGCGTGAACTTGGTTCCGCAGGTCAGATTCCTGGCATGGTCAAGTCAAGCTGGTAAGGGAGCACGTTAGATGAACGATCCTATCGGCGATATGCTCACCCGGATCCGCAACGCACAGATGCGTGGCAAATCCACTGTGATGTCCCCAGCCTCGAAGGCGCGCAAGCGCGTGCTCGAAGTGCTGGCCGACGAAGGTTACATTCGCGGTTTTGAAGATGCGACAGGCAAAGATGGCCACCCGGCCATCGAAATCAGCCTGAAGTATTTTGACGGCGCGCCTGTGATCAAAGAGCTGAAACGAGTGTCGAAACCAGGCCGCCGCGTGTACCTGGGTGTTGGCGATCTGCCGCAGGTCCGTCAGGGCCTTGGCGTTGCCATCGTGTCGACCTCGAAAGGCGTGATGACCGATGCAAACGCTCGCTCCAACTCGGTTGGTGGCGAAGTGCTTTGCACCGTCTTCTAAGGAGGACTGCAGATGTCTCGTATTGGGAAACGTCCCGTCGATCTGCCTTCCGGCGTGGAAGCCAAGGTTATCGGCCAGATGATCGAAGTGAAGGGCCCGAAAGGGACCCAGAGCTTTACCGCAACCGACGATGTGACTCTGACGGTTGATGACGGCAAAGTCGTCGTTGAACCGCGTGGCAAGTCCAAGCGCGCGCGTCAGCAATGGGGCATGTCCCGCACAATGGTGCAGAACATGGTCACCGGTCTGACGACGGGCTTCAAGAAAGAGCTGGAGATCCAAGGTGTGGGTTACCGGGCGCAGATGCAGGGCAACACCCTGAAGCTGTCGCTGGGCTATTCGCATGATGTGAACTTCGAAGTTCCTTCGGACATCACCGTCACCTGCCCAAAGCAGACTGAGATCGTGATCGAAGGATCCGACGCTCAGAAGGTGGGCGAGGTTGCCGCGAAGATCCGTGAGTGGCGCGCGCCAGAGCCGTACAAAGGCAAAGGCATCCGCTACAAAGGCGAGTTTATCTTCCGCAAGGAAGGCAAGAAGAAGTAAGGCGCGAGAGAGATGGCAGCAAACAAACGTACTCTGTTCCTCAAGCGTCGACTGCGCAACCGGAACAAACTTCGCAAGATCAACAAGACGAACAAACCTCGTCTGTCGGTCCACCGTTCGTCCAAGAACCTGTCGGTCCAGATCATCGACGACGTGCAGGGTGTTACCCTGGCCGCCGCATCGACCCTGGAAAAAGACATGGGTTTCGTGGGCAAGAACAACAAGGAAGCCGCCGCCAAGGTGGGCGCTGCAATCGCAGAGCGCGCCAAGAAGGCCGGTGTCGAAGAGGTTATCTTCGACCGGGGTGCTTTCCTGTTCCACGGCAAGATCGCTGCGCTGGCTGATGCCGCGCGTGAAGGTGGTCTGAAGTTCTAAGGGTGGCGGTGCGTCTAAACACGCACCTGACAACCTGAACAACGGCAGGGTGCGTGATTTCACGCATCTTCCTTTGAAGAGGGCGGCACCGTCGCCCTCTCGATGGTCCGGGGCAATCGCCACTTGGACTGAGCAAACACAAAATGACGGAGGCCAGAATGGCTGAACGTGAGAACCGGGGTCGTGGCCGTCGCCGCGAAGAAGAAGCCCCAGAATTTGCAGACCGCCTGGTCGCAATCAACCGCGTCTCGAAGACGGTGAAGGGTGGTAAGCGTTTCGGCTTTGCAGCTCTCGTCGTTGTCGGCGACCAGAACGGTCGCGTCGGGTTCGGCAAAGGTAAAGCGAAAGAGGTCCCTGAGGCCATCCGCAAAGCCACCGAGCAAGCCAAGCGCCAAATGATCCGCGTGCCACTGCGCGAAGGCCGCACGCTGCACCACGACATCGAAGGTCGTCACGGTGCCGGTAAGGTCATCATGCGCACCGCGCCAGAAGGCACCGGGATCATCGCCGGTGGTCCAATGCGTGCCGTGTTCGAAATGCTGGGCGTCAAGGACGTTGTGTCCAAGTCGATCGGCACTCAGAACCCATACAACATGATCCGCGCAACCATCGACGGTCTGTCGAAAGAATCGAGCCCACGCTCGGTCGCGCAGCGTCGTGGCAAGAAGGTTGCAGACATCCTGCCCAAGCGTGACGAGGCTCCTCAAGAGTCCGCACAAGTCGCTGAGGAGGCCTAAGACCCATGGCTAAGACGATTGTTGTCAAACAGGTCGGCTCGCCGATCCGCCGCCCACAAGACCAGCGCGCGACGCTGATCGGTCTGGGCCTGAACAAAATGCACAAAACCCGTGAACTCGAAGACACACCTTCGGTGCGCGGCATGATCCGCAAGATCCCACACCTCGTGGAGATCGTTGAGGAGAAGGGCTAAGCCCTTTATCCCGTGCAAAAGCAAAAGAGGCCTCGCAGTGTTCTGCGGGGCCTTTTTCTTGTGAGTTTTCAAATTGGCGAGAGAGACGTCAGGCCGCAAGAGATCCGGGTTTGACCGGAGCGACGGGTGACGGCGCGGTCACCCGGATGGTCGTTTGAGCCCCGCTGCGCACGGCAGCAAGCGGGGGCACGACCATTGCAGCGTCACGCCGGTTGCCCAGATACAAAGCCATCAGGATGCTGCCTTTAAGGGTCACGAGATAGAGCGGATAGGCCAAGAGAACCCAGTTCAAACCACCGACCGACACAGCGGCCAGAACCGAGGCTGCCAACCCAAGCACCCAGCAAGACAGAGTTTCGCTATCCGGGTCGCGATAGGCTTTGGCGACCGTGACCGTCCCTCCCAAGAGGCTGATGCTGATCGTTGTGGCCAAGGCGTAAGTGGCGCTGTCGGTTGCGTACCAAAGGCCAAGCCCGATGGCTGCCGCCAACAGCACACAACCGTCGCGGCCAGACAGCAATTGTCCGGCGCCTTTGCGAATGGACAATAGAAAGATCACGATCGAAGCGCTGCACTGGATGCCTGCAAAGAACAGCGATTGCGCAGCGCCTTCGGCCACTTGCGATGCAAAGGCGATCGAGGACAGCACGGCCCAGATCAGCCATGACGCCCGCTGCGGTTGGGTCACGCCTGCAAGAGTGTCTTTGATGTAGGGAAAATAGGCCATGCAGCTGAGCATGGCGGAAAGGGCGGCGCAAAGCCAAAGGGCGTCCGGGGACGCTAGAAACGCTGTCATAAATCACTCATCCGCCTGAAATTTGCGCGGACGCCCTGAAGGTTATGTGTGGAGGGCAAATACGGTGCCCGGTGAAACGATATCGTCATAGCTAGCGAGGGGGGCGTCATGTGCCGAGGCTGGAAGTCCTTACCTGAGCGTCAATTGGGGTAATGAAATCCGTATCTTTTGCGCTAACGGCGCCGAATTTGATCTGGATCATGGGCGGCGGGGTGGAATCTGGGGACTGTGCGTTGATCACAGCATCGGAGGATCGACGGAAAACCTATGCCCACAGCAGATGTCAAAACACCGCCAGCCAAGACCCAACTGAAAGCCAACGGAGCTGTGGCAGAGTCCAAGGCTGCTCCGAAAGCCCGTCCGCTGATTGATGGCCGTCCGAAATACGCGCGCGCCGATTACGAGCGTGAGAAGGCGGATTTGCAGGCTGAGTTGCTGAAGGTTCAGCTCTGGGCGATTGAGACGGGACAGAAGTTTGTCTTGCTGTTCGAAGGCCGTGATGCGGCGGGCAAGGGTGGAACGATCAAACGGTTTACAGAGCATCTGAACCCGCGCTTTGCCCGTGTTGTGGCGCTGAATAAACCCACGGATGAAGAACGCGGTCAGTGGTTCTTTCAGCGGTATGTGAAGCACCTCCCGACGGCGGGTGAGATCGTTCTTTATGACCGGTCGTGGTACAACCGCGCGGGCGTTGAGAGGGTCATGGGGTTCTGTGAGCCGAACGAATACCTCGAATTCATGCGCCAGACCCCTGAGTTTGAGCGGATGCTGACGCGGTCGGGTATCCGGCTTTATAAGTATTGGTTCTCGGTCACGCAGGACGAGCAGGCGCGACGGTTCAAATCTCGCGAGACAGACCCTCTGAAGCGGTGGAAGCTGTCGCCTATCGACAAGGCGTCTTTGAACAAATGGGACGACTATACCGAGGCGAAAGAGGCGATGTTCTTTTACACCGACACGGCGGATGCGCCGTGGACGGTTGTGAAGTCAGTCGACAAGAAACGCGCGCGGTTAGAGTGTATGCGTCATTTTCTGAGCACGCTCGACTATCCGGGCAAAGACCCCAAGATCGCCGTTGCGCCAGACCCTCTGGTCGTCAAAACCGCCGGACATGACATCCACGGATCAGACCATATTCTGGCCAGTTCTCTCCACCCCGACCAGCGGCGCAGCTAACGGTCAGGCGGGGAGCAGATCGCGGAATGGTGTGGCGCCGCCGATCAGGAGGCAGCCAAGCGTGGCGCGGAGCGCGTCGGCGAGTTCGTCGACGGTTTCGGTGTTCACAAACAGCCCACCGGTTTCATCCGCCAGACAGCGCGCGACCATCTCGGCCCCGTACTCCTGTTCGGGATTGTCCCATGCAAAGAAGTCGGGACGAAATTTGAAGCCGATGACATGGATCGTCAGGTCGTTGGCCTGTGCGGCAAGGCTTTGCGACGTGGCACAGGGTGTGCCGCCGCAGGTCTCATTGCCGTCGGTGACAAGGACAACGATGCCGGGGGCGCTGCGGTAGTTCAGCGTCTCTGCCGCCTGAATAACTGAGGCGGTCAATGCCGTCAGCCCCGCCGGCGCCAGCGCGTCCAGTGCGTCCTGCATGGGCGAAGCGGCGTTCGGGATCGGCGGGAAATGCTGCGTGATGCCGTCGCAGCCATCGGTCGAGTTCGGCCCGTATGTGATCAGCCCCACCCGGCGCAGCGTCTCAATCTCTGGCAAAACCTGCGCCGTCGCAATCCGCGCCTCTGCAATGCGCGGCAGGTCGGTCACTGCGCCCCCGCTTTCGACCATGGAGAGAGAGCCGTCGAACACAAGCATGGCGTCGGTCGTGCAGGGGTGGGCCGCGGTGGGGAGGAGGGCTAGGGCAAGAGCAGGTGTTCGCATGTAAGAAAGATGCGCGCTTTGGCTTATAAAGCAACATTGAAGAAGATGCTCCGCCCGGCGGAACCGCCGGGCAGCGCCCGTCCGCCCCCACGGGCGGGCACTGTCTTCATCACGCTAACCAATTATCAAAGGCTTCGGTGCCCGACGAAATCCAAGATTATCCATTCGGGCAATCACCCTTATGAGACTGCTGACCCAAAGAGTATCGATTGAGATGTCCCTGTTTGCGAGTCTGATGGTTGGATAGTGATGGAGGCCGAGTTGAACGTATCGGAATGCTCCACCCTCGGTGGTCATCATCTTGGAGAACCAGTCTATGGTCGCTAAGAGTGGAAGCCTGTTCAGGGCCTGCCCAATCTGTTCATTTGTAACAAAGCCGAACTGGTTGGGTGCAAATTTAAGTAGGTCGCCCTTGGGCTCATTAAGTCTCAAAGCCCAGTCGTGATCGCGGAAACTGCGGAGTTCATGCTTGAGCAGATCACGGCTCTGGGAAACCAATTGCTCTTTGATTCCGCTTTCACCTTGATGTTGAAAAATCGCGTCCAACACCTTTTTGGGGTCGTGGCCCCACCTAGCAATCTTCTCCTCGGACTGCCCTAGCGAGATAAGCAATGCTTTGAGTCCTAGCTCCAGCGCGTGGCCAAACACGAAAAACACGGGGCCGGAGAACTGTTCAGCGGAGGAATTATCGCATGCGATTTTCCTCAGTGTTTCGCCAGCTTCCAAGAACGAGAAAGCTGAATTCATCCATTTAATCTGTGTGCCGTCCATAAAACTCACTTTAACCTTTCAACTACTTTATTGTCGCTCTTGCGGACTGTCTCATTGGTTTTCTTAGGACGACGCTTTGGCCAAACCCTTGCATCATACCCCCACCTCCCGTATCAGCCCCCGGTGGCGTCGGGGTGACTCGGCCCGCATAAGCACAAACCAAGAAATGCCGTGCGCTGCCCTCGGATCGCTTCGGGGCAGATATCCGGCAAAGGAGAAGCGATATGAAACTGCATGAACTCCGGGACAATCCCGGTGCAGCGAAGAAACGTATGCGTGTAGGCCGTGGTCCCGGTTCGGGCAAAGGCAAAACCGCAGGGCGTGGTATCAAAGGTCAAAAGTCGCGTTCGGGTGTGGCCATCAATGGCTACGAAGGCGGGCAAATGCCGCTCTACCAACGTCTGCCAAAGCGTGGCTTCAGCAAGCCTAACCGCAAGAAATTCGCAGTCGTTAACCTGGGCCTGATCCAGAAATTCATCGACGAAGGCAAGCTGACCGGTGACATCACCGAAGACAGCATGGTTGCCTCGGGTCTCGTCCGCCGCAAGCTGGATGGTGTGCGTGTTCTGGCCAAAGGCGAACTGACCGCCAAGGCGAACATCACAGTGACCGGTGCGTCGGCTGCCGCCAAGCAAGCTGTTGAAGCAGCTGGTGGGTCGCTCACGACAACGGCAGCGGCTGCGACCGAATAAGAGGTTGTGAGCGGGGTGCGCCCCGCCTACATCTACACCCAAGTTCCAAGCGCCGCCGTCGGGACACCGAAGGGCGGCGTTTTTCGTGACAAGCTGTGGGAGGCAACATGGCGTCGCAAATCGAACAAATGGCTGCAAATACATCCTGGGCCGCCCTCGGGCAGGCCAAGGAGTTGCGCCAGCGTATCTTTTTCACCATCGGCCTGTTGGTCGTCTACCGGTTGGGAACGTATATCCCGGTCCCCGGTATCGACGCCGCAGCGTTGCAGCAGTTCATGGACGAGGCTGCCAGCGGCATCGCGGGCGTGCTGGGCATGTTCACCGGTGGCGCTCTGAGCCGGATGGGGCTCTTTGCTCTGGGCATCATGCCCTACATCTCGGCTTCGATCATCGTGCAGCTTTTGGGCGCGATGTGGGAACCCTTGAAACAGCTCAAGAAAGAGGGCGAACAGGGGCGCAAGAAGCTGAACCAATATACGCGCTACGGCACGGTTTTGCTGGCGACGTTCCAGGCCTATGGCTTGGCTGTGAGCCTTGAGAGTGGTGGTCTTGCCTCTGACCCCGGTCTGTTTTTCCGCGCGGCCTGTGTTGTTAGCCTTGTGGGCGGCACGATGTTCCTGATGTGGCTGGGTGAGCAGATCACCAGCCGTGGCATCGGCAACGGTATCTCGCTGATCATCTTTGTCGGCATCATCGCTGAAATCCCATCGCAGCTGGCAGGATTCTTTGCCCAAGGTCGTACGGGTGCGATTAGCCCAGCCGTGATAATCGGTGTGTTGCTGATGGTGGTCGTCGTGCTGGCGTTTGTCGTGTTCATGGAACGCGCGCTGAGGAAGATTCACATCCAGTACCCGCGTCGTCAGCAGGGTATGAAGGTCTATGAGGGCGGCTCCAGCCACCTGCCGATCAAGGTGAACCCAGCGGGCGTGATCCCTGCGATCTTTGCCTCGGCTCTGCTCTTGCTGCCGACTACTCTGTCGACCTTCAGCGGCGGCGATGCAGGTCCGGTGATGTCGACCATTCTGGCGTATTTTGGCCCCGGTCAGCCTCTATACCTGCTGTTCTTTGGCGGCATGATCGTCTTCTTCACGTACTTCTACACCAAGGAAGTGTCGTTCAAGGTGGATGAGGTTGCCGACAACCTGAAGAACCAGAACGGCTTTATTCCAGGCATCCGTCCGGGCGCGCGGACGGCGGAGTATCTGGATTACGTGGTCACCCGCATTCTGGTCTTGGGTTCCGGGTATCTGGCGCTGGTGGCGCTGTTGCCCGAGATCATTCGGACCCAGTTGGCCATCCCGTTCTACTTTGGTGGGACTGCCGTTCTGATCGTCGTGTCTGTAGGCATGGACACGATCCAACAAATTCAGTCTCATCTTCTGGCGCACCAGTATGAGGGGCTGCTTGAAAAATCACAGCTGCGCAAGAAACGCAGCGGGAAACGGGGACCGTCGCGTCGATGAATATTATTCTGCTTGGGCCTCCGGGCGCGGGGAAGGGCACACAGGCTGGTAAGCTTGTTGACGCCCGCAACATGGTGCAGCTGTCGACCGGTGACATGCTGCGCGCAGCCAAAACCTCTGGCACCGACATGGGCAAGAAGGTTGCGGCCATCATGGACGCAGGCGAACTGGTTACCGATGAGATCGTGATCGGCCTGATCGAGGAAAAGCTGGACGGTGAGGCCGGTGGTGGCTTTATCTTTGACGGTTTCCCAAGGACGCTGGCGCAGGCAGATGCGTTGGGTGAGTTGCTGGAGCGTAAAGGCGCGACGTTGGACGCGGTGATTGAACTGCAAGTAAACGACGATGTGCTGGTTGAGCGGATCGTCGGGCGCGCGCGGGATGCGGTCGCCGCTGGTGGCACCGCCCGTGCAGACGACAATGAGGAAAGCCTCAAGGTCCGTCTGATGGAATACTACAAGAAGACCTCGCCGCTGATTGGCTATTACTACGCCAAGGGTGATCTGAAAGCTGTGGATGGCCTGGCGTCAATGGATGACGTGGCCAGCAGCATTGCGGCGGTGTTGGACGCTTAGTGCCTCCGAGCCATTCGAATCTTAAAAGACGATCGGTTGCACCGGGCGCCTTTTTGCCTTTCGCTATGTACCAAAGCGCGGGACACGGCCGAAGGCCCCCGCGCTATCGGCGGGCCGCACCGTTTTGCCAAAGGCAAACGCAAGCGTTTGACGGCCCGGCGATTGGTTGGCCAAGGTTTGCAACATGGATGCTGAGCTACCATGGCGGGCATAAATCAAGTTGAACACCCGTTGGATCGCCGAACCGCGGCCCGCCGATGGCGTGGCTGCGTCGAGGTGACTTAAACCTCCGGTGTGACGCGCCACAGCACGTGGAAAACTGCCACCACGACACAGGCGTTGACACACCCCGTGAATCACCCTATCTGCGCTCATCTCTGAGATTTGGACGCCCTATTTGCGTCCTCTGACCACCTTCATCGAGGCCCGCGCCAATGCCGGGCCTTATTCTGTGAAAAAAGAGCCTGGTGTTACGGGCTCGCAGCCGAAAGGACATCGCCCTTGGCACGTATTGCCGGCGTTAACCTGCCTACCGCGAAACGCGTGCCGATCGCCCTGACATATGTCACTGGGATCGGCCCGGCCTCTGCAAAAGCAATTTGCGAAGCCGTCAACATCGACGAAACCCGCCGTATCAACGAGCTGTCGGACGCCGAAGTCCTCGCCATCCGCGAGCACATCGACGCGAACTACACCGTTGAAGGTGACCTGCGCCGTGAAGTGCAGATGAACATCAAACGCCTGATGGATCTGGGCTGCTACCGTGGCCTGCGCCACCGCCGCAACCTGCCCGTCCGCGGTCAGCGCACGCACACCAACGCGCGCACCCGCAAAGGCCCAGCGAAACCCATCGCTGGCAAGAAGAAGTAAGGGAGGCCCTGTATCATGGCACGTGATAAGCGCGCTCCTAAGCGCAAAGTATCCAAGAACATCGCATCGGGCGTCGCCCATGTGAATTCGTCGTTCAACAACACCAAAATCCTGATCTCTGACGTGCAGGGCAACGCGATCTCGTGGTCGTCTGCCGGTACGATGGGCTTCAAAGGCTCGCGTAAATCGACGCCTTATGCCGCTCAGATGGCTGCAGAAGACGCAGGCAAGAAAGCACAGGATCACGGTGTGAAGACGCTGGAAGTCGAAGTGCAGGGCCCAGGCTCTGGCCGTGAAAGCGCACTGCGTGCGTTTGCCGCCATCGGTTTCACCATTACGTCCATCCGTGACGTGACGCCGATCGCACATAACGGCTGCCGCCCACCAAAGCGCCGCCGCGTCTAATAGAATTCCCGGGCTTTGTGATTGCAAGGTCCGGGTCGTTTCCGCCGGTTCGTCGGCGGGGACCCTCGGGACGTCCCGCACCATGGATCCGGTCGGGACAAGAATGGAGGCACCATGATCCATAAGAACTGGGCCGAGCTGATCAAACCAACACAGTTGGAGATCAAGCCGGGTACTGACCCAATGCGCAAAGCCACCGTCGTGGCAGAACCTCTTGAGCGTGGCTTTGGCCTGACGCTGGGCAACGCCCTGCGCCGTGTGCTGATGTCGTCGCTGCAAGGTGCTGCGATCACGTCCGTGCAAATCGACAACGTTCTGCACGAGTTCAGCAGCGTTGACGGTGTGCGCGAAGACGTCACCGACATCATCCTGAACCTCAAGGGCGTTGCGATCCGCAGCGAAGCCGAAGGCGCAAAGCGTCTGTCGATCCAGGCCAAAGGTCCGGGTGCTGTGACTGCCGCCGACATCAGCGAAAGCGCTGGCATCGAGGTTTTGAACAAAGATCACGTCATCTGCCAACTTGACGAAGGCGCTGACGTCTACATGGAACTGACCGTCAACACGGGCAAAGGGTACGTCGCAGCCGACAAAAACCGCCCAGAAGACGCGCCAATCGGTCTGATACCGATCGACGCGATCTATTCGCCGGTCAAGAAAGTCAGCTATGACGTTCAGCCGACCCGCGAAGGTCAGGTGCTGGACTATGACAAGCTGACCATGAAAATCGAAACAGACGGCTCGGTCACGCCGGACGACGCGGTCGCATTCGCGGCGCGTATTCTGCAGGACCAACTGTCGATCTTCGTGAACTTCGACGAGCCTGAATCGGCATCCGCCGCACAGGAAGACGATGGTCTCGAGTTCAACCCACTTCTGCTGAAGAAAGTGGACGAACTGGAACTGTCCGTGCGTTCGGCCAACTGCCTGAAGAACGACAACATCGTTTACATCGGCGATCTGATTCAAAAGACCGAAGCAGAGATGCTGCGCACGCCGAACTTTGGCCGCAAGTCGCTGAACGAGATCAAAGAAGTGCTGTCAGGCATGGGTCTGCACCTTGGCATGGATGTCGAGGATTGGCCGCCAGACAACATCGAAGATCTGGCCAAGAAGTTCGAAGATAACTTCTAAACGTGGCGGTGCGTGGGAACACGCGCCCTACGGATCGAAAAACGGTAGGGTGCGTGATGTCACGCACCTCACCACCCCCGGGCATTCTGCCCCACTAACGCGAGAGGGGTCCTACGCAGGCCGCTCCGAGACAAAGCAAAACGAAGAAGGATTTACACCATGCGTCACGCTCGCGGATACCGCCGCCTGAACCGCACACACGAACACCGTAAGGCCCTGTTTGCGAACATGGCTGGCTCGCTGATCGAACACGAACAAATCAAAACCACCCTGCCGAAAGCAAAAGAGCTGAAGCGCATTGCCGACAAGCTGGTCACTCTGGCCAAGCGTGGCGATGACCACGCCAAGCGTCAGGCGGCGTCGCGTCTGAAGCAACGCATGCACGTTGAAAAGCTGTTCGACGTGTTGGGCCCACGCTACGCCGAACGTAACGGTGGGTATGTCCGCGTCATGAAGGCGGGCTTCCGCTATGGCGACATGGCCCCTATGGCGATCATCGAATTCGTCGACCGCGACGTCGATGCCAAAGGTGCGGCAGATAAAGCACGTTTGGCAGACGAGGACACTGACGCTTAAGTCAGTTGTTCAAAATTGTTGAGAGAAAGCGCCCGCATGGTCTATCTGTGCAGGGCGCTTTTTATTTCCGGTTTGTCGCTGTCACGAGTGCGAAAGCATACAATCTAGAGTTGACTAACGGTCGGGAGCCACCAAAGTAGTTGTATGTCTGCAAAGTCGTATCTTGATGATGTTCTGGGGGAAATATCGCATCTTGCGCCAGCGGGGTACTACGTTGGGTTGCATATCCGATTTACGTCACCCTTGTTGACGCTGCAGACTTATCCATCGGATTGGATCAAGCATTACACAGAGAATGGGTATGCTCTGCGTGATCCCATCGTTGCCTGGGGTTTTGGCAACGAAGGCATCAGCCGATGGAGTGATATAACTCTTCCCGACACGTTTGGTATTCTCGCAGAGGCCGCGTCTTACGGCCTGCGATACGGTGTGGTGGTTCCGGTGGGCGAATTGAAATCGCGTACAATCGGTGCGGCAGCACGCTCGGATCGGGAGTTCACGGATGTCGAGATCGAATTGATCTCGCACCATATCCGGCGGCTTCATGATCTGACCGAGCCGCCAGAACGCCTGACGGATCCGCAAATCGCAGCTCTGCGGTTCATCGCGGAAGGCGAACGCTACGCTGCGGCTGCTGCTAAACTGGAGATCTCGGAAAGTGCGTTGAAGGCGCGTCTCACGGCTGCGCGTGAGAAGCTGTCAGCGCGCACGACAGCCGAGGCCATTCAAAGGGCAAAGGACTACGGGCTCTTATAGAAAGCAGACGTTGCTTGCACCGGTCAGGTCACCACTGAAAGCTGGGGGCTTCCATGCAAACGACCACTCTATCCTTCGCGAACATACACAACCACGGCGAGTTGTTTGCGAATCTACTCCGTGCGCGGAAACAATCGTTCATCGTGCAAAACAAATGGGATCTGCCCGAAGCGCTGGGCATGGAGTATGATCAATATGATAATCCGGCCAGCCGCTGGGTTGCGGTCCATGAATTTGGTGATGTGTTGGCGGGCATCCGTCTGACGCCGACAACGGCGCGGTGCGGCATCTATTCCTACATGATCCGGGATGCGCAGAAAGGGTTGCTGGACACCATTCCGCAAGACCTTCTTTTTGACGAGGCGCCCGTGGCCGAAAACATCTGGGAATCGAGCCGGGTGTTCGTGTCACACCACACGCCGCAACGTATCCGTCGTCGGGTCCATGCCGCGTTGATCATGGAGATGACACGCGCGGCTCGCGACTTGGGCGCTGTGCAGGTTCTGGGCTTGATCCCGGCCAACTGGCCGCGCTGGACCCGCCGGTGCGGGCTGGACGGTGTCGCTGCCGGGCCTGTGATGAATCTGGACGGTACAGACAATCAATGTGTCTTGCTGAACCTCAGCGAGAAGTTGCACTAAGAGAACCGCGCGTCCCGGGCTTGCCCCGGGAACTCGCCCCGCTGGCTGCGCATCTTAATATCGAGGCCCCGGGTTGAACCCGGGGCGTTGGTTCTTTTCGATCTGGCCGTGGGGGCGTAAACCACCCCCATGGCCGATCTCTTTGACTCAGACCAACCAACGCATGCGCCAACGGCGCCCTTAGCCGAACGGTTGCGGCCCAAGACGCTGGACGAGGTTATCGGCCAACAACAGGTTCTTGGCTCGGAGGCACCGCTTGGCGTGATGCTGGCGGCGGGGTCGTTGGGATCGCTGATCCTGTGGGGGCCGCCGGGGGTGGGCAAGACGACCATCGCGCGGCTTTTGGCGGACGCAACTGACCGCCATTTCGTCCAGATCAGCGCGATTTTTAGCGGCGTTCCGGAACTTCGCAAGGTCTTTGACACGGCCAAGATGCATTGGAAAGCGGGTCGCGGGACGCTGTTATTTGTTGATGAAATCCATCGCTTCAACAAAGCCCAACAGGACAGCTTCCTGCCGCATATGGAGGATGGGACGATCCTTCTGGTCGGGGCCACGACTGAAAACCCATCCTTTGAATTGAACGCGGCTGTGTTGAGCCGCGCGCAGGTTCTGGTGTTGGAGCGGTTGTCGCTCACTGACCTTGAGCTTTTGGCGCAAAGGGCGGAACAAGCGCTCGGCGCGGCGCTGCCCCTGAAGGGTCCGGCGCGCGAAGCGCTCTTGGAAATGGCAGACGGCGACGGCCGGGCGCTTTTGAACCTGATCGAACAAGTCGTGGCGTGGGACATTGATCGTCCGCTGGATACCGAGGGGCTGTCGACACGGCTGATGCGGCGCGCGGCGGTGTACGACAAGTCGGGAGACGAGCATTACAACCTGATCTCGGCTCTGCATAAATCCGTGCGCGGGTCTGACCCAGATGCGGCGCTCTACTGGTTCGCACGGATGCTGAACGGAGGGGAGGATCCTCGGTATCTGGCACGGCGGATGGTGCGGATGGCGGTCGAGGATATCGGTCTGGCCGATCCGCAGGCGCAGGCGGTGTGTTTGCAAGCCTGGGAAACCTATGAGCGGCTTGGTAGTCCGGAAGGTGAACTCGCGCTGTCGCAGGCGGTGATCTATCTTGCGCTCGCGCCGAAATCGAATGCGAATTACGTGGCCTACAAGGCCGCTGTCCGCGCCGCCAAAACCAGCGGGTCCGCGCCGCCGCCAAAACATATCCTGAATGCACCCACCGGCCTGATGAAAGATCAGGGATATGGGGCAGGCTATGCCTATGACCATGATGCGGAGGACGGGTTCTCTGGTCAGAACTATTTCCCCGAGGACATGGAACGACCGACTTTTTACGACCCGCCTGAACGGGGCTTTGAACGTGAATTGCGCAAACGCGTCGATTATTTCGAGAAGCTGCGCGCCAAGAGGTCACAGGATCGGAGCGGTTGACTTTGCGTCGTCGCTTGTCGATGGGGTGTAGATGTTTGGCGCATTCATTCAGGTCGCCCTTGGCGGGGCTTTAGGCGCGGTTTTGCGCTATGGCTGTGGTCTGTTGATGATCAGGTCAGGCGGAGGAACCCTCGCCGGGCTTCCGCTGCCAATCGTCACTGTGAATGTCTTGGGCTCGTTCCTGATGGGGGCTTTTGTGGTCTGGTCCGCGCATCGCGGGCTGTCGCATCTGTCGCCTTTGGTGATGACCGGGGTACTTGGCGGCTTTACGACGTTCTCGGCGTTCTCTCTGGAAACGGTGACGTTGATTGAACGCGGTCAGTTGGCGACCGCGGCTGTGTATGTGCTTTTGTCCGTTGGGCTTTCGATTGCGGCGCTGATGATGGGCGTGGCGGTGACACGTGGGGTGTTGGCATGAGCCGGGTACAGACGATTGAGGTCGCGTCAGGCGACGGCGGGCAACGGCTTGACCGGTTTTTGCGCCGGCTCTTTCCGCATTTGCGTCAGGGGCGCATCGAAAAGATGTGCCGCAAGGGCGAGTTGCGTGTGGATGGCGGTCGGGTGAAGGCATCGACCCGCGTTGAAGCGGGGCAGATGATCCGGGTGCCGCCGATCCCTGATCCGGCGCTTGAGGGAAAGCCAGACGCGCCAGAAATCACTGACGCCGACGCCAAGATGATCCGGAGCTGCGTGATCTACCGCGACGATCACATCATCGCGTTGAACAAACCGCCGGGCCTGCCGGTGCAAGGCGGTAGCAAGCTTACGCGGCATGTCGATGGTCTGGGACCTGCGCTGCGGTTTGGTCTGGATGAGGACCCTCGGCTGGTGCATCGGCTCGACAAGGACACTTCTGGTGTTCTGATCATGGCGCGCACGCGCGCTGTGGCCGCAGCGCTGACAGATGCGTTTCGCCATCGCGCGACGCGCAAAATATACTGGGCCGCTGTCGCTGGCGTGCCCAGCCCACGCATGGGCACGATCAAGTTCGGTCTCGTGAAGGCCCCCGGCCATGGCCGCAAGGGCGAAGGCGAAAAGATGCACGCTGTGCATCCCGATGACGTGGCCAGCACGCCGGATGCCAAGCGCGCCACCACCGATTTTGCAGTGATCGAGGCGCTGGGCCGACGGGCCTCTTGGGCGGCGCTTGTGCCGGTGACAGGCCGAACGCACCAATTGCGCGCGCACATGGCTGAGATCGGTCACCCGATAGTGGGCGATGGTAAATATGGCGGGTCCGGTCAGGAAAACCTCGGCGACGGTTGGGGCGCGCAATTGGGCGGTGACATCAGCAAGAAGCTGCACCTTCATGCGCGGTCTCTGACGCTGGAACACCCGGTATCCAAGGCGACGCTGCACCTTACGGCGCCGTTGCCTGAACACATGGCGCGTACCTGGGCGTCGTTTGGGTGGGACGCCGCCGAAGCGCCCGTTGATCCGTTCGAGATCGAGTGATGCTGAAGCTGGCCCTGTTTGATGTCGACGGCACACTTGTCGACAGTCAGGCTCATATCGTTGAGTCCATGGCCCAAGCGTTTGTGTCAGTGGGATTGCCCGCGCCGACACGGTCCGAAACGCTTGGTATAGTGGGGTTGTCGCTGCCGCAGGCGATGGCCGTTCTGGCCCCAGAAGGTCCCGTTGAGCATCTGGTTGACGCCTACAAGGCGGCCTACCAAAGCCTGCGCGGCAGCCACGGAGAGGCTGCTGCCTCGCCCCTGTATGATGGGATCAAGGGGGCATTGGACGCGATTTACGAGATGGATAACACATTGCTGGGACTTGCCACAGGCAAGAGCCGTCGCGGTTTGGATCATCTGGTCGAGACGCATGACCTAGCGTGGTATTTCGTGACACGGCAGGATGCCGATGGGCATCCGTCAAAGCCCCACCCGTCTATGGCAATGACGGCGATGGCCGAATCCGGCGCGGAGCAAGGTGTGATGATTGGTGACACCACGTATGACCTTGAAATGGGCCGTGCGGCAGGCTTGAAGACCATCGGTGTGACGTGGGGCTATCACCCGTCGGACTTGCTAGCGCCGTTGGCGGATGTGGTCGTCGGAGCGCCACAAGAACTACCTGCCGCGGTTGCGGCAATCTGGGATTATGTCTGATGAGCGAATGGAAACAGAAACGATTCTGGAAGGCTGCTGCCGCTGCCGAAGTTGAGGGGGGCTGGTCCGTGTCTTTGGATGGGCGCGCGATCAAGACACCCGCCAAAGCGCCTTTGGTCATGCCGACACAAGCGCTTGCTGACGCGGTGGCCGCGGAATGGGACGCGCAGGACGAAATCATTGATCCCGGCAGCATGCCGTTCACGCGCAGCGCGAACTCAGCGATCGATAAGGTCGTGCCACAGCGCAGCGATGTGATCGCGATGTTGGCGGATTACGGGGATTCGGATCTGTTGTGCTATCGCGCCGAAGCGCCGGCTGAACTGGTCAATCGGCAGGCCGAGGCTTGGGACCCGCTGCTCGACTGGGCGCGCGACACCTATGGTGCGCCGCTGATCATGGCTCAGGGCGTGATGCATGTGGCGCAGCCGCCTGCGTCACTTGCGGCGTTGCGGGCCCCTTTGGAAGAGGCCAACGCGTTTGAAATCGCCGCGCTGCATGATCTCATCGCGCTGTCAGGTTCGCTTGTCATTGGACTGAAAGCCACGGTTGTCGGTGATCCAGAGCCGCTTTGGCAGGCCAGTCGCGTGGATGAGCAGTTCCAGATCGACCAGTGGGGCGATGACGAGGAGGCTGCCGTAGCGTCAAGCATCAAGCAGCAATCCTTCGCGGATGCGCACCGATTCTACCATCTGGTTCAAAACTAGGCGCGACAGCCCGAAACGCGCTTTCGGACTTTGCAAAAGATGAAAAATTCGCCTTTTTTGACGCGGTTTTCCTCAACGACCTGTTGACGATTGCAGCAAGTTGTGAGCACACTTTGCTCTATTGCCAGAGGGGAGACTGGCTGGCGAGGGTCGATGCACTAAGTCATCGGACACAAAACCCGTCATCACGGCGGGGAAATCAGGAAGAGGTTAATATGAAAAAATCGGTCATTCTTGGCGCACTGACGGTCGCCGGTCTGGCGGCTGGCGCAGCGGGTGCTGCGACGCTGGATGATGTGAAAGCACGCGGAACTCTGAACTGCGGTGTGACCACCGGCGTTCCAGGTTTTGCTGAGCCTGACGCGAATGGCGTATGGCAGGGCTTTGACGTGGCGGTCTGCCGCGCAGTTGCTGCTGCTGTTCTGGGCGACGGCAACGCCGTTGAATTCGTTCCAACCACCGGTAAGACACGCTTTACCGCGCTGGCATCGGGCGAAATCGACATGCTGGCCCGTAACACCACATGGACATTCTCGCGCGACGTTGACCTGAAGTTCGAATTCACCGGCGTGAACTACTACGACGGTCAAGGCTTCATGGTTCCAAAGGACCTGGGCGTGACTTCGGCGAAGGAACTGGACGGCGCGACTGTCTGTATCCAAACCGGCACCACCACCGAACTGAACCTGGCGGACTTCTTCCGCTCGAACGGCATCTCGTATGAGCCAGTGCCAATCGAAACCGGTTCGGAAGCTGTTCAGCTGTTCACCGCTGGTTCGTGCGACGTTTACACCACTGACCGTTCGGCTCTGGCCGCACAGCGTGCAAACTTTGCCAACCCAGACGACTATGTGGTTCTGCCAGAAGTCGTTTCGAAAGAGCCACTGGGCCCACTGGTTCGCCACGGCGACCACGAGTGGGGCGACATCGTTCGCTGGACTCTGAACGCTCTGATCACTGCTGAAGAGCTGGGCGTGACTTCGGACAACATCTCCGAGATGTCGATGGAAGCGGGCAACAACCCTGAAATCAACCGTCTGCTGGGTACCGAAGGCACCCTGGGCGAGATGCTGGGTCTGGACGCCGAGTGGGCGAAGCGCGCGATCATGGTTGGCGGCAACTATGGTGAAGTGTTCGCAAACAACATCGGCGAGTCGACCAACATTGGTCTGGCACGCGGCCTGAACGCACAGTGGACCGATGGCGGCCTGATCTACTCGCCACCATTCCGCTAAGTACCTGATTGGGAAGGGCGCGGTCATCCCGCGCCCTTTTCATATCCAATAACTGCCGGGTCATTGAGGTTAGGGTGAAACCCGAAACCTGAGAGTACGAAAAGTACCGGAAGGGGACCCGACGCCAACAGAGGACGACCCATGTCGACCATCTCTGATCCAGGGGCGGGGAACGACGGCTTCCGCATCGGAATGCTGATCAATGATACCCGCTACCGATCCTATACATTTCAATTTCTTGCCCTGCTCGCGCTGATCTTTGGCATCGGCTATCTGATCTCAAACCTTTTGGCGAACCTTGCCGCCAATGGTTTGAACATCAGTTGGGCGTTTCTGGGCGAACCCGCTGGCTACGATATTAACCAGCGACCAATCGAATATACATCGCAGTCGACCCATGCTCGGGCCTCTATCGTAGGGGCGATCAATACACTGATCGTGGCGTTCCTCGCCTGTATTTCAGCGACAGTCCTAGGCATCATCGCCGGTGTTTTGCGCTTGTCGAACAACTGGATCGTCAGCAAGCTGATGAGCATTTATGTGGAAGCATTCCGCAACGTGCCTGTGCTGATCTGGATCCTGATCATCTTTCTGGCGATGTCGAATGCCTTTCCGCAGCCACGTGATTTCCGCGGCGATGATCCTGTCGCGAGCATGTGGTTCGACGCTGTGGCCTTTACAAACCGGGGCGTTTACATCCCGTCATTCGTGAATGGCGAAGGATCGGGCATCTTCTGGCTTGTTGTTCTGGCGTCGATCGTGGGCGTTTTCGCCTATCGCCGCTATGCGCGGTCGCTGCTTTACAGCACCGGTAGACTGCTTCCGACGGGCTGGCCGTCTCTGGCGATCCTGATCGCCCCGGGCTTGCTGGCTTTCTTTGCATTGGGCCAGCCGGTGTCGTTGCAATACCCGGAACTGCGTGGGTTTAACTTCCGAGATGGTATTCACCTGCGGTTGTCGCTGATCGCGCTTTGGTTCGCCTTGGCGATCTATACCGGTGCCTTCATCGCGGAGAATGTGCGGGCCGGTATTCAGGCGATCAGCAAAGGTCAAACCGAGGCCGCTGCTGCGTTGGGTATGCGTCCGGGTCGGATCATGAACCTTGTGATCCTGCCACAGGCGCTGCGGGTCATCATCCCGCCGCTGATTTCGCAGTATCTGAACATCACCAAGAACAGCTCACTCGCAATCGCGGTGGGATATATGGACATCACTGGTACACTGGGTGGCATCACGCTGAACCAGACGGGCCGGGCGATTGAGTCCATCCTGCTTCTGATGCTGTTCTATCTGATCGTGTCGTTGAGCATTTCCGCGATCATGAACGTCTACAACAACTCAGTGAAACTGAAGGAGCGGTGATATGAGCGACACACATGCACAAACCGTCGCCTTCGTTCGCGAAACACAAATCCCGCCAGCGCCGCCACCGGCGACAGAAACTGGTGTGATCAAATGGGTGCGCGAGAACCTGTTCTCGAGCTGGGTCAACTCGATCCTGACCATCCTGTCGATCTACTTCATCGTGCGCGGCGTCATCGCGGTGTATCCGTGGTTCGCAAACGGGGTCTGGGGCACGTCCGATCTGGCGACGTGTCGGCAAATTCTGGATGGCGCGACCGGGGCCTGTTTCTCGGTTCTGCAGGACCGCTGGCGTCAGATGATCTTTGGCATTGCATATCCGGATGATCAGTACTGGCGGCCTTTGCTGGCCTTTGCTCTGCTTCTGGTTTGCGTTGCGCCGGTGCTGTTCTCGAAACTGCCGCGCAAGCTCTTGATCCTCTCGGCGCTTTATCCATTCCTCGCCTACTGGCTGATCTGGGGCGGGACCATCATGATCCCGATCATGGTCATGGTCGGTTTTGTGGCAGGCTACTATGCCTTCACATGGGCCGAACGCGCCTCGGGGTTTGCGGCAGGGCTTGCATCCTTTGTGGTGACCGCCTCCGTCGTGTGGTTCATCGGCGGGTTGATTTCGGGCGCGATGCCCGGGTTCATCGCACTGCAAGAGGTTCCAAGCCGTGACATGGGGGGCTTCATGCTCAACATGATCCTCGGCACGATCTGCGTTTCCCTGTCACTGCCGCTCGGTATTGTACTCGCGCTGGGGCGTCAGTCGTCTATGCCGATCATCAAGGGCATCTGCGTGGTGTTCATTGAGTTCATTCGGGGCGTGCCGCTGATCACTCTGCTCTTCGTGGCGAACGTGGTTCTGGCCTACTTCTTCCCTCCGGGGACAAACCTCGACCTGATCCTGCGGGTGATCATCATGATCACGATGTTCTCGGCAGCCTATATTGCCGAGGTGATCCGGGGTGGCCTCGCCGCCTTGCCGAAGGGTCAGTATGAGGCGGGCGACAGCCTGGGCCTAAACTACTCGCAGTCGATGCGTCTGATCATCCTGCCGCAAGCGCTCAAGATTTCGATCCCTGGGATCGTGAACGTGGCGGTGGGTCTGTTCAAGGATACGACGCTGGTGTCGGTGATTTCGATGTTCGATCTGGTTGGCGTGTTGCGCGGCCCGATCCTGTCATCGACGGCCTGGACCGGCATTTACTGGGAGGCGTTTGGCTTTGCGGCCTTGCTCTTCTTCGTCGTCTGCTACGGCATTTCGCAATATTCGCAGTGGCTCGAACGCCAGCTGCGCACAGATCATAGGTGATCAACATGGCTGAACTTCAGACCAACATGGACGTGGATACCTCGCAGATGAAAGTCTCGGACGAGGTCGCCATCGACATCCAGAGCATGAACAAATGGTACGGAGCGTTCCACGTTCTGCGAGACATCGACCTGACCGTATATCGCGGCGAACGGATCGTGATCTGTGGTCCGTCAGGGTCCGGTAAATCGACGCTGATCCGCTGCATCAACGCGCTTGAAGAACATCAGGCAGGGTCGATCACGGTGGACGGCACGCTCTTGTCGTCGGACCTCAAGAACATCGACACGATCCGGTCAGAGGTTGGCATGTGCTTCCAGCACTTCAACCTGTTCCCGCATCTGACAATCCTTGAGAACTGTACGCTGGCTCCGATCTGGGTGCGCAAGACGCCCAAGAAAGAGGCCGAAGAAGTGGCGATGCATTTCCTTGAAAAGGTGAAGATCCCCGATCAGGCGAACAAGTATCCCGGTCAGTTGTCAGGTGGTCAGCAGCAGCGTGTGGCGATTGCCCGGTCGCTGTGCATGAAGCCGCGCATCATGCTGTTCGACGAACCTACCTCGGCGCTCGACCCCGAGATGATCAAAGAGGTGCTCGACACCATGATCGAGCTCGCGGAAGAGGGCATGACCATGCTCTGCGTGACGCACGAGATGGGCTTTGCCCGTCAGGTCGCCAACCGCGTGATCTTTATGGATGCGGGTCAGATCGTCGAGCAGAACGAGCCGGAAGAGTTCTTTATGAACCCGAAATCGGACCGGACAAAGCTGTTCCTGAGCCAGATTCTGGGTCACTGATTCCGGGACAGAATAAATTGGAGGGTCGCCTTTGGGTGGCCCTTTTTCTTTGTACACACCCTTCGCTTGACCCATCATCGGTGCTGACGGTAGCCTTCCTTCAACCATAGGGGGTGTGACATGTTTGAGGCTGCTGACCGGATTAAGCTACCGCTTCAGTTTGATGCACAGCGCATGCTGGACGAGTTGAGCCGCGATCTGGCAAAGCCGTTCATGTATTACTCTGTCGTGATGCTGACCGTACCCGGCGATCTCAGCCAGCACTCCGGGGCGTCCCGCGCCCCATCCGTAGACAACGGCGATCTCAGCGACATTCCCTATATCAAGTCGGTGATTGATGGGTTCCGGGACGTGACCACCCTGACGCTGGCCCGTCTTCTGCGGCTAGAAGGCGGGGCAGAGGTGCAGGAACACACTGACCCAACGCTTGGGTTGGATGTGCCGGACAGCGTGGTGCGCCTGACGATCCCGATCACGCCCACAGACGACGTCGATTTTCTACTGAACGGTGAAGCGGTTCCTATGCAGCCAGGCGAATGCTGGTACATGAAGCTTAACGATCGCCATCAGGTGCTGCACCACGGCACGGAAGAGCGGGTGAACCTGACGATTGACGTGGTGCCAAACGAATGGGTGCTGGATCAGTTGGGGTTGGTCGCGGCCTAGCCCAATACACACGCTTCGACCCACCAGACCGGGTTTCGCGCGCTGATCAGGGTTGCCGCCGCGCGGGCCGTGTCCGTGTCAGGAAAGAGGCCAAAGCAGGTTGCACCAGATCCTGACATGCGTGCCAAAAGGCATTCAGGAGCCAGATTAAGTTCATCAATGACGGTATCGATTTCCGGAGCCAGCTCGCGCGCCGGAGGTTCGAGGTCATTGCGTTGGGTGCCAATCCACGCGGCGCAGTCGATGACAGTGTCGAAGGCGGGAAGCGCCTCTGGCATCGGGGCGTTGGTTTTGCTGGGCAGGGCTTGAAAGACGGGCCCGGTCGGCACCTCTACACCCGGGTTGATCAGTACAGCGGGCAAGGCAGGAAGCGTGACAGGTGTCAGCACCTCGCCAATGCCGGACATGCGTGTCGTTTGTGTGGCCATGCAAACGGGGACATCCGCACCGAGTTGGGCGGTATCCGTGGGCAGTGGGCGGTCCAGCAACCGAGCGAGGGCGCGGAGTGTCGCCGCGGCATCAGAGCTGCCGCCGCCGATGCCTGCGGCGGCTGGTAGATGCTTTTCCAAAAGGATGGCGACCTCGTTGTCTGCCTCCATCATCCGGGCTGCTTTCCAGACCAGATTGCTGGCATCTGTTGGGACCCCATCGGTCATGGGGCCTGCCACGTTCAGCCGCGCGTCAGAGGTGCGGGTGAGCGAAATTCGGTCACCGATATCGGCAAACACAACCAAACTGTCGAGCAGATGATACCCATCTTCCCGCTGTCCTGTGACATGCAGGGTCAGGTTGACCTTGGCAGGGGCAAAGGCCTTAGCCGTCTTGGGCAACGGCAATGGCCGCTTCCTTTTCTTCTGCGAGAACGGCATCAAGGCCGATATCGAGCTTGCGACGGATGCGGTTGGCATCCTCCTCCTCTGGCCCGAATGACATCGCCCGGTTCCATTGGAAACGCGCCTCTGTATAGCGTCCAACGGACCAATAGACGTCTCCAAGATGGTCGTTGATGATCGGGTCCGTGGCCATCAGTTCGACGGCGGCTTCCATAGGGGCGACGGCTTCGTCCGCGCGGCCAAGCCGATAGAGGACCCAGCCGAGGCTATCCATAATGTGCCCGCTGTCAGGACGCGCGATGGCCGCCGTTTCGATCATCGCCAGCGCCTCGTCCAGTTTGAGGTTCTTTTCGACCAGCGAATAGCCAAGATAGTTCAAGACCTGTGGCTGCTCAGGCTGCAGTGTCAGAGCATGCCTGAAATCAGCCTCTGCGGCGTCCCAATTTCCTGAACGTTCATGGGTGATCCCGCGCGCGAAATAGGTGAACCACTGGCGCGGAGAGCTTTCCGTATAAAGCGCGATCCCGGCATCATAGGCGTCTGCGGCGTCACGGTAGGACTCCATCCGGCGCAGCGTGTCGCCCAAACGGATGTGGATGTTTGGATCGTCAGGAAAGGCTTCGGCCAGTTGGCTAAGGACTTCGACAGCTGCGTCGGGTCGATCGTCAGAGCTCAGCGCGCTTGCGCGGCCCAGTTCCGCCGAGACGAATTCCGGTGCGTTGCGTGGCACGCGATCATATGCGGCGGTTGCCAGATCGTGGCGGCCCAGCTTTTCCAGATACTCAGCCGACAGCAGGATCGCATCAATATGAGCAGGATCAAGCGCTTCGGCCAGACGAGTGTAAAGAAGGGAATAGCTGTCGCGAGCCTCTCCGTTCAACGCCGCACCTATTGTGTAAAACACCTCGGCTGCGCCGTCAGAGGCGGATTTCACTTGAGTAAACGGGATGGGTTCGCCCGCCCGCAACCGGCGCAGGAGGGATGACAGTGTTGCGTCAGGGGAGGTGCCGAAGACCTCTGTAATCAGCGTGATGGCATCCGCATTGCGGTCAAGTTGGCTGAGCATCTGCGCGCGGGCAATGATGCCGCGCCGCGTGTGGGTAATCGGACCTTCGGCTTCGCCAGACAAGATCGCTTCGGCCCCGCCGTATTCGCCTACCATCCCAAGTGCCAGGGCTTTGTGATACAGCGCGAACTCACGCAGACCATTGTCGTCTGCGATGGCGTCAAACGCACTGAGGCCGTCATCGGTGTATCCGTCGCCAATCAGGCTCCATGCGTGGACAAGGCTATCGACCAGAGGGCCGATGCGCGTTGCCTCAGACAAGCTGTCAGTCACGGTTGTGAAACTGCCAGCCATCAGGTCATTGGTGACGCTGACCATATGCGCGATCTGGCTGTTGGAGCCGCTTTGCAGCATGCGCTGTGCCAAATCCGATGCGGCGGGCATGTCGCCCAACGCGAGATACGCCGCCATCGCGTTTTCCATATGCGCGTGGTTGCCCGGATGCCGGTTCAGCGCCTCGGTGTAGAACCGGGCGGCGGATTTGAAGTCTCGGTCGGCTGCGGCTTGTCGCGCGGCCAGATAGGATCCGGATGTCCCGAAAAAGATCGTGTCGGCCGATGCGGATACAGACATACCCATGGCGATCACGAGGCCCAGAATAGTCTTGGTCGTCATCAAAATCTCCCCTCGCGCCTGTTTCTGCGCGTTGGCTCCCTTGGGCCGAGACTATCAGTCAAAGACACGGGCGCAATGTCACCAGTTAAAAAGGCGGCTCGCAGAACGCCCTGCAGCCGCCTTTTTCGATCACAATTTTAGCAACCTTGCGTCGTTCTGACCCAAATTGCCCGACTGACGCCAAGGTCACCCGAGCAGATGGGGAATCATCACATGTTCGGATAGTTCGGTCCGTCGCCACCCTGTGGCGTGACCCAAGTGATGTTCTGGCTTGGGTCTTTGATATCGCAGGTCTTGCAGTGGACACAGTTCTGGAAGTTGATCTGGAACCGGGTGGGTTTGCCTTCTTCCTCGACGAATTCGTAGACGCCTGCCGGGCAATACCGGGCCGAAGGGCCAGCATATTCGGCGAGGTTCTTGTTCACCGGAATATCGGGATCGGTCAGGCGCAGGTGCGCGGGTTGCGATTCCTCGTGGTTCGTCATCGAGAAGCTGACATTTGTCAGACGGTCAAACGACAGTTTTCCATCGGGTTTTGGATAGTCGATGGGTTCGTGATGATACTTGGTCTCGGTCGCCTGCGCGTCGGTTTTGCCGTGCTTGAGCGTGCCGAAGAGCGAGGTCTTGAAGATCGTCTGGAACCACATGTCAAAGCCACCAGCGATCAATCCGCCCAGCGGCCCCAGCTTGGCGTTGAGAGGCGCGACGTTGCGGACAGGCTTGAGGTCCTGACCCACCGGCCCGGTCTTCAATGCCGTGTCATAGTCGGTCAGCCGGTCGCCAGAACGGCCCGCCTCGATCGCGGCAGCGGCGGCTTCTGCCGCTTCGATGCCCGAATGCATGGCGTTGTGGTTGCCCTTGATCCGCGGCAGGTTCACCAGCCCCGCCGAGCAGCCGAGCAATGCACCACCGGGGAACGATACCTCTGGGATCGACTGGAAGCCGCCCTTGGTCACTGCGCGAGCGCCATAGGCGACGCGGCGGCCACCTTCGAGCACCTTGGCGATGCGCGAGTGATGCTTCCACCGCTGAAATTCCATGTAGGGGAACAGGTACGGGTTCTTGTAGTCCAGATTGACGATGTAGCCGACATAAACCTGGTTGTTGTCCAGGTGGTACATGAACGACCCGCCACCGTTTTTCCAACCCAGCGGCCAACCCATGGAGTGGGTGACTTCGCCTTCGTTGTGGTTCTCTGGTTTGACTTCCCAGATTTCCTTCATGCCAATGCCGAATTTCGGCACATCGCAATTGGCGTCGAGGTTGTATTTGGCGATGATTTCCTTGGACAGCGACCCGCGCACACCTTCCGACAGGAAGACGTATTTGCCGTGCAGTTCCATGCCCGGCTCGGTGTCGGGGCCGTAAGATCCGTCAGCCTCAAGCCCGAAGACGCCCGCGACGACGCCTTTGAGTTCGCCGTTATCGCCATAGACCAGCTCAGAGCAGGCCATGCCAGGGAAGATCTCGACGCCCATTGCCTCGGCTTGCTCTGCCAGCCAGCGGCACACATTGCCCATCGAGACGATGTAGTTGCCGTGGTTGTTCATCAGCGGCGGCATCAGCGCATTTGGCAGGCGGATTTGGCCGTCTTCGCCGAGGATGTAGAAATTGTCTTCCTTTACCTCGACGGTGACAGGCGCACCTTTGTCCTTCCAGTCTGGGATCAGGCGATCAAGGCCCGCAGGATCAAGCACCGCGCCCGACAGGATATGCGCACCAACCTCGGACCCCTTTTCGAGGACGACGACCTCAAGGTCTGCGTTGATCTGTTTCAGACGGATGGCGGCGGACAGGCCTGCTGGACCTGCACCGACGATCACCACGTCATATTCCATCGCTTCGCGTTCGATTTCCGACATATTCGTACCCATGATCCTGTTTGACGCAGATATCGGCGGTGTTGCCAAAAGGGTCAATCAGGACGGCGCGTTAAAAGGTCTGTTCGCGACTTTGGGTCACTCTTTTTCGATTTCCGAGAGAATTTCGGCTGATGAGTTGCCCAAAAGATACCTAGGCCCGGCCCCTTTTTGGGCGGCGCGGTCGGTGGGGTTGTAGAGTTTGCAGGCCTCAAGGCTCAGACAGCCGCAACCGATGCAGCCATCTAGCGTGCTGCGCAGTTTTTGCAGGCGCTCGATTCGCTGGTCCAATTGGGCGCGGAAGCCTTCGCTTAGACGGGTCCAATCGGATTTGGTGGGTGTGCGCCCCTCTGGCAATGAGGACAAGGCCGCGCGGATTTCGGCAATCGAGAACCCCATCTGCTGCGCGATCATCACAAAGCTCAGGCGGCGAATGTCGGCGCGTTCATAGCGGCGCTGGCCGCCTGCATTGCGGCCGGGATGCACGAGGCCTTCGTCCTCGTAATATCGGATTGCAGATACGGCGAGCCCCGTGCGCGCGGCGATGGTGCCGATGGAAAGATTTTGCATGTACTGATTTTGCGCAAGAAAGGGCTTGAGCTCAAGTTAACTTGAGGAATTACAGAGGTGGCGATCAATTCGAAAAGGAGATCGTTATGGTCGAGTTGGAACATGCGAACGTGACCGTGTCTGACGCCCACAAGACAGCCGCTTGGATGGCAGATGTCTTTGGCTGGCACATCCGTTGGGAAGGTGAGGGGATGGGCGGCGTCGGTCTGACCGTGCATTGCGGAACAGAGAACAGCTATATCGCGCTTTATCAGCCGAAAAAGGAGCCGGGAGCGGCTGTTCCGCGCTATGTGAACCGCGGCGGGCTAAACCATCTGGCTGTGACGGTCGACGATTTACAGGCCGTCCATGACCGCGTGGTCGCTGCCGGTTTCACGCCGGGTGAACACTATGATTACGAACCGGGTGAGCGTTTCTACTTTCATGATGCGGATGGCATCGAATTCGAAGTGGTCTGCTATTCTTGATCGCCGCTCCGGCGAAGAAGCGCCTTATCCGCTTGCATTCGGTCCCCTGCTTGGGTCACATCGGCTGACCTCTGAAAGGGGACCGACATGGACAAGATACCACTGACGCCGGGCGGCCATGAGCGTCTGGAAGCAGAACTGAAGAACCTGAAATCTGTCGAACGCCCTGCGATCATCGCGGCGATTGCAGAAGCGCGCGAACTGGGCGACCTCAAGGAAAACGCCGAGTATCATTCCGCACGTGAAAAGCAGGGATTCATCGAGGGTCGGATCAAAGAGCTTGAGGCCATCATGGGCCTTGCTGATGTGATCGATCCAGCGCAATTTTCGGGCACGATCAAGTTTGGTGCCACTGTCGAGATCGTCGATGAAGATACCGACGAAGAAAAGACCTATCAGATTGTGGGTGAGCCTGAAGCCGACATCGAAAACGGCCGCCTGAACATCAAATCCCCATTGGCGCGCGCGCTGATCGGCAAAGATGAAGGCGATAGTGTCGAGGTTCGCACGCCAGGTGGTGTGCGCAGTTACGAGATCCTGAGTATTTCCTTCGTCTGACGCCCAAGGCGCGATCCGGAACCGCGAAATGGCCAAGAAGCCCGATAACCAGACCAATCTAGGCGTCTATGACACGCCAAAGAATCAGGGCATGTCCGCAATCGAAGTGATCGCGATTGCGCTCTCTGCGCTGTGGTTGCTTGGGTCTGCCGTATTCTTCCTTGGGATGGGCGGGACATCGGTATTCGAGGCAGAAAACCGCGACACGCTCCAATTTGTCATGACTTTGCTGGCCGTGTTCCTTCCGGTGGCTGTCATCTGGGTTGCGGCTTCGGCGGCACGGTCGGCGCGGATCGTGCGCGAAGAAAGCCGTCGTTTGCAGGCAGCGATTGATGCGATGCGCCAGACCTATGTTGCCGACCGGCAGGCCCACGGGATCGCAAAGCAGCCCGAAGTCGAAAAGAAACTCGATGAAATCGCACAGGCCGCCAAGCAGACCGAGACCGCCGTTGCCACCTTTGCGTCGTCTCGCGAAAAGGCTGGGGCGGCCCCGGCGCGGGCTGCGGAGAGCAAGCCATCGGTCGATATGGATCAACCCGCTTTGCAGTTGGGGACCCCGCCAGAGGATCTCGAGCCGCCCGTTGACCGCGCAGATTTCATTCGGGCGTTGAATTTCCCCGAAACGGCAGAAGATCAGGAAGGGTTCACCGCGCTGCGGCGCGCGCTGAAGGATCGCAAGGCCGCAGGCCTGATCCAAGCCAGCCAAGATGTTCTGACGCTTCTGAGCCAAGACGGCATTTACATGGACGACCTGCGCCCTGATCGCGCGAAACCGGACATCTGGCGCCGTTTTGCACAAGGCGAGCGTGGGGCGGCAGTGGCTGTTCTCGGCGGTATCCGGGATCGCTCAGCGCTTGCCCTCGCAGCGGGACGGATGCGGTCGGACGCGATTTTTCGTGATGCGGTGCACCACTTCCTGCGGAAGTTTGACACGATGCTAAGCGAGTTCGAGCAGGATGCGACTGATGAGGATATCTCGGAACTCAGCAACACCCGCACCGCGCGGGCGTTCATGCTGATGGGGCGTGTCACCGGGATGTTCAGCTAACGCGCTGATCACCTGCAGGCGTCACAGGTCGCAACATGGTCGTGGCTGTCTTGAACCCCATGAGAGGTGCGAGGAAACCGGTTGAAACGGTGCCTGCGGGCGCAAAGCCACGCCTTTCGTAAAGCGCCCGAGCCCTCGGATTGGTGTCGATCACATCAAGGCGGACATCTTGATAGCCGTTCATTTCTGCCGTCCAGATGATCGCCTTGAGCAATTCGGTGCCGACACCTTGGCCGCGTGCGCTGTGTTTGACGAAAATCCCGTCCATCAAGAGCGTACCCGGCGCGACAGGACGTTCAAATTGTTCGAGAAGTATTCCGCGCCAAAGCCCGCCGATCCGCCCGTAGATTGCGTTCAGATCCTTCAGATCGCCGGTCAGGAACCCGCCTTTTTCGGTCTTGATTCCCGCCACACCCAGCAGGCTGCCATCCGGCGCGCAGGCGCTGAAGGCAAAGTTCCGGCTCAGGTTGGGGGCGATGAACCTGAGGGCCTTTTCTCGGGGACCCAGCGGCGTCATCAGTTTACCCTCGAAGGCCTGCCAGAAAAGCTCTGAGGCTTCGGCGCGGTGGGCCTCTGCAAAACCGGGTATCACTTTGATGGTCATAGGCCAAAGCCCGCGAAGGGCATGTAGGTCACGGGCGTGCCCGGTTCGATCACGGCAGCACCGTCTGGCAATTCAACGAGGCCATCGGCCCACGAGAGACCGGAGACGCGGCCTGATCCCTCGGACCCGAACACTTCTGAGCAGCCGTTTGTCAGGCGCGCGCGCAGATATTCGCGGCGACCGGGTTTCTTGTTCTTTGAAAAAGCCGCCGGGACGGTGAGCTTGATCGGCTCTGACCAGCCTGCTCCGGCGAGTGCCGACAGCGCTGGGCGCGCGAAGATGAGCGTGCAGACGAAGGCGGCGACAGGATTTCCGGGCAGGCCAAAAACGGGCGCGCCGTTCCACACAGCCAAGGCCAATGGGCGCCCCGGTTTCACGGCAATCCGCCAAAGCGCCATGGAACCAGTGCCGCGCAGCAGGGCCGACACGTGGTCCTCGTCACCAGCCGACGCGCCGCCGGATGTCAGGATGACGTCGGCCTGTGAGGCACCTTGGTTGAGTTTGTTTTCGACGTCGCCTCGGTCGTCGCGGGCGATGCCCAGATCGACGACCTCATAGCCCCATTTGCGGATCACCTCGGCAAGCATGGGGCGGTTTGCGTCTGCAATCTGGCCCGGGGCAAGCGGCGCTCCAGGGGGCTGAACCTCGTCACCAGTGGACAGGATGCCAACGCGGAGCGGGCGGTGGACAGTGACGTCTTTGATCGCCGTGCTGGACAGCAGCGCGAGGTCAGGCGCCGTCAGGCGGCGACCGGCGGGCAGGGTGATGTCGCCTGCCACCACATCCTCGCCCGCCTTGCGGGTGTTCGCGCCCGGTTTGAGCGGACCTTCGACGGTGATCTCTGTCTCCGTAGCGCGCACGTCTTCCTCAAGCACAACGGTGTCGACGCCATCTGGGAGCGGAGCACCGGTCAGGATGCGGAGGGCTTGTCCCTGTGGCAGTGTGCCGGTCCATGGGACGCCAGCGGCGGCGCGGCCAGCGGCGAGCGGGATGTGATGCAGGCCGGGTGTCAGGCCACCTGCAAAGCCGTAGCCGTCAACAGCGGAGTTGGCGTGAGGCGGGTGGGAGCCTGCGGCAATCGCATCTTTTGCGAGGATGCGTCCCCCGGCAGCGTGGGCTGGAATGGTTTCGGTTCCGGTGACTGGGGTCAGGCGGTCGCGGAGCATATCCATCGCCTCATCGACCGGCGTCCAGTGAGTGCCGGGAGGAAGAGCGAAACAGTCGTTACGCAGGCGACCTTGTCGTGCTGCCGCGGCGAGCTTTTGCTCGTGGCCAAGGCCGAAAATCCAGCCTTCTTTCGGGGCGTGGACGTCCAGCATTTGCTCCAATTCGGTCGGAGAAAGGCGAGAGACCGCGGCAGCAAGGGTGCGGACTTGGGCCGCATCCTTGATTTCGTCTGGCTGCTGGTTCGCGGCAACTTCGGCTGCGATGAGCGAGGGCCAGATTTCGATGAAAGCGATGGGCCGGTCGAGAGGTTCGAACGGCCAGACTGCAATCTGGTCCGGGAACATCGCACGCAAGGATTGAAGAATCGGCAAACCCATCAGGACCTGAGACCCAACTGCACCTGCACCGCCCATCTGCCAGCAGGTGAAAGCGCCCTTGGCGAGGGTTTCAGCCTTGCGCAGCTCGGTGACAGGCAGCGTCGGAGGTTTCTTGCGCGATAACCCGTCAATTTCGCGCTTGATCCCGTTGAACCAGAATGGGCCATCACCGGGCAAAAGCGCGTTCATCTGCGCGGCAAGGTCAAAACGGTTTTTGCCATCCTTCAGGTCACCCGCACGGTCGGTGATCCATTGCCAAAGCGCAAAGGGATCGTCAGACCCGGTGATGTGGCGCGCGAACCCCTGCGGGTAGCCGAAGGGAAAATCGAAGCCAATCATCAGACGTTCACCGGCGTCGAGCGTCTTCTGGATTTCCTCGGCCAATCTGTCGCGCGCGATCAGGCGGTTGCGGACGTATTCGGGGGCGTCCGCATGGCCGCCTGCGGCACGAGCCATCCAGATGGCATCCTTCTTTGGCGTCGGCCCCGTGTCGCCGCCACCAGTCCAGTCGACCATGAGGACGGCGTCGAAGGTCAAAGGCCCACCTCGGCCAAAATGAAATCCGCAATCGACGACGTGTCATTCAGGTTGAATTTCTGACGGTCGGTCTCAATGTCCGTGTCGCTGGCCACCGCCTTGATCGTATCATCGCCGGGGGCGATCAGCGGGTTCTTTGTCTCGGCGCGCCATGCCTCGACCTTGGGATGGCGGTCGCGTTTCCACCCTTCGATCAAAACAAGGTCCACAGGCGCGAGCTTGGCGAGCAAGTCCGACAGTGGTGGCTCCTCTTCCTCGCGCAACTCGGTCATCAGCGCCCAGCGTTTGGACGAGGCCAAGAGAACCTGATGCGCGCCTGCGTCGCGGTGGCGGAAGCTGTCCTTGCCGGGCTGGTCGACATCGAATTGATGGTGTGCGTGTTTGAGGGTTGAGACGGTGAACCCGCGACCCGTGATCTCGGCCACCAGCCGCTCCATCAATCCGGTTTTGCCTGCGTTTTTCCAGCCAGTGATACCGTAGACCTTCATCGCAAAAGCTCCTGCGCGCGGATCAGGTCGTCCGGCGTGTTGACGTTGAAAAAGGGATCGAAAGGGGAGGCCGGGAATTCGGCCATGGCGGTGCCATGGCGGTCGGTCCATGCGACAACCTTGCGGGTACCATCGGCGAGCGCCTGTCGCAGATCGTCGGCGAGGTTGGTGGGCCAGAGGCCAAATGTGGGATGCCGGGCCATGCCGCGCTCGGGATCGGGAGTGGCTGCAAGAGCGATGGCGCTGTCTGGCGTTAGAGATGCCTTCAGCCGCGCGACCAGATCGGTCGGAAAGAATGGAGTGTCTGCGGCGACGGTCACGATGTGATCAGCCCCCTGCGCCGCGCCCCAGACCATGCCAGCCAGAACGCCTGCCAAGGGTCCAGCAAAGTCGGTTGTTTCGTCAGCGATGACAGGCAGCCCGTAATTTGCGAAACGGTTTGCATCGCCATTGGCGTTCAGAGCCATGGTTCTGACCTGTGGTCCCAAGCGATCAATGACGTGCTGCAAAAGCGGTTTATCCCCAAGATCAAGCAGCCCTTTGTCACCGCCGCCCATGCGCCGTGACAGGCCACCAGCAAGTATAACGCCGACAGGTGCAGTCATGAGGCCACCGTTGCGGGTTTGCTGAGCGCGATGGCTGACAACAGACACAGCGTTGCGATCATGGCCGTGAGCCAGCCAAATGCCGCTGCGAGGATCAAAATCATCAAGGCGGCCTGCAAGGCGCAGAGGCTGCGGAAACGCAAAACCGCGGCCCGCAAATGAGGTGTGCCGCCTTCGACACCGCGCGCCATGATCCGCCAAGACAAAGCTTGGTCGCCTGCATCCAGATTGCCGATCTCGCTCACGCGTTGCCACGCGACAATCGCGGCAATGAACAGCGCAAGCAGCCCAAGGAAGGCGAGCACCAGCAACAGCACAATGGCGTGGATCGAGGTCATGTGTCCGCGTCCCAGATCAACCGCTCTGCGCCAGACAGGCATTCAAACCGTTTTCCCCGTAACCGGCCAATGACCGTGAGGCCAACATCGCGGGCAATCTCGACACCCCAAGCGGTGAAGCCGGAGCGTGACACCAAAACCGGGATGCCCATGATTGCGCATTTGATGACCATTTCCGAAGTCAGTCGGCCGGTCGTATAGAGGATCTTGTCTGCGCCGTTTACGCCTTCGGCGCGCATCCATCCGGCGACCTTATCGACGGCGTTGTGGCGTCCGACATCCTCCATGTACACCAAGGGCTGGTCGCGGCCACAGAGGACCGTACCGTGGATCGCCCCTGCCGACAGATAAAGGCTCGGCGTGCGGTTGATGCGTTCGGCTAAGGTGTAGAGCCATGAAGTGTGGACCACAGCCTGCGGTAGCGTCAGCCCTTCTAGCCCCGCCATCATGTCTCCGAACACCGTACCAACCGCGCAGCCAGAAGTGCGGGTTTTCCGCTTGAGCTTGTCTTCGTGGTTCGTCTCGACCTCGGTGCGGACGACCACGGTTGCGACTTCTTCGTCATAGTCGACGGCAGTGACCTGATCGTCTGGCGACAGCATGCCCTGATTGCGCAGGAAGCCAAGCGCCAGATACTGCGGATAGTCCCCTATCGTCATGGCGGTCACGATTTCCTGCCGGTTCAGGTATATTGTCAGGGGGCGTTCTTCGACGACTGAAACTTCGCTCGTTTCCCCAAGATGATTGGTAGAGGACACGGTGCGTGCCAGACCCGTTTTGTCAGGGTCCGGTGCGATCACGTAGCCGTCGATGTCGGACCGTGTGGCCATGGTCAGTCATCCTCCCTCCGCCAAGCACTCTGCGGAATTGTACCGATGGCGTTGCCAAGACGCAGGGCCAAAGATACCGCGTTGGCAGGAACTTAGGGATAAGCCATGGCACGTGCCAGCGAGAAAAAGCTGATGAAGCGCGGGATTTTGGACAGCCTGCCATTTCTGGTGGTGCTGATTCCGTTTGCGATGCTGTTTGGCGTGGTCGGGACCGAAGCCGGGCTGAACATCGCGCAGGTGATGGGGTTTTCGGTGGTGGTGATCGCCGGGGCGGCACAGTTCACGGCGCTTCAATTGCTGCAGGAAGGTGCACCCGTTGCCATCGTTTTGCTCACGGCTTTGGCGGTCAACCTGCGTATGGCGATGTATTCGGCGGCTTTGACGCCCCATTTGGGGCAGGCCCCGTTCTGGCAGCGCGGGCTGGTGGCGTATCTGATCGTCGATCAGAATTTTGCCATCGCGGCCACCGCCTATGAGCGGGAAACGCAGTGGTCGCTGGCCGACCGGATGGCCTATTTCATCGGTGTGTCTATACCAGTGGTGCCTGCATGGTACGCATTCACGTTGCTTGGTGTGTTGGTCGGAGCGACCTTGCCAGAATGGCTGGCGTTGGACTTCGCGCTTCCAGTTGCGTTCCTGTCGATTGTCGCGCCCGCGCTGAGGACTCTCGCGCATGTGGCGGCAGCGGCAGTGTCAGTCGTATTGGCGCTGTGCTTTGCGTTTCTTCCCTATTCCATCGGGCTCTTGATTGCCGGTCTGGGCGCGATGATGGCGGGCGCGCAGGTCGAAAAGATAATGGAGCGCGGCAATGGATAACGCGACGATCTGGATCGTGATCCTAGGGCTGGGCCTTGGCAGCTACCTGATCCGGCTGTCTTTTATTGGGCTGATCGGAGATCGACCGATGCCCGAATGGCTGCTGAGGCATCTGCGCTATGCGGCGGTCGGCATTCTGCCGGGGATCGCGGCCCCGCTTGTGGTTTTTCCGGCAGAAACTGGCGGCGCGATCGATCCGGTGCGGCTATGCGCCGGGATCGCGACGATCACGGTCGGCTACCTGAGCAAGAGCACGCTGTGGGCCATCGTTGCCGGTGCCGGGACGTTTGCAACACTGGCGATTGCGGGCCTCTAGAGCGCGAGACCCTTGATGCAGGTGTGTTTGTCTGGATCGTCGTCTTCACGCAGTTCCTGCTCGATTACACCGGGAACCCGAGCCATTTGTTTATGCAAGGCGCCTGGGAACCAGGTCGGGCGGACAAAGCCGCGGAATTCCGGCAGGTCGGCCAGCACAGACGAGATTGAGCGCGTGCAATACGCGTCGGGCTGAGGGCCCATGCCTTGGACACGACGCAGAGCGGTTTCGGCAGATTGAGGCGAGACCTCGACATATTGCAGCGCGGCCCAGAAGGTTGCACGCGCGTGGCAATCAAAGAAGCCCTTGAGCACACGTGGGTTTGCCCCGAAGAGCACGTCATGCCTCTCGGGGATTTTCGAATGCGAAAAGTCGCCTGCGGGGTCGAAGATAACTCGGTGAGATGCGTTGATCACCAGTGCCGAATGCGCGCCGTTGTTTGAGCCTGTGTTGAACATGCTCATGAGCTGTACGTATTTCGGGCCGGGATGTTGATAGAGGACCGCTTGGATCGCGGAACTTGGCGCGTATTTCACCGGCTGAGAGCTGCAAGCCGCGAGGGCCGCAGCAGGCGCGCCAAACAGGACGGCGCGCCGCGAGATCGATTTTAGCCGTTGATCAGGTACAAAAGAACCAGAGCTACCAAACAAATTCCTGTCCCCCACGAGACGGCGCGGATGAATGCGTCGAAGGTCTTTTCCTGAACTTCAATGTTCATTTTGCCGTGTTCATGCTTTTCTTCAGCCATGTCTTTCCCCTGATCTTGAATTGGGTTCTGTTTGGCCTGTTCCTAGAATATCCGCGCGCCCCTGTCATTGGGTCAGTGGGCCGCAGTACGTCACGCCTCTTTACCCAGATCCTCGGCCAGACGAAACCCGATGCGGCGGGCTTCGGCCTGTTCGGTCACCTTTGGCAGCGCGCGCAACATCACATTCAGTTGAGTGACGTGCTGCACAAGCTGGGTTTTCGCCCCGGTCGGGTCGCTGCCGTAAAACGTCACGACGTCAGGGTCGAAATACCCCATGCCTTCGATTCGCATCACACCCATGTCCCCGCCAGCAAACCCCATGGCGACCTCATGGTTGCTATCCAGCTGCTTTTCAAAGTTCTGGATGTAGAGGATCAGCCGCTCATAGGCCCATTCCGCCGGGCTTTTCTGGGCAACCGGCTTTGCGCGTGCCTTTTCCGGAAGGTTCTGGGGATCGACCTTGGGCGCCGAAGGATCAGTGTGCGCCTCTTTCAGGCGCGGCAGGGCTGCGGCTTCGAGGGCTTCTGCGGATGTGTCGATCAACTTGCTCATGGACAAACATTGGCGCGTCCGGTGTGAAAGGAAAAGTCACAACTTGACGAAGCTAGGGGGGAATGTTGTGCCTATCTTGTCATGACCGGCGAATCCGATCTTGGACGCTTGATTGCGTCGATGCAGCCTGTTCTTCGGGACGGCGTTTACGTCTTTGCGCATGTCGAGACGCTCGCAGAGGCGGTCCAATTAGACCCAATGATGACCTTTCGCGAGGATGAGGCTTTGACCGTCATCGCACGGCGCGAGACCGTGGAAGGCGCTGGTTTGCGCTACGAGTTCCCGTCGCGCAGCATCACCCTGAATGTGCATTCCTCGCTGGAGGCTGTTGGATTTCTTGCTGCCATCACCGCACGGCTGGCACAGTTGAAGATGGGCGTGAACCCAGTGTCAGCCTTTTACCACGACCATCTCTTTGTGCCTGAACATCGCGCCGAGGACGCCTTGGCGGCCCTTATCGAAATGTCCGGAAGTCAGGTCTGATAGAGGAACGCGCCACTATCGGTCAGGCTTCGCTGAGCCTCGCCGGTGTGGAACAGGTGCTGGCAATGGGCAAAGGACTCAACAAGCGCGAGGCCATATTCACCTGCGCTGATCTCGCGCTTGAAAATCGGCTGAAAACACTCACCCGCCGTGGCCGGGGTCTTCAGGTGTTTGCGTAATCTGTTCAGAACGCCATGGTGATTGTCGATAAGCTGCCGCATCCGGGTCGGAAGGCCCACAAACGGGAGCTTGTGACCGCCCAAAACCAGCTGGTCTTCCTGGGCCATCGGCAAGAAACGGTTGCAGGCCTCTAGCCATTCACCCACGGGGTCCGCTTCTGGCTCGGTCGGGTAAACGCCAATATTGGGACTGATCGACGGCAGAATCTGATCACCCGCAAGGACGAGGTTGTCATCCATCGACCAGAAGGTCGCGTGTTCCGGGGCGTGGCCGTTGCCGACATGGACGGCCCAACGGCGTCCCCCAAAGCTCAGCGTGTCGCCTTGGCGAATGCGGTGATAGCCCAATGGCATCGGATCGCAGATATCGGCAAAGTTGAAGGGCCTTTCTTGAAGGCGGCCTTCAAGCACATCGGCGGCCATGCCGGCGCGTTTGTAGAAGGTGACGCTTTCGTCCGTGTAGGTGTCCTGCACATCAAGCGTGAGCATCCGCGCGGTCAAGTAAGCGGTGCGCGTTGCCCAAAGCTCGGCCCCGTCGCGCATCAGGCGACCGGCCATGCCGACATGGTCCGGATGGTGGTGGGTCAGGATCACGCGGGTGATGCGCTTGCCACCAAGTGGCCCCTCCATTACCGATTTCAGCGCTGCGATCCCGGCCTTGGTGCGCATGCCGGTGTCGATCAGCGTCCATCCGTCGCCGTCGTCCAGCGCATAGATATTCACATGATCCAGCTTCATCGGAAGCGGGAGGCGAAACCAGAGAACGCCCGGAGCGACCTCAATCGCGTCGCCCTCGGCAGGGGCATCTGGGAATGGGTAGCGTAGTTTGGCGGCTTGAGCGTGGCGATCTTCGGTCATGCGCCCTGCCTAGAGGAACCAAAGAGGGGCTGCACCACCAATTCGCATGGTAGGTTTGTGAAACGATAGTATCCGCCATCTCCCGCCAAGATGACGGAGCGGTTGATCTGTTCCTCTGTGATCCCGGCGCATTTCAACCGAACGAATTCCTTCGCAAAGTCGAAGTCTTCCGTCGGCAGCGGTCGGGCGCTGATATAGGACATGACCTCGACGTCGTGGCGGTCTGGTTTGCCGTCGTCCTGCGAGACCCAGTGGACCGCAACAAGCGCGGTGTATGTGTCTATGTTGGCTCTGACCTGCAGATAGGGCGGTGAGCCATTCCGCCAGAGGCTATCTGGTGGCAGGCTCTTGGACGCACATCCCATCAAGGAGGCGGCAAGCACAAGGCCTGCCGCGCCCCGGTGTCGCCCGATCACGCGGCGAGTTCGTCGGCGCTGAGTTCGTAGATGCCAGCGGCACCCACGCGGGCGTGCGCACACAGGCCCACATGCTCTGGCAGCAGACGCTCGATGTAGAAGCGGGCCAGTTTGGCGCGCGTGGCGTCGCCCGTCATCGCGGCCTTGAGGTGGTAATGCGCGCCCAGAACTCGGGCAAATGCCCGGAGATAAGGGACCGCACCGGCAAAGCGATCATTCAGATCGCCTTGTGCGACCAACCATTCGGTTGTTTCACAAACCGTTTCGCAGGCTGACCATACGGCTTCGGCCAGATCAGGGAATTGACCCTTGGCCTTTTCAGCGTGGTTTTCGATCTCTTCAAAGATCGCGTTTGCGGCCTCGCCGCCATCCATCATCTTACGCGCGACAAGGTCCATGGCCTGAATGCCGTTGGTGCCTTCATAGATCGAAGTGATGCGCACGTCGCGGCTGAATTGGGCGGCGCCGGTTTCTTCGACAAAGCCCATGCCGCCGTGGATTTGCAAGCCTTCGGCGGAGACCGCGATGCCGACATCCGAACCAAAGGCCTTAGCAATCGGGGTCAGCAGAGCGGCGCGCGCCCGATGGGTTGCGTCGCCCGTGGCGGTTGTCAGGTCGATGGCCGATGCACAGGCGGCAGCGATGGCGCGTGCGGCAAAGATATCGGCCTTCATCGACGTCAGCATACGGCGAACATCGGCATGGTCGATGATGGTGCCTTTGCCGCCCTCAAGCTTGGTCGCTCCCTGTTTGCGGTCCATCGCATAAGCAACGGCGTGTTGATACGCGGCCTCGGCGATGCCCACACCCTGAATGCCGACGCCCAGACGCGCGTTGTTCATCATGGTGAACATGGCAGCCATGCCGTTATGTTCTTCGCCCACGAGCCACCCGGTCGCGCCGGAATACTCCATGACGCAGGTTGGCGAGGCGTGGATGCCCAGTTTGTGTTCCAGGCTGACGACGCGCAGATCATTGGCGACGCCAGGATTGCCGTTTTCATCCGGGATGTATTTCGGCACCATGAACAGGCTGATGCCTTTGGGTCCCGGCACCCCATCGGGCAGACGCGCAAGGACAAGGTGGCAGACATTGCCGCCGAAATCGTGATCTCCATAGGTGATGTAGATTTTCTGACCGCTGATGCTGTAGGTGCCGTCGCCATTTGGCTCCGCCTTGGTGCGCAAAGCACCAACATCGGTACCGGCCTGAGGCTCGGTCAGGTTCATGGTGCCAGTCCATTCGCCGGAAGTCAGTTTTGGCAGGTACAGGTCCTTGATCGCGTCAGAGGCGTGATGTTCCAGCGCCTCAATCTGGCCTTGGCTCAGCAGCGGGCAGAGTTGCAGCGAGATGCACGCGCCGGTCATCATGTCGTTGACTGCAGTACACAGCGCCATCGGAAGCCCCATGCCGCCATATTCGGGATCGGCAGAGATGCCGACCCAGCCGCCTTCCGCCAAGGCGCGGAAGCCTTCGGCAAAGCCGGGCGCGGTGCGGACCACACCGTTTTCGAGCCGTGCGGGGTTCAGGTCGCCAACGCGTTGCAGCGGCGCGAGGATGTCGTCGGACAGTTTCCCCGCTTCGGCCAGGATCGCATCGCTGACGTCCTTTTGGGCATCGGCGAACCGTTCCGTCGCGGCGATGTCTGCCATCGGGACGATGTGATCAAAGATGAATTCGTAATCGGACACAGGTGACCGGTAAGGCATTGGATCCTCGCAAAGCACGGGGTTGTATCAGGGATTTCACTTGGTTGGCTTGCACGCTATAGCGAGCCTTTGACCGCACCAACTGAAACGCCACGTCATGACCGACGCGACATCCCAGCGCTACAACACGGCCCGACTGGAGGCAGATGCAGACGGTATATCGCGCGCGGCAGAGATCCTGCTTGCGGGTGAAACGGTCGCTTTTCCAACCGAAACTGTCTATGGGTTGGGGGCGGACGCGACGCAGCCACAGGCCGTCGCGCGAATTTTTGAGGCCAAGAATCGGCCCAGCTTTAATCCCCTGATCGTGCATGTCCCTGATCTGGAGGCTGCAAGCCGATGGGTTGATTTGCCGGATTGGGCGGAGGCGCTGGCAACGGCTTTCTGGCCCGGTGCGTTGACGCTGGCTCTGCCCAAGAAGACGGCGTTGCCTGATATTGTCACCGCCGGTCACGATACGCTGGCTATCCGCATCCCCGCGACACAGGTGGCGCAACAGCTCTTGCGAGCGGTTGGACGGCCAGTTGCTGCGCCGTCCGCAAACCCCTCTGGTCGCGTAAGCCCGACCACAGCCGATCATGTGCTGGACGGGCTGGAGGGTCGCATTGCCGCCGTCCTTGACGATGGCCGCTGCGCGGTTGGCGTGGAAAGCACGATCATCGGTGGACCTGAGCCAACATTGCTTCGGCCCGGTGGAGTTGCCGTGGAAGCCATTGAGCAAGTGCTTGGCAGGTCGATTGCGCGGCAGGCCCGCACGGATGATGCCGCGCCATTGGTGCCGGGGCAGCTGACGTCGCACTATGCGCCGGATGCACCGGTCAGGTTGAACGCGACCAAGGCGCGCCCCGGCGAGATCCTTTTGGGCTTCGGGGCGATTGCGGGAGAAAGAACGCTTTCGGCTTCGGGCGATTTGGTAGAGGCCGCCGCTACGCTTTTTGCTCTGCTGCGTGAGTTAGACGGGGTTGGAAAACCCATCGCCGTCGCGCCGATCCCGTTGGACGGTTTGGGCGCTGCGATTAATGATCGGCTTCAACGGGCGGCTGCACCGCGCGGTTAGGTCCAATACTGCTTAGGCAGTGCCGCCCAAGGCCGACAGCATTAGCGGATCAATCCCAAGTGATTTGATGGCCGCAATCCATTTTCCTTCGGTCGCGTCTTCGCCAAAAATCAGCCCGTCCGAGGCATCACAGGTCAGCCATCCGTTCTGGACGATCTCTGATTCAAGCTGACCGGGCCCCCAGCCTGCATATCCCAGAGCCAAGACAGATGTGCTCGGGCCGCGTCCGTGGGCGATGTCTTCGAGAATATCCAGCGTTGCCGTCATCCCGATGGTGCCTGTCACGTTCAGTGTGGATTCGTTTGAGACGTAATCGTTCGAATGCAGGACAAAGCCGCGCCCATTTTCGACGGGTCCGCCGAACAGGACTCTGATCTCTTTGTTTTGGGGCGGGGCTTGGATATCGAGTTGGGACAACAAATCTTTAAACGCGATATCCTGCGCTGGTTTGTTGACGATCAAACCCATCGCGCCGTCGGAATTATGGGCGCACATATAGACAACTGACCGTTCAAAGCGTGGATCACCCATGCCCGGCATCGCTATGAGCATCTGCCCTGTCAGATTTGTCTGGGTTCCGTCCGCCATAGCTATACCATGGCGTGCTGCTGGTGCGCGCACAACAGCCTTAATGTCACGCGCGGGCAGGAATTCGCCTTTTGATTGTGTGTCAGTTCTTCGCTGGATTGTGACTTTGCATTCGCAGCGCAGTGGTTAAGTAGCTGAGCAAGATGATGCACAAGCTTTGGACCTTTTTGCGCCGTTCGGCGGCCGTGGCATCCACCTGTCTGGTGGCAAGCACTGGTGCTGCCATGTCGCTGGATGAGGTCATAGACGCCAAGGTTTTGACCGGCTGGCGGGCGGATAATGGTGATCACATCGCGGCGCTTCATGTGACGCTTGCACCGGGTTGGAAGACCTATTGGCGCGCGCCGGGTGACGCGGGCATCCCGACGCAGTTCGACTTTTCGGGGTCGCAAAACATGACCGGTCACAGCACCCATTGGCCCGTGCCAAAGGTGTTTTGGCAAAACGGGATGCGCTCTATCGGGTATGAAGGGCAGGTCGTGTTGCCTTTGCGCATAGCGACGGTGGACCCCGCCGCCCCGGTTCAAATAGATGCCAAAGTGTCGATGGGCGTGTGCGAAGAAATTTGCATCCCGGCGCATCTGCAAATCCGGGCGACGTTGCCGGCCACTGACAATACCGATCCGATGATCCGGTCCGCTCTGGCAGATCGCCCGATGACAGAAACCGAAGCCAGCGTAGGCCCGGTCGTGTGCCACATCGAACCGTTGCATGATGGGCTGCGCCTGCATGTTCAAGTGACGATGCCGAAGGTGGGACCCAGTGAGGTTGCCGCAATTGAAACAGCGGATAAGTCGGTCTGGGTCGCAGAGCCGAAAGTGGAACGGGACGGCGCGACGTTGGTTGCTGTTACGGAACTTGTGCCGCCGCAATCGGCCCCGTTTGCACTGGATCGCTCAGGCATCCGCGTGACCGTCTTTGGCCGAAATCAGGCCGTCGACATTCGGGGCTGCACCGCGAATTGACGCTTAGCTCGCGTCTGCATTCCACATGGTTTTTGCCGCCCGTGCCGACCAGTTGGCGTCATAGCTTTTGCCATCCACAGCGCCCGAGGTCTGCGCCCTGAGGATGTCGCCCATACTGGGCAGAGCAAGGTCGCTGTCGTCCCTCGACCACAGACCCGAGCGGATCAAGGCACGTGCGCATTGGCTGTAGATTTCGCCAACAGAGATGCGGATCACCAGCCGGGGCTGTCGGCCTTTGACCTCAAACCGCTGCATCAGGTCGGGATCCTGTGTCAGCGCTGCTGTGCCGTTGACGCGGATAACGTTGGTTTTGCCCGGCACCATGAACATCAAAGACACGCGTGGATCGCGGATGATGTTGCGCAGGGAATCGGCGCGATTGTTGCCACGCCAGTCTGGCATCAAGAGCGTCGTCTCGTCTGCGATTTGCACAACAGGGTGGTCGTCGCCGCGCGGGCTGCCATCGGTGCCTTCGGGGCCGACAGTCGACAGCACGCAAAACCGAGAGGCAGAAATCCAAGCACCGTATTCGGCGGTGACTGTCGATGCCACCTTGTGGAGGGAGTTCGGATCTACGGTGCCGTAAATCACTTCGAGTTGATCAAGTGTGGTGATGTCATGCGTCAAAACCGATTTCCTTCATCAATTCGTTGGATTTGGCTTCGATGCGAGTCTCGATCTCTTGCATGAAGGTTTCCATCGGTTGGCCCGGTTCAATCGGATCCATGAACTCGACAATGGCCAGACCGGGAGTGCGCGGGATTCCTTTGCGTGGCCACAGAACCCCGACATTGGTTGCAACCGGAACGCAAGGTTGACCAAGTTCCTGATAAAGAACGCCAGTTCCGATCTTGTAGGGGGCTTTGACGCCCGGCGCGACGCGGGTGCCCTGGGGATAGATCACGAGCTGCCCCGGGCGCGACCGGCCGGCTTTGACATCGGCCAGCATCTTTTTGATCGCCTCGGTCCGCCGGCCCCGGTTTACTGGAACGCTGCCCAGCCGGTACGCGTATTGGCCGATGAAGGGCGTGTAGAGGAGTTGCTGTTTCATGATGAATTTGGCCTGCGGGAGGGCCTCGAAAATCATGATGATGTCGAGAAAGCTTTGATGTTTGGCGGCGACGAGGACTTCGCCCTCTGGTACCTTGCCGCGCACCTCACAACGAATGCCAATCATCAAGCGAGCCGTCCACATGGCGTAGCGCGCATAGGTACGGCAGGCAAAGGATGCGCCGTTCGGTGTGATCAGTGCATAGGGAAAGAACACGAAGGCCATAATGGCCATCATGATGTAGGACTGCGTCATGTAGAGGACGGAGATTGCGGTGCGGATCATCAGGTCAAGCTCCGAAGCATGCGGCGTGCGGCGGCGTTGGTTGCGCTGAATGCTACTCCTGCCACGAAAAATGGCAAAAGCACAGCCAGCAGCCATCCACCGCCGGTAAAACCGAAATCTGTCAGCAGGCCGTTTCCGGCTGCCCCTGACGGAAGCACGATCATGAAAATCACAGCCAGTGCGGTGCCGATGGCGGATCCTGTCAACGCGCGCAGGGTGAAGCGGCGCACAAAGGCCATGGCGATATAGGCGTCGCGCGCGCCCACCTGTCGCAGCACAAAGATCACTTGCCGGTTCGCCGCGAGGGCCGCATTTGCGGCCAACGTGATGATCGCGGCGGTCGTCAGCGCGATCAACAGAATGGCCATCCACCCGACTAGCCGCAGGCGATTGGCAGAGGCGACAAGCGGGCCTCGCCAACGGGCATGATCGTCGACTTGTGCGCCGGGGGCTTCGGCCTGCAACCGCAGTCTGAGACCATTGATGTCGAGCGACCCGTCGTCTTCAATCACCTCGATCAGTCGCGGGATCGGCAAGGCGTCGATTTGCACGTTGGCGCCGAACCAAGGGGCGAGCAGCGCTTGCTGTTCTTCATCCGTAAAAGCACGCGCCGAGGCGATCCCGGGCGTGGTGTTCAGCACGTTCAGCGCTGCGCTTGTTTGCGCATCCATTTGCTCCGCAGGGGCAGAAATGCGAACGGTGAGCGACTGGGCCAATTCGTCAGACCAGCGGTCTGCAAGACGGCCCATTGACGATGACAAAGCGAGGGAAAAGATGGCCAGAAAGGCCATAACAGCCGCCGCAAAAATCGTCAGTTCGGCTGTATACCCCGTTGGTGGCACGATGCGATCGGCCTGAGCGTCGCCCGCAATGAACCTGGTGATCTGTTTGGGCAACTGCTTCACAGGTCAGCCCCCGCAAGATGCAGCCTGCGTTCCGCAATCCGCAGGACGCGGGCCTGCACCTGCGCCTTGGCGGCGCGGATCAGTGTCAGGTCATGCGTGGCGATCAAAATCGTTTTGCCAAGCCGGTTCAATTCGACAAGCAGTGTCAAAAGCCGCTGCGACATTTCCCAATCCACGTTGCCGGTCGGCTCATCCGCAAGAATGACGGATGGCGACATGATCACCGCCCGGGCCAATGCGGCGCGCTGACGCTCGCCGCCCGATAGCTCTGGCGGGTAGGCATTGGCGTGGTTCGTCAGCCCCACCCATCGCAGAAGGTCATCCAGGTTGGTTTGCGCGGACCCCGTATCGCGGCCCGACACCAAGAGCGGCAGCGAAATGTTCTCAACGAGCCGTAGATGGTCCAGAAACTGCGTATCTTGTGGGACCATGCCGATGGAGCGGCGCGTCAGGGCGATTTGATCACGCGACATGCTGCGCGTGTCGATCCCGCCCAACCGGACGTGACCTGCCGTTGCAATCAGTTCGCCATAGAGCATTTTCAGAAAGGTCGTTTTGCCTGATCCGGAGGGCCCGGTCAGAAAATGGAACGAGCCCGGCTGAATGCTCAGCGAGACATTGCTCAGCAATTCGCCACCGCCGTAACTGTAGGCGACATTTTCCAACTCGATCACGTGACGTGCCCCACCGCTTTGCGGCCAGACAGTGCCGCAACCCCGCCACGGTTTCAATCGGTGCTAGCGGTAAACCGTCAAACAACTTGTTTTTCTGCCGCAAGCATAAGACAACATTAGCCAATCCTTGCCCAAACGGCACAGGAACCCGCAAAAGATCGCCGGGACACACCCGGGGCTGAACAGGACACAGGACAAGAGCGCGAAACCCATGCGGCTGATCTGCCCCAATTGCGATGCGGAATACGAAGTTCCCGACAGCGCGATCCCGCAGGAGGGACGCGATGTACAGTGCTCTAATTGCGGGCATACGTGGTTCTTTGATCCATCTCAGCCCGTTGAACCTGAGCCTCCGGTTGAAGAGGATGATCCTGCGCCCGTCGATGCGCCCGAAGTGTCGGGAGACTACGATGCTGTTGCGCAAGAGGATGAGCCAGCGCCCGTTGCGCCCCGTCGCCCACCGCCGCGCCCAAAACGCACGCCCAACCCTACATTCACACCTCCGTCAGAGGCGCCACCGGACTATCCGGTCGAAGACGCCGAGGCGCGCCCAAAGTCGGACCCAGCGCCGAGCGCCGCCGAGCCGGAGCATAAACCCGCCGCCAAGCGCCGCGAGTTGCAGCCGGAAGTCGCAGAGGTCTTGCGTCAGGAAGCCGAGTTCGAGGCCACCGCGCGTGCGCGAGAGGCAGGGCTTGAGGTTCAGGGTGATCTGGGGCTCGACGCCCCCATCGCGCCACCGCCGCCGGTGGTAGAGGACGTGGCCACAACCGGTGACAAGGCTGCCCGCCGGGACCTGTTGCCCGACATTGATGAGATCAACTCTACACTGCGCGCCGCAGGAGACCGCGATGCGCCCGTGGCAAGCAGCGCAGAGACCGAAGCCGATGCCCAGACGCAACGCAAAGGTTTTCGCTTTGGGTTCGGCCTGACCCTCTTGGTTATGGTCGGTTTGGCCGCGCTTTACGCTTATGCCCCTCAGGTGGCGAACTATCTGCCCGGTATTGAACCGCAGCTTGAGCAATACACACAGGTCGTGAACGATCTGCGCGTGTGGCTTGCTCAGACGGTTGAACGTGGTGTCGCCGCCATTCAGGACCTTACGGAAGGATCGGTTTAGAACCGATCCAGCAGCCGTTCCAGATAGTCGCGTTCCTGCTGGGGGCGGTCCGCTTCGGCAGACCGACGGCGGATTTCATCAAGAAGTTCTTCGGCGCGGCGGCGCACATCTTCACCTTGCAACAGGTCTTCATCGCTGCCAATGCTGCCGTCCGAGGACGGATCGCGACCAAGCGGGTCCCGCTGCTGCGGTGACTGGTTGCCAGCCTGCTGGTTTTGCTGACCTTGGCCTTGCTGTTCCTGTTGCATCGCGTCAGCAAGGTTTTGCATGCCTTCCCGCAGCGCATCCATGGCCTCGGCCTGATCGTCGATCGCTTCTGCGAGTTGGTCATTGCGCAGCGCGTCCTCGGCGTTGTCCATGGCCTCGCCCGCACGATCAAGCGCGTCGCGAGCGGCGTCACCCTCTGGAGTGCCTGCGCCGGGCAAGCCGTCGCGCTGACGCTGCAATTCATTGCGCAGTTGCTGCTGCCGGTCCGCCAATTGCTGAGCTGGGTCGCCTTGTTGGTCGCCGCCTTGCTGCTGGTTCTGGCCCTGTTGCTGGCTGCGGTTGCTGCCTTGGCCGTTGCCTTGGTTTTCGCCTTGCTGTTGACCTTCGCTGTGTTGGTCACCTTGGCCCTGATTTCCGCTGCGGCCTTGGTTTTGCTGGCTCTCACCGGCTTGGGCGTTCGGGTTGAATTGCTCCTGCAGATCGCGGAAGGCTTCGTCGCTTAGCCCTTGCTGCTCGCGCAGCGTTTCAGCGAGGCCTTCCATGGCCTGCTGACCTTCGCTTTGCTGACCTTCGCCGCCTTGCTGGCCCTCGGTGACCTGCATGTTCTCCATCATCTGCTGAAGCTGATCCAAAAGCTCCTGCGCCTCGGCCATGCGTCCCTGTTCCATCAGTTCTTGCAACTGATCGAGCATGTCCTGAAGATCCTGCTGAGACATTTCCTGCATGTTTTCGGGGTTAATCGGTTGCTGCTGATTGTTGGGGTCTTGGCTCTCGGCCAGCTGCTGCATGTAGTCCTGCATCGCCTCGCGCAGTTCCTGCATCAATTCGGCGATTTCCTCTTCGGTCGCGCCGTTTTCGATGGCCTCTTGCAGGCGTTCCTGCGCGCGTTGCAGGCGCTGGGCGGCATCGGCAAGATCGCCTTCTTCCAACTGGATGGCGAGGTCCCAGAGGGCTTTGGAGATTTCAGCCTGCTGTGCGTCGCTGATGCCATAGGGCGCGAGGGTCTCCAGGCGTCGGCGGATTGATTCAAGCTGCAGGCGCGTGGTTTCCGTCCGAAACAGCCCGTCAGCGTTGTAGTTGATCGCGCGCAGGATCATCGCGATGCGGTCTGCATTCTCGCGGTTCCAGAGCAGATCGCGGCGTTGTTCGATCACCGCCTTGGCGACAGGGTCAAAGAACCGTCGACCGGGCAAGAGCATCGGCTTGGCGTTCGAGGAACCTGTCTGGCCAATCGCGTCCTCGACTTCCAGAGTCAGCGACACGGGCAGGTTGGCCCATGGATGCTCGGAGAGGTCCTCTGTCAAAATCTCCGTGAAATCGGACCGGTCGCCGGAGATTGTCATCGGCAATTGCAACTCAAGTGGGCCGCGTGGTTCAGGGTCGATGGACATGCCGTGGCGGCGATCAACATCTTGGATCAAGAGTTCAAAAACACCGGATCCTGCGATAACCGCATAATCATCGGTTGCTGTGAACGTCTCCTCCAGCATGCTGGCCGGGGTAAAAGCGTCTTCGCCGCTGTCCAGAATCGTGGAGAACGCCACGCTCGGGGGCAGGTCAGGAGTGATTGCTATTTGCCATGTCCGACCGCCGGGGCCGTCGACGGCGATTTCACCAGTTCTTGTCACCTCGAAGCTTTGCGTCGATGCGCTCGCGACAGCGACTTCGTCTGACGGGGGACTCACGGTTTCGAACACGGTCAGCGCGCCGACCTCTCCGTAGAGGCGCAGAGTGATCAGAGTTCCGCGCGGGACAGTCAGTGTCGGGTCGGTGATATCAGGCAGGTAAATTGTTGGCAGACCGGTATAGCGCGGTGGCTCTGCCCAGCCTTCCCATGATGGGCCAATCGCCGCCTCGGCGGTGCCTTGGGTTAGGTCGCCCACCTGTCCGACGCGCAAGATCGAGCCAAAAAGCAGACCCACGGCCAGAAGCAGCACAGCGACATAGCGCAGGGCAAAGGGATCAAAGCGTGCCACGCGCAGGCCCGGAGCAACGGGCCGCGCCTGTGCGGCGCGGTGGCGCATGCGTTTGCGGTGCGCTTCCCAAACGGCGTTGGCCGCGTCGTCGTCACCACCAATGGCAAGCGTATCATTCAATGTGCTGATCGGGCGACCGGGCAAGGTTGCGTCCAGACGGTCGCGTGCCTCTTCGCTGCTGGGCCAGGCAAAGCCACGGACGCCACGCCACAACGACCAGACGGCCAATCCGGCGGAGCCGACGATGCCGGCCCACAAACCTTCGACCGGGAGGTTTTCCGGAATGCCGATCAGGATCGCACCAAGGACGGCAAAGACAACACTCCACAGCGGCCAGAAGGCCAATGTCAGCCGTTCAGCCACCATACCCGCCCGCGTCCAGAACAGGGCGCGGCGGGTCTTACCGGGAATGTCATGCATCATGCAGGATCGCTCTCATGACCTCTATGGCGTCATAGCCATTCAGGTATGGTATCGCGATTGATGATGTCGTCAAAGGTTGGGCGTGGGCGGATAACCGCGAATTGATCGCCCTGAACCAGAACTTCGGGGATCAGCGGGCGGGTATTGTATTCGCTGGACATGACCGCGCCATAGGCCCCCGCACTGCGGAAGGCGACCAGATCGCCTGCATTCACGGCTGGCATGTCGCGGTGTTTGGCAAAGGTATCACCGCTTTCGCAGACGGGACCGACGATGTCATATTTGGCGGGCTCGGCGCCCGGTGTAGGTTCGACGACGGGAATGATATCGTGATGCGCGCCATACATCGCAGGGCGGATCAAATCGTTCATTGCGGCGTCGAGAATCAGGAATTGGCGATCCTCGCCTTCTTTCACGTAGATGGTCGAGGCCACGAGGATACCTGCATTGCCCGAAATCAGGCGGCCCGGCTCAATCTCGATTTCGCAGCCCAAATCCCCGACGGTTTCGCGGATCAGTTCGCCATAATCCGTCGGCAGAGGCGGAGCGAGGTTCGAGCGTTCATAAGGAATGCCCAGTCCGCCGCCGAGGTCCAGGCGGGTAATCTCATGACCTTCGGCGCGCAATTGACGTGTCAGGTCGGCAACCTTGGTATAGGCCATCCGGAAAGGTTCCAGATCGGTCAACTGAGACCCGATATGGACGTCGATGCCGATCACTTTGAGGCCGGGCAGGCTGGCGGCCAGCGCATAGACCTCGGACGCGCGCGAAATCGGAATCCCGAATTTGTCGCCTTTGCGCCCTGTGGCAATCTTTTCGTTGGTCTTGGCGTCGACATCGGGGTTCACGCGGATCGTGATCGGGGCAGTCACGCCCATCGCAGTTGCGACCGCCGAGAGCGCACGCATTTCCGGTTCGCTTTCGATATTGAACTGACGAATGCCGCCAGACAGGGCCATGCGCATTTCGTCGACCGTTTTGCCGACGCCGGAAAAGACGATGCGATCCCCGGGAACGCCAGCTGCGCGGGCACGGGCATATTCACCGCCAGACACCACATCCATACCGGCACCTGCATCCCCTAGAAGTTTCAGGATGGCCTGATTGGACGCGGATTTCATCGCAAAGCACACGAGGTGGTCACCCCACGAGAGCGCGTCGTCGAACAGCGTAAAGTGACGCAGCAGAGTGGCGCTTGAATAGACGTAGAAAGGCGTGCCAACCGCCGCAGCAATTTCCGCTACGGGTACGTCTTCGGCGTGCAGAGCACCGTCGCGATATAGAAAATGATCCATGGCGTCCCGATACGAAAGGCGCGGGTGTGCTGCAACCCTTGTGAGGCGGCTAGGTGCATCCCAAAGCATGCGCGACCTGCCATGCGCGCTGCGCATGCGTATTTGACAGGCAGACAGGCGGGTTGATGGCAAATTGCACACGCCGATGGGCAGGGTGCCTGCGAGATCGGCAAAAACGTTCAAGAAGTAGGCGATTGCGATCCGGCATTTGCTCGTGGATCGGCCGCAGCGCAGACAGATTCGCGCTGATCCAGCCCGCGTAAGTGCCGTTCAGCAGCCGATGTATCCGCCGCATCCGCGCGCGCGCACCCTGATTGCTGCCAATCGCGTTGGCGGCGTGTTGTCGGTAGAGGACAACCGGTGTCGGGTCCCAGATAAGGGGGGCGTCCATCGCGCTCAGACAGAGGTAGGCCCACCAGTCATGGGCGGGCACAGCCCAAGCCGCTTTGCTGGCTGGTTTAAGGGCGGCCACTGCCGCAGGGTTTAGCACGATGGTGTTTCCGGGTGCCTGATTCTGGACAAGCGCGTTTTCAAAACACAGCCTTGGCGCATCGCGATACGCAGGAGGGCCGATCGGCAGCAACGCCGTATCACAGGGTTGGGTCGCCGCGCACACCATCGCCGGTCCTTGGTTTCCGCGCAGTTGGGTCAATGCGCGGCCCAGTTTGTCCCTGTGCCAGATATCGTCTTGATCGCAAAACGCGACGTAGTGGCCGGCAGGCACCTGACGCAGCAAGTGCAGGAAATTCTGAGCAAACCCCGCACCCGGCCCACGGATCACACGCGCCAGCTTGCGACCGGCGGTGCGGCGAATGATGCCCAGCGTGTCATCAACCGACCCATCGTCAGATACCCAGAGCCGCCAATGCGTGTGGGTTTGAGACACAAGCGATCTGATCTGGGCGTCTACAAAGGCCGCACCATTCAGGGTGGCCATCAAAATCGCCACGCGCTCATGCGGCATGGGCGATCTCTGCATTGCCAGAGAGGTCATTCACATCGAAACCGAAGGTCTCAATCAAGGCGTGGCGTTGCGGGTCAAAGATGGCGCGAAGCCATGCGCGCATGCGTTCATCTGCAAAGGGCGGCGGATTTTTGGTGATCGAAGCCTTTGAACCGCCCGCAGGGCTCAGCGCAGCGGCGAGCGCGTCTTCGCATGCGATCCGCGACAAGGATGGGTTGGCGCGCCATGCGGGTAGGGTCCAGTCCATGGCGGACGTGGCGGGGATCAATTGGGTCAGCGTCGCGCGGATGTCGCGATGGTGGGCCAAATGCAGGCGTGCTGACGGCAGGGCGGTTTGCCACGCCGCAAGAAAATCTGCCGGTTGGATATCCTTCTGCCGCGCCCAGGCAAATTGCCGAAAGCTGCGCCCGTGAAACGCGCGCCCGGTTTCGATAAATGCTGGTAGATTCTGGCGCAGGGTCTGCGAATAATCGCCAAGAATGATTTCATCGAAAGGCCGCAGAAAGGCGGTGATATCGACCTGCACATCCATGCGCTCGACCAGATGCCGCAGACGGGTGGCCCGCGCGGCCTGCGCGAACAACAATTCGTGCGACAACATCAGTATCGGCGCGCGTTCGAATTGGCGGGTCAGCCACGGTTCGGGGACCTCATAGATGACCTCGCCATTGCCGGGATGACCGGGGCCAAGATGCGGGTAATTCAATCCAAGGTCACACAGCTTGCCCCGGTTCTTGAGCATCACACGCTGGAGAAAGGTCGAGCCGCATTTCGGAGCGCCGACATGCAGGATCAGGCGGCGCATCTTTGTGACCCTTCGCTCAGACGGGCATCAATGGCGCACGCCACATGATCAAGCGAGTGTCCCAGCGCGGTGAGAGAGATGCCGCGTTGCGCTATTGTCGGCTCAGGCATGTGCCAGGCGCGGCTGAGCGCGGCAGATAAGGCTGGCACAGTCATATCCGACGACAGGATATGCGGGGCCAATGTGCCAAGATCCTTGGGGCCAAAGCGGTTTGTGACGACCCGCATGCCAGCGGCGGCCATCTCAATCGGCGGATGACTGGGATGAGGGGACATCATGAGCGAGAGGCCAACATCGCTATTGGCCAGAAAGCCGGGATAATCTGACCAAGGCAGTTTGCCGCGCGACTGCACCTCAATCCCGCCGGGCAAGAGCACGTTGCGGTGCTTGAGGCCAAGGCTGACGATTTCAATTTCGGATTTGGTCAGGCCCTCAGATTCCACGAAGCGACCAAGGCTTTCAATCGCGAGAGGGAAAAGATTGCGCGGCACCTCTGGGCGTCCGTAGAGGACCAGCCGTGGTTTTCTGCGCGAACGGCGATCTGGGCGGGGCAAATCGGCGTATTGGGCGACGTTGATGGATGGCGCAAAGACCAGCGGTTCGGCGGCGAAACGGTGCCCTTGCATCCGCGTGTAATCGGCCAAAAGGCGGGTATTAAAGACCGGGCGCGCACCCAGATCGTAGGACGCCAAAGCCCCTGCATGTTCTGTCCCCCACGGATAGAACAGAGGTTCGTAGTCCTGAATGAGATAGTAAAAATCTCGCGCACGGAGACGCGGGTCCTGCGTCAGCGTCTGTGCAAGGTGGGCCGTCCACCACGCGGTTGCGACGTACAGATCCCCTGGATGCGTCGGCAAGGTGCCGCCCTTGACCCCGCAGGTCAGGGTGACGTGGTCGCGGACCGCGGGCTGTGAGGCGCGAGACAGAACAAAGGCACGTGAGGCGGCAGGTGCAGCAACCGGCAGGTCCGTGGCAATGAAACGCACCGCATGGCCCCTCTTGGCCAGCAAGAGTCCAAGGTCGATGGCCGTCGCGATGCCTGCAAATATTTCGGACGGGTTCAAACTTGGGACAAGGACATTGATGGCAGGGCGCGGCGCGGTAAATGCGGGCGTCCACCGCAACCGGGTGCGAGGATCAAAATGCACCCACCACGGCTCTGCCGATTGCGTCGCACTTTGCTCTGTGCCTTCGGATTCAGGGGCATGCGGCTGTTGTCCGGGTGACATTGCATAAAGCCGTTCATCAAGACGTGTAAGTTCCCCGCGCAGGGCCTTGGGCCCCAATCCTGACGCCGCGCGCCCCACGGCCCATGCCGGACGTGCGGCGCTGATCGCTGCAAAGATTATTGCCTGACGGGCGGGCCCGAAGCGACCTGTTGCGGCATGTCGGGCCGCGTCACCGATAAAGCGGACCGCATGGGTCGGTTTCCAGAACGGCCGCAAATTACGCGTTTCGCCAACGCGTTGCCGCAGGGAAATGGCAAGGAAGCGCGCGAGGGCATAGCTCGCGGCAGCCTCGCGCAAGGATGCTGGGCCTTGACCCCTTGATGCGCCCAGCGTGTTCGTCTCGTGTTGGCGATAGGCGACCAGCGGTTTGGAAAGGCGTGTGATGCCGCGACCCGCGGCGGCGATCAGGGCAAGCCAAAGGTCGTGGTAGAAATGCACCCCGTCCTGCGGAGGAAAGGGCAAAGCGCGTTCCACGACACTGCGCCGGAACAAGGCGGTCATGCCGGTGACCGTGTTGCCGCATAAAAGCGACCGCGCATCATCGCGCTGCGGGCGCTTGTCATAGTGAAAAAGGAACTGGCCGATTTGCCGACCCTGGTGGTCGATCAGCGTCGCGTCCGAATGCACCAGATCGGTGTCCGCACGTTTTAACGCCGCCAACCCGTCACCAAGCCGCGATGGCAACCAGATATCGTCCTGATCCGCCAACGCGAAAAACTGCGTGTCGGGAAAAGCCTCCAGAGCCCGGGTTAAACCGAATTCAAACGCCCGCACGGCATCAAGCGGAGTGTCGGGACGCAGCAAGAGCACATCCAACCCGGCCTCACGGGCGGTTTTCACGACGAGGTCATCCGACGTCCTGTCGGCGATGACGCAAAGCAGATCGTGCTGTGTATGAGTCTGGGCCGCGATGGATGCGAGTTGTTGAAGCAGAAATTCTGCATTTGGCTGATACACAGCCATTACAACGCAAATGCGCGTCATCACGATCCTCCACCGGGGCTACCTGTTTGGGACCGACCGTGACGGCATGGGTTTAAGAAGCCATTAAGCGTGATGCGGATTGGGACGATTTCTGATCAGAGACAGGTGATGATCAATGGCAGCCTCCACATCAAGGTAGTGTGTGATGCGCCCTTGTGAGAGGACAACCGCCTCGTCGCAAATCTCACGCAAGAGCGGCAAGGTATGCGATACGACAATGGCTCCCGCCCGCTGCATGCGATCCAGAAACAGTGTCTTTGACCTTTCCTTGAACCCGGCGTCACCGACGGATGTCACCTCGTCGACCAAATACGTGTCGAAGGGAATGGCCATCGCACAGCCAAACGCCAGCCGCGCCTTCATGCCCGCGGAATAGGTTTTGACTGGCTGGCGCAGATGACGCCCAATCTGCGCAAAGGATTCGACAGCATCGACCATCGATGCGGCATCAACCCCATAGACCCGCGCCAAGAAGCGGATGTTTTGCCTGCCGCTCAAGTCACCGTGGAACGAGCCCGTGATCCCGATGGGCCAAGACACCCGCCCAGAGGTCTCGACGCGGCCCTGATCGGGGTCCATCGTCCCGGCGATAATGCGCAGCAGGCTGGATTTTCCGGCCCCGTTGCATCCCAAAAGCGCAATGGATCGACCGCCGCGAAATCGGGCCGAGATGTTGTCGGCCACGACCGTGGCACCGGCCCCGCGGCCATAGCGTTTCGAAACCCCTGAGAGCGTAATCATCGGCGATCCCGAATAGCGGCGAACAGGATTGAGCCGATGGCCCAGAGCAGGAAAAAACCTCCTGCGATGAGGCTCAAAAGCACATAGCGGCGCGGAAAGCTGGCGCTTTCGGCGCGGGTAGGTGGCACATGGGCCGCGAGGTATCGTGTGGTGCGCCGGGCTTCGGCCTCTGCGCCGTTCAGCGCAGCGCGAGCGGCGACATAGGCGTCCTGAGCAAATCCAAGATCGACGGTCAAACGTTCGAATTCTGCGACCACACCCGCATAGCTTGTTCCTGTTGCCGTGGTTTGCGTTGTCAGCGCGGCCCGTTCCTCTGCGATGAGGTTTCGAATGATGGCGATGCGATTGTCCGCCTCTTGGCGGGCGAATGCGCGGTTGGGACGGTCTGCAGCGACCAGCGCGTCATATTCGATCATGGCCTGTGCCAATTGCTCTTGCAGGGATGAAACGACGCCCATGCGACCTTGAATGTCCGCGGCCGGGTCGACCATTTGAGTGCGGGCGCGAAAAGCTGTCATCGCCAGTCGCGCTTCGCGCAAATCGTCTTGCGCACGTTCGAAATCCGCACGGGCATATGCGGTGGCGTCACGTCGTGCGCTGTCGGACAGCGCATTAATCATCCGCGCGCTTTCATCATAGACGGCCTGCGTGATGGCCTGCGCGTCGCTTGGGGAAAAGGCCAAGGCGCGGATTTTGATGAGGTGAGAATTCGGGTCGTAGTCTACTTTTACCATCCGTCGCCAATGCCTGTGCAAAGCCTCAATCGACGGACTGTCGCCCAAGCCAAACACAGGGTCCGAGGGCACGCGCCATACGCGTTCCAAATCGGTCGTGCCGGAGACGGCCAAAACCAACGCCTGAGACCGTGTGTAATCAAAAAGGATGTCTGCGTCGGTGCTTGACGCGGCAGACAGCTCACCGAGCCCGCTGAGGAAGTCGACGGGTGAGGCGATTTCCTCGGAGCGGACCGAAAACCCGACATAAGAGGCATATTGCGGCGCTGCGACAGCAAAGAGGTAATACACCGCCAGCGCAGCAGGAAGCGCAACGCAGAGCAAGAACGACGTCCACAAGCGCCGATTGCGAGCCCCCTGCCGCAAGGAGGTATTGGTCTGAGGCCTGCGCTGGCGCGGGAGCGGTTCGGCGGGCGGCAAAGGCGAGAACCCGCTGGGTAGCCCTGTGCCGGGACGGGTGCGACGCAGCAAAGCCTGAACCTTGGGCGACGGAGAATGCCCAGGGATGCGCAAGGCGTCGGGCGCAGGTTTTGGAACAGTTTTCTGCACTTCATTCACCCTTTCTTAATCGCGGGGCAGCGACACCGGAGGCTGAGGAGCGATTTCCCGATGCCGAATTCAAACCCGGAGACACTACCCGACCTTGCGCGTGCCACGCGTGCACGTCCGGCGACGGGGCCGATCATCATGGCTTTGATCCTGCGGGAAATGGCGACCACCTATGGTCGCTCGCCCGGCGGCTATATCTGGGCGGTGCTTGAACCGGTCGCGGGGATTGCGCTTTTGACCTTCGTTTTCACGCTGGCCTTTTCGGCACCGCCGCTGGGCCAGAGCTTTCCGTTGTTTTATGCAACGGGGTTCCTGATCTATGCGGCTTACCTGAACCTCTCGAACAAGCTGACCGTGGCGATCCGGTTTTCCAAGCCGCTGCTGTTTTACCCGGCCGTGCGTTTCACCGACCCGCTCATGGCGCGCTTTGTTTTGAACGGGCTGACCGAGTGTGTGGTTGCCGCCATTGTCCTGACAGGGATTGTTGTTATTTTCGCGGTGGAGCCCGCCTTCGATTATCTGACGCTGACGATTGCCTTTGGCTTGACCCTTTTGCTGGGTCTCGGTGTCGGAACGCTGAATTGCGCATTGGTTTCGCTGTTTCCCGTGTGGGAACGCGTTTGGGCCATTGCGAACAGGCCGCTCTTCATCGTTTCGACGATCTTTTTTGTGTTTGAAAGCGTACCCCAACCCTATCGCGACCTTCTTTGGTTCAATCCGCTCGTTCACGTGGTTGGGTTGGCACGGCGCGCCGTTTATCCCGCCTATGACGCAAGCTATGTGTCGATCCCCTTTGTGGCCGGGGTGGCCGGGACGACCTGCCTGATTGGCTTGATCCTCTTGTCGCGGTGGTATCGCGAGATCATCAACAACTGACTAACCAAAGACGGACCGGGGCGGCCTGCTTCAGCCGAGAAAGATAAAATCAGACACATCCAGATCGTCGGCCATGACGTCCTGAAGCAGGATGTCATGCCCGCGATAGGTGATCTGGGCGTAGTGATTTCCGCCAATCGTCACGTCGGAGATGTCTAGCCCGTCAAAGCGGCCGACGACGTATTTCATGCGCAAGGCATCCTCACCCAAGGTGAAATCGCGGATGATGTCGCGCTCTCCTTGGGTGAAGCTATTGAAGACGAAAATGTCACCTTCGGCTCCACCATAAAGCGTGTCGTTTCCGTCACCGCCATTCAACGTGTCCTGCCCGGTGCCGCCATACATCCGGTCATTACCTGCGCCGCCGCCCAAAAAGTCGTTGCCCGTTCCGCCATAGAGACGGTCATCGTCGTCACCCGCGCCGAGCAGGTCGTCGCCTGCATCTCCGTACAATTCATCCGTGCCTGTGCCGCCGCCAAGGCTGTCATTGCCAGCACCGCCGCGAACGATGTCGTTGCCATAGCTGCCGGCCAAGGTGTCGTCGCCAGCACCCCCTTCGACCTGATCGGTGCCCCAGCCCCCACTGGCGACATCATCGCCGTTCCCTGCAAAGATGAAGTCATCATCGGGACCTGAGCCGATGATGTCATTTCCATTGCCGCCATACATGGTGTCGTTGCCAAAGCTGCCGCCAAGCAGGTCGTTGCCGTCCCCGCCATAGACCTGATCATCGCCGTCATGGGCTGCGATATTGTCATCGCCCGCCTCACCATAAAGCCGGTCATTGCCATCGCGCCCCAGTACGGCGTCGTTGCCGTCTCCGCCGCGGATGACATCATGGCCGTCCCCGCCATCCAGCCAGTCATCTCCGTCGCGCCCATAGAGGGTATCGGCCCCAGTCAGACCGCGCAGCACGTCATCACCGTCGCCGCCATCCAGAGTGTTCGCCGCATTGTCCCCGATCAACTCATCGCCAAAGGCTGACCCGATCAGACCCTCGATCGACACAAAGCTGTCGCCCTCGGCCTGTCCGGTATTTGTTTCGGGGTTCAATAGACTGACGAAGACGGCTGATCCGGCAGGTGCGTAGCTTGCCTCATCGTGGCCGGCACCACCGTCCAACCTGTCGGCTCCTTCTCCGCCGATGAGGACATCGTTGCCGTCGCGGCCCCGGATGGTTTGCCGGTCATCGCCGCCCGCGAGTGTTTCTGAGGCGTCGGTGCCTGTGATCTCGTCGCCGGTAAACGCGTAGGTCGCGCCAACATAGCTCAAGTCCACATGGGTGGCGTTCAGAACATGTGCGGTGGTCCATGCGTCAGGGTCGAGCGATTGCCCATCTGCTGAAAACAGGCGTAGAGAATGTGCCCCGAACGCGATGACCGCGCCGTCATTGCGCGATGTGATCGTCAGTTGCGAGATGTCCCTGAGATACCCCCATGCCGAGAGGTCCAGCCGATCCTCTGCCAGATCAAAGTCCGTGATGATGTCCCGGTGCCCATCAGCCCCGATCACGAACAAGTCCGCTCCACCGCCACCCGTCAACGTATCGAGCCCTGCGCCATCTACCAGAATGTCGTCGCCCCACCCGCCATCCAGAGTGGCGCCACTGTCATCGGCCACGAGAATGTCGTGCCCTGCGCCCGCTGTGAGTGTCCCGACATGCTCTGCAATCACGCCGGGTGGACCCAAGTCCAACTCAAGCTGAGTGATGCCGTTTTCCTGTGTCGATGTGACGAACACTTGAAAGGTATCTTCTGTCTGCACCACCTCGATATTGTTGATGTTGCTCAGCCCCGCATCGGTCGTATCGGCGATGCTTTCGACATGTATCAGGCGGCCATCCGGCATCAGGGTAAAAAGGCTTAGCCCGTCATCCTGTCCTGCGACCAGCACATAAACTCGCTCGCCATGGGAAAAGCTCTCCATGACGGCGGTGCCTTCCATGCAGGTCGTGCGGTCATCCATGATTTGGTCAACCGGGGTCAGCGTCCCGTCATGAGACAGGCGCAGGACCGTCAGGCTTGAGGTGTCAGAGGCTGTGACCAACACAAAGGTTTCAGTTCCGCTTTGCACCACGTCAACGGATGTGACCGTGTAGACCGGTAGGAATTGGTCATAGCCGATGGCGGATATCGGCGTGATGTCACCATTGCTGCTGAGGTGCAGCACCGCGATGCCGTTGTCGTTGGCCCCGGCAGCAATCACATAGGTCTGATTGCCCATGCGCGCCGTGCTGAGCGCCGATATGCCGGACATATAGGAGTCTGGCTTGTCCCATTGCGCGTTTTCCCGCGTCAGGTGGGTGCCATCGTACGAATAACACGCCAACCCGCCGCCAGTCGGTTGCGCCATCACGATGAAGTCGCGGTTCCCGACGCTGATGGCCAGCGCTTCGATGGCATCCGAAAACTCACCACTTTGCTCGGCATAGATCGTGAGGCTTTGCGAGGTCTCAACGGCCGAGACGACGTCAAGATCGGAGCGTGCGACACTCAACGAGGTTCCGGAGAACCAACGCGCATCTGTCATCTGGGTTGCGGTGGTCTCAACCTGAGTCACGACACGCGCGGCGGCGTCTGACGTCACCGAAAGCGTGGTTGTCCCACCGCCCAACAGGTTCTGCACCACCAACGCGCTACCGTCATACCACATCTCTGCCGTCGTGTGATGCTGTCCAAGCAACCCAGACGTCATCGTGCCCACAATGCTGAATTGCACCACAACCACACCTTCCCAAACCCCTGCGATGGGTTTGGGCGGTGTCTCTTAATCGGTTGTTAATTCGGCGCGATGATCCACCGGGCCTTTGTGTCAAATCCTACGCAAGCGAGGGGAGCCACAGCACGATCGCCGGGAAGGCCACCAAAAGCGCGATGGTGATCGCGTCGGCGATGAAAAATGGAGTCACGCCCTTGAACACGTCCTGAACGGTCAGATCCTCGCGCACACCCGCGACCACGAAACAGTTCAGGCCAATCGGTGGGGTGATCAAACAGAACTCTGCCATCTTGACCACGAGTATCCCGAACCAGATCGCGCACATCGGGCCTGACATGCCAAACGCGGCCTCTTCGGCGCTGACGAATTCGCCTCCGTTCAGTGCCATGACAGCCGGGAACACCACCGGCAGGGTCAGTAGCAGCATCCCGATCGCGTCCATGAACATGCCAAGAACGGCATAGGCCAGCAGGATGCAGACAAGAATGAGCCATGGCGAGTATTCCAACCCGCTGATCCAGTCAGCGAAAGTGCCCGGAAGGTCAGCAAAGCCAAGGAACCGTACATAGATCAACACACCCCAGATGATCGTAAAGATCATGACCGTCAGCTTGGCCGTCTCAACCAGCGCGTCTTTCAACTGACCGAACTTCATTCCGCGCGCGACGGCCCAGAGGAACACGATGAACGCACCCACGGCGCCGCCTTCGGTCGGGGTACCCCATGCGTCGCCAAAGGGGTTGTAGACGAACATGATGATCATCACGACCACCAGAACGATGGGCAGGGCAGGCGGAAGCGATGCGAACCGTTCGCTCCACGTAAAGCCCCGAACCGGTGGTCCGACGTTTTTGAATGTCATCGCGATGCCGATGATCAGGGCGGCGTAAACAAAGGCCGAGAACATGCCCGGGATGAAGCCTGCCAACAGCAGCTTACCCACGTCCTGTTCTACGATGATCGCGTAGATCACGAGGATGGCTGATGGCGGGATCAAAGAGGCCAGCGTGCCGCCTGCAGCTACGACTCCGGCAGCGAATTGCTTGTTGTAGCCAATCTTCAACATCTCTGGGATCGCGATGCGGGCAAAAACTGCCGCTGTTGCGACGGACGCGCCGGAAACGGCGGCAAAGCCTGCGGTGGCAAACACCGTCGACACGGCTAGCCCACCAGGTACCCAAGCGATCCAGCGTTTCGCGGCTTCGAACAGCGCTTGGGTCAGCTTGGCGTAGTATGCAAGGTAGCCGATCAGGATGAAGGTCGGGATCAGCGACAAGGCATGGGCCGATACCTTTGAATGCGGAACCTGACCCGCGAGCTTGACGCTGATTTCGAGCGATTTCCAGAAGCGGTCCGGGTCGTAGTCAAAGCCGTTCCAACGGACCCAGACCAACCCGACGAACCCCGCAATGCCCGCCGCAAACGCCACGCGCATGCCCAGAAAGACCAGCACGAGCATGCCGCCGGTGACCCACAATCCAATCTCGGTCTGGGTCATTTGTCAGCGCCTTCCAACTGGGCGGCTTCGGCATGGGCCTGTTCAGCGGCGGATTGCACGAGAGGAACGGCGACGGGGCGCTCAAGCCCCAAGATAGCGGCGCGTCCGTAGCCCCATATTTGCAGGATCAGTCGTAGGGACAGGACGAAAAAGGCGACCGGCACGATCAGCTTGGATGGCCAAATCGGCAGGCCGATGTCGATGGAACTGTCGCGAGAACAGAAGGGGCGGGCACAGTCAAACGACCGGTCAAAATGGCTCCATGACCCCCAAAGCAGGGCCAGAACCAGACCAAGGATCAAGATGACCATGATCAATTCAATGATCCAGAGCAGCCGACCGGATAGCTGCCCGATCACGATATCCATGCGGATGTGAACGCCGTCACGCTGTACATAGCTCACGCCCAGGATCGCGATGATGGGCATCAGCGCTTCGATAAAGTCCACATAACCGGGCAGGGGGCTTTCAAAGAATTCACGACCTGCCACGGAATAGGCCGCCAGAAACATCAGGGAAAACGCGGCAAGGCCTGACACGAAGGCAAGCGCGCGTTCAACGGGCACAAGCATGCGGTCTAGGCGCGACAGGAGCGAGCTGTCCTCTAGGACGGTGGCTGAAGCAGGCATGGACGGGCTTTCAGTCTGTGAGAGGCCGGGCCTTGTGACCCGGCGCTCTGCAGTCTTGAAATGGGCGCATGCTGGCGCGCGCCCAGTGAAGGATTACGAGCCGTTGGCGCGGAATTCTTCCAGCGTGGTCACGACGAGGTCGTAGAGTTCCTGACCGGGCAGGCCCTGACCTTCCATGCTCGCGATCCACTCTTCACGGATCGGATCAGCAGCGGTCGCGCGGAATTCGGCAAGCACGGCGTCATCCATCTCGACCTTGGTCACGTTCTTTTCGGCCAAAACGCTGTCCCAACGCTCAAGCAGGTTGCCGTAGTTTTCGAGGTACCAGTCCAGCGCCTCTGGCACCGAGCTGTCCAGGGCAGCGCGATGTTCATCCGAGAGCGACTCGTATGCGTCGATGTTCACCACGACCGGGCAGTTCACGGTGCCGGGGTTCAGGTTGGCAGTCCACCAGTCAGCTTCGTTAATGGTGCCAAATGACAGGTGCGCGTGCTGGGCGAATGCCACAGTGTCCACAACGCCGCTTTCCATCGCCTGATAGGCCTCAGATGCGGTCACGGACGTTGGTGTTGCACCAACCGATGAAAACGCATTGCCGATACCGCCTGTTGCACGAACGCGCATACCTTCAAAGTCTGCCAGCGTTGCTGGTGGCTCACCGGTGCCGACGAGGTTGTATTGCGGCATAGGCGAGGTCATCAGCAGTTTCGCATTCCACTGTGACATTTCTTCTGCGGCTGCCGGATGGTTGTAGACGGCTGCCGAAACGGCGACTTCTTCCTCAAGGTTGGCCACGCCAAGGAACGGCAGTTCCAGAACGGTGATAACTTGGTTCTTGTCGCGGTGATAACCTGCGCAGAACTGCGCCATCTCGAACGCGCCGATTTCGATCCCGTCGAGATTTTCGCGGTTGCGCGACAGGGTTTCGCCATAGGCAATATTGATGGTGAATTCGCCGTTCGTTTTCTCGCTGACCAGTTCCGCCAGTTTCTCGACATGCTCGGTAAAGGCACGACGCTGACCCCAGAGCGAGGCATTCCATTCAGTTGCCAAAGCTTCGGTGCCGAACGCAACACAGATCGCCGCCACGCAGGCGCGGCCCAGATATTTGTTCATGATGTTCTCCCAATGTGGATCGCGTTTGTTTTGGTGCGAACCTTATGCCGCATACTTTAGCCTGTAATTCCGACTTGCAAAGACCCCAGAAGACACGCTGCCGCCTGTGATCGGGGTTGCCTGCGCGAATCGTCCTTCGAATGGGGCTGACCCTAACCTTCGTGGAGCCGATGCAGCGGGCATTTGGCGGGTCGAAAAGAAACCGCATCCCCGCAAGCTTGGGAACCCAAGGTTGTATCAAATTGCTGTCGGCATGTTGCTGACACAGCCTGCCTTATCGCGACCACAATTCGGCCTGCATCCCATCAGACCTTGGTATGAAAGCCGTCAATACACTGGTTCTATTTGGCTTTTTCCGACCCTCGGCGGATATCTGAATGCCGCTGCAGGGCGCATTGTCTTCTCATCCCGGGTCACACCGACCCATCCAACCATGAGTGAGACTGACCAATGAAACCTACATTTATCCGCAAAATGATCGCTTCCTTTGCCAAGGACGAAGAGGGCGCGACCGCCATCGAATACGGGCTCTTTGCTGCTCTTGTCGGTGCAGGCATCGTGGCCATCGTCGCCACGCTCGGTGACCAGACCGAAGTCGGATTCACCACGATCAGCACCGAACTTGAGACCGCGGGTATCGAAGCGCCACCATCAACCTGATCCTCCAAGCGCGGGCGGGCTCGGCGTTTCAACGTCCCGCCTGCGCATCCCCATGACCTTCCAATCTCCCATTCGTCTGAGGAGCTTTCTCATGCCGTTTGACACCAAGAGCACCCCCCCAATCCGCGATCTTGCTGCCTATATCTGTAGCGATGAAGGTGCACAGGTTGCCTCCGACATCTTTGCCGTGGCGAACATAGCGGCAGACAATCTGCATGGTGGTGGGCTAAGCGGTGCAGCGCGGCTCTCGCCCGAGGTGTTGGGCGGCGGCGTGATCCTCGCAGAGATGGGCGACATCCCCCTTTCCATGGCATGTGAATGCGTGGCCGAACTGGACCGACACGACCTGCGTGTGATCGTTCTGGGGCATGCCACCGACCTTGCCAGCTACCGCGCGCTTCGCCATGCCGGTGCAGCCGAGTATTTCACGATGCCCGCCGATGCCGAAGAGGTGGCGCTGGCATGTATTGCGCCATCGCTTGACCCACGCGGCCAACCTGTCGCGGCCGTTGCAGCACCTGCCACCCAGGGCCCCGTTGTCGGTATTGTCGGTACCGCAGGCGGCGTTGGAGCCAGCCTGCTTGCGCAGAACCTCGCGGCCTATGCCAGCGGCAAAAAAGGCCCCGGATTGCACACCGCGTTGCTGGACGCCGATCTTGAGTTCGGTACGCAAGCCATCGATTTCGGGCGCGAAGAGACCTCCGGATTGCTGGACGCCCTCGCGGCCACGGATCGCGTCGACCAGACCTTTTTGAATGCCACGATGGACCACGTGGAAGAGCGCCTGTCGCTTTATTCTGGTCAGGTCACACAAGTTCAGGCCAGCAAGGAGTTCGAAGCCGGGTTGCCGGCGCTCAGCACGTGCTTGGGCGCAGCGTTCGAGAGCGTCATTGCAGACATTCCACGAGCCACGCTGATGCGGCAGCCGGGCCTTGCCAAAGCCATGAGCGCCATTGTTCTTTTGGTGCCGGCCGGCTTTGCCGGTGTTTACACCGCACGCCGTCTGATGGCGCAGATCACGACTGAGGCACCGCAGACGCGGATTGTTCCGGTCTTGGCGGACCTGCGCCGTGATGCGCGGCTGTCTGCCAAGGATATTGAGCGGACGTTAAAGACAAGAATGGCGGTCACGCTTCCTGAATGCGGAGCCGTGCTTGCCAAGGCGCATCGCGCCGCGCGGCCATTGATCGAACAGCAACCTCGCGGGGCATGGGCCAAGTCGGTCCGCAAGGTTTGGTCAGCGGCCACTGACACACAAACCAAGGCCAAGTCGCGCTGGGCCCTCTTCAAGTGAGAGATCACCCCGACACCTTGCCGCGCACGGATGACACGGTGCTCGACGCTGTTTTGCGGATTGCGCAGCAGATCAGCCATGACGGCTGGAGCGCGCAGGAGCGTGCCAACACAGCCTTGTCGCTGGTGCTGGAAGCCTCCGACGCGCCGATGTCCCTGCATGAGCAACGACAGGTGCTGGAACAGGCGACGACGGCGCTGAGTGCGGGTGGTGCGCCCAAGGTCTCAGCGTTACGCACGCCCGTTGATGTTAAGCATGACGACCAGGCGACCGCGCCAGAGACAGGTGGCGAGCCTGAACATTCCTTTAGCAGCGCAGCCCTTCCGGCGGTCGTCCCGCCTTCCCCGAAACCTGCTGCGCCAGACGTCGATCTGATGGGGATCAGCAGCGAAGTCGTGAAAGAGCTGTCTGACTCTCTGAATTTTACCGAGCTGGCAGCTCTGCCGCGCGAAGATCAGCATGCCCGCATCCACGACGCGATCCGCGATCTGAGTGAAAAACGAAAACTGCGCCTGAACGGGCGTGAGGTCAGTGATCTGGTCAAGATGGTACTGGCAGACATGCTTGGCCTCGGTCCGCTGGAGCCGCTTTTGTCCGACCCGACCGTGACCGACATCATGGTGAACGGACCGAGGCAGGTGTTTGTCGAACGCGGTGGTAAGCTGGAACTGACGCCGGTGAGGTTTCGCGACGATGCGCATGTCTTTGCTGTGGCCAGCCGGATCGTCGCCGATGTCGGCCGTCGGGTGGATGAAAGCCAACCCATGGTCGACGCCCGCCTGAAGGATGGAAGCCGTGTCAACGTCGCCGTGCCGCCGTTGGCGATCGACGGGCCGACGATCACGATCCGCAAATTTCCCGATACGCCAGTCAAATTGGACAGCCTTGTCAAAGGTGGCTCGCTGTCTGCGCAGATGGCGGGCTTCCTGGCGATTGCCGCGCTCCTGCGGCTGAACATCCTGATTTCGGGTGGCACGGGCTCCGGCAAGACAACGCTGATGAATGCGATGTCAGAATACATTCCGGCTGGTGAGCGGCTGGTCACCATCGAAGACGCTGCAGAACTTCGGTTTCAACAGCCGCATGTGGTCCGGTTCGAAACCCGCCCGCCCAACGTCGAAGGCGTGGGTGAAGTCACCATGCGGACGCTGGTGCGCAACGCGCTGCGGATGCGGCCTGATCGGATCATCATTGGCGAAATCCGCGGCGATGAGGTCCTCGACCTATTGCAGGCCATGAACACGGGTCACGACGGCTCGATGAGCACGTTACACGCGAACTCGCCGCGCGAGGCGCTGACCCGCGTTGAAAGCATGGCGGCGCTGGCCGGGTTCGACCCGAGCACCGGCGTTGTCAGGCGGCAATTGACGGATGCGGTGCACTTGATCGTGCAAGTATCGCGCATGCGGGATGGCAAACGCCGCATCACGTCGATTTCCGAGGTCGTCGGCATCGCTGGAGACGTGATCACCCTGCAAGACCTGTTCACCTTTGACGTTGATCCTAACAGCAGCCGAACCGAGGTGCGCGGGAGCTTTCGATACTCAGGATATCGACCGAAATTTTCATCCCGCGCGGCCGATTATGGGGTCGGGCATGATCTTGACGCTTTGCTGAAAGGATAGACGATGACGGGTGCCCTAATACTTCTGGTCGCAGCTGTCGTGGTGTTTGTCGCACTGGGCTTGCTTATGCTGATCCATGCGGATCGCACGCGGCAGATGCTGCGCGCGCGTCTGGATCGGGGCAAACCGGTGGTTACGATCGATGCATCCGACGCGCCAACGAAAGAACGCGCTGCGCCGCACGGTGTTCTGGTGCGCCTCGAGGCGGAGTTGGCGCGCACGGCGTTGAAGGCCACGGTGAACGAAGTTCTCCTTCAGGTCGCTTTGGGTACTCTTGGTCTTTATGGCCTGATGGTCCTGTTTTCGGGGGTTCATCCGGTCTTGGCCGTTCCGGTGGCCGTCGGTATGGCGATTGGTGCTGCAGTTCTTGTGCTGCGTGCGGCGCAAAGCCGGTATCGTGCCGCATTTACCGAAGCGCTGCCTGAAACGATGGACGTTTTCGTGCGTGGACTGCGCGCCGGGCGCCCCATTGTCGACAGTCTGGGCATTGTGGTGGACACGGTCGAAGGCCCTGCCAAAACCGAGTTCGCGCGCTGCCACGGCGAGATCGCGATGGGAACCGATCTTCCCACCAGCCTTGCCCGGATGGAGCAACGCCTGCGCACCCCCGAGGTCAGTTTCTTTGCCGTTGCCACAGCGCTTCAGGCCGAAAACGGCGGAAACCTCATTGAGACGATGGAGAACCTGTCCAACCAACTTCGTGAGCGGCGCAAGCTGCGCAAGAAGGCGCGCGCGCTGACATCAGAGGCAAGGGCCAGTGCCACGATCCTAGCGGCTTTGCCTTTTGCCGTATTCGCCGCGATCTCATTGCTGAACTGGCGTTATATCGAGCCGCTTTACAGCGACCCGCGGGGTCAGGTTATGGCGGCAATCGCGATCGCCGGTGTGGCATTTGGTGTGTTCGTGATGGTCCGCATGGGGAAGATACATGTCTGAGTTCGTGCTGAACAACATCGCGGTGATCTCATTTGTTGGACTGGTTCTGATCCTCTTTGGATTTGCGGCCTTGATGGCTGCGGAACGCCAACGTGCGCAGATCCTGCATCGGCTAAACCGCTATGAGGCCGGCGAAAGCTGGTCTGGCGCGCGAGGGTCTGCTCAAACCGGCAGCCTCGTCTATTGGGCGGGGCGATTGCGCGGCCTTGTCACGCAATTGGGCGAACGGCTAGAAGCGTTCCTCGGAGGAGAGGCTGAAGAGACCGCTGCAAAGCTTGCCGTGGCCGGGTTTCGCAGTCGCGATGCCTTGCTCCTATATGCGTTTGCCAAGACTGTATTGCCGGTTTTGACCTTTGTTTCCGGCTTGCTCTGGCTACTGCTGACACGCACTCTCGATCTCACGCTGATGGGGCCGGTGACGTTGGTGATCGGGGCGGCGTTGGGGATTTCCAAGGCCGTGGACATGTATGTCGACGCCAAACAAAAGGCGCGGCTTGAGGCCATTCGCCTTGGCTTTCCCGATTTCCTCGAACTGTTGGTAATTTCCTCTGAGGCGGGACTGGGACCACATCAGGCCTTGCATCGGGTCGCACGCGAAATGCGGAGCGGTTGCCCCGAACTGGCCAGTGAATTGCTTCAAATGGTGTCTGAGGCGTCGATGACGGCAGACACGGGCAGCGCTTATGAAAAGCTGGGTCAAAGGGTGCCTTTGCCTGAGGTGTCGGTCTTTATTCACGCGGTTGTTCAGTCGCAGCGCTATGGCACCCCGTTTGCCAAGGCGATGCGCGTCCTTGTTGCCGAACAGCGCGCGAACCGCCTGACACGCATCGAAGAACGCGCCGCAAGGTTGCCGGTCATCATGACCATCCCCCTGATCTTTTGCATCATGCCTGCGATCTTTGTCGTGCTGGTTGGCCCCGCAGCGCTGAGCGTGATCGACAACATTCTGAACGGAGGCTGATGACGATGAAATCCCTTTTGGATCGTGGATTTTTGAAGCGCCTGCGGAGAGACGATCGCGGTGCGGTTGCAATCGAATTTGCGCTGATTGCGCCGATCCTCTTTGCCCTGCTTTTCGGCGTCGTCACGCTTGGGTTTTACATCGGCGTCAGCCAATCGGTGCAACAGCTGGCCACCGCTGCGGCGCGGGCTTCGGTTGCCGGCCTCGACGAAACCGAACGGCGCAGCCTCGCCAACGCATATCTGGCAGAGGCCGGAACACATTATCCGCTTTTGACCGATGACGCGCTGACCACGTCGCTGACCTATGACGGCAACCCGGTGCCCGGCATGACGGTCTATGTCAGCTATGCGGCCGAGGGGACGCTTTTGGATGTGGCCAACGGGTTTCTGGGGTTGGGGCTGACCACTGTGCGCGGGAGTGCCTACCTTGCTTACTGAACGCCTGAGAAACCTGCGCCGCTTTGCACATGATGAACGCGGCGCCGTGGCGGTGATCGTTGCCATGATGCTGACCGTGTTGATGGGCTTTGTGGCCTTAGGTGTCGATGTCGCCTCGATCTATCGGGACACGGACCGCGTGCAAGGCATGAGCGATCTGGCCGCGATGAGTGCCATGGCCGATGTCGCAAACGCGGATGAGCGCGCAGCCCACGCCGTTTCGGTCAACGGGCGGCGGCAGGAAACGCTTGTTTCGGTTGAGCAAGGGCGGTTCCTGCGCAATCCAGCTGTGCCGCGTGAAGATCGGTTTCAGCCGCTGACGCCCGGCTCGGCTGGGATCAATGCCGTCCGGACGGTGGTCTCAGATAACGCACCGCTGCACTTCGCTCGGGTCTTTGCCAATGGAGAGACTGTGGCCATTCACCGATCCGGCATGGCGATCCGCACGGGCGCTGCAAGCTTTTCGCTTGGCAGTCACCTCGTCGGATTGGACGGTGCGGCGCTGAATTCTGCGCTGACAGATGCCTTCGGCGCATCAGCCCAGATTGCAATGGGTGACATGGCGATCCTTGCAGAGGCCACCATTAATCTGGGTGATCTGATGCAGGCGCTGGGCGGGTCTGAAACGGCAAATCCGGCAGAGATATTGGACCAGACCGTGACGGTCACCGCGCTGATCGGCGCAGTGCAAGATCTGCTGCCTTCCGGGTTGGGCAGCGCCCTTCAAGGGCTGGCCAGCGCCGGGCAAGGGCGGACAGTCGATGTCAGCGCCGTGGTTGGCGGGATTGATACAGCGCTTGGTCTGACAGTGACCGAGTTTCTGACTGACATCGACCTGTCTGTCCTCGATATCATCAAAGCAATCGTGCAGGCCGAACCTTCGCAAGCCTCGCTGGATTTGGCGGGCGGCGTGCCCGGTTTCCTGGACGTGAACGCGGGTGTGAGCGCGGGCGGCCCACCGGCGCAATCGGGGTGGATGGCCCTCGGCGAAGAGGGTGTCACACTGCACCGGGCTGCCGCCCGCGTCGACATCGACGCAGAGCTTGAACCTCAGCTTCTGAGCGGATTGGGCGTGGGCATTGAGGCTTTGTCCCTGCACCTACCCGTGACGACGGAACTGGCCGGAGCCACAGCAACACTGGATCATTTGAGTTGCGCGGACCAAGACCCTGACGCCGTGGCGGCGTCTGTTTTGGTGTCTTCAACGCCGCTTCATCCGGCGAACGGCTCGGCGATTGCAACCCTGATCCTCGGCAGCGTTGCGTTCGAAACCGGCAATGCGATTGCACCAGGTGATGTCGACTTTGCGGATATTCTAAGTGTGCGCATCACGATCCCGGTGCCTCTGTTGCCTGATATCGTTCTGAGCGATCTGGTCGTGCAGGCGCGCTCGCATGTCAGTCTTGGCCAGTCTGCGGTCGAGCGGGTGGACTACAGCTTTGCCGAAGTAGGTGCAGGTGACACAAAGCGGACCTTTGGGTCAGCGCAGGTGCTTGGCACCGCTGTCGGACAACTGCTTTCACCTGAACATCTGGAGATCCGGGTCAAGCCCGGGCAGGCCGGGTTGGTGACGGGGCTCGTTGCGCCGATTGTGGAGGGGCTGCTTCAGAGTCTGCCTGGCGCGCTGCTGTCAGCGGTGACAACACCCTTGGATGCCGTGCTGGATACAACACTGGCAAGCCTTGGTGTGACCGTTGGGGCAGGTGAGTTGAACCTGACAGGCCACCATTGCGAGCGTGTCAGGTTGGTGCAGTAGTAGCGCGTGCTTTAGGCGACTTCGGTTGCGCGCGATGCCAGAGGCAGGGCCTCTGCCGTTGCGATCTTGGCCGTGGCCCTGTCGCGCAGGTCTAAAGGAATTTTGGCCATGTTCACCACCTCGTCGGTAACGAAAGCGATCAATTGATAGCGTGTTTCTAGGCCCGACTTGCTGTAGATGTTGCTGAGTTGGGATTTGACCGTTGCGACCGCGCTGCCGCGCATCTCTGCGATTTCGCCGTTTGAAAAACCTTTAGCCACAAAGATCGCAACGTCGGCCTCTGATTTTGAGAGACCCCAGCTTGGTGCGTGCTTGAGGATGACGGTTTCCTTGGCGACGGGCTCTCCGGCACCTGGAACCAGCTTTTCCTTGCGCTGCTTTTCCAGCAGGTTTCGCAATTGCGTGTAGGTCACGTAGGCCACCACAGCCGTCAGCGCAAAGAACAGCGCAAAGAGCCCGGAAAGCGTTGAGAGCGATACGTCCGTCAGAACCAGATTGCTGACCAGAAAGGTCTTCAAAGCGGCGATGACAGTGACAAGTGAACCACCAAGTATCCAGAAACGTTGCATGATCCTTCACCTTCAAAAATACAGACAGTGACCTGAGGATAGGAAGGGATTGTGTCAAAACTGCGTCTCAAGCCCCGAGTGACCCTACGGAGAGCAGAAGGAATTTCAGTTGCCCTTCAAAATTTTGGCCGATTATAGTCGTTGAGCCGGTGGTTCCTTGGCCTAAGGAGGGCATGAAATGCGTAGGTTGTGGACGTCTTGGTTGGATACAACCTCAGTGCTGAGTTTTGCGATTTTGGTCACTTTTTTCTCGCAAATCGGCCCGTCCGCGGGCCGGGCAGAAGGTCTGTCGGCGCCGACGGGGGACGTTCTGCTGACGATCTCGGGCGAGATTGCGCACACAAATGCCGGCGACACGGCGGAAATCGACTACGAGATGCTTGCAGCCTTGCCTGCGCAGGTCATTGTGACGTCTACACCGTGGACGGAGGGAGAGACAGAATTCACAGGCGCTGCTTTGTCTGATGTGCTCGACATGGTCGGCGCGCAGGGGACAATTCTGCATGCGGTGGCTCTGAACAACTACCTCGTCGAAATCCCGGTCAGTGATGCAAATGACCAAGCTCCGATCATAGCGTATTTGCAGGATGGCAATCGTATGCCAGTTCGCAACAAGGGGCCGCTTTGGGTGATCTATGACTTTGACGATTTGCCTGGCGATGAAGAGATATATTTCGTGCGAGCAATCTGGCAGCTGAGTCGCATCGAAGTCCGTTAGGATTGCCCTTTTGACCACGATTGAGCCAACAAAAGTAGTCCCGCGAAAGAACCGTAGGGTCCTTTGGCAGGTTCTTGGTGCCTTGCTTGCAACGGTGATCGTCCTACTCGTTTGGGCTGCCATAGCTCTTGCGATTCAGCTCGTCGAAACGGTGGAGGTCCTTCAGGAACGGAACACCGAAAACCCGCAATGGACGGTGAACAATACCGAGATCGAGTTCTTGGAGTTTTTGCGCCAGACGGCGTTGGCGCAGATTGACGACGACTCCGATCTGGCGCCGGTCAGGCTTACCTTCGATATATTTTATAGCCGGATACAGACCCTAAACGAGGGAAAGTTACTCGTGCCTCTGCGGGGCAATCCGGTATTTACCGAAGATTTGGCGGCATTGACCGAGTTCGTTACAAGCTCCACCAGCATTATCGATGCGCCTGACCCAGAGTTGCGCGCTGCCTTGCCCGCATTCGCAGCGCGCGCCGAAAGCCTTCGTCCGACTATGCGTCGGACAAGCATGTTCACGATTAACGGCTGGGCCTTTCAAGCGATAGATTTGCGAGAAACCGTGTTGGATACGCTCACACGGATGGCTGTCGCTCTTGCCGGTGCTTTTGCGCTCTTGGTCGGCGGGGTGGTCGGGTTGTGGTTGTTGTACCGTGAAAACATGCGTCGCGCTCTGTTCGTCGCTAGAGCGCGAGACCGCACCCAAGCCGCAGAAGCAACTTTGCGTGTCAGTGAGGCCCGCCTGCGAGAAGCACAAAAGATCGCAAAACTAGGCTCTTGGGAGGTGGATGCCGAAGGTAGAATGTATTGGTCCGACGAAACCTTTCGTATTTTCGATATAACGCCTGCCGATTTCGACGGGACAGTCGCCAGCTTTTACAAGCGCTGCTTTCCTGAGGATGTCATCAAGAGCAAGCAAGCGGGTATGGAGGCGTGGGATACGCAAAAAGCGTATGAGCTGACATACCGCATCAAATTGCCGTCTGGCGAGGTTCGGAACGTTATCCAGCGGACCAAGCCTGTCGTTGATGACAGCGGTAAGACGGTCCGTCTGGTCGGAACCGTGCAAGACATTACCGAGCAAACCATTGCTGAAGAAAAGCTCCGTCAGTCCCAAAAGATGGAAGTTGTTGGGCAACTAACCGGAGGTGTGGCCCATGATTTCAATAATTTGCTGGCGGTCATTCTGGGCAACCTTGAACTGCTTCGCGAAAAAAATGACCAAAATGGGAACGACGTCTTTATCGAAGCCGCAATGACGGCCTCAAACCGCGGCGCAGAATTGACCAGAAATATGTTGAGTTTTGCCCGGCAGTCCCGCCTCGCACCTAAGTCTACCGATCTCAATCAGCTTGTGCGCGAAACTGAGTCTTGGACCTCTCGGGTGTTGCCGTCGTCCATCGCGGTCGAGGTGTCACTGTCCACGGACCTTTGGAGTGTCGAAGTGGACCAATCGCTGGCTCAGAACGCGCTGTTGAATCTTTTTCTGAATGCGCGTGATGTCATGCCGGATGGCGGAACGTTGACGATTGAGTCCTCCAATATCCGCCTCGACGAAGGTTCGCCGGATTTCAACAAAGACGATGTCGAACCCGGGCAGTATGTGTTGCTGTCGGTGAGTGATACCGGGACAGGGATCGCGCCCTCAGAGCTCTCTCGGATATTTGAGCCTTTTTACACCACGAAGCAGGTGGGGAGCGGCTCGGGCCTTGGGCTGTCCATGGTTCAGGGCTTCATGCGGCAATCTGGTGGCATGGTGCATGTGGAGTCTGAGCGGGGTCGTGGAACAACATTCAAGCTGTATTTCCGAGCCTGCTCTGCGGTTGATAGCGAGACCAAGGTCATTTCCCCGCCCACCGAAACCAAGCCGCAAAGTGGTGTGAGGATACTTTTGGTTGAGGATGAGCCTGCCGTACTCGACGTAACGGCGCATCATCTTTCGAACGCTGGGTATTCTGTGACACCGGCGACCTCTGGCGACGCAGCGCTTCGGATGTGGGATGAGGAGGAGGATTTCGATCTTCTGATCACAGATATTGTCATGCCGGGTACGCTTCAGGGCCCCGATCTCGCCAGAGAACTACGTGCGCGGCGCTCAGATCTGCCGGTGGTGTATATGTCGGGATATGCGAATGAAGCGATGTTTCCGCAAACCGGTCAGCTGGTCCAGGACACCCGGCTCATGAAACCAGTGCCCGGTGCTGATCTGATTTCGGCGGTCGAACAGGCTTTGGATTTCGCTGGCAAATGATCCGGTTAGTCTCGTTGCTAGGGCTGTGGGTCGTGATCGATCCATGCCCCGCGACTTAGATCCGCGACTTCGACCACCAGCCAGCTTAGCTGCATGCACGTATCTCTTGCTGAAGAGCTTGAGTGCTTTTGCGCAGGAGGGGCGGCCAATCGGGTCTATGTGTGGCCCAGGATGAATAACCGGCAACCTTTGAGAAGGTGCCCACCGTAAGCACTTTGGCGATAGACTAGATCTGAGAGAGCGGTTTTTTGGTGGAGCCTAGGGGAGTCGAACCCCTGACCTCTTGCATGCCATGCAAGCGCTCTCCCAACTGAGCTAAGGCCCCATCCGTTCCGTGCATGTACGGAAGGGGGCGAAAGGGATCAAGTCTAAAACGACCCCATTCGCCTTTGTTATCGACCGATATTAGTCGTCGCTGTCATCGGCTGGCACATCGGCCAGTTCGTCGAGCGATACGTTCTGATCATCGTCGTCATCATCCAGAACATCATCGCCCAGATCCACGTCGACATCCGAATCGTCATCATCGTCCAGAACGACATCTTCTTCGTCCGTGCTCGATGTTTTCAGCTTTTTGGTTTGCGCATCTTCGGCATCCGCAACCATGGTGCGGCCTTTGCCGGTGTCGAGCGTCACGACCTCGCCCGTGTAAGGGCTGACGATTGGGTCTTTGTTCAGGTCGTAGAAGCGTTTGCCTGTGGTCGGGCAAACACGTTTTACACCCCATTCTTCCTTGGGCATGGCGGCTTTCCTTTTTCCGCTGACGGTCCCGTCCAGATGGTTGTCGGTGTCGTCGCTGCAATTTGTACAATCTTGGCCTGCTGCCACAGCCGCGCAGGGCTGTCAAACCAAAGCGCGCTCATTCGGCAGGTGCCGAGCATATGTGGTGCTTAGAACGGTGAAACAAGGGCTGTGCGATCAAGGTTGGTCTGGCTTAACCCAGCAAAGACGCTTGTTCCCGATCAGGTGGGCTGGCACCTTGCGCCAGAGGAGAAATGGCGTGGCAGACAGTCTTACACTAGAGGGCGATCCGCCGATTACCGTGCATTTGCGCCGCTCGGTGCGCGCGCGACGGTTGAGCTTGCGTGTCTCGCGTTTGGATGGTCGCGTGACGATGACCGTTCCCAAACGCCTGCCCTTGCACGAGGCGCGCGCCTTTGCAGTGGACAAGCAGTCTTGGCTGACACGCCATCTGGCCGAGCAGGTGCCGCCCGCTGCGGTAGTGCCCGGTGCGGTCCTGCCGTTTCAGGGACAAGGGCATGAAATCGTTCCGGCACCTCTACGGTCACCACGTATCGAGGATGGACGATTGTTGGTTCCGGAACGCGACAGTGACAGGACGCCGGCCCGCGTTGCGGCATTCCTAAAGGCCCAGGCGCGCGAAAGGCTGGTGACCGCCTCTGATCATTACTCCGGACTGTTGGGCCGCCCATATGCGCGAATGACTTTGCGCGATACGCGCAGCCGTTGGGGCTCGTGTTCGTCGCAAGGGGCGTTGATGTATTCATGGCGATTGATCATGGCGCCGCCTGAGGTGCTGAACTACGTGGCCGCGCACGAGGTCGCGCATTTGGCCGAGATGAACCATTCGCCCGCCTTTTGGGCCATCGTAGAGCGCCTCTTTCCGGATCATGCCCAGCAGAAACTGTGGCTGCGCAAGCATGGTCACCAGCTTCAGCGTTGGCAATTCGCATAAGGATTGACGGCGCGCCACAATTTGTGATCACGTTTTTCAATGTTGATCACGTCTCGCCCCGATGTTCCCGGCACCTCAGCCCATGACACTGTCTACAGGGCGCTACGGTCCCGCATCATGCACGGAGAACTGGAACCGGGCGCGGCACTGACCTTGCGCGGCATCGGCAAGGAATTTGGCGTGTCGATGACTCCGGTGCGCGAGGCCTTGCGCCGCCTGACCGCTGAAGGGGCGCTGTCCTTGAGCGCCTCGGGCCGGGTTGCGACGCCTGAACTCAGCAATGACAGGATCGAGGAACTGGCCGCGCTGCGTGCCTTGATCGAAACAGAATTGGCGTCGCGCGCATTGCCTCGGGCCCACATGGCGCTGATCGAACGGCTTGGGACGATCAATAACGTATGCTCTCAGGCCATCGCCCGGAAAGATGCCGTGGGTTATATCCGTGCGAACCTCGAGTTTCATAGAACGCTTTATCTGCGCGCTCAGGCTCCGGCGATGTTGGCCATGGCCGAGACCGTGTGGCTGCAACTGGGGCCGACAATGCGGTCGCTCTATGGACGTTTGCGCCGGACTGAAGGCCCCGTGCAGCACAAGATGATCCTTGCAGCGTTGCGCGCAGGCGATGAACCGGGGCTTCGGCTTGCGGTGCGGGCCGATGTGACACAGGGCTTGCGAATGCTGGCCGGTTAGGCGTTGCAACGTCCGGGTCGCTCCCGCTAGATGCCCGCCATGGCAAAAACGGCAAAACCAGCAAAACAGCTCGATTACACAACGATGCGTGAAATTTTCACGCGCTTCGAGGCGTCCGATCCCGCGCCCAAGGGCGAGTTGAACCACGTCAACGCTTACACGCTTGTCGTGGCAGTGGCGCTATCGGCACAAGCGACGGACAAGGGGGTCAACAAGGCCACGGAAGAGCTGTTCAAGATCGCCGATACGCCACAAAAAATGCTGGATCTGGGCGAAGAGGGGCTGATCGAGCATATCAAGACCATCGGCCTGTTCCGCAACAAGGCCAAAAACGTCATCAAACTGAGCCAGATCCTTGTGGATCAGTATGGCGGCGTTGTTCCGAATTCGCGTGCCGCGCTGGAAGGTTTGCCGGGCGTCGGCCGCAAGACGGCAAATGTTGTTCTGAACATGTGGTGGCAGTTCCCGTCACAGGCTGTGGACACGCACATCTTTCGGGTCGGCAACCGGACAGGTATCTGCCCTGGCAAAGATGTCGTCGCCGTCGAACGCGCGATTGAAGACAACGTGCCAACCGACTTTCAACTCCATGCGCATCACTGGTTGATCCTGCATGGCCGCTATATCTGCGTAGCCCGCAAACCCAAATGCGGAGCCTGCATTATCAAGGACCTGTGTCCGTTCGAGGAGAAGACCGCGTGAGCAAAACGTACAAAGTTGTCGGCATCGGCAATGCAGTTTCCGATGTGATTGCACAGGCCAGTGACACGTTTCTGGATCACATGGGGATCGAGAAGGGGATCATGCAACTGATCGAACGTGAGCGGGCCGAAGTTCTCTATGCCGCCATGGACGGTCGCACGGAAACACCCGGCGGCTCGGTTGCGAACACGATTGCAGGGCTCGGGACCCTTGGCATCAAGTCCGCCTTTGTGGGGCGCGTTGCAGATGATGCTTTGGGGCGCACCTATGCACGGACGCTCGCGGATGAAGGGACCGCATTTCCCAATGGACCGGTCGAGGGTACCGCTTTGCCGACATCGCGGTCGATGATTTTTGTATCGCCCGATGGTGAGCGTTCGATGAATACCTACCTCGGGATTTCATCCGAGGTGTCACCTGACGATGTGCCAACCGATGTGTTGGCGGACACCGACTATGTGTTCCTCGAGGGTTATCTGTTCGACAAGGACCCCGGCAAAGCCGCGTTTTATCACGCGGCAGAGATTGCCCATGATGCAGGGGCCAAAGTCGGCATTTCGCTATCTGACCCGTTCTGTGTCGACCGCCACCGCGAGGATTTCCGCAAGCTCGTTTCTGGTGCGATGGATTTTGTGATCTGCAACGAAGCAGAGTTGCTGTCGCTTTACGAAATGGACGACCTTGATGCGGCACTAACGGCCTGTGCCTCTGAATGCGAACTCGTCGTTTGCACCTGCTCGGGCGACGGCGTGCTGATCAAATCAGGTGATACACGCATCCATGTTCCGGTTCAGGAAATCACACCGGTCGATGCCACCGGTGCCGGAGATCAATTCGCCGCCGGGTTCCTCTATGGATTGGTCACGGGGCAGACGCTTGAGGTCGCGGGCAAAATGGGCTGCGCTGCTGCGGGTGAAGTGATCCGTCACATGGGGCCACGTCCGGTGAGCGACCTGCGCGCCATCTTCGCCGGTCAGGGCCTTATCTGACGGCTTCCAGCCATAACTGATCTATGGCATCCAGAGCCGCAAGGTCCGCCGTGTCCGTATAGCGCGCATGGCGGCCATCTGGCGTGGTGTAATCCAGCTCCTGTTCCCAAGCCTGGGCCTTGGTCACGGGCTGTCCTTGCGGCTCAATCGGTGTTGCACGGTCAAGCCGGTCCAAAGGACTGCGCGCAAACACGAGCCTTGAGGCACCCGAGGAAAGGTTGATCATCGCACAGCCCTGCATCGCCGCCAACGCCATCAGGCGCGCGGACTTTGCCTCAAGCGAACGCAGCGAGATATCGTCGCGCAGCGGGTCGGCTGTTCCCGTTCCGTAAAAATGTGTGCTCCCGGCAGCGGCATAGACCATATCACAGCCCAGAAAACCGATCACCTTGGGTTTGTAGGTGTGCAGCGTCCAGTAGGCCGCCGTGAATGCCATCGTTGCCCCGGCAAAGAGAAATCCGCCAAAAGCGTTTTGCGCTGGGACAAAGGCCTCAGCTTCGATCAGGTCTTGCTGTTCTGAGATTTCCGTGGGGCGACGTTCTTCTGGGAAGTCCTCGGGAAAGATCAGGTCGTCCCAGTCATCCCGAATTCGCCACGCATTGTTGATCGCCACGATCTTGTCGATTGGACCACGGTTCCAATCGCGGGCTTCGATGGCGTTGGGCCCGCTGCCCAGAATGAGCACGATCATCGCGATCTCCTGCCTTGTCGTCTCGGCGCGCAAGTTAGCATGTCCAGCACGTGTGACAATGTTGCGCTCGGTGGCGCTGACAGTTTTGGCTTATTCGCCTAGCTTCGCGTGAACTTCATCCAGATCGATTTCGCCTATGGGCATCTTGTTGCCCGGGTTCTCGAAATCGTATTTGAACAGATTGAAATCGCGTTTGTAGATTTCGTAGACCAGATGCATCGACAGATCGTCGAAGTAGTCTTCTACCGGATGCGCGCGTTTGGGGCCGTGGCCTTCGCTTTCGTTAAAGCGCGGGATCGCGGCAAGGTCCACAACCTGTGGCGTCTCGATCGCGTCCAGAACCTGCTGCATGCCGTCGTTGAAGCTTTCGGTCCAGAAAATCTTATCGTAGCGGCCACCGTTCACGATGAAGGTGCTAATGTGGCCAGACATGGCTGACCAGTGGATGTCTGGCTCCATCGGACGGCGCCACCGGATGGTGTCGCGCGCAAAGAGCAAGAAACGTCGGAACGACTTGATCTGGTCGAACTCGAAATTGTCTTCCGGGCTGCCAACCTCGATCCCGTATTTCTGGATCAAGAGCGGGACAAGGTTGCCGCGATAGCGTTTGCCATTGCGCTGGATGCCGCAGATCTTGTCGAAGAACGAAGACAGGATGCGCGTGTACGGGTTGCGCACGCAGGTGAAGGCATAGGAATTATGCGACTGCACATTGGCCGTGATCGCCGGTTGGCTGTCTTCGAGGGCCCATTTGTGCATGCCGCCCGTGGCGTCATGGATATCGCCGTCGAAGAATTCCCCGTGATCGGAGTAGTACATTATCTGACCAATGGTGGAGCAGGCGCATTTAGGCACCACGCGGTACACCACGCTTTCGCTCTCGGTCATCCATGTTCCCGGAAACCCCATAGCTATGCCCCAAAACTCGTCTAGTTGATCTTGCGATGCCTAGAAATCGCAAAGAAACCCTGTCTATTCAACGCCTGTTCACATAATCTGTCGAAAACAATCCAATGTCACTGAGGTAGATCGTTCACGGTATGGCAAAAATCGCCTACATTTTGCTGTGTCACAAGGACCCGAAGTCCATCATCGATCAGGCCAATCGTCTGACCGCTGTTGGCGATTTCATCTCGATCCACTTCGACAAACGGGCCAAGGCCGAACATTTTGACGCCATCACAGGCGCGCTGGCCGACAATCCGAATGTCACCTTTGCCAAGAAACGGATCAAATGCGGTTGGGGTGAATGGTCGCTCGTCCAAGCCACGCTGCACGCGGTCGAGGCGGCGGTCGACGCCTTTCCCAAGGCAACGCATTTCTACATGCTGTCTGGCGATTGTCAGGCAATCAAGACGGCCGAATATGCGCATCGGTTCCTCGACACGCATGACAAGGATTTCGTCGAAAGCTTCGATTATTTCGAGTCCGACTGGATCAAGACCGGGATGAAGGAAGAGCGGTTGATCTACCGTCATTTCTTTAACGAACGCACACAGAAAAAGAGGTTCTACTGGTCCTACAATCTGCAAAAGCGGATGGGTTGGACCCGTGAGGTTCCGTCCGACATTCAGGTCATGATCGGGTCGCAGTGGTGGTGCCTGCGCCGCCGCACGATCGAGGCCATTTTAGAGTTCACAAGGCAACGCCGCGACGTGATGCGCTTTTTCGCAACCACGTGGATTCCGGACGAGACATTCTTTCAGACGCTGGTCCGCCATCTGGTCCCTGAAAAAGAGATCGAGACGCGCACGCTGACCTTCTTGATGTTCACGGATTACGGGATGCCCGTGGTGTTCTATAACGACCACCACGACCTGCTTTTGAGTCAGGACTTTTTGTTTGCCCGCAAGATCAGCCCGGAGGCCAAGGAGCTGAAGGAGCGGCTGGGCGCGCTTTATGCCGAGAAGGACGTGGAGTTCCAAATCTCGAACGAAGGGCGCAGCCTGTTCAAGTTTCTGACCGGACGCGGCAGGACGGGCCGCCGTTTCGCGCCCCGGTTCTGGGAAACCGAAGCGACGCTGGGCCGGGACCGCGAATTGCTGATCGTGGTCTGCAAGAAATGGCACGTGGCCAAACGCCTTTTGGCCACCATCAAGCGTGAGGTGAATCTTCCGGTTCTGGAATACCTCTTTGACGAAGAGGACACCGTGCTGCCCAATCTTGGCGGCATTCAGACAACGCTCGGCAAACGCACGCGTCACCGCAGGTCCTTGATGCGGATGCTGTTTGATTACTACGAATCGGACCAGCTTTTGATTTGCCTTGATCCGTCCGCGATTGATCTGATGCAGGATTTCCACTCGGACCGCTCCAAGATGAAGATCATGGAGATCGAGTGTGAGTTCAGCGACGAATACCTTCTGGGACATGCCGCGCGCGTTGGGCTGGCGGGGGATCAGACGCCCGAAGACACGCTCAGGCGTCTTCTGCCGACCATTCGTCACGATGTAACGTTTGAACATGAGCGTATGCGCGATGCCGGGTTCGAGGACTATTTGCGCATCCAGCAATGGGCCTCGGTCGAGAAAAACGCCGACGCGATTGAGCATTTCTTGTCAGTGCCGCCGGAAACCGCCAAGAAGATCGCTGAAACCGATTACCTCTTTGTGGACTGATCCATGGCCTATTCATACGACACCGAAAACATCTTTGCCAAAATCCTGCGCGGCGAAATCCCGAACAACACCGTCATGGAAAGCGAGCATGCGCTGGCCTTTCGGGACATCAATCCCCAGGCCCCGGACCATGTGCTGGTGATCCCGAAGGGACCCTATGTCTGCTATGATCACTTTGCGCTTGAGGCGTCAGAGGCCGAGATTGTTGATTTCACACGCATGATTGGCGCAGTCGCGCGCGAACTGGGCGTGCAGCCCGGCGAACGCGGAGCCGGGTATCGGCTTTTGTCGAATGCAGGTGAGGACGGCGTGCAAGAGGTTCCGCACCTGCATGTTCATCTCGTCGCCGGTCGTCGTTTGGGCCGGATGCTGTCACCAGCGTCTTGATCCCCGTTGCCCCTGTTGGGTGGTCCCGCCCGCCTCCCTCTTCGCCAGCTTCTGCTGGCTGTGACCTGAGGGGGCGCGCTTCGCGCGCGATTGGCCGTTCCGGCCAACCCTGCGGGGCGAGTATTTCTAAAACATAGAAGGACCAGGTACGCGTCAGGCGGCGCGTGTCAGGTTCAGGAAGACGTCTTCCAGGTCGGCTTGTTCCGTGCGGATATCACGGATCTGAAGGCCAGCTGCGCGCACGGTATCAAGAATGGCGTCAGGCGTTGTATCCGTTTGCCGGTAGGTGAAGCATAGCGCGCCGTCGTCGCGGGTTTCGAGCGTCACGCCCGCGGGCGGTGTGACGTCGCCCTGACCGGTCGTGGTCAAAACGAGGGTTTTGCTGTCGAGCCGCGACAAAAGCCTCGGCGTGCTGTCCTGCACGATGATCTCACCCTGATTGAGAATAGCGATTTCATCGCACATTTCCTCGGCTTCTTCGAGGTAGTGCGTCGTCAGGATGATGGTCGTGCCCTGTTCATTCAGCTTGCGGACATTGGCCCAGAGCATCTGGCGCAACTCGATGTCGACGCCGGCGGTCGGCTCGTCGAGAACGAGGACCTGGGGTTGATGGACCAGCGCCTTGCCCAAAAGGAGCCGGCGACGCATGCCGCCCGAGAGGGAACGTGCATAGGCGTCTGCCTTATCCGTCAGCCCGACCATTTCAAGAATTTCATCGGTGCGGCGTTTGCTTTTCGGGATGCCGTAAAGGCCTGCCTGCACCTCAAGCGAGGCGCGAGGCGTGAAGAAGGCATCCAGATTGAGTTCCTGCGGCATGACGCCGATCGCGGCGCGTGATTGACGCGGATTCTTATCCTGATCAAAGCCCCAGATGCGGACCTGTCCGGTGGTTTTGAGAACAAGGCCCGCGAGGATGTTAATCAAAGTGGATTTGCCCGCACCGTTCGGACCGAGCAGCCCAAAGATCGAGCCTGCAGGGATGTTGAGATCGACCGATTTCAACGCTTCTTTCGGGGGCTGCCCCGCGCTGGAGGCGTAGGTTTTGCGAAGGCCAGAGATTTCGATGGCGTGTTGCGACATGGTCTGAAAGCTCTTCGCTTGTTTCGGGCGGCGGGGCTGCGACCCCTTTTCCATAGACGGCAGAGCCGGGTATGTTAAAGCGCATCTAATCCGCCAGCCAATCCGGGACAAGGAACCGGACGCATCAAAGAGGCCCGTACATGACCACTCCAACCGCTATCACTCCGCCGGAATATGAAATCGTGTCCGCATGGCGCGTGGCCTGTGATGGAGGTGAGGGGGCATTGGGTCACCCGCGCGTGTATCTGTCGCTGAGCCGCGAGACGGGCTATGTCGAGTGCAACTACTGCGACAAGCTTTATGTCCACGAAAGCCGCGCTGATGAAGTACTGGCCGCCTTCGGGATCAAAGACCCGGCCTGATCGCTCGTCGCACGTCTAGATGATTTCTTTGTCCAGGGGGTTCTGGGCAAGGCGCGCGCCCTATGTCACAAGTCGGGTCTGAACACGGCAAAAGGGGCGCGACATGGCAGATGGCGGTTTCGGCAAAGGGCATCACCTGCATCTGATTGATGGATCTGCGTTCATCTTTCGCGCCTACCACGCGTTGCCACCTCTGACGCGGAAGTCGGATGGCTTGCCCATCGGGGCCGTCAGCGGGTTTTGCAATATGCTGCACCGCTACGTCGAAGGGAACACAGGCCCTGACGCGCCAACCCATGTGGCTGTGATCTTTGACAAGGGCAGCCACACGTTCCGCAACGATATGTACGATCAGTACAAGGCGAACCGGGATGAGATGCCTGAGGACCTGCGCCCACAAATCCCGCTGACGCGCGAAGCGACCATTGCCTTCAACATCGCTTGCGAAGAGATGGAAGGATATGAGGCCGACGATATTATTGCGACCCTCGCCGTGCAGGCGCGTGAGCGCGGCGGGCGGGTAACAATCATTTCCTCGGACAAAGACCTGATGCAGTTAGTGGGCGGCGGCGTGGAAATGCTCGACGCCATGAAAAACCGTCGGATCGACAGCGAAGGCGTGGTCGAGAAATTCGGCGTGGGGCCGGAGCGTGTCGTGGATGTGCAGGCTCTGGCGGGGGACAGCGTTGACAACGTGCCGGGCGCTCCTGGAATTGGGATCAAGACCGCCGCCTTGTTGATCAACGAGTACGGATCGCTTGAGGACCTGCTCGACCGTGCGGAAGAGATCAAGCAGCCCAAGCGCCGTCAGACGTTGATTGACCATCGCGAACAGATCGAACTGTCGAAACGGCTGGTGCAACTGGACTGCGAAACGCCTCTGGAATTCACGCTTGAGGACCTCGAGGTCAAAGAGCCGGATATGGATGCCCTCATGGGCTTCCTGACCAAGATGGAGTTCCGCACCCTGACCCGCCGCATCGCGGATCAGAAGGGGATTGAGGCTCCGGTGATCGAGGAACCCGCCGCAGCGGCTGAACCCGATACCGTGGAAATGCCCGCCATCAACCCCGAGGCCTATGAGACGGTCCGCGACGCAGCCGCGCTGCAGGTCTGGATCGACCGGATTTACGAGCGCGGCTACGTGGCCGTCGACACCGAAACCACAGGTCTGAACGACATGCGTGCGGACCTCGTTGGTGTGTGCCTGTGTGTTGAGGCGGGGCAGGCGTGCTACGTGCCGCTGGCGCACCGAGCGGGTGGAGATGACCTCTTTGGGGGCAGCGATCTGGCCCAAGGGCAGATGCCGATGGACGAGGCGCTCGCCATGCTGAAACCGATGCTTGAGGACCCTGCGATCCTCAAGATCGGGCAGAACATGAAATACGACGCCAAGATCTTTGCCCGCAATGACATCACCGTCGCGCCGATCGAAGACACAATGCTGATGTCCTATGCGCTGAATGCTGGCACGCATAACCACGGCATGGACATCTTGTCGGAACGCTATCTGGGCCACCAGCCGATCCCGATCAAGACGCTGCTGGGGTCCGGGAAATCGGCGATCACGTTCGACCTTGTTCCCATCGACGAGGCCACGAAATACGCCGCCGAAGATGCCGACATCACTCTGCGCCTGTGGCAGACGTTCAAGCCGATGCTGCATCGGTCCAAGGTGACGACGGTCTATGAGACTTTGGAGCGGCCCATGGTGTCGGTGCTGTCCAAGATGGAGATGGACGGCATCAAGGTCGACCGCGATACGCTGTCCCGGATGTCCAACGCCTTTGCCCAGAAGATGGCGGGGCTGGAGGCCGAAATCCATGAGCTGGCGGGGGAAACATTCAACGTTGGCTCGCCCGCTCAGTTGGGTGAAATCCTTTTTGGCAAGATGGAACTGCCCGGCGGCAAGAAGGGCAAGACCGGCAAGTATTCGACCGGGGCCGACATCCTCGAGGACCTTGCCACGGAACACGACCTGCCGCGCCGCGTGCTGGACTGGCGGCAGCTTTCGAAACTGAAATCGACCTATACTGACGCGCTGCAGGATCACATTCACCCGGATACGGGCCGCGTGCACACGTCTTACTCCATCGCGGGGGCCAACACCGGTCGTCTGGCGTCCACGGATCCCAACCTGCAAAACATCCCGATCCGGACCGAGGAAGGTCGCCGCATCCGCGAGGCCTTTGTCGCGGACGAGGGCAAGACGCTGGTCGCGCTCGACTACAGCCAGATCGAACTGCGAATCCTCGCCCACATCGCGGATATTCCCGAGCTGAAACAGGCCTTTGCCGAAGGCATCGACATTCACGCGATGACGGCCAGCCAGATGTTCAACGTGCCACTGGAGGACATGACCCCAGACGTCCGCCGTCAGGCCAAGGCGATCAACTTTGGGGTCATCTACGGCATCTCGGGCTTTGGCCTCGCTCGCAACCTGCGCATCCCAAGGGCCGAGGCGCAGGCATTCATCGACACCTATTTCGAACGCTTCCCCGGCATCCGCACCTACATGGATGACACGGTGGCCTTTGCGAAGGAAAACCTGCGCGTTGAAACCCTCTTTGGTCGCCGCATCCACACGCCCGAGATCAACGCCAAAGGCCCCACCGCAGGTTTCGCCAAACGCGCCGCCATCAACGCCCCGATCCAAGGCACCGCCGCCGACATCATCCGCCGCGCCATGATCCGCATGCCCAAAGCAATTGAGGGTCTGCCCGCCAAGATGCTGCTGCAGGTCCACGACGAACTGTTGTTCGAGGTCGAGGATGGGGCTGTGGATGAGTTGATCGGCGTGGCGCGCGAGGTGATGGAGGGGGCGGCTATGCCGGTGGTGAAGATTGATGTGCCGCTGGTGGTGGATGCAGGGTCAGGGGCGAATTGGGCGGAGGCGCATTAGGGGCGATTGATGTCAGCTTTGCGGACGAAGCTGACGTTCGCAATATCCGGCTAGACGTCTGCTCTTACGTTTGATGCGAAACATCTACACTATCGAGAGCTTCAAACAGAAAGGCCGTACTTTCTATTTCACTTTGTGAAAGACCATGTTCGTTCCTGACACACCGGTAGCGTATAGGTGCCCCGATTTAAGAAGGTAATCGATGTAGTCGTCGACGAACTCACGGCCCAAATAAATTCTAATCGGTACCGGCAAACCGATTGCCCCATACATCTCAAGTATCAGGGCCGCTCCAGAAGGCCTACCTCTTACACCTGCTAACTCATTGATCGTATCCCGAAGCCGGTCTTCAAACTCGATTTCTCCAAGGCTCTCCTCATCACGAAATACTTGAAGCAAAAGGCGACTGATCTGGCGATCCCTTGTTAGGTTTCTATTGATATCATCCATTCGGGATGACACCTCGCCGGACCTTCGGTTGGCCATAAAGGCAAAAAACGCAAAAATCGCCGAAAGAAGCATGAGCGTCTGACTGTAGAGAGCTACATCGGCCACCGAAGGCAGGAGATCCATTAGATTCTCTTTACCAAAGGCGAGTGCCGCAGATGCCGCGCTCAATAAGCCCGTAAGGTCTCGTGTGCCCTTAATTCGGTTGATTGAACGTCTTTCGATGGCGCTGAAGGAGTCTCGTATTTCGTCCTTGGCATCGTTGATTTCAACTAATTCGTTTTGTCTGGCTGAAATGGCTGCCAACTCTTTGGCCAAAGCGGGAACAAGCTCTCTACTGCCGCTTTCATGCGCAAGGAGCGTGTCGCGGGCCACATTCAAGTCTAGCAAAAGCGCCTCAAAATCCCCATTTTCCCGAACTTCTTTAACCCGGTTAACGTATGCAGTTTTCACTGTTTCGGGGTCCAATTGACCTTCAATCTGCAATTTTGTTCTAGCGGTATCTATGTCCAAGTTTTCAATCCACGGAAGTCAATTCGGTTTAGTTCCGAACAGTCGGAAGGCCGACAACCCTAAGAGGACATTGGCTGCGAAGCGGAGACATTGCAAGTTGGGCTCAGAACAGTCAACCGATGCAATTGCTAAGTGGTTTCATTACAAACGGCGTATGCTTTGAAGTGCTAAGTACCGAAGCCACCCAGCCTCAAACCACCGGATCAACCACCAACAGCAACCGTGTCTCCCCACTCCCCTCAATCACGGGAGACCGGTGCCGCAAATTCGCCGGTGGGATTTCGGGCCAAAGTGACCCGCGCAAGGCCAGCGGTGCGCCGGTTGGCGTGGTGCGGGCGTTGGTTGGCTCGGCTCCGTCCACCGCATTGCCAACTTGCGTACCCGTCCCGCGATAGGTGCAGATGAGGCGGGCGAAGATGGAGTCGATGTGCCAGCGGCGGCAGGCGTTGGTGGTGACGACGTCTAGGCGCAGGCGGATGTAGTCTGCGACCATGTTCGTAGCGAAGGTTTCCGACAGTTGGTTAATGTCGGCCTCTAGCCACGTGCGTTCGGGGCAGTCTGGCGTGCCTGCCATTTCGCAGAGTTGCGCCACCGTCTCGGCCACTGCGTTCGGGCGCAGGGTGACTCGGGCGCTGGGCAGGTGTTTGGGGTCGAGTGCGGCGAGCCAGTTCATCACGTTGGCCGGGACCTCGCGCTGCCACAAGGCACCCGCACAATGCGGGTCGGATAGCCGTTCCAGCGCTGTGATATCCTCCCCAACCTCGAGGCCGGGGAGGGTGTGGTTTTGGGCGGCCTGCAGCAGGCTCACGCGGCTTCGTCCGCGCGGCGCCAGCCGGGGAACGGGTCTGGATAGTCGGGGAGGTCATCGGGTCCGCTGGCCGCGACGGCAGGCACGAGGCAGGCGTCGAGTTTGGCTTTCAATGCGGGCCAGTCGATGCCGGCACCGATGAACACAATCTCCTGACGGCGGTCGCCCCATGGCTCTTGCCAGTGCTCATTGAGATAAGCCTGCGCCTGTGGAGTGTCGGGGCGGCGTTCCTCTGGCACGGTGGCCCACCACTGACCCAGCGGTGAGACGGAGGACAGCGCGCCTGCGAGCGAGAACTCCGCCACCCATTCAGGGCGCGTGGCAATCCAGAAATGCCCCTTGGCGCGGATCACGCCGGGCAGGTCGCCATTCAGCGTCTCCATGATCTTTTCCGGGATAAACGGCGCGCGGGCGCGGTAGACAAACGACGCTACGCCATACTCTTCGGTCTCCGGCACGTGGTCGGCAAAGCCATACAGCTCTTTGGCCCACATCGGGTGTTCATGCGCCTTCTCGAAATCGAACAAGCCTGTGTCGAGGATCTTTTCAGCGGCCACCTCGGAGTGGTTTGTCTCGATGATTTCGCAATCGGCGTTCAGGCTGCGGATGATCTTGCGCGCGGCATCGGTTTTCTCCGGCCCCGCATCGGCGACCTTGTTCAGGATCACCACGTCAGCAAACTCGATCTGATCGGTCAGCAGGTGGACGAGCGTGCGGTCGTCTTCGTCTCCCATGCTTTCGCCCCGGTCGGACAGGAAATCATGGCTGGAAAAGTCGTTAAGCAGGTTCACCGAGTCAACGACGGTGACCATCGTATCAAGTCGCGAGACGTCGGAGAGGCTTTGCCCATCTTCGTCGCGGAAATCGAAGGTCGCGGCGACGGGCAGCGGCTCGGAGATGCCTGTCGACTCAATTAGGAGGTAGTCGAACCGACCCTCCATCGCGAGACGGCGGACCTCAGCCAGAAGGTCATCGCGCAGAGTGCAGCAGATGCAGCCGTTGGACATCTCAACCAGCGTTTCATCGGTGCGCGACAGTTCCGTATTTGCGTTCACAAGGTCGGCGTCGATGTTCACCTCGCTCATGTCATTGACGATCACAGCAACCTTGCGGCCTTCGCGGTTGTTCAAAACACGGTTCAGGAGAGTGGTCTTACCAGCGCCAAGAAAGCCGGACAGAACAGTAACGGGGAGGCGGGTATCGGTCATGGGCGGCTCCTTGCGGTGGCTGTGGGAGGATTTGTTATGTTATAACATTATATACTGCAAGCGCGTTTCCAAAGGTCTGGATCAAGCCGCATCGCGGGCGTAGGTCACTGGCATGATCCTGATCTTCAACAAACCCATGAACGTGCTGTCCCAATTCACCGATGAAGGGAAATGGCCGGGGCTGGCACGCTATATTGACCAGCCGGGGGTGTATGCGGCGGGGCGTCTGGACCGCGATTCGGAGGGGCTGCTGGTGCTGACAGATGACGGGCGGCTGCAGGCACGTATCGCCAATCCGAAGTTCAAGCTGCCCAAGACCTATTGGGTGCAGGTCGAAGGCGTACCGGACGACGTCGCTTTGCAGACCCTTGCTGCCGGCGTTGATCTGAACGACGGGCGCACACGACCGGCCAAAGCAAGGTTGATCGAACCGCCCGATGTGTGGGATCGCGACCCGCCGATCCGCGTGCGCAAATCGGTGCCAGATAGCTGGGTCGAACTGACCATCAGTGAGGGTAAGAACCGGCAGGTGCGGCGTATGACGGCGGCGGTGGGGCACCCGACGCTACGTTTGGTGCGCGTGGCTATTGGGCCTTGGAGCCTTGGTCGCCTACAACCGGGGGAATGGATCACGACAACTGTGAGGCCCTGATGATCGAGACCACCATCACCGACGACATTGCGCAGGTCACCTTGGCGCGGCCCGAAAAGAAAAACGCACTGGCGTTTGAGATGTTTGATGCGCTGACGAAGGCGGCACGAGATCTGGCCAACACGGATGGCCTTCGGGCCGTGGTTATCTCGGGTCAGGGCGGCGCGTTTTGCGCCGGGCTGGACCTCGGCACGATGCAGTCGATGGCGACCAAGATGGACGAAGTGAAGGCGTCCTTGACCGAGGTCGACGCGACTGGCGCGAACCGGTTTCAAAGCCCGGTGACCGCATGGGCGCATGTTCCGGTTCCGGTGATTGCTGCGGTGGATGGCGTATGTCTCGGCGCGGGGATGCAACTGGCGCTGGGCTGCGATTTCCGTGTGGTGCATCCTGACACGCAGATGAGTGTGATGGAGGCCAAATGGGGCCTTGTGCCGGATATGGGCATCACACAAAGCCTGCCGAAACTTATGCGTGCGGATCAAGCGAAGCTGTTGATCATGTCGGCGCGTACTTTCTCGGGGTCCGAGGCAGCGGGCATGGGGCTGGTCACAGAACTGTCTGACACGCCGATGGATGCGGCTATGGCCATCGCGCATGATCTCGCGACCCGGTCGCCTCAGTCGCTCGCCGGAGGCAAGGCGCTGGTCGAACGTGCATGGGGCGGTGGACCTGATGCGCTCGCGCTGGAGGCCGCGTTGCAGCGCGACTTGATCGGATCGCCGAACCAGATCGAGTCCGTGATGGCCAACATGCAAAAACGGGCTCCCAAGTTTGGCTGAGTTTGAAGAGGTCGAGGTGAAGTCACGCGCGGAGTTGCGTGATTGGCTTGCTGCGCACCATGCAAAGGCTGGTACGGCGTGGCTGGTTTATTTCAAGAAGCACACGGATCACTACCTCAGCGTGGACGACATCGTCTCGGAACTGCTGTGTTGGGGGTGGGTCGATAGTGTGACACGCGGCGTGGATGCAGACCGTACATCCATACGCATCTCGCCGCGCAATCCAAAATCCGCATGGTCAGCCGTCAACAAACGCAAGATCGCCGAAAACCGCGCATTAGGTCTGATGCAGCCCGCCGGAGAGAGGATGGTCAAAATCGCCGAAGACAATGGCATGTGGGTGTTTCTGGATGATGTCGAACGTCTGGAGGTGCCAGATGATTTGGCGGCTGTGCTTGGCGCGCTTCGTGCGGTTTGGGATGACTATCCGCGCAACGTGAAACGTGGAACGCTGGAGTGGATCAAAACCGCTAAGCGTGTGGACACGCGGGCCAAGCGTATTGCGTCCGTCGTCGAGGACGCTGCGCAGGGATTGCGACCGCGCAATATGCGCTAGACGGTCATCCGTTCCACGATTTTGCGGGCCAGTGGTGCCACGACCAGAACAACCGGAAACGCCACCGCCCAGCTGGTCAGCCAGTTGCCGCCCCAAAGGCCCAAAAAGGCTTCAGTCAAACCGACCGTGCGCACGGTCGAAAGGCCCGACACAATGAGCGACATCAGGCCGGACAGGACAAACCCGAAGGCAACTGGAGCAAAGCGTTTGGGGATCATGGTGTGATTTTCTGTGTGCCTGTGTCTGAGGGGGCGTGAACACCCTCCCTACGGATTCTATTGTAGGTGCCGTGATTTCACGCACCGTCGTGTCGTTACTTCATCCAAGCAAGGCCATCTTCTGTCTGGCCCGCAGGTTTGTATTCGCCTGCGATCCAGCCTTTGTAGCCAACGGCGTCAAGCATCTCGAAAAACGCTGGGTGGTCAAATGGCTCGCTCCCGGGTTCGTGCCTGTCGTCACCATTACCAACCTGAATATGCGTGACACGCGCGCCGTGTGCCTCCCAGGTTGCGGTCACGTCACCGGTGATCTGATGGGCGTGGAACGTATCGAGTTGCAGGCCAAGGTTTGGTGCATTGACCGCATCGAGAATGTGCGCAGCCTGATCGTAGTCATGCAGAAAATAGCCGGGCATGGTCCCGCGATTGATCACCTCAATCGTCAATGGGAAACCTTGGGCGTGATCGGCGGCCCATTTGAGGTTCTCGATGAAGCAGGCCTCAGCTTCGGGGCCCTCGGCTACGCCTGACATGATGTGCAGCATCTGGGGCTTCAGCACACTGGCATAGCGCAGCACGCGCTCGAAATCCTTGCGGAACCGTGCCAGTTGCTCTGGCACGGCGGCCCAGCCCTGTTCCCCGCCGGTGTAGTTCGGCGGCGGACTGTTGATCAGCACCATCTCCAGACCGTGCAGAGCTACTTCATCCCGCAATTCCTGCGCATTGAGATCGTAGGGAAAGAGAACCTCCACACCCGTGAACCCGGCCTCGGCGGCCGCGCCGACACGTTCGATCATGGGACGGTCGGTAAAGAGCCATGTCAGGTTGGCAGCAAACTTGGGCATGGAAGGTGTCCGGTCTTATTGGCAAGCCACAGCGTTCGATCACGCCCCGCAGAGTACGTCAATCAGGCTTGGTCCAGCTCATCCGCAGGGATGATCGGAAAGAACACACCGCCAGACCAAACGCCGAACCAGTCAGTGCCGTCGTGCGGTTCGACCGTGCCGATATCGACCAGCCGGTAAAAGCTTTTGCGGTCGATCAATGCCTCAAGATTGGCACGCATCAGGATGTAGGGCGACGGCTCCCCTGTCTCGGGGTCGCGCACAACGCGGATCGGGTGCTCTTCTCCGGCTGTTGCGGCGTCATCAACATGGGTGTGAAACGTCAGCTTCTGCTCGGCGCCTTCCCCGTGGACTTCAAAGTCCAGCGCGACAAAGGGGGCGTCATCCACGGTGATCCCGACCTTCTCAACCGGCGTGACCAGAAAATACTTGTCGCCGTCCTTGCGCAGGATCGACGAGAACAGTTTGACCAGCCCCGGACGGCCAATTGGGGTGCCGAGGTAAAACCACGTCCCGTCGCGTGCAATGCGCATATCAAGATCGCCACAGAACGGTGGATTCCACAGGTGAACCGGAGGATGCCCTTTCTTTGGGCTCGCCGCCCGCACTGAAGCCGCGAGGCTCTCTGCTGACGGGGTCGTGATGTTTTCGGCTGTCATTGTTTTTGCCATCCTGCCCTGAAAGGTTACGTTGATCGATATATGAACGACGCGGAGTTTGTCATGCCCGAGCTTTCCGAGGCCACCACCGATCTTGTTGCCGACATTGAGGCGCTGGGCGAAAAGCTGATTGCCGCCAAGCAGTCGATTGGCGCGCGCTTTATCGGACAAGACCGCGTGGTCGAACTTGTTCTGGCGTCGCTCGTGTCAGGAGGACATGCCTTGCTGATCGGTTTGCCGGGTCTCGGCAAAACGCGGCTGGTCGACACGTTGTCGGTAGTGATGGGGCTGAATGGCAACCGCGTACAGTTCACGCCAGACCTCATGCCAGCGGATATTCTTGGTTCAGAGGTGCTTGAGACAGCTAATGACGGCAGCCGTGCGTTCCGGTTCATTGAAGGCCCGGTCTTCTGCCAGCTGTTGATGGCTGACGAAATCAACCGTGCCTCGCCGCGGACGCAATCGGCGCTGCTGCAGGCGATGCAGGAAAAATCGGTGACCGTGGCCGGCGAAAGCCGCGCGTTGGGTGTCCCGTTTCACGTCTTGGCAACGCAGAACCCGCTGGAGCAGGAGGGCACCTATCCACTGCCAGAGGCGCAGCTGGACCGCTTCCTCGTTCAGATTGATGTGCCTTATCCGGACCGCGACACCGAACGCGACATCCTGATCGCTACAACAGGTGTGAACGAGGCGGAGTCATCGGCTGTGTTCACGGCGGACGAATTGCTGGCCGCGCAAACTTTGGTCCGTCGCATGCCGGTCGGGGACGCCGTTGTGGACATGATCCTTGATCTCGTGCGCGCCTTCCGCCCGGCCGAACCAGACGCACCGCAAATCGTGCGCGATAACGTGAGCTGGGGCCCCGGGCCACGGGCCGCGCAGGCCTTGATGCTCACTGTTCGTGCGCAGGCATTGCTACATGGTCGCCTCGCGCCGAGTGCGGAGGACGTGATTGCCATGGCCCGTCCAGTGCTCAGCCACCGGATGGCGTTGTCTTTCGCAGCCCGCGCGCGTGGCGCGGATCTGGGTGCCATTATTGACGACGTCACCGCTGGTGTTACCCGGAGCGAGGCGGCCGCGTGATCCAAACCCCCGCGCATTTGCGTGCCGAGGCCGAAGGGCTATCGGCGCCGTTCCCTGACCTTCTGGCTGCGGCAGAGCATCTTGCTTCGACCGTTTTGCTTGGGGATCACGGGCGTCGCGCAGCGGGCATGGGCGATGCCTTCTGGCAATTTCGACCGGCGCAACCGGGCGACCCGCTCCGACGGATCGACTGGCGACGCTCGGCGCGCGGCGATGAGCAGTTCGTGCGCGAACGCGAATGGCAAATCGCCCAATCGGTCATCCTTTGGATAGATCAGGCGGCGTCGATGGGTTTCACCTCAGGAGACCACGACACCAAGCTTGCGCGGGCGCGGGTTCTTGGGCTTGCCGCGGCCATCCTATTGATCCGAGGGGGCGAGCGCGTTGGTCTCACCGGTTTTATATTGCCGCCACGTGCGGGCGAGGCCCAGATCGAACGGCTTGCCTCCGCGCTACTGACAGACACCGGCGATGACTTTGGTGAACCCGAGGCGCGGGGGATGCTGCCGCATTCGCGCGCATTGTTCATCTCGGATTTCATGGGCGACCCAGCCCCGGTTGAAGCCGCCTTGGCCAAAGCCGCAGATCGCGGCGTTGGCGGTGCGCTTTTGATGGTGCTCGACCCCGAGGAAGAAGCCTTTCCCTATGACGGGCGCACGATCTTTGAGTCGATGGCTGGGCGAGTATCGCATGAGACACTGAAAGCCGGTGACCTGCGAGGTCGATATCTGGAACGGCTCGCGGATCGCAAAGACCTGCTGCAGGGCTGGGCACGCGCCGCTGGGTGGCAGTTCGATGTTCATCACACAAATGACAGCGCGCACGCCGCGCTTCTGTGGCTCTTTGGCGCGATGGAGCGGGTCTGATGTGGTCAATCGGTCCTGTCGGGTTCGCGGCTCCATGGCTGCTGGTGGCCCTCGCGGCCTTGCCAATACTGTGGCTGATCCTGCGTGCGGTGCCGCCTGCACCGATCCGGCGCCGCTTTCCCGGGGTCGCTTTATTACTGGGCCTTACGGATGACGAAACACAGACCGACCGCACGCCGTGGTGGTTGCTCTTGCTCAGGATGTTGGCGGTTGCTGCCGCGATCATTGGCTTTGCTGGGCCGGTTCTGAACCCGCAAGATCGCCAGCCGGGCACAGGGCCTCTTCTTGTTCTTCTCGATGGAAGCTGGGGCGAAGCGGCGGATTGGTCGGCGCGGATGGAACGCGTTGATGCACTTCTGGCCGAGGCAGCGCGTGATGGCCGGACTGTAGCGATGGTATCACTGACCGATGATCGCAGCGACGCTATCGAGTTCTTGGCGGCGGATGCGTGGCGCAGTCGTTTGCCCGGTTTTGCGCCGCAACCATGGCAACCGAACGCAGACGCCCACACCACGTTTCTGACGCGCATTGCTGATCTCGATGATTTCGACACCTTCTGGATGTCGGATGGTTTGCAACGTGATGTGCGCGCAGACGTGCTGACTGAGCTTGAAGCCAAGGGTGATGTCACAGTTTTCGAAAGCGCGCGTCCGCTCTATGCCTTGCAGCCGGTTGAATTCGTAGATGGGGCCGTTGCAGTGACGGCTCTACGCCGCGACCCCGGCGCAGAGACTGAAATCAGCGTAAGCGCCTATGGTCGAGACCCGTCAGGTGTCGATCGCGCGCTCGCTGGTCTGACATTGGATTTTGCAGAAGGCGACACCACAGCCGAAGGTCAACTGAGCCTGCCGCCTGAATTGCGGAACCGCGTGACACGATTGTCCATTGGCGGTGCGCGGTCTGCTGGAGCAGTGACGTTGACTGATGACGGATTAAAACGTCGCGAAGTCGCCTTGATTGCAGGACGCGAAGACCGAGAGGGGCTGGAGCTCTTGTCGCCTTTGCACTTCCTCGAACAGGCACTTGTCCCCACAGCTGACCTGATTGATGGCGCGATGTCGGATATCCTCTTGGCCAATCCAGACGTGATTATTCTTGCCGATGTGACCCAAGTGCCGGAAAGCGCGGATGTGCTGGAATGGGTGAACGATGGCGGCATGCTCTTGCGCTTTGCGGGCACGCGGCTGGCGGCGGCTGAGGTCGGACGCGGTGCGGAAGACCCACTTTTGCCCGTGCGCCTGCGCGTTGGCGGGCGAAGTGTCGGTGGCGCGATGAGTTGGGGAGAACCCAAGACCATCCGTGAATTCGGCCCGGAGTCCCCTTTCTTCGGCTTGCCTGTTCCGCAGGACGTGGCTGTCACGGCGCAGGTGATGGCCGAGCCTGACCCGACATTATCGGAGCGCACGATTGCGGCGCTGACGGATGGCACCCCCCTCGTGACACGCAAGCGGGTGGGGGACGGGCAGGTAGTGTTGTTCCATGTCACGGCTAACGCCGAATGGTCGTCTGTCCCGCTGTCTGGTCTTTTTGTGGCGATGCTTGAAAGGCTGGCGGTTGCCAATCGGTCTGCTCAACCCTCTGCCGAGGATCTGGAAGGCACGACTTGGGTCCCGCAGGTCCAACTCGATGGTTTTGGCGAGTTGGTCCCCGCCGGGACCAGCGCCGGAATCCCGGGTGAGACCTTGGCTGGTGGGGTGGCAGGCTCTGACCTGATTCCTGGCCTTTATGCGGGTGATGACCGCGCTCTGGCGGTCAATGCCGTGGCACGCGACACCGCCTTGGCGCGGCAGGTCTGGCCGGCGCGCATCCCGGTCGAAGGTTTGGCGGTGGATCGTGAAACCCCCTTGAAAGGATACGCTTTGGCTTTCGGTCTGGTCCTGCTGCTCGTGGACGTCTTTGCATCGCTGTTCTTGTCTGGACGGTTGAGTGGACCCCGTGCTCAAACCGCTGCGCTCGTTTTGGCCGCGCTGGTTTTCGCGCAACCGGCTGAGGCGCAGACGGTGTCATCCGACCAAGATCGTATCGACGCGCTGGCGCTTGCCGCGACGGCCGAAGTTGTTCTGGCCCATGTCGTGACGGGTGACAGGCAGGTTGATGACGTCACTGCCGCCGGATTGAGGGGCATCAGCCGGACGCTGTTCCAGCGGACCGCGATCGAGCCTGCCGACCCGATCGGTGTGAATATCGAAACCGACGAATTGTCGTTCTTCCCATTCTTGTACTGGCCCGTGACGGCCACGCAGCCCACGCCGAGCGCCGAAGCCTATGTCAAGCTCAACCGCTATCTGCGGGGCGGGGGAATGATCCTTTTCGATACCCGCGATGCCGAGGTGTCGCGCTTTGGGGCTAACAGCCCTGAGTCGCGCAAGCTGCGCGAACTGGCGGCTCCGCTTGATATTCCACCGCTTGCGCCCATTCCGCAGGACCATGTTCTGACGCGCGCGTTCTACCTGTTGCAGGACTTTCCGGGACGTGCCGCCGGAGCGGAAGTCTGGGTCGAAGCACCGCCAGCCGACGCCGAGCAGATCGAGGGCATGCCGTTCCGCAATCTCAATGACGGGGTGACCCCAGTGGTCCTTGGCGGAAATGACTGGGCCGCCGCATGGGCCATCGACCGCAATGGATCGTGGCTATATCCCGTTGGACGCGGCTTTGCCGGAGAACGCCAGCGCGAGATTTCGCTGCGCTTTGGCGTAAACCTCATCATGCATGTGCTGACTGGAAACTATAAGTCAGATCAGGTCCATGTGCCTGCTCTTTTGGATCGGTTGGGCCAATGACGGGAACAGTTGTTTTTGACCCGCTTTTGCCGTGGATCGCTGTGTGGGCGCTGCTTGCAATCGGGATCGGGATCGTCATCTTTGGCGCTTGGCGACATCTGTCTGGCTGGTGGCTGCGCGGGCTCGCAGTTCTTGCGCTTGTTGGGGCCATCGCGAATCCATCGCTTCAGCAGGAAGACCGTGATGGATTGTCGGATATCGTGCTGGCCATTGTCGATGAAACGGCGTCACAAACGCTTTCGGATCGGAGCCAGCAGTCGGCTTCCGCCCTCAGTGATCTTGAAGCCGAGGTAACAGCCTTGGGCGCAGAGTTGCGTGTGACCCGTTTGGCTGATGGAGAAGGTGATACCGGAACGGCCTTGTCCGGCGCGATTCAGCAAGCATTGGCCGATGCACCGATCGCCCGCGTTGCAGGTGTTTTCCTGATTACTGATGGTCGCGCGCACGATCTGGGGCCTGAGCTGAACGTGCCTGCGCCGCTGCACGTCCTCTTGACCGGACAGCCGGACGACTGGGATCGGCGGCTCTCCGTGCGGAACGCACCAGCGTTCGCCATCCTTGACGAAGAGGTCACGCTAACCCTTCGAGTGGATGATATTGGCGCGGCTCCTGATGGGGGGCTTGTACCGCTCGACGTGTCCATAGACGGCGGCGTGCCGCAGACCTTTCAGGTGCGCACGGGCGAAGACATTGAAGTGCCACTGGTTCTGCCCCACGGTGGTATGAATGTGTTGCAGTTTTCGACGCCCTTGGCCGAGGGGGAACTGACGGACCGCAACAACACCGCGATCGTCCAGATCAATGGTGTGCGGGACCGTCTGCGCGTGTTGTTGGTCTCTGGTGAACCGCACCCCGGAGAGCGCACATGGCGCAATCTGCTGAAGTCGGATGCCAGCGTCGATTTGGTTCATTTCACGATTCTGCGCCCCCCGGAAAAGCAGGACGGCGTACCGGTGTCGGAGCTGTCTTTGATCTCTTTCCCGACGCGCGAGCTGTTTCTGGAAAAGATCGAAGATTTCGATCTGATCATTTTTGACCGCTACAAACGACGCGGCATCCTGCCGTCCATCTACCTCGATAACGTGCGCCAGTATGTCGAAGATGGCGGGGCGGTTTTGATCGCAGCGGGGCCTGATTTTGCCACCGCAGACAGCCTCGCGCGGTCTCCGCTGGGCACCATCATCCCCGCGACCCCCACAGCCCGTGTGATCGAAGAAGGCTTCTCACCTCAGATCACCGATGTGGGCGCGCGGCATCCCGTGACCGAAGGGCTTGAGCGATATGCGCCAGCCGAAGGTTGGGGCCGTTGGTTCCGTCTGATCGATCTTGCGCCGAACGGCGGCGACGTCGTGATGTCAGGCATAGACGACCGGCCTTTGCTTGTTCTTGATCGGGTGGGTCAGGGGCGTCTGGCGCTCATGGCCTCAGATCATGCATGGCTCTGGGATCGGGGTTTTGAAGGTGGGGGACCGCAACTGGAATTGCTGCGCCGTCTCGCCCATTGGATGATGAAAGAACCCGAGCTTGAGGAAGAAGCGCTGAGCGCAACTGCCGAGGGGCAGACCATGACCATCATCCGCCGTACGCTTGGCGAAGAGGTCGGGTCCGTGACTGTCACAAATCCGGATGGAACGACACAAGACGTCCAGATGGAGCAGGTGTCGCCCGGGCGTTGGGAAGCGATCGTCGAAGGTCCTGAGATTGGGCTATACCGGTTGGCTCAGGGTGATTTTGATGCGGTGATCGCCCTTGGTCCGGCGGCCCCCCGCGAGTTTGTTGATACCATCGCCGATGCGTCGGCCTTGGCACCTTTGGTCGACGCTCGGCGCGGAGGTGTTCAGCCCATTGCCGCCGGCGCGCCTGATATTCGCACCATTCGTGAAGGTCGTCCTGCGGCTGGGCGCGGATGGCTCGGAATAACACCCCGCGCGGCCTATGTGACGACAGATGTGCGGATTAATCCGCTGATCCCGGCATGGGCGTTCCTGTTGCTGGCTTCTGTATTGATCGTGGGCGCGTGGGTGCGCGAAGGCCGCCGCTAGGGCTTACTTCTGCGGCAATGTCACCCGGAACGGTTCGGGTGCCCAGCCGCTGACATTGTCGCGCACAAATATCAGAATTTCGTCCGTACCTTCGGGGATGACAACGCCAGTCAGGCTGCGCGTGAAAGGCTGCTCATTCACATGCGGATGCGCCAGCGGACGGGTGCCAAGGACCGTACCGTCGATCATCCGGATTTCCCAACCATCGGCGTAGTGGTCCCACCCCGTATCGGGGTGGGACACTGTCACGTCAAAACGCCAAGTTGTGGCTCCGCTGCCAGAGCCATTGGCGCCCATCGTGGCTTGCGCGTCGACCACAGTCGCGGGATCTGCGAACACGACGGTGGGTAGTAGGGCGAGGGGAATGACGCGCATGGGTTGAATGTACCTCAGGTCAGAGTGTCGGCCTATCCTTGGCCAAAATGGTTTGGGACAGGCTGGCAAATTCTCGCTGCCATAAAACGCCAAATGTGAGGATTGCCGCCGACGCAAGCGCCCATGGCCCCAGCAACCAGCCAAGAGTCGCCAATGCAAAGTACGTGGCGCGCAGGCCCCGGTTAAAGTTCATGGCGGCGCGGATGTTGATTTCGGCCGCTTTAGAGGCCCAGATTCGGGCGCGCCCATCTTCGGGGTCATTAGGAACCGAGGCCATGACGACCGCACAATAACCAAAGAGCCTGCTCGCCCAGACGAATTTGAGGAACCCGGTCGCAAGGAAAAAGACGACAGCGAGCAGTTTGACCCGGAGCGCGGCTGCGCTGGCCTCACCTGGCAAGGCCTCGGTCAGCCCGTCCAATTGGTTGGCATTCCCGATCAGGGCCATCGCGCCGCCAATGGCCAACACGTTTGTCGAGGCAAAGAATGTCGTGCCCTGCCTCAATGTGCCAAGGATTTGCGCGTCAAAGATGCGCGGCTGCCGGTCAATAAAGGCCTCCATCCACGCACGGCGATAGGACTTCATCAGGATCGACACGGATGGCCGCTTGGCTGATGGATGCTCAATGATCCACCCGATGCCAAGCCAGACCGTGACAATGAATCCGAACGCGGCGAGGTCTGCGACGGATAGGGAACTGACTAAGAGTATTGGGTCCATGAAGGCTTTGTGCCTGAGGTGATGCGAAATTGCGCGTCAAAACTGATTTGCGCGGCCAAAGTTTCGCCGCATGCCAATGGTAGAAGGGTGAAAAGGAGATCGCATGCGCCTGTTTTACCTCATCCTGCTGTTGCTTGCCCCAGCCGTCTGGGCCGAGGACACCGCGTTGGAAGCGCTCCAAACTGGCGACGCTGCGCGGGATTGGCAGGCCGTCGGGCGGCTGGATATTGCGGGTACTGGGTTTTGCACCGGGGCTCTGATCTCTGAGCAACTCGTCCTCACGGCGGCGCATTGCCTGTTCAACTCGCGCACCAGGGCGCAAGTGAACCCGGATCAGATCGAATTTCGCGCGGGTTGGCGAAATGGCCGTGCCGAGGCCTACCGCGACGTGCGACGTGCCGTGGTGCATCCTGAGTATGTGTTCGGCAAGAAGGCCAATGCGACCGAAGTCCGTAATGATGTCGCCTTGCTAGAACTGTCGCACCCCATCCGCAATGGCCGCATCACGCCCTTTCCCATCGCGCCTAGCACGCGCAAAGGCGACACGGTTGGTGTTGTCAGCTATGCCCGCGATCGTTCCGAGGCACCGTCCCTTCAGGAGACCTGTCGTGTGATGGCCCGGCAAATGGGTGTGCTCGTGATGTCGTGTGACGTCAATTTCGGTTCGTCCGGTGCACCGGTCTTCCAGTTCGGCGCAGGCCAGCCGCAGATCACGTCGGTCGTGTCTGCGATGGCGCAGATGCAGGGTCAGCCCGTTGCCTTGGGCGTCAGCCTGAAGGGACAGATCGAATTGCTGCAATCCGCGCTGGACGCAGGAAAAGGTGTGTATCAAGCGCCCGCACCGGTGCGCCAATCAGTCCGCAAATTATCTGGCGGCACGGCCCGCCAAGCCGGCGGTGCGAAATTCGTCCGACCGTAGCGCAACCCCCTGAAAGCGCGGTGTTTCTCGTCAGGAGGCGCATTGTCGTTTGACGTCATATCTTGATGTGCGCGCACCCCTTGAAACCTGAAATCACCTTTCCCACATCAGCTACACCGGAGGCCAAGAGGCTCTGGAACCGCCTTGGGCCCAGTTGGGGCAAGGCAGACAAGACGTACATCGCTTATGGAAAGGATGACCTATGCGTACCCTTGATTTTGCACCGCTTTACCGTGCCACCGTTGGATTTGATCAAATCGCAGACCTCATGGATCGCGTGCTGACCAACGATGCAGGCACTCAAAGCTACCCTCCCTACAACATCGAAAAAACGGCAGATGATGCCTATCGCATTTCGATTGCCGTCGCGGGCTTTTCGTCCGACGAAATCGAAGTTGAGGTGAAGGAAAACGCGCTCTTCGTCTCCGCCAAAAAGGCTGACGAGGACACTGAACGCAAATACCTGCATCGCGGTATTGCAACGCGCGCCTTCTCGCGTCGCTTCCATCTGGCCGATCATGTCCGCGTCTCTGGTGCCGAGCACACGGACGGCATGCTGCACATTGATCTGGTCCGCGAAGTGCCAGAGGCGCTGAAGCCTCGCCGCATCGAGATCAACGGCGCCAAAGCGATTGAGGCCGACGTCGTCGACGCCTGATCGCTAAGTTGAACTGACCGGAAGGGGGCCGCTTGGCCCCCTTTTTCTATTGCGTGGCTGGTCTGACGATCATACCGCGCGCTTTAGGGCCATTTGGACCGCCTTGAACATCTCCTCTCTGGGCGATGTCTTGGGTGTCGCCAATCCAAGCACCCGCTTCGGTGGCTGTCCGTCGAGCGCTACAGTTCGCAAGGCAAGATGCCGATGTTCGGCAAGGCAGCTTTCCGGCACAATTGACACGCCCAGGTTCAGCGCGACCATGTTGGCGATAGCGTCCAGCCCGCCAAGCTCCATCGCGTCTGACACGGTGATGTCCTGCCGTTGAAGCCATGCCTCGATTTGCCGCCCGACAACGGCGTCCCGGGTGAAGCGAATGAACGGCTGTGACCGCAACATGTCCTGCGCGGATAAGTCTTCTGCCTTGCGTGCAGCCAAGAGCACCAGGTCTTCGGACGTGATTTCAGCAAAATGCAGTTGCGGTGGCAGGATATCAGGTCGCGAGATGATGGCGGCGTGAATCTGGTTTCGTTCCAGTTGAAGCATCAGTTGGTTGGACAGACCGGGCACGATGCGCACCCGAATGCCTGGGGCATCTGTTTTCAGGCTCGCCAAGGCGCGCGGCACAAGCCCGGAGAGCGTGGTCGGCACCGCTCCGAGCACAAGATCACCGGACACGGCATCACCTGACGCCACACGCTCAACAAGGTTGTCATAAGCGGTGACAATGGGTTCGGCTTCTTGGACCAAGCGTTGGCCCGTTTGCGTCAGAACGGGCGACTTGGCCGTGCGATCAAACAGGACAAGTTGCAGGTCCTGCTCAAGCGTCTTCATCTGATGACTAATTGCTGACGGTGTCAGGCTTTCGCTATCGGCGGCGGCGCGAAAACTGCCGTGTCTGGAGATCGCGATCAGCGTCCGCAATGCCCGAATGCTCATGTCAGATAAACCTTCCGCGCCCTGATTTGAGTGAAATACATTCATCAAACTATGCAGAAAGTTTCGTTTTTATCAAATTTCATTTGCGAATACCGTGGGCTTCAGCAACGCAGACTTACCAACACGAGGTCACGATGGTCGCCCCCAAAACCAACAGCTACACCACAATCGAGGCGCGCCCCTTTGCGCCCAATCTCGGGGCCGAGGTGTATGGCGTCGACCTGAGCCAGCCCGTCCCGGATGACCAGTTTGCCGAAATCCGCGACGCGTTTCACACCTATCAGGTGCTGTTCTTCAAGGATCAGAAAGAAATTCCGCCTGCGCAGCATATCGAATTTGGCAAGCGTTTTGGGCCGCTGCATGCGCACCCGGCTGCTCCGACGATGGAGGGGTTCCCCGAGATATTCGAGATTCATGCCACGAAGAACTCCAAAGTTGCGAATGGTGAATTCTGGCATTCGGACGTGTCGTGTGATGAGACTCCCCCCTTGGGGACTATGCTGCAAATCCACATCCTGCCACCGTGCGGCGGCGACACGATGTTCAGCGATATGTACGCCGCCTACGAGGATCTCTCTGATCCTGTAAAGCGGATGTTGGAGGGGCTTGAGGCCCTGCACAGTTCGGAACACATCTACAAAGGGCGCTATAGCGACCGGGGGCAAAAGGATGCTGAAATCGACTGTCCGCAGGCGGTGCATCCCATTGTCAGGACACACCCGGAAACCGGGCGCAAATCGCTCTTTGTGAACCGGACATTCACGACCAAGATCATGGGTGTCTCCGACCATGAAAGTGATGCGATCCTGAAAATGCTCTTCGAACACGCGGAACACATCAACTATCAGATCAGGTTCCGCTGGTCGCTGAACGACATGGCATTTTGGGACAACCGGTGTTGCATGCACCGCGCCATTTGGGACTATTGGCCAGAAGAGCGGAAAGGCCGACGCGTGACCGTCAAAGGCGAACGGCCGGTCTAAGCAGGCACCATTCATACGGGGAACACGCCATGCGGGCAGCAGTTGTCAGAGGGTTTCGCGAAGACCTTTCTATCGAAACGGTTCCGGACCCGGAATGCCCGGCCAATGGCGTCGTGCTAGAGGTCGCTGCCTGCGGCGTCTGTCGGTCTGATCACCACGGATGGGTCGGCGGCCACCCCAAGGTGAAAGAAGGGTCCATTCTGGGCCACGAATACTGCGGCACCGTGGTCGAAGCAGGGCCATTGGCAAAGCACAAGGTGGGCGATCGTTTGATCGCGCCCTTCATTCTGGGATGTGGCAGTTGTCACGCCTGTCAGACCGGTGTGTCCAACACATGTCCGGATCAGGTCGTCCCCGGATTTGGACAGCCTGGCGCATACGCACAGTACGTTGCAGTTCCGTTTGACCATAACCTCGTGGACCTGCCCGCCACCATGTCACCAGCCTTGGCGGCTGGCTTGGGATGCCGGGTGACCACGGCGTGGCATGCCCTGACGGACCGTGCAGATGTGAGAGCAGGGGAGTGGGTCGCCGTGCACGGCACAGGCGGGATTGGCCTCTCTGCGCTGCTGTTGGCCAAAATGCTGGGCTGTCGTGTCGTGGTTGTCGATATCGTGGACGAAAAGCTGGAACATGCGGTCAGGCATGGAGCCGACGCCACCGTCAACGCCCTGAAAGAGGACGTGCCAACCGCGATCCGCGAAATTACCGGCGGCGGCGCGCAAGTGTCGATCGAGGCCTTGGGCATTGATGTCACCACCAACGCGTCACTCGAATGTCTGGCAATCCTTGGACGCCACGTCCATGTCGGGATGCCATCCGGTGATGGCATGATGGAGATCAATATGCGTGCAATTTATACCAAGCAGCTATCGGTCTATGGCACGCGCGGCATGCCATCGTGGAAGTATCCGCGCCTTCTAGGAATGATCGACCGGGGCGACGTGGATATCAGCCCCATGGTCGCACGCGAAGTCGCGCTGAGCGGGGCAAGCGCGGAATTGCGCGCCATGGATGGCCCCACGGCACCGGGAACGGCTGTCATCACGGACTTCGCCAACTGACCGGGGCCTCCGACCCGTCCGCGTCTCGCTTCAAGGTGTAACCGCAGCTTTGATCGCGCTCAGGGATTGGCGCGGGGTCAGGGCTTCTACAGACACGTTCAGGTCAAGCACAGCCCCAGTCGGGCTTGCCAAAGCACGTTCGAACGCAGCCGCAAAATCCTCGGTGGTCTCGACCCGTTCGCCGTGGAAGCCATAGGATCGGGCCAACGCGGCAAAGTCGGGGTTTTTCAGTTCGGTCCCAGAGACGCGTTCAGGATAATGTCTCTCTTGGTGCATGCGGATTGTGCCATAGCTGCCGTTGTTCAGGATCAGGATGATCGGTTCGGCCCCAGCCTGCATTGCCGTGCCGAGTTCTGGGCAATTCATCTGAAAATCACCATCCCCGGCAAAGCAGACAACCGTGCGCGATGGATCATGGACCTTTGCCGCAATGGCAGCAGGCACGCCATATCCCATCGCTCCCGATTGCGGAGCCAAGAGCCGATTGCGCGGGCCAAACGGGAAAAAGCGGCTGGGCCAGATCGCGAAGTTTCCGGCGCCATTCGTCAGGATCGCATCACCCGGCAGCACGTCGCGCAAATGCTGCATGACCTGTCCCATATCGACAGCACTTGGTTGTGGTGGTGCGGTCAGGCTTGTCTCATAGCCTTCCCGCGCCTTGGTCCGCCAATCGCTCCAAGAGCCAGTGACAGGTGACAGGGCTGCGGCAAAAGCATTTGCATCGGCATGGATGGCGACATCCGGCACGTAGACCTTACCCAATTCGCGATCCGAGATGTGGACATGGATCAGGCGCTGTGTGGGCTCCGGCACCTGCATCAGCGAGTATCCGTCCGCCACCATTTCGCCAAATCGGATGCCAAGTGCGATGATCAGATCGGCGTCGCGGATCAGCTCTTTTGTGGCTGGGTTCATGCCAACCCCGGCATCTCCTGCGTAGGTCGGGCTGAAATTGTCATAAAGGTCCATGTAGCGGAAACCGGCCAGAACAGGGATGTCGGATGCCTCTGCGAAGGCTTGCAGATCGGCGCTGCCTTGATCGGTCCATGACCCGCCGCCCATGATGATCAATGGTCGCTTGGCCGAGGCTATCAGCGCCTCTGCCTCGGCGACGGCTCCGGCATTCGGGGCCGGGCGAGCGATTTGAATGGGGCGGCTGATGGCTGGGACATCCGATGCGGCACTGAGCATTGTCTCGGGCAATGCCACGATCACGGGTCCGGGGCGTCCCGATAGGGCGGTTGTCCAGGCCCGGCTGATGGCTTCCGGCAGACGGTCGATGTCGTCGACCTGGCACACCCATTTGGCGACCGTCCCATAGAATGCCTGATAATCGATTTCCTGAAACGCCTCGCGTCCGATCATGTCGGTGCCGACCTGACCGACAAACAGGATCATGGGGCTGCTGTCCTGCATGGCAGTATGTACCCCGATGGACGCATTGGTCGCCCCCGGTCCGCGCGTGACAAAACAGACACCGGGTGTCCCGGTCAGCTTGCCATAGGCAGCAGCCATGAACGCTGCACCGCCTTCGTTCCGGCACAGGGTGAAGTCTAGCGTGCCTTCCGTGTCATGCAGCGCATCCAGCGCCGCCAGATAGCTTTCTCCAGGCACGCCAAAGGCATGGCGTGCGCCCAGATTTTTCAGACATTCGATCAGGATCTTGCCGCCGTGCCGCATGAAGGCCTCCTTGTCGCTTTTGGCGTAGGCCACCACGAAAGCCGCCGAAGGGAAAGCCTGAAACGACCTTTCAGTTTAGGCAGGGCAATCGACGGCGGTCAGGCCGCGCGTTGGACCATGCCAAAGAGATCGCGGGGATCGTCCGGGTCGGCCAACATATCAAGGTCCTCAAAACAGTCGGTGCCGACAATCGCGGCCTTCACCACCCGCAACGCGGCAAAGTCTTCGATTGCAAATCCGACGGAGTCAAAAAGCGTGATCTGACGTGCATCGGACCGGCCCTGCGCCTGACCGGTCATGACCTGCCAAAGCTCGGTCACGGCATGGTCCGCGTCCAATTGCTGAATCTCACCTTCGATGCGGGTTTGCTCTGGGTACTCAACAAAGATCGACGACCGCAATAGGATATCGCGATGCAGCTCGGTCTTGCCGGGGCAATCACCACCGATGGCGTTAATATGCACGCCGCTGCCGACCATGTTGTCTGTCAGGATCGTCGCGTTTTTCTTGTCTGCCGTGCAGGTCGTGATGATCTGCGCGCCCTCGATGGCCTCTTCCGGCGAGGTGCACGATATGACGGTCAAACCCGACCGCGCCAGATTGGCTGCGCATTTTGCCGTTGCAGCAGGGTCGATGTCATAAAGCCGGACGGTGTCTATTTCGCAAAGTGCCTTGAAACCCAAACACTGAAATTCTGATTGGGCCCCATTCCCGATCATTGCCATCACGCGGGCGTCTTTTGGGGCCAGATACTTGGCCGCGATACCCGACATTGCCGCTGTGCGCAGCGCCGTCAGAACGGTCATCTCGCTGAGCAGGACGGGATAGCCAGTGTAGACATCTGCCAAGAGACCAAAGGCCGTTACCGTTTGCAGTCCCTCGGACGTGTTCTTGGGATGGCCGTTGACGTATTTAAAACCGTAAGCCTCACCATCGCTGGTCGGCATCAACTCGATCACGCCGTGGGGCGAATGGGCCGGAATGCGCGGTGTCTTGTCGAACGCCTCCCAGCGTTTGAAATCGGTCTCAATCGCGGCTGCGATGCGGGTGATCATCTCTTGGACGCCGATCTGATGCACCAGCCGCATCATGTGATCGACGGAAACAAACGGCACGAGCGCCTTTTCAGAAGGTTGGGACATCAGAAACTCCGTGTTGGACGGTCAAAGATGCGGCGGCCCATGAGCGAGGCGACAAGGTCGACCATCAGCTTGGCGGTCCGTCCGCGATCATCAAGGAAAGGGTTCAGTTCAACGATATCGAGCGAGGTGACGAGGCCGCTGTCATGCAGGAGTTCCATCACCAGATGCGCCTCGCGCTCGGTCGCGCCGCCGGGGACGGTTGTGCCGACGGCGGGTGCCACGCGTGGATCAAGGAAATCGACATCAAGCGATACGTGCAGGTGACCGCCCGCTGCTTCAACGCGATTGAGGAACGCTACCAGCGGGGCCTTGATGCCATGTTCGTCGATGGCGCGCATGTCGACCAGATCGACTTTATCGGCCTCCAATGCCGCGCGTTCGGCGAGGTCCACGGAGCGCAGGCCAATCATGCACACCTGATCTGCTGGCACGATTGTTGGCGCTGGAAATTGTTCAAAGCCCGGACGCCCGGTAAAATAGGCCACTGGCGTGCCATGCAGGTTGCCGCTGTCGGTTGTTTCTGGCGTGTGAAAATCGCTGTGCGCGTCGAGCCAGAGCACAAAGAGCGGCTTGCCAGCAGAATTGGCCCGCGCGGCCATGCCGCTGACCGATCCCAGAGCGATCGCATGGTCGCCGCCCATGAAAATCGGAAGTGTTTCGACGGGCACGTCTTCGGCGGTTTGGGCAATCGCGTCTGTCCAGCCGACACATTCGGGCAGGGCAATCAGGTGATCATGGGCTGGCACGTCATTTGGTGTCGGGACGACCGCTCCGCTGTCGCGGACGTCGTGGCCCAGATCGGTCAAAGCCTCCGGCAGACCTGCCACACGCAGGGCGTCAGGCCCCATGCGGCAGCCTTGCCGGGCTTTGCCTGCGTCCATCGGGACGCCAATCAATTCAATGGTCTGTGGTTGCATGACGTCCACATAGGATGCTGGACTGATCAATCTGAAGCGTTCAAAATGCGCAAAGTGAGGTGTCTTTGAGCAAAGTGATCATGGCAAATGGATGAACTGGATAAGCGACTGTTACTGGCCCTTCAGCGGGATGGTCGCGCCTCGGTATCAGAGCTTGCGGACCTGCTGGGTGTAACGCGGACAACCGTGCGAACGCGCATGGACCGATTGCGCGCGAATGGTGAGATCACGGGTTTTACCGTCACCACTCGCGCAGACGTGGCGCCAAGCGCGATCCGTGGTCTGATGATGCTGGGCATTGAAGGCCGCGGAACGGAGCGCATCATGGCGCGGGTTGCAGCCATGCCAGAGGTCCGCGCAGTGCATTCGACCAACGGCACGTGGGATTTGATTGTCGAGATTGGGACCGAAACGCTGGAGGCGTTTGACAAGGTGCTCTTTGCGATCCGTCGTATGGACGGTGTCACACGGTCAGAAACGAACCTGCTGCTGTCCACGCGGCAGGGCCGGGTTTAGGGGCGCAGGCCCCGGGTGTGACCCGGGGCATCGATTGTCTTGTGCACCACCTTTGCGGCGCGAGGTCCCGGGGCAGGCCCGGGACGCGTTTCACGAGTGGATAGGGCCGTCGCCGCAGGCGAGTGCGGCCTCGCGCACAGCTTCCGAGTATGTGGGGTGGGCGTGGCAGGTCAGGGCGAGGTCCTGAGCGGACGCGCCAAATTCCATCGCGACGCAGATTTCGTGGATCAGGTCGCCTGCCATAGGGCCAATAATATGCGCGCCCAGAATACGGTCGGTGGTCTTGTCAGCGAGGATCTTTACAAACCCGTCCGCGGCAAAGTTTGCCTTGGCACGCCCATTGCCCATAAAGCTGAATTTGCCTGCCTTGTAGGCGCGGCCTTCTTCTTTGAGCTGTTCCTCTGTCTTGCCGACATTGGCCACCTCTGGGTGGGTGTAGATCACGCCGGGGATCACGTCATAGTTCACGTGGCCATGCTTGCCTGCGACGACTTCGGCCACGGCCATGCCTTCGTCCTCGGCTTTGTGGGCCAGCATCGGCCCTGCGATGCAGTCGCCGATGGCGTAGATGCCTTTGACGTTGGTCGCCCAATGCGCGTCGGTTTCGATCTGACCGCGCGGCGACATCTTGACGCCGAGTGCGTCGAGGCCCAGCCCATCCGTGTAGGGTTTGCGGCCTGTTGAGACGAGCACGACATCGGCGTCGATGGTGTGTTCGCTGTCATCTTTCTTGAGCTTATAGGTGACCTTAGCCTTGTTTTTGTTGGTTTCGACGCTTTGCACAGCGGCCCCAAGGGTGAAGCTCAGCCCCTGCTTTGTCAGCAACTTCTGGAAGGTGCGCTGGACCTCTGCGTCCATGCCGGGCGTGATGGTGTCGAGGAATTCGACAACCTGCACCTCGGTGCCGAGACGGCTATAGACCGAGCCAAGCTCCAGCCCGATCACACCTGCGCCGATCACGACCATTTTCTTGGGGATCTTTGGCAGTTCGAGCGCGCCGGTGGAAGACACGACGATCTTCTCATCAATCTCGACACCGGGCAGGGTGGCGACGTCAGAGCCTGAGGCGATGATGATGTTCTTGGCTTCGTGGACTTCGTCGCCCACTTTGACTTTCCCGGCCTCTGGGATCGATCCCCAGCCCTTGAGCCAGTCGATCTTGTTCTTTTTGAAAAGGAATTCGATGCCTTGGGTGTTCTGGCCGATGACCTCGGATTTGTAGGTCAGCATCTGTTTCCAGTCGACGGACGGGGCTTTGCCCTTCAGGCCCATCTTGGCGAAGTTGTGCTCTGCCTCATGCAGTTGGTGCGAGGCGTGCAGCAGCGCCTTGGACGGGATGCAGCCTACGTTCAGGCAGGTGCCGCCGAGAGTGTCGCGCCCTTCGACGCATGCGGTTTTCAGGCCAAGCTGCGCGCAGCGGATTGCGCAGACATAGCCGCCGGGGCCGGAGCCGATGACGATAACGTCGTAAGATGCCATTTGTGCGGTCCTTTAGTTGGTCGTTGGGAGACTGGGGGCTCTGCCCCCGGCACATGCGTGCCTCCCCCGGAGGTATTTTGGGAAAGATGAAGAGATGGGATGCGCCCCGAATGGAGAGGCACATGTGATGCAGGTGCTATGCATTGGTTGGTCGGTCATATCAGGGCCGCGATCAGCATGGCGGTGATGGACATGAAGCCCAGAAGCCAGATCAGCGACCGCCATGGAACGAGGCCAAAGTAGTAGGCCGGGATGTAAGCCACGCGGGCAATCAGATAAGTGTAGGCGCAGGCAGCTGTAAACCCGGTGGATTGATCGCTGAGCGTGATGACGACGCAGGCGATGGTAAAGAGTGCGAGGCTTTCGAAATGATTGTTGAAGGCGCGATAGAGCCGCGCGGGTCCATCCGACAGCTGTGTTTCCAGCGGTCCGCCGAGACGCGACTGATCGCGCGGCGACATCGTCTTGCCGGGTCCAAGATCGAGATTTGCGCTGATCGACATCAAGGCGAACTGGATGACCTGCAGCAGAGCAGAAAGTGTCAGTGCGGTCAGTTCAGGGGTCATCTCCGGCCCTCCAGACGCGATGCGCGCGCAGCCACGCCTTCATCAAGGGGAATGCCAAACAGGCGGCTGCGAGTGCCAACCACATGCCCCAGCGCAAGCTGCCTGACATGGGGGGCAGGATGATCATGACCAACATCGCGCCCGAGTACAGTGCGGCCCAGCGTGCTAGGACTGGAAGGTTGCGCGGGAAGCGGTTGCGCGGTGAGAAGGCGATGAAATAGCGCCGCGCCGGCCATGCGTTGCGCGCCAGAAGGACCAGCGTTGGGGCAACGACCAGCAGGGCGAAGGGTGTGAGCGCGACGGTCCAGAGCAGGATAGCGGTCACAGGCAACAGAAAAAGCGCGCGCAACAGGCGCTGTGGATCGGTCGCCGCACCTGTGTCGAAGGGCTGCGCGGTGGCCGTCAGGCCCAGCGCCACGGCTCTTTCTTGTGCTCTCGGGTGCAAGTGGTTCCTTCGCGTTGCGGCTCTTGCCTCTGGGATGCCCAGATGTTGATCTAACGTAGGGTAGGGCGTCTGGCCCGCGATGAAATACGGTGCTGTGTGGTCTCACAGAGCACACGCGGTTCATTGTAAGAGCAGCCATCATACACGTTCCTTACCACGGAAGGCCGTGGCATGGGGATGCGTCAGGCCAGCCTGTCTTTGCGATAAAGACGGATCAGATATGCCGCGATGGCGAACAGAACCAAGAGCGCGCTGGCCCGGTAGACAAACCAGATCGTCATCATCGCACCGGGCATATTTGGCAGGGACGATACCAATGTCGGAACATGGGCCCAGCCAATCAGGCTGACGACGATCAACCCCGCAACGGCCCATACCGCGATCGGATGTCTGCGCCACGCGCCCCAAGCGAGAGTGAAGAACAGGCCCGCCGAAACCCCCGCGCGGATCTGAACCCAGTTCGTCTCGCTGCTGGTGACCTGCCCCACAGTTTCCGTGGGCTCCATCAGCAGGATGCCGGACATGGCAAACAGGTTCCACAATCCGCTGCACGCGGCAAAGATCACGATGAACCAGACGAATAGGGGCATGGGCGCTCGGTGTCCTTCTGCTGTTTTGGCAGAGGGGCAACGCGGCGAATGCGCCTTTTGTTTCCTGTCTGGTTCGTCGGGTCATGCGGCCTCGTCGTAGGTGTAGGTCACATCGGCGTAGCGCGCGGTTGGGAAGGTGTAGAGCATCTCCATGTCCTCGGCGGCCTCGAACCCGTGCATCTGGCCAGCAGGAATGAAGAGCGTGTCTCCGGGGGCAAGCGCGACGCGTTGGTCGCCAAGGATTGCATGGCCATGGCCAGACAGGACATACATGGTCTCTGGCACTTCGTGGCTGTGCAGGCTTTCCGCGTGGCCTGCGCGTAGGTAGAAGATGCCTTGGCAAAGATCATTCGTCGGACCACCGCTGCCATCCACCAGCATCCGATAGCGCAAGCCGCCAAGGCGGGCCTCGTCCATCACTTTGATCTCTGGCGCGCCAGCGGGGATGTGGACGGGGAGGGGTTTTGCCTTGGTCATGGTGTCACCTTTCGCGTTGGGTTGGTGTGGCCAACGCGTGAGGTGGGGGATTGTTCGGTTTGGGGTTTTGAGAGACAGACCGGGGATCATATGTCACCCCTTGCCGTCATCGTCGGGCTTGACCCGATGATCCCGTCCCACAGGTCGCGCCATGTGGGGTTTGTTTTTTCGATCAAGGCGGTTTTCCAAGCACGGTTCAAACGCTTAAGCGCCTTTTCGCGGCGGATGGCTTCGTGCGGTTCATCGTGCTGCTCGAACCAGACAAGTCGGGTCAAGTTATAACGATCCGTGAAGCCTTTGATTGCGTGAGTGCGATGTTCGTGGACCCGTCGCACCAGATCGTTGGTGACGCCCAGGTAGAGCGTTCCATCCGGTTTGTTGGTCATCATGTACACGAACATCGGGTCCTGGTTTGGAAAGAGACCCTCGGGTCAAGCCCGAGGGTGACGTGCGAGATAGGGAGCCGGATTTTGGGCCCGTGGGGTGTAAGGTGCGCGGTGCGCACCCTACAGGATTGTTTACAAATCCATCAGCAACCGACGTGGGTCCTCAAGCGCTTCTTTCACGCGCACAAGGAACGTCACCGCGCCTTTGCCGTCGACGATGCGGTGGTCGTAGGACAGGGCGAGGTACATCATCGGGCGGATGACGACCTGACCGTTGATGGCCATGGGACGGTCCTGGATTTTGTGCATGCCGAGGATACCGGATTGCGGCGGGTTCAGGATCGGCGAGGACATCAGCGAGCCGTAGACGCCGCCGTTTGAGATCGTGAACGTGCCGCCCTGCATTTCGGCCATCGAAAGCTTGCCGTCGCGGGCGCGTTTGCCTTTTTCGGCGATGGCTTTCTCGATTTCGGCAAAGCTCATCGCGTCCGCGTCGCGGATCACCGGCACAACGAGGCCCTGAGGCGTGCCTGCGGCGATGCCCATGTGGACGAAGTTCTTGTAGACGATGTCCGTGCCGTCGATCTCGGCGTTGACCTCTGGCACTTCCTTCAGCGCGTGGCAGCAGGCCTTGGTGAAGAAGGACATAAAGCCGAGGCGTACGCCGTGCTTCTTCTCGAAGAGGTCTTTGTACTCTTTGCGCAGAGCCATCGTCTCGGTCATGTCCACCTCGTTATAGGTGGTCAGCATGGCCGCGGTGTTCTGGCTGTCTTTCAGACGTTTGGCGATGGTCTGGCGCAGTTTCGTCATTTTCACGCGTTCTTCGCGGGCGGCGTCGTCGGCTGGAACCGGGGCGCGCGGGATTGCGGCAGGCGCAGGCGCTGCGGCAGCGGTGTTGCCAGCGGCCAGTGCCTTTTGCACATCTTCCTTCATGATGCGGCCATCGCGGCCCGTGCCTGTGACGGCAGAGGCGCTGATGCCTTTTTCGGCCATCATCTTTTCGGCGCTTGGCGCGTTTTTGACGTCGCCGCTTGAGGCGGCAGCCGGTGCGGGGGCGGTAGCAGGCGCTGCTGCGGCTGCGCCAGAGCCGGAGGACATCACGCCCAGTTTCCCGCCAGCTTCGACCGTTGCGCCTTCATCGGCAAGGATTTCAGTGATGACGCCGGAAGCAGGCGCTGGAACCTCGACAGACACCTTGTCGGTTTCAAGCTCGCACAGCATTTCGTCCTGCGCGACGCTTTCGCCGACCTTTTTGTACCATGTCGACACGGTGGCCTCGGTCACGGATTCACCCAGCGTCGGAACCATGATGTCAACAGATGCACCTGCATCCGCTGGCGCTTCAGTGGCGGCGGCAGCAGGGGCTGCGGCAGCGGCGGGTGCGGCAGCGGCACCTGCACCTTCGGAAACCTGAGCAAGCAGGGCGTCAACTCCGACGGTGTCGCCTTCGTTCGCCACGATCTCGGTCAGCGTACCGGCAACAGGTGACGGCACCTCGACGGTGACCTTGTCAGTTTCCAATTCACACAGCATTTCGTCCACAGCGACTGTGTCGCCCGGCTTTTTGAACCAGGTCGCCACAGTGGCTTCAGAGACGCTTTCGCCCAGGGTGGGGACACGTACTTCGGTCATGTTTCTTAGTCCTTGATCGTCAGCGCGTCGTCGATGAGCGCGGCTTGTTGTGCTTTGTGGGCGGAGGCCAGGCCGGTTGCCGGCGAGGCCGATGTGGCGCGGCCCGCATAGGTCGGGCGTTTGGATTTGGCCTCGATGCGGCCAAGCACCCATTCGATGTTGGGCTCGATGAACGTCCAGGCACCTTGGTTCTTGGGCTCTTCCTGGCACCAAACCATTTCGGCGTTTTTAAAGCGCGACAGTTCGGTCACCATCGAAAGCGCGGGGAACGGATAGTACTGTTCGATCCGCATCAGATAGATGTCGTCGATGCCGCGTGCGTCGCGTTCTTCGAGCAGGTCGAAATAGACCTTGCCGGAGCACATGACGACGCGCTTGATCTTGTCATCGGCCACCAGTTTGGTGTCGCTGTTGCCATATTGGGCATCATCCCACAGGACCCGGTGGAAGGACGAGCCTTCGACAAAGTCCTCTTTCCGGCTGACAGCCAGTTTGTGGCGCAAGAGCGACTTCGGCGTCATCATCACCAGCGGTTTGCGGAAATCGCGGTGCAGCTGACGGCGCAGGATGTGGAAGTAGTTGGCCGGCGTTGTGCAATTCGCGACGATCCAGTTGTCTTGGCCACACATCTGCAAGAACCGTTCCAGACGCGCCGACGAGTGTTCGGGCCCCTGGCCTTCAAACCCGTGCGGGAGAAGCATCACAAGGCCCGACATGCGCAGCCATTTGCTTTCGCCAGAGCTGATGAACTGGTCGAACATGATCTGTGCGCCATTGGCAAAGTCGCCGAACTGCGCCTCCCACAGAACCAGAGCGTTTGGTTCGGCAAGGCTATAGCCATACTCAAACCCGAGGACCGCGTATTCCGACAGCATCGAGTCGATGACTTCGTAATGCGCCTGACCTTCGCGGATGTGGTTCAGCGGGTAAAACCGTTCCTCGGTGTCTTGGTTCACAAGGCCAGAGTGGCGTTGCGAGAAGGTCCCGCGGGTCGAGTCCTGACCGGCCAGTCGCACAGGGTAGCCTTCGGTCAGCAGTGAGCCAAAGGCGAGCGCCTCACCCGTTGCCCAATCGATGCCTTCGCCGTCTGACAGGGCCTTAGCCTTGTTGTCCAGCATCCGGGCGACCGTCTTGTGCAGTGGGTAACCTTCGGGAACGCGTGTTAGCGCGCTACCGACTTGGTCATAAGTCTCCGAGCTGATGGCGGTTGCTCCGCGCTGATATTCCTCGCCACGACGATCCAGATGGGACCAGCGGCCATCAAGCCAGTCGGCTTTGTTCGGCTTAAAGTCTTTACCGGCTTCGAATTCCTCGTTCAGGTGGGCCTGAAACGCAGTTTTCATATCCTCGATTTCGCCTTCGGGGATCAGGCCGTCCTTGACCAGTCGCTCGGTGTAGAGCGTCAGCGTGGTTTTTTGCGCCTTGATCTTTTTGTACATCAAGGGGTTCGTGAACATGGGCTCATCGCCCTCGTTGTGACCAAACCGGCGGTAGCAGATGATGTCGATGACGACGTCTTTCTTGAACTTCTGCCGGAATTCAGTCGCGACCTTGGCAGCGTGAACAACCGCCTCTGGATCGTCGCCGTTCACGTGGAAAATCGGAGCTTCGACCATCAGCGCGATGTCCGTTGGATACGGCGACGAGCGTGAGAAATGCGGCGCGGTCGTGAACCCGATTTGGTTATTCACCACGATGTGCATGGTGCCGCCTGTCTTGTGCCCTTTGAGGCCCGACAGACCAAAGCCTTCGGCCACGACACCCTGACCGGCAAAGGCCGCGTCACCGTGTAGGAGAACCGGCAAAACGCTGGTGCGGTCTTGGTCGTTGTTTTGGTCTTGCTTGGCACGGGCTTTGCCCAGAACCACAGGGTTCACAGCCTCAAGGTGCGATGGGTTGGCCGTCAGCGACAGGTGAACCTCGTTGCCGTCAAACTCGCGGTCTGAGGAGGCGCCAAGGTGATATTTCACATCGCCCGATCCGTCGACATCTTCGGGTTTGAAGCTGCCGCCTTGGAATTCGTTAAAGATCGCGCGGTAGGGTTTGCCCATCACGTTCGCCAAGACCGACAGGCGGCCCCGGTGCGGCATGCCGATCACGATGTCACGCACACCCAGAGCGCCGCCGCGCTTGATGATCTGCTCCATCGCCGGGATCAGGCTTTCGCCGCCATCCAGACCAAAGCGTTTCGTGCCCATGTATTTGACGTGCAGGAATTTCTCGAACCCTTCGGCCTGCACCATCTTGTTCAAGATGGCCTTGCGGCCCTCGCGGGTGAAGTGGACCTCTTTGCCCAGACCTTCGATCCGCTCCTTGAGCCATTGCGACTCTTCTGGATCAGAGATGTGCATGTATTGCAGAGCAAAAGTGCCGCAATACGTGCGCTTCACGATCTCAAGAATCTGGCGCATCGACGCGGTTTGCAGGCCCAGCACGTTGTCCAGAAAGATTGGACGATCCATGTCGGCTTCGGTGAAGCCGTAATTCTTTGGGTCAAGCTCGGGATGCGGGACCGGCTCTTTCAGGCCAAGCGGATCAAGATCGGCGGCAAGGTGCCCCCGGATCCGGTAGGCGCGGATGATCATAAGCGCGCGCATCGAATCCAGAACGGCGCGTTTGATTTGATCCTCGGAAACGGCGACGCCTTTTTCCTCGGCTTTCTTGGCAATCTTCTTGCCTGCGTCCTTCATCTCGGCCTGAACAGGGTATTCGCCCGTCAGAGCGCCTGTAAGGTCGTCATTCGGCGCAGGTGGCCAATCGTTGCGCGCCCAGCTTGGGCCTTGCGCCTCGGCTTTGACGTCCAGTTCGGCATCACCCATTTGCGCAAAGAACTCGGCCCAAGCCGCGTCGACCGTGGACGGGTCGTTGGCGTACTGGGCATAGAGCTGTTCCAGATATTCCGCGTTGTGCCCCTGCATAAAGGACGACGCATGGAAGATATCGTTCGGGCTTTGGTCGGTCATTTTGGCACCTCTTGCGGGTTGGGACCGTTGAGCTGGAGTAAGGAACGCAGGGCAGGCCGCGACGTGGCGGCGGGCACTGCAAACGCAAATAGCCCGTCAGCCAGATGGCTGCGGGATCCTTGAGCGTAATCGGGATGGCGGGATGTCATGGGGTGTGGCGCGCAGCAGGTCGCTGCGGCCTGAAATGCTATCTCCATGGCACCCCCTGTCTCATGCCACGAGCCTCGCGCTGGCGCGTTCGACGACGTGTGGGGTGTGGGCGTACCGGCCTGCCCGGAATATCCAGTCCTGGCCGCGACGCAGAATGTCGATGGATGCCTGATCAAAATAGGCTGCGACCGGCAGCTTATCTTTGGCACGGACGTTGGTTTTGGTTGCCGGCAGCTTGATTGCGCCGGGCGCCATGCCCCAGCCAGCGGCCAGTTCGTCCACCTCTGAGCGCAGCTCTTCCATTTTCAGATACCGGTGGATGACCGGGAGGCCACGGATGTGGCAGGCTTTGAAATCCACGTCAGCGGCAGATTTGAAGTAGCCTTTGTCGTGCTTGTCTTTCAGGAAGGCCCGGAACGCTGATACTCGGTCCGCGTCCGACACTGGCTTGAATCGGTTGGCCCAGAAGAACCAGCTGACAGCCTTGTCAAAGGGGTTCCGGATCACAGCGATGCGTTCGTAGTTGTTCCACACCTTTGGCCCGGCAAGCTTGCGCGTATCCCATGCAGACAGGTGCGAGGCCCAGCCGGTCTTATCCAAATTCGCAGGACCGCGACGGGCACCGATGACCCCGTATTCGCTTATGATCGCAGGCGTTGCTTCGACGACGCGATGACCGGGAGCGGCGCAAAACGGCTCAAGCGCCATTTCGACCGACGTGCCAGCGGTCTTCATCGTTTTCTGATAAATGAATTCTTGGGTGTGACAGACCAAAACCATAACGTGCCTCCAGACTCGGAGCATCGCACCGTCACCGCTGTCAGCGTGACGTGCTTGCCCCCTTGAGGCGTGTCTAGGAGCACAGGTGGACAGTTTCCGGACCACATTGTGACCAATTTTGGACCAATCACGTGAGATTTCCTGCATTGTTCGTCAGCCCCTCTCAATCGTAATCGAGGATGGGGCCAGCACGGCAGGCTGGCTCAGGGCGGGCGCAAGCGTTTCGTCCATGGAATACATGGTCATTCGAAACGGAGCGCCGCCTAAAGTATTCTTGAGCCGGGTCAGGTTCCCGGTCGAAATCTCACGGACTGACCCGGCCATCGAGATCATGGCAACAAAATACGCGTCACTCAATGAAAACGCGCCGTAGTAGTCGCAGGCCAGATCGCCAAATGGCGTGGTGCGCACAGCGATCAGGGCTTTGCGGTCGTAATCGGCCCAAAACTGCGCCGGTCGCGCCATGTCAGCACCGGTGAGGTGATCAAGACGCCACGCGTCGAGCGCGGCGACGGCCCGTGGACCGGCATAGCGGCGCATTGTCTCGTTATCCGTCTCCATGTTGCGGACGGTCGCAAAATCGCGCGGCCCGGGGCGCAGATACCCCAAGGACACAAAGGTCTGTTCTGCGCGCTGTTGATCCGATGCATTGACGCAGATGTGGATCATGTCTTCCAGAGCTGACTGATAGCGCAGCTGGATTTGGGCATAGCCCGACTGACCTGCCAAGCTGGCAGCGGTCAGTATGGCAATGGCCAAAAACGCTTTCATCTCTCCACTCCGATTTGGAAGGGTGCGCGCCGGGCACGCACCCAACCAGTTTGGTTAACCGATGGCCTTGAGCACGGCTTCGCCAAGCGTCGCGGGGCTATCTGCGACCACGATACCGGCCGACTTCATGGCTTCGATCTTGTCCTCTGCGCCGCCTTTGCCGCCCGCAACGATGGCACCAGCATGGCCCATGCGACGTCCGGGAGGGGCCGTGCGGCCCGCGATGAAGCCCGCCGTTGGTTTCCAGCGGCCTTTCTTCTTTTGCTCGGCCAGGAATTCAGCGGCTTCTTCTTCCGCAGAACCACCGATTTCGCCGATCATGATGATCGACTGCGTTTCATCGTCGTCGAGGAACATGTCGAGCACGTCGATATGTTCGGTCCCTTTGATCGGGTCGCCGCCGATGCCTACAGCCGTGGATTGGCCCAGACCGATATCGGCGGTTTGCTTCACCGCCTCATAGGTCAGCGTACCGGAGCGGGACACAACGCCCACCGAGCCACGCTTGTGGATGTGGCCCGGCATGATGCCGATTTTGCAGGCGTCCGGTGTGATGACACCGGGGCAGTTGGGGCCGATCAGACGCGATTTGCTGTCGATCAGCGCGCGCTTCACCCGCATCATGTCGAGCACCGGGATGCCTTCGGTGATGCAGACGATCAGCTCCATCTCGGCGTCGATGGCTTCAAGGATCGAGTCCGCCGCGAATGGGGGCGGCACGTAGATGACCGATGCGTTGGCTTCGGTCACGGCTTTCGCCTCGTGCACCGAGTTGAAGACCGGCAGGTCCAGGTGGGTCGTGCCGCCTTTGCCCGGCGTCACGCCGCCGACCATTTTGGTCCCGTAGGCGATAGCCTGTTCAGAGTGGAATGTGCCCTGCGAGCCGGTCAGACCCTGACAGATTACTTTGGTGTTTTCGTCGATAAGAACAGCCATCTGTCTTAGCCCTTCACTGCTTTTACGATTTTCTCGGCGCCGTCCGACAGGTTGTCGGCTGCGATGACGTTCAGGCCGGAGGTGTTGATGATCTCTTTGCCTTTCTCGACGTTCGTGCCTTCAAGGCGCACGACGAGCGGGACCTGTAGACCTACCTCTTTCACCGCGGCAACCACGCCTTCGGCGATGACGTCACAGCGCATGATGCCGCCGAAGATGTTGACGAGGATGCCTTTGACGTTGGGGTCCGAGGTGATGATCTTGAACGCTTCGGTCACCTTCTCTTTGGTCGCGCCGCCGCCCACGTCGAGGAAGTTGGCAGGTTCGGCACCATAAAGCTTGATGATATCCATTGTCGCCATGGCCAGGCCCGCGCCGTTGACCATGCAGCCGATTTCACCGTCCAGAGCGATGTAGTTGAGGTCGTATTTCGAGGCCTCAAGCTCTTTGGGGTCTTCTTCGGTTGTGTCGCGCAGCTCGGCGATATCCGCGTGGCGGTAGACGGCGTTGCCGTCAAAGCCGACTTTGGCGTCGAGCACTTTCAGCGAGCCCGCGTCGGTGATGATCAGCGGGTTGATCTCGAGCATCTCCATGTCTTTTTCCATGAAGGCTTTGTAGAGGATGCCCATCAGCTTCACGCATTCTTTGACCTGAGCACCCTTGAGACCCAGCGAGAATGCAACGCGGCGGCCGTGGTATGGCTGATAGCCGGTGGCCGGATCGACAGAGAAGGACAGGATTTTCTCTGGGGTCGCGGCGGCGACCTCTTCGATGTCCATGCCGCCTTCGGTCGAACAGACGAAGGACACACGAGATGTCACGCGGTCGACGAGCAGCGCCAGATACATCTCGGTCTCGATACCGGAGCCGTCTTCGATGTAGATGCGGTTGACCTGTTTGCCTGCAGGACCGGTCTGGTGCGTGACCAATGTGCGACCGAGCATCTTCTTGGCTTCTTCAGCGGCTTCTTCGACCGACTTGGCCAAACGAACGCCGCCCTTTTCACCAGCATCAGCTTCTTTGAAGGACCCTTTACCGCGTCCGCCCGCGTGGATTTGCGCCTTCACAACCCAAAGCGGGCCGTCCATTTCGCCGGCTGCGGTTTTGGCGTCTTCGGCCTTCAGGACCACGCGACCATCGGAGACAGGAGCCCCGTAGCTGCGCAGTAGGGCCTTGGCCTGATACTCGTGGATATTCATAAGAAATGTCCCAATCGCTGGTGTCTTTTCCGCACAATGCCTCCTTGTCAGATGGAATTAGAGGGCTAAAGCGTCGCACCCGCCGAAAAACGCACATTTGTGATCACACCTAGAAAAAGTGTGATCACAAAATTACGCAATGTGATGCAGCCTTGGGGGAATCGCGGCGGGTTAAGGCCGCTAGAACGTCAGGAATTCAACGTCTTTCCGCGACTTTAGTCGTGCAAGGTCCTCGGAGTACCGCGCGTTCAGCAGGTCGCGCTGTTCGTCAGACCATAGCGAAATCGCTGGATTTTCGGTGGTCACAGGAAACGCCTGAGCCACCGCTTCGGCCATGTCTTGCGCTCCGGAACGGAGGTTTTTGAAGTCGGTATAGGGATGAACGGCCAAAAGGGCGGTCACCGCATCGCGTGACAGCGACACCCGGTAGTCAGCCTCTGGCAGACCGGTCTGAAACATGTCGCGTGACGATCCTGACAAGCTGGCCAGGATGTCAGCCTCGTGCGTGCGGTAATCCTCGTGTTGCCACATGACGATCTTGGCGGCCGGGCAAATCGCGCGAACGCGATCGACAAAGGAGGGCCATCTCAGGTGGTCTTCGGCCAGAAACGTGCCAAGCGCGCGGGCCGGTTGGTCAAAGCGCGCGCGGACGGCTTCGGAATAGGCGGAGTCAAAGAATTTGTCGTATCGCCGGACGGCAAGGAACACGGTCAGATCGCGCTCTGAAAAGACTCGGGCCAACAGCGTCAGACGCCGTTCCAGTTGTGCATATCCGCCATCACCCGGGATCAACGTGTGGCGCGACACTCCAACGGCATTTTCAAACGACAGGACCAGGCGGTCATGCTGCCATTCCTCTTGGTCGAGGCGCGGCGCGATGTGTTCATATGCTTCGTCCAACGAAATCCGACCTAGACCGGCACCCTGAAGTTTTCCTTTGAACAGCCGCGAAATCTGTTTGACCGAGCGGTAGCCTATCCCGGCTTGCTCCAGATCGTCGGTTTTGGTGCCGAGGCAGGCCTGAATGCGGGTCGTTGCCGTTTTGTGCGGGCCAATATGGAAATGCACGGATTTCATAGGTGGTGCCTACCCCGAGGCGTTGTTTGGGGAAAGGATGAAAGCATACTCATCGTGACTTCAGTCCCCGATTGGCTGGCATCCTATTGCGTGAGGCGCGCCTTGACCATCAACTGTCCGCGTTCATGACCCCAATCGCCGACAAAGTCGCAGTGCCACCCCGAGTTTGCCGCGATCTCGGCAATAGTGGACTGCGGGTAGCGATAGGTCTTGTTCGCGTGGCTTGGGCCGTCGGGGCGCATTTCTTCCCCTTCGTGGTAGGTGAAGAACAGCACACTCTCCGGGCCTGCGACCTTGGCAAGGTTTGTCAGGCACAAAGAGATATCGTCAGGTGTCAGATGCGTGAACAGGGACTGCGCGATGGCCATGTCGAATTCGGGCACAAATCCGAAGTCAAAGTCATAACCATACCCAAAGCGGGCTTGCTTAAAGGTCGCGATATCGTAGAGCATTTCCTGCTCTAGCCCGGCTTGGACAAGGGCTGGTTCAGCCTCCAAACCAAAGTAGTTGCCGGTGTTAAGCATGGGGATCAGCCACTGAGCCAACCGCAGGCTGCCGCAGGCGATATCCAGGAATTTGTGATCCGGACGCAAACCTTGGCTGACGAGGTAATGGTACTGACGCTTGCCGATGCCGTACCAGATTTGTGGGCCATGCCCGCCGACATAGGCTCGGTGGCCGATGGCCTTGATCCGGTCAGGGGCATCAAGGTTGATCCAGTCTTCCCGCTTCAGCTTGGGTTTGTTCGGTCCGTCGACCATGATCTGTCCCCGAAGTTGCCCTGAAAACGCAAAAGCGCGCCGGATCGGACCGACGCGCTTTCGACGATGTCAAATTGTCAGCAGTGACGCAATCAGGCGAGGCTGTTGTCGATGCCTTTGCAGGCGTCAACGAGGCCTTTGACGGCGTTGACCGAGGTGTCGAACATTTCTTGCTCTTCTTTGGTGAGCTTGATGTTCACGATCCGCTCAATGCCGCCTGCGCCGATCACGGTTGGCACACCGACATACATGTCTTTCACACCGAGATCGCCGTCGCAGTAAGCTGCACATGGCAAAACGCGCTTTTGATCCTTGAGATAGGCTTCGGCCATTTCGATCGCCGAGGTCGCAGGCGCGTAATAGGCGGAGCCTGTTTTCAGCAGGCCAACAATCTCTGCGCCGCCGTCGCGGGTGCGCTGAACGATGCTGTCCAGTTTCTCTTGCGTGGTCCAGCCCATGTCCACCAGATCTGGCAGAGGGATACCGGCAACGGTCGAGTAGCGCACCGATGGGACCATCGTGTCGCCGTGGCCGCCCAGAACGAAGGCTGTCACGTCGCGCATGGACACGTCGAATTCCACCGACAGGAAGTGACGGAAGCGGGCGCTGTCGAGAACACCAGCCATGCCGCAGACTTTGTTTGCAGGCAGACCCGAGAATTTCTGCAGCGCCCAGACCATCGCGTCGAGCGGGTTGGTGATGCAGATCACAAAGGCGTCTGGCGCGTTGTCGCGGATGCCTTCGCCCACCGATTTCATGACTTTGAGGTTGATGCCCAGCAGGTCATCGCGGCTCATGCCCGGTTTACGGGCAACACCGGCAGTCACGATACAGACGTCGGCACCAGCGATGTCGGCATAGTCCTGCGTGCCTTTCAGCGACGCGTCAAAACCTTCGGACGGCCCGGATTCTGCGATGTCGAGCGATTTGCCTTCTGGCAGGCCCTCGGCGATGTCGAACATAACGATGTCGCCAAGTTCTTTGAGGGCGGCGAGGTGGGCAAGTGTGCCACCGATGTTGCCTGCGCCAATGAGGGCAATCTTGGGTCGAGCCATGGGGAAGGTCTCCGGCTGGTTGCAATTTGGCGCGAGGCTTAGGCATTTAGGCGGTACCGCGCAAGGGCGGTCGACTGCGGCAGGAGCGCGCGTGTATACAAATGTATGCCGTGTCTCGCCGCAAACATTGGGGCAATTGATTGATTACATTCGACCTTACGTTTTTCCTCTTGGCGATCCCGGCCGTCATCTTTGCCGGAATTTCCAAGGGTGGTTTCGGGTCGGGGGCCGCATTCGCGGCCGGATCGATTCTGGTGATCGCCTACCCGCCTGCGGTCACCCTTGGGCTACTTCTTCCCCTCTTGATGCTGATCGACGTGGCCAATTTGCGTCCCTATTGGCGCAAATGGTCGTGGGAGGATTGCAAGCTGGTCATCTTGGGCGGCGTGCCAGGTGTGGCGCTCGGGGCGTGGCTCTTGGCTGTGGCCCCGGCGGATCTGTTGCGGTTCCTGATCGGGTTGGTGTCGCTCTTGTTCGTGGCATGGCAACTGTCGAAGGAACGCGGTTGGGTGCGCGACCCGCAGCAAAGGTTGGGGCCGGGTGTCGGGCTGACGACCGGCTTGGCTGCGGGCTTTACCAGTTTCGTCAGCCATGCAGGCGGGCCGCCCGTGGCGGTGTATCTGCTCAGTCAGGGGTTGGATAAGCTAAAGTATCAGGCGTCAACGGTCCTGATATTTTGGGCGATTAACTTGATGAAGTTCGGACCCTACGCAGCGCTGGGCGCGTTTACGCGTGATACCTGGATCGGATTTGCGCTCCTTGCTCCGTTTGCGCTTTTGGGCTCATGGGCCGGTGTGCGGCTGCATAACATGATCCCAAGCTGGCTGTTTTTCCGCATCACCTATCTGCTGTTGACGGTGACGGGCACCAAGTTGATTTGGGACGCGCTGACCTGAGACGGAGGGAAAGTGGGGGCGTTGCCCCCGGCGCATGCGCGCCTCCCCCGAGTATTTTGGGAAAGATGAAGCCTGATCAGGCGTCGTTGCCGGGGGTCGGTGCCGCATTGGCCAAGGCTTCGTAAGACATGCCTGAGGCAACAAGACAGGATTGGCCGTTGGGCATGGTCACGACGATCGACCAGCTTCCGGTGCCGTCATTGGCATAGGTTTCCACCACCGAATTATTGGCCGCAACGCCGACGGATTGCCGGGTTTCGCCGTACTTCGTCCCAAGCCGTTCGACGACCATTGCGCGATCTGCGCAGTTGGACTGGGCTTTTGCGCTTGTTGCGATGAAAAGGGCGGCGACGGCGACGGACAGGGCCATGAGGTTCAGTTTCATTTCGATTTCCTGTGTGCAGTGGCGGGGTAACTTGGCGGGAAGCCTGCGGACACAGGGTGTCATTCTGGTTAATGAAGCGGTCTATGAGGCGGAGGGGGGCGGCAAGGTTTCCGACTTTGGTGCTGCAATTGCGTAATTTCGCTGCGATGCGGCGCGAATTCTGTTGAACTATCTGCAAAGACTTGGCATTGGTCGCGCAAGAAAATTACTCGACGACTGGAATCTGCCATGACGACCCGCCCTTACCGTTCGGTTCTCTACATCCCCGGCTCGAAAGAGCGCGCGCTGGAAAAGGCCAAGACCCTGGCGGTGGACGCGATCATCTTTGATCTGGAAGACGCAGTGGCGCCGGATGAAAAGGCCGCAGCGCGCGAGTTGCTGGCTCAGACCCTGACGGCAGGCGGCTACGGCGCGCGGGCGCAGATTGTGCGGATCAACGGGTTTGATACCGAATGGGGGGAGGATGATCTGGCGACGATTGCCAAGGTCGGGCCAGAGGCGGTTTTGCTGCCCAAGGTGAACTCTGCAGCGGATATCGAGGATTTGGCCAAGCGTCTGGACTCCTTTCCCGAGGCCAAGGACACGCAAATCTGGGCGATGATGGAAACACCGCTTGGCGCACTGAACGCGCTCGAGATTGCACAGGCGCCGCGCATGGCGGGGTTTGTTATGGGCACCAATGACCTTGCCAAAGACCTCAATACCCGCGCGCGGGCAGACCGGGAACCCATGGTGACGGCGCTTGGTCTGTCCATGCTCGCGGCCCGGGCTGCCGGGATTGTCGCCGTGGATGGTGTCTATAACGCCTTCAAGGACGAAGATGGGCTCCGCGCGGAATGCAACCAAGGCCGAGACATGGGCTTTGACGGCAAAACGCTGATCCATCCGGCGCAGGTGGCCGTCGCGAATGATGTGTTCGCCCCTTCTGAGGCTGATGTCGATCTGGCCCGCCGTCAGATCGAGGCTTTCGATCAGGCCGTGGCCGACGGGCAGGGCGTGGCTGTTGTGGACGGCAAGATCGTCGAAAACTTGCATGTTGAAACCGCGCGCGCGACGCTGGCCAAAGCAGAGGCGATTGCTGCTTTGGAGGGCTAAATGACACTTCTTATTCTTGGGCTGATCCTGTGGTGGGCGGCCCACCTGTTCAAACGTGTAGCGCCGGATACGCGGGCAAAGCTGGGCGATCCGGGCAAAGGGCTCGTTGCCGGGCTGATCGTTGCATCGGTCGTGCTCATGGTAATTGGTTATCGTGGTGCGGATTTCATCACGGTGTGGACCCCGCCACTTTGGGCGACCCATTTGAACAACCTCCTGATGCTGCTGGCATTCTACACTTATGGCGCAGGCGCGGCCAAAGGCGGGAAGGCATGGCTTGGCACGAAACTCCGTCATCCGCAGCAGACGGGCTTTGGGATCTGGGCGGTTGCGCACCTTCTGGTGAACGGAGACCTGGCGTCCATTGTCCTATTCGGCGGGCTGCTCTTGTGGTCGGTGGTGCAGGCCCGCGTGATCAATGCGCAAGAGGGACCATGGACCGCGCCCGAACGTGGGACGATGGCCACCGAAATCCGTCTGATTGTGATTGCCGTTATCCTTTATGCCATTATTGCAGGCATTCACATCTGGCTGGGCGTCTGGCCCTTTGGAGGATGACAGGATGATTGCCTACCGATTTCTGACAGCCGACGACACGTCGGAGTTTTGCCACAAGGTCACCAAGGCCCTCAACGAGGGTTGGTCGCTCTATGGTGATCCGACCTATGCCTATGACGCCACCGCTGGTGTCATGCGCTGCGGCCAGGCCGTGACCAAGGACGCGCCGGGTGACTATACGCCGGACACCAAGCTAGGAGAGCTTTGACCCATGAAGACGAACGCGGGCCGTTTCTTTGAAGACTATTCGGTGGGTCAGGTGATCCGCCACGCGGTGCCGCGGACGGTGACCGAGGGGGAGCGCGCGCTTTATCACGCGCTCTACCCTGCGCGTCATGCGCTGTACTCATCTGATCTGTTTGCGCAGAACTGTGGGTTGGATGCCTCGCCGCTCGATGATCTGGCGGCGTTTCACGTCGTCTTTGGAAAGACCGTGCCAGATGTGTCGCTAAACGCAGTGGCTAACCTGGGCTACGCAGAAGGCGTGTTCAAGAAGCCTGTTGAACTGGGCGACACGCTGCGCTCTGAATCAGAGGTGATTGGGGTCAAGCAGAACTCCAATGGCAAAACCGGGGTGGTCTGGGTGCGTACGCGCGGCCTGAACCAGATGGACGAAGAGGTCATGTCCTATGTCCGCTGGGTCATGGTGCGCAAAGGCAATGTCGATGCGCCACCGCCAGAGGCCGTTGTGCCCGATCTGGCCAAGGTTGTGCCTGCCGAAGATCTCGTGATCCCAGAGGGCCTGACCTTTGACGGCTATGACTTCGAACTCGCAGGCGAACCGCACCGTTGGGGCGACTACGAAGTTGGCGAAGTGATCGACCATGTCGATGGCGTGACCATCGAAGAGGCCGAGCATATGATGGCCACGCGCCTGTGGCAGAACACGGCCAAGGTGCATTTCGACGCGACCCACCGCGAAGATGGCAAGCGACTGATCTATGGTGGTCACGTGATTTCGATGGCGCGGACGCTGTCGTTCAACGGGCTGGCCAATGCGCAGATGATCGTTGCGATCAACGCAGGCGCGCATGCGAATCCGTGCTTTGCAGGCGATACCGTGCGGGCGTGGACCGAAGTTTTGGATAAGGCCGAGGTTGCCCCGGGTATTGGCGCGCTGCGCCTGCGGCTGGTGGCGACAAAAGGTCCGAAAGCCGGTGAATTGCGCGGTGAGGATGGCAAGTACCTTCCTGGTGTTTTGCTGGATCTCGACTACTGGGCATTGATCCCTGTTTAGGCGCGAAAGCCCCGCTTTTGGCGAGGCTTTTTGGTCACGGCGGGGACACGCCCGCTCACGTTTTCGTATGGGTACATTTGGTCGCGGAACCATCCGTTGAGCAGGTAAGTTTGCACACCAAGTTCATCAGCAGACTTGGTCCGCAGAACCAAACTTATCCTAACGGAGGACGTTATGACGACTTTTTCGACGAACACCTTCGTGCAAACGGGCAGAAACATTCTGCCCGCGATCACGATGCCCTGGGCGCATTGGTTTCTGCGCCTGCCACTGGCCGCAATCATTGCGAACCAGGGCTTTATGAAATTCCCGGAGATGGCCGAGCAAGCCGCCGGTAACGGACTGCCCTTGTGGCTCTTTGCAATGGCCGCTTTCGGCGAAGTTCTGGCTGCCGCTGGCCTGATCATCGGCGGTGCTGTGAAGTCCTTTAATGCCACAGGTCTGATCAAGATCGGTGGCGATGTGATCACACGTCTGTCGGGCTTCGCCATCACAGCGGTGGTCGCTGGCGTGATCTACATGTTCTATTGGGGCGGCGGCTTCTACGCGATGCAGTATCACTTGCTGCTTCTTGCCGGCGGTCTGTTCTTCATGCTGCGGGGCAACCGCAGCTGATCGCAAAAGTCCCAAGAAACAATACTCCAAAGGCCCGCAATCGCTGCGGGCCTTTTCGTGATCACGGTTGTGGTTACTGTGATCACAATGGCCAAGATTCCGCCTAGCTGCGCCAAATCATCGCGATTTCCGAGTGGCCCGACGCGTGACTCAGACCTAACCTTCTGGTTCAAGAGCATAACTGTCACTGACTAAGCTAGGAGCCGCAGCCATGGCTGACGTGAACCGGGGCAACCGCCCGCTCTCTCCGCATCTGACGATTTACCGTCCGCAGATGACCTCGATGACTTCCATCTTTGTGCGGATCACCGGGAATGCCCTGATCGTCGCAGCGCTGTTGGTTGTGTGGTGGTTTGTTGCCGCTGCCAGCGGACCAGAGGCCTATGCAACAGCCGACGCCGTCATCACGAGCTGGTTTGGCAATCTCGTCATGGTGCTGAGCGCTTGGGCGCTGTGGTTCCACACACTGGGCGGCGTGCGTCACCTGATTTGGGATGCTGGCTATGGCCTTGAGGTCGAGCAGGCCGAGTTCATGGGCTGGATCATGATCTTTGGCTCATTGGCCCTGACCGTTCTGACTATCATCATCGCAGTTGCGCTTTAAGGGGGCTGACCATGGCATTTCTCACGGATCGCAAACGCGCAATTGGAATGGGTTCGGCGAAGGCCGGAACAGAACACTTCTGGTCGATGACAAAATCGTCCTTTGGTCTCGTAATCCTTGTTCCGCTGTTTATCCTGACATTCGCACCGATGCTGGGCGCGCCCCACGCTGATGTTGTGGCCTACTTTGCCCGCCCATTCCCGGCGGTGGTCGCTGGCCTGACGCTGGTTGTCGGCTGGATGCACTTCAAAGGCGGTGTTCAGGCGCTGATCGAAGACTATACCGATGGCTTGGTGCGCAAGGGACTGATCCTTGGCACCATCTGTCTCAGCTATGCTGCCGCTGCCGCGAGCGTTTACGCCATCGCGCGCATCGCACTGTAACACAGGTAAGGAGGACCGATCATGGCCGCTTACGACTATGAAGTTCATGACTATGACGTTGTTGTTGTCGGTGCGGGTGGCGCAGGTCTGCGCGCGACGCTCGGCATGGCAGAACAGGGCCTGAAGACGGCCTGTATTTCCAAGGTTTTCCCGACCCGGTCGCACACCGTGGCAGCCCAAGGTGGTATCGCGGCGTCGCTGTCGAATATGGGGCCGGACCACTGGCAGTGGCACATGTATGACACTGTGAAAGGCTCGGACTGGCTGGGTGACACGGACGCGATGGAATACCTCGCGCGGGAAGCACCAAAAGCTGTTTATGAGCTTGAGCACTACGGCGTGCCATTCTCGCGGACCGAAAAGGGCGAGATCTACCAGCGTCCGTTTGGCGGTCACACCACCGAATTCGGCGAAGGCCCACCGGTGCAGCGGACCTGTGCCGCAGCCGACCGGACCGGTCACGCGATCCTGCACACGCTCTATGGTCAGTCGCTGAAGCAGCAGGCTGAGTTCTACATCGAATACTTCGCGATCGACCTGATCATGTCGGATGACGGGCAGTGTCAGGGCGTTCTGTGCTGGAAGTTGGATGACGGCACCATGCACCTGTTCCAGGCCAAGATGACGGTTCTGGCGACGGGCGGTTACGGACGTGCTTATTTCTCGGCGACCTCCGCACACACCTGCACCGGCGACGGTGGCGGCATGACGGCCCGCGCGGGTCTGCCTCTGCAAGATATGGAGTTCGTGCAGTTCCACCCAACAGGTATCTACGGATCAGGCTGCCTGATTACTGAGGGTGCACGCGGTGAAGGTGGCTACCTGACCAACTCCGAAGGCGAGCGGTTCATGGAGCGCTATGCGCCGACCTATAAGGACCTCGCATCGCGCGACGTGGTTTCGCGCTGCATGACGATGGAAATCCGCGAAGGTCGCGGTGTGGGCGCGGATGGCGATCACATCCACCTGCACCTGAACCACCTGCCGCCAGAAACGCTGGCGGAACGCCTGCCGGGTATCTCGGAATCAGCACGCATCTTTGCAGGTGTCGACCTGACGAAAGAGCCGATCCCGGTTCTGCCAACCGTGCACTACAACATGGGCGGCATCCCCACGAACTATTGGGGTGAGGTGCTGGCACCGACGAAATCCGATGAAGCTGCCGTTGCGCCGGGTCTGATGGCCGTAGGTGAGGCGGGCTGTGCATCGGTCCATGGGGCCAACCGCCTTGGCTCGAACTCTCTCATCGACCTTGTGGTCTTTGGCCGCGCTGCCGCGATCCGTGCTGGTGAGATCGTCGATCCATCGACACCAGTTCCAACCGCTAATAAGCGCTCGGTCGAGGCAGCGCTGAGCCGCTTTGACGGTCTGCGCTATGCCAAGGGACACGTCCCAACCGCTGAACTGCGCCTTGAGATGCAGAAAACGATGCAGCAAGACGCGGCCGTCTTCCGCACCGACAAGACGCTGGCCGAAGGTCAGGAGAAGATGGAAGGCGTCGCAGGCAAGGTCAGCGACCTGAAAGTCTCGGACACATCTATGGTTTGGAACTCGGACCTGATGGAAACGCTGGAATTGACCAACCTGATGCCAAACGCTGTTGCGACCATCACCGCCGCTGCCGCACGTAAGGAAAGCCGCGGAGCCCACGCGCACGAGGATTACCCTGATCGCGACGACGAGAACTGGCGCAAGCACAGCCTTGTCTGGTTCAAAGGCAACGCAGCGTCGCTGGGCTATCGCGGTGTGGTCACACAGCCGCTCACCAGCCACAACGACGGTGGCATCGACCTTAAGAAAATCGCCCCAAAGGCGCGCGTCTACTGATGCGCGCGCTTGCCCTGCCATTGATGCTGGTCGCCGGACCGGCGTTCGCCGATCTGTCGGACGTGCAGCAGGCGGCCTATGACGCCGTCTTGCCAGCATTGACCGAAGCGCTCGGCGCGCAGGGCGACGCAGGCACGGAAGCCTTCGCACCGGCCTTGACCGAGTGCGTTGTCACGACGGCCAAACGGCGTGAAGTCCGCGCATTGGGTGACGGTGATCTGGGTGATGACGACATGGCCTTGGTCAACGACATCATGACCCGCCCGAAAACCCAGGGCTGCCTCACAAAGGCGCTGCAATGATGCGTGTCGCTGGTCTGATTGTTGCGGCTTGTCTGCTCAGTGGGTGTCTGAATGCAACTGGCGTTCAGAAATCCGCAGAAGAGATTGCCCGTGATCAGGCCAAGACGGTCGTCAACGACGTGGTCGAAAGCCGTCTGCCCGGTGTCAATGTCAGCGCGGCTACCGACTGCATCATCGACAATGCCTCGCTTTCCGAGGTGTTCTCGATCGCCAAAGCATCGGTCACCGGCCCGGACGAGGCTACGGTGTCCACAATTCTAGATATCGCCAAGCGCCCTGACACGGCAAAATGCTTGGTGTCCGCAACACTCGCCCTGCTGTAAGGAGGCCGCTCGAAATGGTCCAACTCACGCTTCCCAAGAATTCCCGCATTTCGGTCGGCAAGACATGGCCAAAGCCCGAAGGCGCGACCAACCTGCGCAAATTCTCGATCTATCGCTGGTCGCCCGATGATGGTGAGAACCCGCGCGTGGACACGTATTTCGTGGACATGGACACTTGCGGTCCGATGATTTTGGACGCGCTGATCAAGATCAAGAATGAGATTGACCCGACGCTGACGTTCCGCCGTTCCTGCCGAGAGGGCATCTGCGGATCCTGCGCGATGAACATCGACGGGATCAACACGCTGGCCTGCATCTACGGCATGGACGAAATCGACGGCGACGTCAAAATTTACCCGCTGCCACACATGCCCGTGGTCAAGGACCTGATCCCAGACCTGACACACTTCTATGCGCAGCATGCGTCGATCATGCCGTGGCTGGAAACCAAGACGAACCGCCCCGCCAAAGAGTGGAAGCAGTCCATCGAGGACCGCAAGAAGCTGGATGGTCACTACGAATGCGTGATGTGCGCCTGCTGTTCGACATCCTGCCCATCGTACTGGTGGAACGGCGACCGCTATCTTGGGCCAGCAGCCCTGCTGCACGCAAACCGCTGGCTCGAAGACAGCCGTGACGAGGCAACCGGGGAACGTCTGGACGATCTCGAAGATCCGTTCAAACTCTATCGCTGCCACACCATCATGAACTGCGCCAAGACCTGTCCAAAGGGTCTGAACCCCGCGAAGGCGATTGCGTCGATCAAGAAGAAGATGGTCGAGCGTCACATCTGATGGCGGTCCGCAAAATCCCGGTCCCGAAGGACGCGCTCTTGTCGCGTTATATCGGGCGGGGTCATGTGGATGCGTTTGAAACAGACATCGGGAAAGAGGCCCCTTTGCAGGACTGCATCGGGGCCTTCTTCGGCTCTTGGGTCTTTCGGATCGAAAGGCGCATCCTGGCGGTCGCAATGAAGGCCCCTTCTTCGTCGGCGGACGTTGCGTCGCTGGCTCGCGGAGAGGCTAAAACCATCGCGGTCTGGCATGTGATAGATCGGACCGAAAACCAATTGCTCATGCGCGTTCCTGATACGCCGGTGCGGACGTGGTTGGCCGTCTCAGGCACACGGCTTTGGTTTGGGTCGGCTTTGGTGTCTGAGACGGATCGATTGCCGGTCACCTATCGGGCCTCTTTGCCATTTCATGCGCTATATTCGCGGCTCCTCCTCGCTGCCGCCATGCGAAAGCTGCAGCGCTGATCTGCACAAATCCTGCGGGTTTGCCTGACTTGTGATGCACAGGTTTCAGCCACAAAGCTGGGACCAACATCAAGAGGAGGGGCCCATGCGATCCGCAGGCACCAGATTCATTATTGTGGGGCTTCTGGCCCTGTGCATGTTCATCCCGCTGTTTTTTGCCGGGCAAGTCATCAAGGAACGCGCCGACTATTCACGGCAGACTGCCAGCAGCATCGGCGAGGAATGGGGCGGCGCGCAGATCCTGCGCGGGCCAGAGCTTGTGATTCCGGTCAGCGAGACTGTGTTGACCAGTCGGCGCGAGGACATCATCGACGCTGACACCAACGAACCGCGTCGCGACCCGACCTCGGGCGAGGCGCTTTATCGAGTGGTGGAAGAAGCCAAGGAAGTTGAGCGTCAAGCCATTCATCTTCTGCCTCGGCTGTTCGACGCACAAATTGAAACGCAAACCGAAATCCGCCGTCGTGGCATATTTGAAGTGCCCGTCTACCGCGCCGTTCTGACTGTCGAATTTGACTATGACCTCGACATTGCAGAGGCCGCCTTGACCGGCGATGAGCGGCTGGAGTTTGAAGAAGCAGCACTGATCTTTGCCATCAGCTCGAACCGAGCGTTGCGCGGGGACGCGGTGCTGACAGAAGCCGGAGAAACCTTGCGCCTTGATCCATGGCGCGGCGAGCGGTTGCGCGGGCTTTCTTCCGAGGTTGGCGACCCGCGAGAGCGTGGGACCTACACCCTTGAACTGGGCTTCCAAGGGGCTGACAGCCTGCAAATTGCCCCCGTCGGACGGACGACAGAAGTCGCCATCACAAGCGATTGGCCACATCCGTCATTCAACGGGGCCTATCTGCCGGACAGCTCTGAGGTGCGTGACACGGGCTTTGACGCGTCATGGACCATCCCGCATCTGGCGCGCGCCCTGCCAGAGGTGTCGAGGAATACTCAACTTGGCACCGTTGGCCATGAGTCCTTTGGGTTCCGTCTGTTCCAGCCAAATGACTTTTACCAAAAGGCCTATCGCGCGGCGCGATATGGCATCCTGTTTATCGCTCTGACATTCCTGACGGTGTTGCTGATCGAAAATCGGACGCAAAAGCCGACGCACCCGGTTCAATACGTACTGATCGGTCTGGTTCAGGCGATGTTTGTCGTGCTCATGGTGGCCTATGCCGAACAGATCGGCTTCGCCGCTGCCTATCTGCTGGCCTCTTGTGCCGTTGTTGCCTTGCTCACCTTCTATGGTTGGATCGGCTTGCGACTGAGCAAGCGGGCGCTGGTGTTGGGAGTGATGCTGGCGGTTCTCTACGGCGTGCTGTTCCTGATCCTGCGGTCGGCAGATTACGCACTGATTGCAGGGGCGACATTGGTCTTTGCTGCACTCGCCGGAACTATGTGGGCCACACGGAACGAGGATTGGTACGGGCCAGAGACCGAGAAAAAGCGCTGGTCTTGGGCGCGTCCGGCTCAGCCTGAGGTCGCGTCAAAGTCTGACTGACGCAACGCCTGACTTTCCAAGCGCACGGTGCCTCCCTAACCTGAGGGTCGGGGAGGCACAAACATGGCCTATGATGTGATTGTTGTTGGTGCGGGCCTGTCGGGCATGGTGGCGGCTTGGCACGCGGCAGAGCGCGGCAAATCCGTTCTCCTGCTGGATCAAGAGGGTCCGCAGAGCCTCGGTGGGCAGGCGTGGTGGTCGCTGGGTGGTCTTTTCATGGTCGACACACCCGAACAGCGGCGAATGCGGATCAAGGACAGCTACGATCTGGCGCGCAGCGACTGGATGGGCGCGGCGGGCTTTGACCGGCCCGAAGATGAAAACCCCCGCAAGGTGGCTGAGGCGTTTCTTGAGTTCGCGGCAGGGCCGATGCGCTCGTACCTCCATGGCCTAGGAATGCGGTGGTTTCCGGTCGTGGGTTGGGCCGAACGGGGCGGGTCGCAGGCACATGGCCACGGCAATTCGATCCCTCGGTTTCATATTACTTGGGGCACCGGCACTGGCGTTGTGAAACCCTATGCGGACCGGGTGAAAGCCCATGCAGGGATCACCCTTAGCTTCCGTCACCGGATTGACGGGCTGATCATCGAAGGTGGTGTGGTGAAGGGCGTACATGGCGACCTATTGGCCGACGACGATGCGGTGCGCGGGGCATCGACCAATCGCGAAGTCACCTCGCGGTTCGAACACCGCGCAGAGGCGGTGGTTCTGACGACCGGCGGGATCGGCGGGAACCACGATCTTGTGCGGGATTATTGGCCGCGTGACCGGCTTGGCGCGCCGCCGATCAAGATGGTCGCAGGTGTGCCCGATTACGTGGACGGTCAGATGCAAGAGGTCGCCAAAGGGGCAGGTGCCGCCGTGATTAATGGGGATCGCATGTGGCACTATTGCGAGGGGCTGACGAACTGGGACCCGATCTGGCCGAACCACGGTATCCGTATCCTGCCCGGCCCGTCATCCATGTGGTTCGATGCCAATGGCGAACGGATGGAGGCGCCTTATCTGCCCGGCTTTGACAGTCTCGGCACCCTCAAACGCATTCTCTCGACCGGCCATGAGCACAGCTGGTTTATTCTGACGCAGAAGATCATCGAAAAGGAATTCGCCCTCAGCGGTTCTGAACAAAACCCGGACCTGACCAGCGGCAAGTGGTCCGCCGTGTTGAAAGAGCGTCTGGGCAAAGGCGCAACCCGCGCAGTTGAGGCATTCAAGGAAAACGGCGAGGATTTCGTCGTTGCTGACGATCTGGAAACATTGGTTGCGGGCATGAACCAAATCACGCCACAGGTGCCAGTTCAGCTCGATCATATCCGGGGGCAAATCGAAGCGCGAGATGCGCAAATCGACAATCCCTTCAGCAAGGACGCCCAAATAACTGCCATCAACGGCGCGCGGAACTATCTGGGTGACAAGCTGATCCGCACTGCCAAACCTCACCGCATTCTGGACCCAAAGAATGGCCCGCTGATCGCTGTGCGCCTGAACGCGCTGACCCGCAAGAGCCTTGGTGGATTGCACACGGATCTGTCTGGCCAGGTGCTGCGCGGTGACGGCTCATCCTTTGAAGGGCTATTTGCAGCGGGCGAAGTCTCGGGCTTTGGCGGGGGCGGCTACCACGGGTACAACGCGCTGGAGGGAACGTTCCTTGGTGGGTGTATTTTCAGCGGAAAATGCGTAGGCGAGGCCTTGTGACGTTGGAGGTCCCTGCATCTGGCTGTTTGTGATACACTCTGACCATGACAACCATCGATGAGTTTCACGCCGCGCTGGATGCCCCTGACCGAGCGATATGCGACCTGCTACGCGCTGAAATTGAGGCAGGCCTTCCAGAGGCACAAAGCAAGATCTGGCATCGCCATCCTGTTTGGTTTCTGGATGGCAATCCGACGGTCGGCTACAGCAAGCTGAAGGACTGCGTGCGGATGATGTTCTGGAGTGGTGCCGATTTCGACGAACCGGGGCTGAAGCCGGGGACGGGTAAGTTCAAGGACGCGTCGATTCGCTATACGGACCGCAGTCAGGTAAACCCAGAGGACATCCAGCGCTGGTTGATCAAGGCGCAGGATATCCAGTGGGACTACAAGAACATCGTCAAACGCAAAGGTCGGCTGGAGCGGATCAGCTGAACGCTGCCTGTAGCGCGATTTCCACCATGTCGCCGAACGACCGCTCGCGGTCCTCTGAGGGCAACGCTTCGTGGGTCAGTAGGTGGTCAGAGATCGTCAGGACCGCCAATGCGCGACAACCGTATCGCGCGGCAAGTGTATAGAGCTCTGCGGCCTCCATTTCGACGGCGAGGATGCCGTGGCGGATCATCTGTTCGTTCAGGTCAGGGCGTTCATCGTAAAAGACGTCTGATGAATAGATGCCGCCGACATGGGGTGTCAGTCCTTTGGCCGCAGCAGCGGAGTGAGCCGCGCTGAGCAGCCCGTAGTCAGCACAGGGCGCAAAGTTCAGCTCTTTGAAAATGCCGCGCGAAGGGGTCGACAGCGTCGAGGATGTGATGGCCAAGACAACATCGCGGACCTTCACAGCCTCTTGCATCGCGCCTGCAGAGCCGATGCGGATCAGCGTCTTGGCCCCGTAGTCCTTGATCAGCTCGTTGGCGTAGATCGACAGAGACGGCATTCCCATGCCGGACCCGTGGATCGTGACCCGATTGCCGTTCCACGTTCCTGTGTAACCCAACATGCCGCGCACCTGATTGATGCAGACCGGGTCGGTCAAAAACGTCTCGGCCGCCCATTTCGCGCGCAGCGGGTCGCCCGGCATCAGGACGGTTTCAGCGATCTGGCCCGGTTCGGCTCCGATATGGATGGTCATGGGAAACTCCGTTGATTTGAGACAGCGTGCCAAAGCATGGGGGCTGGTGCAAATTCCTTCGAAGGAATTTGAGCCCTAGGCTCCTTGCGCGAGACGTTTTGCATCGGCAGCCAAATGCAGAATGGCCGCCTTCATGAAATCCGCGCCCAGAGGGTTTGAAGCGTTGCCGTCCAAGCCGCGTTTCAGCACGCCCTGCAAAATCGCGATGAAGCGGAAGGTGGCGAATGTCATGTAGAAATCCCAAGCTGCAGGAGGCGCGATGCCGCGCCGGTCGCAATAGGTCGCCACATAATCTGCGTCGCTGGGCAACCCGGCGTCTTCGCGATTGATGCCTGCGAGGCCCTTGAACTTACCCGCATTGGGTAGCCGCCAGATCATGCATTGATAGGCCAAATCCGCCATCGGGTGCCCCAGCGTCGACAGCTCCCAATCCAAAAGGGCCAGCATCTGGTGCCCTTGGTCGAACATCATATTGTCGATGCGGTAGTCGCCGTGGACAATCGCGATCTGGCCGTCATCCTCCAGCATGTTGTCGTTGAGCCAATCCATGACCCACTCAATATCCGCGACGGTTTCGGTCTCTGCCGCGCGGTATTGCTTGCTCCACCGCCCGACCTGCCGCTCATAATAGTTCCCCGGCTTGCCAAAATCCGAAAGACCAACTGCCGCTACGTCGACGCTGTGCAGGGCGGCGAGGGTCGCGTTCATCTGATCGTAAATCGCCTTGCGACCGCGTGTATCGATTTTGGGGAGCGCCGGGTTCCAGTGCACGGTGCCGGGCACATGATCCATGACAAAGAACATGGTGCCTACCGGGCTGTCATCACCGCTGAGGTGATACATGCGCGGGACAGGGACATCCGTGTTGGCCAGCGCGGCCATGACCCGGTATTCGCGGTCAACTTGATGGGCCGAGGGCAACAACTCCCCCGGTGGTTTGGCCCGCATCACATAGCGGCGGGAGCCGGATGTCAGGGCATAGGTCGGGTTTGACTGGCCACCATCGAATTTCTCGATGGCATCCAAGGTCGTGAACCCATCCACATGAGCCGCCAGATAGGCCTGCAATTCCGCATGGTCATAGGTGTGCACTCTGGTTCCCCCGATCGTTTCCGCTAAGGTCACCCCTAAACGCCCGGATCACAAGAGGAACGCCGCGACATGGACCTTGGCCTAAGCCCCGCCAAACAAGAGCAACTGGACCGCGTAAAGACGTTTCTGGCGGAGCGGGTGATTCCGCTCGAAGCCGACTATGCTGCCGAGATCGGCAGAGGAGATCGCTGGGACTACACCGAGCGGCAGGCCGAAATCCTTGAAGGGCTGAAAGCGCAGGCCAAGGAGGCAGGGCTTTGGAACTTTTGGCTGTCCGACCCGGCCAAGGGGCAGGGGCTTAGCACCGTCGAATACGCCTACTTCGCGGAAGAGATGGGAAAGACGCCGCTGGGCGCTGAGGTCTTCAACTGTTCGGCTCCTGACACTGGCAACATGGAAGTCTTCGCCAAGTACGGCACAGAAGCGATGAAGAAAGAGTGGCTGGAGCCGCTGCTGAACGGCGACATCCGGTCCGCCTATGCGATGACGGAACCTGATGTGGCGTCGTCCGATGCGACCAACATCTCGATGTCCTGTGTGCGCGACGGCGATGACTATGTCCTTAACGGCGAGAAATACTGGATCAGCGGCGCAGGCGACCCGCGCTGCAAGGTCTATATCGTCATGGTCAAGACGGGCGATGACGACGCGCCCAAGCACAAGCGCCATTCCATGATCGTCGTCCCGGCGGGGACAGACGGGATCGAGATCCTGCGACCCATGCAGGTGTACGGTCATGACGACGCGCCGCACGGCCACATGCACATGCGGTTCACGGATGTGCGGGTGCCTGCAGAGAACATGCTGTTGGGCGAAGGGCGCGGGTTTGAGATTGCGCAAGGACGGCTTGGGCCGGGGCGCATACACCACTGTATGCGTGCAATTGGTCAGGCTGAGAATGCGCTCGAACTGATGTGCCGCCGAGCGTTGCAGAAAGAGGCGTTCGGGAAACCGCTCGCGCAGTTAGGGGCGAATTTCGACATCATCGCGAATTGCCGGATGGAAATTGAGCAGGCGCGCCTGCTCTGCCTCAAGGCCGCTTGGATGATGGATCAGGGCGACGCACGTGCTGCGGCCCCTTGGATTTCACAGATCAAGGTAGTCGCGCCGCTGATGTCACTGAAGGTGATTGATGAGGCCGTGCAAATGCACGGCGGCAGCGGGATCAGTCAGGACACACCGCTGGCCAATGCGTGGACGCATGTTCGGACGTTGCGGCTGGCGGATGGTCCTGACGCCGTGCACCGCCGTCAGGTCGCGCGGGCTGAGTTGGCGAAGTACACGCAGCAGAAGGTTTAGGGGCGGCTACGAACCGCCCCTGGCAGGAGTTATTGAGCCAGCAATTCTGCTTGCTTCACAATGACTTCGGCCTGTTTGATCGACGCGATGTCGACAAGACGGCCTTTGTAGACGGTTGCGCCTGAACCCGAGGCTTTGGCCTCTTCCATCGCGACGAGGATTTCGCGCGCTTCGGTGACGGCTTCGTCGGATGGGGTGAATACTTCGTTCGACAGCGCGACCTGTTTCGGGTGGATCGCCCATTTGCCGACCATGCCAAGAGTTGCCGAACGGCGGGCCTGTGCGCGGAAGCCTTCTTCGTCGCTAAAGTCGCCGAACGGGCCATCCACCGGCAGGACGCCGTGGGTGCGGCAGGCTGCAACGATGGCGGTCTGCGCCCAGTGCCATGGGTCGGACCAGTGTTTCTGGCCTTCGTGAAGCATGTAGTAGTTTTCCTGTGTGCCGCCGATGCCGGTGGTTTGCATGCCCATCGAAGCAGCAAAGTCAGCGGCACCAAGGCTCATCGCGGCCATACGAGGGCTGGCTGCGGCGATTTCTTCGACATGGGCGATGCCGGCAGCGCTTTCGATGATGACTTCGAAAGCGATGGGTTTGGTGCGGCCTTTGGCGGCTTCGATCGATGAAACAAGCGCGTCGACCGCGTAGATGTCAGAGGCGTTGCCAACTTTGGGGATCATGATCTGGTCGAGGCGGTCGCTGGCCTGTTCCAGCAGGTCGACGACGTCGCGATACCAGTAGGGCGAGTCGAGGCCGTTGATGCGGACTGACAGGGTTTTGGTGCCCCAGTCGATATCACCGATGGCCTGAATGACATTCTGGCGGGCGGTGTCCTTGTCGTCTGGTGCGACCGAGTCTTCGAGATCGAGGTTGATAACGTCGGCGGCGGAGCCCGCCATTTTCTCAAAGATTGCGGGGCGCGAGCCGGGGCCGAACAGCTGACAGCGGTTTGGGCGGGCGGGCGGAGTGGGTTGTAGACGGAAAGACATCAAGCCTCGCAAGATCGTTTCGTTTGGTCTGGCTTGGTCGATATATTCTTGCGCGCTGCGCTGCAACGGGAAATTGCCGCGATGCAGCTAAAGTCTTACTCGTCCTTGTCAGAAGGGCGTTTCTTCACAGGATTGACGTGTTTTTGCGCAGGAGTGTCCAGTTATTGGTCCAGATGCGGTGAAATCTACATCAAATCTGGCCCATGACGAAGAAAATTCTATGACCCTGCGGCCGTGCTGGATAGGCTCCCGAAAACCTGAGGAGATTGCGATGATTCCGACGCCGTATCTTTTGTTTCTGGGCGACGCCCCTGACCAACTGGCCGCAAAGGTGGCGCAGGGAATCAAGGATTGGCGTCCAGAGAATGCCGTGGGTCAATTTCGGATGGAAGGCTGCGGCGCCGACCTGAGCCTTACGGATATGACCTTGGAAGAGGGCAAAGCCGCTGGTGCCAAGACGCTTGTCATCGGTGTGGCGAACCGGGGCGGGGTGATTTCGGAGGCATGGAAAGAGGTGCTGCGCGAGGCGATCCGCATGGGCTATGACATCGCGTCGGGCCTGCACAATCTCTTGCGCGACGAAAATGATCTGGTGGCAGAGGCAAAGCGTGCGGGCACGCAGCTTCATGATGTGCGGGTGCCTTCGGTGGCCTATCCAATCGCCAATGGTATCAAGCGGAGCGGCAAGCGCATGCTTGCGGTGGGCACGGATTGTTCAGTCGGAAAGATGTATACCGGGTTGGCGGTGGACGCCGAGATGCGCAAGCGCGGGATGAAATCCACCTTCGCGCCGACCGGACAGACGGGCATCCTTGTGACCGGACGCGGTGTGCCGCTTGATGCGGTTATTGCTGACTTTATGGCCGGTGCGGTTGAATGGCTGACGCCAGACAATGACGATGATCATTGGGACCTGATCGAGGGGCAGGGCAGCTTGTTCCATGTCTCGTACTCAGGCGTAACCATGGCGTTGATCCATGGTGGGCAGCCCGATGCGCTGGTTCTCAGCCATGAGCCAACGCGCGCGCATATGCGCGGTTTGCCGGGCTACACGCTGCCGACGCTCGAAGCGCTTCGCGATACCGCGCTGCCATTGGCACGCATTGCAAATCCGAAGTGTCAGGTGACAGGCGTTTCGATAAACACGCAGCATCTGGGCGAGGATGAGGCGATTAGCCTTTGCGAAAAGGTTGAAAAGGAAATGGGCCTGCCCACGGTTGATCCGTTCCGGCACGGGGCGGGGCGTCTGGTCGATGCATTGGATGCGATCTAATCGTTAGCCGGGCGGTGCCGGGCCCAACTGTCGATACTCTTAGAAGAGTGTGCGATATGGCTCGTGCGACCCAACCTTGCCGTTAACCAACGACCACAAGAGGCCCATTTCATGATCGAGGTCACATCAGAAAGCTTTCGCCTGGCCGAGGTCTTCACCATTTCGCGTGGGTCGCGGACCGAGGCCGAGGTCCTGACTGTGCGCGTCACGCGAAACGGCGTGACCGGCTGGGGAGAATGTGTCCCTTACAAGCGTTACGGCGAAAGCATGGAGAGCGTCACGGAGCAGATATCCGGGTTGCCTGACGACATCACCCGTGAGGCGTTGCAAGAGGCTATGGCGCCGGGCGCTGGGCGCAATGCCGTGGACTGCGCGCTTTGGGATCTTGAGGCAAAGCTGAGCGGGCAACGGGTCTGGGACCTGGCCGGAGTGTCCGCGCCTGCGCCCGTGATCACGGCCTACACGCTATCGCTCGCTGAGCCGGAGGCTATGGAAGCGTCGGCGCGCAAACATGCGCATCGTCCGCTGCTGAAGATCAAGCTTGGAACGCCTGACGATATGCCCCGGCTTGAGGCTGTCCGACGCGGTGCGCCCGACGCCACGATCATCGTGGATGCGAATGAAGGCTGGACCGCTGAGGTGTATTCCGACCTTGCACCGCATATGGTGCGGCTTGGTGTGGCGCTGGTTGAACAGCCGCTACCTGCAGGAGAGGATGACGCGCTGATCGGGTTGGAACGCCCGCTGCCGGTCTGTGCCGATGAAAGCTGCCATGACACGGCGTCTCTGCCGACGCTGAAGGGCAAGTACGACATGGTGAATATCAAGCTGGATAAAACTGGTGGCTTGACCGAAGCGCTCAAACTCAAGGCGGCGGCGCGCGCGGAAGGCTATGGTTTGATGGTCGGTTGCATGGTCGGAACATCGCTGGCCATGGCTCCTGCGACCTTGATCGCGCAGGGGGTAGAGATCGTGGACCTTGATGGTCCGCTCTTGCTCGCCGAAGATCGCGATCCGCCGCTGACGTTTGATGAAAGTGGTGTTCACGCGCCAAAGGCTACCCTTTGGGGATAAGGATGCGCTGTCGCCTTGACGGAACACGCCGCGCAGGAAAGAACACGCAAAACGCCATGCGAGAGGACGCATCATGACCCGGACTGTGTACGTAAATGGACAATACCTGCCTGAAAACGAGGCGACCATTTCGATCTTTGATCGCGGGTTTCTGTTTGCGGATGGCGTTTACGAGGTCACCAGCGTTCTTGGCGGCAAGCTGATCGACTTTGACGGTCATGCCGTGCGGCTTGAACGGTCTCTGAACGAGTTGGACATGGGGCATCCCATCACCAAGGAGGATCTGCTGGAGGTCCATCGTGAGCTGGTCCGCGTGAACGAGATCGAGGACGGTCTGGTTTACCTTCAGGTGACGCGTGGTGCGGCGGACCGGGATTTTGCCTATCCGGGGTCAGACACGCCGCAGACGATTGTTCTGTTCACGCAGGCGAAACCGGGGTTGGCGGATAGCCCAGCAGCCAAGACCGGGATCAAGGTGATCAGCATCGAGGATCAACGCTGGGGCCGCCGCGACATCAAGACGGTGCAGCTGCTCTACCCATCCATGGGCAAGATGGCGGCCAAGGCGGCTGGTTGCGACGATGCGTGGATGGTCGAAGACGGCGCCGTGACCGAAGGCACGTCGAACAACGCCTATATCGTCAAAGGAAACACAATCATCACGCGCCAGCTGTCGAACGACATTCTGCACGGTATTACCCGCGCGGCGGTGCTGCGATTTGCCAAAGAGGCCCAAATGAAGGTCGAAGAGCGCCCGTTCACCATCGAAGAGGCGCAAGGCGCAGATGAGGCCTTTGTCACGTCTGCATCGACCTTTGTCATGCCGGTGGTCGAGATTGACGGGGCGTCTGTGGGCACAGGCGAGCCGGGCAGCGTGGCAAAGCGTCTGCGCGAGATTTACCTAGAAGAAAGCCTGAAGACCGCGGTCTAAGGCATCGGCGACGGTCTGCCTATTTGAGCGATGGGTAGTGGAAGATTGCCAGACGGCGCCAAGATATAGTATCCGGAATCCGTGATGATGGATGTTCGGCACCTTTTGGTGCCGAATAAACCGCTTACGGGAACGGGGGGCGTCGTGCGTCAATTCTTGGGTGGAGCGGTGCTGGTTCTGGGAACTGGTGCCTTGGGTTTGTGGGCGTCGAATGACCATGCTGAGCGTATGCAGGCCAATGTGCGTACATCTGCGCAAGAGGCCATCAGCGGTGCGACACACGCGGTCGAAGCCCGCGTGGAAGGCCGTGACATTACCGTGTCAGGTCTTGCCGATACCGAGGCCGAGCGAGACGCCCTTCTTGCCGCGCTGAGCGACGTCGATGGACGCCGCGTGGTGCGCGATGAACTGATCGTGTTGCCGACCGCAGAGCCCTATCAATTCGGCTCAAGATTAGAGAATGGCGAGCAGGTCTATCGTGGCAACGTCCCAACCGAAGAGGACCGCATTGCCTTGGGATCGGTCATTGGTGCAGCGGCGTCGCAGTTGGACCTTGCCTCTGGTGCACCGGATGACTGGGTTGCAGCAGTCTCTGCCGCAGATAGCGCTTTAGCTCAGACCAAGAGCGGCGTTGTCGATATCGCGAACACACAGGTGACGTTGGACGCACTGGTTGCCAATCCGACGCAGGAAGAGGCCGTGCGCGCCATTATTGCGGCGTTGCCTGACGCCTATACCGCTGACCTCACGCTTGACGTCGAGGACGACGGCACACCGTTGCGGCTCATGGCCGAAAAGACGGCTGAGGGAGTGACAGCAGAAGGCAAACTGCCTTTGGGGATGAGCGCTGACGCAGTCGCGCCTTTGGCGGTTGCCGACACCAGTGCAATCGCAATTGCCCGTATTCCTTCGCCTGACGGGCTGTTCCCCGGCGTTGTGGATCAGGGCGTTGCCGGGCTGGCATTGCTCGAAGCCGGGGTGCTCGACATCAACGGTCGGTCGCTTTTCTTGCAAGGGACGGCAACACGGGCCAATCGGGCCGAGATTGAACAAGTGCTTGCAACGGTGCCTCAAGGGTTCCGCGCGCGGGTGGATGTCGCCATCTATGACGATGGTGAGCCGATGGGATTGGCCGCTGTGAAAGACGCCGATGGCGTGCGGTTGGTCGATGGCAAACTGCCATTTGGGATGTCGGCGGATACATTCGGCTTGCCGGGGGGCGATACGCTTGAACAAGCAGAGATCGAGGCGAAGGCCGCAGACTTCGATGCTGCGACCGATGCCGGTCTGCGTGCTTTGAACCTTTTGGAAACGGGGGCGCTGTCGGTTGATGACGCGACCGAGGCTGGCGGTTCGGCGGTTGTGACCCTGTCAGGTGCCGCGTCTACCCCGGCGGTAGCCGAAGAGCTTGAAACTGTTCTGGCGGGTTTCTCGACCCCGGCCGAAGTGGCATTAACCTTCCTAGATGACGGCGCGCCATTGTCATTGTCGGCCGTAAAGGGCGTGGATGGGATCATGGCAACAGGTAAGGTGCCGGCCGATCTGAGCCTTGGCGATGCCGATGCTACTAATCTGGCAGTCGCGGGTGTTGCCTCGGACGCGGATGCGCCGTTTTCTGCAGCGGCCGAGGCGGGGCTTGCGGCGCTGGGGGCGTTTGATGCCGGGACGCTTGAGATCGCGGGCGATTCTGTGACGCTGAACGGTGTCGCCAACCGCGCGGGCCGTGATCAGGCAGAACAAACGCTGTCTGCGCTTACGGGCGACTGGGCGGTGTCAACGGATATTGCCATTGCAGACAACGGCGAGCCGATGCGCCTGACCGCGGGTCTTTCGGACGGGATGATCTCAACATCGGGCAAGTTGCCGTTTGGTACGGATGCTGCCGCGCTGGGACTGGATGCATTGAGTGATGACGCGACAGTTGCCGAGATTGAGGCGAATGCCGCTGACTTCGTCGCTGCGTCTGCAGCAGGGCTTTCGGCGCTGGGCGAATTCGAGGCTGGGACACTGGATGTTTTGGATGCGGCGGATGCCGGTGGGCAGGCAACCGTGCGGCTGGCCGGTGTGACCAGCCGCGCCGGAGAGGCCACTGCGCGCACCGCTTTGGCCGGGTTCGACGCTGATTTCGAGATTACCTATGCCGATGACGGGCAGCCAATGACATTGACGGCGAATGCCTCCGGGATCACGGGCGGCAAGCTGCCGTTTGGGGCGACTGCGGATCAGTTGGGTATATCTGATCTGGGTGCGGCGCGTGTGGCCGAAGTCGATGCGCAGGATGCTGGATTTATGGATATGGCTGCGCGCGGATTGGCGGCGCTTGCTTTTGTGGATGACGGTACGCTTTCGGTCAGCGATGGCGCACCGGCGACCATGACGCTGAGCGGCACAGTAGATACGCCTGAGGATCGCAACGCGGTGCTGGCTGCCTTCGGCGACGGAGCAAACGCCACGATTGAAACCCGCGATGACGGGACGCCGCCTGCCTTTGACTTGCGTTACTCGGCGACCGATGGCGCGACGGTCACTGGCAAGCTGCCACTTGGATTGACGCGTGACGCGCTGGCAGAAGCGATGGTGCTCGCCACCGTCGAAGGGGACGTGACCGAAGGACTGGTTGGGGATGCTGCGACGATGGAGCCGGTGATCGAAGCGTTGGCCGCATGGTTGCCAGAACTTGAGAGCGCGACGCTGAGCGTGGATGAGACTGGCGCGGCAACGATTGATGCGACGGCTGCGCCCGGCGTGAATGTGGGCGTTTTGCGCGACGCGTTGGCAAGTGACCTTGATGGGTTGGCAGACCTGTCGTTGGCTGGTCCCGAAGCGGTGCCCGCGTCGGGCACAATTCGCACCAACGCGGCCACGGGTGTCCGAGAGCGCTTTTCTGGCTTTGCATGGTTGCCTGCCTACACATTTGATCCAACGCTGCAGCGCTGCAATGACGAAACGCTCGCCATTCTTGAGCGCAGCCGGATCAACTTCTTGACTGGTTCCGCGCAGTTGGATGCGCGTTCCGTGCGTGCCGTGAACGCGTTGTCGGGTGCGGTGCAGCATTGCCTGATCAATGACAGTAGGTTCCGCATCGAAGTCGGCGGTCACACAGATGCACAAGGTGATGAGGACTCCAATCAGGCGCTGAGCGAAGAGCGCGCCTCTGCGGTGCGCGATGCCTTGATCGCACGCGGGATCGGGCCGGGTGCGCTGACGGCAGTTGGCTACGGTGAAACGCAGCCGATTGCAGATAATGAAACCGAAGAAGGCCGTGCGCAAAATCGCAGAACGACCTTTTCTTGGAGCCGGGCCAACTGATGGGATGGCCAATGATCACACCGAACGCAGATTGCTTTGGGAATAGGGGGAACGGGTATGTTTCGTGATTGGGGTTTTCTGCTGGGAGAGATCTGGGTCCTCCTGATCCTTGCAGCATTGCTGGGCCTGTTGGCTGGCTGGCTTCTCTTTGGTCGTCGCGAGGTAGCGGCCGGGGCGAGCGACGGGAATAGCGCGGCCTTGCAGACCGAGCTGGATCAATGCCGCGCGGCTCATACCGACAAAGATGACCGGATCGCCCAGCTTGAGGCGCGCCTGATCTCGCAAGAGATGGGGGCTGAGGATGGTGCGACGCCGGTTGTTACGACCATGGCCGCCGCCGCGCCCGAAGTCATGTCCGAGCCTGTCTTGGAAAATGTGGCTGAACCCGAGACAGAGGACGCCGCCGAGGCGGATGCGGCCTCGACCGACTTTGACGGAGACGGCGTCGAAGAAGGCGCGGACGAAGGCGTTAAACCCGCAACGCTGAACGAGGCACGCGAGGGCGGCGCGGATGACCTGAAAAAGATCAAGGGCATCGGGCCGAAGCTGGAGCAGTTGTGCAACAGGCTTGGTTTCTACCACTTTGACCAGATCGCCGCGTGGTCGGCTGATGAGGTGGCTTGGGTCAATGCCAACCTCGAAGGGTTCAAGGGCAGGGTCACGCGGGATAACTGGGTCGAACAGGCAAAATTGTTGGCCGGTGGTGGCGAGACCGAGTTTTCGAAACGTGTTGACGGCGGCGACGTCTACTAACCTCACAAAATGAAAAGACCGTCGCTGAGTTCAGCGACGGTCATTCATCTTCCTCGTCATCCTCGTCATCTGACCAGATATCGAGCAGTGTACTGGCCAGTAATGCGACGGGAAGCAGGAGTAGCTCAACAAACATGGCACGCCTCTGCGATGTGCCCCCGAGCTAGTGTTTACCACGATTATCTGACCAGAACCGTCTTGCCCTTGGAAACACATCGTTTCCCGAATTAGCCGTGGCTTTTCTGGAACGCGGCTTGGGCTTCGGCTGAGGCTTCTGTTTGGAATTTGGCCTTCCAGTCGTCATAGGGCATGCCGTAAAACGCTTCGCGGCCTTCCTCTTTGGACATGTCGATTCCGCGTTCGTTGGCGGCCTCTTGGTACCAGCGGCTCAGGCAGTTGCGGCAGAACCCGGCGAGGTTCATCATGTCGATATTCTGGGCATCGCTGCGGTCTTCCATCAGGTGCTTTTGCAAGCGGCGGAATGCGGCAGCTTCAAGTTCGATCTGGGTTTGCGGGTCAATATCAGGCATCGGCGGAGTCCTTTTGATGTACGGCATTCAGGGCATTGGTCAGCGGTTCGCGCAGGCGACGCGCCCATGCCCTTTGGTCTTCGACGTTGGAAATAAGGTCATTGCGCAATTCCACCAAGGTGTTTTGACGGCCCGAACGCAACGCATGACGGTCTATGGAATCGCCGGGAAGATGGCCACTATAGGGCTCATTGATCCCGACGGTCAGGCTTGCGTCCTTTTGCAGTTCGGAAATCAGGCAGCGGCTCAAGCGGTCATCTGAGGCGAAGAGGATTCCGATCTCCCATGGCCGCCGGGGGCGACCTGTCAGTTGCGGCGTGAATGAGTGAATGGCCAGAACCGCCGGGTCGGCTTTTTGTTGTGCAAGGGCTTCATAGGCGTCGTGGTAAGGGCGGTGATAGGTCGCCAGCCTGCGCTCGCGTTCTGCCGCGTTTGCATGACGGTTCGCGGGGATGATTGTGCCGTCATAGAGGCGCATCAACACCGTGGGGTCGTCTTCGCCTCGGTTGGGGTCGATGACCAACCTTGAGAAATTCGTCGCGATCACCGGGCTATCGAGCAATTCACCCAATGCAAGCGACACGCCCAATGATCCTGGATCGAAGGCGATGTGGCGGTTCATGTCCGCCGCAGGCAGGCCCAGATCACCGCCATTGATATCAGGCGGAACGCGGTTGGTCGCGTGGTCGCAGGTGATCAACCAAGGGCCGGGGCGGTCTGCGCCGATGACCCAAAACGGAGCGGAGGGATCAAGATATTCTGTCACGCGCCCGACATAGGTCAGTTGTACCCAAAAGGAAATTGCGTCATAGAGCACGGAACAGTTAGCGGTAACAATCGCTACTCCGACATTAGGCAATAAGGGACGGACCCCATGCGACGTCTGCGCAGTGTTAAGATCGTGGCCACCTTGGGCCCGGCTTCGAACGATTATCAAATGATCCGTGCGCTGCACGAGGCTGGGGCAGATGTGTTCCGCCTGAATATGAGCCATGGCAGCCACGAAGAGATTGCTGAACGGCACAAGACCATTCGTCAGGTCGAAGCCGATCTGAACTCGCCGATTGCCATTCTGGCGGATCTTCAAGGACCGAAGCTGCGCGTTGGCGTGTTCAAAAATGGGTCGGAAGAGTTAGAGGTCGGTGCAAAGTTCCGCCTTGATCTGGACGACGCGGAGGGTGACCTGACGCGCGTGCAGTTGCCGCATCCCGAGATCTTCCAAGCGCTTGAAGCCGGGGCGACGCTCTTGGTTAATGACGGGAAAATCCGTCTGACGGTCGACGCCTGCAGCAAGGATTTTGCCGATTGCACGGTGGTATCCGGCGGGACGATTTCGAACCGCAAAGGCGTGAATGTGCCGGACGTGGTGCTGCCTTTGCGCGCCCTGTCAGAAAAGGATCGTGCGGACCTCGAATTCGTCTGCCAGCTTGGCGTGGACTGGTTGGCGCTGTCCTTTGTGCAACGGGCCGAGGATGTCTATGAGGCACGGGCGTTGGCGAATGGCCGGGCGAAGGTGCTGTCCAAGATCGAGAAGCCCGCTGCTGTGGCGGCGTTTGACGAGATCCTTAAGGTGTCGGACGGGATCATGGTTGCGCGTGGCGATCTGGGTGTAGAACTGCCGCCGCAAAAGGTGCCGCCGATCCAGAAGCAACTGATCCGCAAGTGTCGCTCTGTGGCCAAGCCTGTGATTGTCGCAACGCAGATGCTGGAAAGCATGATCGAAAGCCCAACGCCAACGCGCGCGGAGGTGTCGGACGTGGCGACCGCGATCTATGAAGGCACGGACGCAATCATGTTGTCCGCAGAAAGCGCGGCGGGTGATTTCCCCATCGAAGCTGTCACTACGATGAACAACGTGGCGATCGAGGTGGAAGGTGATCCGACCTATCAGGAAATCATCGCCGCATCCCGCGTCGTGAAACGTGACAGTATCGCCGACGGGATCACCGTTGCAGCGCGAGAGATTGCGGAGGCAACCGAGATCAAGGCGATCTGTTGTTTCACGCAATCGGGTACCACCGCGCTCTTGGCGGCGCGTGAGCGCCCAATGGTGCCGATCATCGCGCTGACGCCGCAAGACGATGTCGCGCGCGAGCTTTGCCTGAGCTGGGGTGTGAACTGCGTTTTGACCGAAGGCATTGACCGCTTTAAGATGGCTGTTGTCGAGGCTGCGAAAGCAGCTCGCACAGGTGGTTTCGCAGATGAAACGGATCAGATCGTCGTCACGGCGGGTGTTCCGTTCAACCAGGCGGGAACCACCAACATTCTGCGGGTGGCACCCTGTGAAGAGCGGCTGATTTTCCGCACTGATCCGGAATAAGCCTTCCCGCAAAACGCGTGGAGGCTGCGGTGGTAGCAGACCCTGACTTATGGCTCTTGATCGGGATCGCGCTTGCGATCCTGACGGTCCCGTCTCTGGTATCGGCTTGGAGTGAGGGGGATCCGCCCCGCGCCAGCGCGATTACGGTTCTGATTGCAGGCGGCATGATTGCCTATGCGTTGATGAACAAACCCGGGGGCTACAGCTTTGCAGAACTGCCGGACGTGATGACCCGGGTTCTGGCCCGCTATGGGCCATAGAGGATGCAGATTGACCCTGATCTTTGGCTGACAATCGGGATCTTCGTCGTTGTGTTGTGCATTCCCTCAATCCTGTCGGCTTGGGCGCAGTTCCGGGTGCCGAGGGCAAGCATGATCACTGCGGTGATCGGGTTTGGCATGATGATTGTCGCCCTGAGCAGCAATCCGGGCGGGTACGCGTTTGCCGACATCCCCACCGTCGTGACCGAGACAATCGGGCGGTATCTGCTCTGAGCAACGTTGAAAGGGGCGTGAAAACCGGCCGCCGGAGCGGGCGCGTTGGGCCGCCCTCCCTGGCGAGCCAGCATGAAACAAGCCAATGCTGCAACAGCTGCGCCGATTTCCACAAGACGTGCCATAGGCCTGTTCATTCGCTGTGAAAAGCGAATAGAAATTACTCATGACATGAGCAATTTTTATGGATGGCATTGATGGATATTGTTCTGGTCCGCACATTCCTAGAGGTCGCCGCGACCGGGTCATTTGTGAATGCGAGCGAACGGCTTTTTGTCACGCAATCAGCTGTGAGCCTGCGCATTCAGCGGCTCGAGGACGCGTTGGGAAAGGCACTCTTTTCGCGATCCAAGGCGGGGGCGGAACTGACGCCTGCGGGGCGCGAGTTTGAACGCTATGCCCTTTCACTTATCAAGATTTGGGAGGAGGCGCGCCAACAGGTCGGCGTGCCGGCGGGCTATTCGCGGACGCTGTCCATAGGGGCGCAGTATTCGCTTTGGCCGCGATTGGGGTTTCAGTGGGTGGACAGGCTTCAGGCCGATCTGCCGGAACTCAGCGTTCGGGCAGAGCTTGGTATGCCGGACAGGCTGACCCGGTTTCTTATCGAAGGGGTCATTCAGGTCGCCTTGTCCTACACGCCCCAATTGCGGCCCGGTCTGACTGCTGTTCAGGTCATGGAAGAAGAACTGGTGTTGGCGGCGTCCTTTGAGGCGGACATGGCGGATGTCGAGCAGAGCTATGTTTTTGTCGATTGGGGTCCGGAATTCGTTCACGCGCATTCCGTGGCGCTGCCAGCCCTGACCAATCCGGGGCTGACGCTTTCTTTGGGGGCGATGGCCGGCGAATACGTCATTGGCCGCAAAGCCGCCGCCTATCTGCCCGCGCGATATATCAAGCGATACCTCGATTCAGGACAGTTGCATCTGGTGCCGGATGCGCCGGTCTTTCCCTATCCGGTCTGGGCGATCTGGCGCGATGACCTTGAACCTGTGGTTCGGGCGGCGGCCGAGGCTGCACTTGTGGCCACCGCGACACAAATTGACAGCGAGCAGGACGAAGTGATGGCCGAATTGGCCGAGATCAGCAGCGGCGACGCCGTGGAAGTGCTTGGAATTGCACAAGAACCGGAATAACATGAGTGATACTGCTTTTATCATATAATATTTCGAATTTCTCTTATTGATCGGGGTTTCTTAAATCCGCCTCAGCAGAAATGCTCCCTCCCCCGAAACACCATGGGGACGGGTCAAACTTTGTTGGGAAGGAAAGACCCATGAAAAACGAATTCAAAACTGGCCTGATCTCAGCCGCAGTCGCAGCCTTGATTGCCGCCGCAGCCCCTGTTGCCGCTCAAGACCTGATTGGCCGTGACTCGGTCGCAGGCGAACGCAACGATGACCTCGTCGAAGCTATTCAAGACGATGCAGAGCGTGAGCTGGACCGGTTTGGCAACGAAGGCCGTGCGCAAGGCTTCACCGGCTCGTTTGCGCTGCGTGGTGCTGCAAGCTCGGGTAACACCGACACTGTCGACGTGGGCATCGGTTCGGACATGCTTTATGTCTGGGGTCAGAACGGCATCGAACTCCGCTTGAACTACACCTACGGTGAAGAAGAAGGCGAGAAATCAGAAGAAAGCCTGCTCTACGGTCTGGAATACACCCGCGATTTCAACCAACGCTTCTTTGGCTTTGCCAACGCGCAAGGGTCGATTGATGGCTTCTCGGACTTTGAGTCGGACACCTTTGTCAGCGTCGGTGCAGGATACCGCGTGTTCACGCAGCCTGACATGCAATGGTCGCTGCAAGCCGGACCGGGCTATCGCTACGCAGAACTGCGTGACGTGACCCGCAACGACATCGACGAAGCGGCGTTTGGGGTGGGATCTGACTACTTTGCGCGTCTGACTGACACTGTGTTCCTGACCAATGACACGGACATCGTGTGGTCAGAATCCGACACAGCCGTCTTCAACGACATCGCGCTGAATGTGGCCGTGACCGACACGCTCGCCCTGCGCACAAGCCTTCTGACCGAGTACCACTCTGACGTGGCACCCGGCACGAAGAACACCGACAACACATACGGTGTTTCGCTGGTCTACTCGTTCAACTGATCGAACGACCGGCAAAAATTCACTGCCTCGTGAACCCTACTTGGGGGTGGAGAAATCCACCCCCTTTTTCGTGTTTGGGATCGGACAGTAGACCTTACAAAATTGTAAATCTTGCAACAGGCAGTGGTAAGAGTGGTCCCCCAATTCTGTCTCATCGAAACACAAACCGATGGAGAACGAACATGGATACTTCGACACTGAAAATTGGCGCTCTGGTGGGTCTGATCGCGGCGGGCAGCCTTGCGATGACTGTGTCGGCGCAATCAACCGACACCGACGCGGTGATTGTCACCGAAGAGGCAGCGATTGCTGCGGCGCTCGAAGCGGTGCCGGGCGAGGTGCAAGAGGTCGAGCTTGAGCGTGAGGACGGCGCGCAGGTCTACGAAATCGAAATCCTTGCAGAGGATGGCACCGAGACGGAGGTTGAGATTGCAGCCGCCACGGGCGATGTCTTGGAAATTGAACGGGAAGGCGGCAAATGCGACAAGGATCGCGACGCCTGATCCAAGCCACCGCCAGTTCTGGTGGAGCCGGGGTTGCCGCAAGGCGGCCCCGAAACCTGTGAGGACAGTCAGACACCATGCGTATTCTCCTCTTGGAAGATGACAAACAACTCGGCGACTGGGTTGCAACGGGGTTGAAGGAAGAGGGTCATGTCGTTGACCATTTCGCGGACGGAAAAGACGCCCTGATCGCGGCCATGGGGACGGAGTATGATCTGCTGATCCTTGATCGTATGGTTCCGAGCCTCGATGGATTGGCCGTTTTGCGGTCCTTGCGTGCGTCTAAGAACACAACGCCGGCCCTGTTCCTCACGGCGCTCGGCGAAGTGGACTCGCGAGTCGAGGGGTTCGAGGCAGGCGGGGATGATTATCTGACCAAACCCTTTGCCTTTGCCGAATTGTCGGCGCGGGTCGGCGCGCTTGGACGGCGTCGCGACGGAGGCGAGAGCGCGACGGCGGACGAGACAGTCTTGCGCCACGGGGACCTGAGCCTTGATCTCTTGGCGCGGAAATGCGTCCGCGCGGGGCAAGAGATCGAGTTGATGGCCAAGGAATTCAAACTGCTGGAATATTTCCTGCGCAGGCCCGGGCGGTTGGTGACGCGGACCATGCTGCTTGAGCAGGTCTGGGATATGAGCTTTGATCCCACGACCAGCGTTGTAGAGACGCATATCAGCCGGTTGAGGGCCAAGATCGACAAACCCTTTGAAGAGGCGCTGATCAAGACGCGCCGGGGCGAGGGTTATGTCTTTGGTGGATAGGCTGGCGGCTCAGATTGGGTGGCTGAGGCGATCTTCGGCGGTGCGATTGTCGCTGTTGATTTCGGGCGTTTTTGCGGCTGGGTTTTTGCTGGTGATTTTCGTCACGCTCGAACTTGGAAAAGACGCGCTGGAAAGGCGCGTCGATGCAACCTTGATGGCGATTGCCAGCACCGCGCCAGAGGATGGCGCGCGGGGTGACACGGCGGACCTCATCTTGCGGCCCATTGCCGACATCCGCGATCTGCCGCGCCCGTTCCGTCAGGTGGCGCAGCGCGGGGGCGGCAGCGTCGAGCTTGAGCGTCCGTTCCGCAGGGCAGAAGACTGGCGCGTTTTGATTGCACCGAATGCCGGCGGGATGCGGTACCTTGTGGCGCTGCCGATGGAGGATAGCGAAGACGCGCTGGACCTGTTGGCTGGTATTCTTTGGACCACGGCCGTCGTGCTGATTGCAGTGAGTCTGGTCGTTGGGCTGGGCGCGGGCCTTTTGGCGCAGCGTCGCTTGTCGGTGATCAACGCAACGCTCAAGCGTTTGGCGTCCGGTGATCTGAGCGCGCGGACGGGGCGCGAGCGGTCGCGCGATGATCTGGATGACATTGCGCGGCAGTTGGATCGGACCGCAGCAGAGCTTGAGGCGCTGGTGGCACAGACGCGTCATCTGAGTGCCAGCATTGCACATGATCTGCGCACCCCGCTGGCGCGGCTGAGGGCGCAGTTGGAAATGCTGCCTGACGGTGAGGCAAGAGGCGCGGCGCTGGAAGAGGCTGGCAAGCTGTCGGCAATCTTTGACACCATCATGCGGGTCGCAAGGATTGAGGCCGGGCAGGGGCGGGACGGGTTTGAGACGGTCGATCCCGCAGCCTTGCTGGAGGACATTGCCGACATCTTCGGGCCTGTGGTCGAGGACGCTGGAAAGACACTGACGCTTGAGGTTGGGCAGACGCAGTCGATTGAGGCGGACCGGGACATGGTCGTGCAGGCCATGGCGAACCTGATCCAGAATGCGTTGGTGCATGGAGGATCGGGGATCACCCTGTTTGCGCAAGGGCGCGATATTGGTGTGGCGGATAATGGTCCGGGCGTTGATCCAACTCAGTATGACGAGATCATCAAACCCATGGTGCGGTTGGATGCTGCGCGGGGCAGCGATGGGTCGGGCCTTGGTCTGGCGCTGGTACGCGCGGCGGCGGATCGGCATGGGGCAGAGTTGAAACTGTCACCAAATGAGCCACAGGGTCTGCGCGTGACGCTGAAGTTTGCAAAATTGTAAACTTCGGGTCAGGCGCCGGTGATGTCGGGGTCTCATATCTTTTTCATCGAAACGGAAAAGAGACTGGAGACACACCGATGGAAACGATGATCACCAAAACCAAAACGACGCTGAGCCAAGTAGTTCTGTTTGTTGTGGGCGTTGCGATGCTGGGCTTGGGCCTGTCCGTGATGGGTGTTCTCGCGCTCTTTGCTTTTGGGGTGGTTGGGCTGGCTTTTCTGGCGGCTCTGGTGATGCGGGCCACCGGTTCGCGGGATGAGACGACTGAGCAAACCGTTTGAACCAGACACCACGGACCGAGGGAAAAGAGATGAGCATGCAGGCCAAACCACACGGGTTCATCACGCGCGGCATTCACTGGGTGTCTGCGGCGATGATCGGATACGGATACCTGAAAGGGCTGGACAGTGTTTCGCAGTTGTCCACGCCGGGTCTTCTCCAGTTTGAGGTAATTTTTGCACTGGCGCTAGGTGCGCTGTTCGTTGCCCGTCTGGTTTGGACCAAGGCGGTGGCAGGCGTGACCCGGTTGCCCGAAGATGCGCCAAAGTGGGAGCAGGTCGCGTCCAAGGCTGTGCATCTGGGGCTGTATGCTGGGGTGTTCGGGATTGTTTTGTCCGGCCTCGGGATTGCCTTGGCCTATGTCACGCCCGCGCTGGGCGGTGTTTTCATGGGGGCAATGATTGGGCTGCATGAAGTCGCGCTGACGGCTTTGCCAGCCTTGCTGGTTGCCCATGTGGCCGGGGCGCTGTGGCACAAGGTCGTCCGCCGGGATCAGGTTCTGGAGAGCATGACAGGACGTTTGCCAGTTTGATCGTTCGGCATTCAGGACCCGGGGTTTCTTCCAGGGTCCTGATGCGCCTGAACCCATGAAAGAATCCGCTTGATTGCGCCTGCATCCAATCCTATACGGCGCTACTGTCAGCGCGGGTGGCCTGATGGCATTGCCTTCCCGCGTGTTCTTCGAACGATAGGAGATGAAAATGCCTAAGATGAAGACCAAGTCTTCTGCCAAGAAGCGTTTCAAGGTGACCGCATCCGGTCGCGTTGTTGCAGCCCAAGCGGGCAAGCGTCACGGCATGATCAAACGCCACAAGAAATTCATTCGTAACGCCCGTGGTACAACCACGCTGTGCGCCGCAGATGAGAAAATCGTCAAGGGCTACATGCCCTACGACCGCTAAGGAGGCTTGATCAATGGCACGTGTAAAAGGCGGTACCACCACCCACGCCCGTCACAAGAAGGTCGTTAAGGCGGCCAAAGGTTATTATTCGCGTCGCAAGAACGTCTTTAAGACCGCCAAGCAGGCCGTCGACAAGGCGAACCAATACGCAACGCGCGACCGTAAGAACCGCAAGCGTCAGTTCCGCGCTCTGTGGATCCAGCGTATCAACGCTGCTGTCCGCAGCCATGACGAAGCACTGACTTATTCGCGCTTCATCAACGGTCTGTCCAAAGCGGGCATCGAAGTTGACCGTAAGGTTCTGGCCGATCTGGCCGTGAACGAACCTGAAGCGTTCGGCGCAATCGTTGCCAAAGCGCAAGAGGCGCTGGCGGCGTAAGCTGGTTACCAAGAATTACGGAAAAGCCGTCCCTCGGGGCGGTTTTTTTGTGTCCGGGGACAAGACTTTGGCCTTGGTGACTCACGGGGCTTTGATGCTTAGGCTTTGGGGACGGAGGCCATGAGCATGAAATCAATTCCCCTCGCTGCGCTTGTTATTTGCCTTGCGGCGGTCTCCGCCGCCGAAGCCCCGCAAACCGTCGAAGACGATCACGGCGTCCTGAACCCGCAGGACACGGGACTTGAGATGCTCAAGCGCAAGATCGCTATGGGCGTCATTGACTCGGTGACCTGTTCGCTGGGGATCAACATGACCAAGACCAGCGATCTCGTTCTGTCGCGCAAGCTGACCCGCGCCTGTGCCGAAGCCGGTTACACCAAGGCGATGACCTGGATGAGCCAGATGGAGAACAACGGGCTGGGTGGAGAGTATAATCCCGACGCCTCTGCCGAATGGGACCGCCGCGCCGCCGAGGCGGGTGACCCGGTGGGTAAGTTCAATCACGGTCTGAACCTGATGCGCGGCCATGGCATTGGGATGGATCAGGATCTTGGTCGCAAGTTTGTCGATGAGGCGGCTGAACAGGGGTTGGATATTGCCAAGCGCCTGCAGTCAGCCGACTACGATCTGAACGAAGTCACGCCGGACGCCGACAACTGGAAATATGCGCCGCTGTTTTAGCCACGCATAAGGCTGTGGTCAGGATCGTAGGGACCGGATGCGATGACACGGGCAGGGGTCGGTTGCCCGATGACGTCAACGGATAGGTCAGTGCCTTCGGCAGCGTGTTCCGGGTCCACGAATGCCATGGCGAGGTTCATGCCGATGCGGTGGCCCCAATCGCCGGACGTCACGGTTCCAATGATCTGACTATCTTTGCGCACCGAAGCGCCGCCATGGGCGGGCGCGTGGCTGCAGTCCACGGCGCAGGTGACCAGTTTGCGGCGTTTGCCTTCGGCTTGCCGCTTTTGCAGGGCAGCTTTGCCGATGAAGTCCGGCTTATCCATTTTGACAAAGCGGTCGAGGCCGGTCTCGAAGGGATCAAACTCAGTGATCAATTCAGACTTCCAGTGCAGGAAGCCTTTTTCGAGCCGCATAGATTCCACTGCGCGGGATCCGAAGAGACGCAAACCGTGGGCTTCACCTGCTGCGCGGAGGGCGAGGTACGCGGCGTAGAGGTTGGCGTTCGGGACGTGGATTTCATAGGCGAGTTCGCCGGAAAAGCTGACGCCCATGACTGTGGCCGGGGCGATGCCGATATGCGCCTCGCGCACGCTTAGCCAAGGGAAGGCGTCCTTTGACCAGTCGCCCCGCGCCGCCGCGGATAGCACCTCGCGGGCCTTGGGGCCGGCAAGGACAAGGATGGTCATATCGTTGGTCAGGGAACGGATCGCGACGTCCTCGTCCGCGTGCAAGTGGGATTGCAGCCAGTCCATATCGTGAAATTCAGACGCAGCCGCAGAGCCGTACCAGACGCGCGCTGGCCCACGGTCAGATGCCGGGAGGTTGGCGATCGTCGCCTCGGCTTTGACCATGCCGTGGTGGTTCAAAAGGTATGTGAGCCCGACCCGCCCCGCGCGTTTAGGGACAGTTCCGCAGATCATGCGGTCTAGGAAACTGTAGACGTCGCGGCCTGTGAGTTCGAAGCGGTTGAAACCAGAGACTTCGGTCAGGCCGACGCCGGATTGGATGGCGTTGACTTCGTCTGCCACGACGTCGTGGACCTCGTTGAAGTGAAAACCGAGTGTCTCGGTGAAGTCCGGTGATGGCGCGATGTAGTCGATGCGTTCCCAGCCGTTCACCGTGCCCATATGCGCGCCTTCGGCGACCAGTACAGGGGTCAAAGGCGTGGTCTTCATCGGCCTACCGGCCGGACGGTGTTCGTGCGGAAAGTGAAAGCGGAATTCGTTTTGGTAGTCTTCGATGGCCTTGAGAGACGTCAGTTCGACCGTAGCGTGGCCGGTAAAGCGGCGAGGGTCGAGGACCCATGTGTCGTACTCGGCCTCTCCATGCACGATCTGTTGGGCAAGGAGCCAGCCGTGGCCGCCACCTTCGCCCAGGCCTGCGCGCAACCCGATGATGCAAAATGCGTTGCGCTTGCCGGGGATGGGGCCAACGAGCGGTGCGCCGTCGATGGTATAGGTGATGGGGCCATTCACGACCTCGCGGATGCCAGTTTCGGCAAGGACGGGCATGCGTTCAAACGCGCCCTCAAGCACGTCAGTCACGCGGTCGAGGTCGTCGGGGCAGAGCGCATTGGTGAAATGCGGGTCGATGCCGTCCATACCCCAAGGGCGGCAGTCCTGTTCGTAGAAACCGAGCAGAAGACCGCCCTTTTCCTGACGGCTGTAATAGTCGCTGATCGGGCAGCGGAGCAGGGGGATACGGTGACCGGCCTCGGCAATCGCTGGGATGTCTTCGGTCAGGAAATATTGATGTTCCATGGAGGCGACTGGGTGTTGGACACCCATCATCGCGCCAATTTCGTTGCATCGGTAGCCTCCTGCGTTCACCACGATCTCGCAACGCACGTCGCCCTTTTCGGTATGGACGGTCCAAGTATCGTCGGCGTGTTGGGTCAGCCCGGTCACGGGGGTGTGGCGGTTGACTTCGGCCCCGGCAAGGCGCGCGCGGCGCGCCAGCGCCTGACAGAGTTGCGCAGGGTCGATATGGCCATCTGTCGGGTCCCAAAGGCCGCCAAGAAGGTTTTCAGTCGAGATCAGCGGATGGCGGCGTGCGCATTCGGCAGCGTCGATCACTTCAAACTCGACGCCCATCCCAGCGGCCATGGACGCAAAATGCGCGTAACCGTCCATCTGGGCCTGTGTATTGGCGAGCCGGATGCCGCCGTCGCCGTAATTGTAGCCAACGGGGTATTCGGGGTCGTCGCGCAGTTCCTGATAGAGTTTGACCGAATGCGTTTTCAGGCCGACCATCGTCTGGTTCATGCCGAAATTGGTGACCTGCGCTGCCGAGTGCCAAGTGGTGCCTGACGTCAACTCATCACGCTCGATCAGCATGACATCGGTCCAGCCCTCTTGCGTCAGATGATAGAGCGCCGAACACCCCGCGATGCCGCCGCCAATGACCACTACCCGTGCCTGATCGCGCATGTCTTTTCCCCGTCGTTTCCTGCCCATCAGGTTTGGAACGCCGTGCTGGGTCAAGCCTGTTTGCGACAGCCTGTCAAAACCAGAGCTGTGGGTGTTGGATTGTGTGGCTGCGGGGAATCCAATACGCGTGCGGGCATGAAACTGATCATAGATACCGACCCCGGCGTAGATGACGCGATGGCTCTGTTTTGGGCGCATGCGGCCCCCGAGATTGACCTGATTGGGCTGACCACCGTGTTTGGCAATGTGCGTGTGGATCAGGCGACGCGAAATGCACTGGTGCTGTGCGATGTCATGGGGTTGGATATCCCGGTGGCAGAAGGGGCAGGGCAGCCTTTGGTCCTGCCGCCATTTCCTCCGTCGGCCTATGTGCATGGCGATGAAGGGTTCGGCGATATGCCCGCCATGACGCCGACGCGCGCCAAGGACCCACGCGATGCCGTGACCTATCTGACCGAGACCGTGTGCGCGCATCCGGGTGAAATTGTCGTTGCGCCGATCGGTCCGCTGACGAATATCGCGGCAGCCATTCAGGCGGACCCGGAGTTCGCCGGGAATGTAAAGCAGATCGTCATCATGGGCGGAGGCTTGAAGGGCGGAAACATCACGCCCCATGCCGAGGCGAATTTCTACCACGATCCCCACGCCGCACACTTCGTGATGACCTGCGGCGCGCCGATCATCATGGTAGGCCTCGATATCACCGAAGAGGTCACCTGCGTGCCTGCCGATTTCGCCGCCATGGCCGCCGCGTCGCCAAAACACGGACAGATGCTGCAGGACATGAGCCATTTCTACCTGCGCTTCTACGCGGAATACGGGCTGGAAGGCTGCGGCCTGCACGATCCCGCCGCCATCATCGCGATCACCCATCCCGAGCTGTTTGAGATGAAGCGGACCGGCGTGTCCGTAGTCTGTGAAGGTGACGAAATCGGGCGATCTGTCCCGAGTGACGAACCAACGGTCGATGTAGCTGTGGGCGGGGACGCAGCGGCGATCAAGGCGCTGTTCATGGATCGGATCGGGACATTGCCTTAGCGTCGTGCCCTAAAACTCACGTGATGCCCTTCGCTTCGCAGATGGGTGGCTTATGTTGCGAGGCATCAAGACGAAAGGCCCACACGACATGAGCGATACCTACACACCCCCCAAGGTCTGGACCTGGGAGCAAAAGAACGGCGGCGAGTTCGCGAATATCAACCGCCCCATCGCCGGGCCGACCCATGACAAGGATCTGCCGGTTGGGAAGCATCCCTTGCAGCTTTATTCCTTGGCGACACCTAACGGGGTGAAGGTCACTGTCCTGCTGGAGGAGTTGCTGGCAGCAGGGCACACCGGCGCGGAATATGACGCGTGGCTGATCAAGATCGGGGATGGCGATCAGTTCGGGTCCGGGTTCGTGGATGTGAACCCGAATTCGAAGATCCCGGCGCTGATGGACACCACGAATGGTCAGCGCGTGTTCGAAAGTGGCTCGATCCTGCTCTATCTTGCCGAGAAATTCGGAGCCTTCCTGCCAGAGGGGGGCGCGCGGACCGAAGCGATGAACTGGCTCTTTTGGCAAATGGGATCAGCGCCTTATCTGGGCGGCGGGTTCGGCCATTTCTACGCCTATGCGCCTGAGAAGTTTCAGTATCCCATCGACCGGTTCTCGATGGAGGCCAAGCGTCAGATGGACGTCCTCGACCGCCACCTGGCCGAGCACGAATGGTTCGCAGAAGAGTACTCAATCGCCGACATCGCCATCTGGTCGTGGTATGGGCAGTTGGCCTTGGGCCGTCTCTACAACGCGGCGGAGTTTCTGGACGTGGCGAGCTACAAGCACGTCATGCGCTGGGCGGAAGCGATCGACGCACGACCAGCGGTGCAGCGGGGTCGGATGGTGAACCGATCGTTTGGCGAGCCCGAGATGCAGCTACATGAGCGCCATGATGCGTCGGATTTTGAAACGAAGACGCAGGATAAGCTTGGGGGTTAGGCGCTACTGCGCAGCCTCAGCAGCGTCGATCTGCGCAAGCAGGTCGTCGCAACGCTGGGTTTGGTAGTCGGAGCCGTCGACGAAGACTTCGCGGGCTTCCAGTACGCGGCTGCGCGCTTCGGTAAGAAGGGTTGGATCGGGTTCTAACGCGAAGCGGGCGAGTTCAAGATCAGCGATGTTCCATTGCGTTTGCGCCCAAAGGAAGGGAACCTTGTCGCGCTTCCGGATTTCTTGGCAATCTGCATAGCACGCGCGAGCTTGGGTAAGTTGATCTAAGCCCTTTGTAATCGCGCCCAGCCAACGACGTGCAAGCGCCAAGTTGCTTTGGGTTATGGACCAGGAGATTGCGTTGGCGTCGCGATCTACTAATGAGAGTGCTTCAGACAAATGGGCCACGGCCTCTTTCAATGAGCTTGGGTCGCGGGTGACTTCGCCGAGTGATAGCCAAGCAATGCCAAGATTATTTTGGATTTCTTTCCAATTATCTGGTCCGCCATGGACACGTTGAATATCCAATGCGTCCTGTTGCGCGGCCAAGGCGGCTTGTAATAATTTTGGGTCAGCGTCACGTTCGCCAATCTCTTGAAGGACAAGGCCAAGGCTGCTGTTTCGTGCGGCCCAGTTCAGCGGATCCTTTTGCTTGGAAGTCTTTCGCACTGCAGCCTCACAGGCATTTCGGGCGACTTTTAAATGCCCAGGTTTGATCGAGCGTTCAGCTAGCGAGCGGTGACAGCCACCCAAAGTACTTAGGGCCCATGCTTCATTGCCCCCGTTGGCGCGCCGCTGGTTGGCCTTGGCCAGTTCTAGCGCAACATGCAGCGCAAAAAGGTCGCCCGTGTTGTCGCCCCGGTCTTGCCAATCACGACACAGGCGATACACGGCCTGAAACAGCCCGCCGGGCTGGGCTTCACGGCGCAGGTCCTTGATCAATCGGGCCGCCGCCAAATCCGGGCGGTTGCGGATACGGTCCTGCGCTAGTTGTTGTTGAAAAAGCGTGTCGCGTTGTTGGTCCAGCCGCGCCATTTCCTGATCAAGAAAATCGGCGGCTTCCTCGCGGCTGCCCGCATCATTAAGCCGTGCGACTTCGGCCAGCACTGCCTCAACCTGGCCCCCTGTGTTCCCCACAAGCAAGCCGCGTTTGCGCATGTCATCCGCTGCCTGCAACGCAGTCCGCAAGGCGACATACGCATCATGCACATCGCGGTGACTGCCGCCCGCAAAGTCGTAGGCCAGCGCGATCAAGAGCGCTTCGGCAGCGTTGGGCGCATTTGGGTCTTTACGCACCGAGCGGATCAGCCGCTCGGCATCGCGGTCGATCTTTTCCTCATGGGCGTCTGGCGGCTCAGGTGGTGGTCCGATGAGTGCCGCGTTCGCAACTTCAATCGGAAGGTTCAAGGCCTGAACGAATTTGTCGATGGTTTCAGGTGACAGGTTCCTTTTGCCAGCCTCGACCTGACCAACGTACCCCTTTCGATCCGGATTCCCGAGCGCCCTTTCGGCCAGTTCGGTCATGCTCATTTCTTCGGCCAAGCGACGTGTCCGCACCGCCAGACCGAACTGCCGCATCGCCTCAGTTGTCATGGAAGGTCACCCGGTATCTTTGGATATCACTGCGTGTCACCCGGACGGTGTCTGAGGATGTCTGTGGCGAAATCGTCATAAGCAATCGAAACGCATAGATTTATCCCTGTCCGGACAACGCCTTAACTCAAACTTCAACCCAAGGCGGGGCCTCGCTGCATCACTAAGGAGACTACCTTATGTTGTGGCAACTACAACTCTTTCTCGCGGGGCTTGAACCTGCCCAATCGCTTGATCTGTGCTTTGTCGTCTTGTGTCTGGCGACGGCTTGCGGCCTCGGTCCGCGGTGGTCGGCGATCCTCGCCGCGGGCCTCTATCTCGTCTGCGCCATCATTTGATCCTGCGGGCACGGCTTTGGCCTTGCCCCCCCTTCATGCTTCCCATAATGAGGTCAGCGGAGACGTGGCCGAGTGGTCGAAGGCGCTCCCCTGCTAAGGGAGTAGGCGGGAAACTGTCTCGAGGGTTCGAATCCCTTCGTCTCCGCCACCTGCCTTTCATATGCGATCCTGTTGGATGCTACATTTGGCGCAAAGTGCAGCTAAGCAAAACACGCGGGTGTCGGTGGTGTTGGGAAATTCTCGCGGATTCCAGCAGGTCGAAATGACCACTAAATATGTCAATGGCAGTGCTATCCAGAGAAGTTCTCCCTCAAACCAGCAGACCGGCACCTTGCCGGCATTCGGTTCCTTGAAGACGCATCAAAGGAGAAGCGGTTCACGTCTTTGACCCGTGCGGATGTTGGAGCTGTTCGAAGCACACTTCTGGAAATGCGCAACAGCCATGACGACGGGCAAAAGTCCCGCTCTACGGTGGCGCACATGTCGTCTCACATTCGGGACTTCCTGTCGTGGCTGTTGAAGCTGGATAGATTTGAGGCGCTACCCAAGGACCTCGCAGACTATATGCAGCTGCCGCGCGCTGCCTTGCAAAAAGGGATCGGGCGGCAGCAGCGCCAGTACCCAGACCTCGACGAAGCGGAAATGCTATTACGCCGAATGCCGAAGCAAACAGCGACAGATCGTCGGGCGCGAGCGATGTTCGCGCTCACGTTCCTCGCGGCGCTCCGAGCCGATACAGTGACTTCGCTTCGCATCAAGCACGTGGATGTTGACGCTGGACGCGTCCTTCAAGACGCTTCCGTTACTCGAACCAAGAACGGAAAGAGCCTTGAAATCGGGTGGTTCCCAGTGCCGCCTTCGTTCTCGGATGAAACAGCAGACTGGCTTGCATGGCTGTCGAAGAAAGGGTTCGGCGGCGAAGATGCCTTGTTACCGGAAGCGGCTATCCTGCATGCGGGCAAATCAAAGCAAGGGCCTGTTGACCCCATGAGTTCCAAGCATGCGGTGGACGTGGCGTTTAGGACAGCCTGCGTTGGTCATGTCCAAAGATACTCCCCGCACGCCGCCCGTCACACGATCAAAGCCGAAATGGACAAGCGGCCTCTCACGATGGAGCAGCGCAAGGCGTCACTATCGGATTACAGGCGTGTGGGCCACCAACTCGCGAGGACGGCTGTACAAATCAGATGAATATTCTCTCTTGAGAGTTTTTAAGGGCGGGACCAGTTTTGCACATCCAACGAATAGCCGCTGCGGCGGGCGGCACCGCAGCATCGGGTTGCGTCCCCAAATGGCAGCAATGGGCCGCCCTCGAAGGCGGCCCAAAATTGCTGGATTTCAATGGCCTAGGCGATTGCTAGCACATCCTCAAGCTCTACGCCGAGATACCTGACAGTGCTGTCCATCTTGGTGTACCCCAGCAAGACCTGAACGGCGCGAAGATTGCCCGTCTTCTTGTAAATCTGCGTCACCTTTGTCCGCCTCATCGAATGCGTGCCATACGCGCTGGCCTCCAGACCGATCGACGTGACCCAATCGCGGACAATCCCTGCATTCTGGCGTGTCGAGATGTGCAGACGCTCATGAAATCGGCCTGGCCAAAGGTACTCAGAGCCGACCATGAGTTCGTCTCCCATCCACTTCTCGACCGAGGCCCGGGTTCCTTCGGAAATCTCAAATCGACAGGTTTTTGTGTTTTGCTTTGAAGTACCGATGCCCGTTCCTTGATCTGACCTGACGCCATGACGTCGACGACTTTGGTCTCTACGAGGTCGCATCCACGCAGTTTGCTGTCGATCGTCATGTTGAAAAGGGCGAGGTCTCGATGGTTCTCCGCCAGTTCGAGTCTGACGCGGATAGCCCAAACATGTTTCGGTTTCAGTGGGGGCTTCTGAGCGGCAATCCGGCCTTTGTTCCAGGAAGGTCGCAGAGCACGAATGGCAGCAGGTTTGGTGTTAGCATGACTCATCCTCCAATCCGCCATGCCCTCCCACAACGACAATTGGATGTTGACCGTGCTAACATAACACAGGATGCTGCGCCGCGCCTGAGGTCAGCTTCGAACACGATGCTAATCACGCTATCCAGCGATTGCCTGGTTCCCATTTTGGCGCAACTGCAATCGCTACCCCTAAAAGGTCGACCGCGGCCGCTAAACAACAGGAGTGATCGGGAAAACCTTCAGGCACCTAAGGTGACCAGACTGCCAGTATTCGGGCTATGTTGGACGTTTTGTTTTGTTGCTCACTGAGGCGCTCGCAAGAAATTCGGCCGTCACCATTTAGCCTCCTAACAACTTGTCCATGAGAACCACTAATTCGTCAGGTGTGAACGGCTTGCTCAGCACGGCATCAGCTCCAACGGTCTTCAGAGTTCCTTGCTTTTGGCCGGCCGCAAATCCACCAAAAAACCCTGACATCGCTATGATCGGCACTGTCAATCCATTGATGTTTCGGACTTGATTTACAAACGTGATGCCACCGGTTTTGGTATCTTGTGCCGCCTCCTTTGTAAGGAAAACATCAGTAAGGATAAGGTCCACCGCATGCGCATCAAGGTATTTCAATGCTGCTCCTGTGTTCGAGAAAATTGCTAAAGTATGCCCTCTTTCACTGAGGTCGTCCCTTAGTAGTTCGGCGAACCGTAAATCATCCTCCACAATCAAAATATGTGCCATGTGAATTCTCGTCTCTTATTTCACGTGCCGCGAGAGTGCGTCGGTAATAGCGGTAGCCAGCTCGTGTGGCAGAGTCGGTTTCTGCAAAACAGGTGCCGATACTTCGCCCATCTCCTCAACGGAGTAGCCAGTGTAGCCAGATGTGTAGAGTATTGGCGTACTTGGATAAATAGCGCGAACGCGGCGGGCAAGTTCAAAGCCGCCAAAGGCACCGGGCATAACAACGTCTGTGAGCAACAAATCAAAGTGCTCGCCGCGGTCGACCACCTGTAGCGCGTCTGGGCCGGATCGAGCACTGATCACCTTGTAGTCAAGTTCCTCTAACACTTCAGTCAACACTTCTAGTAAGTGCTCTTCGTCTTCGACAACCAAGATCGTTTCGGAGTTTCCATGGGTGGTAGCCTCTTGTAGCTGAGGTTCCTCACGGCCACCTTTCTCCGACCCACGCGGCAAGATCAGTTGCACGGTGGTTCCGACGCCTACATCTGAGTAAATCCTGAAATCTCCACCGGCCTGTTGTATCGACCCATAAACCATCGCGAGCCCAAGGCCCGTGCCAGAACTGTTTTCCTTTGTTGAAAAAAACGGGTCAGTACAGCGGGCTACGGTATCGCGATCCATGCCCGGGCCGTCATCAGTGACACTGATCTCAATGTATCGATATGAGGTGCCGCTCGCGGGGTCCATGCCATGGCCGCTTTGCCGGTTGTCGACGTCTTGATTGGGTGCGCGAACGCTTCGAGCGCGCACTTCAATCTTGGACCCTTTGCCTGAACGTAAAATTGCATCACGTGCGTTTAACGTTAGGTTCATTAAGGCCATTTCAAGCTGGTTTGGATCGCAATACAGACTGAGACCGGGTTCATCTAGGCAAAAGCTGATCTCGACTTGGGACTCAAGCATCGGACGAATAAGCGACTCAAATTCGTCAAAGACTGAAGATGCCTGATGCACACTGGCCCGCCCGGGCTGTTTGCGCGCGAAAGCCAAGAGCCGGGAGTTTAAAGACCGCCCACGATCGATAGCTGCCATAGCTCGATCGAGCTGTTTCTTTAGCATGTCTTCAGTTTTTGCACGACGCGCTAAATCGACCGCATAAACCATCGATCCCAAGAGGTTGTTGAAGTCATGCGCTATGCCGCCGGTCAGTTGGCCCAGCGCGTCTAGGCGGCTTTTGCGTTCAAAAGCCTGGCGATTGCGCTCTTCGTTCGAAATGTCATCCAGCACCAATACCGTGTGAATAGAGCTGTCAGAGAGGTCAGGGCGCGCACTGCCAACACGAACATAACGCCGGTCTTCTCTAGCGTGTGCACGGCGCAGGACATGTGTTTCATCTTGAAGCGTGTCGCCCGCCAATGCGCGTTGAATCGGATCAGCCCTTTTGTCTAAGGGTTGTAGCGTTGCAGCATCCAAGAATTTCATGCCTTCAGGCCAGGCAAAAGGAACTGGATCCGAGATACCACCAAGGAAATGCCTTGCGCGATCATTGGCGCGGATCACATGACCATCCGCAGTCAGCGCGACGATTCCACTGGTTGCCGCGTTAAAGATGGTTTCCAGTTCGTGGCTTAGAGTGGCAGCCGCCAGCTCTTCCTTTTTCTGAGCAGTAATGTCGTTATGCGCGCCGAGCAGGCGGGTCGGCACGCCCGCATCGTTCCGAATTGCGATGCCCCTACAACGCACCCAGGCAACGCTGCCGTCCGCACAATGATAGCGAACGACTTGGTCATAAGGGTGGTTTGGGTCGGCGCAGTGTTTGGCCACGTTTTCCTTTGCAAGTTCCAAGTCTTCAGGAAAAATCAAGTCTTGCCACTCTGCCGCAAGATGCTTCTTTTCAGCTGGGTTGAACCCGAAAAGCTGCCAGAATTCTGGGCTCATATATTCGTGCTCGGGGTCCTCTAAGTCCCAATACCAAACGCCATCCAACGAGCCTTCCCGAAGGAACTGCCAGATGGCAGGATCCGTCTGGACGAGGGTTTCCAGCTCTTCTTCGAGATAATGCTTATCAGCGGACATCGGCTCAAATCCCTTACGCTTGCTCATGCTTGACCCTACGGACGAGAAGGAAACACGGCAAGGATTGGAGCAGAATAGCAGCTTGAGTCCCGAAAATTGCAGCTGCTAACTTGCTATTTTCTAGAGATTTTCGAGGCCCTTAGCATGTTTTGGGAGCGGTAGATTTTCCCTTGGGGTAATCCAAAACGCCGAGGCGGATGATGGCGCAATGTTTGCATCTCTAAGTTCGCTCCAACCAAAATTTCGCCGTTGCGGCGAATGGCGGCTTAGACTTGCCGCATCACGGCATAGAATTTGCGCGTTGGACGGCAACTTAGGGCCGTACGCCGCGGCAAAGCGTGGGGTTCAGGCATCCAGCATAGGATACCGTGAGTTATCTTATGTGCGCGCGGCCTCGAATTCTGCCCAGACTTGCTCAAGCTTTTTAATGTCAAAATTGGGCGCGCGGGCTGGTGCAAGAACGATGGCTTCGCTGGCCACCACCGTTTCGATTGCCGTCTTGAGTGTTGAGACAACCTCACTGGGAATAACTATGGCGCCGTGGCGATCCGCGTGGATCAACTCATTCTCTGCAAGGCGCATGCCCATGATATTCACAGGCATGCCAATTTCCACGACGTGCACATAGCCGTGGCTTGGGCCAATGGACCCGGCCAATACGGGAAACCCGTCATCGATCACGTCCAGATCGCGGACCACACCGTTGGTGACCGCCCCGTTTAGGCCAAGTCCCTTATGGACTGCCACATGAACCTCGCCCCACCAACCTGCGATACAGTTGGGGAAATCAACGTCTTCGATGACAGCCACGGTCGGGCCGTCACCGCCTGCCATCGCGCGGAAATAGTCCATACGGCGGGCACGAATGACATCTTGGGGCTCAGTTGGTGGGGCAAGGCCAGAGATTTTGGCAGTGCGCGCAAAGCCGACCGTTGCAGGAGCACCAGGTTCGGTATGCACCATGGTACCGCGTGTGAACCTGTTAAAGCCGCGTTTCCCCTGAGCAACTTCAATCGCGTTGCACACTGTGGGCGTGTCAACGCTGCGCAAAAGGTCGAGAAGGTCTTTGGGCAACTTGGTCATAAGCGGTCTATCAAACTTGAGATTGCAAGAGGATCTGTTTCCAGATCGCGATTTCATCGAACAACGTGTACTCGCGGCGAATGCCCCATGGGCCGAACTCAACATGGCTCACACCCATTACATGGATGAAGGTGCCAGTCGGCGGGCCAAAACGTCCCCAGCCTTCATGCGTGCCTGTCAGCGACCACCGTATCGCGCTTCTGGGGGGCATCATCGGATCCCTGCGCCCAATCTGATGCTCTATTGTGAAAACTGCATTGGGTAAGGCACTGCGAAGACCAAGCCAGAATTCTGTGGTCGCCCCATGACCGTGGCTTTCTTGCCCGCAAGGGAACGACAAATGGCATGCCCGGTCGTACTGCCTCGAGATGCCTGAGAAATCGCCGACCATGATGCGGCGCAGTACGTCTGCATGTTTCTCACCCCATTCATTCGAGTTGCCGCGCCCTTTGTAAGGGCCTGCAATATCCGTGTCTGGTGTGAGCGGCATATTGGTGTCGCCTGCAAGAATAACCGCGTGTGCGGCGTCCTTTGGAGATTGACCAAGCTGGACGGCAATTGCTGCATTGTCGCGGATCAGCCACTCATCCCAGACGCGGTTTTCTTTGCAAAAAGTATCCGCGATCGTGCGAAAGGTGCATTGCGTGCCTGTGGCAGGCCCAAAAGCGCCGCCCATGTGGGTGGCGGTAGAAAGGATGCGGTGAGACGATAAAAACCCTGTGCTTTCGTCACCGCTCCATATCACGTCTTCCCCGAGCAGCTCTCTGTCTGGGAACTCCGTGAGCGTGGCCATGGTATTGGCTTTGCCCGCCGCATTTCCCCGGCTAATCCCCGCAGGTGTGCGCACCAGAAGGTCGTCGCCATAGTGCCAATCAAGCTCGGAAATTCCTCGTCCTTCCCAGATCAGACGCGTGCATTTCAGGATGTAGTCCGGGAGGTCTGCGTATTGCGGATCAAAACCCTTCATGCAGCCGTCCTCAATCGGTTGATGCCTTGCTTCGTCAACTCTGCGACCAACCGCTTGGTGTCCACGTCCTGCACAGGGCATCCATTCTCTAAGGCCAGCGCCGCAGCTGTCCCCGTCGCTTGACCCATCGCCATGCATTGCGGCATCCCACGCACCGAGGCAAAGGCTGTTGCATCTGCCGAGATGATGCGTCCCGCAAACATCAGATTTTCCACTGCTTCGGGGATCAACGCGCGAAATGGTAGCGTATAGTAGCTGCCTTTCTCGATCGCTGCGTCATGGGTCATACCCCCATCGCTGCGCATGACGTCATCAATTGGATTGTCGCAGCTGACGATGCCATCTGGGAATTTTGTGGCGCATGCCAGGTCTGCACCTGTCACACGGATAACGCCTTGCAGTTTGCGCGTCTCCCGCACACCGACGGTGGGCGAGAGCATGGACATGTGCGCGGTTTCAAAACCTGGGACGTCCGTTCGGAGGAACTGCGAAAGTTGCAGGCACCGCTTGCGGCCTTCTTGCGTGGCCTGACCGACAGCGACTGGGTCCGTCCCATCCACGCCGCGTACATGGACGGAGTTGCAAAAAACGGTTCCGTGATGAAATCCTTTCATCAGATATAGTTGCGCCAAATCGGGATGCAGCCGGTCTTCGGCGATGCCTTTGGCCGCATAATCCGTGAAGTACGGATCAGTATGGGCAAAGGCCGTGTCCCAATCGACGCCGATCATGTGGAAGGAAATGGTCACCGCCATCATGTTCCCGCTCTCATCACCAAGGACGTAAGGCACGCCAGCCTTTGCCGAGATGTCACCATCACCAGAGCAATCGATGACTATCTTCGGTGCAACCTCGAAGGTGCCATTGCGATCGAAACAGCGAACCGTTTTGATCCGATGTCCCTCCATTCGTGGCTCAACTGCCGTTGCGTTCAAACGGACTTTCACCCCGGCTTCTTCAAGCATCTCGAACATCGTCAAGGTTGCGATGTCGTGATCGTAGATGATTTCTGGGCCGAAATTCTCGAGGGTACAGGGGCGTTTTTCTGCCGCAGGTGGGGTCATTGCCTCAAGGCGCGCGGTCAGTTCTTCAAGGATGCCGCCGATAATCTGATCTACTGGATATCCGCCGCCCCAAGGCATGCCAGGACAAAAGGCCATAACACCGCCAATCTTGGTCGTCGCTTCCATGAGCGTGACATTCAAGCCTTGGCGAGCTCCAGCAATCGCCGCGCCGAACCCGGCCGTCCCTCCGCCAATCACGAGCACGTCAGCCAGTTCAATCCGCTTCATAGATGCACGTCTTTCCTTCGTTGCAGTCGGTACCTCTCAAAACACGCGAAGGTGCGAACGGGACCAATTCGGCCAATGATGCAATTGCAAATGCCCAAAGCCAAGCTTGCAACAAAGGTGTTGTGGAGCAAAAAAAACGCTTTGCGCCGGCAAATCGGATTTCACTAGGTCGGCTCCAATACCGGACTGGTCCCGCGTTTTGTGAGTGTAAGGCCCATGCGACCATCCCACCGCAGCGAAAGACTGCTCTGACATACTGCGGCATGGGGGGACGGACACCAGTCAGTGCCTTTTTAAGCAGAATTCAAAATTGGACGGAGAAGGCTCTAATTGCAGCCATGGTACTGAGCGAGGCGTTGTCGGCAACTTGGATGGCTTATCGTTTTTTGCGTTTGCTGAGGCTCTGTGGTTTGAGCGTCGAATGCTTTTTTTGGACGGCTCATCCTGCCTTTTCCCTCGCTCACACAATTCAAGCGACGGCGGTTTTGACAAAACGGGTGGACCTTAGGCCATTCCGACCTGTTTACGAACAGGACCTGCATCGTCGGGACGCTGTTGAACGTAGTTCAGGAGTTTAGTTTGGACCTCCTCGTATCGCGGGGCATCGAAAAGGTTCGTCGTCTCATGCGGATCGGCAATCATGTCATAAAGCTCGCCCGCGCCCGATTGCATGTCGACCGTCAACTTGTGGGTCTTGGTGCGGACTGTCCGTAGGCTTAGGCCGACGCCTGCGCGTGTTGGTAACAGTTCCCATTCGTTGAAGGCGTACTCCCGTTTGGCGTCGTTGGATTCAATCAAGGGTCGCAGCGAGGCACCGTGCTGTGTTTGAAGAGCTTTGGCTCCTCCGTAATCGAAGAAAGTTGGACCCAGATCGAGGGTTGAGACAGGTTCATTAACCCGTTTGCCTTTTGGGATACCCGGGCCGCGCGCAATCATCGGGACCCTTAATAGCCCGTCATAGTGCATCGGCCCCTTCAGGATCAGGCCATGATCCCCAAGCCAGTCGCCATGGTCCGAGATATAGATCACGATGGTGTTGTCCGACAGTCCTGCCTCTTCGAGTGCAATGAGGATACGCCCTACGTTGTGGTCTATCAGCGCAATTTGGCCGTAGGTATTGGCAATGATTTCACGAAGCTGATCGTCCGATTGCTCGGCGATGCGGCTGTAGGATTTGCGAATTTCTGCGCCTTTCTTGTCTCCCGCGGGTTCCGCTGTCAGCACCGCCTCGTGCCACCACGGGCGACCGTTGAACGTGCGTTCACGGTTCTTAGGAAGATCTACCTCTGCCGGATCATGGAGGCGTGACCACGGCTCGGGCGCATCAAAGGGATGGTGGGGATCTGGGAAACTGACCCATGTGCAAAACGGCTCTTCTCCGCGCCCATATTTGAGCCACTCAATCGCGCGGTCTGCCGTCCAAGTGGAATTATGCCAAGCAACCGGCAGTTTTGAATGCCAAGTCTGCGCGGCTTCCTTTGTGTCGCCCGCATTCTCGCGATAGAGTGCGTTTTTCTCGTCGCCGCGCCCGTCTGCATAGAACCAGCGTTCATAGTGCTGACCGTGCGGTGGTTTCTCCGGCAGGAACCAGTTGTGCCCCACTAGCATCATCTCAACATGATCAAATCCCATGTAGGGACCAAACCAAGTGTCAGGATAGCTTGCCGAAGACTTCAAACACTCGGGCGTCCCTGTTGGTTCGAACGTGTGATACGTCGAAAAGTGGGCCTTTCCGAAAAAGGATGTTTCGTAGCCTGCGGTTGCCATCGCACCGGCAAAGCCTTTTTCCCCGATCGCCGGATCAAGATCGATCCCGTTGTCATGCACTCCGTGCGTTCGGCACAGCTGCCCGGTAAGGATTGAGGCACGTGCCGGCTGGCACACGACTGTTGGCGTAATGCAATTTGAGAAATGCGTCCCATCGGCCGCCAACTGGTCGAGATGCGGTGTCTTGATCTTGCGTCCTTCAAAGCCAAAGCAATCGGCCCGATGCTGGTCACCAGAGATCAAGAGAATATTGGGTTTGCTCATTCCGCTGGCTTTCTCATGCTGAAAATGACCACGCCGATCGCCAAGATGATGAACGCGAGGGCAATCGGATTGTTGAAAAGGAAGAACGGGTCAGCCCCGGTCGCCGCAAAGGCTTGGCGAGCGGTCGCTTCAAGGTTGCCGCCGAGGATGAAGGCGATCACGAAAGGCAGCGGCGACATGTCTATTCGGCGCATAAAGTAGCCGACAAAACCGAAGAACAGAGTGATCCAGACGGCTACCATCGATGTTTCCTGAACGTAGATTGCGGTCAACGTCAGCAGAAGAACGATGGGCAGCAAACGCTCCTTGGGAATGCGCGCCATGACACCGACTGATCGCATGAAGACGCCTCCGATGGTCCAGTTCAAACCATTGGCCACGAACATGGTCGTGAAGATGCCGAAGGCCATGACCATCTCTGGGTTTAAGGCGTCGTCGCTGATGCCGCCGCCCAGTTGGAAAACTGAAGGACCGGGATTGAAGCCACCAATAGAGTCCATGGCGAGGATCAAGAACACCGCAGCCGCGTTACCGGGAATGCCAAGCGACAATACCGGGATCAGGTTGGCACCCGAGACCGAGGAATTGGCGGCTTCTGTTGCCGCGATACCCTCGGGCGCCCCTTGACCAAACCCTGGTGCATTTGGCTCTTTGGATTTGCTGTAGCGTCGCTTTGCCGACGTATAGCCCAGCGTCGCGGCCAGCGTGGACCCCACGCCAGGAAGCGCGCCGATGCACGTGCCAATGACCGCCGAACGGCCAATGTAGGGCAGCAGTTTTCTCAGACGAAAGGGGCCGTTTTTGGATTCCCGTTGCCCGACCTGTGTCGTTGATGACGACTGTCCATCTCGGTGGATATCTTCCAACGCTTTGAACACTTCGCCTAGAATGAGAACGCCAAGGATGGCTGCAGCGACAGGAATCCCCTGAGCCAACGCGGGTTGTCCAAGCGTGAGACGAGGATAAAAGTCTTCGCCCGTCGCCACCATGGCTGCGAGGAGACCGAGCCCCATGGAGATCAGACCTTTTCCCACCGAATTGCCAATGACCGAAGCAATGAAGGCAAGCGAGAGGATAAGGAGCGCGGTTTTCTCAGGCAGATCCAGATAGCTTTCGACAAGTATCGCAAGGAACGGGGCGCAGAGCACGAGGACGATGTCTGAGAACGTATCGCCAGACGCTGAAGAGAAATGCGCGACGCGTAGAGCGTGCCGTGCCTCTCCTTTCTGGGCCATTGGATAGCCATCCAATGTCGTCATGTAGGCGTCAGGTGTCCCGGGCGTGTTGAATAGGATTGCGGGAACCGCCCCGCCTATGGTCGCCCCCTTCATGATACCTATGAGGAAGCCCAGGACCGGTAGCAAAGCATCGTTAGAATAGCCGAAAATCGAGATGAGGATTGGAAGCGAAATCGCCATCGCCATAGGGCCTGCCAAGCCGGGTGTGGCGCCGACTGTGATGCCTAATAAAAACCCGGTCAGCACCATTAAAACGGTGATGGGTACGCCTAGTATTGGGTCAGATTGGAAGACCGCCAATACACCTGCGATCACATGGTCCCAAACGCCCATCATACGTCTCCGTTTGGTGGAAGGATGAGATCGTCGAATGGCAGATCATACATCAGTGCGATCACAAGCGACGCAGCAAAACCGATAGCAAAATCCCGAATGGACAGCTTTCGTTTTGCCAGCCCGGTCAAACCACCAACCAGAACAGTACCGCCAAGCAAGAAACCGATGTAGTGCCATGGTGCGGTTGCACGCAGCGGGCGGTACCCGCTTTCAGACCATGCTAACGCCACAGGTCCGGCGTATCGCATCAGCCACAGTGCGATCGCGAACAACGCGCAAAGCGCGACTATCCATAGCAGGTTTTCGTGGGAAAGGGCTCTGTCCGTGCCGGGCCGTAGCAGAAGCAGCAGAGCCCCGATTGCAATGACCGCACCGGCAACAGTTGGCCCCAGCGCGTCGCCGATCACGAACTTGCGGCGGACCCTTTCGACAATTCCGGTGTCGGTGTCCATTGGTGCCCAGACAAAGATCACAAGAAGTGCAAAGGCCAAGACGATAAGGGCCAGCCATCGGTCTGCGGAAAATCCGTTTCGCATTGGCTGGCCCCTGATTTTAGCAGCTTACTGAACAGCTTCCATCAACTGGCCAGCGGCGTCGAAGTCTGACTGCAGAAGCGCATCAAGCTCTGCGCCTTGGATATTTACTGCGCCGCCAAAAGCCTTGTTGATCATACCAGCTGCTTTGCCTGAGTTTGTTGCCTCGGCGATTGCAGCTGTGATGGCGTCACGGGCTGCAGGGTCCATTCCAGCAGGAGCCACGAAGACGAAGTAACCATCAGCGGAGAACTGGACGCCTAGATCGGCAAAGGTAGGGGCGTCCGGGGTTTGTTTGAGAGGCACTGACAGTGCCGAAGCCAAGTTCACAAGATCGCCTGAAGCGACGCCCTTGCCCTGAATGCCCGCCATAAAGCCAAGATCCATATCGCCAGCTTGTACGCCGTCCATTACAGCGCGACCGCCACGTACCTGCACGATGTTGAACTCGACGCCCTGTGCTTCTCCCAACAAGAAGGCGAGGTCTGAGAGTTTCGGTGACATTGTGCCAAAGCGCAGTTCACCTTCCTTGGCGGCTGCGATCATGTCGTCGAACGACGTCCAGCCTTTGTCCGCTTTCGCAACGACGCCCATCTGAAAGCCCGCAGTCGTTGTAAGGCCTGTGAAATCGGATGGTGCAATCCCGGCGCCTTTCGCGGCGGCGGCGTTGTAACCTAGCGACTCTGTTACGACCAAGGCGATCGCGGAACCATCGGTGGGCATATCCTTCAACGCCACCAATGCATTGACGCCGCCTTTGCCGGTCACCTGTTCCGGGATCATTTCCCAACCTAGCGACGCTTCGATGTCTTCTGCGATCAGGCGTGCATGGGTGTCTGCGCCGCCGCCCGCTGCAAATGCGATCATCATTTTAATGGGCCCTTCAGGGGCCCAGGCGTGCCCGTCGGCGAATGATGATGTTGCTGCAACAACGGACAAGAGCGCGGCTGTTGCCGTCGCTTTCAATGTGTTTTTCATTTGAACTCCTCCCAAAGTCTCTTGGTTGGCAGGAATCCATAAACTATTTGACCTGTCAAATTGTTTCAGGAAGTCTTGTTACCATGAATACGCATGATGCCCCTAGCTATCGGACCCCTTCCTCTTTCGTGACCTTTCGCCTCGCGCGGCTGCAAAGCAGTCTGAATGCGCAGGGAACCGCTCTTCTGAAATCCAAGGCGGGGCTGTCGCTAGTCGAGTGGCGGCTGATCCAGACGCTCCGGATGTTCAAAAACGCATCTCTGACCGAGATCGCCGATCATGTGCAGATGGACAAAGGTCAGCTGAGCCGAAAGATAAAATCCATGGTCGAAAAAGGGTTGCTAAGCGCCAACACAGACAAACACGATCAACGGGTTCAGCATCTCGCGCTTACGCCGAAAGCCGAGCAGCTTAGCGCGCAAATAATGCCTTTTATGGAGGCCCGCCAACAGCGATTGTTGGCGGATGTCTCGCCTGAAGATCTTGAAGTCTTTTACCGCGTTGTCGACAAGATTGAGGCAGCATCAAAATATCGGGGCGTTGAATGAGCCAGTCGAACCTATTGGTGGTTATGTCCGACGAGCATCAGGCACGGGCCATGGGATGCGCAGGGCATCCGTTTGTGCAGACCCCGAACTTTGATGCTTTGGCAGCGCGCGGAACGCGGTTTACCAATGCGTATACGCCTAGCCCGATTTGCGTTCCCGCCCGCGCCAGCTTTGCGACCGGCCTCTACGCACACCAGACGCGTTTGTGGGATAATGCGATGCCGTATACCGGTTCAATCCGGGGATGGGGGCATGCTCTCCAAGAAAAAGGCGTATCCGTCGAAAGCATTGGCAAGCTTCACTATCGGTCTGAAGAAGACCCGGCGGGATTTGATGTCGAACACATACCCATGATGGTCGCGGGTGGTGTTGGCATGGTTTGGGCCAGCATCCGTAAGGAAGACGAACGGATAATGGGCCCGAAACGTATGTTGGGTGACTACATCGGACCGGGCAACAGCAAATACACCGACTATGATGCCGCCGTCGTTACCCGGACCAAGGAATGGATCGCTGACCATGCTGCGGATGATAAACCCTGGTGTTTGTACGTTGGGCTCGTCGCTCCGCATTTCCCGTTGGTGGTACCGTCAGAGTTTTTTGATCTGTATCCGGCTGATATCCTACCAAAGGTCAAACAACACCCTTCAGAGGGCTATCCGCGCCATCCATGGATCGAAAAACAAAACGAGTTCATGGATAGCGAGGCGAAGTTCTCGGACGCCGATGAACGTCTTGCTGCGATGTCGGCGTATTACGGCCTTTGCACCTGGCTCGATCATAACGTAGGCGAAATCCTTAGCGCCTTGCAAGCATCCGGCCTCACGGACAACACAACCGTCGTGTACACCTCTGATCATGGCGACAATGTCGGCGCGCGCGGGCTTTGGGGAAAGTCTAACATGTACGAGGAAAGCGCAACGATCCCGATGATCATGGCAGGGCCAGACGTGCCCGTAGGGCTATGCCATACGCCGGTTAGCTTGTTGGATGTTTCAGCGACAATCGCGGGACATTTTGGAGCGCAGATCGATGCCGCCGAAGGCGTGTCGGATTTGAACACGATTTTGCAGGGACCAGAGGACAAAGACAGGATCGTGTTTTCCGAATACCACGCCGCTGGCGCGGTTTCAGGCGCGTTCATGTTACGCAAAGGGCGCTGGAAACTGATCCATTACGTTGGCTTCGCTGATGAGCTTTTCGATCTGGAAACCGACCCAGAGGAACTCGAAAACCGCGCACGCGATCCGCAATGCGCGGAGGTTCTTGAGAGCCTGCACCGTGAGCTTCGCATGATCTGCGACCCCGACAGAACTGACGCATTGGCGTTCTCGGACCAAGCCGCCTTGATCGAACGAATGGGCGGGCGGGACGCAGCGCTGAAACTAGGGGCGGCAGGGGCAACCCCACCGCCGACGGTGGCAGAATGAAACTGACAATTCTAGGATCCGGTTCGCCCGAGGCGTACGTGCGTCGCGCATCGAGCGGTTACCTGATTGAAACCGGCAAAGATTGTATCCTGTTCGACTGCGGCGGTGGCGTTTTTGACAATTTGCTGCGATCAGGACGTCGGCCTTCGCAGATAACGCACATCGTTTTCTCGCACCTTCATTCTGACCACATGATGGACTACGCGAGGCTGGTCCATGCCGCTTGGGATGAAGGGGGCGCTCCGATTGAGGTGTATGGACCAGCGCCAATCCGAGCCATCAACGAGGGGTACTTCGGGCCGCAGGGCGTGCTGGCACATGACTTGCGCGCGCGCACTGAGTTGCCGCAAAGCCAGCAGGTTTGGCTCGCCCGTGGGGGGGCATTGCCGCGTCCTTGGCCCCAACCCATCATTCAAGAGATTTCCAGTGGCGATACCATTAAAGGGGCGGGTTGGCAGATCGACATGTGTATGGCTCCGCATGCTCAGCCGTTTCTAGAATGCTTGGCGCTTTCGGTGACCTCTGCGGGAAAGAAGTTCGTCTATTCAGGAGATGCTGGTCTTTGCAAGGAAGTGGCAGGACTGGCAGCTAATGCCGACCTTCTTCTGCACTGGTGCTATCGGCTGGACGGGGAAGAGGTCACACCCGAGATGGCCAAGACCACGCCCACGCCTTCCGAGATTGGTGCAATGGCCAAGCGTGTGCGGGCACGTTCTCTTATGCTTACTCATTTTCGTAGACACATGGATGACGCTGCGCATTTCGCGCAGGCAGAAAAGAATGCCTCATCCGCTTTCGGCCAAACAGTTCGGATCGCCCAAGATCTGCAGCAGATCAATATTTGAGGGTCGGGCTATTGGCCGACGAAATAGCCGAGCCAAACTGCTTTAATCGCTGGCCAGTCTTAGGCGAGGAAACCAAAATGCTTAGATTGCGCCTCAACTCCCGGTCAGCGGATAGCCCATCTCTCCAACCCTCGGTGCTCAAATAACCAGACGGCGCCAGATCAAAGAAGCATCTCCAGCCTAGGCCTCAATCGCCGTTATAGGTCCAACGATAGCTTGGCGGCGTCGGGCCTTTGATGCGCCGTGCCTGCTGCGTTTCCTCCCATGCGTGCGCAAGGATGCCGACGGATCGCGATAGGCAGAACAAGCCTCGCGCAAGAGGCGCTTCAAATCCTAATTCGGCGTATATGACAGCTGTCGCTCCGTCGATGTTCATTGGGATCGCGCGCCCCTTTTGCTGCGTCAGGACCGTCTCAACTTGCGCTCCGATCGCGGCATAGCGACCGCTGCAAGCCTTTGCCTCTACTGCATTTGCGACCAACTCCATCAGGCGCGGAGCCCTTGGATCCTGGGGCTTGTGAAACCGATGGCCGAAGCCGGGAACGATCTTGCCGCGTATCCCCATCCAGCTCTCAAGGGCATCCTCAACCGATCCGTCACATCGGTCGATGTGATGATAGAGGTCCAGCGCCTGCTCTCCTGCACCACCGTGCACGTCGCCCAGCATGTTCACTGCGCTGGCCATCGCGTTGTTCAAAGGTAAGCCGCAGGTGACAGCCATACGTGCCGTCGCGATCGAAGGGGCTTGGGGACCATGATCCACTGCTGCCACCAACGCGGCCTCGAAAAGATACAGTTGGTGTTCAGTCGGGCGGTCTCCGCGCACCATGAACCAAATCATTTCGGCAAAGCTCAAATTGCCAATGAGATCTTGTATCGGGGAACCTCGGAGCGAAATTTGCCCCGGCTCCATGTCGATGATTGCAGTCGACCACCAATCAGAAACGTCGTTGGTCATACAGCACCTTCTTTCCGTAGTTTGCTAATATCTTCAGGCGAGTAACCGACTGCACCCAGCACGTCATCGGTGTCACCTCCTAGCTCAGGCGGCGGTGCGTTTACGGATGGGCGTTTGCTGTCGATCATCATGCCGACGCGCAGCAGATCAATTGGCTCTGTGACGCCCGCAACATCAGCAAAACGACCGAATAGTTCTCTTTGCCTGATTTGGTCATGTGCCAGCACGTCGGGCACTGACAAGACGGCGCCTGCGGGGACCCCAAGAGAATTGAGTTCGGCCTCCCATTCTGAAGCAGGTTTTGTTGTCAGAACGGTTTCCAACTCTGCCCGAAGTCGAAGACGATTGGTCTTGCGGTCCTCTCGGGTCGCGAAGTCTGGATCGTCCAATAGATCAGCGCGGTTCAGGTGTTCGGCCAAGGCTTGCCATTGCTCTTCTTTGTTGGCCGCAATGTTGATCAGACCATCTGCGCATTGAAACGCGCCTGACGGTGCAGAGGTCGGGTTTTCGTTGCCGTTGCGTGTAGGCTCGACACCCCCGATGATGTGATTGGAGATGACCCAGCCCATGGTCGCCAGAACGGCTTCGAGCATCGAGACATCGATCACACAGCCACGGTCCGGCGCGTTGAGTGCTGCTGATATGGCCAAGGCCGCGGTCAATCCGCCGACTGTATCTGCCAAAGGATAGCCAACGCGGGTGGGGCCGCTGTCTTGCGTACCAGTCACCTCCATTACGCCAGCCGCCCCTTGGATGATTTGATCGTAGGCGGGGCGTTTGGCCCATGGGCCGGTCTGGCCGAAACCCGAAATCGCACAGTAGATCAGCTTGGGGTTTTCTGCCCGCAGCACCTCTGCGCCGACGCCAAGTCTTTCCATGACGCTGGGCCTGAAATTTTCGACCAAAACATCTGCGGACCTGACGAGGCGCTTCAGCACGTCCCGTCCGCCCTCGGTCTTTAGGTTCACAGTGATTGATCGCTTGCCAGCGTTTTGCGCCAGAAAACTGATCCCCATTCCTTTTGCAGACAGCTCAGGTGACGCCCCCAACCCTCGGGCAAGATCGCCTCTGCCAACGGCCTCGACTTTGATGACGTCCGCCCCAAGATGCGCGAGCTGGTGGCAGGCAAAAGGGCCTGCCAACACGTTTGTCAGGTCAAGAACTGTGGTTCCAACAAGCGGTCGACTAGTCTCCATCCGCCACACCTTCAGCCCTGCGACGCGCCCGCCTTGCACGGAAGCTCGGCAACAGCACAAGGAAGGCCGCCAGCACCAGCAGGCCAAGGGTCATTGGACGTTCAAGGATGAAGCTGAGCCCGCGGTAGAGCTGCATGGATCGTGAGAAGTTGTCTTCGAGCATTGTGCCCAGAATGAAGCCGATCAACAGCGGTGCCAGAGGGTAATCCGCGAACCGAAAGATCGTCGCCATCACGCCTAGGCCCACAAGGATCAAAAGCTCGGTCGCATTGTTCTGCCCGATATACGCGCCCATCAAGGTGAAAAACAAAATAAACGGGATCAGGTAGTTGCGCGGGATCGCAAGGATTTTCGCGATGTATGGGATCAGCGGCAGGTTCAGGATCAAGAGCACCAAATTGCCGATGAACATCGAAATAATCACGGCCCAAAAGATCTCGGGCGTGTCGACCATCAAGCGCGGACCCGGCGTGACGTTCAAGGCGATCAGGGCGCCCAGAAGGATTGCCGTTGTTCCAGAACCGGGAATACCCAACGTCAACAGGGGCACGAACGATCCCGTACAGGCCGCATTGTTCGCAGTTTCTGGAGCGGCCAAGCCCTTGACTGAGCCTTTGCCAAATTCGGCTTGTTCTTCGCCTTTGGCGATATTGCGCTCGACCGCGTACCCGAGGAAGGACGCAATCGTTGCACCTGCACCCGGCAGGACACCGATAAAGAAGCCTTGCAGCGACTGCCGACCGATGACGGGAGCCATCGCTTTGCCCTCTTCACGGGAGAAGCGCAGGTTTTCGATTTTGCCACTGTCGCCTTGACCTGCACCTCGCGCGGGGTTCAGCACAAGGAACAGGGCTTCTGGTAGGGCGAACATGGCCATGGCTAGGGTGATGAATGAGATGCCGGACTGCAGGTCCATCAAGCCCATTGTAAAGCGCGGCATATTAAAAAGTGCGCCTTCGCCGACCGTCGCGAGGATCAGGCCAAGGATTGTCATCATGAGCGCTTTGGCAACTTGTCCGGTCCCCGCAAAAGCCGCAATCGCGGAGAGGCCAACAACCATCAGTGCAAAGTATTCTGCCGAGTGGAAAAGCAGCGCAACGGATGACAAGGCCGGGGCAAAGATCATCAGAAGGATGGCACCGATGGTCCCCCCCGCGAAGCTGGAGACCGCAGCAATGGTCAGAGCTTTGCCTGCTTGTCCCTTGCGAGCCATTGGGTAGCCATCAAACGAGGTGGCCACCGTGCCCGCCACACCCGGGGCATTCAGCAGGATCGATGAGGTCGATCCGCCAAAAATCGCGCCGTAGTAGACACCCGCTAAAAGGATCAGTGCCGCAGCCGCATCCCCAATGCCGATTGCAACCGGGATCATGATGGCAATGATCGACATAGGCCCCAGGCCTGGCAACATGCCGATGAAGGTGCCGATCAGGCAGCCCGCGATGACCATTAAGAGGTTCTGGATCGAGAAAGCGGCCTCGAGACCGATGAGAATGCCTTCGAGCATGGCTTAATTCCCTAGAAAGAATGGAAAGGGCCGCAGGAAAATGCCTAGGACTTCTTGAACCAGATACCAAACGCCCAGCGTCGCCAGCAGTGCCACAGGGATCATGATGTGGAATTTACGCTCGCCTAGGACGGTGCTCCCAGCCACCAAGAACCCTGTCGTGGCCAATAGAAAGCCTGCGGGTCGCAGAAGCAGCGCGTAGGCGACCATCAACCCCAGCAAGACGGCAGCTTGGCCAACTTTGTACTGCCCAAGGTTGCGATAGTTGATGTCGGTGGCAGATGGCTCTGCCTCTGACTTGTTACCTTCGACACCCAACAAAACGATAAGTCCGACGGCAACTCCTGCGACGGCCAGCATCTTGGGAAAGGTCGACGGCCACACCGGGTTGCGTTGCATGAAGGGCGGCAACAGATGATCCATCGTGAAGAAAGCGGCGTAGCCGTACACACAGCAAAACGCCACGAAAACAAGCGCGATCCAGCGATCCAGCGCCATGATGTCCCCTCCCATGCTTGGTCTTTGAAAAACGGTTCCGGCCCCTACAAAGGGCCGGAACCGATCGGGTTCCTTAGAGGAAGCCCAACGTGCGCATCAGATCACCGATGACCTTTTCCTGTTCTTCCAGGAAGGACACGAATTCATCGCCATTGTTGTGGATGTTGACCCAGCCGTTGCGAGCGCGAACTTCTTCCCACTCTTCGGTGTCATACATCTTGGTCAGCGCGTCCTGATAGGCGGCCAACTGCTCGTCCGAGACGCCTGGTGCCGCAAAGAAACCGCGCCAGTTCACGAAGGTCGTGTCGAGGCCTTGTTCCATCATCGTGGGCGCATCAGCAAAGGCATCAACGCGCTCTGGCGCGGTCACGCCAAGGATGCGAACTTCACCTTGCTGGGCAAGTGCGACCGCTTCGGAGAAGCCGGTGGACAGCGCCTGGATCTCACCGGACAGAAGGCCGGCCATCGCTTCGCCGCCTGCGTCATAGGGGATGTAGTTGAAGCCAGTTGGGTCTTCGCCCGCCGCCTGCATCACCATCGCCGCCACCAGGTGGTCCATGCCGCCCGGAACAGAACCGCCGCCAACAGCCACGCTGTTGTTGTCTGCGCGGTAGGCGCCGAGTAGATCGTCCATCGACATGATGTCGCTGTCGGTGTTCACGACGATCGCCGCATAGTCGCCGATCGTGCCTGCGACAGGAGTGAGGTCACGGAAGCTTTGTGGGAAAACGCCTGTCAAAGAACGGATCACGATTGGGGTGGAGTTCACCATCAACGTGTTTTCCATGCTCTCGGCGTTCTCGATCAGGTGGGCAATGGCCACACCGCCGCCGCCACCGGACATGTTTTCGTAGGATGCCGAAGCAACGAGGCCAGAGCCTGTCAGGACTTCGCCCGTACCGCGTGCAGTGCCATCCCAGCCGCCACCAGCGCCGCCGGGAATGAGAAAGTGGATTTCGTCCAGAACTTGGTGGCCACCGGCCAGCGCTGGTCCAGTGAATGCAAAGACCGCAGCAGCGGTCATGAGGGCGCGGCGGCCCATCTTAAAGGTCATTGGTATTCCTCCCATTTGACAAGAGCAGCCTCCACCGCTCAGGTCTGCGAAAGCTGGGGGGCAAACCTGACACAAAGCTGACATGCCCTGAAACGATCTTGGAATTTCGGGACGGAGCGATGCGCTTTTTGCTGATCGAGGACAATGCCAAACTCGCCGATGCCGTCGTTGACCGGCTTCGACTTGACGGGCATGTGGTCGATCACGCCGCCGATCTGGAGACCGCTTGGCACTTTACGTCCACAACGTCTTACGATCTGATTTTATTGGATATTATGCTGCCGGATGGCGACGGGCGAACCTTTCTTTCGCGCAGTCGAGAGCAAAAATCCAATGCGCCGATCATCGTGCTGACGGCGCGCTCCGAAGTGTCGGACCGCGTCGGAGTTTTGGACCTCGGTGCCGACGACTACATGGTCAAACCGATCGACTTTTCAGAACTCGAAGCACGGTGTCGTGCGGTCCTTAGGCGGCGCGGTGGCGAATCAAGCAACGTCTTGATGTTGGGAGCCGTGGCCTTTGACTCGCTGGCAGGGACACTTCGCATCGGCACCACAGAGACCCAACTGCGGCCCCGAGAATTGAGATTATTCGAGGTCTTTGCGAAGGCACCTGGGCAAATATTTTCAAAAACCGCTTTGGTAGATCGGTTGTTTTCCTACGACGAGGATGTCTCGGAGAATGCCATCGAGGTTTACGTCGGCCGTCTCCGGCGCCATCTGGCCGGGACGGATGTCGGCATCATCACGGTACGCGGTTTGGGCTATAAGTTGGAAGTGACATGAGCCGGGCCAGCCTGTCTGTGACGACCCAAGGCTCGATCCGTCGCCGCCTGCTCTTCGCGTTGCTGGCGGGGGCGGCTGTCCTGACTGTTGCAGTCTATTTCATGGTCTTGTCGGTGGCGCGGCAGGTGGCGCAGGAAAGCCAGGACAACGTGCTGTCCGCCTCGGTCATCTCAATCCTCGATTCTGCCCGCTTCGCAGGTGGTGAAGTCATCGTGGACCTTCCATATTCGGCGTTATCGATGCTGGGTAACGTTTCTGACGAGCGCGTCTTTTACACGATCCGGATGGGGGATGAATTTTTGTCGGGCTATCCCGACCTGCCAGAAGCCGCGTCCTCTCTCGTGGGCGCAATTGGGTTCCATTCACAGCCCTTCTTGGGGGAGGACGTACGCATTGCTACGTTGGGCCGTCCAATTTCGACTGATACCGGCCAGGAACTTCTTCGTGTCTCTGTGGCGCAGACCCTGTCGGGTCAGCAACAAATCATCGCCCGAATATCGCGAACTTCCGTCGCCATTGGCGCAGGCCTGTTTGTTCTGCTTGTGTTGCTGGCCAGTCTGATCGCCCGCAGTACGATCCAACCCTTGGACAGATTGGCCGCATCCGTATCACGTCGCGGGCCAGAGGACCTTCGACCTGTCGCAGCTCCCGTCCCCTCGGAAATGGAGCCGCTGGTCGTCTCGCTCAACAGTCTGATGGGACGGCTCCAGATGTCATTGGTCCGATCTGAGGATTTCATCGCTGAGGCCGCGCATCGATTGCGCACCCCTCTGGCCATTGTTCGCACAAAGGCCGAGATCATTGCCAGGACCGCGCAGGACAAGGCCACGACAACGGGCGTTCAGGAAATGATCCACGCAATCGATGAAAGCTCACGCACCGCAGGGCAACTTCTCGACCATGCAATGGTTACTTTCCGGCTCGATAATCTCTCAAAAGAGCCCATCGACCTGAACGCCCTCGCAACTGCTACCACGGACCGCGTGCGTCCGTTGACCGATCTTAAAGACATTGAGATTTCGGTGTCTCTCGGTACCCCAGTTCTGATCGAAGGCGATGTCATCCTGCTTCAGAATGCGCTCTCTAACCTGCTCGATAACGCGATCAAATATGCGCCATCAGAGGCCCGCATCGACATCGAAGTGATAAAGGCGGGTGATCAGGCCGTCCTTACGGTGACGGATACAGGCCCCGGTTTTCCGCGCGAAGAACTTGAAACTCTTGCCGATCGATTTGCCCGAGGGTCCAATGCCACGCAAGTTGTTGGGTCAGGCCTCGGTCTTACGATTGTCAAGGAAGTCATGGAAGCCCATGGGGGCGCCATGACGATTTCCAATTCAGAAAGAGGTGGCGCATGCGTTCGACTGTCCTTTCCGTCTTCCTGATCCCCATGATGATGGTTGCCTCTTTTGCCGCCGCCTTCGAGATCGAGGACCGAGCAACTTTTGGGCCGCAAGACGGTCAAGCGCTTCGCATCATTTCAACCGCCGACATCGGTTTCTTCGAGCCGATGATCCAGTCTTATCTGGCCGAGCATCCGGACGAGAGAATTGATTATATCGTCGCCAGTTCGACCAACGTCATGCAGGCAGTTCAAGACGAAGCAAATATCTTCGACATTGCAATCTCAAGCGCCATGGATCTGCAAACAAAGCTCGCTAATGACGGCTATGCCTTACGCCATGTTTCGGAGGCGACCCAAACACTGCCCGATTGGGCGAAGTGGAACGACATGCTGTTTGCATTCACAGAAGAGCCGGCGGCAATTGTCGTATCCAAACAGGCATTTAATGAACGGATAATTCCACGCACGCGCCATGATCTGATTGAAGCCCTGCGCCGTGAACCTGAGCGGTTTCAGGGACGGGTGGGCACCTACGACGTGCGCCAATCCGGTCTTGGATACCTATTTGCCACACAAGATACGCGTGCCTCCGAAACCTTCTGGCGGCTGGCGGAAGTATTGGGTGCGCTTGATGTGAAGCTTTATTGTTGTTCGTCCGACATGATTGATGACGTGAAGTCGGGTGACCTGTTGATCGCCTATAATGTCTTGGGAAGTTATGTTGCGAACCGTGACGATCGCGACGAGTTCGAGATCATAATGCCAGAGGATTTCACGACCATCATGCTGAGAACGGTGCTGATCCCGACAGGTGCCAAGTCACCGGACAAGTCGCGAGAATTCATCGATCACGTTCTGGCAACCTCACATGATACGGGTGCGGCCTCATTGATAGATCCAGCGCTCGGTCTCTCACAGAGCTCGGCAGCGGTGAATCGAATAGTGATCGGCCCGGGTCTTTTGGTGTTTCTTGATCAACTCAAGAGACGCGCATTTCTCACCGAATGGGAAAGCGCTATTTTGCAAGAGCAATGAATGTGATTGCCTGTGACGCACCCCTCCAAGTTGGGGCAGTTATCTGGCCTCCGCAGATTGCTGGTCCGTTCCGCATTCGGTCTCGGGAGCCGATGTCTTAGACAAATCCGGTTTGTCCGTTTCTCGCTGACCGGGTGACGACCCGGTCGATAAGGCCAGCGAATTACCCCAAGACTTCGCCCAGGTCCGGGCGGATCGAGCTTCGCAGCCGTCCATGTGACCGACCGGGTCGAAGAGCCCCAAAACTACCTCGCATTCTGCTTGCTCTGACTGCCGTTCTGTAGTTAGCGATGCTATGTTAGCGCTGACATAGAACATAAGAGTGTACAATGACCGAGACCAATGACTGGTGGCGAGGCTCCGTCACCTACCAAATTTACCCACGGTCCTTCATGGACGCGAGCGGTGATGGCGTTGGCGATCTGCGCGGAATTATCGACCGCCTCGACCACGTCGGGTCACTGGGCGTGGACGCGATCTGGCTAAGCCCTGTGTTCCCGTCACCCATGGCCGACATGGGATATGACGTGTCCGATTATAAAGGGATCGATCCGGTCTTCGGCACAATGAAAGACTTCGATGAGATGATCGAAAAGGCCCACTCGCTTGGCCTGAAGGTGATCATTGACCAAGTGCTGTCGCACGCTTCCGATCAGCATCCGTACTTCGAAGAAAGCCGCTCCAGCCGTGACAATCCGAAAGCGGACTGGTTCGTCTGGGCCGATCCGAAACCCGATGGGACGCCGCCGAACAACTGGCTGGCGATCTTTGGCGGCTCAAGCTGGGAATGGGACTCTCGGCGAAAACAGTACTACATGCACAACTTCCTGAGCGAACAACCGGATTGGAATTTCCACAATCCAGAGGTTCAGGATTACATGTTGGACAACATGCGCTTCTGGCTCGACCGGGGCGTGGATGGGTTCCGCCTGGACACGGTGAACTTCTATTTCCATGACCAGATACTGCGCGATAATGCGGCAAACCCGCTGCCTTGGGCGCAAGAAGCCGTGCGACCCTTTGAGATGCAGTACACGCTCTTCTCCAAGAATCGCCCCGAGAACATCGGCTTTCTGGAGCGGATGCGCGCTTTGCTGGACGAATACGACGGTCGCACCATGGTCGGCGAGGTCGGCGACAGCCACCATGCGATTGATTTGATGGGCGAATACACCTCGGGCAAACGTCTGCATATGGCCTATAGCTTTGAGATGCTCGGCCCGGATTATTCGCCCCGCCATTTCCGCGAGCGGATTGAAGCCTTTTTCAAAGGCGCGCCCGAGGGCTGGCCCTGCTGGGCCTTTTCCAACCATGACGTGCGGCGCCATGTGACCCGTTGGCAGGATCATGCCAAGGACTCGGAGGCTTTGGCGAAACAGGCGGCAGCGCTGCTGCTCGCGTTTGAGGGATCGATCTGCATCTACCAGGGCGAAGAACTTGGGCAGCTCGACACCAAAATGGAGTTCCACGAACTCACTGACCCGGAAGCGATCAACTTCTGGCCAGAGGCCCATGGCCGCGATGGCTGCCGCACGCCGATGACATGGGACAAGGATGCGCCGAATGGCGGCTTTTCAGTCGCAAACAAGACTTGGCTGCCGGTAAAGCAGCCGCAGCTTGATCGCGCGGTCTCGACTCAAGGGGAAGACAGCGTGTTGGCGTTCTACAAAGAGATGCTCGCCCTGCGCAGCGCAACGCCGGACCTGAAGGTCGGGAAGATATCGTTTCTTGACCTTCCGGATCCGATTCTGGGCTTTGAGCGCGGGGATAAGACGGTCTGTCTTTATAACCTTTCGCCAGAAACGCAGACCTTGGACCTTGGGCTGACGCTGAACCCGTTGATCAGCCGCGGTACCCGCGCCAAGGGGACCAGCCTTGTCTTTGAGGCCAATGGTTTCATCATTACCCAAAGAGCGTAGCACACGTTCCGAAGGAGTGCTTAGATGACTGACTTGCCACCCCATCTTACCCGTTCGGACATCGACGCCCTAGTGGGCGCTCGGCACCCAGCGCCATTTGATGTGCTGGGTGTCCACACACGCGGGCGCGCCACGTGGTGCGTCGCGCTGCTGCCAGATGTCAAAGAGCTGACCGCCATAGTCGGCCGCAAGAAGGTCAAGATGGATCGGCTCGACGGCCCGATCTTCGCAGCCAAGGTGCCCAAGTCAAAGTTCGCGCATCGTTTCCAAGCGGTGTTTGAGGATGGCACCAAGCTGGAGTTTGAAGACCCCTATCGCTTTGGCCCTGTCCTTGGCGAAGTGGATCAATACCTGATCGGCGAAGGCACGCACCGGGAGCTTTGGAAAGCACTTGGTGCCCATGTCATGGAACATGAGGGCATAGAAGGCACCCATTTTGCAGTCTGGGCTCCGAATGCCGCGCGCGTGTCCGTCGTGGGAGATTTCAACATCTGGGACGGGCGCCGCCACCCCATGCGCCGTGTCGGCAACACCGGCGTCTGGGAGCTGTTTCTGCCCGCCGTCGGGGAAGGCGCGCTCTATAAATACGAAATCGCGCCGAAACATGGCGCGCCGTTCCTGAAGGCTGATCCCATGGGCTTTGGGTCGCAGCACCCGCCAGAAACATCCTCTGTCGTGCGCGACATCTCGGGCTATGCCTGGGACGATGCTGACTGGATGGAAAGCCGCGCCGAGGCACAGCAGCGTGACAAGCCGATTTCGATCTACGAGGTGCATCTGGGCTCTTGGCGCCGCGCGGCAGAGGATCGCAAGCTTAGTTACAAGGAACTGGCGCAGGAGTTGGTGAACTACGCCAAATGGATGGGTTTCACCCACCTCGAATTTCTTCCGGTGAGCGAGTTTCCCTTTGATGGCTCGTGGGGCTATCAGCCCGTGGGCATGTATGCGCCAACGATCCGCTTTGGCCCGCCGCACGAATTCCGCGATCTGGTAGAGGCTGCGCATAAGAGCGGGCTTGGCGTTTTGCTTGACTGGGTGCCAGGGCATTTCCCGACGGACGCGCACGGGCTTGCCCAGTTTGACGGCTCGCATCTTTATGAACATGCCGACCCGCGCGAAGGTTTCCATCAGGATTGGAACACGCTGATCTACAACTATGGCCGGACCGAGGTGCGCAACTACCTCACGGCCAATGCGCAATACTGGCTTGAGGAATATCACGTCGACGGGCTGCGCGTGGATGCCGTAGCCTCGATGCTCTATCGCGACTATTCGCGCGAAGCGGGCGAGTGGATTCCCAACAAGGACGGTGGGCGCGAGAATTACGAAGCGATTGATTTCCTCAAGGAAATGAACACGATCTGCTACGGTAATGTGGAAGGCATCATCACGGTGGCCGAAGAATCCACTGCCTTCCCGGGTGTGTCGACCCCGGTGGATGCGGGTGGGTTGGGCTTTGGCTACAAGTGGAACATGGGCTGGATGAACGATACGCTGCGCTACATCGAAAAAGACCCGATCCATCGCAAGTACGATCACCACCTGATCACCTTCCCAATCGACTATTCTTTCTCTGAAAACTTCATCTTGCCGATCAGCCATGACGAGGTTGTCCACGGCAAGGGGAGTATGATCGACAAAATGCCCGGTAACGAGTGGGAGAAATTCGCCAACCTGCGCGCCTATTATGGGTATATGTGGGGTCATCCGGGCAAAAAGCTGCTGTTTATGGGCTGCGAATTTGGCCAGTGGGAGGAATGGAACCACGATGTGTCGCTGGATTGGGATGCGCTGCATGGCGAGCGGCAGAGGGGTCTTCAGGCGCTGGTGCGCGACCTGAACAACCTTTACCGTGCGACCCCAGCATTGCATCGGCGCGATTGCGATCCGTCCGGCTTTCGTTGGGTCGCCAACGATCCAGAGCAATCACTGACCGCATTCGCCCGCTTTGGTGAGGACGGCGATGCGCCTGTGGTCACGGTTTGCAACTTTACGCCCATTGAACGGCGCTGGCGCATCGGCATGCCTGCAGCGGGTACCTGGACGGAAGTGCTCAACACCGACGCAGACGTATACGGCGGCGGCGGGCGCGGAAACGAAGGCACCATCAAGACCATCCCGGAGGCGTGGGATGGCCTGCCGCAATCGGCAGACATCATTTTGCCGCCCTTGGCGACGGTGATGTTCAAATTCGGTTAACGGGAGGATACCGAAATGACAGACACCACAAGACTATCTCAACGCTCCATGGCATTCGTGTTGGCAGGGGGGCGCGGCTCGCGCTTGAAGGAATTGACAGATCGGCGGGTGAAACCGGCGGTCTATTTTGGCGGCAAAACCCGGATCATCGACTTTGCGCTTTCAAACGCCGTGAACTCCGGCATCCGCCGCATGGCGGTTGCCACGCAGTACAAGGCGCACTCTCTGATCCGGCACTGCCAACGAGGTTGGAACTTTTTCCGTGCCGAACGGAACGAATTTATCGACATGCTGCCCGCCTCGCAGCGCGTTTCCGAGGATATGTGGTATCGCGGTACAGCCGATGCGGTGACGCAGAACATCGACATCGTAGATAGCTATGGCGTTGAATACATTGTCATTCTCGCAGGTGATCACGTCTACAAGATGGACTACGAGATGATGCTACGCCAGCACGTCGAAGCGAAGGCCGATGTCACGATTGGCTGCCTCACGGTGCCTCGACAGGAAGCTTCCGCCTTTGGCGTCATGGCGGTGGACAAGGATAGCCGCATTACATCGTTCCTGGAAAAACCCGCGGATCCCCCCGCAACGCCAGAAGATCCTGACAAGGCGCTCGCTTCGATGGGCATTTACGTCTTTAGTTGGAAATACCTGCGCGATCTGCTTCTGGCCGATGCCGAAGACCCAAACTCCAGCCACGATTTCGGCAACGACCTGATCCCGGATATCGTCAAGAATGGCAAAGCCGTCGCGCATCGGTTCGACGATAGCTGCGTCCGGTTCGAAGGGTCGCCTAGCTACTGGCGCGATGTTGGCACGCTTGATGCGTTCTGGGAGGCGAATATCGACCTGACGGGCTTCACCCCCGATCTGGACCTTTGGGACACCAATTGGCCGATCTGGACCTATTCGGAATCCGTCCCACCTGCGAAGTTTATCCACGATGAAAAAGACCGGCGCGGCATGGCGATTTCGTCGATGGTCTCGGGCGGCTGCATCATTTCGGGGACTGAGGTGCGCAATTCGCTGCTGTTCACGCAGGTACACACCAACTCCTACGCGGTGCTGGATCATTCGGTGGTTTTGCCGAACGTGGTCATCAACCGATCCGCGCGCTTGCGCAAATGCGTAATAGATCGGGCGGTTACAATTCCCGAAGGCTTGATCGTGGGAGAAGACCCGAACGAGGATGCAAAGTTCTTTCGGGTGACTGAAAAAGGCACCACCCTGATCACCCAGCCTATGGTCGATGCATGGGAAGCTGCCCAATGATCAAGGCGCTCTCCGTCACGTCTGAATGCGCGCCTTTGGTGAAAACCGGCGGTCTGGCAGATGTGGCCGGGGCGCTTCCCGCTGCGTTGGCGGAACAAGGCGTACAGATGCGCACGCTGATACCGGGGTATCCTGCCGTCATGTCGGCGGCCAAAGGCAAGCTGGTCGCTGAAATCGACACGCTTTTCGGCGGGCCTGCCAGACTGCTGGCTGCAAAGGTCAAGGGGCTTGACCTGCTCGTGCTGGACGCGCCGCATCTTTTTGATCGCGAGGGCAGTATCTACCTTGGCCCCGATGGCAAGGATTGGCCGGACAATTCCGAACGCTTCGCCGCGCTCTGCCGGGTTGCCGCCGATATCGCCGCCGGCATACTGGGGGAATGGCACCCTGACATTGTTCATTGCCATGACTGGCAGGCAGGCCTCGTGCCCTATTACCTGCGCCAAGACGGCACCAAAGTGCCCAGCGTGCTTACCATCCACAACATCGCCTTTCAGGGGATCGCGCCGCTCAACAAGGCAACGGCTCTGGGCATTCGGGAAAAGGACCTTGTGGCCGAGGGCGTGGAGTATTGGGGCAATATCTCTGCCCTGAAGGCTGGGATTGTCTTTGCTGAACGTCTGACGACCGTCTCTCCGACCTATGCGTCGGAGCTGATGACACCAGACTTCGGCATGGGGCTTGATGGGGTTCTGCGGGGTCGCCGCGCTGACCTTCGCGGGATTCTGAACGGGATCGATCTGAGCGTCTGGTCCCCGGAGGAAGACAAGCAGATCACGCCATACAAGACCGCGCGCGGCAAAGCCGCCAACAAAAAGGCCCTGCGCGCAGAGTTTGGCTTGCCAGAGGCGGACGGTCCACTCTGCGTGGTTGTCTCGCGCCTGACCGAGCAAAAGGGCCTCGATCTGTTACTTGATGCATTGCCGACTCTCTTGGCAAGGGGCGGACAACTTGCGCTGCTTGGCTCCGGCGAGCCATGGCTGGAAGACGCATTCAAAGGTATTGACGATGCCAACGTTGCGGTGCGCATCGGCTATGACGAGGCGCTGTCGCACAGGATGATGGCTGGCGGCGATGCAATCCTCGTGCCTTCGCGGTTCGAGCCTTGTGGGCTCACCCAGCTTTACGGGCTTCGCTATGGTACGCTGCCGGTGGTGGCGCTGACCGGCGGTCTTGCCGATACAGTGATCCCGGCGACCTCGGCGACGATGGCCAAAGGCGTGGCAACGGGTTTGCAGTTCTACCCGGTCACCACCGCGGCATTGAGCACAGCCTTGACGCAATTGTGCGATATCTTCGCGCAAACGAAAATCTGGACCAAGATGCAGCGCAATGCCATGGCGCAACCCGTCAGCTGGGCGCCATCTGCCGCGGCCTATGCCGCGCTCTATCGGGACGTGATCGAAAGGCCGGCATGACACCCCATCAACTTAGCGCAGGGCGCCCCACACCACTCGGCGCCAGTTTCGACGGAGAGGGTGTGAACTTTGCCGTCTTTTCGCAACACGCTACGCGCGTGACGCTCTGCCTGTGCGATGACAATGGCCAAGAGGTTTATCGGATCGACCTCAACGAGCGCGAAGGTCACGTCTGGCACGGCTATGTTTCAGGACTGCGTCCGGGCCAGCAATATGGCTACCGCGTTGACGGCCCTTACGCGCCGCGTGAGGGGCACCGGTTTAATGCCAACAAGTTCCTGATCGACCCTTATTCCAAAGGCATCAAAGGCAAGATCGAGTGGAACGACGCTCTTTATGGCTATGAAATCGGCCATAAGGACGCGGATCTCAGTTTTGACAGCCGAGACAGTGCGCCGTTCATGCCGCGGTCTGTTGTGGTAGATCCCGCCTTCACTTGGGGCCGGAATGAGAAGCTGCGGCTTAACACGCCTTGGACAGATACGGTGATCTACGAAGCGCATGTCAAAGGTCTGACGGCGGGGCGCAAGGACATAGCAAATCGCGGCACGTTCCTCGGGCTGGCCTCTGACCAGATACTTACGCATTTGAAGACGCTGGGCGTTACCGCGATTGAACTTTTGCCCGTACATGCGGCGGTCGATGACCGCTTTCTCGTGGACGCCTCGCTGAGCAATTATTGGGGCTATATGAGCCAAGGCTTTTTCGCCCCAGATCCAAAATTCCTGACCAAAGGTGATGTCTCGGAATTTCAGCAGATGGTCGCCCGGTACCATGCCGCCGGGATCGAGGTGATCCTCGATGTGGTCTACAACCACACCGCCGAGGGCGGCGAGCTCGGCCCGACAATCTGCCATCGTGGATTTGACAACGCGAGCTATTACCGGCTGGCCGAGGATCGGCGGTATTTCATCAACGACACCGGCTGCGGCAATACGCTGAACATGGATCACCCCTTTGTTTTGCGCATGGTGATGGACTCGCTGCGATACTGGACCGAGGTGATGCACGTGGATGGGTTCCGCTTTGACCTCGCCTCTACCCTCGCGCGGACCTCGGGCGGTTTTGACCGGGATGGACCGTTCTGCCGCGCCGTGCGGCAGGATCCGGTGCTGAACAGAGTGAAGCTGATTGCGGAGCCTTGGGACGTTGGCCCGGGCGGCTATCAGCTGGGGGCCTTTCCCTCACCCTTTACCGAGTGGAACGACAAGTTTCGGGATACTGTCCGCGGCTACTGGCGCGGCGACCGTGGCGTGACCCGAAAATTGGCACAGCGCGTGGCCGGCACGGCGCGCAATTTCGACCACGACGGACGTCCGGCCACGTCGTCGGTCAACTTTGTAACCGCCCATGACGGATTCACCTTGATGGATACGGTGAGCTACAGCGCCAAGAACAATCTGGCCAATGGCGAAGACAACCGCGACGGGCATGATCACAACTATTCGGACAATTGCGGCATCGAGGGGCCGAGCGAGGACCCCCAGATTGTCGCCCTCAGAGCGCTTCGACGGCGCAATATGTTGGCAACGCTCCTGCTGAGCCAGGGCACGCCGATGATCCTTGCCGGGGACGAACTGGGCAATAGTCAGCATGGCAACAACAACAGTTATTGCCAGGACAACGAGATCGGCTGGGTCGATTGGGACTCATCGGACCCGGATTTCCTCGCCTTCGTTCGGCAAATCATCGCTTTTCGCAAGCGGATGCCTATCCTGCGGCAGAAGCGGTTTCTGCATGGCGGAACGCGCCCTGAAGACGGTCAGCGAGATATCACATGGCACAAGGCAGATGGAAGCATCATGGAAGAGGAGGATTGGGCGCGGCCCGAGCTTCGCTTCCTTGGGGTAGAACTGCGGATGGCCAGTGGCACTCCCTCCTATGAGGCAGACGGTGGCGCAGTGTACATTGCGTTCAACGCCGGTGGCAGAACACGGGTCACTCTGCCTGAGGTGCCCGGCAACCAACGCTGGAACAAGGTGATCGACACCTCGGCCGAGCCGGAGGTCCGCAGCCGCCCCGGCCATGTGGCTGTGGCCCGGCACAGCGTTGTTGCGCTGGAACTTGTCGCTTTGCGGACGCCAAAGCGGGGCATCGGGGCCGGAAAGAAAAAAGGCGAACCGTATGACCGTGAAGACTATTGAGACCTCTCCCATCGCGGGCCAAAAGCCCGGCACTAGCGGTCTGCGCAAGAAGACCCGAGTCTTCATGGAGCCACATTTTCTCGAAAACTACACTCAGTCGATCTTTGACGGAATTGGCGGTGTGGTCGGCAAGACGCTGGTGATTGGCGGCGATGGCCGGTTTTTCAACGACACGGCGATCGGGATCATCCTGCGCATGGCGGCCGCTGGCGGCGCGGCACGCTGCATCGTTGGTCAGGGCGGGTTATTGTCCACCCCAGCCGCGTCGCATCTCATTCGCAAACGTGGGGCGGATGGCGGACTGATCCTGTCGGCCAGCCACAATCCCGGCGGCATCGACGAGGATTTTGGCCTCAAATACAACGGTCCCAATGGCGGTCCGGCAACTGAGAGCGTGACCGAGAAAATCTACGCCTGCACGCGCAACGTTACCTCCTATCAGATTCTTGAGGCCGAAAATGTAGACCTTGACCGCATTGGCACACAAAGCCTTGGCGAAATGACCATTGAGATCATTGATCCAGTCACGGACTACGCCGAGCTGATGGGCACACTGTTTGACTTCAACGCCATTTCTGCGCTGTTTCAGGGCGGCTTTCGCGTTGCCTTTGACGCAATGCACGCCATCACCGGGCCCTATGCGAGAGAGATCCTAGAGCGGCGGCTTGGCGCCCCGGCGGGCACAGTCATGAACGGCACTCCACTTCCTGATTTCGGTGGCAGGCATCCCGACCCAAACCCGGTTTGGGCGAAGGCGCTCATGGATATCATGCACAGCGATGACGCGCCTGATTTCGGCGCGGCCTCGGATGGGGATGGTGATCGGAACATGATCGTCGGACGCAATTGCTATGTGAGCCCGTCCGACAGCCTCGCAATCTTCGCTGACCTCGCGCATCTCGCGGCCGGATATGCGGGCGGTCTTGCTGGTGTGGCACGGTCCATGCCGACCTCTGCCGCCGCCGACCGTGTGGCCATGGCAAAGGGATTTGCCCATTTCGAAACGCCCACGGGTTGGAAGTTCTTCGGCAATTTGCTTGATGATGGACAGGTCACGCTTTGCGGTGAGGAAAGCGCCGGGACCGGGTCCAGCCATGTCCGCGAAAAAGACGGGCTCTGGGCGGTTTTGCTGTGGCTTAATATCCTTGCGGTCACCGGCAAATCCGTCACCGAGCTGATGCGCGATCACTGGACCCGCTATGGTCGGAACTACTACTCCCGCCACGACTACGAGGCAGTGGACAGCGCCGTTGCAGATGACCTGATGCAGGCTCTGCGCGCCCGCCTCGGCGATTTGCCGGGGACCTCAGTCGCAGGTTTGACTGTGTCCGGGGCAGATGAATTTTCCTACCTTGACCCGGTCGATGGCTCCACCTCAAGCGGGCAGGGCATCCGGCTTTATTTCGACGGTGGCGGCCGTGCGGTCTTTCGGCTTTCTGGCACCGGGACTGTGGGCGCGACCTTGCGTGTCTATCTTGAGCAACTCGAAACCGACGCAGGTGCGCTGGACCACCACCCGCAAGAGGCGCTGGCCAGCATCATAGCGGCCGCCGATACGATTGCCGAAATCTCAACGCGCACCGGGCGCACAGCACCGGATGTCATTACCTAAATGCCTGTCGATGTTTCTGCCAAAACACTCTTTGATCTGCGCGCGGCGCGCAGCGCTGACGACCTCTGGCCCATGCTCGATAGCCTTTATGGCGCACGTGAGGATTATGACGCGTTCCGCGAGGCGCTGCTCAAGGCGCTCCGCGATGGCTGGTCGCGCCGGTCGCGCGATCTGAAGCTTCTGGATCTGAAGCGTGATCTGGAGCCAGACTGGTTTCAGCGGTCGGATATGGTGGGATATGCCTGCTATACGGACCGCTTTGCCGGGCGCGTGTCCGACGTGGCTGGGCGGCTGGATTACCTCGAGTCCCTCGGGGTCAACTATCTTCATCTCATGCCGTGCCTCAAACCGCGCCCAAGACCCAACGATGGCGGCTATTCGGTACAGGATTACCGGAGCCTCAACCCCGAACTCGGCACGATGCAAGACCTCGAGCGGCTGGCCAAGGAAATGCGCGGGCGGGGCATGTCGCTGTGCATTGATCTGGTCCTCAACCATACCGCGCGCGAGCATGAATGGGCGAAGAAGGCCATTGCTGGCGACCCGTTCTACCGAGATTTCTATTATATCTTCGACGATGAGGTCGAACCCCGCGCCTACGAGCGCACGCTGGTCGAAATATTCCCAAACGATGCGCCGGGGAATTTCACCTACCTGCCAGAGGTGGACAAGTGGGTCTGGACAACCTTCAACGATCACCAATGGGACTTGAACTGGTCCAACCCTTGGGTGTTCCTCGAGATCGTCAAGGTCATGCTGTTCCTCGCCAACAAAGGCGTCGATGTGCTGCGGCTAGATGCGGTTGCGTTCATGTGGAAACGCAAAGGTACGCGCTGCCAGTCGGAACCCGAAGTGCACAAGTTGCTGCGCGCGCTGCGTGCCTGCACCCGCATTGCTGCGGCTGCGGTCATCCATCTTGAGGAGGCTATTGTCGGTCCCGCGGAAATGCTGACCTACCTTGGCCGGGGCGAACATGAGGGCCGCGAGGGTAATCTGGCCTATCACAACAACCTCATGGTGCACTACTGGTCCGCGCTTGCGACCCGCGACACGCGGTTGATGACGAAAGTCCTGGCCGAGAATTTCCCCGAAACGTTGCCAAATGCGACCTATGCCACCTACCTGCGTTGTCACGACGACATTGGATGGGCCATCACCGATGAGGACGCAGGCGCAATGGGCTTATCAGGCCTAGCGCATCGCGACTTTCTCTCGAAATTCTATGCGGGTCATTTCCCCGATAGCTTTGCGAAAGGCGCGTATTTCCAGATCAACGAGGACACCGGCGATAGCCGGATTTCCGGGACACTCGCCTCGCTCGCAGGGCTTGAGAAAGCCATGGATGAAGGCGACGCCCGTGGGAAGGAGCTCGCCGTCCATCGAATACTACTCGGCAACGCTCTGATCGCATCCTTTGGGGGCATTCCGCTGATCTTCATGGGGGACGAAGTCGCGCTCTTGAATGATCACGACTATCGCAACGACCCTTTGCGCACCGATGACAGTCGCTGGTTGCACCGGCCGGTGATGGATTGGGAGCATGTGGCCAATGCCCAGGACGGGGCCTCGCCCGAGGGGCAAATCTTCAGCGGCACTCAGCACATCTTGGCGCGACGGAAGGCGATCCCAGAACTGCATGGCGCAGTGGCGACCCGTATCCTGTTTCCTGACCGTCCAGAGATTTTTGCCTTTGCGCGCTTTGCGCCGACTGGTCCCATCCTGTGCCTGTTCAATTTCTCAGAGCAGATCGTGCCGGTGGATGAGAATTGGCTAAAGGCTCATGGAGCCACTGAATTCAAGGACTTGCTCTCTCAAGCCGACCTTACACTGTCTGACGGGGTGCTGAACATGCTGCCATATGGCCGCGTTTGGGTTCGATAGGCTGCGGCGACGCTGAGCAGTTGCAAGCCAAACCATCAGAACGAAGAAAACTGAGTTGGAGCTGTCATGAACTGCAATCTCCGGTGTGCTTTGAATTCCGTGCGATCTGCGTCCCTGAAGTGGCCTCGTTTGAAGCGGACCACCGCTTCACCTGCTTTTTGGCTGTGAAGGCTTGCGGGTGAACTGGAGTAATTTACTCCGGCGAATGACAGCGAACGATGGTGAGGACCGGTTCGGGCTCTGAGGCGCAGGGCGCGTGGACCAATTAAACCGACCTCTAGTCCAGCTGTGCTTCAACTTCGGGTTTGATCTGTGCCCATGTCAGCAGGGTGAAGATCGCGGTGCCACCGATGACGTTTCCTGCCAGAACCGGCAGGAAGAATGACAAGGCGGCAGGGGCAAGGCCAAGTTCGCCGCGCACCATCAGATAGGCCATTTCAACCGAACCGGCGACGATATGTGTAAAGTCGCCCAAGGCGATCAGCCACGTGAACAGAAAGATCAGCAAGACCTCGTTGCCTTTGGCGGTTGGCAGCATCCAGACCAGCGCGGCAATGAGCACGCCTGCAGGAATGCCGCGCATCAGGCCTTCGAGGGGTGGCATGCCGGTGGCGTGTTGGCTCAATTCATTAAACGCCGCAGCAATATCGTCGCTGAGTACAGGCGCGTACGCGAGGAATGTGGCGACCGCAAAGGCACCGATCACATTTGCGGCCAAGACAACGCCCCACAGCGACAGCATCCGTCGTAGGCTAGACCATGTTCGGCTGACCAGAACGGGGGCCACAGTCGTAATCGTGTTTTCGGTAAAAAGCTGCATACGTCCAAGGATCACCAGCAGGAAACCAAAGGTGTAGCCCATATTTTCGATGATGTAGCGCCAGTCTGCATCAGGAAGGGCGGCGCGCAACAGCGCCTCGCCAATCACCGAAAAGGAAATCAACATCCCGGCGGCAATGCCCGAATACCAAAGGGCACGCATCGGGCGTTCCAACTCTTCTTCACCATTGCGGCGAACGGACTCGAAGATCAGCTTGGGCGACAGGCTGACGGCCTCGGCGACGGCGTCTGCTTCCTTCTGGTGTTCAGCAAGGCTGTCGCCGTTTGCGGTTACGCTGTTGCCGGACATGGGCTGCTCCTTTGTCAGAGCGGTGTTAACGCCGTCGGGGTGAATTGGTTCCCGCGCGGGCGGTCTGACGAGGAACCGGGAACCAAGTGGTCGCGCAGTGAGTTGACAAGCATGCGCAACGATTCACGAAGACCACATCCGCCACGCACTAACGCTCACAGCCACTGGATGGCAGACTGAGATATGGCTCGGCAGGGGGCTGAGACCCTTCTTCAACCTGCGCGTCTCTCAGTGCTCCTTTTGGTGTTGGCCAAGCATGGGCCATTGGCGGCGTTGCTTTTTGGGCCACCGATGGTCTGGGCGCTCGCCGAAGGCGTTCATGATCTAGCCCTCGCGTTGGCCATGCCGATCTTGGCCTGTTCGGTAATTTGGTTTCTGGCGCGTAGCCGACCTTTGCCAAAAGATTTGCGTGGCGTCGAAGCGATGGCGACGATCTCGATCCTGTTTCTTTTATCTGCCGTCCTGTCTGTCCCGGCCTTCATGGCGCTGGGCATGCCTGTTGCCTCAGCCTTGTTTGAAGGCATGAGCGCGGTGACAACGACGGGTTTGTCTATGGCCACTAACCCGGATGCGTGGCCTTTTGCGGCCCATGTGTTGCGGTCGTGGATGCAGTGGTGTGGTGGTTTGGCGATGGCGACGGCGGTGCTGGCGCTTGTGCTTGGGCCGGGGCCATTGGCAAGAGAACTTGGGAAAGCCGGGATCGACGACCGCGACCGCATCACATCGGCCCGCAAGCAGGCGCGGGAATTGCTTGGGGCCTACGCGGCGCTGACGGTGAAGTTTTCGGTACTGATTGCCATCTCTCTCGGTCGGGCGGGGGAGGGTCTGGTTCTGGCCTTGTCTGCGATTTCCACGGGTGGGTTTGCACCCCGGTCAGACAGTTTGGCGTCTTATGATTTGCTGACACAAAGCCTTGTTCTTTTGGCCTGTGTTGCCGGGGCGATATCGCTTTTGGCGTATGCGCAACTGCTGCGTCGATCGGGGCGAGCATTCTGGCGTTCTGAGTCCGTTTATCGCGTTGTGCTGATGTGCGTGTTCTGCGCTGTGGCTCTTGCGGTTCTGCTTTGGCTGACCGGGGCGCAATTGGATTACATTGCAACACTGCTGAACCTGCTGAGCGCCTTCAGTACGGCGGGCTACGCGACCGGGCCGATGCCGGCGTCACCCGCGGTTTTGATCTTGTTCGTGATGCTTATGCTGGTCGGCGGTGATCGAGGGTCCACAGCGGGTGGGCTCAAGCTTTGGCGGCTTTCTATTGGGGCACGGGCTGTGCGCCACGCTCTCACGCTGCCGAGATTGCCCGAGCGCGCGATTAGCCCGCTCCGACACCGGGGCAAGCCGGTGAAGGACATGTTTCTGATCACCTTGATCGGATTGTTCGCCATCTACGCGATGACCGCGTGCATTGTTTGGGCGATGCTCGTGTCGCTTGGGAACCCGGCCTTGCCTGCTTTGTTTGATACCGTGTCCGCTCTTTCGACGGTTGGGCTGTCGACGGGTGTTATCTCCACCGATCTTCCACCCTACGCGCAGGTCGTCGTGACCTTGGCCATGTGGTTGGGGCGTTTGGAGTTCATTGCCGTGCTTGTGCTGTTTTTGCCGAGCACTTGGTTCACACGATTAGACCGGAAAGGATAAGCCATGCGCATCGTGATTGTCGGAGGGTCCAAGTTCGGTGTGGCCACCGCAGAAGAGATGATTGGCAATGGCCATGAAATCGTCCTCATCGACCGCAGCCGTGAACGGCTTGAACGATTGAGCGACCAGTTGGATTGTGGCCTGATCGAAGGGGACGGGACATCGCCGTCGGTCTTGCGAGAAGCGCATAGCAGCGAGCGCGACGTCCTGATCGCGCTGACCAATGCCTCGGATGACAACATCCTCACGGCTCTTGTCGGGCGGTCGGTCGGTTTTCAGCGCGTGATCCCTCAGATCATTTCGCCTGAATTGCTTGAGGTCTGCGCCGAGCTTGAACTGACGGACACGATTACGCCCCACGCGACGGTGGCTAAATCCTTGTGCCGCGCGCTGGAAGAAGACACCGAGGTCACGGAACAGCTGAATCTGTCGCATGACCTGCGCCTGATGCGGGTCGATGTGTGTGATGGTCTGGACGGCGTCGCGCTGGGCGATGTCGACGTGCCAGAACGCGCGCGGGCGGTGGCCTTTATCTCGGGCGAAGATGAAGTTTTGGCCAGCGCAGACACCCGCCTGTCGGCCAATGCCCACGTGCTTTTTGCTGTCCACAAAGACGACACCAAGGCTCTGAAGAAGGCTTTCTCATAGACCCGGTTCGGAACAAGTTGTCGGTTTGATCGTTTGGCAGATGACGCCCACAACCGATGGAGCCCGCGATGAACGATAGCGCAAGACCCAGCATCAAGGATGATGAAACCTACGATGCGCTGCGCGACGACGGTTACTCGAAAGAGGCCGCGGCGCGGATCGCAAACGCGCAGGCCAGTGACAACATGAACCCATCCAAAAAGGGCGGCAAAGCCCCGCCTTACGAAGAGTGGACGAAAGACGATCTGTATGATCGCGCGCAAGAGCTTGAGATCGAGGGACGGTCGGACATGACCAAATCCGAACTCATCAGCGCGCTGAGAGACCATAGGAGCGCATGATGAGCATCAAAGTAGGCGACAAAGTTGAATGGAACTGGGGCAACGGAACCGGGACGGGGACCGTGCAAGAACGGTATTCCGATAAGGTGACGCTGACGATCAAAGGCAGCGAGGTGACGCGTGACGCGTCCGACGACAACCCAGCATTCCTGATTGAGCAGTCTGACGGTGATCGGATTCTCAAAAGCGCCAGTGAACTGAGCGCAGCGTAAGCAGAAACGAAAAGGAGTAAAAAAATGGGTATCGAAGTTGCAGGTCTTGGCAGCCTTCTGCTGTTGGCATTGAACATCTGGGCATTCGTATCGATCATCAACTCGAGCACGACCACCGGCAAAAAGGTGCTGTGGTGTCTGGCGGTTCTGATCCTGCCGGTGCTGGGCTTTATTGCTTGGCTCTTGTTTGGCCCAAGGTCGCCAACCATCGAGGCCTAGGCGGTCCACCCCCATTAAATCAAAAATGCCCGCTGCATCGTGCAGCGGGCATTTTTGTGTGATCTTTTCAGAGCTCCTCAGCGGGTCAACACAACGTCCTGACGGATGTTCAATGTCTGTTCAGCCGCGTCCACCAGATAGGCGGCCACATCCGCCCGTGAGATCAGGCCGTTGCGCCACTCCTTGGGATCGGTCAGCACCTTGTAGCTCCCCGAGGCTGGCCGATTGTTCAGGATCACGGGGCGCGCGATGGTCCAGTCAAGGTCGCTATCCACGATCAGGTCCTCTTGGCGCGTCTTATCCGCGTAGACACGGCCAAGGACTGCGCCGTGGCCAAGCCGTTCGATTGCACTCATCGCGTTGCGGCTGCGGCCGGACCCAAAACCGGTCACGACGATCAAGCGCTTGAGGCCTGCCTCTGGCATTGCCTGCAACAGATGCTTGGTCGCGGTCGAGAAGAGGTGCTCTTCCTCCCAGAGCATCGACACGCGTTCGCGGATGCCCAGTGCCACCACAACCGCGCCCACCCCGTCGAGCGCGCGAGCAATGTCGTCTTGCTTGGTTGCGTCACCGGCGCAGCGGTCGAGGTTGGCTTGCTCATCAAGGTTATCTGCTGATCGGGCAAAGGCGCGGACGCTATGACCGCGATCCAGTGCTGTCTCCATGCACAATTTGCCAATGCCGGAGGTGGCCCCGATTACGAGAAGAGGGTTTTGCATCATGGTCTCCTGACATCTTTGGTTTGGGTCACCCTGCCGGGGCTGTGCTTTGACCTTGCATGATGACGGCGCGCGCTTCGATCCGGCTGCCATCTTTCACAAAAAAGGAATGGTCATTGCTGCTGAGGGACACGGTAATCTCGTGCTGGCCCGGCGGCAGGTCTGGTATGTGGAAGTAGGGACCATAGACGCGGGCCATCTTGATCCCGTTGACATAAAGATGGGCGTGGCCGGCATTGGGAACATTGGCCTCGTTCACTTGCTCTGGTGCAAAGGTGAAGTTCAACGTCTGAAGCGTGATGTTCCAGCCATCCATGTCGTCCTTCTCGACCGTCATCAGGATTTCAGGTGCCCCATCTGCTGGGACCTCAAGCTCGCCGTGCATCAGGTCATGCTGAAGCATGGCAAGGTCCTGCGCCGGGGACTGTGTCGCCACGCGGCCAAATAGCGGTGCAATCAGAACCCCAATCAGGATCGAGGCGATGCTCAGATAGATCAGGTAGGGAAAGCGAAGGGAAAGGTTACGCATCGTCTGGCACCGTGACAGTTCGGACCGACGTGTTGACGTTTCGGTCAGGTAAGAAGTTGGTGATCTTGAGCCGTTGGCCCGCGCCCAGAAGCAGCAGGATCAGAGCAACACCGATCACCGGCATGTGGCCTATGAATTCGACCATCGCGGCTTCGTTATTGCCGTCGATCAGAAAGAGCACATTCGAGGCAAACAGCACCACCGAGAACGCGAGGACGTTGAGACGTGTGGTGGTGCCAAGGACAAGGATGATACCAAAGACGACCTCCATCACCCCCGCTGACAGGACAAAGAGCCGGTCAGTAAAGAAATCGAGCCCCAGCGTGGCCATGAAATTCCATGGGTAAAGCACCAGAAAATGCTCTGCCATCATCGCGCCAAAAAGCTTCTCCGAGAAGCCGAGCGTAATGAGCGAGATACCTGTGATGATCCGCAGCAGGTCCACCGAATAAGGCTTGAAGCGGTTGCGCAGTTCTTCCGTCGGCAGGTTATTGATCAAAAGGAAGACCGCGATTGCGACCATGATCAGGTATTCCGCGGCGGCGAGAATTCCGAATTTCACCGCGAGCCCCAGATGCAGGATGATCATCAAAATTGCGGCGTGGCGCACAAAGCGATTGGCAATCAGAAGAATGCCGATCACGGCCTGAAGGAACAAAAGCACCGTGCCAAAACCGTCAAACGCCACGAGATGCGGCGCAATGACTGCGCCTTCATAAGCCGTCAGCATCATCGACATGCCGGTAAAGACGCGCAGGATCTCGATGAAATCGTGGCGTGTTTTGGTATCAACGATCCGCACTTCAGGCAGGCGCATGTCCAGAAAAACCGAGGCGCTGATCAATCCGACCGCGGCGGCGATCCATGCGAGGACCTCAAAATCGGTGATCTGGTACGGTTCAAACGTGTCCACGGTTGCGACGCTGCCCACGAACCAGCGCACATGCGCGTCTGCGGATGCGGCCGCAAACAGCCCGAACACCGCCGCGATGAGCAAAGCGATGGTGATAGGGCGTCTGAGGAGTGGACGAAGGGTGGCCATGATGTGTGGTCTCCAGCGGCGGCTCAGGCAGCGCGCGGTCGCATGCACGACAGGCTTTGAGTGTCGATGTCGAGGCGAACACCAAGGCTTCCTGATGCGTTCAGGACGGGTGTCTTGCGCAGGCAGAGTGAGGCGGCTGTGATTTCCGAATAGGCGGCGCATGCTTCTGCTATGCGGCTGATCAGACGCTCTTGGGTCTCGTAGTGGCCATCGCGCGCGAGGCGGTCGATATCCCTGATGAGCGGGTCGTAATCAAACACCTGATCCATGCCGTCGCGGGCGATTAGTACCCGGTCGGTGCCAATGGTCAGCGTCAGGTCTAGAACGTGGGCCTCAGGAACCACATCGCCTGGCCCATAAGTGCCAAGGTCACAGTGCAGTATCAGATCGCGCAGTTCGATTGTTGCGTACATGGACGCTCCGGATTTTCTGTCGTGGATGTTGTCAGGCTTGCGCTTTGATATGGAGCGAGGGCGCCGGTTGGACAGGGTATTGCCGCCGCGTTTTGACCGTCAGGCGAAGGCCTTGTCGACGGCGCGAACTTGCTTGCGGCCTTCCTGATAGGCGCGGGCGGCTTCGACCAGTGCTTTAAAGATGGCGCGCTGGCGGTGGGCATAGATCAGGTGTTCTGGGTGCCACTGGACGCCCAGCAAAAAGGGATCCTTGATCCGTTCGATCGCCTGCACCATCCCGCTTTCATCGCTTGCCGCGACACGAATGCCGGACGCCAATTCGTCGACGGCTTGAGTATGGAGCGCATTGACCTTCAGGTCATCTGTTCCGGTGATCGCTGCGAGGCGCGAGGCACCGTTTACATGGACCGTCTTGCGCGGGAGGATGGTCTTGTAATTGACAGCCCCAAAGCTGGCATAAGCGTCTTGATCCAACGTGCCGCCCAAGGCCACGTTGATCATCTGTGCGCCCCGGCAAATACCGAGCATGGGGATATTGTCCTCCCAGGCGCGACACACGATGTCACGCTCAATCGCGTCGCGCCCGGGATCAAGACGCGCTTCCATCGCCAGTTCGGCTCCGTAGAGCGTGGGAGAAATATCATCGCCACCACCCACGATCACGCCGTCAACGGCATCCACATTTACGTCCGTCTGTCTTTGCCATTTCACGGCGCGCGCACCCGCCCACCACAGATTGAACCGGATGAGTGGGAAAATCCGCCAGCCGCTTCGGCGTGACACGGTTACTCCGATGATGGGGCGATCCGTTGAACGGGTCATGTGGTGTGATGTCCTTCCAGGTATTTGATCAGATAAGGGCGCGACACGTCCCGCCATGCCCGGCGCGTCAAGGCAGGTTGCGTCTGCCACTCACGGCGTGCATGGATCAGCGTGTCGAGCTCATCAGAGGCCGCAAGGGCCTCCACCGCGCACCACCGAGCCCAATCTTTGGACAGGTCCCAACCAGGTTCATCGATGCGGCATTCGGGCAGGCGGTAGTGATACGCCGGGCGCGGCGAAAGCTTGGTGTCATCGCTGACATATTCCGCGGTTACGTCTGCGGATAGCTCTGCGAGGATGGGAAGGAGATCCAACCCGTGATTGCGAGAGGATGTCTTGGACAACAACAAGCACGCGAAGCCATCCATGGTCTCAGGGCGGCCCCCTACCAAGGCTTCAATCAAGCTGTCCGGATAGGGGTCAATGAACGGCAAGGCGCGCCGCGCGATGTCGAGGTCGATATCGCTTCTCAGGGCCTCTTCGAGAAGTGCAAAGGCGCAGGTGACGGCGTAAATGTGCTCGACCGAAGCGTCTGCGATTGCCACGTTCAGATGGACGCCGAACCCGTACATCAGTGCATGTCGTGATCCCAATGCTCCTGCGTCACGCAATTTGGCCAAGGCACTGTTCAAGGTGGGCAGAGCGGCAGGGTCAAAAGGGTCGGTGACCAGCTCTACGGGAACGACCGTTCGGGCGACGGTCAGGGCCTTTGCTCCGCCCACCTGTTCGATTTTCGATTTGTAGGCTGTATCCAGATAGAAGACACATTTGCCGAAATCACGTGTCTGACAGACCCACATATCGCCGTCTTCGCGCGCCGAGGTTTCAAGGGCGGCCGCAAATTTGGTGGCGGCTTCTGCCTCGGTTAGGCCTGCGAATTCGACTTCGACGCCCAGTTGACGCTCGCTCTTCTGCGGGAGCAGGGCACCTGCTGTGCCGCCGCGCTCCGAGGTGTGGCGCGGCAGCGACTTGGTGCGCGAAGCTGGCGTAGCGAGGTCGATCATCACGCATCAACGCGCAACTCACGCATCAGTTCCGGTCGCCTATCTCGCGTGTTTAGACGGCGACCTTGAACGACCAACCCAATGTCGCTCCAACGGCGTCGTTCAGATCATTTGTCACGCTCATGTCTGCGTGCTGCATATCCTTGGCGTCGATGTTTGCGCCGGTAAATCCGATGGTGGAAATCCCGGCTGCTTTGGCAGCGGAGACGCCGTCTGGATTATCTTCGATTGCGACAACGGTGGACGGGGTTCGCTTCAGGACCTTGAGCGTTTCGAAATACACGTCAGGTGCCGGTTTCGAGGCGCGGTGCGGCGTGCGCCATGTCATGTGATCGAATTCGATGCCGGTCTGCCGCGTAACGATGGCCTTAATGGCCTCAACGGTTGCGCGCTCGGTCGTCGTGACGAAGGCAAGTTTCGCACCGTGGAGTGGGGCCATGCTGAGCGTCTCGGCGACGCCCGGACGCAGCATGACATGGCCGCCGGCCAGGAACCGCAGAAACAGGCGGGACTTGGTGGCGTGGATTGCTGCCGCATCAACAGTTTCGCCGCGCGCGGCAGCGTAGCTGTTGATCCGATCCTGACCGCCAGACGCACGCAGCATTTTCTGATAGATTCCCCGATCCCAATGCCAGTCGACGCCGTGATCTTGAAACGCCGCGTTGAAGGCGTCTCTTTGCATTTCTGAGGTCTCTACGATGCTGCCGATTGAACCGAATAGTACCGCTGTCATCTAACGCTCCCTGATCATGTTTGCGGAGGCTCGGTGCGAGCCAGAACACGCACCGAACTCAATCAAATGGGCGGTTGCGGCATATTGTTCCCAACGGACCGAAAAATTTTCCTGAATAGCCAGCCGCGCGCCATAGTTGGCGTAAACCTTGAGGGGTAGACAACCACGAGAGACATGCGTCAGCTGATTAGGAACCTGCAATTGCCACCCAATGCAGACGGTTTCACGCGGCGGCTTGGGCTTTTTCGTCTTGTTCGATCGGCTCGAATTCGACGGCCTGGAACCGCAGGGTGCGCGTAAAAACGCCATCTTGTGTGTTGTGTTCGGCCGTGCCGTCCAACTGACGTTCAAATGCCAGCATAAGTTTGCTGCCCAATCCGGTCTGCGGCGCGTCATCCTCTGGCGCATCGGCGGGGTTGGTCATTTTGACAAATACATCGCCGGTATCCGACACGGTCAACGACAGGGCGATCTTGACCCGCTCGTTTTCGTCGATTCTGGCATGTTTCATGGCGTTCATCAGCGCTTCGGCCACCCACATGGAAAGCGGCACCGCCTGATCCGGATAAAGCAAAACGGCGGCGATATCTGTGTTAATGACCATCCTGGGGTTAGGAGACATCAGTGAGGTCTCGGAGACCACAGCCCCAATGAGGTCTCTTGCATTTACGCGCGACGTTTCCGGTTGATTATAAAGCGATCGGTGCAAGGTTGCGAGCGCGCTCACGCGCCGCTTCAGGCTTTCGAGGATGGAGCGCGCTTCGCTGGTCTGGGCGCTGCGGGATTGCAGATTCATGATCGAGGCAATCATTTGCAGATTGTTTTTCACCCGATGATGAATTTCGCGCAGAAGCACTTCTTTGTCCTGAAGGTCGGACTGTTGCTTGGCTTCTGCGTCGGTAATCAAAAGCGTCATGCGGTTAAAGGCCCGCTGGGCGTCCTTGAACTCGTCAGGTGCGCCATCAAGCAAAACACCGGGGCCACCGCGCTCGCCCAAGGCAAAGCGGCGCATGCCTGACCTCAATTCGGCAAGGTGGCGCAGGACAAGCTGGTTCAGGCCGATATAAGCGACCGTCATGCTCGCCAACCACATCAGGATGGCGAACAGCATGGGCAACAGCGCAAGCTTTAAGGTCCCGTTTGAGGCCGGACCCGAATATGGCCAACTGCCGACAATGGTGTAGCTGTCATTTGCCGCGCTGCGCACGGTGTAGAAGCGAGAGTTGCCCGCGCTGTCATTTGCAACAAAGCTCGTGCCTGATCTGGCCTTGAGGCTGTCGGGTGTGATGTCGACCGGCAAACCAGCCAAGGCATCCGCGCCCATCGGATCGAACATGTCGAACACTTGCGCCTTCGTGGTAATGCCCAGCAAAGCAAGGCCATCGCGTATCTGGCTGTCATCAAGCCCTTCACTAAACCGATCAAGTGCAATCGACAGCGCCATCATGCCGGTCAGTGTTGGGCCATCAAAAACTGGGACACTGACAACAAAGACAGGTGCGCCGCTCAGTTCGCCACTTGGGCTAAGCGCCGTATAGATTTCGGCCCTGTCTATCGAGGCTTGGAAATCTTCGGTCTGGGTAAGGTCAATGGCCTCATTTGGCGACGTGCTGCACCGCATGGTGCCATCAACCGGCGCAAAACCCGCAAAGACGTACCGGGGGTTCTTACGAAGGAAAACGGCCAGCGTTTCACGGCAAGAGGCCGCGTCCGTCGTTCGTGCCATGGCACCAAGCCCATGGGCCGCACCGACAGCCTCTTGCACCAACACCCGCTGATCTGCGGCTGCTGCCTCTGTGACTTCGGCCATGACTCCACGGTTTATGGCGTCGCTATCTTTGACAACCCGGGTGGTTTGCCACAAGGCAATAAGTCCAAGCGGAAAGAGCGCGAGCACCATCAGAAGGATGAGGCGGACACGGAGCCCGCCGAAGGGGTAGGGCCACCTCAAGCCAGCCTCTGATTCTGAGCAACGATGCTCTGTGTCATGGCTTCGGTCGCCTCAAGCGGATCGTCATCTGACAATTGCATGAGTTCTGTAAGTCGCGCACGCCCGCGGTTGATACGGCTCTTGATCGTGCCCACGGCGACGCCGCATGTTTCGGCGGCCTCTTCGTAAGAGAACCCGCTGGCGCCGACGAGGATCAATGCTTCCCGTTGTTCTTCTGGAAGCTGATCAAACGCGACGGAAAAGTCGCGCATTTGAAGTCGGCCGTCATGGTCTGGCTTTTGAGCCAATCCAGCGGTCATGGTCCCTTCAACATCCTCGACCTCGCGCTGCCGCTTGCGGTGATGCGAGTAATAGGTGTTGCGCAAAATGGTGAAAAGCCATGCCCGCATGTTGGTCCCGGGTTTGAAACTATGGATGTTGTTCCAAGCCTTGACCAAGGCGTCCTGTACGATGTCGTCGGCGAGCGTCGCGTTCCGCGTCAGAGACATAGCAAACGCGCGCATCGCACCGAGATGCGTGACCAGTTCATCCTTGGGATTTATTGGGGTGTTGTCATTCATCTGCTTCGCCACCCGTGCCATTGGCAGGATTTGCGGAGTCCTTTTCGCGAAGCTGCTGCAGCAGGTTGGCAAAGCGATCCGGCAGTTCTTCTTGCGCGACTTCGTCGTACGCGCGACGGAGGTTCTTGTCGATTTCCTCCGCAATCCTTGATGTTTTCTCCGGCCGGGTCATCTCTTTACCTTAGTTAGTGCGCACGTGCTTATGTGGAACAAAGTGGTGCACCAGCGGTTTTGTTCCATAGAATTCGCTAAAAGGGAAAACGACTATGACGTCTCAGCCACACAACGACGAACTTTCACTGGCTGACAAAATCGGGCCAAACCTGCCCTACCTTCGCCGCTACGCGCGCGCGCTGACTGGTAGTCAAAGCCGTGGCGATGCCTATGCCGCGACCGCGCTTGAAGCTATTTTGGCCGATCCATCCCTGTTTTCGGATGACATGCCCGCCAAAACAGCGCTCTACTCTGTCTTTCAAACCATTTGGTCCAGTTCTGGTTCCCAACTTTCTGACGGTGAGACCGGGCTGCCCGCAGAAGCGCAAAAGCATCTGCAGGCCCTGACGGCGGATACGCGTGAGGTGCTGCTGCTCCACACTCTGGAAGGGTTCAAGCGCAACGAAGTCGCAATGATCATGCGCAAGACGCCTGAAGAAGTTGGCAAGCTTTTGGATATCGCTTTTGAGGAAATGGCCAAATCGCTCAGCGGCAAGGTCATGGTCATCGAAGACGAAGCGATCATTGCGATCGATCTTGAGCATATCGTTTCGGAAATGGGCCACCGCGTGACCGGCGTTGCCCGCACCGAAGAAGGCGCGATCAACCTGTTCAACCGCGAGAAACCAAGCCTGATCTTGTCGGATATCCAACTTGCAGATGGCTCAAGCGGCATCGACGCCGTCAATCGCATTCTGAAAGAAGCAGAAGACATTCCAGTCATCTTCATCACGGCCTTCCCAGAACGCCTGCTAACGGGTGAGGGTCCAGAACCAGCCTTCCTGATCTCGAAGCCATATACCGAAGATCAGGTGCGCTCGGCGATTTCGCAGGCCATGTTCTTTTCGTCCACCGCGACGTTGAAGGCCTAGCATTTCCCCAAAAAACAAGCCGCAGCCCGAGGGCTGCGGCATCTACACACTCAACTTGTAACTCGGCTAATCGCTAAGATACGTATTCGGGTGTCACTCGGACTTTGACAGTGCGCGCAACATCCATGCGGCTTTCTCGTGGAATGCGCTGCGTTCGGTCGCCAGATCTTCGGTCACCGGATCGGCTTTGCCTTCGACCAAGCGCACAACGGCGTGAAAGCGTTTCGCCAACCGCTCATGATCCTCGGCCAGATCGAGCAACATATCTTCGGCTGACATCGTGCCGTCCTTGTCTTCAATCACCGAACGCCCGGTGATGTCTGCCATGGCGGTCGGCGCGAGGTGACCCAGTGCGCGGATGCGCTCGGCCAGCTCGTCGGCAGCCTTGAACAGATCTTCATAATGCTCTTCGGTCAGGTTGTGGACCGAATAGAATAGCGGACCCTCGACGTTCCAATGGTAGGCGTGGGATTTGAATACGAGGCGGTAGGTATCCGCCAGCACGTCGCCAAGCGCCTCTGCGATGGCGGGCGTTTCGCGCACGCCTGTGGATACTGAATCTTCTGACGGGATGACTTTCAATGCGTTGGTCATGGTGTCTCTCCTTTCGTGTCTGCGTTCAGGGGGACAACCGCCTAGGCCGCGATATTGTTCCCGTTGGAACCGGGCATTTGTCCGACAGATTGATAATCGACTGCGACGGTCAAAAGAGTGGGGCCCTCAGCGCTGTGCGCAACCTGCAAAAGCTCTGGCAGGTCCGCTCGACCCTTCACCGCCGCGTAGGTCCAGCCGAATGCAGCGGCGAGTTGTTCCCACTGCGGATTTGCGAAGGGAAAGTTAGGCCCGCTTTCGCCCTGGTGGGCATCAATCAGGCCAAGACCGCCATCGACCCAAACCATCACGGTCAGTTGGAGTCCCAGTCGCGTGATGGTTTCCATCTCTTGCACATTCATCATGACGTCTCCGTCACCACAAATGGCCAGAACGCGCCCTTCTGAGGGCAGGCGTGCCGCCGCCAGCGCGCCCGGCAAGGCCAGTCCCATGCCGGCTAGACCATTGGGCACGATCAATTGGTTCGCGCGCAGTGGCTGAACGTGCCGGGCGATCCACATCTTGTGCATGCCGACGCCAGACAAAACGGTGTCTTCTGTACGGAGCGTTTCGGTAACTTCACGGCAGATGTCCGCCGGAGCCATGGCGCCGGTTTCCGCCGAATTCTGAACGCGGTTCAGGGCCTTGCGCATTCCCTCTTGAGCCGCTTTGAATGACTGGCGCATGACCCATGTCTTGTCGCCAATCGCATCCTTGAGATGCTCAAGCGTTTGAGTGATCTCTCCGACCGCCAAGGCATCTATCGCCAGTCCGGTGTCGGCGCGTGGCGTGTCGCCATCTATGACCGCGACACTGGCATCGTCGGGAAGGTTCAGCGCGACGGGTGGGTATTCAACCGCATCAAAACCGACAAACAGCGCGCAGTCGGTTGCCTGCAAGGCAAGGTCCACCCAATCTTCCTTGGCCTGTCCAATCGTGAACAGGGATTGTGGATGGTCGGGGGGCAGGATGCCTTTGGCCATGAAGGTCGTCGCGATGGGAATGCCAGTGGTCTCTGCAAGAGAGCGCAGCATGTCGGCGGCTTGCCCGCGCACCGCACCAGCACCGGCAAGGATGACTGGACGTTCGCTGCAAAGCAAACGCTTTGCGACCGCATCAACATCCTTGCCGTCCGCAAGCTGTCGCGCAACCGGTTGGGTCGGCAAGGGGGACGCAGATGTTTCGGCGGCAGCCACGTCCTCGGGCAGTGTCAGATGCACGGCTCCGGGGCGCTCAGTGCAGGCAACGCGCCACGCTTCTGCAAAGCTGGCGGGAATGTCATCGACCATCAGCAACGTGCGGCTCAGTTTTGTAATCGGCGCGAACAACGCTTCGAGGTCGATCATCTGGTGGCTCATGCGGCCCAAACGCCCACGCCCACCCTGACCGGTAATCGCGATCAGCGGCACATGGTCAAGCTGCGCATCCGCCACCCCGGTGACGAGGTTCGTGGCGCCGGGCCCAAGCGTTGCTAAGCAGACGCCAGGTTGCCCTGTCAGACGTCCATGAACGGATGCCATGAACGCGGCACCCTGTTCATTGCGGGCCAAAACGAATTCGATGTCGGACGCGGCAATCGCCTCCATGATTTCTGTCGTTTCTTCGCCGGGAACACCAAAGACGGTGTCCACGCCAGCCTCGATCAGACACTGAACAAGGAGCGTGCCGCCATTCACTGTGTTGGACTTACCCATTTAGAGCACCCCCTGTGCGGTGATGGCCTGTGCCAGCTTGCGATAGGCTGCGACGTTAGCGCCGCGCGCGTAATCTATTTTGCCGCCGGACTGACCTTCGTCTGCAGCGCGATCGTGAATTTGCTTCATGATATCTTTCAGGGCCGCGTCGACTTCTTCCGCGGTCATAAAGCGGCGGTGGCTAGTCTGGCTCATTTCAAGGCCGCTGACAGCGACACCGCCCGCATTGGAGGCCTTCCCCGGAGCATATGTGACACCTGCTTTGCGCAACACAGCCAGAGCATCGGGCGTCGTTGGCATGTTTGCGCCTTCAGCGAGCAGCGATGTGCCAGCGTCGACAATGGATTTGGCAGCGTCTTCGTCGATTTCGTTTTGGGTGGCGCAGGGCAGCGCTATGTCCGCCGATTGCTGCCATGGAGTTTCGTTTTCGCGGAACGCTGCCCCGAAATCCTTGGGCGGATTGGCGAGGTCTTTTCCCGCCGCCTTTTGCTCTTGTACCCAGCGGATGGCCTCCTGGCTAAGACCGTCAGGGGCATAAAGTGTGCCGCTCGTATCCGACAGCGTCACCACCGTTGCGCCTTCACAGACCGCTTTCTCGGCTGCGTGGGTCGCGACATTGCCTTTACCGGAAATGGCCACGCGTTTGCCGGTGATGTCGGCATTCCGACGCGCCAGCATGGCTTGAACAAAATAGATTAAACCGTAACCGGTGGCTTCAACGCGCATTTCTGAGCCACCGTAGGACAGGCCTTTGCCGGTGAGTGCGCCGTCATAAATGCCTGCAGCATTCATCCAAGCGCCAAAGAGGTATCCGATCTCGCGCGGCCCAACATTGATGTCACCTGCCGGGACGTCGCGATCCGGACCAATATAGGGGGCAAGTTTGCCCATGAAGGCCTGACAAAAGCGCATGATCTCGGCGTCCGAGCGGCCACGCGGATCAAAATCCGCCCCGCCTTTTGCGCCGCCAAGGGGCAAGCCGGTCAACGCATTTTTGAAGCACTGCTCAAAGGCAAGGAACCTCAGATCATCCAGCGATACACCTGGGTGAAAACGCAGGCCGCCTTTGTATGGACCGATGGCGTTCGACGCCTGTACACGCCAGCCGCGATTGATGCAGACGTTTCCATCATCGTCGGCCCATGTGACCCGAAAACTGATGACGCGGTCTGGTTCGGCTATCCGGCGCAGAACCTGATTGGCAGACCACGTGGGATCATTCTTTTCGACCGCGAGCACATCTGAGGCGACGTCGCGCACGGCTTGTTTGAAGTTTGACAGATCATCGTCTTGCTCCGAGAGCGTGGACATGAAGTGTTCTGTGAGCGCGTCGATGCGATCCATGGGGTGTTCCAATCGGTTGTATCAGGAGAGTGGTCGGAAGGGGGAGCGGTCAGCGCCCGCGGAGGAATTGCGCAATCAACGTCACGCAGAAGAGCAAGAAAAACAGAATAAACAGCACTTGCGCGATGCCGGTGGACGCGGCTGCGATGCCGCCGAATCCAAAGATGGCTGCGACAATTGCGATAACGAGAAATGTTGCGGACCAAGTAAGCAAAACGGGCCTCCTTTCATGGATGCCCAACGCGTCCAGCCTTCCAAGGTTCCTTAAGGTGGAAAGACGGTTCGTGGACTTGCGGAACCATTCACCTTTGCACGCGTTCGCTGATGATGATGAAGTCTGCTTATGCAACGGTACCGGATGAGCGTATACGCGCGGAAGCTATACCAGTCCGTGTCACGGCTGCGTTCGGACATGCTGCGGAGCGCACTGTGGACGCTAGTCGCCGTAATCCCAGAGGTTCAATTCCATCAGGGCGGCATTCAAATGCACATCGTGATAAGGGCGCGCCACGGTTACAATGCGTGCCTTTATCGAAGACGACGCGACACCGTTCAGCGCGATTATCGACGTGCCAAAAGCCACGCAATCGCGCAGCAACTGCATCGTGCCCGGCACAGCCTGAGACAAGCCTACGATGGCCAGCGCATAAGGCGTTTTCGCTGTGTTCAGCAACTCTGCGGCCGCCTTGGATGACATCGCAGTATCGGGTGCAGCCCACCCAAGCGACATCAGATAATCGCCGAGATCCATAACTTCGATCTCAGACTCACCAACAATCAACGCGCGCACGTCTGGAGCAACTTTAAACGTCATTTTGAAATGTCTGTTCGCATGGCGTTGCTCTGACACAGAAACATGCGACGCGAATTAAACTATGACATAGGAGACAGCATTAATGTCGACAAAATGCAGCGACTGCCCTCTTCGTAAAATGGACTTCTTCGCAGAGATGTCTGCGTCCGAGGTGGCCTTTATGGAGGGTTTCAAGACTGGAGAGCTTGAAGCGCAGCCGGGCACTGAAATTATGGCACAGGGGCAGTCGTCGACGCATTTGTTTACCTGCCTCGAAGGCATGGGGCTGCGTCATCGGACGCTGGAAGACGGGCGTCGCCAAGTGATCGGGTTTGTGATGCCGGGCGATTTCATCGGCCTTCAGGCGGGTGTCATGGGCGAAATGGATCACTCTGTTGAAGCAACAAGTGACATGCGTCTTTGTACATTCAACCGGTCTGAATTGTGGTCTCTCTTTAGTTCGAATCCCACCCGCGCGTACGACCTGACCCGGGTTGCCGCGGTAGAAGAAGTCTTCCTCGGTGAAGCATTGACCGCCGTCGGACAAATGCAGGCGCGCGTACGGATTGCATGGGCGTTGCACCGTTTCTATCATCGCTTGGCCGCCGTCGGATTGGGGGATGGCAATTCTGTGCCTTTTCCCTATCGACAGCAGGACCTAGCTGACGCTTTGGGCCTGTCGCTTGTTCACACGAACAAGACACTTAGCGCCTTGCGCGATGATCAGATTGTCACCTGGACAGAGCAACGGCTTGCCATTCATGACTTCGGGCGGCTTGAGGCCGAGGCAGGCGTGGATGCGGCAAAACTGGTGTCGCGGCCTTTAATCTAGAACGCGCAGTTGGGCATTGGCGCATAGTCTGCGCGCCAATGTCACTTCACGCTGGCTTTGATTGGAATTGAGCAGCTGGCGTTTGGCGCAACCATTGCTGGCAAGACTGTTTCCGGCATACGCCCCAAATGGGGGGTGTCGGCGCTATTTTTCTGTTTTTCACAACAAATCATCGTTTGCGTTACGTCACTTATCGCCTATCAAACATCAAAGTAGATTTACCGAAAGGCGTCTTAAATGGCTCGCGATTTTGCACATTCCCTTGATTCTCTGTCTTCTCCTGCGGCGTGGCCCCAGGTGGTCCAGTCCAAGAGTTTGGCAGGTGACGCGTCAGCACGCGCTTTGCAGGGGGCATTGCCGGTAAGCCTGCCGCGCGGCGAAGGTGCGCGCCGCAAGGCGCTTCGGAGCCTCGCCAAAGCCAATAAGATGGCCATGGCTGCCGGGACAACGGCCTTTGTCCTTGTGCTTCTGTCCGCAGAAGGCGCCGCTGCCCAGGCGGCATCAGGACCGGTCAGTGTCGCCGGTGTCGAGGGGGTTGCATCCGTTGCCGTCCAAGCGGATGGGACCGTGTTGGTGACCATGGACAATGGCCAGCAATATTCTCTGCCCGCGGAAGCCGTAACCATTGCAGCTGATGGCACGGTCCTTGTTTCGGCTGCGATTGCAGAAGGCCTTGCTGCGACCGGTGCCGGTGCTGTTGCCGCCGGTCCTTCGTCGGCTATGCTCGCGGGCCTTGGTGCCGGGGGTCTTGCGCTCGCAGCCGCTGGTGGCGGCGGCGGTGGCGGTGATGACGGTGGGTCAGGTGGCGGGTCCGCCGCGCCGGTTCCGGCGGGCACCGTGGTTGATGGATACCTCGTGGGCGCCACCGTTTTCCGCGATGCCAACGGCAACGGCCAACTGGACGAAGGTGAATTCAGCACCACGACTGACCAAAACGGCGAGTGGTCGCTGGCCCTTGATCCATCTGCACCTGATGCGCAGCTGATTTCGATTGGCGGTATCGACCGCAGCACCGGCGAGACATTTACAGGCGTCCTGACCGGCCCAGCCGATGCAACGGTTTTGACACCGATCACGACCCTTGTTCAGGCGTTGATTGAAGAACGCGAAGCGGCAGGCACGCCTGTTTCCGCCGAAGACGCAGCTGCAGAGGTGGCAACGGCGCTGGGCCTTGATGGTCAGGATATTCTTGATCTTGATCCTGTCGAATTGGCAGAAGGCGGCGATTTGGAAGCCTTGCAACTTGCTGCTCAGATCGCTGCGGTCATCAACGTGGCCGCCGGTGGCTCGGAGGATGATCAAGCCGCATCCAGCAGCGTGGCATCGTCGCTGGTGAACAGCCTGCTGGAAGATGGCGCTGACGCGTTGACCGACGAACAGGCGATTGAAGACGCGTTGCTTGCAGCGGGTCTGGACGCGGACCTGGCAGATGCAGCGGCGGGCGCTGTGCAAGACGCGAACGAACTGATCGGCGATGCCGAAGACCTGCAGGGCATTACGGATGTCCAAGAGGTTGTCCAAGGTGACCTTGTCGAAGGCACTGAAGATGGCGATGTCGGTGATATCAACGTGGGCGATGCAGTGGACGCAGTTGTCCCATTGGTGCCGACGGTGAATTCCGAGCTGGATGCTCTGCTGGGTGGTGATGAAGGCACCGTCACGATTTCGGGCACCGGTAAAGTCGGTAGCACGGTCCGCGTCACGATCGCCGACGTGGTCTATACCACCGTAGTGACCGAAAACACGGCATCGCCGACCACGGATGCTGATGCCCCGTCGGCTGCGGGCGTTTGGTCGATCGATATCGATCTGTCTGATTTCGACACGGACGGCACCTTTGACGTCGAAGTCGCAGCTGCGTTTGCAGGGACAACGACCTTCACGGACCCGGTTGACGGCGGTTCGGTTGAAATCGACACGACCGGTCCTGCGGTCACGCTGAATACAGTGTCCGGTGACGACACGATTTCGGGAGCAGAGCTTCTGGATAGCGTATCCATTACAGGCACCACAGAAGCCGGCGCCTCGGTGGTGGTCGGTTTTGGCGATGCAAGCCAAACCGTGACCGCAGACGAGGATGGGAATTTTGAGGCTGTCTTCGCACGCAGCGATATTCCTGATGCGGGCACAGCCACCGTCACAGCCACTGCGACTGACGCGCTGGGCAACGAGGGCGACGCGGCCACGTCTTCCGTTACGGTCGAAGAACTGGATCAACTGACCGTCACCATGACGGTGGGTGAGGCGCTCAACATGTTCGGTAGCGATTTCACCGACGAGGCATATTTCCTTGATGGTGGTCTAAACAGCGCCTTTGGCGATGATACGCCTGACGCAACATCAACGACACTGACTTACACCGGTTCGGACGGCACAACGCTTGTCTTTACAGGCACGGATATCAGCGTTGATCCACTGGGCGGCGTGATCACCAGTGTCACGCTGACAGGCGCGACCGAGGCGACGTTGACGCCTCTCGACACCGCAGGCGGCACAATTTTGACCATCGACGGTTTGCTGCTGGCGGTCGAGGATCTGGTGTCCATCGCGACGTCTGTTCGTGAGGATTCCAACCTGAATGCCTGGTACAACATGCTTGATGACTACGCGCGCGTGGTCAACGGCTCTGAAGACCGTGATTACCTGGCTGGCAGCCCGAATGCTGACGTCATCAATGGCCTTGGCGGGAATGACATCATTTTCGCCGGCGCGGGCGATGATACCGTCAACGGTGGCGGGGGGCGCGACTATATCATCGTGACCGAAGGCAACAACACCATTGATGGTGGGGCAAGCGGCGAAGATCAGGTGTCCTATGAAGACGCCGCAAACGGCGTCAACGTCAACCTGGAAGCAGGCACCGCGACGAACGGATCCTTCACAGACACGATCAGCAATGTCGAACTCGCGCGAGGCTCTGCATTCGACGATACGATCGTCGGGGTCAACAATGGCGATGACTTCTCGCAGATTTCAGGGCTGGCCGGGAACGACACGCTGACCGGCGGTACCGGCACCAACGACATGCTGGACTATTCGCGAGATGAGCGTGAAGGCGGCACCAGCGGTGTGACGGTCAACTTGCAAACCGGGACCGCGACCGATGGTTTTGGCGACACCGACACGATTTCCGGCTTCGAAGAAGTGAATGGTACCGGCTTCGATGACGATATCACTGTCGAAGATACCGTCAGCGGCCGCCGCTGGATCGACATGGGCGATGGTGACGACAGGTTCACGTCTGCGCTTGAAACCGGTCGTGATGAAAATGTGGGCGTGCGGACCGGCGACGGTGAAGACACCGTGGTGTGGCGTGGCGGACGTTTGCACATCGACGACTTCGACACGTCCAAAGACAAGCTCGAATTCTCGGACGAAATGCTGGCGCTGTTTGCGACGGCAAATGTGTCGGAATACTCCGGCGAGGATGACAATGGTCCTTATTCTGGCGTCAACTTCTGGATTGAGGAAGAAGACGGCACGATTCACTCGCTGTCGTTCAACGATCTGACGCTGGAAGACATAAACGACATCAACATTGTCAATGAGATCGAAAAACAGACCTTTACCGGGACCGATGGCGACGACACGTTCCGCAGCGGTCTGGGCGACGATACGTTCCTTGGCTCTGCGAACGACCGTGAGGACGAATTCTTTGCGGGCTTCGGGGATGACACCTTTGATTACACCGGTCTGACCGGGTCAAATCGTCAGATCATCAACTATGGTGATCTTGACGGCTCGTTCACGTTTGAGCTCGACTATGCCGCCAACACGGGCACCGTCGAAAGCGACGTATTCGGCTCTGACACCATCATCAACCTACTGGGTGCTGCATTGCATGCGGACGGTGATGGGCAGTTGACGATCGTCGATGGCCGGGGTGATGACACCGTCAATTTGACCATGAGCGAAACGTCTTTCACCGAAACCGTTCTGCGATGGGGTGGTGGTAGCGACAGCTACAATATTACGGTAGGCGCTGGTTACCTGGAACTGAGTTTTGGCCGTGCCGAAAGCATTGACCTGAACCTCGCTGATGGCGAGGCCACAGCCACGCGCGAGCGCGGCGATGAGACCGAGACAAGCGAAATTGATATCTCGATCACCGGGGAAAATGACGACTTTGAATTGTCCGTTGTCCTGACGGAGGGCGATGACACCTTCACTGGGTCGGACCGGGATGAGCGCGTTGTGGGTCGCGGTGGCAATGACGTTGCCGATGGCGGCGACGGCTACGACATCTTCCGCACGGACTGGGATGACTTCGGCAGCGTGACCGTCGATCTTTCCGGCACCACACAGACTGTCACAGGCACCTATGATGGCGAAGCCTTCACCGCGACTGTGTCGAACTTTGAAGAGTTCCGTGGCAGCCAGCAGAATGACACCATGATCGCAGGCGACGACGGCGTTCGCTTCCGCGGTCGCGATGGTGATGACACTCTGACCGGCGGTGCAGGTGACGACATCCTCGAAGGGGACGATGGCGACGACATCTATACCGGCGGTGCCGGTGCCGACCGCTTCGTGCTTGAGCAAGGCCATGACATCATCATGGACTTCAACCCAGCTGAGGGTGACGATCTGGACGGCAATGGCCCGTTCGAAGTCGACGATCCGTCGCAAGTGACGATCACGGACACCACCGTCAACGGTCAAGCCGCCGTGACGATTGGTATCGACGATGACAACTCTTTGACGTTGGTCGGCTTCACGCAAGAGGACGTTCTGGCGCTGTTCTCAGATGATAACGGAAATGGCGGGAACAACGGTGTTCGGTTCAACTACACGCCGCCGCCATCTGACTCGGTTCTGGTGACACTGAACCAGCCGGTGGATCTGTTCCGGCCTTTGATCGACGGCACGTTTAATGGCGTTTCAGAGGACTCTGCCGGAACAAACTTTGTCCTGTCATTCGATTACCAAGGGGAGTCCTATGAATACTCCTTCATTGGTACGAATTTTGACGTCAGTCTAAGCCTGACAGGCGATCTCGATCCTGGTGCCAACAGCACCATCGAGTCGATGTCCTTCTCCATAGTGAGTGTCGAACCTCCGCAGCAGCTTGCTGAGGTGACTAACATGGACATGGCGGGCAGAGACGTCATCGAACTGATTGATAGCGCCATCGACAATGACGGAACAATCACCGCTAGCGGCACAGCGTTTGGCGACAGTGGACGTGCTGTGGTTATCGTGGGTTCTGGCCCAGAGGATGACATCGCCATTGACGGCGTAACGACCTACATCTTCACAGGCGGCAGCGATGATACGGTGTTTGCTGGCGAAAACCACGATGGCTTCAACATCATTTCGGTCGAAGAAGGTGGCGATACAGTCATCATTAATCCGATCACTTCGGCGGACACCTATATCATTATCGACACGGACGGGACTAACGCCTCCGAGATCATTGATGTACAGGGCTTCCGCGTCGGGAGTAGCGAGGATGATGGCGGTGACTTGTTCGTTATCGAAAGCCAAGATGGTTACGACATGCAGTTTGTTGGGTTCACCCAGGGCGATGTAAACAGCCTTGCTGATTTGGACGCGGCTCTGAATGATCCAAGCGTCATCACCTTCGATCAGGATCAAATTGGCGAGTTTGGCTTCGTTCTTGTTCAGGATGGGCAGGGCAACGGTACGGTTGCATCGTTCATCGTGGATGAAAACGCACGGGGTCAATTGCAAGACATTCATGCACATCTGACAGACATGAGCCTGAACAACATCGATGACATCACGACCTACGAGTTCATGCAGTACATCGAAGACACGCCTGACGCGCCCGATTTCGCCTAAGGTGGGTCGGCAGGCAGTCGAACATTCAGGGATGGCCTTGTGATGGCCAACATGAAGAAACCAACAGTTCTCTCAGCCCGGACGCATCGCGCTCTGGGCTGGGTTTCCCCGGGGCCGGAGGATGCGCTAACCGCGCTAGGCTCTGTACCTGTAGGGGCGCATGAGGCCTATCCGACCGCTGCCGCGTTGCCGATGATCGTCTATCGACCTGCAAACGGCACGCTACAGTTGCGCGCGCTGCTTGGCGCTGCCGGACGTGCGCGTTGGCAATCGAGTGAATTGGCGCATCAGCCCTTTGCCCTCAGGTTTTATCCGTTCACGGTTCTCAGGGGGCGTCCGGACGGCGCGCCTGATGATCAACTGCCGGAATGGCGGCTCGCGCTCCATGACGCGCCAGACGCGATCCGTGCAGACGGTCATGCTTTCTTTGGACCCGATGGAAAGCTTGCACCCGCAACACAAAAGATCGCGTCGGAATTCGAGCGGGCCTGTGCCGACTATGATCGCGCATTGGTTCTGGTGCGTCAGCTGGATCATGCAGGCCTGCTGTTACCGTTGTCGGAGTTGCAACCGCAGACCCTTTTGATCAACGGTAAAGCGATGCGCGACTTAAGCGCTGAGGCTTTGCAATCGCTGCATCGCACAGGGGCCTTGCGGCTGGCCCACGCTATGGAAGTGGCGCGCGTTCACTTGCGCAGACTTGATATGACACCGAAGGCTGGCACGACCGCAACAGACGCCGAAGAGGCTGAGGCCGGCGGGTTCCTGGATGCTGTGCTCTCTGCTATGGCGGATGACGATACAGCCGCAGCGGAGCCTAGATGATGGTGACCCGGCTCCTGATGAGCCCAAGTCTTGTGATCCTGCTTGTACTGGCGGGGTGTATGACCGTGCCGGATGCGTCGCAGAAAGACGTTTCAAAGACGGACCAAGCGTCGGCCGTTGCCGCGACATCGACAAGCGTTGCGCCGATCACTGAAGTTGCCAGTGTGACCGCCACCCCGAACCGTTTGACAGGGACAATCTCGGCCACGCCATTTGCGGCTGTGGTGCGCGACGGGACGGCGCGGGCGCCGACGACGTTGGCTCAGGCAGCGGCATTGACGGCTGCACGCGTGCAGGTCGGCGCGCGGCAAGCTGCTTGGCAGCCGCAGGTGTCATTGGGTGTCTCCGCCAACTCTGGCGGAGATGTTGTTCCTGTCGGCCGCATTACGCAGCTGCTTTATGATGGCGGGGCAAGCCGTGAGCAGATCGCGATTGCCAAGCTTGGCGCAGATCAGGCCTATGAAAGCCAACTGGCGGAAATGGCAACGCAAACCTACGCGGGTGTTGATGCAATTATCGCCTTGACGCAGGCCCGGGCGCGGGTGGATCAGGCGCGCCGCAACGTGGCTGCGGTGCAGGACATCGTCTCAGACCTACAGCGCCGGTTTGACGTGGGCGCGGGGTCATCTGCTGATCTGTTGGCGGGCGAAGGACGCGTTGCGCAGGCAACCTCTGCGCAGCTAGAAGCCGCAGCCGATTTGCGCGAGGCAGAAGCGCTCTGGACAGATCTTTTTGGCTTGCCTGCTCCGGCGCGTTTGCCGTCCGTTCCCAAAGCACCGCGCTTGCGCAACACCAATGTCGACGCGGCCTTGGCAGGCAGCCCGCGATTGCGCGCGCAGGTCAATCAGGTCGCTGCGCAGGAGCGGTCGGTGGAACTTGCCCGCGCGCAGGGACGTCCGCGCGTATCGGCGATCTTGGAAAGCGACTTTGGCGTCGGCAATTTCGAAGATGACGTGCAGGCGCGCGTTGGTGTGGATGTGCCCGTCTATCAGGGGGGGCAACTGCAGGCGTCGGTCGCCGGGGCTGAGGCAGACCTTGCCCAAAGTCGCGCCGCTCAGGAAGGGCTGCGTCGTGATCTGCGCCGCGCGCTGACCTCCGCCTTGGCAGAGGTGTCTGATACAGCGTCACGCCTTGCCGCCGCGCAAAAGGCGGTGCGCGTGAACCGCGACGCCCTTGAGGCTGCGCGCGGGCAATTCCAATTGGGGTCTGGTTCGCTCATTGCCATTCTTGATGCGCAGCGGTCGATCAATGAAACGCAGGTCTCGCTGATTGATCTGCGCGCTGACACGGCGCGTGCCGAATACGCGATACTTGCAATCACGGGCGACATCCTGACGGCTGTCGGTGTCGTCTTGCCTGTCGCACCAAGCTTTGCGCCGACCCCGATGCTGATTGGTGGTGAGCGATGACGCCCGAAGCGCAGCAGGACACCTCAACACCCGGCGCGGAATTGCGCTACGCCTTGCGCGCCTTGACAGATCGGCTGGGTCATCCGCTCAGTGATGCCGACCTTGATCGGGTGTTTGCCGGAAAGCCGGGAACCTACGAGGTCACCGATGCCGTCGCCGCGCTGGAACATGCGGGGTTCGTGGCGGATTACGGCAAGTTGGCTTTGGGCAAGTTGGACCCGGCCCTGTTGCCAATGCTTGTCTTTGACAAGGCAGGCGCGCCGCTTTTGATCCTCGCCCGCGAGGATGCAGGGCGTTTCTCGGTTCTCGACCCAGAGACAAACGCCCCAAGGGTCATGACCCTGCAGGATTTGAAGCCAAGGCGCATTCGCTACGGGTTGCGCGTGCGCCCGGGGCTTGCACGCACAGGGGGTGACACGGACGAGGCCAAGGGGGGGCACTGGTTCTGGTCGTCTTTCCGGAATCTGAAGGGCATTTACCTTCAGGTCATCCTAGCGGCGGCGATTGCCAACGTGCTGGGCCTGACAACATCGATTTTCACAATGGTCGTCTACGACCGGATACTGCCGAACGAGGCGATTGACAGTCTGTTCGCCTTGGTGGCCGGTGTGGGTATTGCCTTGGGCTTTGATTTTCTTGTGAAATCTCTGCGCAGCGCCTTTATCGACAGCGCCGGACGTCGCGCGGATCAGAGGATGGCAGAAAAGCTATTTCAGCATGTGTTGTCGATGAAGATGGCAGCACGGAACAAATCCGTCGGCCACATGACTTCGGTGATGAAGGATTTCGAGGTGGTACGCGAATTTTTCACCTCTGCTTCGATGGTGGCGCTGGTCGATCTCCCATTCGTGGCGCTGTTTATCCTTGTGATCTGGATGATTGGCGGACCACTTTATCTGATCCCGGCAATCGCAGTGCCTGTCGTCTTGGCCATCGCGTTGATCGCGCAGCCGTTGATGCGGCGGCATATGTTGAACAGCTCGCATGATGGTCAGTCGAAACAGGGCGTCTTGGTGGAAACTCTGACCGGTATGGATACGCTGAAATCTGTCGGGGCCGAATCCCTGGTGCGGTCGCGTTGGAACGCTGCTGTCAAAACGCAGGCTGACAATGCCGGCAAAGGCCGCCGCGTCGCGCAATCGACCATTAACCTGACCACATTCATTCAGCAAGCCTGTCAGGTCCTGATCGTATTCTATGGTGTTTTCCTTGTGTCGGCAGGGCAGGTGTCGATGGGGGCATTGATTGCCTGCGTGATCCTGACGGGCAAAACACTGGCTCCTCTGGCGCAGGTCAGTTCTGTGATGACGCGCGCAACGCAGGCCATCATCGCCTATCGCCAAATCAATGAGGTGATGGAAACACGCACGGAACGCGAGGTCGGGAAACGCTATCTGCCCTTGGCCAAACTGAGCGGGAAGATCGAACTGGAGGACGCCTCGTTCGCCTATTCGGACGAGATTGGGGATGTGCTGAGTGATCTGTCCATCGCGATTCAACCGGGTGAGCGTGTGGCGATCATGGGGCCTGTCGGCTCGGGCAAAAGCACCGTGGCGCGGATGCTGCTGGGCTTGGCGGAACCCACCGGAGGGCGTGTCCTCTTGGATGGGCTGGATGCGCGCGCGATTGATCCGGCGGACCGCATCCGCAACATCGGTGCTGTGCTTCAGGAACCGTGGCTGTTTTCCGGGACGGTTCGCGAAAACATCGTGGCGGGCCGGTATGGCGTGGCCGATACCGAAGTTCTGGAAAAGGCTCAGTTGGCCTGCGTCGATGAAATCGTCGCGCGGCACCCGCATGGCTATGATCTGACTCTGCGCGAGGGCGGGCAGGGCATATCCGGTGGCCAGCGACAGTGCATCTCGCTGGCTCGTGCGCTGATTGGCGATCCCAACGTACTCGTTCTGGACGAGCCGACGGCGGCGATGGATGTCCGCACCGAAGCGCGCGTGATTTCGAACCTCGACACCTATCTGGGCGCGGATGACGCCCGCACGCTTGTTTTGGTGACACACCGGACAAGCCTTTTGAAACTCGTGGATCGCGTGATCATCCTGGAACGTGGCCGCGTGGCCTATGACGGGCCGAAGGAACAGATGCTGAAGCGTCCGTCCAAACCTCGGTCGGCATCGGTGGCATAAGATGGCACGCACGGATTTCAGACGGATCGCAGATGACATTCATGGCCGCCCCTCGCGGGCGGGGGTGCTGCTGCTGATCACGATCTTTGTGCTGATCCTGACCATCGGCATTTGGGCGCATCTGACCGAAATCGACGACGTCACCCGCGCAGATGCGCGTATTGTTCCCAGTCAGGAATTGCAGGTCGTACAAGCCGCTGAAAGCGGGACGATCACCGATATCCTTGTTTCAAGCGGTGATCTTGTCGAAGCCGGAGATATCCTTCTTAGGCTGGACCCGACGCTGCTTCGCGCGCAGTTGAACGAGGCCCGCACCGAAGCTGCGGCGCTGACGATCCGGCAAGAGCGGCTTTTGGCGCAGATAGAAGGGACGGAATACGTGCCGCCCACCGGCGGCGGCGACACCACCGACCTTTTGGCGGCGACCGAAGCGCAGCTCTTTTCAGCGCTCAAACGGCGTCTCGATGCCGAATTGCAGGTGCTGAGCACGCGGCGTGAAATGCGCCTGTCCGATATCGCATCGGCCGAGGCTACGCTGTCCACTGCAGAGCGGAATGAGGCTCTGTTGCTTGAGGAATTGGCGGTAGTCGAACCGTTGGTGAATGAACGGATTGAAAGCCCTCTGGCCCTGATTTCCCTCCGTCGCCAATTGGCCGAGCAAGCGGGCCGCAAACTTGAAGCGACGTCCGGCATTGCCGCAGCGCGCGCCTCGATGGCTGAGCTTGAAGATCAGGCTGAAGCGGCGCGCCAAGAGTATCTGTCGACAGCCCATCAGGAACTGACTGCGACACGCGCGGCGCTTCAGGCGTTGAACGCCCGTATTCCCGCACTGGAAGCGCGGGTGCAGCGCTCGGAAATTCGGGCGCCGACCAGAGGTGTCGTCAATCAGGTCTTGTTCGGGACGATTGGTGGTGTGGCCCAGCAAGGTCAGACCGTGGTCGAGATCGTGCCCTTGGGCGACACGTTGACCGCAGAGGCTTATGTCGCGCCCGAGGACATCGCCTTTATTCGTCCTGACCAACCCGTCAAGGTGCGGCTGACGGCCTATGATGCATCCCGCTACGGCGCTCTGGACGGTGAGGTGATCCGCATCGGCGCGGATACGGTCACGGCACCCGACGGGGAAAGCCGCGTTTTCATCGTGGATATCCGGATTTTGAACCGGCTGACCGATGCCGTGGGCGAAGATCTTGAGATTATCCCCGGCATGGTTGCTCAGGTGGACATGTTGTCAGAGCCCAAGACCGTTCTTGCCTACCTGACCCAGCCTGTCATCCGCGTCAAAGATCAGGCGTTCCGCGATTAGCGCTCTGCCGCGCGGATCGTGGCGGCGATTAATTCGGCAATGCGGGCGCTGGCCTGTGGCCCCGGATGCACCCGATCAGAATCGTAATCCTTTGGGTTATCAGGGTTCATGACATCACCCATGTCCACGACAAAGAGACCATCGGTCTGGTTCGCGGCGCGTGTAATCCGCGTCGCAAGCTCGTTGAAAGCGGGCGTGCATGCTGAAAATGGCCCGCCACCCCGCGGCGCGTCATAATAAATGGCATAGATGACGCGCGCTCCTGCGCTGCGCGCCTTGCGAATAATGTCCATGATTTCGCCGCGCCGCGCATCCGCCGAGATCAAATCCTCAAGCGTGGTCGCGCAGGCCGTGCACCCACATTCCGAGCCAAGGTCATTCGCGCCGCCTGTCATGACGATCCAGTCACGCCCCGCCGGGTCTGCCTGTCCTTGAACATCGGCGCGCAAGAGACGTGTCAAAAAGCCTGCGGCCGTCACGCGCGCGCCGGAGATCGAGTTGTCGTCAACTTCGGTGCCCAAGGCCGACTGCAAACGCAGCGCCATCAGCCCGCCATTCCAGGCAAAGGTGCTGTCTCCAATCACCTGGATGCGTGCGTCATGTGCTTGAACAGACGTTCCTACAAAGAGACACAAGATAAACAGTAACAGGCGCATGGTCGGTGATGTCCTTAGGCGTTTTGAGACTATGGCAGCCTATGGATTGCGTGGAAACTGGCAAATCTGACCTCCGAAAATTGTATCAAAGTAGCGCCGCAGCCTTGATGTGCGCGCTTTGCGAGATAGGCCTACCGGCAACGGAGTGAGGAAAAAGAACCTATGCGCATTGCAATCAACGGTTTGGGTCGCATCGGTCGCAGCGTGCTGCGGGCGCTGATCGCGCGCGGCTTTGACGGCTTCGACGTGGTTGCGCTGAATGATCCGGCGGACCCTGAAAACCTCGCTTACCTTCTGGAATATGACAGCACCTTTGGGCCGCTGGGCGTGCCCGTCCGCTATGCTGATGGCCAGTTAAAGATCGGGTCGCACGTCATTCCTCTGACCCAAGAGGCCGGTACCGGTTTGGACCCACGCGCGGCCGACATCACACTGGATTGCTCTGGTCAGTTCAAGACATTCGAAGCTGCAGAGGCATGGCGACACGCAAATGTCGGGCCGGTCCTGATTTCAGGGCCTTTGGAAGGGAGCGGCCCTGTCATCGTGCTTGGCTCGAACGAAGACGCGCTTGGCCAAGCGGACCTCGTGTCGATGGGATCCTGTACAACGAATGCCACGGCGGTCCTGCTCAGCATGTTCGAGCGCGTTGTCGGCATCGAAACCGGCCATTTCACCACGATCCATTGTTACACGAACAGCCAACCAACCATTGACCGCCCGGGTGCCAAATGGGAGCGCGGGCGCGCTGCTGCGCTATCGATGGTTCCGACCTCTACCTCGGCGACCGAGGCGTTGGGGCAGGTTTTGCCGGGGCTCGCGGAACGCATGACGGGCGCGTCTATCCGCGTTCCGACAGCCAGCGTTTCGGCGATTGATCTGGTGTTTCAGCCCAAGACAGCAGTGACCGAGGCAGATGTGGTACGGCTTGTGAAGGCCGCCGCCGAGACCGGGCCCGCCATTGGCTGGACAGATCAGCCGCTGGTGTCCTCGGATGTCCGCGCGCGCCCTGAGACGTCTATCGTCGCCTTGCCGGAAATCCGGGTGAATGCAGCGGGCTGGGTGCGGGTGCTGGCGTGGTATGACAACGAATGGGGTTTTGCCTGCCGGATGCTGGATGTCAGCCGTATGATGGTTGCCCGCTCCGCAAACTAGAGCGCCGGGCCTATCTGCAATACCCGCCGGGTCCATAGGCGCGTGCGGCGTCGAAATGGAAATGGTCAAGGTGATAGCGATCACCCTCGGGTCCGATGGCGGTGTGCCAAATACGGCACGACGCGCGGAAGAGAGCCTGCATCATCCGACCGCCTTCTCCGCGCCAGTTGTCGAGCACGCTCAGACGTTTGCCACTGGCGAAGGTGAACGCCTTGATGTCTATGGCGGTGCCCTTGGCGTGTTCGGACAGGCGCGCACCCTTTTTGTGATTGCGTGTCCGGCAGGAATAATCGGCAGCCACATGGGCCGTGACGATGGCGTCGCCGCGGCTGATGGCTTCGGGCTGAATATGGTTTCGTGCCCAGCTATTGGTGATGCGCGCCGTGCGGCATTGCATCCGTGCAGGCGGGCTAAGCTCGATACCCGAAACGGCGTAAACGCGAACGGCGTCGTTAAATCCACAGCCGGGATTGGGCGAGGCCTGTCCAACATCGGGGATGCGTTTCCCGAGAATGCTGTCGCTTCCGCAAATCGGCACAACGTCAGAGGCAAAGCCAAATTGCGCACGCACGGCGTCGACCGTGACGGTGTCTTCCCGCTCTTTGCGTCCGCAGCTGGCAAGGACCGCAATGACGAGACCCAGCAAGATAATCCGTTGCACTGACCTGCCTCCGATTGCTTTTGTGGGTGTCTATCAAGGTTAATGGCGCTTGGGTAAAGCCGGCTGGGCATTTGTGAGCGCGCTCTGGCGGAAACCTGCGCGCCAATTAGAGATGACCATGCTTTCCGGGCTTTTGCGCTGATAGGCGCTGGACTAGGCTTTGCTCAAATGACGCAATTTGCGGTCGCTAGAAGGGTGATTAAGTATGCTAGAGCTTTTGACCGACCCCAATGCCTGGGCCGCGTTTCTGGCGCTCGTCACGCTTGAGATCGTGCTGGGGATCGACAACCTGATCTTCATTTCCATCGTTGCCGCCAAGGTGCCGGAGCACCAGCAGGACCTGACCCGCAAGATCGGGATCGGTCTCGCGCTTGTGCTGCGATTGGCGATGTTGGCAGGGATTGCGTGGATCGTCGGGCTGACCGCCCCGGTCATCGATCTGGGTATCACAGGCCCACCCGGTGACCATGGCGAACCCACGTTTGAGACGCAGTTTTCTTGGCGCGACATCATCCTGATCGTGGGCGGTCTGTTTCTGACCTACAAGGCGGTCAAGGAGATCCGGCACAAGCTGGAACCCGAGGAAGAAGGGGCCAATGGTGTTTCAACGGTTGCGGAGGCCACCTTTGCTGGGGCGGTGGTGCAGATCGTGCTTCTGGACCTCGTGTTCTCGATTGACTCGATCCTGACCGCAGTCGGGATGACGGATGAGCTGCCGATCATGGTTGCCGCTGTCGTGATCGCTGTCACGATGATGCTGATCGCGGCGGGGCCGGTTATGCGGTTTGTTCAGGCCAATCCATCGGTTGTGATGCTGGCCCTAGCGTTCTTGCTGATGATTGGAATGGTCCTGATTGCCGACGGCTTTGGACGGCATGTGCCAAAGGGATATATCTATTCTGCCATGGCCTTTGCCGCTTTGGTCGAGGCGTTGAACATGGCCGCGCGCAAGCGCAGACGGCGCAAACAGGCTGCCTGACCGGCTTGCTACCTGTCGAGCATCGCGGTATCGCGACACCCGATCAATGAGCCCGGCCCAAGGAGATGCGTCAATGGACGATCTGCGCGAGAAGTATCTGACCCTGATCAAGGATGTGGCTGACGAGGCTGCGCTTGAGGACCTGCGTGTGCAGGCCGTGGGTAAAAAGGGCGAAATCAGCCTCAAGATGCGTGAACTGGGCAAGATGACCCCGGAAGAACGGCAGGTTGCGGGCCCGGCGCTGAACGCGCTGAAGAATGAAATCAACTCGGCACTTGCAGCGCGCAAGGCGGCGATGGCCGATGCCGCGCTTGAGGAACGTCTTGCGACCGAGTGGCTGGATGTGACGCTGCCATCGCGTGGTCGCCCGGCGGGATCGATCCATCCAATCAGCCAGGTGACCGAAGAAATCACGGCGATCTTTGCCGATATGGGGTTTTCCGTGGCCGAAGGGCCGCGCGTCGAGACCGATTGGTACGTCTTTGACGCGTTGAACATCCCCGGCCACCACCCGGCGCGCGCCGAGATGGACACGTTCTACATGAAGACCAAGGACGAGGCGGGCAATCCCCACGTTCTGCGAACGCACACCAGCCCTGTGCAAATCCGGTCCATGGAGAAGATGGGCGCGCCGCTGCGCGTGATCTGTCCGGGCGGTGTGTACCGCGCGGATTATGACCAGACCCACACGCCGATGTTCCATCAGGTCGAAGGCCTGGCCATCGACACCGACATCTCCATGGCGAACCTGAAATGGGTGCTGGAGGAATTCTGCCGCGCGTTCTTCGAGGTTGAAGGCGGCGTAGAGCTTCGCTTCCGCGCGTCACACTTCCCCTTCACCGAACCCAGCGCCGAGGTCGACATCCGCTGTTCCTGGGAAGGCGGCACGCTGAAGATCGGTGAAGGTGACGATTGGCTCGAAATTCTTGGCTCCGGCATGGTGCACCCAAAAGTGCTGCAAGCGGGCGGGATCGATCCGGCAGTGTACCAAGGCTTCGCGTTTGGTATGGGAATCGACCGGATCGCGATGCTGAAATACGGCATCCCCGATTTGCGCGCGTTCTTCGATAGCGACCTGCGTTGGCTGCGCCACTACGGGTTTGCATCGCTGGATCAGCCAAACTTGCATGGTGGGTTGAGCCGCTAGGCAATCCGGTCCGATGACCTAGGTCATGGGCATGGCGCATAAAACATACTGGTATCAAAAGGTGTGGCCTTGGCTTGGGCCATTGTTGATCATGTTCGTGGTTGGCGGGCATGTGGCGCTTTGGCTGTCGGATACACCGCGCGATGTGGCTTTGCGCCTGACGTTGATCAATGCGGCGGGGTGGGCAGTGATCCTATTGCCAGCCTATGGCGTGTCGCGATGGTTAAAGGCACGCGAAGCTGCGCCAACGACCAAGAGGCGCGATTAACCGGGGCTTAAGGCCGCGTGCATAATTATCATGCCGACCCTATGGCGCATGAGGTTGGTCGGTGAACAGACAGCATTTTTGGGATGAGCCAACCCAACCGCTAGTCCCATTCGGGGTCGGCGGTGGGCACGTAGGACATCCAGGAACATCGGTGGCGGTCTGGCCCAAGGCACGGGTTCCCGCCAATGACTGAAGCCCGCCCAGCAGACGTCGTTGCATTGCTGACAACCCTGCGCGCGGCACAAGGTTTTGCGTTGAATGTAGGCGCGATCGTGATCGAGGTGGCAACCGCACCCGAGGACGAGCGGCGCAGTTTGCACAAACTGGTTCAGACCTTTTGCGCGCAATTCGATGGCGCTGTCACTGCGATCCTTGCAAACCCACTCATGAAATGCGGCGATGAACGGATGGGGCCTTGGCGCGCAGATTTGGACAGCGTGAGCGCGGCATTTGCGTCAATACCTCAACCCGACGAGGTCATCGATATGACGCCCGAGATGGCCGCCGGGATCACCCGCTGCGTGCGGGTCCGCGGTGTGCCAGCCATCCTGGACATGACTGCTTGGGTGCGCGGGTTCCAGAAAGAAGCAGAGGCCGCCAAGAAAGCGTTGAACAGGGAACGCATGGCCGCTTTGGATTCAATGTTTTCTGAGGTCGAACAGATTGGCCGCATGATCCATCTGATCTCGCTCAATGCCTCGGTTGAGGCAGCGCGCGCCGGGGGAGAAAGCGGACGCAGTTTCAAGGTCATCGCAGATGAAATCCGCAGTCTGGCACAGCAATCGGCGACCTTGATCGACACCACACGCGCCTCCGTTCGAGGGGACGGTGCAGGTGGGCTGGACGCGATCTAGGACTGGGCGACGATGGCCGCTGGAACTTGGTCCATGCGTCGGTTATGTGGTCCAGCAAACTAGGGCGCGCGCGCGTCCCAAGCTGACCCCCGCTGACGAGGCCCCGTGATGAAATTCACCATGTCCTGGTTGAAAGACCATCTGGAAACGACCGCAACGCTGGACGAGATCACCTATGCCCTGACCGATCTGGGCCTAGAGGTTGAAGGCGTCGAAGACCGGGGCGCGCGGCTCAAGGATTTTACCATCGGCAAGGTGAAAGAGGCCGAGAAGCACCCTGACGCTGACAAGCTGAAGGTGTGTCAGGTCGAGACCGCCGATGGCATGACACAGATCATATGTGGCGCCCCAAATGCCCGGGCAGGGATCACCGTCGTCATCGCCAAGCCAGGGGTTTACGTACCGGGCATCGACACAACGATTGGCGTCGGCAAGATTCGCGGCATCGAAAGCTACGGCATGATGTGCTCCGAGCGCGAGATGGAGCTGTCAGACGAACACGACGGCATCATTGAGCTGCCTTCGGGCGAGGTCGGTGACAGCTTTGTCGATTGGCTGGAGCAAAACGACCCGGCCAAGGTTGATCCGGTGATCGAAATTGCCATCACGCCAAACCGCCCCGACGCGCTGGGTGTGCGCGGCATTGCGCGCGATCTGGCGGCACGCGGTCTGGGCACGATGAAGGCCCGTGATACCGACCCGGTGCCGGGCACTTTCCCTTGCCCGGTCAGCGTGACGATCGATGAGGATACGCTGGATGTGTGTCCGGTCTTTTACGGCCGGATGATCAAAGGTGTGAAAAACGGCCCGTCGCCGGACTGGCTTCAAACGGCATTGCGTGCGATTGGCCTGCGCCCGATCAGCTTCCTCGTCGATGTGACGAACTTCTTCACCTACGACCGTAACCGCCCGCTCCACGTCTTTGACGCGGATAAGGTCGCTGGCAGTGCCCTGCGCGTGCATCGCGCCAAGGGGGGCGAGACGATCACGGGGCTGGATGAAAAGGAATACACCTTTGAACCCGGCATGGTCGTGATCAGCGATGACAACGGACCCGAAAGCATCGGCGGCGTCATGGGTGGTCTGCACTCTGGCTGCACAGAAGAGACGACCAATGTCTTCATCGAAGCGGCTTATTTTGACACGGTGCGTACCGCCTATACGGGCCGCGCACTCAAGATCAATTCCGACGCGCGTTATCGGTTTGAACGTGGGATTGACCCCGAATGGACGCCGATTGGCTTGGAACACGCCACGCGGATGATCATGGATCATGCGGGCGGAGAGGCTTCGGATGTCGTCGTGGCCGGGACCATCCCGGATACCTCGCGCGCGTATCGCTTGGACACGGACCGCGTTCAGAGCCTCGTTGGGATGGAGATTCCAGCCGACGTGCAGCGCAAGACGCTGACCGACCTTGGCTTTGTCATGGAAGGCGACATGGCGCATGTGCCGTCTTGGCGGCCTGATGTGCTGGGCGAGGCCGATTTGGTTGAGGAAGTGGCGCGTATGGCGTCCCTGACCAAGCTTGAGGGTAAACCCCTGCCGCGCCCAACAGGCGTGCCGAAAGCCATCCTGACACCCGCCCAAAAACGCGAACAGATCGCACGGCGGACTGCTGCTGCCTTGGGCTACAACGAATGTGTCACCTACACGTTCATTGATCAGGCATCGGCACAGCTTTTTGGGGGTGGGACCGAAGACACTGAGTTGGAGAATCCGATTTCATCGGACATGAGCCACATGCGTCCAGCATTGTTGCCCGGCTTGCTGCAGGCCGCAGCGCGCAATCAGGCACGCGGGTTCGCGGATGTTGCCCTGTTTGAAGTTGGGCCAGCATTTACAGGTGGCAATCCGGGCCAGCAGGAAACACAAGTGACGGGTCTGCTGATCGGCCACACCGGGCCCAAGGATGTGCATGGCGCACGCCGCGCCGTGGATGTCTACGACGCCAAGGCCGATGCCGAGGCCGTGCTGGCGGCACTTGGCGCGCCTGCCAAGGTTCAAATCAGGCGGGATGCCGATGCGACATGGCACCCGGGCCGTTCGGGCGTGATGGCGCTGGGCAAGAATGCCTTGTGCGTGTTCGGCGAAATCCACCCCAAGATCCTGAGCGCCATGGACGTGAAAGGGCCGGCAGTTGGTTTCACCATCTGGCCCGACGCGATCCCGGCCAAACGTTCCAAAGGCACAGCACGGCCTGCGCTGAAGCTGAGCGATCTGCAAGCGGTTGAGCGTGACTTTGCCTTTGTGGTGGATGCCAAGGTCGAGGCGCTGACACTGGTCAACGCGGCGGCCGGCGCAGACAAAGCTCTGATTGAGGATGTGCGCGTCTTTGACGAGTTCATCGGTGGCGCGCTGGGCGAGGATAAGAAATCCATCGCCGTCACCGTGCGCCTGCAGCCCAAGGACGCCACGCTGAAGGATGCCGATATCGAAGCCGTGAGTGCCAAGATCGTCGACAAGGTGACCAAAGCTACAGGCGGTACACTGCGCGGGTAGGGTGGCGGTGCGCACAGCGCACCCTACCTCCCTCTCAAAAGGAGAAGACCCATGCACCTAAGCGTATACCTCAGCGGCGAAATTCATACGGACTGGCGGGACCAAATCATCGAGGGGTCCACTAGGCTGAACGTGTCATTCAGCGCGCCGGTGACAGATCACGCTGCAAGCGATGATTGCGGTGTGGCGATCATGGGCGCGGAGGAGCAGAAGTTCTGGCACGACCACAAAGGTGCAAAGCTGAATGCCATGCGCACCCGCAAGGGGATCGAAGAGGCGGATATCGTCGTCGTGCGCTTTGGCGACAAGTACAAGCAGTGGAATGCCGCCTTTGATGCGGGCTATGCATCGGCGCTGGGCAAATCGATCATCGTCATGCACGGCGCTGATCATCAGCATGCCTTGAAAGAGGTTGATGCCGCTGCGCTCGCGGTTTGCGAGACGCCAGAGCAGGTGGTCCAAATGCTACGTTACGTTTTGACTGGCGAACTGCCCGGTTAGCTTGTCTGAGCGGCGCGGGCGGATACGCTCGCGTCCATGGAATTTGATTACATCATCGTTGGTGGCGGCAGTGCGGGGTCCGTGCTGGCGTCTCGTTTGTCCGAAGACGCGGATGCCACCGTCTGCCTCATCGAAGCAGGAGGTAACGGGCGTGACATCTTTGTGCGTGCCCCTGCATTGGTCGCGGCGATGGTGTCCGGACGCCCAAAGATCAACAATTGGGCCTTCAAATCGGCACCGATGGCCGAATTGGACGGGCGCACCGGCTTTCATCCGCGCGGCAAGGGGCTTGGCGGGTCGAGTGCCATCAACGCAATGCTCTATATCCGTGGGCATCGCAAAGACTATGACGAATGGGCCGACTTGGGCTGTGACGGTTGGGACTGGGACAGCGTGCTGCCCTACTTTCGCAAGTCAGAGGCCAACACACGCGGAGCCGATGACCTCCATGGCGCAGACGGTCCGCTCAGCGTGCGGGATCAGGCCGAGCCGCGCGCGATATCACACGCGTACCTGCAAGCTGCAGAACAGGCGCAGGTGCTACTGACACAGGATTTCAACGGACCAAGCCAAGAAGGGGCTGGTCTTTATCAAGTCACTCAATTCGCCGATGGCGCGCGTGCTGGCGAAAGGTGTTCTGCAGCTGCCGCATATCTGCCCGCATCCGTCCGGCAACGGTCCAATCTGACGATCTTGACCCGTGCAACGGCGCAAAAAGTGCTCTTTGACGGAACCCAAGCGACGGGTCTGCGCGCGCGGCACAAGGGCAAAGTGATCGATATCCACGCGCGGCGCGAGGTTGTGCTATGCGCCGGGGCGTTTGGGTCGCCGCAACTGCTCATGCTGTCTGGCGTAGGGCCGAGGGATGAGCTGGCCGCCCATGGTATTGACGTCGTTCACGAGGCTGATGGCGTTGGCCGCAATTTGCAGGATCACTTGGATTACATCCTGTCCTACCGCTCCAAACGGCGGGATGTCGTTGGGCTTGGGCCGCGGGGGCTGTTGGATCTGGGTCGAGCGGGCTTGCGCTGGATGAAGGATGGCGGCGGGCTCTTTGCGTCGCCCATGGCCGAAGGTGGGGCGTTCCTCAGATCGGAGCCAGGGTTGGATCGGCCTGATCTACAGCTGCATTTCGTGGTTGGGATCGTCGATAATCACCTGCGCACGCTGCACTTTCAATACGGGTTTTCCTGCCATGTCTGCGTGCTCAGACCGTTCAGTCGGGGACGGGTCGGATTGCAGTCTGCGCGCCCGGGCGCACCGCCGCGCATCGACAACGGGTTCCTGACCGATCCACGCGACATGGCTTTGATGAAAACTGGTGCGCGGAAAATGGAACAGATCATGCAAGCGCCTGCGCTTGAGCCGTGGCGCGGCAAACAGCTTTATGCCCATGATGGCAGTGATGCCGCGCTTGAGGCGGATATTCGGGCGCGGGCGGATACGATTTACCACCCAGTCGGCACCTGCCGCATGGGCAGTGACACAGACGCCGTCGTGGACACGGCCGGGCGCGTGAATGGCCTCGGCAAGCTACGCGTCGTCGATGCGTCGATCATGCCACGGTTGGTTGGCGGGAACACAAATGCGCCGACAATCATGATGGCAGAGAAGATTGCGGATGGGATGCGCGCCGGAGCCTCGGCCACGGCTTGAGTCGGGGCCTCAATGGCTTGGCGTTGCGCGTTTGAAGTCGAGGTCCCGGGTCAGGCCCGGGACGTTGGGTGCTTGCCGTTGACGCAGTCCCGGACTTGATCCGGGACCCCCTGCCTGAGGGTAGAGGCCCCGGATCAGAGTCCGGGGCTGCGGTGTATCTGGTGACTAGTCCCGGGCCGGTATTGTCAGACCTCTTTGAACGGCAGGGCGGTCCAGGAAGCGGTCGAGGTAGGTGGTGACGTTTGTGAAATCATCCCAACCCACCAGATCCTTGGCTTCGTAAAAATCCAAAGCGCGGAGCCACGGCGCGATGGCGATGTCGGCGACGGAATAGTCGTCAGCCACCCATGCGCGCCCGTCCAAATGCCCATCCAGAACGCCAAGCAGGCGTTTGGCCTCACTGATATACCTGTCCCGTGGACGTGGATCTTCGATCTCTGATCCCGCGAATTTCACGAAGAATCCCATTTGCCCGAACATTGGGCCAAGACCGCCCATTTGCCACATCAGCCACTGCGTGACCTTGGCGCGCTCGGCGGCACCTTTGCCGGCGAGTTGCCCCGTCTTGTCTGCGAGGTAGAGCAGGATCGCCCCGGATTCGAACAAGCCAATCGGTGCTCCTCCCGGGCCGTTTGGGTCAATGATCGCCGGGATCTTGTTATTGGGGTTCAATGACAGAAACGCGTCGCTCTTCACGTCTGCATCGGCCAGCGTGACCTTGTGGGGCTCGTAGGGCAAACCAAGCTCTTCAAGCGCAATTGAAGCTTTGACGCCGTTTGGTGTCGGGAACGAATACAATTGAATGACGGACGGGTCCTGTGCGGGCCAGCGTTGCGTGATCGGGAATTCTGATAGATCGGTCATTTATGGGGACCCTCGTTGTTTCATTCCCCATGATGTAAGCGAATGTGAGCGCTAAAAAAGCGTCAGAAATGTGCGATAGGGCAGGTCCGGGTGCGCGTCAGCGCCCTGATCGAAAAAGCCTTGCGCATTTTCATAAAGGGAACTGGGGATAACAATGATCCAAGAATTCAAAGACTTCATCGCCAAGGGCAACGTCATGGACATGGCCGTTGGTATCATCATCGGTGCTGCGTTCACCGCCATTGTTGGCAGCCTTGTGGCCGACCTGATCAATCCGATCATCAGCCTTTTCCTGGGCGGGATTGATTTCTCTGGCCTCTACGTCCTGTTGGGCGACGGCGAGTTCGCAAATATCGGTGCCGCAGAAGAAGCAGGCGCAGCCGTCTTTGCCTATGGCCGCTTCATCATGGCGATCATCAACTTCCTGATCATTGCCTTCGTGGTGTTCCTGCTGGTCAAGGCCGTGAACAGCGCCAAGAAGAAGGAAGAGGCAAAAGAAGAGGCTCCCGCAGAGCCCGCCGGTCCAACAGAGATCGAACTGCTTCAGGAAATCCGCGACGCGCTTGCCAAGCAGTAAGCCAGACGCAGGCTAAAATCGGCCCAACCGGACACGTGTTTGGTTGGGCTTTTTGCTGCGCGGTGGATGGGGTATGGCGTCTGCCATGGAATTAGATCCCACCGACCGAAGCATTCTAAGCGTCCTGCAACAGCAGGGACGTATTTCAAACGCGGACCTCGCGGAGCGCGTGAACCTTGCGCCGTCATCGTGCCACCGTCGCGTGCAGCGGCTTGAGGCCGAGGGTTACATCCGCGACTACGTGGCGCTGGTTGAACCGCGCAAGGTGGATCGGTCTACCACCGTCTATGTCGAAATCACGCTCAGCGGTCAGACCGATGATGTGTTAGAGGCGTTTGAAGCCGCCGTCTCCAAGGTGCCCAACGTGTTGGAATGTCATCTGATGGCAGGCGCAGCCGACTACCTGCTCAAGGTTGTGGCCGCGGACACCGACGATTTCGCCCGTATCCATCGCAAGCATCTGGCATCGCTGCCCGGTGTGCAGGGCATGCAATCCAGCTTTGCCCTGCGCAAGGTCGTACAGACAACCGCTTTGCCCCTGTGAAGGGACTAGACGGCTGCGTAGGCTTGTTCCAACTGGCTGATTGGCAGGATGCGGATATCCTCAACCGCGACGTCGGTTGGTTCTGTGTCTTCTAGCAGCACGACGTCCTGCCCTTTCAAGCGGACAGTGGTGTCACCGGTCTCGGGATCAAACACCAAGTCGATGTCATCAAGCGCTGGTGCGGTCGCGGAGTCTCCGCCGGTTTCCTCGTCTGTCGGTATCATATCGGCATCCGCGAAATAGATCGTCAGCACATCTTCCGAGCCGTTGAAATCGGCAATCGTCGGAATGTCAGACAGCACAGTCGAAGTCGAAAATGAGTCCGCGCCTTCGCCGCCGACCCCCCGATCTGCAGCCCCAAGGTGCAGTAGATCATCGCCTTCGCCACCAAACATGACATCGGCATCTGCGGCGTTGCCGCTCACAGCCATGCCGTTCTCGTCAACGCCGTAGGTTCCGATCAATAGATCATTGCCAAGGTCGCCGAACATGACGTCATTGCCTTGCTGGCCGATCAAGACGTCATTGTCTGCGCCGCCAAACATCACGTCGTTGTCACGTCCCCCCAAAAGCTCATCCTCGCCAAAACCGCCTTGAAGGATATCGATCCCAGCGCCGCCGCGAATGATGTCGTCGCCAAGCCCACCGCGCACGGTATCGCCGCCCTTGGCAGCGCCGATCACATCGTCGCCAGCTCCGCCTTGAATGTCATCGTTTCCGGATCCCGTGAATAGGCGGTCATCGCCCGCGCCGCCGTTCACGCTGTCATTGAATTGACCGGTGACAATCAGATCATCTCCATTGCGTCCAAAGACGGTAATTGTGTCCTCGGTTGCAAAGATCCGATCATCGCCACCGCCGCCTGAGATACCTGTGCCGCCATCACTCGGGCCGCCTTCGGCGACGATCAGGTCATCGCCGGAACCGCCGCGAATGGAGGCTCCAAGCCCAAAGCTACGAATTTCGTCATTGCCGTTTTCACCAAACAGGCTCTGGTCATCTCCAGATCCAGCCAAAAAATCGTCGCCGTCCCCACCGGCAAGCAGCGATCCCCTGCCCGTGGCCTCAATCGTATCGGCGCCTGCTCCGCCGTCGATTTCGGCTCGATCCCCTGTGGCCTGAATGTTGTCCTTGCCTGCGCCGCCGAAGACCTCTTGAAAAATACCAGCGCTGACAATGGTATCGTTCCCGGCCTCGCCAAACAGTTCTGCGCCGGACCCAAAAGCGGTCAGGCTATCGGCACCATCGCCTCCACGCAGTTTGTCAAGTGCCCCACTGGAATATAGGTCGTCGTTTCCATTGCGCCCATGCAGGTTGTTTTTAATCCCGCCGATGTCTTCGAGCGTATCATCGCCCGAATTCCCCCAGAGAATGTCGGTTCCGGCCCCGCCAAACAGGGTGTCATCACCATCCCCACCCCGCAGCACGTCATCACCTGCCTGACCGGCGATAATGTCGTTTCCGCGTTTTCCGTTGATTTCGTCTTCTAATTCGCTGCCGATCAGGACGTCGTCTTCGTCAGTTCCTGAAAAGTTTCCGGCAACAAACACGCCGCCAAGCAGCATCAATAGTTCCAACATACACACGTCCCCCCAGACGCATTCGGTCCACCACCGAAATCGATAAAACTCTGATCAACATAGCATTTTCAAATCGGGCGAAGTCAATCCAACTTTTGCAAACCCTATTTGCAAAAAGATCACCGTATTTAATCTGGCCGTCTTTAATTCGGACGAATGGCACAAAAAAACCCGCTGCCGAAGCAACGGGTTTCTATTCATGCCATGCAATGGCTGCTTAGAGCAGACCTTCGCGCTGGGCTTTTTTGCGTGCCAGCTTGCGGGCGCGGCGGATTGCTTCGGCCTTTTCACGGGCTTTCTTTTCCGACGGCTTCTCGAAATGTTGCTTGAGCTTCATTTCGCGGAAGACACCTTCGCGCTGCAGCTTTTTCTTCAGAGCCCGGAGGGCCTGATCGACGTTATTGTCGCGAACACTTACCTGCATGTGGTTTTCACCACCTTTCTAATCTGATTGCGTTAAGTCGCAGGAGGTGGCCACTTAGCAGAGGTCTGCTATGTTGTCCAGCGACCGCACGTCTGCAAACGCCTGTAACGCAAGGACCCGCCATGCAAACGCCTGATGATACCGTCAAGTCGCAACTTCTGGATGCCGCGCTGGTGCATGTCGCATTTGATGGTTGGTCAGAAGAGACGTTTCGCGCGGCGATTCGAGATAGCGAGGTCGACCCTGCAGCAGCGCGGATGGCCTGTCCCAAGGGCGCACTTGATCTGGCGATCGCCTTTCACGAAGCCGGGGATGCGGCCATGGTAAAGGCGCTGAAAGATCGGGACATGGCGGATATGCGGTTCCGAGACAAAATCGCGCTCGCCGTGCGTCTTCGACTGGAATTGATTGAGGATAAAGAGGCTGTGCGCCGCGGCACCACTCTTTTTGCACTGCCCCATAATGCGGCAGAGGGTGCCAAGCTGATTTGGGGGACTGCTGACTCGATCTGGGCCGCACTCGGCGACAGTTCTGTTGACGTCAACTGGTATACCAAACGCGCCACGCTTTCGGCGGTGTATTCATCGACGGTGCTCTATTGGCTGGGCGATGACAGCATGGATCACGAAGCGACCTGGGCGTTTCTCGACCGTCGCATTGAAAACGTCATGCAATTCGAAAAGCTCAAGGCGCAGGTAAATGGCAATCCGGTGCTCAGCCGATTGATGACCGGACCCAATTGGGTGCTGAGCCGGATCAAAGCGCCGTCCGAAAACCGTGGCATGGGATTGCCGGGAAGCTTCGGCAACCGCTAGGCCAGCGCGTCGCGAGGCACTTGCCCACACGGGCGAAGGGTGCAAGGTCTGGGTCAAGCTGAAGGAAGACCCATGACCACAGAACTCCCAACCGAAATGCGTGCCGTCGAAATCCGCGAGGCCGGTGGACCCGATGTGCTGACTCCCACGTCGCGCCCGGTCCCCGTGGCAGGGCATGGGCAGGTCATCATTCAAGTGGCTTATGCGGGTGTGAACCGTCCCGATGCCCTGCAACGCGCCGGCCTTTACGCCCCGCCACCCACGGCCAGTGACCTGCCAGGTCTAGAGGCCGCCGGACGGATTGTCGAAGTCGGCCCGGGCGTTGACGAGTTGTCCGTTGGAGATGAAGTCTGCGCACTTCTGCCCGGTGGTGGATATGCAGAATTCGTCGCGACGCCCGCCGCGCATTGTCTCCCTGTTCCCAAGGGAATGGGCCTCAAAGAGGCGGCCTGCCTTCCCGAGACCTTCTTTACCGTGTGGTCCAACGTGTTCATGCGTGGGGGCCTCTCGGCCGGTGAACGGTTCCTTGTGCATGGCGGATCCTCTGGTATCGGGACGACAGCTATCCAACTGGCCAAGCATTTCGGCGCGCGCGTCTTTGCGACCGCTGGCAGCGCCGAAAAATGCGAGGCCTGCGTCAACCTCGGCGCTGAGCGTGCGATCAATTACCGGGATGAAGATTTTGTTGAGGTGCTCAAGGCCGAAGGCGGCGCGCATCTCATCCTTGACATGGTCGGCGGCTCTTACCTGCCGCGCAACGTGAAAACCCTCGTCAATGACGGTCGTCTTGTTCAGATCGCATTTCTGCAAGGCTCGAAGGTCGAACTCAATTTTGCTCAGGTCATGATGCGGCGCTTGACGATCACTGGTTCCACCCTGCGCCCGCAGAGCGATCAAGCCAAAGCGGAAATCGCCGAGCAACTGCGCACCCATGTCTGGCCGCTTTTGGATGCACGCCGCGTAGCGCCCGTTATGGATAGCGAGTTCCCGTTGGAAGATGCCGCAAAGGCACATGCCCGCATGGAAAGCTCAGGCCACATAGGCAAGATCGTCTTGAAAGTGAGCGCATAACCACGGCTCCAAAAGGGAGGACGCTCGGAGCCGCCTTACGCCGCCTGCTCTTCATCTTTCCTAAAGCACTCCCGCCGGAGGCCTGAATCGCCGCGAAGCGGCCTCCCTATGGTCATAGCCGCGGAACGCGGCGAAGAGGGAGGCGGGCGGGACCTCCCTTCTCTTAATGGCGCTCCCTTTCGCCAACAAAAACGCGGGTCGGGTGCAGCTCTCCGCCTTTGAAGACACCGACTGCAATGGCACGGTCATCATGAGCCGCCCAGCATTCGTCGCCATAGTCCACATCACCCATCACGAGGGCAGGGTTGCCATTGCGCAGTTTCGCAACCGATGCTTCGGGGCAATGCACACGGGGCAAATCATCGAGACCAACTTCAAGCGGTTGCAAGAACGCGTCGATCTCGGGCTGTTTCGCGCGCTCTTCGATCTGGTCTAGCGTCAGGCCGTCTTCGACATCAAAGGGGCCAGACCAAATGCGCCGCAATTCGCGCACATGACCGTGGCATCCCAGTGCCTCTCCGAGGTCGCGGGCAATCGAGCGGACATAGCCGCCTTTGCCGCAAGTCATCTCAAGCTCGACATGGTCGGGGTCAGGCCGGTCGATCAGCAACAGTTCTTCGACCCAAAGCGGGCGCGCAGCAATCTCCACGTCTTCCCCGTCACGGGCCAGTTTGTAGGCGCGCTGACCGTCGATTTTCACAGCCGAGAATTTTGGCGGGACTTGCTGGATGTCCCCGATGAACGGCAGCAAAGCATCCTTGATCTGGTCATCGGTCGGGCGCGCGGCGCTTTCGGCAATGACCTCTCCTTCGGCATCGTCGGTGTTGGTCGCCTGTCCCAAACGCACGGTAAAGCGATAAGCTTTCAACGCGTCGGTGATATACGGCACCGTCTTGGTTGCTTCGCCCAAGGCAACGGCCAGAACGCCGGTGGCTTCTGGGTCAAGTGTCCCTGCGTGTCCCGCTTTTTGTGCGTCAAAGGCCCAGCGGACCTTGTTCACGACAGCCGTCGAGGTCATGCCCGCCGGTTTGTCGATCACCACCCAGCCGGAAATATCACGTCCCTTGCGCCGCCGTCCCACGTGCAACCCTCATCCATCAGAAATTCAGGCGGGCGTGCTATCGCCGCGCGCGCTGTTCGTCAATCTGGTCGTCATTCGACGACGGCAATGATCGGCCCCATGGCGGCCCCAGCGTCGTTGCGCCCGTTGGCCGGATCATAGAGCCGCGAAATGGAACCATCGAGAAAAAGCGCCTGCGGCACGCTCAGGTGATCCCGAAACAGGCGACCAAATTCGTGAAACGTCACGGCGTTGTCCGTGATTGCCCAATACAGTGTCTGACCGTCAGCGCTGGTGCCCACGCCGTTGCGCCGTTTGCGACTTGTGCTGTCGATCAGGAATTGGGGGTGCAGGTCACCGTCGATCACCAGCATCGGACCGGATTGTGTGGCATGCGTGCAGGTGGGCGCCTCGCGCACATAGCGGAGCGTCTCGATGACCTGTGCGGTTGTCTCGTTCAGGCAAAGCACACCATTCGGCAGTAGGCCGAAATTGCCAGGGCCCGCGTTGGTGATCACCCGCATCTCGGTCTCGCCATCTTCGATGTAGTGACCGACCGGCCTCCGGTCGTCGTGATACATCCCTGCGTTCATGGCGATCTGCACGCCGTCAGGCAGCGCCGCAAACTGGGCATAAGGCACGCCGTCTTCATTCCGCAGAAACAGGCGCACGTTGGACGCGGTCATGTCGATGGTGCAGACGGTATATCGATTGCCATCGAACTTCACTCTGTCGCAGGTTGCGGCAGATGCTGGGACCATGGCCACCAGCCAGAGAAAGAGGCTAATCCTCCAGATCACGGCGCACGTCCTCACGCGCAAGAAGCGCACGGGTCTCGTCCATCTTGTCGAAGGTTTCGTCGATGCGGAACCGCAGGTCAGGCGTGTATTTCAAGTCCGACTTGCGGCCCAGAATGCGGCGCAATTCGCCCCGGTTGCGCGCCAGAGCCGCGATTGCCTCGTCATGGCCGTTGCCACCCAATGGCATCACATAGGCCGTCGCGATCTTGAGATCGGGCGAGGTCGTGACTTCCGACACGGTGATCGACATGCGCCCCAGATCGGGATCATGCACATCGCCACGGGCCAGCGCCTCTGAGAGCGTCCGGCGGATCAATTCTCCAACGCGCAACTGGCGCTGAGATGGGCCGGACCCTTCGTGAAATCTGTTCTTTGCCATGCGACCCAGATACGGACCCTCAGGGCGCTTGCCAAGAAGGCTTTGCAAGCGCGCCTGCGTCAGGCAAAAGGTCGCGACGTCACGAGAAGGGGAACAGCCATGACAGATCTGCCAGGTGTGGTGATTACCGGGGCTTCGGGCCGCATGGGGCAAATGCTGATCAAGACCGTGACCGAGTCGGACAAGGTCACGTTGGTTGGTGCTGTTGAGCGTCCCGGTCATGACTGGGTTGGGCGCGATGTTGGCGAAGCGATGGGTGGCGCAGCGTCGGGTGTGACCGTGACTGACGACGCGCTCGAGGCATTTGCCAAGGCGCGGATCGTGATTGATTTTACCGCTCCGGCGGCGACGCTGGCTTTTGCCGAACTGGCCGCGCAGGCGCGCGTGGTTCACGTCATTGGCACAACGGGCATGACTGATGAAGATATTGCCGCGCTTGAACCCGCCAGCCGCCACGCGACCATCGTGCGCGCGGGCAATATGAGCCTTGGCGTGAACCTTTTGGTGCAACTGACGAAACGTGTCGCTGCCGCGCTCGATGAGGATTTCGACATCGAGGTTATCGAAGCCCACCACCACCACAAAGTAGACGCGCCATCCGGCACCGCCTTGATGTTGGGCGAAGCCGCTGCCGAAGGTCGCGGCGTCAAGCTGTCTGATGTCCGCGACGACGCGAGAAACGGCATCACAGGTGCGCGGGAGCGGGGTCATATCGGCTTTTCGAACATTCGCGGCGGCGACATTGTCGGCGAACATGACGTTCTCTTTGCTGCACCCGGTGAACGCATTGTTCTGCGCCATTTGGCGACGGACAGGGCCATCTTTGCGCGGGGAGCGCTCAAGGCTGCGATTTGGGGTCTGGATAAAGGGCCGGGCGCCTATGACATGCTCGACGTGCTGGGCCTGAAAGACGGTTAAGACCTCACGTCAGGCCGCCTTCTCACGCGGTTGTGAGGTCTGAAGACATCCAATTGCCATGTTCCGACGTAGGTATGACGTAACCGAGTTGGGATAACGATCATGCTGAGAACTGCGACTCTGACTGCCGTGGCCATGCTGTTCACTTTGGGCGCGACTGCGGCCGACGCCATGGAAAAGCTAAGCGAACGCGACCAATTCCTCCAAACGCTGGATGGGCGCAATTTGACCATTGGCATTTATGGTCTGTCGCTCGCGGTCCTGCCAGACGGGCAGATTGCGGGCCGCGCCGCCGGTCGCGACGTTGTCGGGGAATGGTCATGGCAGGATGGGTATTTTTGCCGCTCCATGATGTGGGGCCAGCGCGAGATCCCGTATAACTGCCAGCTTGTGCAATATGATGGTCGCGAGATGCGATTCACCACGGATCGCGGAGAAGGCGACTACGCCGACTTCCGGCTGCGTTAAACCAAGCGCCTAGAAATCAATCGCAATACCGCCCTTTTCCCAGTCGCCATAGCGGACGGGTTCAGGGCCGTCGCGTCCGCCAAGCTCTGTCGGCATGGTTTTTTCTGCAGCAGCCTTGCGCCGTTCTTCAGCCTCGGCGAGCGCACGCTGAGCCGCTGGCGGCAGATCACGCAGTCGGTCTTCGTCGTTTCTCTCGGGGGCGGGGGTGTTGTCATCGGCCATGCGGCTGATATACGCCGCTCTTTGCATTCGTCCAAGGCCCTGCGCGCATGAGCCCCGATCCCAAGAAGAAACCTGTTTCCACATCCGCAAGCCTTCCGGCGCGTTCTGCTGCGCTGCGATTGATGCGTGCGGTCATCGAAGATCAGAAAATGCTGTCCGAGGTTTCGTCCGCGCCGTGGATTGAACGGCTGATCCCGGCGGACCGCGCGCGGGCCATGCGCCTTGCCACCGAGGCATTGCGCCACGCGGATCGGTCAGATCGTCTGCTCAAACCGCTGTTACGCAAAGATCCGCCGGATGCAGTGAAGGCCATTCTTTGGCTTGGGGTTTACGAGATCTGCGCGCTGGATACCGCGGCTCACGGCGTGGTGAATGACATGGTCACGTTGACGTCTAAGGACCGCCATGTCGCGGGCTACAAGGGCATGGTGAATGCCGTGCTGCGCCGTGCAACCGAGGCGGGCGTCGGCAAATGGGGCAAGATGCCTGTGCCACGTTTGCCCAAATGGCTGCGCCAACCGATGATCGCTGCCTACGGCAATCCCGGTGTGATGGCGATAGAAGCCGCGCATATGCGCGGAGCGCCTTTGGATTTGACCCCGAAACCGGGCGCCGCATCTATGCCTGACGGCACTGAGTTGCCGACAGGTTCGATACGTTTGTCTGGATCTCCTCAGGTGACTGCCCTGCCGGGGTTCGCAGAAGGCGATTGGTGGGTACAAGACGCGGCTGCGGCTCTGCCGGTACAGTTGCTGGCACCTCAGAAGGGTGAACGCATTGCTGATCTCTGCGCGGCTCCGGGTGGGAAAACCATGCAGCTTGCTGCGGTGGGTGCCAAGGTCACAGCGGTAGACGATTCCGAAACTCGGCTGGAGCGTGTGCGTGAAAACCTCACACGGACCGGACTTACTGCTGAGATCGTCTGTGCCGATGTCATGACATTTCAGGCTGAGCCTTTCGACGCCATTGTCCTCGACGCGCCGTGTAGCGCCACAGGCACTTTGCGCCGCCATCCGGATTTGCCATTTGCAAAGCAGGGCGAAGGGATTTCCGAGTTGATTGCATTGCAGTCGCAAATGATTGACGCGGCCTTGGCGATGCTCAAACCCGGTGGTCGGATGGTGTTTTGCACCTGTTCACTGATCCCCGACGAGGGTGAGGTTCAGGTCGACGAAGCTTTGCTGCGGCATTCGGATGTGACCGTTGATAGAGCCGCGTTGGATCGGCCCGGGATCGACCCATCTTGGGTCACCGAAGAAGGCGGTCTGCGCCTGCGTCCTGATTACTGGTCCGATGTCGGAGGCATGGACGGTTTCTATATGGCGGTTTTGCGCAAAGGCGCTTGAAACTCTGAGTGACTTGGCCGCGTCACGCGCGTATTCTAGGGCAAAGACCAAATTCCGTGACCCGCGCAAGACGCGCTGCAACACGGGACGCAGGACAAAACAGACCCGAGGCCGTCGCAGTGACCACCTTACCCGACAAGCCCGCACTGCCTGTGCGTGCGATGACGCGGCTTTACGCGCGTCTGGCTGGCTTTGGGCGGACAGCAACCGGCTTTGTCAGTCAGCCCGAGCCGCGCACCATCGGTCAATTCGCCAAAGGGCGGCAGTTGCTGGCAGGGAATTTTCTGTTTGCGGGATACTTGGTCGAAGCCAAGGACGCGAGCATCTGGGACGTCCCGCCACCTGCGACAAGCTTTGAAGAAGCGCTTCACGGGTTTGTCTGGCTTGATGATCTGGCAGCCGTTGGCACCCCGGCCGCGCGGGCATCAATGCAGGACTGGACAGCTCAATGGATTGAACGCTACGGGCGCGGAGCAGGGCCGGGCTGGACACCTGATCTGACCGGTCGGCGGCTCATCCGCTGGATCAACCATGCGCTTCTGATTTTGTCAGGCAAAGGTAGCGATGGGGCCGATGCATTTTTTCGCTCACTTGCACGGCAAACCCATTTTCTAGGGCGGCGGTGGTCGCACACGACCGCCGGGCTGCCCCGTATCGAGGCTCTTACGGGGCTGGTTTATGCAGGTCTGTCTCTCACGGGGATGGAGAAATACGTCACGACAGCCACCCACTCGCTTGGCCGCGAATGCGAGCGACTGATCGACGCCGAAGGTGGCCTGGCAGCACGCAACCCAGAGGAATTGCTGGAGGTCTTCACCCTGCTGAACTGGGCGGCGCTGGCGTTGACCGAGGTCGGCAAGACACCCGCACCGGCTCATCTGGCTGCAATCGAACGCATTGCGCCCGTCCTGCGCACCCTGCGCCACGCCGATGGTGGGCTGGCGCGGTTTCATGGGGGTGGTCGCGGCCTAGAAGGACGTCTTGATGCCGCGCTGGCGATGTCTGGCATCCGTGCCGACAAACCACGCGAGGCCGCGATGGGTTATGCGCGGCTGTCTTGTGGACGCACGACCGTCATCATGGACGCCGCCGCACCCCCACTCGGCACAGGCAGCCACGGAGCCCATGCATCGACACTGGGTTTCGAGCTGACGTCCGGGCGCAGGCCGTTGGTCGTGAATTGCGGGTCCGGTGCGGCCTTTGGAGAGGATTGGCGGCGTGCGGGTCGCGCCACGCCGTCGCATTCGACCTTGGGTCTCGATGGCTACTCCTCATCTCGTCTGAGCGAAGCAAAGCGTATGGGCGGGCGCAAACGCGAATTGCTAAGCGATGGCCCGACCGAAATACTGACCGAACGCCGCGCGACGGAATTTGCTGTGCGCCAGCAGGCCTCGCATGACGGCTATCGACAGACTCATGGCCTCGTCCATGTCAGAACGCTTGAGTTGACCCATGACGGTCGCGGGCTGGCCGGGGAAGAGTTGCTGTTGGCTTTGAACGACACCGACAAGGCGCAGCATGCGCGGATGGTCGATGCCACAAGCCTTCAAGGATTGCCGTTTTCGGTGCGTTTTCATCTACATCCCGATGTTGACGCAGTTCAGGACATGGGCGGTGCCGCGATTTCCATTGCGCTGAAAAGCGGGGAGATTTGGGTGTTTCGCCATGATGGATCTTCAGAACTGACCCTTGACCCATCGGTCTATCTGGAAGGTGGGCGGCTGAAACCGCGCGCGGCGCAGCAGATCGTGCTTTCCGGTGTTTCGCTGTCCGAAACGACCCGCGTCAGGTGGTCTCTGGCCAAAGCCCAGGAAACTCCGCTAAGTATCCGCGACCTTCGGCGAGATGACCCGCTGGAAGACGATTTGGACTAAGACCTACCTTGGGGATCACCACGACATGACCGACCTCTGGCCGCTCAAACGAGCGCTACTTTCCGTTTCCGATAAAACCGGTGTTGTTGAATTTGGAAAGGCGCTGGCATCGCGTGGGGTTGAGCTGATCTCGACCGGCGGCACGGCAAAGACATTGCGCGACGCCGGCCTGACCGTTGTCGATGTCGCGGACCTGACCGGATATCCGGCGATGATGGATGATCGGGTCAAGACCTTGCACCCGGCTGTTCATGGTGGGTTGTTGGCCCTGCGCGAAGACGCAGGTCACCTGAAGTCGATGGAGGATCACAATATTGGCGCGATCGATCTGCTGGTCGTGAACCTTTACCCGTTCGAGGAAACGGTTGCGGCGGGTGCTGATTACGACAAGGCCATTGCCAATATCGATATCGGCGGTCCGGCCATGATCCGTGCGGCTGCCAAGAACCATGCCTATGTCAACGTCGTGACGGATGTGCAGGACTATGACGCGGTGCTGGTCGAAATGGATGTGAACGACAATCAAACATCCTACGCGTTCCGTCAGTCCCTAGCTTTGACGGCCTATTCGCGGACTGCGGCCTATGACGCCGCCGTGTCGGCATGGATGGCCGACGCGCTGCACGAAACGCCGCGCCGTCGCGCCTTTGCTGGCACCTTTGCACAGGAACTGCGCTACGGTGAAAACAGCCATCAATCGGCAAGCTTTTATACTGATGGGTCTGGCCGTCAGGGTGTTGCGACGGCTCAGCAGCATCAAGGCAAGGAACTGTCGTACAACAACATCAACGACACGGATGCGGCCTTTGAATTGGTGGCAGAGTTCGATCCGTCGAATGGCCCTGCATGCGCCATTATCAAACACGCCAACCCATGCGGCGTCGCGACCGGAGCGTCATTGACCGACGCCTACAAAGCCGCGTTTGACTGTGACCGTACCTCGGCCTTTGGCGGCATTGTCGCCCTGAACCAGCCGCTGGATGAAGCGACGGCGCAGGAGATTGTGCAAATCTTTACCGAAGTGGTGATTGCCCCGGGTGCCTCTGACGCAGCCAAGGCCGTGTTTGCGGCTAAGAAGAACCTCCGCTTGCTGACGACTGATGGGCTGCCTGACCCACGTGCTGCGATCACGGCTGTGCGGCAGGTCGCTGGCGGGTTCCTTGTTCAGGACAAAGACACCGGGCATGTTGATCTGTCCGACCTGAAAGTCGTGACCAAACGCGCCCCGACCGATCAAGAGATGACTGACCTGCTCTTTGCCTGGAAGGTCGCCAAGCATGTGAAATCGAACGCCATTGTCTATGCCAAGAATGGCGCGACCGTCGGCGTGGGCGCGGGGCAGATGAGCCGCCTCGACTCGGCCCTTATCGCTGCCAAAAAGGCCGAGCGCATGGCTGAGGCAATGGGGCTTCCAGAGCCGCTCACCAAAGGGTCGGCTGTTGCCTCTGACGCGTTCTTCCCATTTGCTGACGGTTTGATGGAGGCCGCTGCCGCAGGCGCGTCTTGCGTCATCCAACCCGGTGGCTCCATGCGGGATGACGAAGTGATCGCCGCAGCGGACGAAGCCGGGCTGGCCATGGTGCTGACCGGCATGCGCCATTTCCGGCATTAACCCATGAGGCTGTTGTCCCTCACCGCGTTGGTCGTGTTTGGCCTCGATCAGCTGAGCAAGTGGTTTGTGGTTCAGTACCTCGACCTGATCAATCGAGGCGTGATCGAGGTTGCGCCACCATTCCTGCGGCTGACGATGGCATGGAACCGGGGCATCAACTTTGGCCTCTTTGCCAATGACGCAAACACGACGCGATGGGTCCTCATTGGCGTCGCTGTCGTGATCTGTGGGGTGGTCCTGTATTGGATGCGGGGCGAGCAAAATCGCTATGCCCTGTTTTCCGGTGGATTGCTGTTTGGCGGCGCGGCGGGCAATGTCATCGACCGTATCATCTATGGAGCCGTTGCGGATTTTCTCAACATGTCCTGCTGCGGGATCGACAACCCGTTTGCCTTCAACATCGCTGACTGCGCGATTTTTCTGGGGGCTGTGGGACTGGTGATCTTTGCCAGCGACGGTGACAAGAGCCGACAGACAAAGGCGTGACTGTGTCGTTCAATCGGGTTAGACACCAGAAAAAGGGTGGGAGTCCGAATGCGCTGTAAAGCTCGGATAACAGTACTGGCCATGACGGCGTGCCTGACGCTTTCTGCTTGTGGAGGCGGCGGTGGTTTGCGTGATTTTCGCAGCACCTCTGCAGGCCCTGATGAATTCGCGGTCACTCCGTCTCAGCCACTTCAGGCCCCTCCAAGCTTTTCTGAACTGCCTGAGCCGACCCTCGGTGGCACCAACCGGGCCGACCCGGCACCCCGGTTTGAGGCTGTTTCGGCGCTTGGTGGTCGTGTCCAATCCGGCGGCGTTCCGGCGTCAGACGGGGCGCTCGTGACCTATGCGTCTCGCCGTGGTGTGGACCCGCAAATTCGAAGCGAGCTTGCCTCCGCAGACCGCGCATTCCGTGATCGGCGCAGTCGTGTCCGTGTCCCATTCACGCGGCGAACCTCGCGCTATTACAGCGCATACGCCGGTCAATCGCTGGATGCTTACGCCGAGTTGGAACGCTTCCGCGCGGCGGGTGTGCGGGTGCCGACGGCCCCGCCAAGATAACCTTCGGCTGTCCCTGTAATTCCTACGACCTGCTCAATTCCCCGTCAGCACGGTTGAAGCGGCGCGCATCGCGCGTACCTTTGACCAAACACTGATGAGGAGAGCTCATGCCCAGCCGTTCTTTGACAGGCGCGCTTCTTGGACTGATCGCAGCGCCGATCCTTGCCTTGGCGTCGCCGGCCTTGGCCGATGATGGTGTCACGTCCTTCACGCTCGACAACGGGATGGATGTCGTCGTGATTGAGGATAGCCGCACCCCAGCCGTGACGCACATGGTGTGGTACCGTGTCGGGAGCGCGGATGAACCCGAAGGCGTCAGTGGCGTCGCGCATTTTCTCGAACACTTGATGTTCAAGGCGACCGACAATCTGGAAACCGGAGAACTATCGCGCACAGTGTCGGCCAACGGCGGCCGCGACAACGCGTTCACCAGCTATGACTACACCGCCTATTTTCAGCGCGTCGCTGCCGACCGGCTTGGCCTGATGATGGAGATGGAAGCTGACCGGATGGTCAACCTGCGGTTCAACCCGACCGAGATCGAGTCTGAACGCGGGGTGGTCATCGAAGAGCGCAATCAGCGCACCGACAGCGATCCTGGCTCTTTGTTCAACGAACAACGCCGCGCCGCGCAGTTCCTCAACCACCGCTATGGCATCCCGATCATCGGCTGGCGACACGAAATCGAAGAGATTTCCCAAGAGGATTTGCAGGGTTTTTACGACGCGCATTATGCCCCGAACAACGCTATCCTCGTTGTGGCCGGGAACGTATCACCGGATGAGGTCCGCAGCTTGGCCCAAGAGCATTATGGCGTCATCCCTGCAAGCCCTGACGTGGTCGCTCGTGATCGCCCACAGGAGCCACCGCAACTGGTGGAACGACGGATGGTGATGAAGGATGATCGGGTATCGCAGCCCTACGTGGCGCGGACCTATCTGGCGCCAGAACGTGATCCGGGTGATCAGGAAACAGCGGCGGCGCTGACGTATCTTGCGCGCATTCTTGGCGGATCGAGCGCGACGTCGGTTCTTGGTCAAGAGCTTGAATTCAAGACGGGGCAGGCAGTTTACACCAGCGCATTTTATCGCGGCGTGTCGCTTGATGATACGACTTTTGGCCTGATTGCCGTGCCGTCCGAAGGTATCTCCCTGCAAGAGATCGAGGACGCCGTGGACTCTACAATCGCACAGTTCATGCAAGATGGCGTGGATCCCGCAAAGTTCGAGCGGATCAAGACCCAGATCAAGGCGTCAGAGATTTACGGTCGCGACAGCGTGCAATCGCGGGCGCAGCAATATGGGGCAGCCCTCACATCTGGCCTGACGGTCGAGGATGTGCAGGCATGGCCTGAGGTGCTCGCGGCTGTCACACCAGAAGACGTGATGGCGGCAGCCGAGATGGTTTTTGATCGCAGTAACGCCGTTACCGGGTGGCTGATGCCCGACGACACACAGGACACCCAAGAGGAGGTGACCCAATGATCCGCCGTTTTTTGACTGCTGCCATTGTTGTTCTCGCTGCTGCCCCTGTTTGGGCCGAAGTGAAGATACAAGAAGTGACTTCGCCCGGTGGGATCACCGCATGGTTGGTCGAAGAACGATCCATTCCGTTCACGGCGCTGGAAATCCGGTTTCGCGGCGGAGCCTCATTGGATCAGCCTGACACGCGTGGAGCGGTCAATCTAATGATGGCCCTTTTGGAAGAAGGGGCTGGCGATATGGATGCCCGCGCCTTTACCGAGGCCGAAGAGGCGCTGGCTGCCCGGTTCAGTTGGGATGCTTATGACGACGAGGTCACGATCAGCGCCGAGTTTTTGACCGAAAACCGCGACGCATCCATCGATCTTTTGCGCGAGGCGATCATCAATCCGCGCTTTGATCAGGACGCGATTGATCGGGTGAAATCGCAGGTCGTGTCGATCATTGGTTCGGACGCGCGCGACCAAGACGAAATCGCGCGAAGCACCTTTTATTCCCTGGCGTTCCCAGATGACCTTTACGGATCGTCCAAGGATGGCACTCTTGCGACCGTGGCTGCGATCACGCAAGAGGACCTGTCCGAAGCGCATACAGCCGCGCTCGCAAAGGACCGGCTGTACGTTGGGGCCGTGGGTGACATTTCCGCAGAAGAACTCGCTGTTATTCTGGATCGACTACTTGGAGACCTGCCGGATGCAGGCGCGCCCATTCCCGGCAGTGCAGACTTCGCGATGGACGGTGGTGTGACAGTTGTGGATTTCCCAAGCCCACAATCTACCGCTCTCTTTGGACACGAAGGTATCGCTCAGAACGACGACGATTTCTTTCCGGCCTTTATCCTTAACCACGTCCTTGGTGGCGCGGGGACAGAGAGCCGTTTGGGCTTTGAAGTGCGTGAAAAGCGCGGGCTGACTTATGGCATCGGCTCGTATCTTGTGCCGCGAGACCGGGCAGAGATGTACCTGGGTCAGGTGCGGTCATCGAACGATCGTATCGCGGAGGCGCTTGAGGTGACAAAGTCCGAATGGGCGCGAACAGCCCAAGAGGGCATCACCGCTGAAGAACTTGAAACAGCCAAGACATACCTGACAGGCGCCTATCCGCTCCGGTTTGACGGAAACACGGCCATTGCCAATATCCTAGCCGGCATGCAGATGTCGGACTTGGGGATCGACTATATCGATACCCGCAATGACCGTATCAATGCCGTCACGCTTGAGGATGTGAACCGGGTCGCAGCAGAACTGCTGCAGCCAGACAACCTGCATTTCGTGGTGGTCGGTCAGCCCGAAGGTTTGGAAGCCACAAACTAAACAAGGGCGCGGTGGCCCGGCTTCGTCTCGGGCCACCGCTCTCCTTTATTCCTAGGCTCCGGGGCTTATTATTTGGGAAAGACGCATAGCGACTCGCGTTGGTGCGTGCTACCTATTGTGGCATGGCCGCCAGCAACCCCAACATCGACCCTCAGCCGACGCCAACGATCCGGCAATTGGACGAGGCCGCAATCAACCGCATCGCGGCGGGTGAGGTTGTGGAACGTCCGGCCAGCGCCGTTAAGGAATTGGTTGAAAATGCCATCGACGCAGGCGCAACGCGTATCGAGGTAGCCTATGCCGACGGAGGCAAGTCGCTCATAAGGGTGACAGATGATGGATGCGGCATACGGGCGGACGATCTGCCCTTGGCTCTCTCGCGACACGCGACGTCCAAGATCGACGGGTCTGATCTCTTGAACATTCATACCTTCGGGTTCCGGGGCGAGGCTCTGCCGTCGCTTGGGGCCGTGGGACGTTTGACGGTGACCTCCCGTGTTGCTGGCCACGACGCCGCTGAACTGTCGGTGTCTGGTGGCGTGACCGCCGATGTGCGTCCGGCGGCTCTCACGCGGGGCACGGTCGTTGAACTGCGTGACCTGTTTTATGCAACGCCAGCGCGGCTGAAATTCCTGCGATCTGATCGGGCCGAGGCACAGGCGATTGGCGACGTGGTCAAACGGCTCGCCATGGCTGAGCCATTTGTCACTTTTGGCCTGACGGATGTCTCGAAAGAGCCGCGCACGGTCTTTCGTGCTGAGGCCACCCACGGCGATTTGTTTGATGCCTTGCATGCGCGTTTGCGCCAGATCCTCGGTGCTGATTTTGCTGAAAACGCAATCCCGGTCGATGCCGAGCGCGAGGGGGTGACGTTGACAGGCTATGCCGCCTTGCCGACCTATTCACGCGGTGCGGCTGTGGCGCAGTTTCTGTTTGTGAACGGGCGACCGGTGCGAGACAAGCTGCTGATCGGGGCTCTGCGCGCGGCTTACATGGACTTCCTGAGCCGGGATCGTCATCCGGCGGCTGCGCTTTTCATTGAATGCGATCCAACGCGCGTCGACGTAAACGTGCATCCCGCCAAGTCAGAGGTCCGTTTCCGGGAGCCGGGAGTGGTCCGTGGCTTGATCGTATCAGGTCTGCGCCATGCTTTGGCAGAGGCCGGCCACCGCGCGTCTACGACTGTTGCCGACGCCACCCTCGGTGCCTTTCAGCCAGAGCGCCCGTCGGCTGTGGTCTATCAAATGGATCGGCCCAGGCCCGACCCTTCGCCTCAGCAGACGTGGGCTGACATACCGACAGATCGCCCTTTCGACAGCGGTTTTGCGGAGGCTCCCGCAGCTCGGGTCGAGCCCGAACCCACCGCGCCTAAGGAAATTCACCATCCATTGGGTGCCGCCCGCGCGCATTTGCATGAGAACTACATCCTTAGCCAAACTGAGGATGGCATGATCCTTGTTGATGCCCACGCAGCGCATGAGCGGTTGGTTTATGAACAGCTCAAGACACAGCGCGCCGAAAACGGGGTGCCGTCGCAGGCGCTTCTGATTCCCGAAGTCGTGGACTTGAGCGATGCGGATGCCAGCCGCATTCTTGCCGTGAGCGATGACCTGGCACAGCTTGGGCTTGGGATCGAGCCCTTCGGCCCAGGGGCCGTGGCCGTGCGCGAAACCCCTGCGATCCTTGGCAATTGCGATGCCAAAGCGTTGGTTCTGGATATTCTGGACGAACTGACCGACGGCGGAAACAGCACCACCTTGGGCGCGCGCATTGATGCTGTGCTTAGCCGGATGGCCTGCCATGGATCAGTCAGAACGGGTCGCCGCATGCAGGCAGATGAGATGAACGCTCTGCTGCGCCAGATGGAGGCAACGCCGCATTCCGGCCAATGCAACCACGGACGCCCGACCTATGTTGAACTGAAACTGTCTGACATCGAAAAACTCTTTGGGCGCGCATGATCCAGATTGGTGACACCACGCTGATGCTGTCTGATCCGGCGGTGATCCTGTCCCTGATTGGGATCGGGGCTGTAGTTCTGATCCTGATCCTGTTGATCGTGGCCATTCGGGCGTCAAACCGATCCGCTCAGGCCGCTGCCCCATTGGCGCAGCAGATGGGTTTTCTGGGACAACGCGTTCAGGCGCTGAGTGATGGGCAGCAACAATTGGCCGGAGGTTTGACGCATGTTTCCGAGGCACAGGCTGCGGCGCAGTCGAACATGCTCAAGCTGATGGAAACACGGTTGCAAACAGTGCAGCAGCAAATGAACACCAACCTTGCGACCAGCGCCAAGACGACCGCAAAGTCGCTTGGTGAATTGCAGCAGCGTCTGCAAACCATCGACAAGGCGCAGGAAAACATCACCAAGCTGTCAGGTGATGTCCTTAGCTTGCAAGACATCCTGTCGAACAAGCAGACGCGCGGGGCGTTTGGTGAAATCCAGTTGAACGACATCGTCACCAAGGCGCTGCCTTCTGACAGCTTCACGCTGCAGGCGACGTTGTCGAACGGCAAACGCGCGGACTGTCTGATCCACCTGCCCAACCCTCCGGGGCCGATTGTCGTGGACAGCAAATTTCCATTGGAAGGCTACGAGGCGCTGCGCAACGCTGAGAACGACTGGGAACTCAATGAAGCGGCCAAGCGACTGCGCAGCGACGTCAAAACGCACATCAAGGCGATATCCGAGAAATACATCATCGAAGGTGAGACAGCCGACGGCGCTTTGATGTTCCTGCCGTCCGAAGCGATCTATGCCGAACTGCACGCGAATTTTCCCGAACTTGTCCGTGAGGGGTTCAACTCGCGTGTTTGGATCGTATCGCCGACCACCTGTATGGCCACGCTGAACACAATGCGCGCGATCCTCAAGGATGCCCGCATGCGTGAACAGGCCGGTGCGATCCGCAAGGAACTAGGAATGCTCTATGCTGACGTGGATCGTCTGGGAGCGCGGGTTGGAAATCTGGATCGGCACTTTCAGCAGGCCAGCAAGGATATCGAAGATATCAAGATCAGTGCCGACAAGGCGGGCAAACGCGCCAAACGGCTCGACAATTTTGACTTCGAAGAATTGGCGCAGCCTGAAGAAGCCTCTCAGGCCGTTCTGCAACTGCGCGACAAAGCCAAATCTCAGGGCGGTCCCGCCCGTTCAGGCGGAACCACAACGCAGGATTAGGATTGCGTGCCGTCGGATGTGAACATCAGGCGGAAGGCAAACGGAACGGCGCGGGTGATGCTATCCAGCCCGGCGATATTTTTGAGCATGTCGATGCCGCCATCGATGCCCAGTTCATCCGTGGCAAGGAATACCAGTTCCTGTGAAGTCACCATGACCTTGTCATCCGTGATACGTGTCACGTAGATCGGTGCAAATACGGGGACCTCTTCGCCCAAAAGCGCCAGCGTCGCATCAAGGTCCATCGCCACGCTTTCGCCCGGATCAAGCGCGCGCAGGCTCTCCATGTCCATCTCGGCTGTCAAACCTGCGGTGGCAATCCCGCCAAACACGTGCTCGCCCATGCGCTCATTACGAATGTCTACGTATGTCTCGACAGATGTGAGGTCGATGGTCAGGTCCGCCATGCCGTCTTCGGACACGCTGCCCGTGATCCCGTCAAAATAGTGAGCTTCGCCGGTGTACTCGTTCTTGACCGAGCCGAACATCAAGCGCGAGCTTGAGCCATCCAGCGTCCAGGTTTCTGCTGTGGCCGGAATCGCCAGCGCCACTGCTGTCACCGCAGCGCAAATCATTGTTCGCATCATTTTCAGTCCTCCCTTTTCTGCCATATGACGTAGGGTAAAGATGGGAAAAGCCACGAAAAAGGGCCGTCAGAAACGATCTGCGGCCCCTTGGATGCGTGTTTATGGATCACATCCGTGTCAGATACGCAGGAACGGCTGTGCCACCCGTGGGATCAACTGGTTGAACTTCAGCGGCGCATCGGTCGCCGCCAGACAGATGCAATCCTCACCGATGTCGGCGATCGGCGTGTGGTGAAGGTCCTCATTGGCGATCTCGATATCGCCTCTGGCAAACCGTTCGTCTTCATCCAGAAACGCACCTTGCAGCACCAGCGTCAATTCCGTGCCACGGTGACCGTGATCAGGAAGTTCGCATCCCGCAGGAATGTGCAGGAGACGCACGCTCGCATCCTTGGATGTTGGCAGGATCGCCTGACGCACGCCATTTCCGATCTTGCGCCATTTCACCTTCTCAAGGTCGCCCCCGACATAGTCTTGAAGCGGTTTGGGAAAGACCGATGGCGCAGGCTTTGCCACAAGTTGTGTCTTGATTGGGTCCTTGGGGCGTTCGCTGATCAGCTTCAGCGTCGCCTCTAGCGCGCCGTCTGACAACGACATCTCTTCGGCATCGTCCAATACCGCACCGCCCACGGCGTCGAATTCGTACATCCGAGCCCGGCAGGTGTCACAAATTGAGATATGCGTCGCGACTACCAGGCTGAACGCCTCTGGCAGCGTGCCAGCCGAGTAAGCCATGAGCAGTTCGTCGCTCAGGTGGTGTTCGATCTTATGTTTGACCGTATCCATGTCCGTCACCCCATAGCATGGCGCAGCCTTTCAAGCGCCAACCTAATCCGCGATTTGATCGTCCCAAGGGGAAGTCCTGTTTCAGCCGCTATTTCGGAATGGCTGAGGTCCCCGTAATAGGCCCGTTCGATCAAAATCCTCTGTTTCTCTGGCAGCTCGGAAATGGCCCGAGCCAGTTGTTCACTTTCTTCTTGGATCGCCATCGCGTCGGCCTGATCAGGCTCTTCGGTGGGACCCCATTCAAGGTCTTCCGGCTCTGGCCGTCTCTGTTTGCGAATGGCGTCGATTGTCCGGTTTCGAGCAATCGTAAAGATCCAGGTTGCCACGCTTGCGCGGGTTGGATCGAACATATGCGCCTTCGTCCACAGGGTGGCCATCACCTCTTGCGTACATTCCTCTGCAAGGCCGCTATCAGCCCCGTTCTTCATCAGGAAGGCTTTGACCCTAGGTGCAAAGTGACCAAAGAGCTCCGCGAATGCGGTCTGGTCCTGATGCACACTGATGCGTTCCATGTGAACGATCCAAGCACCCTGAGGTACCCGGGGTTTTATGTCTTCCTGCACGTTCACGTAGGTCTTGGTGTCAACTTCGTCAGTCAATTGGGTGACAGCACCATAAGACACTTGGTCTTGGAGCGCACCCGATTCCTGTTCCAAAGCCTGATTTGTGAACATGATGAGTATACGCCACAGATCAGAAAGTGGATCACGGTATACAAAACATTTTTTTTGTCATCCAACTGGTCGCCGGAACCGTAACAAAAACAAAGCGAAGATCGAGCAGGGGAAGACTGTATGCCGTTTGAAACCGGGTCTCATGGCCCAAAACGTATTGCCGTAATTGGTGGCGGCATCTCAGGAATGAGCGCTGCACACATGTTGTCCGGCGAAAATGCGGTTGTTTTGTTCGAATCCGAACGTCGCCTTGGTGGTCATGCCCGCACAGTTTTTGCAGGCAAAAATCCACAACCGGTCGATACCGGCTTTCTTGTCTTCAACTACCACAACTACCCCTATCTGACAGCTTTGTTCCACGAACTGGCCGTTCCGGTTGCCAAAAGTGACATGAGCTTTGGGTGTTCGATCAATGGTGGCTGGTTCGAATATGGCATCCTCGCCCGCTCGGCGATCTTTGCCCAGAAGCGCAACCTTCTGCGGCCCAAGTTTTGGGTGATGCTGCGCGACATGCTCAAGTTCGGCAATGAGGCGCGCTCGGTTGCCACAGACCCCGACATGACAATCGGCGAATTGATCGACACGATGGGCCTCAGCGATTGGTTTCGGGACTATTACCTGCTGCCGATGTCCGGCGCTATCTGGTCAACGCCCACCACCAAAATCACTGATTTCCCCGCCAAGGCGCTGGTTGATTTCTTCCACAACCACCGCCTGTTGTCTGACGGTACCCAGCATCAGTGGTACACGGTCGATGGTGGATCAATCGAATATGTGCGCCGTTTAGAAACACGGATGAAGCAGGCCGGTGTGGATGTCCGTCTGGGCGCAGCTATTCAGGGCGTGCGCCGGACGCCGATCGGTGTTGAAGTCCGCGCACTAAGCGGCGAATGGGAGCATTTCGACGAAGTGGTCTTTGCGACCCATTCCGATGACAGCCTTGCCATGCTGGCCGATCCCTCGGAGCAAGAGCATGCTGCATTGAACGCGGTAAAGTATCAGCCGAACGAAGGTGTGATGCATTCGGACGCGTCCGTTATGCCAAAACGCAAGGCAGTTTGGGCTGCGTGGAACTATACCGAGGCAGCGAACAAACAAAGCGATGTCATCGACCTGACATACTGGATCAATCGCCTGCAGAATATCGAGGGGCCGACGCAGTATTTTGTCACGCTCAACGCGCAGCAGCCGATCCGTGATGAGTTGGTTCACGACACTTACACGTTCCGCCATCCGGTCTTTGATGGCGCGGCGCTCGCCGCGCAAGAGCAGGTGCGCGCCTTCAATGGCACCAATCGCACGTGGTTTTGTGGGGCGTGGATGAAAAACGGCTTCCACGAAGACGGTATTTCAAGCGCCGTCGACGTCGTCCATGCGATGCAAATGGCAAACGCCGTGAAGGTGGCTGCCGAATAATGTCAGTCATCGATCATATCCCGGGCCAGACCTATCATGGACGGCGTGGCGCAACGAAGAATGCGTTCCGCTACTCGATTGACTATGTGTTGTGCGATGCAGAGGCACCTGTATCGGGGCCTTCGTTGTTTTCGCGCAATCGTCGCAATCTTGCCGCGCTGTTTGACAGCGACCACGGCGGCGCTCCGGGTCAGGGCCGGGGCGCACCTTGGGTACGCGAGGTGTTGCGCGCCCATGATCTGCCGGATCCGGCCAAGATCGAATTGCTGACCCAGCCTCGCTTTTGGAACCACGTTTTCAACCCCGTGTCATTCTGGCTCTGCCGGGACGCGGGCGGCGCGCTGCGTGTGGTGATCGCCGAGGTGACCAACACCTTTGGCGACCGGCATTCCTACCTGTGTTATCGCGATGATCTGACACCGCTGGAAAGGGATGTCGAAGTGCAGGCGACCAAGCTTATGCATGTGTCGCCCTTCCAGCCGGTCGAAGGCGGCTATTCGTTCCGATTTGACATTCAGGACGATCACATCGGGATTTGGATCGACTACAAGACCGGCAACAAAGGTCTGATCGCGACCCTGACTGGGCCTCGCCAGCCGATGAGCAATCTTGGTTTGATCAAAGCGGCCGTGCGTCGCCCATTGGGGTCGCGCCGCGTGCTGGGTCTCATCCATTGGCAGGCACTGAAATTGTGGTGGAAAGGTGCACAGTTCCGAAGCCGCCCGACACCCCCAGCAGATGAGATCAGCCGCTAATGTCGGCGAGCGTGACATGGCGCGGCGACAGACTGCCGGCCTACACGCTCTTTGGAGCAATCCTCGCCGCAGCGGGATTGCCGATCTATATTTATGCGCCGCCCTTTTATGCCGAGACCTACGGCGTCTCGCTGACCGGTATTGCGGCGGTGTTGTTCTGGCTTCGGCTATTCGACGCCGTTCAGGACCCGGCGCTGGGTTGGCTTTCCGAACGATTGGGCAACAGCCGCTCCTTGGCCGTCACCATTGGCTCAGCGATCCTTGCTGTGTCGATGATCGGTCTGTTCGCCGTCGAACCACCGTTCTGGCCGCTTGCATGGTTCGCTTTGACAATCACTGGATTGTTCAGCGCGTTCAGCTTTCTCAACATCAATTTCTACGCGCAGGGCGTAAACAAATCCGAGCGGATCAGCGGAGGTCATATCCGGCTGGCTGGCTGGCGCGAGGCCGGGGCGTTGATTGGTGTCTGTATCGCTGCCGTGGCACCTACTCTTTTGATGGGCCAGGTTGAGCAACCCTTTGCCGTCTTTGCTTTCGGTTTCGCCGTGGTCGTAGCATTTGCCGTGCTTGCCATGGCGCCCGAATGGTCGGCCCGGATCGAGGCAGAGGCCACGCCTATCAGCGCGATCCTCAAGGACTGGTTGGCGCGCCGTTTGCTGATCCTTGCGCTGATCAACGCGACGCCGCTGGCTGTGTCGTCGACCATGTTCATCTTCTATGTGGAAAGCAGACTTGAGGCCCCCGGCTGGGAAGGCCCGCTGCTGGTCTTGTTTTTCCTCGCCGGGGCTTGCGCCGCCCCCTTCTGGTCCAAGGCGGCGGGTCGGTTCGGGTTCAAGCCTGTTCTGCTCAGCGCCATGGTCACCGCGATCATCGCATTTGCTTTCACGCTCTTGTTGGGGCCGGGCGATCAGATGTGGTTCGCCATTGTCTGCGTGTTTTCAGGCGCGACGATTGGTGCCGACCTTGTGTTGATGCCCGCCCTGTTCAGCAAGCGCATGGCGACTATTTCTCCGAATGGGGGACAAGGATTTGGCCTGTGGTCCCTGACATCGAAATTCACGCTGGCCTTCGCGGCCATCGTGCTTCTTCCGCTTCTCGAAGCCTCGGGATTTGAAGCGGGGTCCGCAACACAACCTCCCGAGGCACTGGAACTTCTGACGATCCTTTACGCGCTGGTTCCCTGCGCTCTCAAACTTGGTGCGATTGCCATTTTGGCCCGCACTGACCTTAAGGAGGTCTGACGATGGAAATGATGTATGTTCTCGCGGGCGTTGCCATTGTGGCGGCTCTCAGCGTTGTTTGGGCCCGCTTCTGGAGCTTCAAGGCCCAAAAACCGGATGATTATGCGACCCAAGGTCCGCAATTCGACATCCGGCAACACCTCAAGGGGCCGATCCTTTGTGAGGGCGTGATCTATGGACCAACTGGGCGCGTGACGTCGCGCTTTGTCGCTGACTTTGACGCCGAGTGGGACGGCAATGTCGGCGTGATGAAAGAGAAATTCCGCTACGACAGCGGCCGCGAGCAAGACCGAGAGTGGCGTCTGACGCTTGGGAATGACGGGTCAATCAAGGCTGATGCTGACGATCTTGTCGGCACCGGAGAGGGTCGTCAGGAGGGCAACGCCGTCCAGCTGAACTACAACATCAAGCTGCCGGACGAGAGCGGCGGTCATGTGCTGTCCACGACGGATTGGATGTATCTCGTCGAAAATGGAACCATCATGAACCGCTCGCAGTTTCGGAAATACGGAATCAAGGTGGCCGAGCTTGTGGCCACGATGCGACCAAAGGATATGCACTGATTATGACACGCGCCTGGGCGGGAAAACGGTATTGGCTGGTTGGGGCGTCCGAGGGCCTCGGACGATCTTTGGCCCATGTGATGAGCCGCGCAGGCGTCGAGGTCATCGTCTCGGCACGGTCCCAGGATCGGCTGGACGAACTGGTGGCCGAACTGCCGGGCAAAGCCGAGGCCGTCGCAGTGGATATCACCGATCAAGACAGCGTGGATCAGGCGAAAGAGGCCATCGGAGAGGTCGATGGGATCGTGTTCCTTGCAGGTGTCTACTGGCCGATGTCTTCGAAAAAGTGGGACGTGGAAAAGGCCACCGCGATGGCAGACATCAACTTTGTCGGGGCCTTCCGGAGCCTTGGCGCAGTCATGCCGCAATTCTTGGAGCGCGGCACCGGCCATGTCGTTCTGACAGGCTCATTGTCCGGCTTCCGTGGCTTGCCAAAAACGGTGGGCTACGGTGCGACCAAGGCGGGCATCATGTACCTTGCCGAAGGTATGCATGCCGATTTGCGCAACACTGATATCGACGTCCAGGTCGTGAACCCGGGCTTCATCAAGACGCGACTGACCGACAAGAATGACTTCAAGATGCCATTCATCATGGAGCCGGAAGAGGCCGCGCAGCTGTTCTTTGAACACATGGGAACCGACACGTTCAAACGCAGCTTTCCGCGCGCGTTTTCGTATTTCTTCCGTCTCAGTCAGTTCCTGCCGGATTGGCTCTATTACCGGATCTTCGCCTAACGCGTGGCGATATGTCGGTCGAACGTCGCCTTCGCGCGGCCCCAGACGCCAGCATCGATGTCAGACAAAGCTGCCAGATGCGGCAAAAGCTGACCGGCAAAGTCTTCGGAGCTTTCGACCGGCAGCATTGAGGGCAAGTTGTCGATTGCCGTGACATCCAGCACAGGCGTGTCATGCACGCGCAGAGCAGGAGCGTCCCACGTGGTGACGGTGTCATAGACCTTGATCGGTGAGAAATCGCTCGTCGGGTCGCAGGCTATGTCGCCAATGACGCTCAATTTGCGCGGCGCGACTTTGGCCGAAGCCGGAACAAATACCGGCGTACCGGGACGCGCCAGTATACAATTCAGGAAAATGTCGTGCGCCAGCACCTCTGGAAACGGGCCGCCGCTGGCCGTTTCTGCCATATCCCATCGGGTCGGCGCTATGCCCATATGGGTGCAAAGATCCGCCGCCCCAGTACCGACACGGCCTAAGGCACCGATGATCAGCGCAGAAGGACGCGTGAACAGACCCGAAAGGTCAGCCTGCAGATCAGCCAGCAACGCTGTCGAACTGTCATAGCTGCCCACAGGTCCGCAAATGCCGCCACGCTGCGCGTCGGCCCAGCACTTTAGGGCAACCGCTGCTCCTGCATAGCCAGCCCAATAGCCGAACGCTGCGACCCGTCGTCCGTCTGGGTCGACAAGATATTCCAGATCAAAAAGCGTGCCGCCGCCTGCCTTGAACCTATTGAGCAGACGCAAACCGTCTGGCTGTCCCTTATAGGCGTGGCCGAACATGATGTGCCGATGGATCAAGGGCGTGCCATCATCCGGCAACTCCTTAAGCCCAAATATGATCGCGTCGCGCGGGGCTTCGCGCCAGCTACCCGGGGCAGCTATCTCGGCGCCCGTAGCGTGATAGGCTGTGTTTGGTATCGCACGAGCTGGGCTGTCTTCCACGGTGACCTTAAGCCCCGCATCCATCAGCGAACGCACGCCTTCAGGCGTGATGCCGACGCGCGCCTCGTTCTCGCGCTCTTCGGCGCGGACCCAAAGATGCGTCATGTGAACCATCCTTCGGATTTGGCTTTCTGCACGGACGGGCGCGCATTCATGGCGGCGATAAAGGCGGTGAGTTTTGGAAAGGCCGAGACGTCAACGCCGTCCCCTTCCAGCCAAGTGCAAACCGTAAACAGGTAAGGGTCAGCAAGTGTCAGGGTGTCACCCATGACCAGAGGGCCGGCAATTTTGCTTTCGACATAGGCGCAGCTGGCTGTCATCGTTTCTGGCACCTTGGCGGTCATGTCAGCATGGCTCTCGGCCTTGTCCGCCCAGCGGTGGCCGCGCATTTTGTGGGCGTGGTTCACATGCATGGTGCTGGCCAGATAGGTCATCATCTCACGCATGCGGGCAGCGTCCCATGGGTCCTGCGGGATCAAATGAGGCGCGATGTATTCGAGGATTGCAATCGTCTCGGTCAGGATACCGTGATCGGTGATCAGCGCCGGGACGCGGCCCTTTGGGTTCACCTTGGCAAAGGCCGGTTTGGTCTGCTCGCCACTGGCGAAATCCACGCGGATTGGCTCGACCGTAACGCCGGCCTCTTCACAGGTGATCAGGGATGCAAGCGCGATGGTATTCGGGGCGTAGTAAATCTGCATCTTGGCCTCCTAGTAATGGGTCCGCGCGTATTGGCGGTCCGGCGGATCAAGATGCGGAGTGCAATTAAACCCGGCAAGGATCGCGCCTTCTGGCCTCACCGCAACGCGCGTGACCGATGTATTGAAGATCGGCAGCAGAATATGCGCCATGCGTTTGGGGTCGAGAGCCAGAAGATGTCGTAACACCATTCCAATCACACCGCCGGAGGTAACACACAGGATTCTGCGGCCCGGCTGCTGCGCCTCTTGCAAGACGCTGGCGACGCGAGACTCGAATTCGGCAAAGGTTTCCTGTCCTTTGATTTCCGCCTTGTGCCAGGCTTCCATCACCAGCGGCACATGTGATGGGAAACCATTGGCATCCGGCTGTGGCACGCCATGGGCATCCTCAAGCGCCTTTGACAGGTTGAAATAATCCAGCTCGTTCAGGCGTGGGTCCAACTCATCCGGTTGAAACTTCATGGCCGCCGCCGTGGCCTGATGCCGTTGAAGGGTTCCGGACAGGATACGGTCAAACGGCGCATCGAAGCTGCGCAGGTACTCACCAAGCCACGCCGCCTGTTCGGCGCCCAGATCAGACAGGCGGTCGTAGCTTTCTTCGTCTGTGGCCGCCGAATTGGCCTGACCGTGCCGCACCAGATAAATCTCGCCCATGAAATCGCCCCCTTTTGTCTGAAGTGTTCGAACAGGAAATGGCGCGCGCCGCAACGAAAGAAACCTTCTGGGGCGCGACACAGGCTGTGACCGGATGTGGCGCATAGGAAACCTGCGATGGTCCAGATCGTGTCGCGCGGCGCATTTGGTCCGTGCGTCGTCGCAAAGGTGGACTCAGACCTGTCCCCGGCTGTGGTTTATCATGCGGCCAAAGGTGGGAGGTCCGCACATGTCCGACGTCATTCGTTTTACGCTCGATGGGAAGGCAGTCGAAGCGCAGCCTGGTCAAACGATCTGGGAGGTTGCGAAGGGTGGTGGTCTGATCATTCCGCATTTGTGCCACAAGGATCAGGTTGGCTACCGCTCGGATGGCAACTGCCGGGCTTGCATGGTGGAGATTGAGGGCGAGCGGACGCTGGCCGCGTCGTGCATTCGGACGCCAACCGATGGCATGGTTGTGACAACGGACAGCAACCGGGCCGAGACAGCGCGCAAGATGGTCATGGAGATGCTGGTGGCTGACCAGCCGGAGCGTGAAGTGGCCCACGACAAGTCCTCTCATCTTTGGGACATGGCCGAAGGGCAGGGCGTAAGCGAAAGCCGTTTCCCCAAGCTGGAAGAGGGCCGCATCCCGCTTTTGGATGACAGCCACGTGGCGATGTCAGTGAACCTCGATGCCTGTATCCAGTGTGGTCTGTGCGTGCGCGCCTGTCGCGAGGTGCAGGTCAATGATGTGATCGGCATGTCGGGTCGTGGCCACGACGCCTATCCGACTTTTGACTTCGCCGATCCGATGGGGGCCTCGACCTGTGTGGCCTGCGGCGAATGCGTGCAGGCGTGCCCGACCGGCGCGCTGATGCCTGCGACGGTCACCCCCGGCGACGCGGCGGGCGACAGCAAGGACTATGACAAAGAAGTCGACAGCGTTTGCCCGTTCTGCGGCGTCGGCTGTCAGGTGTCGCTCAAGGTCAAGGACGGCAAGGTCAAGTATGTCGAGGGCATCAATGGCCCCGCCAACGAAGGCCGCCTCTGTGTCAAAGGCCGCTTTGGCTTTGACTATATCCACCACCCGCATCGCCTGACAAAACCTCTGATCCGCCGTGAAGACGCGCCTGCGAAGGGCTTGAACGTCGATCCCGGGAATTGGCAGCAGTTTTTCCGCGAGGCGTCTTGGGACGAGGCGCTGGATGCCGCAGCAGGTGGTCTGAAAGGGCGCGGACGTGAGGTGGCCGGGTTTGGCTCGGCCAAATGTACCAACGAAGAGGCGTACCTTTTCCAGAAGTTCATCCGTCAGGGCTTTGGGCACAACAATGTCGACCACTGCACGCGTCTGTGCCACGCGTCCTCCGTTGCGGCGCTGATCGAAAACGTGGGTTCCGGCGCGGTGACCGCGACGTTTAACGAGATCAAGAATGCCGATGTGGCGATCGTGATTGGTGCCAACCCGATCGAGAACCACCCCGTAGCAGCGACGTACTTCAAACAGTTCACCAAGCGCGGCGGCAAGCTGATCGTCATGGACCCGCGCGGTCAGGCGCTCAAACGCTTTGCGTCCCACATGCTGCAGTTCCGCCCGGGTGCGGACGTGTCGATGCTGAACGCGATCATGCATGTGATCGTGGAAGAGGGGCTTTACGACCAGCAGTACATCGAGGCCTACACCGAGAACTGGGAGGCCGAGAAAGCGCATCTCAAGGACTTCTCCCCCGAGAAGATGTCCGAGATCTGCGGCATTGATCCTGAGACCTTGCGCGCGGTGGCCCGAGATTTTGCCACGGCCAAGGCGGGCATGATCTTTTGGGGTATGGGCGTCAGCCAGCATATCCACGGCACCGACAACTCGCGCTGCCTGATCAGCCTTGCGCTGATGACGGGCCATGTGGGGCGTCCGGGCACCGGCCTGCATCCGTTGCGAGGGCAAAACAACGTGCAGGGTGCCTCTGACGCGGGTCTGATCCCGATGTTCCTGCCGGATTATCAAAGCGTGATGAGCGATGATGTCCGCAGTGCCTTTACCTCGGTCTGGGGCTCTGACGACTTCAGCAATGAAAAGGGCCTGACGGTCACCGAGATCATGGATGACGTCCACGCAGGCAACATCAAGGCGATGTATATCCTGGGTGAAAACCCGGCGATGTCGGACCCAGATGTGGAACATGCCCGCGACGCTCTGGCCAAGCTCGACCACCTTGTGGTGCAGGACATCTTTATCACCGAAACGGCCAACTACGCCGATGTGATCCTGCCTGCCTCCGCGCTGTACGAGAAGTCCGGCACGGTCTCGAACACCAACCGTCAGGTGCAGATGGTGCGCCCGGCGGTGGCGCCTCCCGGCGAGGCCAAGGAAGACTGGTGGATCGAGGTCGAGCTTGCCAAACGCTGCGGTCTGAACTGGACCTACACGCACCCGTCCGAGGTGTTTGCCGAGATGGCGCTCAACATGAAATCGCTCAACAACATCACGTGGGAACGTCTGTCGAAAGAGGCGGTGACTTACCCATCGCTCGCCCCTGATGATCCGGGACAAGCCGTGGTGTTTGGTGATGGGTTCCCCCGTCCGGACGGTCGGGCACGCTTTACGCCTGCCAACGTGATTGCGCCCGATGACACGCCGGATGCGGACTATCCGATGATCATGACAACGGGTCGCCAGCTCGAACACTGGCACACGGGCTCGATGACTCGCCGGGCCAGTGTGCTTGATGCGGTAGAGCCTGAGGCGAACTGCTCGCTGCACCCGTCGACGCTGCGCAACCTCGGTGTCGAGCCGGGCGAGATGATCCGCCTGACGACCAAACGCGGCAGCATCGAGATCATGGCCCGCGCCGACCGCGCCGTGTCACCCGACATGGTTTTTGTACCCTTCGCCTACGTCGAGGCTGCGGCGAACATTCTGACCAACCCCGCGCTCGACCCTTACGGCAAAATCCCAGAGTTCAAGTTCTCAGCCGTCAGAGTCGAAAAGATCTCTGATCAGATTGCGGCGGAGTGATCCGCCGCAACATGGGTGACCGATCAACTGGCCCAGTTGAACGAAAAGGTGTCCATCGGTTCAATCGGTACTGACCCGTATTGAACATCAGCGGCTGTAAAGCTGCCCGAAATCGTCTTGGCTGTCGCATCCACTACCAGCGACACGGCACCATAGGCATTGTCCGTTCCAAAAAGGAGTTTGGACCCATTGCCGCCACAATACTTGTTGACCGGTGATGTCCCCACGCCGCCGCTGCCAACGACAAGCACGGGATAGGGTCCCTGAATACGCTGGTAGTTATGGGCGTGCCCGCAGATCACAAGGTCCGGATTGCGACCGCCCGCCATCGCGATGCCTGCCGCGATTGCCGATCGCACACGCCAGTTGTTTGATCCGTCCCAGCAATAGGGCGGATAGTGCACAGCGATGATCAGGGCCTTGCCCTTGTCCGCCTGCTGCATCTCTTGGCCTAGCCATTTGGTTTGATTGGGCGAAATGTAGTCAGACGTGGCCGCCATTGCGATGATCGTCGCCACTGGTGTGTTCACAACGTAATGGAACCCTGGAAGGTTCATGACACTGCGTCCGAGCGGGTCGGGCAAACTGGGCGTGAACCCCGGAACGCAAAATGTCTGTTTGAACGACGCCAAATGGTCGCCGTAGTAGTCATGGTTGCCCGGGATCGCGAGGATGTAGTTCCGGTAAGAGGCAAAGGCATCGTAAAACTCGTCGTGGTAGTAGTCTATATCGCCATGGGGATAGATGACGTCGCCGGTGTGCATGCAAAAGCACGGCGTCTCTGGCTGGTTCGGGGCGGCCTTGCGCTGTGTTTCCATAGTGTGAACGACAGCGGCGCGTTTGCGCGGGCCACCATTGTGGTGGCTGTCATTTCCTGAGTCCCCGACGACATGAAAAGCCATTTTGTTCGACGTCTTGATCGCGTCGGCCTGTTCGGTCGTCAGCAGCTGCATGATGTCGTAATGCAAATCGCTCGGGTTGCCTGCATGGGCGGGTACATGCGGTGGCAGCGGTCTGCCCATGGCGGCAAATTCAACCTCGGGCGAGTGTTGGATTTCTTCTGGCATAACGACACCCTTTTGGATCAATGTGATCCAAGCAGTAAGCCGCTTTTGGATAGGCTTGGCTGTGTCAGAGGACACACATGCTTTCAGCACTCATTGCCAATGCACATCACCGACAAAGATGTATCCGGCTCCGTATACCGTCCGCAGCATCTGTGGTGATCGCGGATCGTCGCCAAGTTTCTTGCGAAGCCGCGAGATCCTGACATCCAGCCTGCGCGACGCGCCATCAGCGTCTGATTGAACCAAGTCTTCACGGCGCAACACGTCGTTGGGCCGTGACAGAAAGCGGGATAAAAGCTCAGCCTCGCTTATCGAAAGCTGCGTCGCGCGCCCATCAGGCGCAATCAGTTGCAAGGCCTTCAGGTTTGCGACCCAACCATGAAAAGTGGCGACCGACATGTCCTGCGTTGCGGGCTGAAGGCCGCTGTCACTCAGACTGATATCCATCGACAGCACGTAAACACCGCGTACCGTGTCGGTGGCATCCGCATCGGGGGTAAATGCCGCGCGGATTTTACGGCCATCTTCCGGAACCTCGAATTCAACGACTTTCGGCTCCCCCGCATAGGCGGACTGCAGGGCAGGAGTGATCGTCTCGTAGATGCTATCCCCCAAAATCGCGCGCGCCGTGTGCCCAATTATGTCATCGGACCCGTTTGCGGCCATGAGCGGAAGACGGCGGTTGGAATAGGTGTAGACCTCGCGCCGATTGAGACGTGCGATGTGCGCGGGCGTCGTTTCTGCGGCCAGTCGGACACGCGCCTCTGCGGCCTCAAGGTGTTGTTGGGTTTCGTGCAGGCGATTGATCGTGGCTTCCAGCGCGCGGTTGGTGCGGGCCAGTTCCTCGGATCGATCCAGCAAATCATCCGACAATTCGTCAGATCGCGCGCGCCAAAGCGCCTCTTGTTCCTTGATCTGGGAAATGTCGGTGTAGACCGTGACCCAGCCCCCTTGGCGCAACGGACCACCCTCGACCGAGATCCAGCTCCCATCCGGCCGCTGGCGTTCAACATAGTGCGGTTCAAAAGCGCGCGCTTGCTCCAGCCGCGCTTCGATATAGGTCTTAAGATCACCAACGGGTCCATACTCACCGCGCGCTGTCAAAAACTCTAGCGTTTCCTCAAAGGTCGCGCCGGGCTGGCTGAAGCGCTCTGGAAGGTCGAACATGACGCCGAACCTGCGATTGGCAAAGATCAGGCGCAGGTCCTCGCTATAGATCGTCAGCGCTTGCTGGATCATGTTCAGACCCGATCGCAGAAGGACGGAGGTGTCACGGGACCCGTGCAGGGCGTGGGCAGACGGTAGTGTAATCGTATCCATTGAAAGGTTTTGTTACATTGTAAAAAGAGTCATGCAAGAATTGACAGGGAGTCCTTCAATCTCGCAGGCTTCATGAAACGGGAATCAAATCCCGTCGAACACGTCGAAAACGACGGTTTGGGAGGAATAGCATTGTCAGACGTTTCAACCCCGGGTTCGGGGCTTGTCTCTGTGCCTGCGCTTCTTGCGCGGAACGTTCGTGAATTCGGCGCGAGCGCGGCCTATCGCGAGAAAGAATTCGGCATCTGGCAGGCATGGACCTGGGCAGAAGCCGCTGATGAGATTGAGGCTTTGGCGCTTGGTCTGATGACGCTGGGCATCAATCCGGGGGACCATGTGGCCATCGTTGGCCGCAACCGTCCGCATCTCTATTGGTCGATGGTGGCCGTTCAGATGACGGGCGCAGTCCCTGTGCCGATCTATCAGGACGCCGTGGGTGAAGAGATCGCCTATGTGCTCGACCACTGCAAAGCGCGCTTCATCATCGCGGGCGATCAGGAGCAGGTCGACAAGGTGCTTGAGGTCGGTGACCGCCTGCAAGGGCTGGATCACATGGTCTATCTCGATGCGCGTGGGATGCGGAAATACGACCACGCGAAGCTGACCCAATATCAAGTGCTACAGGACAAGGGCCGCAAGGAGGGCGACAAAGCCGCGTTGAAGGCCCGCACCGATGCGCTGACCTATGATAGCACCTGTGTGATGCTCTACACCTCCGGGACGACAGGCAAGCCCAAGGGCGTCGTCCTGTCGAACCGCAATATCATTGAAACCTCCAAGAACTCTGCCGATTTCGACGGCCTGCGCGCGGGCGATGAGGTGCTGGCCTACTTGCCGATGGCTTGGGTGGGTGACTTTATCTTTTCCATCGGTCAGGCGTATTGGGCCGGGTTCTGCGTGAACTGTCCCGAAAGCGCAGAGACCGTGATGCACGACCTGCGCGAGATCGGGCCGACCTATTACTTCGCCCCACCGCGCGTGTTCGAGACGCAGCTGACCAACGTCATGATCCGGATGGAGGATGCGGGCCGCGTGAAGCGGTGGTTGTTCAACACCTTCATGGAGCACGCCAAAAAGGTCGGGCCGCAATTGCTGGACGGCAAACCCGTCAGCGCGATGGGGCGGTTCAAATATTGGCTGGGCAATCTGTTTGTCTACGGACCGCTGAAGAACACGCTGGGTTTTAGCCGGGTGCGTGTTGGTTACACTGCGGGTGAGGCGATCGGGCCGGAGATCTTTGATTTCTACCGGGCGATGGGGATCAACCTGAAGCAGCTTTACGGTCAGACCGAAGCGTCAGTGTTCATCACCCAACAAAAAGACAACGAGGTCCGCCCAGATACCGTCGGCACGCCGACACCTGGAGTGGAATTGAAGATCGCGGACAACGGCGAAGTGTTCTACCGCTCCCCGGGAGTGTTCGTTGAGTATTACAACAACGCTGAAAGCACGGCTGGCACCAAGGACAGCGAAGGCTGGGTAGCTACAGGTGACGCGGGTTTCCTCGAGCCCGATACTGGCCATCTGCGGATCATCGACCGCGCCAAGGATGTGGGCAAGATGGCGGATGGGTCGCTCTTTGCGCCGAAATACGTTGAGAACAAGCTCAAGTTCTTCCCCAACATCCTTGAGGCTGTGGTGTTCGGCAATGCGCGCGACCGCTGCGTGGCGTTTATCAACATCGATTTGACGGCGGTCGGGAACTGGGCCGAGCGGAACAACATCGCCTACGCGTCCTATCAGGAATTGTCGCAGCATCCGCAGGTGCTTGAGACGATCCGGAGCCATGTGGAAGAGGTGAATCGGTCCGTCGCCGAGGATGAAATGCTGAGCGGGTGTCAGGTTCATAGGTTCCTTGTCCTGCACAAGGAACTCGACGCAGACGATGGTGAGATGACGCGGACACGGAAGGTTCGCCGCCGGATCGTCGAAGAGAAGTTCGATGATCTGATCACCGGGCTCTATGACGGGGCCGCGCAGGTCAGCACAGAGACGGAAGTGACCTATGAAGACGGGCGCAAAGGGTCGATCAAAGCCACGCTGAAGCTGATGGATGCCGCAACAGTCCCCGTGGGGACGATGAAAGTGGCGGCGGAATGATGGCGGGACGACGTGCGACTTCGGCGACACCCCGCCCACCATCCCTAGATGCCTCCGGCGGGAGTATTTTGGGAAACATAGAAGGACTGCGGCAGGATGCTTGATCAGACAGACAGCTACGTGACTGCCGATGGGCGCACCATTGGTGGTGTGATGATGGAGATGAAAAACATCACCCTGCGCTTTGGTGGGGTGGTGGCGATCAAGGATATCTCCTTTGACATCCGCGAGGGGGAGATCCGGGCGATTATCGGGCCGAACGGGGCTGGTAAGTCGTCGATGCTGAACGTGATTTCTGGGTTTTATCGCCCGCAAGAGGGGGAGGTCTGGTTCCGGGGGAAACCGCGGCCTCAGATGAAACCCTATCAGGTCGCGCAGCAGGGGATTGCGCGGACATTTCAGAACATTGCGTTGTTTGAGGGGATGACGGTTCTGGATAACGTCATGACCGGGCGTTTGAACCATATGAAGACCGGGATGCTGGGTCAGGCCCTCTGGTGGGGTAAGGCCGAGCGCGAAGAGTCTGAGAACCGCGAAGCCGTTGAACGCATTATTGATTTTCTGGAAATCCAGTCGATCCGCAAAACGCCCGTGGGTCGGTTGCCCTATGGTCTGAAGAAGAGGGTCGAACTGGCGCGGGCGCTGGCGGCAGAGCCGAAGCTGCTGCTGCTGGATGAGCCGATGGCGGGCATGAACGTTGAGGAGAAAGAGGACATGAGCCGCTTTATCCTGGATGTGAATGATGAGTTTGGGACCACGATTGCGTTGATCGAACACGACATGGGCGTGGTGATGGACCTGTCCGACCGCGTGGTCGTGATGGATTACGGCAAGAAGATTGGCGACGGCACGCCGGACGAAGTGCGCAGCAATCAGCAGGTCATCGACGCCTATCTGGGTGTGTCGCATGATTGATCTGTTGGCCGAAATGTGGGGGCTCAGCGCATGATCCTGATTGCGATCCTTGCCTCGGTGGGTGTGGCCATTGCCATGGCTGTCGAGATGTCGCCTGTCATGGAAGAGTCGGTTGCCGCACCTGCGCCAACTGAACAGGTCGCACCTGCCGCGGATGGGCTGGGCGCGCGCTATCCCGATTTCGTCGCTGGTTTGCAGGATTGTCTGGATCATCTGACGCTGCGCGAGGCAGCGGACCTAACGCAACGCGGCGTGAAGCTGGGCAATGACAGCGAAAGCTACGCAATCATGTATCCGGCAGTGAAACAGCCGCATGATTTCGTCGTGTCGGTCACCAGCGTGAATGGCGACTATTCCTGTTCAGGGCAGGGGCCGACGTCGATGCCGACCAATCAGATTGAGGCGGAACTTGGGGCACTGACCGACGTGGTCGCCGCCTATGGCATGGCGCAGCTGAACTTTCCTGCCCCAACGACGGCATTTGCCGATTGTGAGAACGACGTGGGCATTCTGTTCACCGACAGCGCCGGGACCTTGGTCTTTGCCGGTTTCGCGGGACAGAACGCCACCACCTATTGCACCGCCTTTGGCGTGAAGGAGTAAGAGATGTCTGCAGATTTTCTCTTTGGCATAGAAGTGATCATCAACGGGCTGATGGCGGGGGTGCTTTATGCGCTCGTGGCGCTTGGGTTCGTGCTGATCTACAAGGCCTCTGGCATTTTCAATTATGCGCAGGGGGTTATGGCGCTCTTTGCGGCGCTGACGCTCGTTGGGATCATGGAGGGGCAGGTGCCCTTTAGCCATCTGATCAACGCCATCTTCGGGACCGAAGTCCACCACTTTGGCTGGCACGTGAATGCCTTTGTCGGGATCATCCTGACGATGGTGGTGATGGTTGCGCTGGCCTGGGCGGTTCAGGTGGTGATTTTCAAACATCTGGTGAACCAAGAGCCGATCATCCTGTTCATGGCGACCATCGGTCTGGCCTATTTCCTGGAAGGTATGGGCGACCTGATGTGGGGCTCCGAGATCAAGAAATTGGATGTCGGCATTCCGCAGGGCGGGTCGTTCTGGATCGAAGAGAATACGGCGTTCCTGGGTGGGGACGACTTCTTTGGGTTCTTCATCGACCGGCTGGATATGGTGGCGGCGGGTGTCGCACTGATCCTCGTCCTCGCGCTGGTAGCGTTCAGCCAATACACCAAGCAAGGCCGCGCGATGCGGGCTGTGGCCGATGATCACCAGGCTGCGCTGTCGGTTGGTATTTCGCTGAATTTCATCTGGGTGCTGGTGTGGTCTCTGGCGGGCTTTGTCGCGCTAGTGGCGGGTGTCATGTGGGGGGCGAAATCGGGCGTGCAGTTTTCGCTGTCACTGATTGCTTTGAAGGCTTTGCCGGTGCTGATGCTGGGCGGATTTACGTCGATCCCCGGGGCGATTGTCGGCGGGTTGATTATCGGGGTGGGCGAGAAGCTGTTTGAGTTTCTCATTGGCCCGATGATCGGTGGCGCGACGGAAAACTGGTTTGCCTACATGCTGGCGCTCGTCTTCCTCGTCTTCCGCCCGCAGGGCATGTTTGGGGAGAAGATCATTGAACGGGTTTAGTGTGATGCGCTTTGAAGCAGCCTTGAGCTCGGTGGGAACCACCGGGCCGCGCCCGACCGCCTCCACGGGCGGGCGCTTTACGCCCACCCTCGGTCGGGCACTTCCCTTATCTCTGCAGGAGGCGCTCTGATGTTCTATCGTGAGGCTGGAGACTTCAAAGTCTCTTACAAGGATGACAGCCAGACCTTTCCAATCGCCTTTGATCGGTTCCGCTACTACGCGGTCATTGCGGTTGCGTTTCTGATCATCCCGTTTGTCATCAATGACTACTGGGCGAATGCAGTGTTCGTGCCGTTTTTGATCTATGCGATTGCGGCGATTGGGTTGAATATCCTGACGGGATACTGCGGGCAGGTGTCGCTGGGCACAGGCGGCTTTATGGCTTGCGGCGCCTATGCGTGTTACAAGCTGATGACGGCCTTTCCCGACGTGAACATCATGATACACGTGCTGATTTCCGGCGGGATCACGGCGGCAGTTGTGACGCTGTTTGGTCTGCCGTCGCTGCGGATCAAGGGTTTTTACCTCGCTGTTGCGACGCTTGCGGCGCAGTTCTTCCTGATCTGGCTCTTCAACAAGGTGTCGTGGTTCTACAATTACTCGGCCTCAGGTCAGATCAACGCGCCGGACCGTTTTGTGGCGGGCGTGCAGGTCACGGGGCCAGAGACCGAAGCCTGGGCGAAATACTTGATCTGTCTGGTCTTTGTCGTGGGCTGTGCGTGGCTGGCGCGGAACCTGACGCGGGGGTCCGTGGGGCGCAAATGGATGGCCATTCGCGACATGGATATTGCAGCGGAAATCATCGGGGTGAACCCGCTGACCACCAAGCTGAGCGCCTTTGCGATCTCGGGTTTCTTCGTGGGCATCTCGGGCGCGCTGTTCTTTGCGGTTTATCTGGGGTCGGCAGAGGCAGGCGACAGCTTTGGCATCACCAAGTCGTTCCTCGTGCTCTTTATGATCATCATCGGGGGGCTTGGGTCGATATTCGGGTCCTTTGCCGGGGCGGCGTTCATGGTTCTGCTGCCCGTTCTTCTGAAAAACGTGCTGGTAGGTGGTCTTGGCTGGGACACGGCGCTTGCGGCGCATTTGGAATTTGTCATCGTGGGGGGGCTGATCGTGTTTTTCCTGATCGTGGAACCGCACGGTTTGGCGCGGCTCTGGCTGTTGACGAAGGAGAAGCTGCGGCTTTGGCCGTTCCCGCATTGATATGCGCGGCGCAGTCCCGGACTTGATCCGGGGCCTCCGCCCTCAAAACACGAGGTCCCGGATCAAGTCCGGGACTGCGTAGCGACAAGACCGAAACGAATTTCGGCACACAACAAAACGAATAGACCTTTTGGGAGGAAGACTATGAAGAAACTTATGACGACATCGGTTCTGGCGATGATGGTCGCGGGCCCCGTTGCGGCGGACCTCGTGTTCCCGTCGCTGAGCTACCGGACTGGTCCGTTTGCTGCGGGCGGCATTCCATTTGCGGATGGCTATGCCGATTACTTCACGCTGCTGAACGAGCGTGACGGCGGCATCGGCGGTGTTATGGCCAACGTCATCGAATGCGAGACGGCTTATAACACCGAAAAAGGCGTGGAATGCTACGAGTCCACCAAGGACCAAGGCGCGCTGGTTTATCAACCTCTCTCGACGGGCATCACCTATCAGCTGATCCCGAAAGCCGAGGCGGATGGTATCCCGCTTCACACCATGGGCTATGGCCGGACATCGGCCAAGAATGGCACAGTGTTCCGTCACACCTTCAACTACCCTGTGAACTACTGGGATGGCGCGTCGGTTGGCGTGCAGCACTTCCTCGATCAGTCCGGTGGCTCGCTCGAAGGCAAGAAGATCACGTTGCTGCACTTTAACGGTGCCTATGGCAAAGAGCCGATCCCAACGCTCGAGGCGCTGTCGGAGAAGCATGGGTTTGAGCTGAACACCATCGCGATTGACTATCCCGGTCAGGAGCAGAAATCGCAGTGGCTGCAAATCCGCCGTGAGCGTCCTGATTATGTCCTGTTCTGGGGCTGGGGTGTGATGAACCAGGTGGCCGTGCAAGAGGCCGCGAACATCCGGTTCCCTATGGAGAACTTCATGGGCATCTGGTGGTCTGGTTCGGAAAACGACGTGATCCCAGCGGGTGATGCGGCGACCGGTTACAAGGCGCTGGCGTTCCACAATGTGGGCACCGATTACCCGATCTTTGACGACATTCAGCAATACGTCGTGGATGCGGGCAAAGCGGCTGGTGCTGGCGATCAGATCGGCACGGTTCTCTATAACCGTGGCATGTATGCAGCCTTCCTTGCGGCCGAAGCGGCAAAGGATGCGCAAGCCGCCAGCGGCCAAGCGGAAATCACGCCGGCAGCGATGCGCGACGCGATGGAAGCGCTGGAAATCACTGCTGCCGAAATGGAAGCCGCAGGCATTCCGAACTTTGGCCCGGAATTCGCGGTGTCTTGCGAAAACCACGGCGGTGACGGTCTGGCCGGTGTTGCACAGTGGGATGCATCCGCGGGTACCTGGAGCCTGATCGATGACTTCCGTCCTGCAGATGCAGATGTGGTTGGCCCATTGATCATGGCGGACTCAATGGCGTTTGCCGAAGAAAACGGCATCACGCCGGGCTGTTCGTAAGAGCACTTAGGGCGGTCCTGTTTGGGCCGCCCTTTCCCATGCTTTGACGTGCGGATGGTAGGAGCGGAGCGCCAAGCCCGACCTCGGGTGGGCGTTTCCACGGTGCTTCAGCGTCATCACTTCTAAGCATGGATGCCGGTCGTGCTGCGGGCGGCATCAACGAAAGCCCTCCCGGGGGGGAGGTCGGGCTTGGCGCTTCGCGCCGGGCAGTGCGACCACCGCCCCGCCCAGAATGGAGATGTGAGTTGCTGGACGGAGCCAAGGTCGAAGAGACCCTACTTGAGGTCAACAATATCGAGGTGATCTACAATCACGTGATCCTCGTGCTGAAAGGCGTGTCGCTTAGCGTGCCGAAAGGCGGGATCACCGCGCTATTGGGGGGTAACGGCGCGGGCAAGACAACGACGCTGAAGGCCGTGTCGAACCTGCTGCATTCCGAACGCGGTGAGGTCACCAAAGGCAGTATCGAATATCGCGGTCGCCGGGTGCAGGATCTGACGCCGTCAGACCTTGTGAAGATGGGCGTCGTTCAGGTCATGGAGGGGCGTCATTGCTTTGAGCATCTGACCGTCGAAGAAAACCTGATGACCGGAGCCTATACGCGCCGCGATGGGGCTGGTGCCGTCGCCGCCGATCTCGAGATGGTCTACAACTATTTCCCGCGCCTGAAAGAGCGCCGCAAATCGCAGGCGGGTTACACATCAGGCGGTGAACAGCAGATGTGTGCCATTGGACGCGCGCTGATGTCCAAGCCTGAAACGATCCTGTTGGATGAACCTTCGATGGGTCTTGCGCCGCAGTTGGTCGAAGAGATTTTCGGTATCGTAAAGGACCTCAATGAGAAGGAAGGCGTGTCTTTTCTTTTGGCTGAGCAGAACACCAACGTTGCTCTGCGCTTTGCCCATTACGGTTACATTCTGGAAAACGGGCGGGTGGTGATGGACGGGCCTGCTGCCGACCTGCGCGAAAACCCGGATGTGAAGGAATTCTATCTGGGTGTCAGCGAAGAGGGGCGGAAGTCGTTTCGGGATGTGCGCAGCTACCGCCGTCGCAAGCGGTGGTTGTCGTAGGAGTGGGGGCCAGCCCCCACACCCCCGGAGTGTTTTTGGAAAGATGAAGGACAGAGGTCCGCGATGAAGGCCGCGTTTTACGAAGGCTTTGGCCCGGCTCAGGAGGTTCTGCGGATTGGTGACGTGGCAACACCTGATCCGGGGCCCGGTGAGGTCTTGGTTCGGCTCCGCGCATCCGGGGTCAATCCATCCGACGTGAAGCTGCGCGCCGGGGCGCGGCCGGGGGCTGTGATGGCCTATCCACGTGTCATTCCGCATTCGGACGGGGCAGGAGAGATTGCAGCCGTTGGAGAGGGTGTTGATCGGGCGGTGGGCGCGCGGGTCTGGGTTTGGAATGCAAATTGGCAGCGCGCCTTCGGGACGTCGGCAGACTATGTCTGTTTGCCGTCAGAGCAGGTTGTGGAATTGCCGGACGGGGTATCATTTGCCGCTGGGGCCTGTCTGGGTATTCCGGCGATGACGGCGGCTTATGCATTGGACGGGGTCATAGCGGGGCAAACCGTTCTGGTCACCGGTGGCGCGGGGGCTGTGGGACGCTATGCCTGCCAGATGGCGGCTTTGATGGGTGCGCGGGTGATCACGACCGTTTCATCAAAGGACAAGGCGGCGCATTCGGGCTGCGAAGAGTGGATCAATTACCGCGAGGCAGATGTGTCGGCGGCGGTGATGGATATGACCAACGGAGACGGGATCGACCGGATCGTCGACGTCGATTTCGCGGCAAATCAGGACGTGGCCGTTGCCTGTCTGAGGCCCGGCGGGACCGTTTCAAGCTACGCAAGTGCCAGCGTCGTGACTCCGGAATTGCAGTTCTACCCGCTCATGTTCAAGGACATCACCTTGAGGATGTTGATTGTCTATCAGCTGACCGGAACTCGGCGCGCGCCGGTGCAGGAAAGACTGCAAGGTTGGCTCCGTGACGGTGCTCTGAGCCATGCGCCAGTTACAAGTGGCGGGCTCGAAGCAATTGCAGCCGCCCATGATCTGGTGGCGGCTGGCGACAAGCTGGGCACCGTGGTGCTGGAGGTCTAATCCTGATGCGCGGCTTTGAGTTCTCCCAACCGTTCGATCGCCGCGTCGCGGGTGTTGCGAATGTTGGGACGGGTGCCGCGCGATTCCATGCGCAGACGAATGTCGGTTTCCGTTTCGGCATCAGGGGCGTAGCGGACGACGCCGAGGGCATATTGCCGTTCCATCTGAGCTTTGCGCTGGTCGTAGGCGACCCATGCGCCGCTTTGGATGCGCATGCCGGTGTAGTTGATCAGGAACCACCATTTTCGGCCCGTGGCGCGGATGGCTTCCTCCATCCAGTTGAAGATGTCGTTGACGTCGCGCGAGTGCGCGAAGTCGATCCCCGAGAGGTCAATGTCGAAGCGGCCTTCGCTAGGGCGGAAGGTCAGGCGGCGGGTGAAGGTGGCCTTGCGATAGTTCGGCGTGTGAACGATGCGCTCGCGACGCGTCGATTTTCGCGCGCGGATAGCTGCGCGGGCGCTCTCCCAGTCGGAAAAGAGGGTTTTGTCTTCGGCTTCAGTGCCTGCGTCGCGGGCGATGCGTCGGGCTGTGACCTCGGAGGTGTCGACATGGACCGTGGCCATGGAATGGGCGGCGTGGGTTTCCTTGCCCCGGCGGGTATAGGCGAACCAAGCCTCTTGCCAGACCCGGTAGTCAGACACGTTAGTGATGAAGAACCAGCGGTCTTCGCCAGTATCAGCGATGCGCGCCTCAAGCCGGTCATAGAAGGCATTGGCGTCGTCAGAGGATTTGAAGACCAGCCCCGTCAGGTCGAGTTCGATGGTCTCAGTCGGTTCGACGATGCGGATGCGCGCGTCGAGTTGATCCGGGGTGAAGCCGTCCGATGGGGAGTTGGAAGAGGTCATGTGCGCCGAACTCGGGTTTGGAATGCACCGGCATACTTAGCGCGCTCAGTCGGCGATTGCCCACAGGAAGGATTGTCGCCCCGTCCCCGTTTGGCGCGCAACGGAATTTTGCACAGACAGGCCGGGGCGCAGTCCCGGAGAAAGTTGAGACGGTCATGACGTATTTTGATGCCCTCGAAACCCGCAGCAGTGATGAACGGCAGGCCGCGCAGCTGGGTCAGTTGAACGACATTCTCAGGCGTCTTTCCAGTCACGAGGGATCCTGCCTGCCGGATGTCGGGACCGTTGCGGATATGTCCGGATTGGCGACGTTACCCGTGTTGCGCAAATCCGAGTTGAGCGGGTGGCAGAAGGACACTCCGCCGTTCGGTGGGATGCTGGTGGGTGATATCCAACATGTGTTTCAAAGCCCTGGCCCGATCTATGAGCCCGGTGGCGTCAGCCATGATTGGTGGCGTTTTGGACGGTATCTGCATGCGCTGGGCATCGGCGCAGATGACATCGTGCAGAACTGTTTCGGGTATCACCTGACGCCTGCGGGGATGATGTTTGAAAACGGCGCGCGCGCGGTCGGAGCCAAGGTGTTGCCTGCTGGGACCGGCCAGACAGAGTTGCAGGTGCAGGCGGCAGCGGCGATCGCAACAACGGCCTATGCGGGGACGCCAGACTATTTGAAGGTCATTCTTGAAAAGGCTGACGAACTGGGCGTGCCGTTGAAGTTTGACAAGGCGGCTGTTTCAGGGGGCGCGCTCTTTCCGCAGCTTCGCAGCTATTACGAGGATCGCGGCATCACCTGTCGCCAGTGTTATGCGACGGCTGATCTGGGTCATGTTGCCTATGAGACACCTGCCATGGAAGGCATGGTGATCGATGAAGGCGTGATCGTCGAGATCGTGACGCCGGGCACGGGCGATCCGCTGCCTGTGGGCGAAGTCGGCGAGGTGGTGGTCACATCGCTGAACCCAGACTATCCGTTGGTGCGTTTTGCGACCGGGGATATGAGCGCCATGATGCCCGGACAAAGCCCATGTGGCCGGACGAACATGCGCATCAAGGGATGGATGGGTCGCGCAGACCAGACCACCAAGATCAAGGGAATGTTCGTGCGACCCGAGCAGGTTGCCGCGCTGGTCGCTAAGCACCCCGAGGTGACGCGCGCCCGCGTCGTGGCGACGCGTAACGGCGATCAGGACGCCATGACTGTCCGCATCGAAGGCGAAGAGGCGGCACAGGACGCCTATGCCGCCAGCATCGTGGATGTGCTCAAACTCAAAGCCACCGTGGAGGTGGTTGCCGCAGGCAGCCTGCCAACAGACGGCGTGTTGATAGAGGATCAGCGCAACTACGACGCCTGAATACTCTCGCTATTGGATAGCAGCGTGGTTTTGGGCCATGCTGGAACCAAGGGAGGGCCTTTGTATGGTGAAACGTGGTTTACTGGCCGGTGTGGTGGCGTGTTGGGTCGGCTTGGCAGCGCAAGCGGATGTTGCGGTGCTGATTGGCAATACCGCTTATGACGGGTTGCCGAATGTGCGCGACGCGCGCTTTGCGACCTCGGTTAAAAACCCTCTGGAAGAGGCGGGCTTCGACGTTTTGTCGCTGCGCAACGGGTCTCCTGCGGAGATGGCGAACCTGATGATGGACGCCGCGGGGCGGCTAGGGGGCGAAGATCGGCTGATCATCTTTCTTGCCGGACAGTTCGCGGCCGATAGCGGTGAAAGCTATCTGCTTGGCGAGGCATCGCGCCGCGTGACACGTTTCAATGTGGGACAGCGTGGGCTGGCGCTTGCGCCTGTTTTGAAAATGCTGAGCGAGCAGCAAGGGCGTGCTTTGCTGCTGTTGGGACAGGACGTTCCCGTGCAGGTTTTGCAGGATGCAGAGGTCGAAGCTCCGACGGCGCCGAACGGGGTGGCGATTGTAAGCGGCCCGACCGAGACATTGGCGCGGTTGCTTGCGCGCGACCTGTTAGGGTCGCCGGGCGCGTCCGTGCGGGAGGCATTTGATCAAAATGGTGTCGCGGCGCAGGGCTATTTGCCGGAGGGCATCGCATTTTTGGAAAACGGGCGTGACTTGCCAGAGGATTCGCGGTCCGAAGAGTTGATCTATTGGGATGTGGTGCAGGATCTGGACACGGCCGAGGCCTATCAGGCCTATGTCGACCGATTTCCATCCGGGATCTACGTGGCCGAGGCGAACGCAGCCCTGAATCGTTTGCGCGGCAATGCCGAAAACGCCGCAGAGGCAGCAGAACAGGCGTTGGCCTTGAACCGCAATGCGCGGCGCGAGATCCAGCGCAATCTGGCTCTGTTGGAGTTTGATCCGCGTGGCATCGATGGAATTTTCGGACGGGGTACACGGGCGGCGATCCGGGCATGGCAAGGCTCGCGCGGCTTTGAACAGAGCGGGTTTTTGAGTGCGAACCAACTGTCCGCTCTGTCAGCACAGGCCAGCCTGCGGGCGGCGGAGCTGGAAGCAGAGGCAGAGGCGCGGCGGGCCGAAGAACTGCGCAGGGACCGCGCGTTTTGGGTGAGCTTGGGAACGAACCCGTCGCCGGACCAGCTTCGCGATTATCTGAGGAATTTCCCGGATGGTCAGTTTTCGGAAATTGCGCGGTCTGAATTGGATCAGATCGAAGCCGAGGCGCGGGCAGAAGCCGAGGCTCAGGATCGGGCGGCTTGGGACAGAGCTGTCTCTCGAAATACTGTAGCGGCCTATCGCCGGTATCTCGAAGAGCATCCTGATGGCGTCTTTGCTGATGCCGCACGTGAACGGATCAGAGCCGCGCGTGAGGATCGCGCCAGCGAAGCGCGCATCGCGCAGGATCGCAGTCAGGAAGCGCAGATCACCCAATTGCAGATCACACGTGTGTTGATCGAGCAAAGGTTGCGTCAGAAGGGGCAAAACCCTGGCACGGTGGACGGGCAATTCACCCAAGAGACACGCCGCGCGATCCGCAGGTTCCAGCGTACGCGCAATTTGCCTGTGACCGGCTTTGTTGGGCAGGATACGGCTGTTGCGTTGTTGTCGGGCTAGCGGTGTTCGTCGGGCACCCAATCTGGCGTTGACTGATTCCAGAAACGGTTGGGGTTGTCTTCGTCCAACCCTCTTATGTGCAGGCTCCTCAGTGTGGGTTGGGCATAGATCACTGGCTCTTCATAAGGATGCGCGTGGTAGATGGCGCGCAGGGTCGCGTCCAATTCGCGCTCAGTGATGAAGAAGCTGACCTCGACACAAGGGACGTGCACAATGTCGGCTGTGGGCGCGTTGCGCCCATGGCCCAAGGCGCGGAATGATTGGCGTCCGGGGGCGGTTTGAAACTGAACCGCGTCGTAGTCGCCATAGGTCATGGATGTGACGGTGCGAATATGCGCGCAGACGGCCTGAACCGCAGGCTCAGGGACCTGCAAGTGGATCAGAAGGCCTGTTTCAACGGTATAGCGGTCGGTGGGAAGGCTGGGGAACATTGTGAGGCACCTGTATTTGAAAGGAGCCTTGATCCTAGGGGGCGCTTGAACGAAATGTTTCGGCCCGGCCCGAACTGTCAAATCGTGACGCCGAAGGCGGTGCGTAGACCCCGAGTGCCCTTGGGCGTTAACGTGAGCGCGCGCGGTGTGGACGAGCGCTGAAGCCAGTCGTTCTCGAGAAACCAAGTCAGCATCGCGGTCGCCAGAGGACCTGCAAGGTGGTGTTTTCGTTCGGTCCAATCCAGACAGGGCCGCAAACCTGCCTTGCCGAGCGGGATGCCAAGGTTTGTCAGAGTCGCTTCGCCCTTGAACGTCAACCGGACGCCGGATGCATCAGCGGCAAGGTCCGCTTGCGCGAGCATCGCTTCGGTCAGCGTGACACCCAATTGGCCAGCAAGGTGGTTGTAGCAGCACCGGGCAAAGGCGGTTTGGCCTGCGCGATGCCTTTGGCGCAGATAAAGGTCATCGCAGGGTGAGATGCAGGAGAGCTGTTCCAGCAGCTGCGCGACGTCATCCCCGGCAAGCCTGTGATAGACAGTGCGACCGCTTTTTTCGGCATGCACCAGCCCAAGGTCGGTCATCCGAGCCATATGGCCACTGACAGTCTGTGGCGTCACTCCGGCGGCGCTCGCGAGTTCCCTGTTCGTAAAGGCGCGCCCATCCATGAGGTGACACATGATCTGCGCTCGGGTCGGGTCAGCGACGGCGGCGGCAATTATATCGAACCTAGGGAACGTCATGCCTGCAGCTTACCGCAGCCCGTAAAAACGAAAAAGCCGCCATCGACGGGTGTCGCATGGCGGCTTTTCAGGCGGGGCCGAGACCCCGCTGTCGACTGCTCTTAACCCTGACGGGCTTTGAACCGGCGTTGCGTCTTGTTGATGACGTAAACACGGCCCTTGCGGCGCACAACGCGGCAATCGCGATGGCGGTTCTTGAGCGAGCGAAGTGAGTTCTTCACTTTCATCTGTCTCTCTCCTTCCATCGGGCTGCGGTTAGCCCAAGGTTTCAGTTCATGGTGGGCACGACTGGGATCGAACCAGTGACCCCTTCGATGTCAACGAAGTGCTCTACCGCTGAGCTACGCGCCCGTTAACCAACCCGCTGACAGGAGACCTGCCTTGGATCAAACCAAACGGGCGACGCTTTCGCCGCCCGTCAGGTTCGCGCCGTATAATTCGACCCGCTGGGGGGATCAAGGGCTTTTGGAGGGGGTTTGTCGTGCTATGTTCTCCGGAATGAGGATTTCCGCGCGGAACCAGAGCCCATAATGTCACAGACAGCCTTTCATCTGCACAGACCAAAGGTTCAAACAACGGGTGTTGTGTTCGCGTCGCCGCATTCCGGGCGCGATTATCGCGCTGATTTCCTGAAAAAGACCATTCTGGACGATCATGCGATTCGGTCGTCAGAGGATGCCTTCGTCGACCGCTTGTTTGAGCGTGCGCCACTTTATGGTGCGCCGCTGATCACGGCCTCAGCACCGCGGGCCTATGTTGATCTGAATCGTGCGCCGGAAGAGTTGGACCCGGCCTTGATCGGCGACCTGCGCAAAGTGGCCCATAATCCGCGCGTTGCATCCGGGCTTGGCGTCGTGCCGCGTGTCGTGTCGAACGGGCGTCCCATCTATCGCGGGAAAATCACGCTGGATGAGGTGCATCAGCGGATCACGAATTACTGGCGTCCCTACCACGATCAAGTGCAATCGCTTTTGACTGAGGCGCGGCTCAGCCATGGGTGGGCTGTTCTGATCGATTGCCATTCCATGCCGCGCGACGCGATCGTTCAAAGCCGGGGTACAAAAGCGGCCGATGTGGTGCTGGGAGATCGGTTCGGGGCGGCCGCGTCGCCCGAAGTGGTCGAATGGATCGAAGCGGCCTTTGCCAATGCGGGGCTGACCGTGGCACGCAACGCGCCTTTTGCCGGGGCTTATATCGCGCAGGCCTATGGTCGCCCCTCCCGGAACCAGCATGTGGTTCAGGTCGAGATCGACCGATCTTTGTACATGGACGAGGCGCAGATCATGCCCAACGCCAATTTCAACGCGTTCCGCCGTTTGCTGAGTGATGTGATCGAAGAGGTGACCGGGCTTTGGCGTACCGAACTGCCGGTCGCCGCAGAATAACAGGTCTCAGCTCCGTCTTGCAGCGGCGTTGGGAATTGCCTATCGGGGCGGCTTTTCCACGGGAGCCGTGCAGATGCGTGCCGCAACGCTTGCCATTGACTTTGGGACATCGAATTCGGCCTGCGCCGTGTTTCAGGATGGGCAAATTCGGCGGCTCGCCATTGAGGGGCACTCCGACACGCTGCCAACGGCTGTGTTCTTTCCATCCAAGGGGCGGATGCAGATCGGGCAGGCGGCCTCTGACGCGCTGATCGACGGAGAAGAAGGCCGCTATATGCGGGCGCTGAAATCCGTGCTGGGAACACCGCTTGCCCACGAACCGCGCGTTCTGGGCGGAAAACGTCAAACTATTCTGGATGTCACTGCGGCGTTTCTGCGAGAAGTAAAGGAGCGAGCAGAGGCAGCGACGGGGATGGTGTTTACATCGGCCCTTTCCGGGCGTCCGGTTCGGTTCCATTCCGCTGATGCCGGGCGGAATGCGCAAGCCGAAACCGATTTGCGTGCCTGCTATGCCGCTGCAGGTTTTGCGACTGTCGACTTCCTTCCCGAACCAGAAGCTGCTGCGCGGGCCTGCCAAGGCATGGGTAATCAGAACGGATTGGGGCTCATCGTTGATATCGGGGGCGGGACGTCTGACTTTTCCATCTTTGAAAGCGCCGACGGCAGCCCGCGTATCGTTGCGACCTACGGGGTGCGTCTGGGTGGGACGGATTTTGACCATCTGGTGTCGATGGATCGTGCGATGCCGGCGCTTGGTCTCGGCTCAATGCTGCGCCGTGAGATGGGCGAGGGGCTATTGCCTGTGCCGAAGGCACCGTATCTCGACCTGTCGAGTTGGTCGAAGATACCTTTTGTTTATGCCCCGGACACCCGGCGCATGGTGCGTGATATGGCGCGGCTGGCTGAAGATGCCGTGGCCATGCGCCGGTTTGAAACGGTTCTGGACGAAGAGCTTGGCCATGACATCGCCTTCGCGGTTGAGGCCGGAAAGATCGCTGTGAACACCTCGCCCGAGGCGTCGATCGACCTTGGTCTGGTCGAAAAAGGACTGCGCATCGGCGTGACGGCGGCCCAACTCAATGACGCGTTGCGGGCGCCCAAGGCACAGATGATCGAGGCAATCACCCAGACCCTCTCCGTCGCTGGCATTGGCGCGGATCGCATCACGCGCGTCATCCTTGTCGGCGGCTCCAGCTTGATGGGAATGGTTTCAGACGCGGTGGTGGCGACCTGTCCTGACGCGGCCGTTCTGCGTTCGGAGGCGTTTACGGCTGTGATTGATGGGTTGGCCCTCACCAGCGCAGACGGCATCCTTTAATCGACCCGCCGCGTTAACGAAGGTTAACAAATCGTTAATTGCACCCATATAAAGAGCATGGGTGAGTTGGGTTACGCGGCAATTCTTTGCATTTTGATGCTGGGCGGTGAGACTGAAGTCACCCATGCCTATTCTGCAGCATATGACGTTCATCGCATTCGCACCGATTGCGAGACCTCAGACCAGGTGATCGAAGTCGGGATGGACAAGCGGTCATCGCTGGACAGTTTGCAGCAGGTTCTGTTTGCCGCCGAGATCACCCAAAAGTCACCCAAGATCGTGATGATCGACACCGACGGTCGCTTCGGCCCCTATGAAACGCGTGTCAGCACGGCTGCGCGACGGGCGGGGGTGGACTTTGAGATTATTCCAAAGGACGCGCTGATCAGATGGCAGATGACGTCCTGGTTGCGATCTTATGATGCGGCCTCCGTTGCGTTGAGCGGATCGTAAGAATTAGCGCAGCGCACGTCCTTTTAGAATCGCATCGGCTCCGAATTTCTGGCGGATCACGTCGGTGGCGCGTTCGGCCTGTGCCCGCTTACCAGCGTCCGGGTCCAGAAGGTCGCCATAGCTGGTGGCGTCGGCGGCCTTTGAGATGTCGGACAACCCCACACCAAGCAAACGATAGGCGCTGTCATGGTTGACCTGATCAAAGAGGTCACGGGCGGTGCGATAGATGCGGTCGGCAATCTGTGTTGGATCATGCAGCGACACGCGGCGGGTGATCAGTGTGTGGTTCGCGCGTTTCAGTTTCAAGGTGACGACGCGGCCCATCAGACCCTTGGCTTTGGCCCGGTCTGATACTTTTTCCGACATGCGCCAGATATGCCCATCCAGAATGTCAGGGTCAGATGTGTCGGAGGCGAAGGTCGTTTCGTTCGAGATGGATTTCATGCGCGGATCGCGCGCGACACGGCGGCTGTCCTGGCCGCGAGCCAGTCGATAAAGCCTGTCGCCCATCGACCCGAAACGTGCATGCAGATCTTGTTGATCCCATCGGAGGAGATCGGAAAAGGTGCGAATGCCCGCCTTGTCGAGCGCCGACTGCGTGGCCTGACCGACACCCCAAATCAGGCGCACAGGTTTATCATGGAGAAACTCTGCGGTCTGGGCTTTGCCGATCACCGAAAACCCGCGCGGTTTGTCGAGATCGGAGGCAACCTTGGCCAAGAATTTGTTGTGGCTCAGCCCGATGGAGCCGGTCAGCCTCAACTCGTTCTTCATCCGCAGGATCAGACGCCCGAGCATCACGGCCGGAGGTGCGCCATGCAGGCGGGCGGTTCCGGTCAGATCCATGAAGGCTTCGTCCAGTGAAAGCGGTTCGATGGACGGCGTCATTTCCTCCATCATCTGGCGGATCGCGCGACTGGCCTCTTCGTAGGCGGGGAAGCGGGGCTTGACGATCACGGCCTCAGGGCAGAGCTTGAGAGCTTGAAACATGGGCATGGCGGATTTCACGCCCCTGATGCGAGCGACATAGCAAGCAGTGGAGACGACACCGCGACGGCCGCCACCAATGATTACGGGTTTATCGGCCAGATCGGGATTGTCGCGCTTTTCGACCGAGGCATAGAACGCATCGCAGTCCATATGCGCGATGGACAAATCAAACAGTTCCGGATGCGAAATGGTGCGAGGCGAGCGGCAGGATGGACACCGCACGCCATCGTCATATTGGTGCAGACAGTCTCGGCAGAGGGCAGGCATGGCGCTAGGGTATCACAGGGCAGCTCGGGCGGATATGGCAGGAGCCTCCGGCGGGAGTTTTTGTGGAAAGATGAAGAACAGGACTGAGTTTCACGGGGCGAAGGTGGCGCTGTTTGTTGGGGATGATCTGGTTGTTTATCTGCGCGATGACAAGCCAGGTATTCCATGGCCGGGCTGGTGGGATTTCCCCGGCGGGGGACGGGAAGGGGAAGAAACCCCGCAGGAGACTGTAATCCGCGAGACATGGGAAGAATTTGCGCTGACACTGCAACCAAGTGATTTGGTCTACGCAAAACCTTATGACCCGGCCCCCGACAAACGTGTCTGGTTCTTTGCAGCGCGGTTGCCGCGAGATCGTGCGCGAGAGATTCGATTTGGAGACGAAGGTCAGCAGTGGGCGCTGTGGTCACAACAGCGGTTTCTGGGTGATCCGCGTGCGGTTCCGGTGCTGAAAGATCGTCTTATTCACTATCTATTTGAAAAGTAGATGTGAATTTGTGATCACGTTTGCGGAAAAATTGTTGATCGGGATGGGCTTTGGGCGTATGTTTCCGATACGAAACACGTCCGCCGGGAGAGCGCGGAGGTCCGCCGCCGAAGGAGCAACCGCCCCGGTAAACTCTCAGGCAAAGGGACCGGAGGACGTGCAACACTCCGGAGAACCACGCCAAGGCGCGTGTACCGAAGGCGAAAGTGTGATCACATCTTGTGGCTGCGCGAAACGCTCAGGTTAGGGACGGAGGGGGCAAGGGACCCGGAGCAGGCGCTTCGGATGAGAAGAGGACCCTTGCCATGACCCATATTGCTGTCATCGGCGCCGGAATCACCGGCATCACCACGGCTTTCCAACTGCATCAGCGCGGCTTTGATGTAACGGTCATCGACCGGCAGCGCTATGCCGGGATGGAGACCTCCTTTGCCAATGGCGGCCAGCTGAGCGCATCGAACGCAGAGGTCTGGAATAGCTGGAGCACAGTTCTGAAAGGGATCAAATGGATGGCGCGCAACGATGCGCCGCTGTTGATGTCGCCGAAACCGAGCTGGCACAAAATCAGCTGGATGGCCGAGTTTCTCGCCAATATTCCGCGCTACCGGAGCCACACCGTTCAAACGGCTGCAATGGCGATTGCGGCGCGCAAGACCTTTCACGAGATGGCTGAGCTTGCCGGGATCGACTTTGACCATAGCCCGGCGGGTATTTTGCATTTCTATGAAACGGAACGTGACTTGAAGGCCGCCGCGGGGGTGACCGAATTGCTGCGCCAAGGCGGATTGGAGAGGCGTGCGGTGTCGCCCGAGGAAATCCGCAAGATTGAACCCACGCTGACCGGCAACATTCTGGGTGGGTACTATACGCAGTCGGATACGACCGGCGACATTCACAAATATTCCGTTGGCTTGGCGGAGTGGCTTGAGCGGCAAGGGGTGACCTTTGCCTATGGGCACCGCGTCGAAGCCGTGCGCGCCAAAGGCGATCATGTCGAGATTGACACCGATACAACGCAGCGCTTTGACGGTGTCGTGGTGGCGGCAGGCGTTGGCTCGCGCGGGTTGGCGCAGCAACTGGGCGACCGTGTGAACATCTACCCTGTCAAAGGCTACTCAATCACCGTGCATTTGCCCGATGAGGCAAGCCGCGCTGGCGCACCGCAAGTGAGCTTGTTGGATGATGCGGCCAAGATCGTGACATCGCGGCTGGGCGCGGACCGTTTCCGCGTAGCCGGGACCGCAGAATTCAACGGCGAAAACCGCGACATCCGGGCAGACCGGGTGCAACCGCTTGTCGATTGGGTCGAACGCTATTTCCCGAATGTTTCGACCGAGCATGTAGTGCCGTGGGCAGGCCTGCGGCCAATGATGCCGTCGATGATGCCGCGCGTCGGTCGCGGACGTCATCCGCGCGTGTTTTACAACACCGGGCACGGCCACCTTGGCTGGACGCTGTCTGCTGCGACGGCCGAGATGGTGGCAGGCCATGTCGCAAAAGCCTACCGGCCCCAGTCGGTCAAGATTGGCGGGTCGATGCTTGCCTGACGTTTAGCTCGCTGGCTTTGCGGGCTGGCGGCGCAGGAACAGGAAAATCGCCGGGATCGTCACAAGGTACATGGTGATCCCGTAGACACCTGACGCTAGGCCATAGGGGCTGAGCGCGGTGGTCGTGATCAAGGACGCGACGGTGATCCCAAGCGTGCCGTTTTGGACGCCCGCCTCAATAGCGATGGCTGCGCTTTCGGCGCTGTCGAGGCCTGCTGCGCGGGCAAGTCCGACTCCCAAGCCCAACATGACGATGTTGAGACCGATGAGCAGCGGACCCATGGTCGCAAGGTTGTCGATGAAAAGCGACCAATTGGCGGCAAGGGCCGCAAGAATGATGATAACAAAGAGCGCAGCGGCAATGCGGTAGAGCAGGGTTTCGATGGCCAGCGCCGTCGCGTTCAGAAAGCGGCGAAAAAGAACGCCGATCAGCACCGGAACCGCGGTGATGGCAAACATCGTCAGCGAGAGGGTTGTGACATCGATATCCGGAGCCGAGGTGCCTTCGAAGTAATCGGCGCTGAAGTCCAAAAGCAGCGGTAAGGTGAAAGCGGTTGTCAGGCTGATGACTGCGGTCAGCGAAATCGAAAGCGCGACAGACCCGTTTGCCAGTCGGGTCAAAAGGTTCGAGGTCACGCCGCCCGGACAGAAGGCAAGGATCATAACGCCGACAGCGAGAGCGCCTTGCAAGGGCAGGATGTGGAGCAGCGCAAATGCGGTGAGCGGCAGCAGGATGAGCTGCGCCACAGCCCCAATCAGGAATGCCTTTGGTCGCGTCGCGACACGTGCAAAATCGGCAAAAGTGAGCCCGACGCCCAACGAGAACATGATGAATGCCAGCGATAGCGGCAGTCCCACGGTCAGCAACAACTCCATCGACCCCTCCTGTTTTCCAAGAGGGGGCCGGGTTTTTGGCGGAAAGGCAAGTGTTTAGTGGTTGCGCAGTGCGGCCTGCGGAGAGGCGAGTTCGGCCAAAATCGCCTCGGCCGCGTCTGACGGGCTTGGTGCGGCCCAGATTGGGCGTCCGACAACCACGTGGTCTGCGCCGTTGGCAATAGCTTCTGCTGGCGTCGCGACACGCTTTTGATCGCCAAGGTCAGAGCCGACGGGGCGCACGCCGGGGGTGACGATCAAACGATCGTTGGCCTCTGGCAGGGCGCGGATCAGCGCGGCTTCGTTCGGTGATGCAATGACACCGTCTGCCCCTGCGTCGAATGCACGACCTGCACGTTCGGTCACCAGATCCGGGATGGCCCCATCCTTGATCACCGACGCATCCAAATCATCGCGGTCGAGTGATGTCAGGATCGTGACGGCTAGAATTTTAAGCTCGCTATCTGCGGCACCTGCTTTGGCGGCGCGCACCACATGCGGGTCGCCATGGACCGTGAGGAAATCAAGATCGAATTGGGCCAGCCCGCGGACGGCGGCTTCGATCGTTGCGCCGATATCGAACAGCTTCATATCCAGAAAGATGCGCTTGCCGTGTTCGGCCTTCAGCTCATTGGCAAGCGCGAGACCACCACCGGTGAGCATTCCAAGCCCGATCTTGTAAAATGAAACAGAGTCTCCAAGCTGTCCGGCCAGTTCCAACCCGGCAAGCGCGTTGGGAACGTCCATCGCCACGATCAGGCGGTCGTCTGCGGTGCGTTCGTGGGGCTTGGTCATCGGAAGTCTCCTGCGGAGTGGCGCTGATCGATGACCTAGTCGGGCTGTGATCTGTTGTAAATGAGCGTGTTGGGAGGCAAATCAGGCGGCACAGGCGTTGCGCAGCGGGTTCATGCCTTTGGCAAAGCTGAGCCGCTCGGTGCCAGAGCGAATTTCCGGCATGCGCCGTAACTGGCGGATTGCATCGCTGATCAAAAGCGCGTCGGGGCGGATCCGCTTGGATAGACGCGTGTGGCAGTCCATACAGATTTGACGAGACTTTCCAGCGCGCGTGCGGATCGAGAATGTCACTTTGCCAACGACCGATGTGCCATCTTCGCTGATGCGCTGGGATTGGATGATAATGTCCAGGATATGCATGAAGTGCCCCCGCGTGATTATGGGGGCACTTTGGATCGCAGTGGTTTAAATTGCGGTTAAACGGCGTGCTAAGCTGCCAAAGCCATGTTGTCGGATCGGCGTAAGAGCGTAGCGACGCGGCTTGCCTCATTGATCAGTTTTTGGCGCAATCCTCGTGTCCGCCGCGCGGGCACGGAGGCCAACACGGTTTCAACAACCGGCGGCAAAGCGGGATGATATTGCATGCGCAGGGTCACGACGGCTTCTACACGGCCAAAATCGCGGTCGCGTGTCACCTTGTGAAAAATGGCGTTGCGAATTTCCATGGGCTTATGCCTCGGCTCGGGTTTTCAGGGCGGTGACGACCTGACCGGGTGTCCAGTTTCGGTGGCCTTCCACTTTGACACGGGTATTCCAGAGGGGGCGTGGTCCGGTCAGCGTGACGGTCCCTTTGTAGATGCCTGCTGATGGGTCGAAAGAAATATCGAAAACGCGAACAGCTTTCATGGCGTGACCTCCTGCTCATAAGTTAATGATCACACAACAAAGTTGGGAGGCGTTTGTTCCATTTACATCGGGGAATCACGGTGACGTGTTCCCCGCGTCAACTCGGGTTTCCGGTGCGTCGGCGTGTGTCGGGCAGAAATAGGGTGTTGCATACTTGCAGCAGTGCGGCACCATACCCATTTATCTTCCGAGGCCTAAACAGGTGTGCTGCAAGAGCAGGCATCCAAAACAAGGGCGCTTACGAGAAGGAGAGACCGATGAACTTAGAGAAGTTCACCGAGCGTGCGCGCGGGTTCCTGCAGGCGGCGCAAACGATTGCCGCCCGGGAAGATCACCAGCGGCTGACCCCTGAACACTTGCTGAAAGCGTTGATGGATGACGGCGAAGGACTTGCCGCCAATCTGATCGGTCGTGCCGGTGGCAACGCTGGCGCCGTCGCGCAGGCAGCCGACATCGCCGTGGGAAAATTGCCCAAGGTGACGGGCGGCAATGGGCAGATGTCCATGGACCAGACGCTGGCCAAGGTGCTGGCCGAGGCTGAGAGCGTCGCGAAGAAGGCCAAAGACAGCTTTGTCCCAGTAGAGCGGGTCTTGATGGCATTGGCGCTTGTAAAATCCGCTGCCAAAGACGCACTGGGCGCAGGCAACGTCACCGCGCAGAAGCTCAATGAGGCGATCAATGATCTGCGTCAGGGCCGGACAGCGGATAGCGCGTCGGCTGAAGACAGCTATGAGGCGCTTGAGAAATATGCGACCGATCTGACCGCGCGAGCGCGCGAGGGCAAGATTGACCCGATCATTGGTCGCGACGATGAAATCCGCCGTGCGATGCAGGTGCTAAGCCGCCGGACCAAGAACAATCCGGTTCTGATCGGTGAACCCGGCGTGGGTAAGACCGCTATTGCCGAGGGGCTCGCCCTGCGGATCATTGATGGTGACGTACCGGAAAGCTTGCGGAACAAGCGGCTTCTCTCGCTCGACATGGGCGCTCTGATCGCTGGTGCGAAGTATCGGGGTGAGTTTGAAGAACGCCTCAAGGCTGTGTTGAATGAGGTCACGGCTGCGGCTGGCGACATCATCCTTTTCATTGACGAAATGCACACGCTGGTCGGTGCCGGTAAATCGGACGGCGCGATGGATGCGTCGAACCTGCTGAAGCCTGCGCTTGCGCGGGGCGAATTGCACTGTGTCGGAGCGACGACGCTGGATGAGTACCGCAAACACGTGGAGAAGGACGCGGCATTGGCACGGCGGTTCCAGCCTGTGCAGGTGGATGAGCCAACTGTTGTCGATACGATTTCGATCCTCCGCGGTATCAAGGAGAAATACGAGCTGCACCACGGTGTGCGGATCAGCGATAGCGCGCTGGTGACGGCGGCAACCTTGTCGCACCGCTACATCACCGACCGCTTTCTGCCGGACAAGGCCATCGACTTGATGGACGAGGCCGCGTCGCGTTTGCGGATGGAAGTGGACTCCAAGCCCGAGGAACTCGACGCATTGGACCGAGACATCATGCAAAAGCAGATCGAGGTCGAGGCACTGCGGCTTGAGGACGATCAGGCGTCGAAAGATCGGCTGGAGACCTTGGAAAAGGCGCTGTCCGAACTGCAGGAGCGATCATCCGAGATGACGGCGCAGTGGCAGGCAGAGCGGGACAAACTGGCGTCGGCTCGCGATCTGAAAGAGCAGTTGGATGTTGTGCGCGCTGATCTGGACCGTGCAAAGCGCGAAGGCAATCTGGCGAAGGCTGGTGAGCTGTCCTACGGCGTGATCCCCGAGCTTGAGAAAAAGCTGGGCGAGGCCGAGGATGCCGAAGGCAAGATGGTCGAAGAGGCTGTGCGCCCTGAGCAGATCGCGCAGGTTGTCGAGCGCTGGACCGGGATCCCGACGTCCAAGATGCTGGAAGGCGAGCGTGAGAAGCTGCTGCGCATGGAAGACGGTCTGCACAAGCGGGTCATCGGTCAGAATAGCGCGGTTAAGGCGGTGGCAAATGCTGTGCGCCGGGCGCGGGCTGGGCTGAACGACGAGAACCGTCCGCTTGGGTCGTTCCTGTTCCTTGGGCCAACCGGTGTCGGTAAGACCGAGTTGACCAAAGCGGTTGCCGAGTTCCTGTTTGATGACGATAGCGCCATGGTTCGGATCGACATGTCCGAGTTCATGGAGAAACACGCGGTTGCCCGTCTGATCGGCGCGCCTCCGGGTTACGTCGGTTACGACGAAGGCGGTGTGCTGACCGAGGCCGTGCGGCGTAAGCCCTATCAGGTGGTCCTGTTCGATGAGGTCGAAAAGGCACACCCTGATGTGTTCAACGTCTTGTTGCAGGTCCTTGATGACGGTGTGCTGACTGACGGTCAGGGCCGGACGGTGGACTTCAAACAAACGCTGATCATCCTGACGTCGAACCTTGGCGCGCAGGCGCTGTCGCAACTGCCGGATGGCGCGGATGCATCGGCCGCCAAGCGCGATGTGATGGATGCGGTCCGGGCGCATTTCCGGCCCGAGTTCCTGAACCGTCTGGACGAGACCATCATCTTTGACCGTCTGGGGCGCACCGATATGGACGGCATTGTCGACATCCAGCTGGCCCGCCTGCGCAAGCGGTTGGCCGGGCGCAAGATCGCGCTGGAGTTGGACGATGGTGCCCGGACGTGGCTCGCCGACGAAGGCTATGACCCTGTCTTCGGTGCGCGTCCTCTGAAGCGCGTGATCCAACGTGCGTTGCAGGACCAGTTGGCTGAAATGCTGCTGGCCGGTGACGTGAAGGATGGCGACACAATTCAGGTCAGCGCAGGGGTCGATGGTCTGATCGTGGGGGACCGGATCAGTTCATCAAACCGGCAACCACCCGAGGATGTCGTGGTCCACTAAACGCAAAGCCCCGCAGCGATGCGGGGCTTTTTTTGTTTTGAAGCCATGGCGGTCGGCCTGTTCTTGCTCGTTGGCTGAAGGTCTAGCCTTTCGAAAGCGGCAGGCGGTTACATGAAAAGCGCTGGAGATTTTTCTGTGAATACCCGGATGTAGTCGCCCGGACTGGACCCGGCCCATGAGACCCAAAGGCGGTGCGGGTCATCTTCGTCGATCCAGACCAGATCACCGCGTTCCAGTCCGCGCAAACCAGTGCTGATACAAGTGACCTGCGTGTTTGCGAGAAAATCGGTGGCAGCCATTGTGTCCTGTTGTGCGGCAACACCGAGGATAGGCGCGTGGAAATCGACATGACCCATGTGAAAGCCATCAAGGCTGTCAAAGAATACGTAATGGCTGGCCACTACTGTGCCTGCCGGGATCATGCCGCCTTCGTTGCCGATATCGATGCGGAGCGGTTCAATCAGGGTGATGTTCTGGTCTTCGTCAAAGGCATAGAGGTGGTCGGTGTTGAAGGTATCTGCACCAACAGCGAAAGGTGTCTCGGTGCTGAGCTTCACGAATTGACCGTTGCCGTGCTGGTTCACGATGGCGCCGCCTATGACGGTGGCATCGGCGGTCGTGGTGACTAGACAGAAAACCAGAAAGAGATGGCGCATGGCGGTTTCCCTTGCTTTGACAAGTATCATCGCATCCTAGGGCAGAATGCCGGCGCGCCGGCAGTCATATTCCTGAGGGGTCGCCTGTCACATATATTTCATATATTCATGAAATATGGAATCAATGCTGATAGATCGACTTAGTACACTGGCCCATCCGCAAAGAATGGCTGTTTTTCGGCTGCTGATGCGCCGGTTTCCGGACGCGCTGCCGGCGGGTGAGATTGCGCAGGCACTGAGGCTGAAGGCGTCGACGACCTCTGTTTATCTGGGTGCTCTGACGCGGGCTGAACTCATCACACAAGAACGGCAGGGCACGTCGTTGCGATATGCTCTGGATCTCGCTGGGGCGCAGGGCATGGTCCGATCGCTGTTTCTGGATTGTTGCGGGGGACGGCCCGACCTGTGCCCGCCTGAGTTTGTGGACCCGTTCAGAGAAGGGTTGGGACAGACGCCGCAAGACAAGTTCAACGTCCTGTTCATTTGCACCGGAAACTCCGCCCGGTCGATTTTCGCCGAAGCCTTGTTGCGCGATTTGGCCGGAGATCGGTTCAACGTGTTTTCCGCCGGGACCTTTCCATCTGACGCGCCGCATCCGTTGGCTTTGGCCACTTTGGAACAGGCGGGCGTATCTATCGAAAATCTGCGGTCCCAGTCCCTGGCAGAGTTCCAAGGGCAGGACGCCCCGATCATGCAGTTCGTCTTTACGGTCTGTGATCAAGCCGCAAACGAAGAATGCCCGGCATGGCCCGGGCAGCCGATCACGGCGCATTGGGGCCTGCCCGACCCGGCCAAAGTTGAAGGGTCCGAAGTCGAGCACAAAGCCGCATTTCGCGCGGCGTTTGAGGCGATGAAGGGCCGGATCGAAGCCTTTGCCGCCCTTCCCATCGAAACGCTGAGCGGTCTGACACTGCAGGCGCAGGTCGATGGGATCGGGCGCGAAATCATTGAAACCAAGGACTAAGACATGACCACCTACGCGCTGAACGGCCTTGGCCGGATCGGAAAACTGGCGCTGAAGCCTTTGCTGGAGAGCGGCGCAGAGATCGCGTTTGTAAATGATGCAGTTGGCGGTCCTGCGATGCACGCCCACCTGCTTGAATTCGACACTGTGCATGGACGCTGGGACGCAGAGTTCTCGGCAGATTACAGCAGCATCACCATCAACGGCACGCGCATTCCGGCCCTGCAAGAGCGCACGATTGAGGCGCTGCCGCTGGGTGGTGTCGATGTGGTGATCGACTGCACCGGTGTGTTCAAGACCGAGGCCAAGTTACAGCCCTATTTCGACGCGGGCGTTCAAAAGGTGGTTGTTTCCGCACCGGTCAAGGACGGCAACGCGGCAAACATCGTCTATGGCGTGAACCACGACATCTATGACCCGGCGACCCACCGCATTGTGACGGCTGCGAGTTGTACGACCAACTGTTTGGCCCCCGTGGTGAAGGTGATCCACGAAGGTCTGGGCATCAAACACGGGTCGATCACGACGATCCATGATGTGACGAATACGCAGACGATCGTGGACCGCCCGGCCAAGGACCTGCGCCGCGCGCGCTCGGCCTTGAACTCTCTGATCCCGACGACGACCGGCTCGGCGACGGCCATCACTCTGATCTATCCGGAACTGACGGGGAAGTTGAACGGGCATGCGGTGCGAGTGCCGCTCTTGAATGCGTCGCTGACCGATTGCGTTTTTGAGGTAGCGCGAGAGACAACGTCCGAAGAGGTGAACGCGTTGTTCAAGGCCGCAGCGGAGGGGCCTTTGAAAGGCATCCTCGGCTACGAGGAGCGGCCATTGGTGTCGACCGATTACGTCAATGACGCGCGGTCTTCGATCGTGGATGCTCCGTCGACAATGGTGATCAACGGCACGCAGGTAAAGGTCTATGCGTGGTACGACAATGAGTGGGGCTATGCCCATCGCCTGATTGATGTCGCACGGATGGTTGGGGTCTCGCTGTGACCGACCGTCCGGAGGGATTTGCCGCCTATGTCGCCGTCACGGCGGCCTATTGGGCGTTCATGCTGACCGATGGCGCGCTGCGGATGTTGGTGCTGCTACACTTCAACACGCTGGGCTTTTCACCGGTGCAACTGGCGTATCTTTTCGTTCTGTACGAAGTCGCCGGGGTCGTGACGAACCTGAGCGCTGGATGGATTGCGGCGCGGTTTGGACTGACGAGCACGCTTTATGCGGGGCTGGTGCTGCAGGTCGTAGCCTTGGCGGCACTGGCGCAGCTGAATCCGGCGTGGTCGGTGCCGGCGTCGGTCGTCTTTGTCATGCTGGTGCAGGGCTTGTCCGGTGTTGCTAAGGACCTCGCCAAGATGAGTTCCAAGAGCGCGGTGAAACTGCTGGCGCCGTCAGAAAATGCGGGGCTCTTTCGCTGGGTTGCTGTGCTGACCGGGTCCAAGAACGCGGTCAAAGGCTGCGGGTTCTTGATTGGGGCGGTCGCGCTGGGGCTGGTCGGGTTTGTGCCTGCTGTTCTGGGTATGGCGGTGATCCTTGGGCTGATCTTCCTCTCCGTGATTTGGGGCATGCCGCCGGGTCTGCCTGCGGGCAAGAAAGGCGCGAAGTTCAAAGAGGTCTTCTCGAACAACCCGAATGTCAATTGGCTCAGCCTCGGGCGCGTGTTCCTGTTTGGAGCGCGGGATGTGTGGTTTGTGGTGGGCATTCCGATCTATTTCTATTCGGTCCTGTCGGATGGCACGCCAGAGGGCAATCGCGCGGCATTCTTTATGGTCGGCACCTTCATGGCGGTTTGGGTGATCCTGTACGGCGCGGTGCAGGCCTCTGCGCCGCGTTTGCTCCGGGCTAAGGAGAAGTCAGAGGATGAGATCATTGCCAGCGCGCAGGGCTGGGTTGGGGCGCTGTTCTTTGTGCCTGCCGCGCTGGCGCTGGCTGCGTGGGGCGCGGGTGGACCGGCCAATTGGCTGACAGGGGCGGTGGTCGTTGGCCTCTTGGCCTTTGGGGCGCTTTTTGCGCTGAACTCGTCATTGCATTCCTACCTTATCCTGCATTTCACGAGTGCCGAGCGGGTCACGATGGATGTGGGGTTTTACTACATGGCCAATGCGGCGGGGCGCCTGATCGGGACGCTGCTGTCCGGGCTCACCTATCAGGTGGGTGGGCTGCCGCTTTGTCTGGCCACCGCTGCCGTGATGATTGCGGGGTCTTATCTGTCGATTGGGCGGATCGGGCCAAATGCGCCCGCAGGCGCGCCTCACACCACCTGACGCAAAACTGACTGGATCGGTGCTGGTATGCGGCGCGCGCTTTGCCTAGCGTGGCGGGCAGGAGGAGGCGCGTATGGGTGAGATGTTTGATTGGGTCGGGTTCCTGTTTCAGGCGCTGGCGATTGGGTTTGTGGTGGTCGTGGGGGCGTTTGCGGCGGTGGCGCTGATGATGTTCATCGCCGACCGCAGCCAGACCGAGGACGCGGTCCGCCGCAATTACCCGGTGATCGGGCGGTTCAGGCACATCTTCACCGAGCTGGGCGAATTCTTTCGCCAGTATTTCTTTGCTATGGACCGCGAGGAGCTGCCGTTTAACCGGGCGCAGCGGGACTGGATCGGGCGCGCGACCAAGGGCAAGGACAGCACGATTGCGTTCGGTTCCACCCGGCCTTTAGGCATCCCCGGCACGCCGATCTTCACCAATGCGGCCTTTCCCCCGATTGACGGTCAGTTCTGCGAGACGCGGCCTGTGACCATCGGCGCGGGCTGTCTGCAGCCCTATGTGGCGACGTCGATCATCAACATATCCGGCATGTCCTACGGCGCGCTGTCGCGGCCCGCGATCGAGGCGCTGAGCAAGGGCGCGAAGGAGGCGGGCATCTGGATGAACACGGGCGAGGGCGGGCTGTCGCCCTATCACCTGTCGGGTGGGGCGGACATCGTGTTTCAGATCGGCACGGCCAAGTACGGCGTGCGGGATGCCGAGGGGAACCTGAGCGATGAGAAACTGCGCGAGGTCGCGGCGCACAATCAGGTGCGGATGTTCGAGATCAAGCTGGCCCAGGGCGCTAAACCGGGCAAGGGCGGCATTCTGCCCGCAGAAAAGGTGAATGCAGAGATCGCGGCGATCCGGGGCATTCCAGAGGGGAAATCCTCCATCAGTCCGAACCGCCATGTGGAAGTTGATGACTTTGACGACCTGCTGGACCTGATCGACCGCGTGCGGCGGGTGACTGGCAAACCCACGGGCTTCAAGACGGTGATCGGCGACCCGGCGGATTTTGAGGCGTTCTTTGAGGTGCTGGCCAAACGCGGGCCGGACGCCGCGCCCGATTTCATCACGATTGACGGGGGCGAGGGCGGGACGGGTGCGTCGCCCATGCCGCTGATGGATCTGGTCGGGATGAGCATCCGAGAGGCTCTGCCGCGTGTAGCCGATATGATTGAGAAGGCCGGGATGAAGGACCGCATCCGCCTGATTGCCTCGGGCAAGCTGGTCAATCCGGGTGACGTCGCATGGGCGCTGGCCGCAGGCGCGGATTTCGTGACCTCGGCCCGGGGGTTCATGTTCTCACTGGGCTGCATTCAGGCGCTGAAATGCAACAAGAACACCTGCCCCACAGGCATCACGACCCACGACCCAAGGTTCCAAAAGGGTCTGGTCCCCGAAGACAAATACCGCAAAGTCGCCCGCTACGCCCAGCATCTGACGAAAGAGGTCGAGACGATTGCCCATTCTGTCGGCGTGCTGGAGCCAAGGCAGCTAAGGCGGCGGCATGTGCGGATTGTTCAGCCGGATGGGCGGACGATGTCGATGGGGGAGTTGTGGCCGGGGGTGGGGAATCATTAGTATCATTGTGGTTCGGTGAAGGATTTTCTTACACCTAGTTGAGGTCGAACGGCACTCTTTTGTGGGTCTAGGAATATTGAATTTCCGACCTTTCATAGTTTGTTGTTTTGGGTTTTTCCGCCGACCGTCAAGTTGCTCAGTTTTAGGCTGAAGATATTTTTTTTGATTGAGACCAATTGGACCGCTTCAGCAGATCCTGGAGATATGGATTTGCCTTTACCCTCCTGTGATTGATGTTAGGTTCACCATAATTAAGCTGAGAAGGCTCTGACATGTTCATTATTCGAGTTGTATATTACCTGCTGGTACTGCTGTGCATCGGGATCTCTTTGTTCCTCACTTATTTCGGGTTTGAGCGAACATTCGGGCCCCTCACGATCTACTTTACCGGAGTAATTGGCCTATTGCTTTTCGCGGCGGACTTCATGCTTCAGCGAAATAGAGAACGCGGTTTGCCTTGGGCTCCAGCATTCTTGTTGTTCATCTTGGCAGCAACATTTTCAAGTGTCAGCAACTTCAACTACCTGTATACCAACTTCATGACGAGCGACGTGCTCGCTTCGACGGTACGTGAGCAATATCGTGTCTTCTCCACAGACCTGACGAACACAAGTGCCCGCCTCGAGCGGCTAGATGCCGTTCAAGAAGAAAGCGATCGGCGCGCACGGATCGAAACTGAGCTTCGCCAGATGTGGACGCAAATGAACGATCCTGCACGGTTGGGGTGTGGTGAGCGCTGCGCGGGTCACATCAACGCCATTAATGCGCTCCTAGGTGTGGAGGTCACGGACCTGCGCAGGCCCGGTCCATCATCCACCCAAGCCGAACGCAAAGAATTCTACGACGCCTTTCGAGGCTTAGTGCAAGAGGCGCAAGAGAACTCAAGCGTCGCTGGCCCATTTCAGGCGGTCCGCGCCGTGATAAGCCAGATTGATGAGCGCCTAGCATTCTATGGAAACGCTGACGATGCACTGCGGGCAGGGGCTGATCTTAGTGTTCTCTCACAGCTCTCCGATGACAGTCAGATGATTGAGAGGGAGGCTAACGCGGTCCTACCCGCCTCTGCACAGGTGGACCACGCCTTCATTGATCCGACCTTAGGTCGGCTGGGCGAGATCGTTTATAGCCTACGCAACGGCTTCCTCGAAGTCCCAAGCCTTAGCGCGACGATCATGGCAGCGATCCTATCCATCGTCGTTGACTTTGTGCCGATCCTTTATGCCTTTGTCGCGTTCCGCCCAGGAGAAGGTGGCGTACTGCCTGAAGAAGGACCAGGAACGTTTGACGAAATTGACGACGGTTTTTGACGATGGAAAAGGATGACGATAAGCGGAAGGGTTCAGGCTTTTCGGATGTGCAAGCTTCTTACCTGTACACTGACAAAACTAGACCCATTGCGTCCGGCGGGACGATCCCCCCAGGTGTCGATGATGACGATGATCCCTTCGCAGAACTTGTAGGTAGCGGGGGAAGCGAAGCGGCATTTACGGCAGAGGACGCCCGCAGCCGCAGCGGTAACTACGTCATACCGTTTGGTTTGCCTGGCTCAGGGAAGACGACACTTCTTGCATCTTTGTTCAAGTACATTGATGAGTCGCCGAACCTACAGAATGAGATCATCATTCCTGAACGACGAAAGGTGCCCAACTACGCGGGTCAGGCGATGCTGAACCAGTGGCAGAAGGTCTTCAACAGCGGAAGATTCCTCGGCGCCACGCCGGTTGGCGCTGATGCTATTCGTGAGCTGACCTATGAAGTCGTTCCACTGAAGGGACAGAAGACGAAACTCAACTTCAGTGTCGTTGAAGTTTCTGGAGAAGACCTCGTTCGTGTCGTTGCACGAGAAGGCAGCAATCCTCGGCTTCCTGACGCTCTTGAAGCTCTCTTCAAAAACTCAAGGGTCCGTCCGACGATCATCTTGGTCGTTCACCCTAACAAGCTGGAGAACGATCTCCTCTTCCACAATCTCTTTACGTGGCTGAACCGCAACGTGAAGGATCGGATCAAGACGTTTTCGCTGGCCGTGGTCATAGCTAATCCATCGCTAGCACTGCATCGCCTGCATCAAAGGCGGACAGATACGGTAGGGCTGGACGTCCTGACCGGTGGCTTAACCAAAATATACCTTCAGGAATTCGCTCCTAAGACCTTCGCGATCTACAACTCCTGGCGCAAAGAAAAGAGGGCCATCACGCCTCTGCATGTGGGGGATATTCGAGCATTTGAGGAGGGTGAAAAAACCGTGGAACGGATTGTCCGGTTCGACAAGCGCAACTCATCGCAGATATTCTCTTGGATTTATCGTCAGTTCACTGGGAAGCGCTTAGGGCCAGGCACATTGGCGCGAATATTTCGGCAAATGAACAGCTGATATTCGTCCCGTGTCATCTCCCACCAGCATAACCGGCGAAGCCGTTTTTAACTCATATGATGGCCTAAAAGTTGAGGCGAACGGTGAAATTGGCTTCCTCACCTTTCACAACAGCCCTCTTGAGTTTCGTTCTGACCGAGTAATGAAGGGACTGCTCCCGTCGTCTGCTACAACACCATCGCTCTTCATTCAGAGCATCGACGTGGAGCGGGACAGCCTCTGGCTCATTGGCCTTGTCAGCAAGATCACAGATTTCAACAAAAGAGTCGGAATTCTCGGTGCTTGCGTTTGCATAAATGCGCGCAGCTTCGACTTAACAGGCGTTCCCGAATATTTGTACGATATCTTATATCCTCAAGTTGAAGATGCCTTAAGTGAGGGACGCAGCTCAAGCGCCCTGTCTGAACGACTGGGTATCTTGCATCACGTCCCTCGTGTGGAAGCCCAGGTAAGCTTTCGAATGAAGCCCGAGACTGAACTATTGCATCAAACCGAAGAGGGGGGGCAGCTTCTGGACACTGTCATCGAGGCCGCGTTTGGGCTGCTCAATGTGTCACAGAAAATTGGAAGGGTCATCATCTCGCCTACGGCAGCTAAAGGAACACGTCCTGCTGATGAGCAGTACATCCACATGGTGCAGAGGAAGGTTCAAGAGTGCAGGTTGGCTGAAGAGCAAGCAGCCACTCGACGTGAATTACAGCGCCAAAAGGAAGTCGAGATACAACGCCAGCAAAGCCAACAGATGTCTTTGCGAAATTCCTTCCCTCAAGCGCAAACGAAACGTAGCTCACATCACGCTATAAACCTCAGTATGATTGACCACGGAACCATAGAAGCAATCGTTCAGCGCCAAGATGAGCAAGAAGCACGCTTGCAAAGAATCGAACGGCACCTGCAACGGAAATCGCAAGCTAAAGCTGTTGAGAAATCATCGTTCGCTACACTCAGTCCTACATCTCAAGGGAAAGATAGCTCATCGAGAATCCTTCTCCTAGTTGGCCTGATTGCCGCATTGATCCTAGTTCTTTTGCTCTTGGCTTGGTTAATTGCTCCCAAAGACGAGCAGCAGGCTGACCCGGTGGATTCCATGACACAACCCTCGCAGCAGTCTCAGACGGAAAGGGTAATCCCGGATGGCATTGATTGCGATCGCCCTTCATCTTTTGCAGAGAGGCAAAGGTGCGACCAACTTCAATGAACTAACATGCTGGTTTAGGCACGCTTTACCTTAGGACAGAAGGGCACCAGCATCTGGAAGAGTACAAGGTCACAGCAGATTCGAGGTAGCAAGTTTAGTTATGTGGGGTATGCAATCTGTGCTCTTGGCTATGCGCATTGTGGTGAGTGAGAAGCGTAACCGCGCTGTGCAACCCCTCACCGCACCGGATCAAACAGCGCGTCCTCCAACCCACAATCCCGCGCCACTGACCCCGTACAAAACGTCGGGACAAACCCCTTGCTCAGGCAAATCCGCACTTCCTGTATCCGCCCATCCTTGCAGGTCACGGTCAGCATGTCGGGCTTCAGATCCGGGTTTTCCTTCAGAAATGCTTCCTCGACCAGACTGGCGGGGATTTTGACGCTGCGGTCGAGTTGGCGGAAGACTTGCGGTCGGTTGATCTGGTCGTAGGCCCAGCGGGAGTTTTCGTAATACGTGGCCGCGCTGTCGCCGGTGCAGGTGCCGTGTTTGTTCCATTGGTGCCAGGCTAGGCCGCTTGATCCCATGATGTCGGTCATTTCCGCCGTCATCGCGCGGGAGGGGTTGCGTTCGACAGATGGGCAGTAGGACGGCCAGCCGCGGTCGTATTGGGGCCAGAGGCCGTGCAGGCTCCACCCCAGATCAGTTTCGCATTGCTCGGCATCGCGCGCGTCGCCCTCTAATGCGCACCACGTGGGCGACCATGACAGGGCAAGGACGTAGTAGTCGAAGTCACCCGATTTCTCGCCCCGTGCGAGAGCGGACGTGGCGGCGAGAAGACAGAACAGAATGGCTAGAACACGCATGGGGGCTTTCCCTTTTGGACCCTATTGCTTATATCCGGCTCAAGTTCCCCGACAAGGTAACCCGTTCCGGCCCCGGAACCGCCGCAAGGCGACAGGAGAGCTTTGTCGTTTGCAGATTTGACAGGAGGCATCCATGGCAAAGCCAATCATGGCCAAAGCGACCGCCGTATGGCTGGTTGATAACACCACGATCTCGTTCAAGCAGATCGCGGATTTCACCGAGATGCACGAGCTTGAGATTCAAGGCATCGCCGATGGCGATGTGGCCGCGGGCGTCAAAGGGTTCGACCCGATTGCCAACAACCAGCTGACGCAGGAAGAGATTGACGCCGCCGAGGCCGATCCGCTGCACAAGCTGAAGCTGAAGTTCTACGCCGCTGCTGTTGGTGAAGAGAAACGCCGTGGCCCGCGCTATACGCCGCTGTCGAAACGTCAGGACCGGCCGGCGTCGATCCTCTGGCTGGTGAAGTTCCACCCGGAACTGTCGGATGGTCAGATTTCCAAACTGGTCGGCACAACAAAGCCAACCATTCAGGCGATCCGCGAGCGGACACACTGGAACATCTCGAACATCCAGCCGATTGATCCGGTGGCACTGGGCCTGTGTAAGCAGTCCGAGCTGGACGCCGCGGTGCAAAAGGCAAACGCCAAGAAGGCCGCTGAGGGCACCGCGATGTCGGATGACGAACGCCGCAAGCTGGTGTCGACGGAACAATCGCTGGGCATGGACCCAGAGCCCAAGATCCCAACGGCGATCTCGGGCCTTGAGACATTCTCTTTGTCTGAAACAGATGAGGATGAGGACGACAAAAAGTCCGACGAGGATATTCTGGACGCCGACAGCTTCTTTAACCTGCCATCCGGCGGCGATGAGAGCGGCGAAGACGACGAACAGCCCTAGGAAAACGCGAACAATTCACTCCAATCCTCGCTTTTGTTGTCAAACTTTTGCCCAAATCCGTGTATATCCGGAAAAAAACAAAAGCAGAGATTGGGGTGAATTCGATGCAGGCATCGCCAGCAGACATGGCGCAGGTTCAGCGCGCCATTTCCAAACGTATCCACAAATTGAACCGTCAACCTGACGGTCAGGACCTGTTCGGCGTTGAATTGCCCGAAGAGTTGCAGGGCGAATACCCGTTCGAGTGGTCGGACGCGGGCATGCCGAAGGATATCCAGCGCAAGTATCAAAAGCGGTCTTGGAACATCCGCCGCAGCTGGAACCGGCTGGAGCTTTATGCGCCCGAACTGCTGAAGCACCGTGAGACGCCCTACAGCGTGTTTGAGATGTCGACGGCCCATGGTGGAATGCTCGAAGTCTGCCGTCACTTTGGCCACAGCATTCTGGGCAATGACTATCTGAATCTAACCGCGGGGCAGGCCCGCGGCGAAGGCGCTTATCACCGTGCAGTCAACGATGAACTGAACGACCGTGAGCTTGATGACTATCGCTTGCCGATTCCAAAGCCGGGCGAGGCGGTTTCAGATTGGTGCTATCGCCCGATCATCGAAGCTCAGAAAATTCCGATGGCCCTGTTTGACGGTGGGATGGTTCCCTACCCACTGGAAGACAAGAGCCAAGACTACCTGTTCTGTATGCAGGCCATCGAACACTATTGCCACCCGGATGACTGGGACAACATCGTCAAGGAGTTCTGCCGGATCTCGCGTCGGGCCGTGATCATCTATCTGAACCGGATCCCGCATCATCTGTCGAAGAACGAAGACTATATCGCGGCCTTCGATCGTGCGCGCACGCGGCTGCGGAACTGGAACCAGAACGGGTTTGAATGCACAAACGTTCAGATGCGGTTCCAGCAGGCGCTTGGCTTCAAACTGACGGCTGTTTGATCAACTGTCCGCCGGACGGCGGGCGACCACAAAACGGCTTGGCATGCCTTTCTGAAATTGGCCGGTTTCGACGATCTCGAAGCCGGCCTTTTCTATTGCGGCGTCCACATCCAAGATGCTCAGAGAATTCACGTAAGGCGCGATGCCGACGCATTGCATCACGGGGATCACCATGCGGATAAAGACGCCCGCTTCGCCAAGACATGGCGTCTTGGTGATAAAAAGGCCGCCGGGTTTGACGTGATCTTTCAGCTGGATCAGCGTTTCGGGCAGACCTTCGATCAGGTGAAGGATCGATGAACCAAAGACCACGTCAAACGGGCCCTCTGGTTGCGTCGCTGTCGCGGTGGCCTGTCGGAAAGTGACGTTGGATATGCCTTGGGCGGTCGCCTTTTCCATCGCGATCCGCACCATTTCCCCGGAAATGTCTGTGCCGATGATCTCGCGAACTTGCGACGCAAGCAACAGCGCGGTCGACCCGGTCCCGCATCCGAATTCAAGCATCGACTGCTCGGGGCTCAGATAGCTGCGAATGCGTTCCAGCGTGATCTCATAGGCTGGCATGTCGCCAATCTTGCTTTTGGCGTATTTCGCCGCGTTGCGGTCCCAGAAGCGTTGCGGTGTCGGCATGGTGGGTCTCCTTCCATGCGCTGATGTATGCGCCCCATACATGTATGGAAATTGCCGAAATGCGGGGGGCTGATATACATAAACGTATGAAATGGCAGACCATCAACTTTGATTGGAACCAGGTGCGCGCTTTCTTGGCGACCGCCGAAGAGGGGTCACTGAGTGCTGCGGCGCGGGCGCTTGGCTCGACCCAGCCGACGCTGGGCCGGCAGGTCTCGGCGCTTGAGGAGACGCTCGGCGTCACTTTGTTTGAGCGGACCAGCAGGACGCTGATGCTGACGCAAGCGGGGCAGGAGTTGCTGCAGCACGTGCGCGATATGGGGGAGGCGGCGCAACGCGTGTCGCTTGTCGCGGCGGGGCAATCGCAAGATGTGACTGGCACCGTGACGGTCACTGCGTCAGACATGATGGCCACGTATTACCTGCCACGCATGCTTGCCGATTTGCGTGCGCGGGCACCCGGATTGATGGTGCATGTTCTTGCATCTAACCAGCTTCAGGATTTGACCCGGCGCGAGGCCGACATTGCCATCCGCCACGTGCGCCCGGATCAACCGGACCTCATTGCCAAGATGATCGGGATGCGCACCGCCCGTCTATATGCAGCGCGGTCCTATCTTGACCGGCGCGGGCGGCTGAAACGCGTCGAAGACATCGCGCGCCATGATTTTGTTGTCACGACCTTCCAGCAGCTTGATCTGGAGCAGATGGCGGCGGACCTGACTGTGCGTGGTTTTCCGATGTCGGCGGACCAGATCGTCGGGGCCTCGGACCTTGGGACCTCGATGCTGAACATGGTGCGGGCCGGGATGGGTGTGTCGATCCTGCCTGACGAGGTTGGGGCAAAGCTGCCAGAGTTGGAGGTTGCGTTGCCGGACGGGCCGGTCATTGAGTTTCCGATCTGGTTGACCACGCATCGAGAGCTGCACACATCGCGCCGATTGCGCATAGTATTTGACGCTTTGGACGCCGCCCTGCGCGATCTGGAGCGCTGGATCGAGGTTTGACTTGATTTCGCTGCGGCGCAGCGCAAGTTTGAATTATGGCTGACCCTTATCAGACGCCCGACCGCGTCGCTCACGGCTTTCCGCGTTTGACCGACGCCGCACTCTTCCTTGATTTCGATGGAACACTGATCGGCTTTGCCGACACACCGCTGGGTGTCGAGGTGCCGATGACTGTGCCAGACCTTCTTGGTCGTCTGTCTCGACGAACGGGCGGGCGAACGGTCATTCTGTCGGGACGGCGGCTTGAGGATTTTGATCAATTACTACCCACCGTGACTGTGCCACGCGTGGGAAGCCACGGAGCGGAGTGGCAGATGGATGGAACGCGCAATGCGCATCCATTGGCTGGGTCAGAGGTGGTTGCCGGGCTGCGCCGCGCCGCTGAAGCATTTGCTCGTGTGCGCGAGGGTGTGATTGTGGAACAAAAGCCCGCAGGGGTGGCTTTGCATATGAGACAGGCACCCGAGCTGGAGGTCGAAGTTGCGTCTTTTGCGGCCCGCCTCGCGGCAGCGCATCCCGGGTTCGAACTGCACAGGGGTAAGATGGTGTGTGAATTACGGCCAGATGACGTGGGCAAAGGTGCTGCTCTTGAGCGGATCATGGCCTTGCCTGATTTCGCGGGCCGGACACCGGTGATGATGGGTGACGATGCGACCGATGAACCCGCGATGGATGCGGCCCAACGGTTGGGCGGCGTGGGCGTGAAGGTTGGAGAAGGTGGCACGTGTGCGACGTCGCGCCTTAAGGACCCAAGCGCGGTTCAGGAATGCCTTCGCATTTGGAGCGAATTGGAGACGAAAGCATGAGCCAGAAAGGCGGTCGCCTGATTGTCATTTCGAACCGGATTCCCACGGATGAAACCCCATCTGGCGGTCTGGTTGTTGCGCTACATGAGGCCCTGACAGAGCGCGGTGGGATCTGGATTGGATCAAGCGGAGGGCCGCAAGAGGCCCCGCGCGAAGGACTTACGCAGATCGCAAGCGGCGCCTATAGCCGCTATGCTTTTGACCTGAGCCACGCGGACTATGAGCAATACTATCTGGGCTATGCCAACTCTGTGCTTTGGCCGCTGTTTCATCGGCGCGCCGACCTGATCAACGTGCAGCCTGGCATGGTCGAAGGGTACATGGCGGTGAACGAACGGCTGGCCAAGATGGTCGCCGAGATTGCCCAGCCCGGTGACCTGATCTGGGTCCATGATTACCATTTTCTGCCATTGGCTGCGGCGCTCCGGGCCTTGGGCGTCGACAATCGCGTTGGTTTTTTCCTGCACATTCCGTTCCCTACGGCGTCAGACGTGCCAGCGCTTCCGCAAGCGGACGACATGCTTGATTGGGTTGCGGCCTATGACGTGTTCGGGATGCAAACGGAAACCGACGTTCAAAGGCTGGATGCCTTGGCGGCGCGGGTCGAAGGCAAGGTCAATAACGGTCGGGCGTTTCCCATTGGGATTGATCCTGTTGGCTACCGGGATGCAGCCATTGCTTCGGCTGCAGGTGACAACATGGCGTTGTCTCTGGGACAGAAGCTGATCATCGGCGTGGACCGGCTGGATTACTCCAAGGGCCTTGTGCATCGCTTCGAAGGCTTTGGGGCGTATCTGGCGCAGCGCCAAGACAGCGACCCCAAGGCGACGCTCTTGCAGATCGCGCCGCCGTCGCGTGAGAACGTGGATGCCTATCAGGACATTCGTGCCCATCTTGAATCGACGGCAGGTGCTTTGAACGGAGAGTATGCCGAACTGGACTGGACGCCGATCCGCTACATCCGCCGCAACGTCGCGCGGGAACGCCTGGCAGGGGTGATGCGGCGTGCGGATGTGGGTCTTGTGACGCCGCTCGCCGACGGCATGAACCTTGTCGCCAAGGAATTTGTGGCGGCGCAGGATCCGGATGATCCTGGTGTTCTGATCCTGTCCTCCTTTGCAGGCGCTGCCGAGCAAATGCAGGACGCGTTGATTGTGAATCCCTATGACGCGACCGAGATGGGCGATGCGATTCAAAAGGCGTTGAGCATGTCGCTGGATGAACGCAAGGCGCGCCACGCGGCGCTACTGGACGGGGTGCAGACGCAGGACATCCATTGGTGGACGCAATCCTGTCTGGACGCTCTGGCCGGTGAACGGGTGTGGCTCCGACCGCTTGCGACCTGGGCTAGAACGCTTTCCGCGCTCTAAGCGCAGCTGTGATTGTCCCATCATCCAAGTAGTCGAGTTCGCCGCCCACAGGGACACCCTGCGCAAGTGATGTGACCGCCGTGCCGGGCAGGTGGTCGGCGATGTAATGCGCCGTCGTTTGACCGTCGACCGTGGCGGGGAGGGCCAGGATCACCTCAGTGATGCTTTCCTCTTCGACGCGGTTTACGAGTTGAGGGATACGCAAATCCTCTGGCCCGACAGCGTCCAGCGCCGAGAGCGTGCCTCCAAGGACGTGATAGCGCCCTTTGAAAACGGCAGCCCGCTCCATCGCCCAAAGATCAGAGACATCTTCGACAACACATAGTTCGCCAGTCGCGCGCTTAGGGGACGCACAGATTGCGCATTTGTCAGAGGTTCCGATATTGCCGCAGGTCAGGCATTCGCGGGCTGTCGCCCGAACTTTGGCCATCGCGTCGGTCAAAGGACCGAGAAGCTGACCGCGTTTCTTGATCAGATGCAGCACCGCGCGGCGTGCCGAACGGGGGCCAAGCCCCGGAAGGCGCGCCATCAGATCGATGAGCGCCTCCACATCATTGGTATCATCCGCCATGTCGTTGGTCCTGCTCTTAGCCTTGCAGGCAATCTAGCGCGGAGGTGGTCAGCCGGGAAGGCTTTAGAATGGCAGCTTCATGCCTGCCGGCAGGCCGAGACCCTCGGTCAGTTTGCTCATTTCTTCGGCTGACTTTTCTTGCGCCTTTTGCTGGGCGTCCTTGATCGCCGCAAGGATCAGGTCTTCGACCACTTCTTTGTCGTCGCCGGAAAAGATCGAAGGGTCGATATCGAGTGCTGTCAGCTCGCCCTTGGCGGTCGAAGTTGCTTTGACAAGACCTGCGCCAGCTTCGCCGACAACGGTCATTGTGGTCAGGCTTTCCTGAAGCTCTTCCATTTTGCCCTGCATTTCCTGGGCTTTTTTCATCATCCCGGCCATGTCGCCGAGGCCGCCTAAACCTTTGAGCATTTCTGTCTCCTTTGCTTGACACCTCACATGCCAAGAGGGGGCGTGGTTTTCAAGGTAAAGGGACGCGATGACGCTGTCTGATCTGTTGGGGAACCGGTCCAAAGTGGACGCCAAGCGGTAAGGTCAGATGCCTCCGGCGGGAGTTTTTTTGAAACATAGAAGGTCCGGTTGGACATCATTGCATGGCGGCAGCGCGCAATCCCCCTTTGGGTCTATGCGTCGTCGTCAAACGGGTCCCACTCATCCTCGACCTCTTGCAGGGCTTCGGTCTGAGCCTCTGCAGCAATGGCTTCTGGAGTGCGAATTTCGAGGATTTTGGCCCCTGGAAAGGCGTCAAAGACGGCTTGGACCATGGGGTGGGCTTTGGCGGCCGTTTCCAGTTCAAGCTTCTCTGCGTCGCGGACCTCGGCGATCGTCGGGGCGCCGCCTTCGCTTTCGACCGATATGGCCCAGCGGTTGCCAGTCCATGCCTGCAATTTGCTACCCAGGCGCGCGGCGAGGTCACGGGGGGCATCAGGCGCGGGTTCGAAACTGATACGGCCGGGTGAGTAGGACACGAGCCGCAGGCCGGTTTCGACCTCGACGAGAAGCTTCACATCGCGATGCGCACGGATCAGGGCCACGACGTCTTCGAACCGGGCGTAGCGGTCTAGGCCTGGACTTGCTTGCGCTGCGGGTTGTGCAGCAAGCATTGTTGTGCCGCCCATAGGGGCCGGGTTGTGGGCCGTGGGGGCAGGCCCGGAGGTCATACCTCCCCCCGAGGGTGCAGGGGCTGGAGCAGGTGCGGTTGGAACCGGCGCGTCCTTCAGCTTGCGCACCAAGTCCTCTGGGCTGGGAAGTTCGGCGACATGGGTCAGCCGAATAATCGCCATTTCAGCGGCCATCATGGCGTTCGGACTTTGGGCGACTTCGTCCAGGGCGGTCAGGAGCATCTGCCATTGGCGCGTCAGGGCGCGCATCGGCAAGGCTTGCGCCATAGCCGTGCCGCGGGCCCGTTCGTCAGGGCTGATGGTTGGGTCTTCGGCAGCGTCTGGAGTGATCTTGCACACGCTGATCCAGTGGGTGATCTCTGCCAGATCGTTCAGCACGGCCATGGGGTCGGCCCCGTCAGCATATTGCGCGCCAAGCTCGGTCAAAGCACCCGCTGCGTCCCCCTTCATGATCATGTCAAAAAGGTCGAGCACACGCCCGCGATCTGCCAGACCCAGCATCGCGCGGACCTGATCCGCGCCGGTTTCGCCTGCGCCATGACTGATCGCCTGATCAAGAAGTGAGGTCGCGTCACGTGCGGACCCTTCGGCGGCGCGCGTGATCAGGGCGAGCGCGTCATCGGTGATCTCTGCTCCCTCGGACGTCGCGATCTTGCGCAGCAGGCCAATCTGAACTTCAGGTTCGATGCGCCGGAGGTCGAACCGTTGGCAACGGGACAGAACCGTGACCGGAACCTTGCGGATTTCGGTCGTTGCAAAGATGAATTTGACGTGTGCCGGCGGTTCTTCGAGGGTCTTGAGAAGAGCGTTGAAGGCGCTTTTCGACAGCATGTGGACTTCGTCGATAATGTAGACTTTGAAGCGGGCCGTTGCGGGCGAATAGTGCACAGAGTCGATGATCTCGCGCATATCATCGACACCGGTGTTCGACGCCGCGTCCATTTCGATCACGTCAACATGGCGGCCTTCCATGATGGCGGTGCAGTGTTCGCAGACACCGCAGGGTTCGGTGGTCGGGCCGCCGGTGCCATCTGGGCCAATGCAGTTCATGCCTTTGGCGATGATCCGGGCGGTCGTGGTTTTGCCGGTCCCGCGAATGCCCGTCATCACAAAGGCCTGTGCGATGCGATCTGCCTCAAACGCGTTCTTGAGGGTGCGCACCATCGCGTCCTGGCCAACCAGATCGGCGAAGGTTTCGGGCCGGTATTTACGGGCAAGGACCTGATAGGCAGAGGTGTCGGACATTGGGTGTTCCCGGATGATGCAGCCGCAAACCTAGCCGTCCCGTTGCGTGGCGTCCAGCGATCGGCTACGGATTGACCGAGGCCATTTTGGCAGGCCCCCATGTTCGCGGAAAGCCGATCACGGCAGCCTTGCATGACCTTTTCGAAGATCCATGGTTGATCTCTGGCCCTTGGGCGGACGCGGGCGCTGATGGAGGTGACCATGTCCTTGTCGTCCAAAGACACCCTGCGGCTCGACCAATTGCGTCGCGCGGCCAAAACCCTGAAAAAATCCTATGACGCGGGCGATGCCGGCGCGGTGCAGGTGGTGCAGAACCTTTGGGGAAAGAGCCCCGGGACGCATGCCGATTTCCTGCATGTCATCGCACGCCAGCACGGCTTCATGTCATGGCCACGGCTCAAATGGGCGGCCGAGACCATCGGGCTGGAGCGTGCAGAGGCGCAGGAACAGCTCAAGATGGCCCTCTTTAACGGCAACCGCGCGGCAGCTGAGGCGTTGCTGGCTGCAACGCCAGATCTGGCTGCGGGGAACATGGGGCTCCTTTGTGCGACCTTTGATCTTGAGGGGCTGACCGCTGCGCTCTGCGAAGATCCTGCACGTGCCATCGAACCTGTCGGGCCACGCAGGCCGATCCTGCATCTGGCGTTTTCCAAATGGGGGCGGATGGGGGGCGAAGAGGCCGCATCCCTTGCCTGCGCAGAGGTGCTGCTGGCGCATGGTGCAGATGTCAATGATGCCTTTCCCCACAGCCCCGGCACTGACGAAATGCTGTCGGCGCTCTATGGGGCGCTCGGGCATGCGCGAAATCTCCCACTGGCCGAATGGTTGTTAGAGTGGGGCGCTGATCCGAATGATGGCGAGTCGCTTTATCATGCAACCGAACTTGGCGACGCCGCTGGGGTGCGCCTCCTGCTCCGGTATGGCGCAAATCCTCAAGGCACCAATGCGCTTTTGCGCGCCATGGATTTTGACAATGCCGAGATGGTCGCCTTGCTCTTGGGGGCTGGAGCGGACCCAAATGAAAGCGCACAACCGGGGTACAATGCCTTGCATCACGCCGCCTTGCGCGGTGCGGGGCGTGAGGTGTCCGAATTTGTGCTTAATGCCGGGGCCAGCGTGACGTCTGAACACGCGGCCCTGAAACCCCATGCCTTTGCGCGATTGGTGGGGGCAGAGGCGGTCCGCGCCGTATTGGAAACCGTGGACGCCCCGCGCGATGTGCCTGCTGATTTAGCGCCTTTGGTCAATGGTGGCGGGGAAGGCTTCGTTGATCCGGCCAAAATCCCGGCAGAATTGCAGGGGCTCCTGACCGAGCTTGTGCACCGCGTCGGTACGCTCAAGCGGATCAAGAGCCTTGTTGAGGTTGGGTTCCCATGGGACGCTCCGGATTCGATGGGGGTGACCCCGGTGCAGGCTTCGGGCTGGGTCGGATTGCCAGAGTATTTGCGATATTTCCTGAAACTTGGGCCTGACCTGAGCCATTTGAACGATTTTGGAGGGAGCTTGCTTGGGACGATCCTGCACGGGTCCGAGAATGCACCCGAACGCTCAGGGCAGGATCATCTGGCCTGTCTTGAGATTGTTTTGACACACGGTGTGGCGCTTCCACGACGCGCGTTGAGCGCGCAGTTGCGACCAGACGTGGCCGAGTTCCTGAGGAAATGGGCCAAAGCCCATCCGGGGCAGGTGGTCGAACATGGCGTTTATTGAATGGGGCCGGTCTAAACGTCAGTGGAACTGTGCCTAAAGCCGAGGTGTCACAGGTCGGCAGGACCCGTGATGAGGTGAGAGATTGAACACGACCCATGCGGGGCTCGTTACGGCTGCTTCCTTCCGGACCTGACCGGGTTGGCGAGGCGCACGCCCGCGCCAACCTCTCGATCGGTTAATTAGGGTGTGTCCGCCGCAGATGCAAGTCGCTCTGTCAAGGGCTGCTGCTATGTGCCAACGCGCCGGTTTGCGGCAGCGTTTTCAACGGCAGGCAGGTTATAGCGCACATCCAGAAATCCTGACGGTGTTTCGCCGATGACGGACATTGCCGGGTCTTGGTCAATGAGATCGCGCGCGGCCGGGCCGATGCTCAGGCGGCACGTGGTATGCTCAGAAAAGGGCTGAAAGCGTACGGATGTCTGGCGGATGGGGGCATAGTCCTGATGGGACTTCAGGTAATCACAGAGCACGTCCCGCATCATCATCGGTGCTTCATAAAGGATATCCTCGGGCGCAATCGGCACCTGTGCGACTGCAACCCGATAGTTATTAGTGGCCACGATGTAGTCAGCCTCAGGATCAATCGGCTCACTTTGGTGGATCACGTCCTTGACGCGATTGGCACCTGCTTGGGCTTCAAGGTTGAGGGTGTAGCTCAGACCATGCATCCAGTCGATTTCGTAGTGGGGTCTCAGGGAAGATACCAAAGGCACATCCTGATCGCCTGCTTTGATCTGGGTGAATAGGGCGGCGGAACGTTCGAGCAAATCCAGAACCTGTGCTCCGGTTTGGCGGATCACCATCAAAGTGTTTGGGTAAATATACATTTCCGCGACGTGATGCAGGGCCAACGGTCCTGCTGGGATATCCGTGTAAAAGGTTGGCCCGCTCAGGCCGCCGCTTTTAAATGGCGAGGTCATGCAGAGGATCGGCAGGTCGGGTATGCTGCGCTGCGTTATCAATTCTCTGCATTTGGCCTGTTTTGCTGCGCTGATCAGGCATTCGACTAGGGTGGGACCGATTTCTCCGAAATAACTGTGGAGGCGCCCGGAAAGGCGTCCGACGGGGCTGCGAATAAGGTCGAGTGTTCGATCATGGGCAGCTTGCATGCTTTTTTGGACGCGGGCGGCAAGCGGCTGCGCTGTTGTTGGTGTTGTCTGCCCAGCAGCGGTTACGGGTTCGACCCGACTTTGGTTTTGAGTGATGGACCACCTGTCGCCTGCATGCTCCAGCGTGAGGTCGATAATGCCGAGGTGGCTGCCCCAGAACCCCGGCATGACAGCAGGTTTGCCACAAATTGTCCCCTTGGATGGGTCGACGCCCGGATACCCGTCGTAGCTGCTGTCAGGAAAAGTTCTGTGGACATGGCCCAGCACGAACGCATCGATGTTTGGAACGGTCGCCAAGGCAAGGCCGGCATTTTCCTGCCCCCTGTCATCAAGCGACCGACCGAGGCCGGAATGGCAGAGCGCAACGATAATGTCCGCGCCCGCATTCTTGAGTCGAGGCACATGAAACCGGGCGGAATCGATAATCGACCGGGTTTGAATGCGACCACTCAGATGTTGTCTGTCCCACGCCGTAATTTGCGGTGGCACGAAACCGATCACACCAATGCGGATGTCCTGATCGCTGCCATCAGCCATCCTAAGCGACCGCGTCAGAAGGGTGTATGGTGGCAGATAGGGTTGGTCAGCATCTGGGTGCTCGGCCCTGTGGCGGAGAGCATTGGCGCACACATAGGGGAAGCCCGCAGTTTGGACAGCGGCGTCGAGGTAGGGAAGGCCGAAATTGAAGTCATGGTTGCCCAGCGTGGCGGCGTCATATCCCATCTGGGTCAATGTCTGCATCACCGGGTTGGCGCGGGTTTCGTCCATGCGCCAATCCTCGACAAGGATGTCGGCCATGGGTGTCCCTTGGAGCAAGTCGCCGTTGTCGAAGAGGCATGCGTTCGGCACCTCATTGCGCCGTTCGTCGATCAGCGGGGCGAGTTGTGCAAGGCTGTGTCCCGTGTCTGGCTGATCGCGATAGTAATCATACCCCAGCATCCACATGTGCAGATCCGTGGTGGCAAGAATGCGCAGACTTGTCTGGCCACGCTCGAACTCAGGAGCGAATGGCCGGTTCTTCAGCATGACATAGAATTCACGATTTTGCGGCAGGCGTATTCTGTGCGCGATTGGCGTGGCGCACAACCCTAAGGTGTAGTTTGGCCGAGATTTGAGATTTGAGCTGTTGCACGGTGCTGGCTGGGAATCATGCCCGGTTGCCGCTCCGGTCTTGGCATGGCACCTGTGACTGAAACAGAGAGGGCAGTCATGCGACACGCAGAAACAGTGACCTTTGGTGGATCGGGTTTGGACCGCGCCGCTGAGATACGCGGTGATGATTGGCAGTCTGCTCCGCACACGGCTGTTGTATTCTGGCGCGGTAAGCCGCTGTTGGATCGGGATACGCAGGACCTAACACGTCTTACGTCCGATCATCCTGTCTTGGCCGACAGCAAGAGCCAGCCCGTTCTCCTAGGTCGTGAGGAAGACGGCTCCTTGATTGCGGCCTATCTGTTGGACGGGTGGGATCCGTCAGATTTTGACGCTGAGCAGTTGTGGGGCTTCCTTGATCCGAGCGTTCAGGTGCATCCAGAAATCGACCACGCGGAATTCACTGAATTGCGTGGGGTGATGACACGGCTTTCACCGCGCGATGCCGAATTGGCGGCCACCGGGCGTGCGGTGTTCGAATGGCATAGGATACACGCGTTTTGTGCGAATTGTGGCGCAGCCAGCAATATTGTGCAGTCCGGTTGGCAACGCACCTGTTCGTCTTGTGGGCGGCATCATTTCCCGCGCACGGACCCCGTCGTCATCATGTTGATCGTTCGGGGCAACTCTGTCCTAGTCGGTCGGTCGCCGGGTTGGCCGGATCGCATGTATTCGCTTTTGGCGGGGTTTGTTGAGCCGGGCGAAACGCTGGAAGCCGCGGTTCGCCGCGAAGTCTATGAAGAGGCAGGCATTCGCGTGGGCGAGGTCGGGTATCTGGCCAGCCAGCCTTGGCCGTTTCCGGCGTCATTGATGTTCGGCTGCATCGGCTACGCAACCAGCGAAGACATCACGGTGGACCCGGCCGAGTTGGAAGATGCCATTTGGATGACCCGGGAAGAAGTGCTCGAGGCGCTTGCAGGACGCCACGAAAAGGTTGCAGCGGCGCGCAAAGGTGCGATTGCCCATTTTCTGTTGTCAAATTGGGTCGCAGACACCCTTGAATGACATCTCTGGGTGGAATCGCCCTGTTACTCACGCTAAGTCTTTGGCGGAGCAGGAAAGGTCATCATGAAGTTTTCAACGCGAGAAGATGTTGAGGTTCCGATCGACGTCGTTTTTCAGGCTTTGTCTGACTTCGACGGTTTCGAAAAACGTGCGCTGCGGCGCGGGGCTGATGTCGAGCGGACCGATAAGCTGAGCACGCCGGGCGTCGGCATGGCGTGGAAGGTTGGCTTTAAGTTCCGGGGTCGGGAACGCACTTTGTTGCCGAAGGTGACGAAGTTTGACCCACCGAACGAGATGGAAGTCACAAGCATCTCTGGCGGCATGGAAGTTGTGATGTCCGTCGAATTGGTTGAACTGTCACCCGCCCGCACGCGGATGTCGGTTGGTCTGGAGACGAAGCCCAACACCCTGTCGGCGCGCCTGTTGGTGCAATCCATGAAATTAGCCAAGGCCAACCTGACCAAACGCTTCAAGGTTGCCGTCGCAGATTACGCCGAGACGATTGAGCGCGACCACCGTGGCGTGGTTGTCGGCTAAGGCGTCTCTTCCAATTTGGTCAGTCGCGGTTGTCGCGTTCGGGATCTGCCGGATAGGTGCCAAGGACTTTGACCATCGACGTAAAGAAGCCGAGCTCCTCCAGCGCGAGTCGTAGGCTTTTGTCGTCTGGGTGCCCCTCGACATCGCTGTAAAACTGTGTGGCCGTGAAATGGCCGCCCACCATGTAGCTTTCCAGTTTTGTCATGTTGATTGCATTGGTCGCGAAACCGCCCATCGCCTTGTAGAGCGCCGCGGGGATGTTGCGGACCTGGAAGACAAAGGTCGTCATCATCTTGTCCGCCCGGCGCGACATGTCGGGCTCCGGTGCCAAAAGAAGAAACCGGGTCGTGTTGTTGTGGTGATCCTCGATCCGGCTGGCGAGCGTATCCAGTTGGTAAATCTCACCAGCCAGACTGCTGGCCAAGGCTGCGACTGTTGGGTCGCCAGCCTCTGCAACCTCGCGGGCGGCGCGCGCATTGTCTGAGCTCACCACGCCGCTGATCCCGTATTCACGCAGGAATGTCCCACATTGCGGCAGGATCACCGCATGCCCCTTGGCATGCGTCACCTGATCCAGCGTGGAACCGGGAACGCCCAGCAGGTTGATTTCGACTTTGACGAATGTCTCGGCAATGATGTTCAGTCCGCTTTCTGGCAGTAGCCGGTGGATGTCGGCCACACGGCCATAAGTCGTGTTTTCGACCGGCACGACACACAGGTCTGCGGCGCCGGATTGAACGGCGGCAATTGTGTCGTCGAAGGTCACGCACGGGACCGGTTCGTGGTCTGGACGAACAGTCACACATGCCTGATGCCCATAGGCACCGAGCTCACCCTGAAACGCGATCCGTTTGGTCATTATTCCTGGTCTCCTGGCCCCAAAAGCAGGGCGTTTGGTCGCGGCTCGTACACCTTGCAGCGCAACCGCGAAAGGCATTAGACCGCGCACAACGGCATACTGAAAACGGACCGCGACACTATGGACACGATGACCTTGACAAAAGTGACGGCTGCTTTGTGCGGGTCACTTCTTGTTTTCCTGCTCGGCTCTTGGGCAGCAGAAGAGATTTATCACGTTGGGGGTCACGGAAAAGACCACAAACAGGCCTACACCATCCCGGTTGAAGGCGGCGATGAAGTGGCCGAAGCCGAAGAAGGCCCAGCATTCGCAGAACTGTTCGCCGCCGCTGATGCCGGCAAGGGCGAAAAGGTCTGGGGCAAATGCCGTGCCTGCCACAAGCTGGAAGACGGCGCGAATGGCACCGGCCCGTACCTGTACGGCGTTGTGGACCGCGAAGTCGCGGCTGTTGACGGCTTCAACTATTCTGGCGCGCTGGCTGCGGTCGCAGACGTGTGGACCCCAGAAGAGCTGAACGGTTTCCTTGAAAATCCAAAAGGTTACGCACCAGGTACGACCATGGGTTTCAATGGCCTGCCAAAACCAGCAGATCGCGCGAACCTGATCGCATATCTGGCGACCTTCGGCGGCTGATCCGGCCACATAGAAAGACGTCCAAGGGCTGCGCATCTGCGCGGCCCTTTTTTTGTACCTGAGCGCCCTGTCGCGTGTTCACCTGACAGTCACATAACAGTCAGGAGAGCTTTTCGCGCCTTGAATGGTCGACAACCGGATTAATACGTTATTTTGTGTCGGAAACCGCCGTCGTCACGAAACAGGATGTCTGTCATATGACCAACCGCCGCCCTGCCGCTGCAACCGCTGTCACACCGCTACATGAGCGAACCTTCTTGAGATGGGCCATGATGGGGGCGTTGACGGCTGGTTTGATCGGCGGGGCTACGCTGCTTCGTGCGGAAAGCCATGAAAACGTCACGGTCAGCCATGGTTATAGTTTCTTCGGCGATCTAAAATATGATGCCGATTTCGAGCATCTGAATTACGTTAATCCAGACGCGCCCAAAGGTGGTGAGATCAGCATCGCGGGGCAGGGAACCTTTGACAGCTTCAACCGCTACACGCTGAAGGGTAACGCTGTCGGTCTCGCCAACATCGGCGATGAAGACATGGTGACTTCGTTCGCGGATGATCCGACGTCGATCTACTGTTTCCTCTGCGAGACGATGGAATACCCGGAAGACATCAGCTGGGTCATCTTCAACATGCGCCCTGAGGTGACATTCTCTGACGGGACCCCGGCGAAAGCCGAGCATGTGAAGCTGTTCTTCGATACAGTTATGAAGGACGGTTTGCCGTCCTTCCGGCAGGCATTTGGCAACTTTGTCGATAGCGTCGAGGTGCTGGACGACTACCGCATCAAATACAACTTTTCACCCGACAGCCCGAAGCGTGACCGGATCGGTCTGGCTGGGATCATCGGGCCTATGCACCCGACATGGTTTGCAGATAACGACCTGACGCTGGACAACACTTGGCCCCGTGGCCCGATGACAGGCACAGGCCCTTATGTTCTTGAGAGTTTTGACTATTCCCGTCAGGTCGTGTGGAAACGGAACCCGGACTATTGGGGCAACGACCTGAACATCAACGTGGGTCGCAACAACTTTGACCGTATCCGGATTGAGTACTTTGGCGACAGCACGGCCGCGCTTGAGGGTTTCAAGGCTGGCACTTACACGTTCCGCACGGAAAACACCTCGCGTCTCTGGGCCACGGCCTATGACTTCCCGGCGATAGAAAATGGCTGGGTGAAGAAAGAAGAACTGGATGACGGCAGCCTTGGACGGATGCAGTCATTCATCTTCAACCTGCGCCGCGAGAAATTTCAGGACATCCGCGTCCGGGAAGCGATCCGTTTGATGTTCAACTTCACGTGGTCGAATGAATCGCTGTTCTTTGGCCTTTACGAACGCCCATCGTCGTTTTGGGAGTTTTCCGAAAACGCGAGTTCGGGCCTTCCAAGCGAAGGCGAACTTGCCATCCTTCAACCGTTGGTCGACGAAGGCTTGCTTGATGCGTCGATCTTGACGGAAGAGGCTGTAACAGCGCCGACTTCGGGCGAACGTCAGTTGGACCGCCGCAACCTGCGCGCTGCATCAGCGCTGCTGGATGAGGCCGGTTGGTTGGTTAATGACGAAGGTCTGCGTGAGAAAGACGGTGAGGTTCTGACGGTCGAGTTCCTCGAAAGCTCGCCTTCGTTTGACCGGGTGATCAACCCCTATGTGGAAAACCTCAAACGTCTCGGGATTGATGCAAAGCTTGATCGCGTTGATCCGGCCCAAGAGCAAGAGCGCGCGCGGTCGTTTGACTTTGACATGACAACGCAGGGTTTCAGCCTTGGCTATGAGCCGTCGACTGGTCTGAAACAGTGGTTCGACAGCAGCCTTCGCGATGACACGTCCCGCAATCTGGCCGGTGTCGCAGACCCTGCCGTGGATCGCCTGATTGATGTGGTGATCGCCTCTGAAACGTCTGAGGAATTGAACACCTCCGTTCAGGCGCTGGACCGCGTGCTTCGGTCGCTCAAGTTCAACGTGCCACAGTGGCAGAACACCAAACATTGGGTGGCCTACTGGGATCAGTACGAATACCCCGACCCGCTTCCGCCGCTTGCTTTGGGCCAATTGGATTTCTGGTGGTTCAACGCTGACAAGGCCGCGAAGCTGAAAGAAGAAGGCGCGCTGTAAACCCATGGGCGCCTATATCCTCCGACGACTTTTGCTGGTGATCCCGACGCTGATTGGTGTCATGATCGTCAACTTTGCGCTGACCCAATTCCTTCCGGGCGGTCCGGTGGAACAGGTGCTGGCGCAGTTGGAGGGGGAAGGCGACGTTCTGGCCGGGATCACCGGGAGCGAAGGTGATCCGACGGCCGGTGGACAAGAAGAGGGCTTCGTTGGCGGGCGCGGTCTGCCTGAAGAGTTCATCGAAGAACTGCAACGCGAATTCGGTCTGGATAAACCGCCCTTTGAGCGTTTCATGCTGATGATGTGGAACTACATGCGCTTTGATTTTGGCGAGAGCTATTTCAGGGATATCAGCGTCGTCGATCTGATCCTTGAAAAGATGCCAGTGTCGATTTCCCTTGGGCTTTGGTCCACGCTTCTTGCCTACCTGATCTCGATCCCGCTCGGTATTCGCAAGGCCGTCCGCGATGGCACACCGTTCGACACATGGACCTCAGGGGCCATCATCGTTGGTTATGCGATCCCCGGGTTCTTGTTCGCGGTTTTGCTGATCGTTTTGTTCGCCGGAGGATCCTATTACCAGATCTTCCCACTACGCGGCCTGACCTCGGACAATTGGGAAGAGCTCAGCGCCATTGGCAAGGTTTTGGATTACCTGTGGCACCTCGTGCTGCCGGTGACAGCGTTGTCGATTTCGGGCTTTGCCACGCTGACCCTGCTGACCAAGAACAGCTTTCTCGATGAGATCAACAAGCAATACGTGATGACGGCCAAGGCCAAGGGGCTGAGCGAGAGCCGCGTCCTCTATGGCCATGTCTTCCGCAATGCGATGCTGATCGTGATCTCGGGCTTTCCGGCGGTGTTCATCGGGGTGTTCTTCGGCGCGTCTTTGATCATTGAGACCTTGTTCAGTCTCGATGGTCTTGGTCGCCTTGGCTTTGAAGCGGCGCTGGAACGGGATTACCCGGTGATCTTTGGCACGCTTTTTGCCTTTGGCCTGATCGGTTTGCTTGTCGGGATCATCTCGGACCTGATGTACGTCGTCGTTGATCCGCGCATCGACTTTGAAAGGAGGGGATAGGTCATGGCCCTCGTTTCAAAAATGTCGCCCATCAACCAGCGCCGCTGGCAAAACTTCCGCAACAACAAGCGCGCCTACTGGTCTTTGATGATCTTTCTCGTGCTGTTCATCCTGTCGCTGTTCGCCGAGTTCATTGCGAATGAGAAACCGATCCTCGTGAACTATCGCGGCGATTACCGGATGCCTATTTTCACCTTCTATTCAGAAGCTGACTATGGCGGAGAATTCCGCACAGAAGCTGTTTATCGCGATCCGGAGGTCCGCTGCCTGATCAAGACCGGCGGTTACGAAGAATGCCTCTACGAACCAGAAGACCTGATCGAACGCGTCGATAGTGGCGAACAGGTATGGGACGAGCAGGCTACTGGATGGGCCATCTGGCCGATCATACCCTACGGCTACCAGAACCCTGTTGACCGCCCCGGTGCCGCGCCACTGCCGCCCAGCCGCGAAAACTGGCTGGGAACGGACGATACCAAGCGGGATGTGGCCGCGCGCGTCATTTACGGGTTCCGACTGTCAATCTTGTTCACTTTGATCGTGACCACCTGCGCGTCGATCATCGGGATCATTGCCGGCGCTGTTCAGGGATATTTCGGCGGTTGGACCGACCTGATCTTTCAACGGTTTCTTGAGATATTTGGCGCGGTACCGTCGCTCTACATCATCATCATCCTGTTCGCGATCCTCGGGCGAAGTTTCTGGCTCCTTGTGCTGCTCAGTATCCTCTTCGGCTGGCCCGCTTTGACCGGACTGGTCAGGGCGGAATTCCTGCGGGCGCGAAATCTGGAATACGTGCGCGCCGCGCAGGCACTGGGTGTCAGCAACTGGACGATCATGTTCCGTCACATGCTGCCCAACGCCATGGTCGCGACGCTGACGATGCTTCCATTCCTTGTGACCGGCACGATCGCGGCCTTGGCGGGGCTTGATTTCCTTGGTTTTGGCTTGCCGTCCTCGGCCCCGTCCCTGGGTGAATTGACGCTTCAGGCCAAGCAGAACCTGCAGGCGCCGTGGCTTGGTTTCACCGCATTCTTCGTCTTTGCGATCATGCTGTCGTTGCTGGTCTTTATATTTGAAGGTGTGCGTGACGCATTTGACCCGCGAAAAGTCTTTGTCGCTGGCGGCGCAGTGAGCGAGACGCAGCCGGTGGCCACATCAAAACAGCAGGCGGCGGAATGAGCGTTTTAGAAGTCCGAAACCTGAGTGTGTCCTTCGGCGCAACGCGGGCCGTGAAGGATGTTTCTTTTGAGGTGGCTCAAGGCGAAACCGTCGCGTTGGTGGGTGAGTCCGGGTCAGGAAAGTCCGTGACCGCGTTGTCAACCGTGCAGCTCTTGGGCGACAACGCCAAGGTGTCAGGTTCTGTCAAATATGGCGGGCAGGAGATGATCGGCGCGGATGAGCTTAAACTGCGACAGGTGCGCGGCAACGACATCAGTTTCATCTTCCAAGAACCGATGACGTCGCTAAACCCGCTGCACACACTGGAAAAGCAGTTGGCTGAGAGCCTGATCCTGCACCAGGGCGTGACCAAGGATGAGGCGCGTCCCCGCGTTCTGGAACTGCTGGAAAAGGTCGGCATTCGCGATGCGGAAAGCCGTCTGGGGGCCTATCCGCACCAGTTGTCAGGTGGGCAACGCCAAAGGGTCATGATCGCCATGGCGCTGGCCAATGGGCCGGAACTCTTAATTGCCGATGAACCGACAACCGCGCTCGACGTGACGATCCAGGCGCAGATTCTGCAGCTCTTGGCGGATTTGCGTCGGTCTGAAAACATGTCGATGCTGTTCATCACCCATGACCTGAACGTTGTGCGCAAATTCGCGGATCGCGTCTGCGTGATGCAACACGGCGAGATTGTAGAGCAGGGTAAGACGGATGAGGTGTTCGATAACCCGCAACATCCCTACACCCAGATGTTGCTGGCAGCCGAACCGACTGGCCAGCCGGCCCCGGTTGAAACTGCAGCAAAGCCAATTGTCGAGACCCAGAACCTGAAAATCTGGTTCCCGATTCAGCGCGGTTTGCTGAAACGCACTGTGGGCTATGTGAAGGCCGTCAACGACGCGACGCTCGAAGTCCGCAGTGGCGAGACGCTGGGCATTGTGGGCGAATCCGGGTCAGGCAAAACCACGCTCGCGTTGGCGATCATGCGGCTCATTGCATCCGAAAACTCGATCCGCTTTCAGGGCAATGAAATCAGCGGGCTGCGCCGCAACCAGATGCGCCCCCTGCGCAAGGACATGCAGATCGTCTTTCAGGACCCTTACGGATCACTGTCGCCACGGATGTCCGTGGCCGAGATCATCGCCGAGGGGCTGGGCGTTCACGGTCTTGTGGCGGGGCAGGATCAGCGCCAGATGGTGGCTGATATCCTGCAAGAGGTCGGGCTCGAAGCCTCTGTCATGGACCGCTACCCGCACGAGTTTTCAGGCGGGCAACGCCAAAGAATCGCAATCGCGCGCGCGATGATCCTGAAGCCGAAATTGGTGGTGCTTGATGAGCCGACTTCGGCGCTGGACATGACCGTGCAAAGTCAGATCGTCGACCTGCTGCGTGACCTGCAGAAGCGGTACGACCTCGCCTATCTCTTCATTAGTCACGATCTGAAGGTTGTTCGCGCACTGAGCCACAAGGTCATGGTGATGAAGCAGGGCGATGTGGTCGAATCTGGGACGACGCAGCAGATTTTCGAGAACCCTCAGACCGAATATACCCGCGAGCTGATCACCGCGGCCTTCGATCTGACAAAGGTTGCCTGAGACCTGTTTTTCTTCTTGCTGAAAATACTTCGGGGTTTGGGGCAGAGCCCCAAGAGCAACCTGTGGTGTGCTTAACCCGGTCCAACCATGAAGCAGGTGTTCCCACGCGCCTGGAGACGCCGACAGGCAAGATCTGCACCATCGCGCGTCAAACCCGCAAAGGTCGCGTCAAACCCGCGATTGCCGCGCACGACGATCCTGCGTGATCCATCCAGCGTGGCCATTTCAGCGAGAGCGACTTTCAGTAGGACCTTCTCGGCGGCAAAACGCGATGGGTAGCGGCCCACATTGATGCCCCAGTGTTTGCCACCTTTCGTGGACGCACGGGTCACAATTTCAGGTTCCACCTGACGCGGGGCAGGGGCTGCTGCTGCGGCTACGATCTGGGCCGGGCGTGCCTTGGGCCGCGCCGCGGGCTTTATGACGGGTGCTTGAGCCACGGTGGTTTGGGCTTGGCTCAAAGCGGCTTCGATATCCGCGCTGCTGACAGCGCTGGAGGCACTGGCGGTGTCGACCGCTTCGACGATATCGGCCTGCGCGACCAAGAGTTCTTGCGCAGGTGCGGACTCACTGCCTGGTCGCATGCGCGGGCGCAGGGATTTCTTTACGGCTGTCACGAGGCGGATGGTCTTGCCTGCACCGCCGTGCGAGGAGGGGGCATAGGTCGGCAAGGCAGGTTTGCGCACAGCGACGCGTGTGGGCGCGCGTTTGAACCCAAGGTCCAAGAGTTCTGCCACTTTGGCGTTGCGCGTTGCCGTCGAACGTCCACCAAATACGGTCGCGATGATGCGTTCGTTGCCACGCTCGGCTGAGGCGACAAGGTTGAAGCCTGCCGCGCGGGTATAGCCGGTCTTGATCCCGTCAGCACCGCGATAGGCGTCCAGCAGGCGACGGTTGGTGTTGCGCACCGTCGTGATCCCCGCATCTGTCGAACGGCGTGAGAACAGGTTGTAGTATTGCGGATAATCATAGAGCAGGCGACGCCCCATGATTGTCATGTCACGCGCTGTCGACAGGTGCCCTGCCTCGGTCAGACCATGCGCGTTCTTGAATGTTGTCCGCGTCATGCCAAGCGCCTTGGCTGTTCGGTTCATGCGCCGGGCAAAGGCTGCTTCGCTGCCTGAGATACCTTCGGCAATGGCTGTTGCTGCATCATTGGCTGATTTCACGGCAGCCGCGCGGATGAGGTAGCGCAACTTAATCTTTTGACCTGCCCGCAATCCGATCTTGGATGGGACTTCGTTTGCTGCCTTGGATGACACCTTGATGGGAGTATCCAGCGTGATTTCCCCACGACGGACGGCTTCAAAGGCCACATAAAGGGTCATCATCTTGGTCAGCGATGCCGGGTGTAGGCGCGTGTCGGCATTGCGCGAATGCAGGACTTCGCCTGATCGCGCGTCCATCACCATGGCTGCATAGGGTGCGGCCTGCGCCACGCTGCCCAGCGTCAAAAATACAAGAAAAGTCAGGGTCGAAACCCACTGCCCAGGACGCCACATCACGTCGGTCCGCCTCAATCTGCCTCAGCTCAATATCGACCGCAGGTTAGCCCGCGTGCCATTTTGGTTGCGTTAAAGCTAACACATTGATGCTTTTGCTAAAAACGAAAAGGCCCCCTGAAATGAGGCAATTTTGGGGCAGGTGCCTCCACATGTGGGGTGTGGCAGGTCTAGCGCTACGAGATGTGCAATTGTGGCGGCAATGTGGCGTCAGGCCGATCCGCGCAGCAAATCAGGAAGCTCTCGGATTGTGCTGATTTGCCGAAAGCGAGGATGGTTGTTCGGGGTGTCCGCGCGCTCCAATTCCCATTCGATATGGAACGGCACAAAGGTCGCCCAACCGCCGACCTCTAGGACCGGCAGGATATCGGATTTCATGGAATTTCCGACCATCATCACCCGATCAGGCGTCTCGAAAATCCGGCGGTAGGTGGCGGGTTCTTTCTGGCTGACGATGTGGACATCTGAAAAGAGATCCCCCAAGCCTGAAGCAGCAAGTTTCTCCTCTTGGTGGAGCAAGTCGCCTTTCGTTACGAGGGTGAGCCTGTGCTGCTCAGACACCTCTGTCAGCGTCTCTTTCACTCCGGGGAGAAGCTCAACAGGATGCGCCAAGAGATCGCGCCCATTGGCCAGAATTTCCTGAATGACCGCACCGGGGACCTGTCCGTTCGTCACCTCGAGAGCCGTTTCGATCATCGATAGTGTAAAGCCCTTCACGCCGAAGCCATAGCGCCCGATGTTGCGCTTTTCCGTTTCAAGCAGCCGTGCCTGAAGGTCTTCGGCATCGTTATGCGGACTCAAAAGCTCGACAAACCGCTCTTGGGTCAGCTGAAAGAACGTCTCGTTGTGCCAAAGCGTATCATCGGCATCAAAGGCGAGCGTCGTTAATCTATCCACAACACAAATCTCTCCACGGTGAAGCACCCTCTTTTCATGGCAGGTGTGAGCCATATATAGAAGCGTCTGAAATCGACATGGATTGATCGCATGACCAAGGCATTGGCCAAGTCACCTTCGAAAGTCTTCCTTATGGCCGACCAGCCGGACGACGGCGGCGTGGGCGATGATGGCGATGTGAGCGTGGTTCTGGACACGCGGTCCAAAACCAAGCGCCCGCCATTGTACAAGGTCATGATCCTGAATGACGATTACACACCGATGGAATTCGTCGTCATGGTGCTTGAGCGGTTCTTTGGCATGACACACGCCCAGGCGTTTGAATTGATGCTGACCGTTCACAAAAAGGGCGTCGCGGTCGTCGGTGTCTTCAGCCACGAGATTGCCGAAACCAAGGTGGCGCAGGTGATGGATTTTGCTCGCCGTCATCAGCACCCGCTGCAATGCACCATGGAAAAAGAATAAAGGCCGCAGAGTTTGCGACTTTCCCTCGCGATTGAGGCCGGGCTGGAGATACCGGACGGCCCGCTGGTGGTGCGCCATCCAACCGTTGAAACGGACCTGTCTGCTGTTCCAGATGCCGTTATCGACACACCTGACTGGATTGTTGCTCAAGCTATGACAACACAGGGACGGCAGCTCGAAGAAGAGCCAGCCGTCTATGCCGCGACGGTGATTATCCTTCCCCGCTCCAAGGAATTGGCACGTGACCTGATTGCGCACGCGGCGGCCACCACCAATGGGCCGGTCATTGTTGACGGGCAAAAAACCGATGGTGTCGACAGCTTATGGCGTGCGTGCCGCGAACGGACCGAGGTCGCAGGTTCGGTGACCAAGGCGCATGGGCGCTGTTTCTGGATGCGGGCTGACGCGAATGCCTTTGCCGACTGGGCGTGGGAACAGCCAGATATTCATGGCTTTGCGCTGGCGCCGGGCGTGTTTTCTGCCGACGGAATAGACCCCGGATCTTATGCGCTTGCAGAGGTATTGCCCGAAACCCTGAAGGGCCGTGTTGTCGATCTTGGTGCTGGCTGGGGCTACTTGAGCGCGGTCGCGCAAGCGCGCGGAGCCGAGTTTGTCGATTGTGTCGAAGTGAACGCCATGGCGTTGGAATGCGCCGCCTTGAACGTCGACGCAGACCGCGCTGCGTTTCATTGGCACGATGCGACAACTTGGAAACCAAGCGTGCAGCCCGATCATGTCGTCATGAACCCGCCGTTTCACACGGGTCAAAGCGGGGCATCCGGACGTAAGGGCGCGCCTGAACTCGGCGCGGCGTTTATCGCTAATGCTGCCCGCATGCTCGGCGGATCCGGGAACCTCTGGATTGTGGCCAACCGACATCTTCCTTACGAAGACGTGCTCAACACGTATTTTGCATCGGTCACCGAATTGCCCGGCCCACCCGGCACCGAGGGATATAAACTCTATCATGCGACCCGACCGCAGACACGCGGAACGTCTCCGGCCAAGGCAGGTCGCACCGTCACAAGACATCGCGCAAGACGCTAAGATCGCCTAGTCTGCGCTGGGGTAAGAATCGGGATACACACCATGGGATTTTCGATTGCGGGCAAAACCGCCATCGTCACCGGCGCCGCAAACGGCGTTGGACTGGCCATCGGCCGCCAGTTTGTCGAAGCAGGGGCCAATGTCGTCTTTGCCGATATGGACGAGGAGCGGTTGCAGGACCAGATCGGTGATGATGCCGCCAAAGAAGAGGCTGTCCGTCTATTTGCTGGCGACCTGCGCGAGAAACTGACAGTTGCAAACCTGCTCTCGGCGACGATTGATGCCTTTGAACAGGTCGACATCCTGATCAACGCGTCACGCCAGATGATTCCGTCTGATCCGCTGAATGCCGAAGACGACTCGGTTCAGAAGTTGATCGAACAGAATCTGCTTACTTCATTGAAATTGTCGCAACTGGTTGCGAAACGCATGATCAAGCAAGCGGCGGACAGCGATGCGGCGACGATCGGGTCAATTGTGAACTTGTCTTCCATTGCGGCCCGGCGCGCACAGCCAGAGCTTTTGGCCTACTCTGTCTCGACTGCCGCGTTGGATCAAATGACCCGCTCCTTGGCCGTGGCGCTGGCCGAGCATCGAATCCGGGTCAATGCCGTGGCCTTTGGCTCGGTTATGTCGGCGTCGCTAAAAGGACAACTGGATGAACACGGCGACTATCGGGATCTCATCCGGGAAAATACGCCCATTGGCCGCATCGCTTCGGCACGCGAAGTTGCAGAGGCCGTTCAATTCCTGGCATCTGACGGGGCAGGGTTCATGACCGGCCAGATCATCACCGTCGATGGTGGTCGCACCCTGATTGACCCAGTTGCCGTACCGGCGCACTAGCGCGTTCCTGACCTGCCTGCTAAGTGTCAACTTGAGGAGACACTTTTATGACCGAGATGTTTGACGACCACAAAGCCAGAGCCTCTGGTTGGTTCCGCGAGTTGCGTGATCAGATCGTTGCCGCTTTTGAAGACCTTGAAGACACGCAGACAACCGGTCCGTTTGCTGAACTTCCGGCTGGTCGCTTTGAGGTGACTGAAACCCGCAGGACATCTGACGATGGCTCGGATGCAGGCGGTGGCCTGATGAGCGTGATGCGTGGTGGTCGGGTGTTCGAAAAGGTCGGCGTCAATATCTCGACCGTCTACGGGACATTGGGCGAACGCGCGCAGGCCGCAATGGCCGCGCGCAAGGGCATCCCCGGCATGAAGGACGATCCGAGGTTCTGGGCCTCTGGCATCTCGCTTGTCGCGCATATGCGCAACCCGCACACGCCCTCGGTTCATATGAACACGCGCATGTTCTGGACGCCGCACGCATGGTGGTTTGGGGGTGGGTCAGACCTGAACCCTTGCATCGAATACGAAGAAGATACGGCTGACTTTCACCGTGTGTTGAAAGAGCACTGCGATCCGCATGGCGACACGATCTATCCCGAGTACAAGGCTTGGGCTGATGAGTATTTCTACGTGCCGCATCGCAACCGGGCGCGTGGCGTGGGCGGCATCTTTTACGATGATCGCAATACAGGCGATTGGGAGGCCGACTTTGCGCTCACGCAGGATGTCGGTCGTGCGTTTTTGCCAGCGTACCTTCCGCAGGTGGAAAAGCACCGCGACCAACCTTGGACTGACGCGGACAAGGACGCGCAATTGGTCCACCGTGGGCTCTATGCAGAATACAATCTGGTCTACGACCGCGGCACAAAGTTCGGGCTCGAAACCGGACATGATGCAAATGCGGTGCTCATGAGCCTGCCTCCATTGGCGAAGTGGGTGTAGCCTCACACCAAATCACAGATCTGTTCTGTTTCAGATGACCGGCAGCGACCTGCCGGTCATTTTTGTTGGAACCGGCAAGGGTTGGCCGCGTTTGTGACGTAGCGCTGCCTAAACCTATGAGTGCAATGGATTCGCCATAGGTCGTTGGGCAGGAAACATAACGACGGAGAGTGACATGAAACAACTTCTTCTGCTGACCACCGCCTTCGGCCTCGCCACAACGCTTTCGCTTCCGGCCGTTGCAGGCGGGTTTGAAGATCCAGTGATCGAGACGCCGACAATCGTCCCGAATACACCGCCGCTGCCAGCGCGCTATGATTGGACCGGGTTCTCAATCGGCGGCCAGCTGAGCTTTGGTGATGTCAACACCGATGGACCAGAGCTTGACGGCGAAGATGCCCTTTACGGTTTCCGGGCCTACTATGACTATGACTTCGGCAATTTCATCGCGGGTGGTGGTCTGCAATACGACGCCGCTGACATTGACCTCGACGGTGTCGCCGCGATTGAGAGCGTACTGCGCCTGGGCGGCCGGGTTGGCGTTGGGTCGGGTCAAAACTGGTACTACGGCACGGCTGGGTTTGCTCGTGCCGATACCGATGCCGGAGCTGCTGATCCGGGCTCGTCAAACGGCTATTTCATTGGTGCAGGCTACGAAGTTGCGCTGAGCGACACCTTCACGATCGGGGCCGAGATCCTCTACCACGAGTTTGACGATTTCGACATCGATACGCTGGAAGCCGAAGCAACAACCATTGGCTTGTCGGCCAACTATCGCTTCTAAAATCTGACTTCTAAAAAAAGGCCACCTTCGCGGTGGCCTTTTTCATGTCTGTTGGTCTTAGGCGCTGCGCACGGTTTCGATCATCAGCGCGACATTGTCTGGGTCCGCATCTGGCGTAATGCCATGGCCCAGATTGAAGATGTGCGGCCCGTTGCGGAAGGCCTCAACGATTGCGCGGGTCTCATCAATCAGATCCTGCCCGCCTGTCACCATGTGACGTGAGGCCAGATTGCCCTGAACGCACCCATCTTTCTGAACGTTTTCAGCCGCCCAAGTCGCGGAGACCGAGTTATCGAGCGCGACGCAATCGGCGCCTGTCGCCTTTGCAAAGCCGATGTAGCCTTCTCCGGCTTCGCGTGGGAACGCGATAATTGGCACGTCGGGGTGGCGTGCTTTCAGGGCCGAGATAATCGTTTTGGCTGGCTGAAGCGCGTATTTCTCAAAGGCTGCGCCCTTGAGCGATCCTGCCCAGCTGTCGAACAGTTTGACTGTTTCCGCACCGGCCTGAATTTGCATCGACAAATATTCAATGGTGGCAAGTGTCAGGCGCTCCATTAAGGCGTCAAAGACGGCTGTGTTCTCAGCCATCAATGCGTGAGCAGGGCCTTGGTCAGGGGTGCCGCGACCTGCGATCATATAGGTGGCAACTGTCCAAGGCGCGCCTGCAAACCCGATCAAAGCCGTTTCCTTGGGCAACTCGCGCGACAGGATGCGCACCGTTTCGTAGATCGGGGCCAGGTGATCGTGGACATCGTCGGGGCCTTTCAGCTTGGCGAAATCCGCATCAGACGTGATGGTCGACAGACGTGGCCCTTCGCCCGTCACAAACCAAAGGTCTGCGCCCAAGGCCTCCGGGATCAACAGGATATCAGCGAACAGAATCGCCGCATCAAACCCATACCGGCGGATCGGCTGTAGCGTGACCTCGGCAGCGAGGTCGGAATTGTAGCACAGCGACAGAAAGTCCCCTGCTTCTGCGCGCGTGGCGCGGTATTCAGGCAGGTACCGGCCCGCTTGGCGCATCATCCAGATCGGTGGAGTCGGGAGCGTTTCGCCCGCAAGGGCGCGCATCAATAGCTTTTCGGAGGCGACAGTCATAAGGGTGTCTTTCATGGTGAACGCCTCTTTGGCAAGTGTCAGTTTTAATTGACACTATACTTGTCAGCTTAGCATCCTGCAATTAGGAAGGTGGCATGAAGAACGTGTCCGCAGACGCCCCGCTCAAGATCGGAACCAGAGGGTCCCCACTCGCTCTGGCTCAGGCTTATGAAACCCGCTGCCGCCTGATGGCTGCCCATGATTTGCCCGAAGCGGCCTTCGAGATCGTGGTCATCAAGACAACTGGCGACAAGGTTCTGGATCGCCCGCTGAAAGAGATCGGCGGGAAGGGTCTTTTTACGCGCGAGATTGAAGATGACTTGTTGTCAGGTGCCATCGATATCGCTGTGCACTCAATGAAGGACATGCCGACAATCCAGCCAGATGGCCTGATCCTTGAAACATATCTCCCGCGTGAAGACACGCGCGATGCCTTTGTGACCTTGGGCGATTTGACATTAGCGACCCTGCCACAGGGCGCAAAAGTCGGCTCTAGTTCTCTTCGCCGTCGGGCCCAGTTGCTCAGTTATCGCAATGACCTCGACGTGGTCGACTTCCGCGGCAATGTGCAGACCCGGTTGAAAAAACTCGGCGACGGCGTGGCGCTGGCGACGTTTCTTGCCATGGCTGGCTTGAACCGCCTCGAAATGGCGGAGGTGCCTGCAATAGCGATCGCGCCGGAGGATATGCTTCCTGCTGTCGCGCAAGGTGCAATCGGGATTGAGCGACGTCAGGACGACGCAGACACTGCGGCCATGCTTGATGCAATCCACCATATACCGACTGGACGCAGACTCGCCGCCGAACGCGCGTTCCTGAAAACCTTGGACGGCTCATGTGAGACACCGATTGCAGGTCTTGCAGAACTTGACGGCGATACGCTGCGCCTGCGTGGGGAAATCCTGCGCCCCGACGGATCAGAACGTCTGGCCGATGAAATCAGCGGTCCTGTCGCCGAGGGTGCGCATCTGGGCCAGACCCTGGGCGAGCGGTTGCTCTCGCGCGCACCAGCTGGTTTTTTCGACTGGCGCGCCGCCTGATCTCAAACACAGGCCCTCCCGCCTCCCTTCTGCGCCACGCAGGCGTGGCTTGAACCAAAGGGGTCGCGCTGCGCGCGTATGGCCGTACCGGCCATCCCTGCGGGGCGAGTATTTTGAAAACATAGAAGGAATGCGATGCCGCTAATCCTTCTATGTTTCGAAATACTCCGGGGTTTAAGGGGCAGAGCCCCTTTCGCCGCCGCAGGCGGCGCCCCCTAGGGTCACAGGTCCGCAGGACCGAAGAGGGAGGTGGGTGGGACCGTGCCCTTGAAAGGTCTGGGCGTCAGGGCGCTCCCCAGCCGCCGCCACCGGGTGTATCCATGCCAAAGACACTGCCTGCGGGCAGGTCGATTTCATCATTGCCGCCAAGAGCCACATGGCGTCCGTCAGGCAGTTCGGCCCAATTTCGTCCGACTTGTCCCGGTGCACCGCCGTCGCCGCCAAAGGGCGGGACCTTTCGGTGGCCGCAAAGAACAGTGACGGTCACCGGATCGAGAAACCGCAAACGGCGGGTGCAGCCTGCCCCGCCGGTCCATTGCCCAGCCCCGCCCGAGCCATGCCGAATGCGCCAGTCCTCGAGCCGAACCGGGAATCGCTTTTCAAGAATCTCAGGGTCTGTGGACAGGGTGTTTGTCATATGTGTCTGAACGGCGTCGCAGCCGTCAAAGCCCGGTCCGGCACCGGTACCGCCGCAGATTGTCTCGTAATTCTGGAAGCTGTCATTGCCCCAGACAAAGTTGTTCATAGTGGCCTGTGACCCGGCAATGACACCCAGTGCACCAAAGAGCGCATTGCAGGCCGCTTGGCTGACCTCGGTATTGCCTGCAATCACGGCTGCGTCCGGGCCGGGGTTCAGCATCGACCCTTCCGGGACGATAATCTCGATGGGTTTGAGACAGCCTTCGTTCAGGGGGATGTTCTGCTGGACCAGAGTGCGGAAGCAATAGAGAACGACCGCCCGGCACACGGCCAGGGGGGCATTGTAGTTGCCCGCATGTTGGGGCGAGGTGCCTGTGAAATCGACGATGACCTTGTCAGATGCAGGGCGCACCGCAACGCGGATCACCTGCCCTATGTCCATTGGATATTCAAACGACGCTGCTTTCAAACCCGGCAAAAGCGCACGGATCGACGCCTCTGCATTGTCCTGCACATGGCCCATATAGGCCGTAACGACTGCCTCGGAATGCGTCGCGACCAATTTGAGCAACTCGCGCTTGCCGGTTTCATTGGCGGCCACCTGCGCCTTCAGGTCGGCAAGGTTCTGCGCGATGTTCCGGCACGGGTATCGGCCTGACGCCAGGATTGCGTGGGCATGCTCCTCAAGGAACCGGCCCTTGGACACCAGTTTGGTGCATTCGATGACCACGCCTTCTTCTTCCAGCGTTGTCGAATCGGGTGGGGCTGATCCCGGTGTGCGACCGCCAATATCGGCATGGTGGCCACGTGCACCCAGCCAATAGGCTGCTTTGCCATCTACGAAAATCGGGGTGACAACCGTCACGTCGGGCAGGTGCGTGCCGCCGTCATAGGGCGCGTTCAGCATGAATGCGTCACCGTCGGAACTGTCTTCTCGCATCACGCGTTTGATCGCCGCTGACATCGAGCCGAGATGGACAGGAACGTGTGGAGCATTGGCGACCAGATCCCCAGCCGCGTCAAAGATCGCACATGAGAAGTCAAGGCGCTCCTTGATGTTCACCGACCAAGAGGTGTTCGCCAGCGTCGCGCCCATCTGGTCGGCGACTGACATGAAAAGGTTGGACATCACCTCAAGCGTGACCGGGTTCAAATCGGTTGTCGTTTCGGCCTGGCTCGATGCGCCATCGGTTTCAAGGATCAGGTTTCCATGCGCGTCCTGAAACGCCGTCCAACCTGCTTCGACGAAGTTGGTGCCGGTTGGTTCCTTGATCACTGCGGGGCCAACCACACGGACGTCAGTGGCCAGCGCGGAGCGGTCATGGAGCGGCACATCGGTCCATCCGTCAGTAAACATTTGGATTTGAGTGTCCGATTGTCCGTGCCCGTCGGTCATCTGGCGGCTTGGTGCTTCTCCGCTGCGCCCTACCGCTTCAGCGGCGAGCATCTCAAAGCAGATGGTCCGCTCCGGCGAAATGAACCCGAACCGTGCCATGTGGGCGGCCTCAAAGGCGTCTTTCATCCGGGCTTCGGTTCCAAATGCAATCTCAAGCGATTGATGCTGACCTTCGTAGAGAAGATGCGCGGTGCGGATGTAATCGATCTGGCGGGCGCCTTGGGCGGCAACTTCTGCGCCTGCGTCATGTGCAAGTGCGTCAAGGCGGTCGCGCGCGGCCTCCAAGATGCTCAACGGGCCGTCGAAGGTTTCTTCCTTGAGCGCGCGAATGTCTGCCAATCCCATGCCATAGGCGCTGAGCACGCCTGCAAAGGGGTGCAGCATGACGCGTTTCATGCCCAAGGCCTCGGCCACGAGACAGGCGTGTTGTCCGCCTGCGCCGCCAAAGCATTGCAGAGTGTAACGAGACACGTCATGGCCGCGTTCGACGCTGATCTTCTTGATAGCGTTGGCCATGTTGTCGACGGCGATCTTGAGGAAACCCTGCGCCAGCGCTTCCGGCTCCATACCGAGTTCCGCGCCTAACTCTGAAAATTTTGCGCGCACGACATCCACATCCAACGGCTCATCCCCGCCGGGACCGAACACATTTGGAAAATGATCTGGATTGAGCTTCCCCAACATCACGTTGCAATCGGTGACGGTCAGTGGGCCACCACGCCGATAACAGGCGGGGCCGGGGTCTGCGCCTGCGCTTTCGGGGCCGACTTGAAGCCGCCCGTCCCGGTATGTGCAGATAGAGCCGCCGCCTGCCGCGACGGTGTGAATCTCCATCATGGGCGCACGCATGCGCACGCCTGCAACTTCGGTCTCGAACGTGCGTTCGAGGGTGCCGGCGTAGTGGCTGACATCGGTCGAAGTTCCGCCCATGTCAAAGCCGATCAGTTTGTCGAATCCAGCAGCTTTTCCTGTTTCCACCATCCCCACGATGCCTCCTGCAGGGCCGCTTAGGATCGCGTCTTTACCTTGAAAGCTGGCGGCATCAGCCAGTCCACCGTTGGACTGCATGAACAGAAGCGCATCGCAAGCGCGCCCAAGGTCTAGGGCGCTGGCCACCTGATCCACGTATCGGCGTAGTTTCGGCGACAGGTAGGCGTCGACGACCGTGGTATCGCCGCGCCCGACCAGCTTGGCCAGACGGCTGACCTGATGGCTTGTGCTGATCTGGGTGAATCCGATCTCGGCAGCGATAGCCGCCAATCGTTCTTCATGCGCCGGATTGATGTGCGCGTGCATCAGAGCGATGGCGACACCCCGCAAGCCTGCGTCATACGCCGCCTGCATGTCGGCGCGGGCTCGGGCTTCGTCGAGTTCGGTAACCACGCAGCCCTCGGCATCCAGTCGCTCGGACACTTCGGCCACGCGGTCATAGACAAGCTCAGGGCGTTTGATGTGCAACGCGAACAGGTCTGGACGTGTTTGGTAGCCGATGCGCAAAAGGTCCGCGAACCCCTGCGTAATCATAAGCAAAACCGGGTCGCCCTTGCGCTCTAGCAGCGCGTTGGTCGCCACGGTTGTCCCCATCTTCACAGCGGCGATGCTATGATCCGGGAGGTCCGTGGTGCCGATCAGATCGTGGATGCCTTGGACGGCCGCATCGCGGTAGCGTTCGGGGTTCTCAGACAGCAGCTTGTGCGTCACGAGGGTCCCGTCGGGGCGCTTGGCGACGATGTCGGTAAAGGTGCCGCCCCGGTCGATCCAGAACTCCCATGCGCCGTCACTCATGCCCGTCTCCTTTCAGGAATGGACAGAGGTCAACCTCAGCCTTACCTCAGTGTCAAATGCAAAGAGGGAGGCGCAGATGGCCGTCGATGTCATTCAGTTCGGGTATAACAGCGACAATTACGGAGCGCTGATCCGTGATCGGGCTACGGGCAAGGTGGCTTGCGTGGATGCTGGCGACGCCGCGCCAATCCTCGAAGTGCTGGAAGATCAGGGCTGGACGCTGGATCAGCTCTGGATCACGCATCACCACTGGGACCACACCGATGATCTGGGCAAGGTCAAAGAGGCGACCCGATGCACGGTGATCGGTCCGGCCTACTCTGGTTCTGATAAACTGGCGTTGGATCAACGCGTGGGTGATGGCGACATCTTTCAGCTTGGTGAAAGCGCTGTGTCGTGTCTGCACACGCCGGGACACACGATGGATATGATCAACTATTACATCCCCGGTGGCAGCGTCGTTTTCACGGGTGACACCCTGTTTTCGTTGGGATGCGGGCGCATGTTTGAAGGAGATGCAGAGACGATGCAGGCCTCGATGGCGAAGCTGCGCGCGCTGCCCGATGACACCATGGTCTATTGCGGCCACGAATACACGCAATCCAACGCAGCTTTCGCGGTCACAGTGGACCCGGATAACGCTGCCTTGGAGGCTCGTGCGGATGAAGTTGCGGCCCTGCGGGCCGATGACCAGCCAACGGTGCCAGTGCGGCTGGGGGATGAAAAGGCGACCAACCCGTTCCTGAGATATGATGACCCTGCGGTTCAGGCTGCCATTGGCATGACCGGGGCAGGCGCGGCAGAGGTGTTTGGCAAGCTGCGCAGCATGAAGGATAACTTCTAGGCGCGCCCTCGCTTGTTCTGGTGATAGGTCAGCGCCATGGCGACCATCTGGTCGAACGCTGCATGGTCAAATGCGCCTGCCGCTGGAATGAGGACGCCGCGATTGCCTTCGTAGGTAAACGCGTCAGGAAACAAACTGCGCCATTGTTCGACCAGCGAGGTCTGGCAATGCACGAACAAGGCGCATTGCTCAGCCCTTGCGCCCAGGCGGATCGTTGTCCCGATTTGCTTTGGCGGAACCAAGGCAGGCTCTCCCCATTTCAGGGTCTCTTCGATTGGGGCGACGCCTATATCACTTGCGACTTTCAGAATGCGCGCGCGCAATTCCAAAAGCCGATCGGCATAGTCCGGAGCGGTGTCTTGAATGATCGAGATAAGATCGCTCATGGGTCAGGGGGTGACCACGATGTTGCCGGTGTGTTTCTTGTCGATGAAGGCCTGCTGGCCTGCGTGGAAATCTTCCAACGCATATGTGGCTGCCAGCATCGGTTTGACTTCGCCGCGTTCGATATAGCCAACAAGGTTCGGGAAAATGTGCGGCGGGTTCACGGTGGAGCCAAAAAACGAAAGGTCCATCAGGTAAAGGGTGCGCACATCCAGTGACACGATTGGGCCAGCGATAGCCCCAGAGGTCACATAGCGTCCGCCACGATCCAGCGCGTCGATCACGGTAGGGAAATAATCACCGGCCACGATATCTGCGACCACAGAGACTTTATCCTGACCAATGGCCTCATGAAGAGCCGCTGGCAGGTTGTCTGGTGCGCGGGGCAGGATGGCGTCTGGTCCACATTTTGCGACGTCGCCGTGTTTGGCTGGGCTGGCCAGCGCCACAACCTTTGCGCCCCTGCGTTTGGCAAGTTGGATCAACGCCCCGCCAACACCTCCAGAGGCACCCGTAACAAGAACGGTGTCCTCTGCGCCGACGCTCGCCCGGTCGAGCATGCCTTCTGCTGTGGAGTATGAGCACGAAAAGGTCGCAAGTTCTGCGTCGCTCAACTCGCTCTCGACAGCCGCCACATTGCGCCAGTTCGTTTTGGTATATTCTGAATATCCACCGTCTGCCTCGGACCCGAAATAGCCAGTTTTATGCATATTCATTGGGTCGTCCCAATCGCGCAGCCAATTGTCTGTGATCACGCGTTTACCGATGAGCGCCTGATCCGCCTTGGCCCCCGCCGCAACGACCGTTCCGCAGACATCCGCGCCCTGGATGCGCGGGAACTGGATGCCGGCACCGCCCCATGTATTGTCCGCCGTACCGTCCAATGTCTCATAGGCGCCGCCGGTCGTCGCTTCGGTTACGGATTTTGAATACCATCCGGCGCGAGTGTTAACGTCCGTATTGTTCATCCCGCAGGCCGCGACCTTGATCAGAACTTCGTCCGGTCCGATCTCTGGCACAGGCCACGCGGTCTCAAATTCGAGGGCGTCGAGCCCGCCGTGGCGTTTCAATACAACTGCGCGCATTGTTTTGGGGATCATGGGATATCCTTTTGCTCTGCCTGCCGCACCATAGCCGCAGCTAGCGCGCGCAGGGCAAGCCGGAAATCCCCGTATTCTGGCCCGGAAACGGCATTTCATTTTGACCTTTGCCGCAGACAAGCCAATCGGCCGCGCGAAAATGGTGCAGGTTTGCGCCTGCCGATGGCGAAAACCACGTCAATTCAACCGCATGAGGGCATCCATGGAACTTCAGGATTTCTATCAAAACTACATCGACGGTGCTTGGGTCGATGGCGGGGCGGGTCGGATTGACGTGACAAATCCGGGCACTGGTGAGGTTCTGACCCAACACGCCATGGCCGACGCAGAGGATGTCGCCCGCGCCGTTGCTGCCGCCAAACGCGTGCATGAAAGCGGTGTCTTGACCGCGATGCGCCCGGTGGAACGCGGGCGCATGGTGCAAGCGATGGGGCGTTTCCTTTTGGACAACGTCGACGGCTTGGCCCCCTTGCTGACCATGGAGCAAGGCAAGCCACTCTGGGAAGCGCGAATGGAGATCGAGGGCGCGGCCCGCTATTTTGAATACTACGGGAACCAGGCCGAGACGGTCGAAGGCCGCTCAATTCCGCTGGGTGCGAAATACTACGACTTCACCACCTATGAGCCATTCGGCGTTTCGGGGCAGATCATCCCTTGGAATTACCCGGTCGAAATGACGGCGCGGTCGCTATCGGCCGGTTTGGCAACTGCGAATGCCTGCGTCGTGAAAACACCGGAAATGACGCCGGTGACAAATTTCATCTTTGCGAAGGCGGCAGAGGCTGTTGGTCTGCCTGCGGGTGCGGTCAATATCCTATGCGGTTACGGTCACGAGGCTGGGGCCGCGCTGACATCGCATCCGGATGTGCGCCAAATCGTGTTTACGGGGTCGGTAAAGACCGGGCAGGCGATTGCCGCCGCGGCGGCGCAAACGCTTGCGCCCTGCGTTCTTGAGCTGGGCGGTAAATCCGCCGCGATTGTACATGAGGATGCCGACCTCGAAGCCTTTGAAGGCAATGTTCGGTGGGGCATCTATTTCAACGCGGGGCAGGTGTGCTCAGCCATGTCACGGGTGATCGTTCATGAAAACCGCAAGGCAGAGTTGCTTGAGCGCATGGAAGCCGTGGCAAAGTCGCTTGATGTGGGGCCGGGGATCGACCGGCCTGAATTTGGCGCAAACATGGGGGCAATGGTCAGCGTCGCCCAAAGAGATCGCGCCGAGGGTATGGTCGCCGAAGCACAGGCCGAAGGCGCACGGGTCGTCACAGGTGGTCGCAAACTGAATATTCCGGGTGCCTTCCTAGAACCCACGGTTCTTGCAGATGTGACGCCTGACATGACGGTCGCGCAGGAAGAAATATTTGGCCCGGTGGTCTCTGTCCTCAGTTTCTCCACCCCGGAGGAGGCCATCAGCATTGCCAATGGGACGCCTTATGGATTGGTCGGAGGCACCTTTACCGGCAATCTCGATCAAGCGATGCGCGATGCGCAGGCGATCCGGGCAGGGCAGGTCTTTGTCAACGAATGGTATGCGGGTGGCGTCGAGACGCCTTTTGGTGGCTACGGTCAATCAGGCTATGGCCGTGAAAAGGGCCGCGAAGCGCTCTGGAACTATGTTCAGACCAAGAATGTTGCGATTTCTATCGGTGGCGGGGCTGGCCGCACATGACGCAGGGTAACTCGGTCGATTGAGGCCTTCGCCTAGGTGACAAGACAGCCCTCGGAATTCTACAAACGTTTCTATGAAGTTACGTGTAAAAGAATTGCGCGAGGCTAGCGGGGTATCGATCGAGACCCTTTCCGAGCGCACGGGTTTGAGTGCCAGCTATCTTGCCGAGATCGAAAATCACCACAAACCAGTTAACGCGAGGAGGTTGGCTGAAATTGCCCGCGCGCTTGGGTTGCGGGATTTTGACCTGATTGATTTCGAGGATGCATCCAACGATGTGCGCAGCCTTCTACGGATCGCGATTACTCTACCACCCGAAGGGCAGGCTCAACTGCTTGCCGCCGCCGAGGCTCAGGCCCAGGCGGCCGAAGGCCAACCGCAAGATTGATCATTGCGAAGACCTCCGCATCGTTCAACGGAGTGACGGCTGCCTCGAGACGCTCGAGGTAGGTCAAAAGATCCAAGGTCGTATTTTCAGACACAGTTAACATATACACCTGCATTTGCTGACTAGCATCCGATCATTGGAGGCTATGTTGCAACACTTTCTTTTGGTATGTAAATTGATAGCAATAGCATGAAATTTTCATAGTGTTGAAATGTCACTGCAGACAAAAATCAGAACCCTGATCAAATCGCACAAGTCGTCAATCCCGAAACTGGCTGCGGCTATTGGCGTGCCCGAACAAACGCTGATGTATTCATTGCGTGCGGGGGGAAAGATACCGTTCGAAACCGTTGTGAAGATCGCGCGTGAATATCGGGTGCCATTGGAAACCTTTGCCGAGGAGGGTCCGGAAAAAGAGGCGACGGTGGAATACGAGACGCTGCAATACGCGTCTGAAATTCTCGACCTCGCCTTGCGCAAGGCAAACAAACAGCTGTTTGTGCGGCAGAGTGAAGAAGTGCCTCTCAACCTTGAGAGCTTCTTGTGGTGGTGGGAGTCCAATAGCGGACGGCTTGAGAACTTTGATTCCGTTAAGCCTTACGTGGATTTTTTCGAGCCACCATCAAATGACTCGAATATCATTCAGCCCGTCGAGGTCGGGCGGCGCAGCCTTGCGGCGGTGTATTTCAAACTGCAGTCCGCCGAGGAACTGTCGCACACGCTTGATGGTTTTTCTGCGCCTTTGAACAGAGACCTCGTGTCGGCACATCTGACGGCATTGGACCGGAATGAACCGGTTATCACCTATCCGACCCTGGATGAAAGCTTGCCTGACGGAACACGCGTGAGCGGCAAGTATCGCCGGGTCCTTGCGCCTTTGACGCATGATGGGCGCACGATCATTGTGAATTTCTCACAACAGATTCCGGATCATCCGTTGCCGCTGTCCGCCTCAGGCTGATCGGCAAGCCTGCCCATGATCTCGCGGGCGCGCCACCGGATTGAATGCTCGAATTGGCTGCGATTTGACGCGACGAACCATTCGCTTGAGGCGCGCACTTCTGGGTCTGGTGGATTCCATGTCTGGGCGTGCGGGATCGCAACAGAGAACCCATACACCAGATCAAGCCGCGCGCGCATGTGGCGGTCTCCGATAAAGGCATAAATCCAGTCGATGTCCCACTCCATGAAGGACGTCAGTTGTATGAGCTGGGCGAACGCCCCCAGCAGATCTCTCTTGCCTCTGATCGACGGGTGAAAATTCAATTCGCCGACATAGGCGAGGCGACCTGCGATCATGTCGCAGACGGGTGGAGCGACCTCAAGAATGGTGGTGCCGCTGGGATGTGGAAACTGGTGGGCATAGGTCCGTTTGAGAAAGGCCTCGAATGGTTCCACTCCCAGATCCTGAAGGATGACCGCTGCGGTCCCAACAGGCTCATCACCCCTATAGAGAAAGAGCCAGAAGGCAGACGAGGTCGTCAGGTGAGATTTCGCAATCTCGAAGGTCGGCATCTGGTAGGTCCGCCCGGTTTGCAGGGCAAGCGCAGGCACCTTGTCGAAATCGGTCTCAAACCGGATCGAAAAACCCTTGCTTTCGATCTCTTGAAGGAAAGCGGACCCGAACGACAGCCTGTCCAAAGTATGTATCATAGGAGCCCACCCCCCCCTATTTATGTTTTCTCCGACCTTTTGCGTTGGCCGGTTGCCGGTACCCCTCCGTGCGGGCGTACCGTAACAGGTTTAATCGTGCGCGCGAACTCGCACGAGTCGGCTTTTTGTCAGGCAAGCTTTGGAAATCCAGCGCGACGTCGCGGTGAAACACGTCCATTTGTTTGGGCGACGGCTTCAGGCCGCTAAGTAAGCCCAGCGGTCTCTACAAACTTGGGGGAGGCTGGTGGCGGTACAGGGACTTGAACCCCGGACACAAGGATTATGATTCCTCTGCTCTAACCAACTGAGCTATACCGCCACGGAGCCGCCGGATAAGCGATGGTTCAGGCACGGTCAAGCGCGAATGCGCAGATTTTTATACCCGCCGTCTGCTGACGCCGGGTCGGGGGGCAAAGATGCAGATTTTGGACGCGTTGCGCGCGGCTGTCGGTGAAAAATACGTTCTGGTCGGAGAGGATACCGCGGTTTGGTCACATGACTGGACCGGCAAATACAGTTGGTCGCCTTTGGCGGTGGTCCGACCTGCAACCACACAGGAAGTCAGCGCTGTCATGCGCAGTTGTCATGCTGCCGGCATAGCAGTGGTCCCGGTCGGCGGTCACACTGGACTGACCGGTGGCACACATGCCGATAATGCCGTCATGGTCTCGCTGGATCGGATGAACACAATTCGCGCGATAAAGCCAGATGCCCGCATCGCCGTGGTTGAAGCGGGTGTTGTCCAACAGCGTTTGCATGAAGCCTGTGAGGATCACGGCATGCTCTTTCCTATGACATTCGGCGCCCGTGGTTCGGCCCAGATTGGCGGCATGTTGTCGACCAATGCCGGTGGCTCGAATGTCGTGCGCTATGGAAACACGCGCGACCTGTGTTTGGGGATCGAGGCGGTGTTGCCGGATGGGCGGATCGTCGATTTGATGAGCGAGCTGCGCAAGGACAACACCGGCTACGATCTGAAGAACCTGATGATCGGGGCAGAGGGAACGCTGGGGTTAATAACGGCGGCGGTGCTGAAAATCGTGCCGGCGCCGAAGGTTCGGGTCACCGCAATGCTTGCGATGGATGACCTTGCTCCGGCGCTGGGCGTTTTGAATGCCTTGCAAGAGGCGACAGGCGGCGCAGTCGATGCTTTTGAATACATGCCGCGCACGTTCATTGAGCGGCATATGGTCAGGATTGCCGGCGCACGTGAACCCTTTGCCGCGCCGCACGCGGTTAACATCTTGCTTGAGGTCGGGTCGACGCGCCCTGACGATGCAGAACGTGGTGATGATGGTGTCCCGAAACTTAACACGCTGGTCGAAGCCGAACTGGCGTCGGCGTTGGAGCGCGGTGAAATTGCGGATGCCGTGATTGCAGCGTCCGATACGCAACGGGTCGAGATGTGGGCGAGACGAGAGATTGCCGCCGAGATCACCTTTGACGGGCGCCCATTGATCGATACCGACATTGCCTTGCCGCTTGATCGGGTGGCCGAATTCATCGAACGGATGAAGGCGCGTGTGTTTGAGTTGGACAGTGGAGCCGAGACGTTTCTGGTCGCGCATTTGGGCGACGGCAACATTCACTACACGGTATATCCGACCTCAATCGATGGCGCGCTCAAGGAGGCGGTCGTCACGGCGTTGGAGGATCTGGTCAATGAGATGGGGGGGAGCTTTTCGGCGGAACACGGCATCGGGCTGTCCAAATTGCCGTCGATGACACGACAAAAGGATGCGGTGGCGCTGGATGTCATGCGAGCGGTCAAGCAGGCGCTTGATCCATCCGGATTGATGAACCCGGGCAAGGTGTTGCCCGGGTCCGATTGATCACTCGTAGCTCAGCGCTGTGGCCTTGCCTCGGAACACCCAATATGCGAGCGCGGTGTAGGCGAGGATTGTCGGCACAACAAAACACGCCCCGACAAGAATGATGATCAGCGCCTCTGGTGCTGCTGCGGCTTCGTAGATCGTCATCTGCTCCGGCACGACATAGGGGTAAAAGCTATAGGCCAGCCCGAGGAAGGCCAGAATGAACAAGGCCATCGCGGCCACAAAGGGGCTCCAAGCGTATGAGTCGTCCTCGCGCGGCAGAGTGCTGAGTTTCCACCACAGATACGCGACCAAAAGGCCAGACAGGATTGGCAGGGGTGCCAAGTAGAGCATCGACGGGAATGAAAACCATTTCTCAAAAATGCGCGGGCTCACGAGTGGCGATGCAACCGAAATCGCGCCAATCCCAAGGATCAGGCCCCAGATGCCACCCTTGGCCCAATCAACGGCTTTCTTCTGCAGTGCACCTTCGGTTTTCAGGATGAGCCATGTCGCGCCAATAAAGCTGTAGCCCACGGTCAGGAAGACGGCGGTCAACAGAGCAAAGCCGACGTTGCCCCAAGTCCATGTCAGACCCATGATGTACATGCCCAGCATGAACCCCTGAGCCAAAGATGACAAAAGCGACCCTGCATAGAAAACGCCGTTCCAGGTGTTCTTCCATGGCGCGGGCGCTTTGGCGCGGAATTCAAACGCCACGCCGCGCATGATCAGGCCGATCAACAGAACCGCGACCGGTAAATAGAGCGACGTTAGGATGATCCCGTGCGCAACCGGAAAGGCCACGAGAAGGATACCCACAGCCAAGACCAACCACGTTTCGTTGGCGTCCCAAAATGGGCCAATGGAGGCGACCATCGTGTCTTTTTCGGCACCATTGGCAAAGGGGAACAACACCCCGACACCAAGGTCGAAACCGTCCAAAACAACATAGATCAGGATCGACACCCCCAAGAGAGCGCCAAAGCTCCAAGGTAGCCAGATGTTCGGATCACCAAACAGCGTCATCATCGCAAAGGGTCCTATCGAAAAGGATTAGATCAGGTCGTTAGGTCAGCCCCGGATTGGGGCTGACCATTGCGCGGAGTTTATTCGGCAGGGACGGCGGCGCCGGAGGCACCACGGCCCAGGCCTGTTGTGGCCTCGCCCGATTGCGGGATCGGGTTGTTGATGTTCTCACCCTTCGCGGCCTTGCGCGCGAGGTAGAAGATCACCGCGATGTAGGCCGTCAACAGCAGCGCGTAGACCACCAAGTAGGCAATCAGCGTCGTCAGAACCATCGGCGCGGCCACATCAGCAACGGCTGCCTCGGTAGTCAGCACACCTTGGACCAACCATGGCTGGCGACCGATCTCGGTCGTGTACCAACCTGCCAGCGTGGCAAGCCATCCTGAGAACGTCATCGCAACCAAGCCCCAGAGCCAGAACTTTGGCAGCCGTTTCAGGCGGAACCGATCACCGGTTTCCGGGTCGCGGCGTGCGATCCATGCCAACGTTCCCCAGCTGACCAGCAGCATCGCCAGACCAGTGCCCACCATGATGCGGAACGACCAGAACACCTTGCTGACTGGCGGGTGCATAACGGTGCCATCCTCGGCCACAAAGTCGTTCAGACCCGGCACGACACCATCGGCTTTGTGCGTCAGGATAATCGACGCCATGTTCGGGATCTTGATCGCATAATCGTTGCGACGCTCTTCTTCATTTGGGATCGCGAACAGATACAGAGGTTTGTTCGGGCCTGTTTCCCAGTTGCCTTCCATCGCCGCCACTTTGGCCGGCTGATGTTCAAGCGTATTCAGACCATGCATGTCGCCCGCAAAGATTTGAATCGGGATCAGCAAGGCTGCCATCCAAAGGCCGGTCTTCATACCCGCTTTCACACCGTCACTGCTGTCGCCGATCAACCGCCGGAAGGCGCTGATGCCAGCGATCAGGAAGGCCACGGTCAGACCAGACGCCAAGAGCATATGGGTCAGGCGATACGGCATCGAGGGGTTAAAGATCACGTCGAACCAATCGGTCGCAAACACTACGCCATCGCGGATTTCGAACCCAGCTGGCGTGTGCATCCAGCTGTTCAACACAATGATCCAGAAGGTCGACATGGTGGTGCCGAATGCAACCAGCACCGTTGCTGTTGTGTGCAACCAGTTTGGCACCCGGCTAAAGCCAAAGAGCATGATGCCAAGAAACACTGCTTCGAGGAAGAAGGCGGTCATCACCTCGTAAGCCAGCAAAGGTCCGGCTACGTTGCCGACAGCTTCCATGAAGCCTGGCCAGTTGGTGCCGAATTGGAACGACATTGTAATGCCAGACACAACGCCCATACCAAAGGAAAGGGCGAAGATTTTCACCCAGAACCGGTAGGCGTCCATCCATTTGGCGTCACCTGTCGCGTTGAAACGCAGCTTGAAGAACAGGAGCACCCACCCCAGCGCAATCGTGATCGTCGGGAACAGGATGTGGAAGGAAATGTTGGCCGCGAATTGGATGCGCGACAGCAGGAGGGTCTCCATCATAGTCTTATCCTTTCGGGGTCGTCTTGGTCTTGAGGGGGAGCACCTTTGCGGTGGTGGTCACCCATTTGCGGAGTTTGGAACCCATCTTGATCAGGGCGACCAATCGCTCCGTTTCCAGTTGATTTAGCTCGTCGTAGAAACTCGTCATCCCTTCGATTAGTTCCCTGAGCTCACCCACGCGGGCATGGGCATAGGCGTTCTCGTCGCCCGGTTCCCGCATCTGTAATTCGCGCAGTTTTGTCAGCGTTGGATCAATTTCACGCTTCTTGCGCTCTTCGATCAGGATGCGAACGATGGCCCACATATCATCAGGCGTCGTGAAGTAGTCGCGACGTTCACCAGGTTTGTGACGCAGTTGCACAAGGCTCCACGCCTGAAGCTCTTTCAGCGACATCGAGATATTGGACCGGCTGACTCCCAAGGCTTCGACCAGATCGTCGGCACAAAGCGCGTCTTCGGAAATGAACAGCACCGCATAGGTTTGACCCACGGTGCGGGCGATGCCCCAGCGCGAGCCCATTTCACCGAAATGGAGAACAAAGTCCTGTTCGTAGTCTGTCAGAGTCATGCTAATCACGAAGCTTCAGAAATTTCTGAAAATACAGATATGCGAAAATTGATCTGGATCAATGACAATCGGTGCGACATAGCGGCCGGAAATCTCATGTAGTAGGCTGGCTCAGCCACAGCGCCTGAAAATGGCCCAAATCCAGCATGGGATGTGTCTGATGAATGATGCCTGCCTGTTCCATTCAACCGTCCCGGTGATGCAACGCTACGTCACGCAAAGCACTGTCATTGCGGGGAAAATACCCGATGTCTCCGCCTTCGTTCTTGACCAACGCCTGACAGACGACGGGTTCTCATGCGGGGAACATATCTGGATCGCTCAGAACTTTGCGATGCGCGGGGTTTTTCCGGTGCGGAACCTGCGCGCGCCAGACCTGCAAGAGGAGTTTTCGCGGCCAACCGAGTTGATCACCCATGGCGAAGCCGTTTTGTCCTACTTGAACTCGCTGACGGTTCAGGATTTCGACGGTTGCGCAACGCGCAGCATTTCACACCGCGCTGGGCATGCGGACCTCGTGCAAAGCGGGGCAGTCTACCTGTTGCATTTCATCGTGCCGAACATGCTGTTTCATCTGGTGACAGGCTACGCAATCCTGCGGAAGTCAGGACTGGACATCGGCAAGGCCGACTTTGATGGTCTGCACGCTTACCCTCAAGGCTTTCGCTTTACCTGATCAGAGGCTGGAGAGCCCTGCATCCAAGGCTGTCAGGACCTGATCAATCTCGCTTTCGGTGATGATCAGTGGGGGCGACATCAGAATGTTGTGCATTCCCAGCCGCACCATGGCACCGGCCTGATAGGTTGCCTTATGAAGGCGTTTCATCGTGCCTGCATCCATCGGGGTCTTTGCGTCGCGGTCGCTGACGATTTCGATCCCGGTCATAAGGCCGTGCCCACCGCGAACATCCCCTATCACGTCGTATTTCTGGGCCAGTTTTTGAACACCAGAGAATAGCTGCGCGCCGCGTGCGGCTGCGTTTGTTTTGACATCAAGCCGAACGGTTTCTGCCAGGCAGGCGGTGACCGCAGCTGATCCGACCGGGTGGGCCGAATAGGTGTATCCGTGGAAAATCGCGGCCTCGCCGCTTTGATCGGCCTCGAAGATTTCAGCTATTTTGGTGTTCACCAGCGTCGCACCGACCGGGAAATAGGCTGATGTGATGCCCTTGGCCGTGGTCATCATGTCGGGCTGAACGCCCCAGTGACGGGACCCAGACCAGTCGCCTGTTCTGCCGAACCCTGTGATGACTTCATCGGCAATCATCAAGATGCCGTGGCGGTCACAGATGTCACGCATCAGCCCCATGAAAGAGGCGTCGGGAACGATCACACCGCCCGCGCCTTGGATCGGCTCCATAATGAATGCCGCAATTGTGCCAGCGCCCTGAAAGGCAATCTCATCCTCCATCGCGGCGGCGATGTTCTGTGCCAGCTTCGCGGGGTCGGTCTCGTTAAAGGGGTTTCGATATGTGTAAGGCGACGGCATGTGGAAACAGCCGGGCAAAAGTGGCTCATAGGCCGTGCGGAACCTAATGTTGCCATTGACCGAAGCGCCGCCAAAATGGGTGCCGTGATAGCCTTTTTTCAGGCTCAGGAACTTGGTTCGGTTCACATCACCGCGCAGGCGGTGATATTGGCGCGCCAAACGCAGGGCGGTTTCGACGCTGTCAGATCCGCCGGATGTAAAGAACGCGCGAACCATCCCATCGTCAGCAAAGAACTCGACAAGAGAATGGGCCGCCTCAATCGCAGCGGGGTTCGTCGTCCCCGCAAAGGCCGAATAGTAGGGCAGCTTGAACAGCTGATCTGCGATGGCCTGTTTGACCACATCGTTCGAATACCCAAGGTTTGCGCACCAAAGCCCGCCAACGGCGTCGACCGTGGTGTGCCCGTCCATATCGGTGATGGTCGATCCCTCGGCGCTTTCGATGATGGTCGGTGCGTTGGCCTGAAGATCGCCGGGATGCCCCATGGGATGCCAAAGCTGCTGGGCATTATTGGATGTCAGAAAGTCATGGTCGCGCATGGAAACTCTCCCGGATCTGCGGATTGCTCCGGACGTGGATGGCATGCCGGATGGTCAAAGTCTCTTACGAAATGCCGGCTGACACAATCCATGTTGCGGAAGCCAGCATCTGGATAATCGTGGTGGACTTTGCGGCTGACGACGTCAGGTTCATGCGGCAACAAACGGATGGAGACAGACCGCATGGCGGACGGATATTTGACTACGCATGTTCTAGATACCGCACGGGGCTGTCCGGCGGCAGGCCTACGGATCGTGCTAAACCGCATCACGCCGGTCAGTATCGAAGAACTTGCTGACATGACGACGAACCTCGACGGGCGAACAGATGGTCCGGTGTTGCCTGTCGACAGCTTTGCCGAAGGGAACTACGAGTTGCTGTTCTTTGCAGGTGACTACCTGCGCCGCAGCGGTTTGATCGATGGTGACACCCCGTTTCTGGATGTCATACCGATCCGGTTCGGCATTAGCGAAGACAGCCACTATCACGTCCCGCTCCTGCTCAGTCCCTTTGGCTATTCGACCTACAGAGGCAGTTAGTGGCCGCAGTTAAGGACGGACGCTAAGCGCTGAAGGTCCAGCGTGTAGTTTGTTCAAAGGGCTTATCGGCATCGAATTCGATGCTTGGGAAATGCTTGTGTGCCAAGGCACCCGGCCAGCGCTGCGCCTCAAGGGCGAAACCGGCATAGGGTCGATACGGCGTACTGATGTGCGTCGGATGCTCCTGATCCTTCATCGTGCCCGCGTCATAGGCTTGAAGCCCCGGCGCGGTCGACGCCATCGACATGGAGACCCCGGTCTTGCCGGTCAAAACGGCCAACTCCCGCAGCGGTTGGTCAGAGTCAGAGAAACAGTAGTTCAGATCAAAGAATTGGCTGTCATCACCCGTCAGCGTTCCGGGCTCGCGATAATCATAGGGAGTGTTTTCGACGGGCGCGATTTGACCTGTCGGCATCAAAAGATCGTCTGGGGGCAGATACTGGTTTGCATGGACCAAAAGGGTGTGACCGCCATAGTTATCAGACCCATCAAGGTTCCAATACGAATGGTTCGCAAAGTTGATGATGGTAGGCGCGTCGGTCGTGCAGCGGACCTGCATGGTCAAAGCCGTCCCCTCGACCGAATAAGCCACTGTCACCCGACGGTTACCCGGAAATCCGCCCAGACCATCGGGCATATCAAGCGCCAAGTGGACGGCACTGTCGTCAAAGGTCACGACATCCCAGACTTGCAGATGCGCGCCGGTGCTTCCTGAATGCTGGGTATGGCGGCCCAGATTGTTGGTTTCAAAGCTATAGTCCTGCCCTGCAATTGTCGCTTTTGCGTTCTTGATCCGGTTCACGACCGGCCCCATCAGCGATCCAAAGCTCTTGAACGCCCCTTCATAGGGTGCGACCTCGGGTGAACCCAGGGTGAGCGGATGTCCAAGCGCGGTGAGCCGCACATCATTTATGACAGCGCCAAATGTCAGAATGCGCACGGCCAAGTCGTCGGACCCGATGTCGATCGCGTCAACTTCGCGGCCATCCGAGGTTTGGCCAAAGGCAGATTTTCCAAAACTCATGTCAAAGGGTCCCATACCACATCAGCAGGTGCGAATTGCCTGTCGTCGTGGGTAACAATCTCGGGCGCGTAGTTGAACCATATCCGGTGGGTATCAGTGTCGCGGAACCTCAGCCCCTCTGGCAGGTCCGTGATAACCAGCCCCGATTGCGTCGCGGCGCGCGCGATGATGCGCTTGAGCGCGTCTTCGTCTGGCCAACCAGCCAGATAGTTCAGCCCGCCAATAGCAACCATCGCTGGCCTGTCGTCCTCGGTCTGTTCGATGACTTCTGCGTCGCCTTCTAGCGCCTCGAACCATTTCCACATCGCGCCGCCATCTTTCAGGCGGATCGGGTGGGCTGGCGGCAAGCTTTCGACATATGCTGCCGTCACGCGAAGACCCGGTGCATTGGGTCCCATGGGTGTTGGGATCGACAGTTCGTTTGTCTTTTGCGCGGCGCGCGGCCCAACGATTATTTGTCCTTTGCAGGTCCGAAGCGCACCCCAGCGGGCGCTGTCGCATGTCAAAAGGCCGGGCACGAGCACGAGGTCGTAGTCCGAGAAATCCAGCGTATCCGCCGGTATGATATCAACGGCCAAACCATTCCTGCGGCACGCACGGTAGAATTCGTAGGTCAGGTGCCAATAGTCGAAATCGGCTCCTTGAGGCTGCGCTTCCCACGCATAGGCGCTGTCATAGTCAAAGACCAAGCCAACGCGCGCAGGGGCTGTGCCAACCGCAGGCATTTCGGCGATTTCTTTGGCCACCTGCGCCGCTTCGGCCAATCCGGGGGCGGGCTCATTGTCTGGACGCATCAACCCGGCATGCATCTGCTCTTGGGCAAAAGGAGCTTGTCGCCAACGGAAATAGCACACCGTTTCCGCGCCATGGGCAAAGGCCTCCCATGCCCATAGGCGCACCATGCCGGGCAAAGGCGCCGGGTTCCACGGGGCCCAATTTACCGGACCGGGTTGCTGCTCCATGATCCAGAGCCGCCCCTCTGCGTTGGCAGGCTTTTCGCGCTGCGCGCCGCAGGTGCGGTAGAGATCATGATGAAACGCCTGAAAATCTGGATCGCCCTGTCGCACAAATCGCGCCTTGAACGCATCCGGCGCGTCGTTGCGATCCATGAGAAAGCCCAGCGGGTAGCTGTCCCATGATGCAATATCTAGGTCCTTAGACACTTCGTAGTGATCGAACGCCGTGATCCGGCCCATGAAGTTGTGGATGATCGGCGCATCCGAATGTGCGCGGATGGCATCGCACTGCACGCGGTTGAACCGCACCACCTGATCGGATGAGAACCGGCGGAAGGCCAAGACATGGGCCGGGTTGGGTTCGGTGACTGTCAGGTTCGGCAGGTCCAGCCGGTCGAAGCTATCGTATTCCATCGACCAGAACACGTTTCCCCAGAGATAGTTCATCCGGTCCGGGCTTTGATATCGATGCGCGCACCAATCCTGAAATGCTCGGCGTGCGGCTTCGGAATACGAGATGACCGTATCATGGCAGTCGTATTCGTTATCGGTCTGCCACGCGGCAACATGCGGGTTGCGTCCATAGCGCTCGGCCATCAAACCCGCGATCCGACGCGCCTCTTCGCGGTAGGCGTCATGGCTGAAACAGTAGTGACGGCGCGAGCCGAATTTGCGCGGACGCCCCTCTGCATCCAGCGCGAGCATGTCCGGATATTTGTCCAGCATCCAGCGGGGCGGTGTGGCGGTGGGCGTGCCCATGATGACCTTAAGCCCGGCATTGCCCAGCGTCTCGACCGCGCGGTCGAGCCAGTCCCATGTGAAAGACCCGGGTGTCGGTTCGAGACGGCTCCATGCGAACTCGCCAATACGGACCCATGTCAGTCCGGTCTCGGCCATGCGCGCGGCATCGTCTGCCCACATCTCTTCTGGCCAGTGTTCTGGATAGTAACAAACGCCAAGCGTCCGCGTGTCGGGGCGTGTCATAGGATGACCTGATGTTCTTTCTGGCCTTTGGCCACGTTCTCGGTCTGGAAGGTCTGCCCCTGAACCGGGTCATTGTCGATGACAGGCGGTGCAAGACCTTGCGTCGCGCTGGTGCAAAACAGCGTTGTCAAATCTGGGCCGCCGAAGGCCGGGCAGGTGACATGTTTTGCGGGCAGATAAATGGCGCGGATAAAACCCCCATCCGGCCCGTAACACGCCACGCGGGACGCGCCCCACTGGGCGTTCCAAAGGTTCCCGTCGGCATCGACCACCGCGCCGTCCGCGCCAAAGTCTTCAGATGAGAGGTCCACCAAGACGCGCGCTTCACCCTCGGGCCAGCCATCTTTCCCAAGCGCCCAAACCATGATCCGTCCATCGGTGGTGTCGGTGTAATAGGCGGTCTCGCCATCCGGCGCGAAACAGATCGCGTTCGAGATGGTGATGTTGCTGACAAGCTTGCGAAGTTCGCCTTTGTAGTACCGATAGATGCCGCCGGCATTTGGTTCGGCGTTCTTGCCCATCGTTCCGATCCAAAAGCCTCCCTGAGGGTCGGCGCGGCCATCATTGGAGCGTGTGACCGGGTTGTCGGCGTCCAGCCCGCAGATGTCAGTGCGATTGCCTGTTCTCAGGTCAAAGCGGAATAATGCGGTTTCAGAGGCGACCAAGAGCGTGTCTTCATCCACCCACCCGGCGGCAGAGACGTGTTCGCCAAAGGTCCAGGATTGCGCTTTGGAGTGCAGCGTTTTTCCGATGATGTCGAACCAGAACAGCTCTTGTAGCTCAGGATGCCAAAGTGGCCCTTCGCCCAGATTGCAACGGCGGGTGTCGTAAACCTGTGTCATGCAATCGCCGCCTTATATGCATCAACAAGGTCCGCCGCGCGCGCGCCGATTTCGGATGCTGAGATGCCCGGTTTGTAAAGCGCGGATCCGATGCCGAACCCATCTGCTGACGCTGCGATCCATTCTTCGAAATTCTCGGGACCTGCGCCACCCACGGCATAGACCTGTGTTCCCTTGGGCAGGACGGCGCGAATGGCCTTGAGCCCAGCGGGCCCAGCCATATTGCCCGGAAAGAGTTTCAGCCCTGTGGCCCCTGCACTTAGCGCTGCAAAGGCTTCGGTCGGTGTGAACACCCCGGGCCAGCTTTGCATCCCAAGATCGGCGGTCGCGCGGATCACGGCTGTGTCGGTGTTCGGACTGACGATCAACTGGCCACCGGCCTCGTGAACCCTTTGGACCTGTTCAACCGTCAGCACCGTGCCTGCCCCGATCAACGCAGCTTGGCCATGCGCCTTGGCCATGGCCGCGATACTGTCAAAAGGATCCGGCGAATTCAGCGGCACTTCAATCGTGGTGATGCCAGTTTCGATCAACGCGGCCGCAGCAGCCGGCGCCTCGGACGGAGTGATGCCACGGAGGATAGCGATAATGGGTAGGGACATGGGAGCGGTCCTGTGTCGGATCGTCAGGGCAAGCCTAACTGTTCAGTGATTTATAGGCAGCAGTAAGCCCAGCCAATGTCATGCGCGGACCGTCCGCGATCGTGGCGGGAACGCCTTGGGACGTCAGTGCGCTTCCGTAGATTTGACTGACCGTTGAGGCCCCGATCACGGCAACCTGCTGGCCCAGCCAATAGGGGCGGGCGGCTGCAAGCTCCGCCCCGATCAAAAGACCTGACAGGCGGGCACGGGCAGCGGCACCGTCAAGATTGTTCAAAAGGTCTTCCGCCCGCAGTGAGAAAAGACGCGCCGCCGTCGCCTCGGGTCGTGACATCGCGTCATCCAATGCGGTGGCAAACGCGTCGTCGTCCCAACCAGTCGGGGCAACGGTGTGACGCAGAACCGACTGCGCGGACAAAAGCGAGAACAGCTCCCCGGTCATGAATGTCTGGAAGCTGACGATTTCGCCCGCGCTGACCTGCGCCCATTTCGTATGGGTGCCGGGCAAGCAGACAACCCCGTCCCAGTTTTTGTTCAGGCTCAGGAAACCTGCAATCTGGGTTTCCTCGCCGCGCATCACATCTGCCGGACTGGTTTGCTTCACACCCGGAATGACGTGCACACGCAGGAGCGGGTTTTGCACGTCGGGCCTTGCAAAACCTTCGGGCAACGCCTGACACGGGGCGGTCGCATAGGGTGCTTCGACCCAGCCTTGTCGGCTGCCAACCATGCCACAGCACACGACATCAACGGTGCCTGCACCCAGCCAAGGGGACACCACATCCATCAGAGCGCCTTCAAAGTGTTCGGGGCTGAGCACACCCATGCCCTTTTCCGACGCGCCAGAAGACAACTCTGCGCCGGAGCGGGTCATTGCCCATGCGCGCAAGCGAGATGTGCCCCAATCGACGGCAATCCAGTCCGCGGTATGTGTTTGTCTGTTCATCCGGTCACCACTACGCCGCCATCAATGACCAAGGCCTGCCCCGTCATCATCTTGGATGCATTCGAAGCCAGGAAAAGCGTGCCGCCGACAATATCATCGGGGTCGAGCGTGTCCTTCAGACACTGTCGCTCCAGATGTGCGGCAAGCCCGTCTTCGGTCACCCACATATCCTTTTGCTTTTGCGTCAGCACCCAGCCAGGTGCCAGAGCATTCACGCGAATGCGGTCGGGACCGAACTCACGCGCGAGGCTGCGGGTCATGCCGTTGATGCCAGAGTTCGAGGTCGTGTAAATCGGGTAACCTGCGTTGCCCATCATGTAGCTGATCGAGCTAAAGTTGATGATCGACCCAAAGCCCGCCTGCCGCATCATCGGAGCGGCGTGCTGACAGGCAAAGAAATATGCCTTCAGGTTGATCGCGATCATCCAATCCCAGAAGTCTTCAGTGACTTCATCGGCTGTGTGGCGTTTGTCATTGGCTGCATTATTGACCAAGGTCGTGATCGGACCGTGTGCCTCAGCCGCTTGGTCCATCGACGCCTTTAGGCCGCCTGTATCCGTGATGTCACCCTGCATGAACAGCGGACGCCGACCATGCTTGGCTTCCATATCGTCGCAAAACTCGGTCGCGTCCCTACGCCCGATAAAGGCAACCTGCGCGCCTTGTGCCATGAAACCGTCTGTCAGATTGGCCCCGATACCGGACCCGCCACCTGTGATGTAGACGGATGCACCCTTGAGGTCTGGGAATATCGCGGAGCTCATGACGGTGTCCTCGGGGCTGGACCAAAACTCTGGCAGGAGAAATGGAAGAATTCTTCTTGGAAATGTGGCGCAGTGTGGGTCACAGGCGTTCCCCCTCAAGCACCCACATTTGGCAGGGGAAGGTCCATGGCAATGTCACGCCTTGTGACATCAGGTAGGCGCCGGAAACCCTGATCTCATCTGTTTTCAAGATTTGCTGCGCCCGGGACACCGTGGTCGGCGCCACGTTGTTGCGATTGACCAGCCGCACAGCATAGGTCGCAGCCGGGTCAAGCCGCGTCATGCGGATCGGGCGGGGCAGGATTTGTGCCGATGTATCTGCCTTGCCTATAAAGGCCACGAAACGGCTGGCGTCCGTGGACATCTGTTGTTCGGCGATGACCGCAGGATCAGGGCTGTCGAGGCGCAAGATATCAGCCGAATGCAGCCAGTGGCGATTGTGCTTATACCAACTTGTGACTTCTTTCAGGACCGCCGTCTCGCGTTCATCCAGCTCTCTTGGGTCCATTTCGAACCCCATATGGCGTTGGGCGGCGACCCATGCGCGAAAGCTGATATCCAGCACGCGGCCGGACGTGTGGCAGGTGCGAGGACCGACATGGCTGCCGGTCACTACCGAAGGCAGGAACAGGGCCGCGTTGTACTGAATACGCAGACGTTCGAGGGCATCGTTGCTGTCAGACAGCCAGACCCTTTGCGTGCGGCTTAGAATGCCAAAGTCGATGCGCCCGCCCCCAGAGGCACAGCTTTCGATTTCGACCTTTGGGAAGGCGGCGCGCAGACGGTCGATTAGCGCGTAGGACCCGCGCGTCTGGGCCGCGTCAGGCATGGGAAGCACGCGGTTGTGGTCCCATTTCACATAGTCGATGGCGTGGTCGCTCAGGACCGCTGCCATACGCTCATAGATGAAATCGCGCACCTCAGGCAGCGCCATGTTCAGCGCCTTTTGTTGTCGACCAAGAAGCTGATCTTCGGATCCAAGGGCCCAATCGGGGTGGGCGCGGTAGATATGGGAATCCTCATTGATCATCTCGGGCTCGAACCAGATGCCGAACGTCATCCCAAGCCCGTGCACATGGTCGATCAGCGGATCAAGCCCGTCGGGGTATTTGCGTGTGTCGACCGTCCAGTCCGAAAGCGAAGACGTGTCATCGTCACGTTCCCCGAACCAGCCATCATCCAGAACAAACCGCTCTGCACCCAGATCGGCAGCGCGGGTCGCGATGTCCTGCAAGATCGGCAGCTTGTGATCAAAATAGACCGCCTCCCAACAGTTGTAATGCACTGGGCGCGGTCGCTCTGGCTCGGGCCAGGTGACAATGCGGTCACGCAGGTGCCGTTGAAACGCGACCGCGCAGCCGTTCAATCCGTCTTGGCTATAGGTCACATAGAGCGGCGCAGTCTTGAAGTGGGTGGCCGCATCGACCTCCATCCGCGCGGCATGGCCAAATTGCACCTGACGGCGACCGTCGGGCAACTCTTCGGCGATCATCTTGTGACCGCCGGACCAGCCATAGTGAAACCCGTAAGCGAAGCCCTGTGTGTTCGTTGCGCCTGTGCAGGGGATCAGCAATCCGGGGAAGTGTTCGTGCCCCGTCCGACCGGTCCGGTTTTCGCGGTACCGCATCCCGGCGGACCATGGCGTCGTCGCTGTTTGAAACTCTCCACACCAGCGACCCGCAAAGTCGATCATGTGTTCCGACTGCTGCGGTGCAGGCAACACTGGTGCTGCAAACCAGTGAAGATGGACCGGGCGTGTTGCCACCAACTCTGCCGATGTGGTGATTACGTGGGTGACCGGATCAAGCGCGAAATGCGCGGTATAGGTCAGCGCATTTTCCGTATCGTCGAACGTCAGCGACAGCGTGAAGCGATTGTCTGATGCCTGTTCTGATGCGTAGCAGAACTTGGGCAAGAGCGGTGTGCCGTCACTGTCGCGGATGATCAGGCCCGGCTGCCCCGGAAAGCTCCGCACAGCTTCTGGGCAGATGGACAGGTCCGGGTTTTCGTCCAGCATTCCGCCTGTGACATCAAGTTCATGTGCGGCGGCCAGTGTTTCCAGATTATCTGATTGTGGCAGCGGCGCGCCCCAATAGATGACCTCGGGCAAACGGTCCCGCCTTGCCGCCAGAACAAGCGTCTGCCGCGTGTCGTCCAATCGCCAGGTTTGCATTTTACTTCACAGCGCCCAGTGTCAGCCCGGCGATGAAATGCCGTTGCATGATGAAGAACATGATCACAGGTGGCAACGCAGCCACGATCGAGCCTGCGGACATCAAATGATAAGCGGCACGGAACTGTGAGTTGAAGGACGTGATGCCCGCCGTGACCGGCTGCGCGTCAGGACCTTGGGTCAAAACGACTGCCCAGAAGTAGTCATTCCAGATGAAGGTAAAGATCAGAACGCTGAGGGCAGCGATTGCCGGTTTCATGAGTGGGACAACGACAAACCAAAAGATCCGCCACTCTGCGATGCCTTCCACGCGAGCCGCCTCGATCAATTCATAGGGCAGGGCGCGGATGAAGTTCCGCATGAAAAGCGTACAGAACCCGGTTTGGAACGCGACATGGAATAGGATCAAACCGATCTTGGTATCGTATAGACCCATCGACACCGTCAGGTCGCGGACGGGCACCATCAGGATCTGAAACGGCACGAAGTTGCCCGCAATGAACAGGAAGAAGATCGCGAGGTTTCCACGGAATCGGTAGATGCCGAGTGCAAAGCCGGTCATGCAGGACAAAGCAACTGCGCCAATCACTGTCGGTACAGTGATCAACACAGAATTCAGCATGTAGCGCTTCATATCGGACTCAAAGAAGACCTTGCCGTAGTTCGTGAACAGTTCGAACGAAGATGGCAGGCCCCAATAGTTGCCTTGCGCAAAGTCCGTTTCCGGCTTGATCGAGAATGTCGCGACCGCGATCAGCGGCAAAAGCCAGACGATCAGCGCAACGGGTAGCAGTGATTGATAGGTCAGCTGCCAGCTGCGCGATGTTTTTTCGATGGGGGTGGGAAACATTAGCGTCGGGCCTCCCGCTCGTCTTGGTACATCGACAACAGGAAGTAGGCGATGAAGAACAGCATGATGAAGAACAGAACCACTGCGATCGCTGCGCCATAGCCCATGCGGAAGCCGAACTCGGACAGCGATTCTTCAAACATGTAGAAACTCAGAACCCGCGTCGTTCCGAACGGTCCGCCGTTTGTCATAACGGCGATAAAGTCGAACGACCGCAGGGCCCCGATGATGGTCACTACAAAGGCGATGAAGGTGGCGGGTTTCAGCTGTGGCAGCACAACGTGCCAGAGCATCCGGTGCCCCTTGGCACCGTCCAAACGGGCGGCCTCGATTTGTTCCGGGTCAACGGCATTGAGGCCGGTCAGGTAGAGGATCATGCAATAGGCCGTCTGCGGCCAAAGCCCGGCTGCGATGATGCCGTAGGTGGCAAGGTCGGGGTCGCCGAGAATGTTGACCGATCCAAACCCAAAGAAGCCAAGGATCGCGTTCAAAAGGCCTTCGCGTGGCAGGTAAAACCACGAGAAAACGAGGCCAACGACGACTTGCGATATCACGAAAGGGAAGAAGAACATCGCCTTGTAGAACCGGATGCCGCGCACGGTCTGGTTCAGGAACAGGCTGATCATCAGGCCCATGGGGATGGCGAGCAAGAACAGGAACAGCCATTTCACGTTGTTCCAGAACGACGTCACGAATTTGCGGTCATCGAACAACAGGCGTTCATAGTTCGCTGTCCCGACCCACGTCTTTTCACCCAGACCGTCCCATTCATGGAAACTGATCCAGACCGACTGAAAGATCGGGATGATCACGTAGACGGCAAAAAAGATCATGCCCGGTAGCAGGAAGAGCCACGGGGTGACGGCAATCTCGTTGCGTTTATACCAGCTGCGCTGTGTCTGCGCGCTTGAACCTGTAGCGGACAGTTCTGCCATGTGATGGACCTTTCACCTCATGATAAAACGCCAAATTCTTGACGTTTGATGATGGGGTGGAAAGGCGGCCCGGTGAACCGGACCGCCCAACGATATAAGCTTATTGATAGACGCGCTGACGCGTGTCTTCGAGACGCTCCAGGATGTCATCCAGGTTGTCTGGGAACACCATGAACTCCTGCAGGCCTTCCATGCCGACCGACGCCATTTCGGCGGGGAAGTCACGGTCGAAGAACTGCATGATGCCGCCACCTGCGTTCGACGACAGCATTTCGAAGCCCTCTTTGAGGAACTTGTCGTCGTCGATCGACGCGTTCGCGTTCACTGGCAGCTGACCCAGTGCGTCACCTGCGTTGATCTTCGTTTGCACCTCTGCCGAAGTCACGAAACGCATGAATTCTTTCGCGGCTTCTGGGTTTTGCGCGCCCGATGCCATGTGGAACGTGTCGGTTGGTGCGTCTTCTGCGTAGTCAACGTCTGGGTTGATGACAGGGAACTGGTAGAAGTCCAGTTTCGTGTCGTCCAGACCACCGTCACGGAACGACGCGACCGAGAAGTTACCCATAAGGTAAGCTGCTGCTTCACCGTCGATCATGAACTGCTGGGCTTCTTGCCAGCTGTACGACTGGTGGTCGTCCACGAAGGCGCCCATGTCGATCAGCTCACGCCAGTTGGCGAATGTCTGACGCACGCGATCATCGGTCCATTCGATTTCACCGCGTGCCAGAGCGATGTGGAAATCATAGCCGTTGGTGCGCGAGTTGATGTAGTCAAACCAGCCGCCCGCGGTCCACAGGAATTTGGTGCCGATGGTGTAGCACTTCACGCCGCTGTCGAGGATCGCTTGGCAGTTTGCCTTTTCTTCTTCCCAAGTGGTCGGCTCAGACAGACCCAGTTGGTCGTAGATGTCTTTGCGGTAGTACACGCCCCACTGGTAGTAGGTGTAGGGAACGCCCCACTGCTTGCCGTCGATGGTCATTGCGCCTTTGGTCGATGCCAGCGCTGCCATTTCTTCCTCGGCCCACAGGTCGGAAACGTCAGCAAACAGGCCCGCTTCCACATAGGGCAGCATGCGGTTTGCGGCGTACCAGTTCACGACGTCCGGCGGGTTCGCCGACAGAGCGTTACGGATTTGGGTTTTCCAGGCTTCGCGGTCGACGATGTCCAGCTCAACCGTCAGGTTGGGGTGCATTTCGTCGAATTCTGCTGCGAGGCCTTCCATCACCGCGCGCGGTGCCGGGTTCGACATGTCCGAGATGATGCGAAGAGTGCCTTCGAGGCTGGAGTGGCTTCCGGCAGTGACGCCAGTTGCCGCGATGGCCAAAGCCGCCGCAGTGGAGAGCATGGAACGCATAGTATCCTCCCTTGAGTTCCATTGAGACAAAGCTTCACAAGCCGGCTTCCGTTTGGGAAGTTCCATTATGTGAAACTCAGTTTTAGATATTGAAATACTAACCGCGACTCGCCTAGTGTTGTCAACAGGGCTGACACGCTGCAGTGCAAAACGATCGGTAAGGATCGAAGGCATACTGCGGCGGCGAAGCTTGGGAGGAATTTAAAGGAGTCACGCGGCTGATGTCTGATGCATCGAGCAGCGCTGGGACAGTTGGCAAGGCGCTAGAGGTGTTGGACCTCGTGGGTGCCCAGGGTCGGCCTGTCCGTTTTGCCGAATTGCAGGGACTGTCGCGGTTTCCAAAAGCCACGCTTTATCGGTTTGTTCAGACGCTGACGAATGAAGGGATGCTGTCCTTTGACCCCGAACGGCAGACCTATGGGCTGGGTATTCGGCTGGTTCGGATGGCACACAATGCGTGGGAACAATCCTCGCTTGCCCCAATTGCGCGACGCCATATCGAGGCGCTGAGCGCGCAGGTGGGCGAAACGGTCCATTTGGCCCAGCTGGATCATGCTCAGGTTCTCTACGTCGATAAGGTCAACGCGCGCGAACCTCTGCAGATGTATTCCCAAGCAGGGAAGGTCGGGCCAGCCTATTGCACCGGCGTGGGTAAGGTCATGCTGGCCTATCTGGATGAAGACCTTTTGGCGCGTGTGATCGAACAGCAGAGCTTTCACCCCTTCACGCCGCATACTCTGAACACAGAGGCCAAGTTGCGGGACGAGCTTAAGGCGATCCAAAACCGAGGATACGGATTTGACCGTGAAGAGCATGAACCCGGCATCATCTGTGTGGCCCACCCGATCCTGACACCGGGCGGTCGATTGCTTGGAGCTTTGTCGGTCACATCATCGACAGGCCGCACCAGCCTCACGGCTCTCGAAGAGTTCGTCCCGATAATCAAAGAAACCGCGAACGCAATTTCCGTCGAAGCCGCCCAGTGGCGGTTTCCCGATACCCATCAACCCAAAGGAAGCTAACCCATGTCCGGCGTTACCCTGAACAATGTCATCAAACGCTACGGCGATGTGCAGGTGATCCACGGTGTCGATCTCGACATTCAGGATGGCGAGTTCTGCGTGTTCGTCGGCCCGTCGGGATGCGGCAAATCCACGTTGCTTCGCATGGTGGCGGGCCTTGAGGAAACGACCGAAGGCCAGATCAACATCGGCGCGCGAGATGTGACGCACGAGGACCCAAGCCAGCGCGGCGTGGCGATGGTGTTCCAGACCTATGCGCTTTACCCGCACATGACGGTCGAGGAAAACATGGGCTTTGGGCTGAAGATGAACAAAGTGCCAGCCGCCGAAATCAAGGAAAAGGTCAGCGAAGCCAGCCGTATTCTCAAACTGGACGACTACCTGAAACGCAAGCCAAAGGCGCTATCTGGTGGTCAACGGCAACGGGTCGCCATCGGCCGGGCGATTGTGCGCGGGCCAGAGGTGTTCTTGTTCGATGAACCGTTGTCGAACCTCGATGCTGAACTGCGCGTCGAAATGCGCGTCGAAATCGCCCGACTGCATCAAGATATCGGCGCAACCATGATCTACGTGACCCACGATCAGGTCGAGGCGATGACCCTCGCCGACAAGATCGTCGTATTGCGGGCCGGGAACATCGAACAGGTCGGGGCCCCGATGGACCTCTACCACGACCCGGACAACAAATTTGTTGCCGGGTTTATTGGCTCGCCTGCGATGAACTTTGTCGAGGCAACCGTTCGGGGCAATCAGATCGAGGTGCCATCGCTCAAGCTGACAACCGGCATGAATGTGACCCTGCCGTCGGACGGCACGTCAGTCCATCTGGGCATGCGGCCAGAGCACATCACCATTGATCGCAACGGCGACACCCACCGCGTCGAACTTACCGAGGCGCTGGGCGGTGTCTCTTACGCCTACCTTGTGTCCGAAAATGGCGAAAAACTGATCGTTGAAGAGCGTGGCATGGAGCGCGTGAAGGAAGGCGAAACCGTCGGTCTGACCTACGACGCCGAACAAGCGCGCCTGTTTGACGCCAACACCGAATTGCGCATTCGCTAGAGCCTTTCAGTTGCGGCAGGCGAGGGGCCTCGTCCGCCGCAATCCAATCAAATCATCGCGTTGCTTTCGGCGATCAGGTCGCGACCCATTTGGTGGAACAGGTCGCCATAGTCGAGCGTCACCCAATTCTCTTTGATCTTGCCCTTTGGTCCCAGTGCAAAGTCGCACCGGTAGAAGTCCATGACGCGCAAGGTAAGCGCGCGACCATCGGCCTTTTGACCGAGGTAATCGCCCTGGAAAGTCATGGTCATGGACGGCCAGCCCGACACCGCGGCATAGTTTCCGTCGCCGATCCGGCAGTAGTGATTCCCACCAACCCGGTCCGGGAAAGCACGTAGGAAATCCTCGCGGTGATCTTTGACAAACCCTTCCCACAGGTAGTTCGAACCGACGCCAGCCGGTCCGTACCACAGCATGTCATCGGCCCAATACCCGTCTGTCCCCGTTTGGGACGGAGATGAAAAGGTCTTGGGGTCATAGCCGGAACTCAACGCGCCAAGCATCCCTTCGACACAATCGAGCGAGGCTTTGCCGTCACCTGTAGTTGGGCACAGACCGTCCTGCGTTGCTGGTGCTGGGAACGAGATTTCGGCCCCAATCATCTCAATCGGCATGCGTCTCGCCAAGAGCATCGTTGAGGGCAGATCGAGGATGATTTTGGCTTCGGTGATCTGCCCGTCTTCGATGCGGTAGAATTCGCCAGAGCGTAGGAACGTCATGCTCTTGGACGGCAAGAGCCCAAAAAGCGACTGATCGAAGTTGCCGACATAATGCGTGACACAAGCACACCACATCCCACCGGGTTCGCGAATGTTTTGCCCGCCGATGAACAGGAGGTCACGACGCTGCGCCCCGGTCAGCGCGGCGCGCAACGGCTCTACGAATTCATCCATGATCGCGGCGCGGCCCTCAAGGCGGTTGACGGGCCAAGCCACATCAAAGATCGCCTGCTCGGCGATGATCTCTTCCGACCCGCTTTGGCCAGTGATCAGATCTGCCAATCCTGCGCGCGTCTTGCTTCGAAAATCAGCCATCGTGGTGCCTCTCGTCTTTTTCTTTTCAAGCCTGTCCGAAAAAAGGGTTGGCAAAGCGGGCGTGGATTGTCTAGCGTTTTTGCAAACGTGTGCAAAAGCAGCGCACGACCGGGGGAGATCACAGAAACTATGGCGGAAATCGTCCTGAAAAACGTTTGCAAGCGCTGGGGGTCGTTCATTGGTGTGGATGATTTCGACCTGACGATTGCTGATCAGGAATTCCTCGTGCTGCTCGGACCTTCCGGCTGTGGCAAGACGACGACCATGCGTATGATCGCCGGTCTTGAGACACCAACCTCTGGTGACATCCTGATTGATGGCGAACGGGTGAACGATCTTGAGCCGAAGGATCGGGACATTTCGATGGTGTTCCAATCCTACGGTCTTTACCCGAACATGAACGTCTACGAGAACATTCGCTTCCCGCTCAAAGTGCGGAAGGTGCCGGCGGCAGAGCATGACGAGCGCGTCAAGAAAGCCGCCGCTATGGTCGAACTTGAGCCGTTCATGCACCGCAAGCCCGCCGCACTGTCCGGGGGGCAACGGCAGCGCGTTGCACTGGCCCGCGCGATTGTACGTGAGCCCAACGTGTTCCTCATGGACGAACCGTTGTCGAACCTTGATGCCAAATTGCGCGTGTCGACGCGGGCACAGATCAAGAACCTCAGCCATGAGCTGAAGGTGACCACGATCTACGTGACCCATGACCAGATCGAAGCAATGACGCTCGCTGACCGCGTCGTGGTGATGAGCAAGGGCATCGTGCAGCAGGTCGGAACGCCGACCGACATTTATGACAATCCGGCCAACACTTTTGTGGCCAGCTTTATCGGCTCGCCTGCGATGAACCTTGTGGACGGGACGATGTCAGGCGGGACCTTTACCTGCGAGGGTATGAGCATCTCGGGCTTCTCGGCCCCGGATGGTAAGGTCACACTCGGGTTCCGCGCAGAAGACGCTCAGGTCGTGGACACAGGCGGTGAGTTGAATGCCCGGGTCTACTCAATGGAGCTTTTGGGCGATGCCACGATGGTCACGGTCCGCTGCGGCGGAGCCTTGGTCAGCGTGAAAGCCGGCAAGGAATACCGGTCGAACATAGGCGATGATGTTTCGATCACAGTCCCAAGTTCAATCTGTCACCTCTTTGACGCGGAAAGCGGCGAAAGGCTGACGGGCTGACCGGACCAAAACGCGGCCCGGTATGGCCGCCAAACCCAAGAAACAAGAGACTAAGGGAGATGATCATGTTTCTAAAGAAAGTTGCACTCGCAGGTGCCGTTGCCTTTATGGGCACCACCGCATTGGCTGGTGGCCATGGTGCCGCCTGCCCAACAGAAGGCCGTGTGTCGATCGTTGGTAACGAATTCCCGGCGATCCAGACCGTTGGTGCTGGCGCGATGTCGTGCGCCGGCGATGCTGTGGAAGTGTCGACCAACCTGACGGCAGATCACCAGTCGATCAACGTGCCCGGCATGCAGGGCAACCCTGCTGAATACACCTCGGCGATCATCGCGAACTCGTCCATCGTGGCACTGATGAACGAAGACGTCATCCGTCCGCTTGACGATTTGGTTGCTAAGCATGGCGACGGCATCCAGCCAAACCAGCTGATCACCATCAACGGTCAGGTCATGGCGGTTGCGTTTATGGCGAACGCACAGCACCTCGTTTATCGCGCTGACGTGCTTGAGCAGGTGGGCCTCGAGCCACCATCGACCTACGAAGAAATGCTGGCTGCAGCAGAAGCGATCCGTGCCGCTGGCATCATGGAAAACCCCGTGGGTGGCGCATACGCTGCCGGCTGGAACCTCGCGCAGGAATTCAACAACATGTTCCTCGGCTTCGGTGGTCAGCACTTTGAAGCAGGTACGGCGAACCCATCGGTCAATTCTGAAGCCGGTGTCAAAGCGCTGGAAATGATGAAGGCGCTGTCGGAGTACATGAACCCCGACTTCCTGACGCATGACTCGAACGCGACCAACGCGGAATTCCGCGCAGGCAACACCGCGATCATGAACATGTGGGGCTCACGCGCTGCAACGCTTGTGACAGCTGACGGTGTGCCACAAGAAGTGATCGACGGCTTTGCAATCGCTGGCCCAATGACCGTTGGCGGTGGCGATACACCAGCATCCACTCTGTGGTGGGACGGCTGGACCGTGGCCAAGAACATCAGCGATGCAGATGCGGAAGCCACCTTCCTTGCGATGAAAAAGGCGATCGACCCATCCATCCTGACAGGCGATGTGCCAACGCAGGCGGTCTGGCTGATCGACGGTTATGAGCCAACCGAAGCCGCCGTGGGCGTCTTTGCTGCCGCTCAGTCGGGTACGATCCCTTATCCAATGCTGCCGTTCATGGGCCTGATGCACACCGCGCTGGGCAACGAACTGGCTGACTTCATGCAGGGCAACGAGTCCGCCGAGCAAGCGCTGGCTGACGTCGAAGCAGCTTACATCGCTGCTGCCCAAGAGCAGGGCTTCCTCTAAGCCGACGTCTTTCCGGCGGGCCATACATTTGGCCCGCCAACCCCCAAACCGCTTTCGCCATAAGGGACGGACATGAAACACCGGACATTCTTTTGGTTCTTTTTGCCGACAGCGGCGGCGATGCTCTTGTTCATCGCCCTTCCTATCGTTTCCGTCATCACTCAGTCTTTCTTTACACCGCATGAGGCGGTGTTGATTGAAACGGAGAATTGCGGTCCTTTCGGATGCACAAAGGAAACCACAATTGACCAAGACGCCACAGCGGCAATCCGAGAGGCGCAGCCGCTAGGCCGGTTTGTCGGTTGGCAAATCTACACGGACCGTGGCCACCTGGCCTTTGGCGAGGTGGGTGAGGCGTGGCGCAACTCAGATGGATTGCGTTCCTTCGCAGGCAGCCTGATGAACCTGCCGTTCTACGACGCTTTGGTGTTCACGCTGACTTACACGTTTATCTGCACGCCTTTCCTGATCATTCTTGGTTTTACCATCGCGGTCGCGGTCAATTCTCTTCATCGCAGGCTTAAGGGCTTGATGATCTTCTTTTCGCTTTTGCCGATGATCGTCACGCCACTCATTGGGGCGCTGGTTCTGTCTTGGATGGTCGACAGCCGCGGCGTTTTGGGCAACTTCCTGAGTTGGCTGGTCAGCGATCCGGACTTGTCTGTAAAGGCATCAACCCCGCTGATGTGGGTCTGCCTAATCGTCTACGGGATCTGGTCGTCGGCTCCATTTGCCTTTGTTGTGTTCTACGCGGGGCTTCAGACGGTCCCGCAAGACACTTTGGAGTCTGCGCAAATCGACGGTGCGACGCGCTGGCAGCAAATCCGCTTCGTCGTGATCCCGCATCTGGCCCCTTTGGTGACTTTCGTCGCGCTCATTCAGTTGATGGATAACTTCCGAGTTCTTGAGCCGATCCTGGGATTTGGGGCGCAGGCCCATGCACAGTCGCTCTCGACCTTTATCCTGAGCGATCTGAGCGGCGAAACCCGGCAGCTCTCCTCGGCGGCGACCACGTCGGTGCTGACCATCATTGGCATTGCCATACTTTTGACCCCGGTCCTGATCCGCACGTGGCGGGACTTCAACGCAAAGAGCCATTGAGATGTCGACAGCTGCACACCGCCGCCCGCTTCCGCTTCAGATCGCGCTCTGGGTGTTCATCGCCGTCTGGTTCATGATGGCAGCCTTTCCGTTCTTCTGGACGCTTTGGGGCAGCTTCAAGGTCGAGCTCGATTTCTTTTCCATCGCGGATTGGACCAACGCCCTGACCGGCGCCAACACGCAAAGCACCTATGGCAGTCCATTCACCACGGCAGGCTATGAAGGCGCGTTCATCCAGAACGAATTCTGGCGCAACAGCATCAACACCTTCATCGTTTGCTTTTGCGTGGTGACAGTGTCTCTGACGATTGGGACGCTTGGCGGCTACGCGCTGTCCCGGTCGGGCTACAAATACGTCTTCTGGCTGCTCATCATTGCGCTGATGTTCCGTGCCCTGCCGCAGATTACCTTGGTCTCGGGCTACCTGCCGATCTTCTTTGACTGGAATATCTGGGGCTATCTGCCGACGGCCATTCTGGTGCTGGTCGCGATCAACCAGCCGTTCACACTTTGGATGCTACATTCGTTCTTTGAGTCGATCCCAAAGGACCTGGACGAAGCCGCTAAAGTCGATGGTTGCACCCAGTTTCAGGCGTTTCGCTTCGTGATCATTCCGGTGATGTGGCCGGGTGTGATCACCACCGGTCTGTTCTCGTTCCTTCTGGCATACAATGATTTCGTGGTGACGGCGCTGATCCTGAACGAAGGCAATCGCACAATGGTCCCACAAATCGCGGCGTTCCTTGGCACGACCTATACCGAAGGCAACGTGATGTTCGCAGTGGCGGCGGTGGTGTCGGCGACGGCACCGCTCTTTATCCTCGTGATGTTCTTCCAGCGCCAAATCGTCAGCGGCCTGACCGCCGGTGCGGTCAAAGGTTAACCATGCAGTGCGATGTACTGGTGATCGGCGGCGGTTCGGCAGGCTGTGTCGCAGCGGCAGAGCTGTCACGACGCGGTGTCGGTCGCGTTCTGGTGCTTGAGGCTGGACCGTCCGAGAAACACCCGTTGGTTTCAATGCCGTTTGGTCTGACATGGTTGATGGGCGGCAAGCGTGACTGGCGCTTTCGCTCAGCCGACATGGATGGTCGCACCATCGCTGTCCCGCGTGGACGCATGCTTGGCGGGTCAGGTTCCATTAACTCCATGGTCTGGTTTCGCGGGCGCGCTTCGGATTTTGATGGATGGCAGGTGACCGGTTGGAGTTGGACTGATGTTGAGCCGGCCTTCGAGGCCGTCGAGGCCAAGCTGAAGCCCACACTTTACGAAGATGGGCATCCGCTGGTTGCGGGCCTTGAACCTATGCTGCCGTCCAATTCTGCCCAGCCGACGCCCGACGTCGAAAGCGCAGGACCGTTTTCGCACAACATGATTGATGGACGCCGCAACTCTGCCGCGACCGCGTTTTTGCGGCCATCGCGTGCCGAGGTTCGCACCGGAACAGAGGTAGACCGGCTGTTGTGGAACGGTGATCGCGCCATGGGCTGTGTGCTGACCGACGGTACAGAAATTCGTGCGTCCAAGGGTGTCATCCTCAGCGCCGGGTCACTCGCGTCTCCGGCGATCCTGATGCGATCTGGCGTTGGCCCTGCTGATGATCTGCGCCGGCTTGGCATAGATGTGCGCCTCGATGCGCCCGAAGTTGGTGCAAATCTGCATGACCATCCCGGCATTGGCCTGCATTTCGAAGGGGCAGGTACAGGCTATGGTCTTGAGCCCGCGCAATGGCTGGCGTGGGTCAAGTCGGCACTTGGGTACCCATTTGGCAAAGGCCGTTTCACCTCACCCACAGTAGAGGGCGGCGCGTTTTTCAATGCCCGCGGGGATGGGGCGGAGCCGGATGTGCAAAGCCATTTCATCCCGTTCCATCTGGATCATCGCGGTCAAAAATACGCTCTGAAATCTGGATATTTCGCAGATGTCTGTTTGTGCCGGCCCAAATCGCGCGGTGTGTTCCGCCTGACATCCAAGGACCCAACCGCCCCGCCGCATATCGATCTTGGGCTGTTTCGAGATGAAAGTGACCTCGATACAATGGTGGCAGGCGTCACGCGGCTGCGCTCCCTGCTGGAAAAGGCAGACTTCGGTGACCGGCGCGGGACCGAGGTTCATCCAGGACCAGCGGTCGCTGGCGACGACTTGCGCGCGTTTATCAAGGGCAATGCAGGTACCGCGTACCACCCGGTCGGCACTTTGAGGCTAGGCGGCCCTGTGACGGCCCGGTGCCGGGTTGAAGGCGTGCAGGGGCTCTGGGTCGCGGATGCAAGCGTGATGCCACAAGTCACATCGGCAAACACAAACGCCCCGTCGATGATGATCGGCTGGAAAGCCGCCGAAATGATAGCAGAGGATGCAGTATGAAAGGCTCACGCCCCGAACAGGCCGTTCTGAGCAAGGACACGGACCTGTCAAAAACCGAAGAAACCCGCGCCGTCATCGAAGGCATGGTCGACGGCCTGAATGACCACCGGATTGCCGATATCGGCGAATTCTTTGCCGAAGGTTTCCGCTGGATGGGAAATACCGGTTGCGGGACCAAAACCGGCCTGCGCGAATTTCAGGAGAACTGGCAAAAGCCTTTTCAGGCCGCGTTCCATGACAAGGTCTGCGTGGATGAGGCGCGGCTTTATATGGGCGAATGGGCGGCGGCCTTTGGCCGGCAAGAGGCCACGCATGGTGGCGACTTCATGGGCGTGAAGGCGACCGGCAAACGCATCACCATCCGCTACATGGATTTCTGGAAGGTCGTCGATGGCAAGATCGTCGACAACTACGTCATGGTGGATTTCCCCCACGTACTCGCGCAACTGGGCGTTGACGTTTTCAACGGACAAGGCTGGGAAGCCTTCGACAAGGGTGAAAAGACACCGCCAAGTCCATCTGGTGATGGCGGATAAGGTCACATCCCAAGACGTGGCCGCGCGGGCCGGTGTCAGCCGGTCCGCCGTCAGCCGTGTGTTCACGCCCGGCGCATCCGTGTCAGACGCCACCGCAAAAAAGGTGCGCCTCGCAGCCGAGCAACTAGGGTATCGCCCGAATGTCTTGGCTCGCTCCTTGCTCACTGGGCGCAGCCGCATGGTTGGACTGGTTGTCGGGTATCTCGACAATCACTTTTACCCGGGTCTACTCGAACAGCTGTGTCAGGTGCTGGATACCGAAGGTGTCAATGTCCTGATGTTTCTGGCAGAAGACGCCGAGGCCAATTTGGATCAGGTGGTCAACGATCTGTTGGACTATCAGGTCGACGGGCTGGTTCTTGCCTCTGTCACGCTGGGATCAACCCTGGCTACGCGTTGCGAAGCAATTGGCGTGCCAGTGGTCGAATTGAACCGCAGCGATGGCGGACAAGGTTTGCACGTCGTCTCGGACAACGAGATGGGCGGAGTGATGGCGGTCGAACATCTCATTGCGCAAGGGCGCCGTCGCATAGGTCACATTGCAGGCTGGGAAGGTGCCAGTACACAGCGCGCCCGAGAGGCCGGTGCCTTGTCAGCTTTGCGCAAGGCCGGACTGGGCCTGTATGCGCGCGAGGTTGGAAATTTTGATAAAGAGCAGGCCCGCGACGCGACACGCCGCATGTTCAATGACGCCGAGGCTCGGCCTGATGCCGTCTTTGTGGCTAATGATTTCATGGCTTTTCACGTCATTGATGTCCTGCGGTATGAGTTGGGCCTGACTGTGCCCAAGGACGTGGCCGTCATCGGTTTTGACGACGTGCCAACTGCCGCATTTGCGGCCTATGAACTGACAACCATCCGCCAGGATCTTGATGCGATGGTGCGCCACACTGCCGAACTGCTAATGGGGCGCGAAACTTCTTCACGCATGATCACGCCCTCGCTGGTCGTGCGCTCCACCTGCGGTGCGACTTAAATCGCACCCGTCGACAGCAGGATCTGTTTCCAGATCGCTGTCTCATCGATCAGCGTCCATTCGCGGCGGATGCCCCTTGGTCCCATTTCGAAATGGGTGATGCCCATGACATAGACCTCGGCCCCGGTTGGACGGCCAAAGCGGCCCCAGCCGTCATGTCGCCCAAAGAGTGACCAGCGCAGCGCAATGCGTGGTGCCATCATTGGGTCTTCCTGACCGATGACATGATCAATGGAAAACTCGGCCGCGGGAAATGCCGAACGTAGTCCCAACCAGAACGCGTCCGCCGCGGCCCATCCGTGTGCTTGTTCATGGCGTGGATAAGCCAACTCAGCGGCCCGGTCATAGGTTGCCGGGATAACGGATAACTCAGCCGACATGATCCGGTTCAGGATGTCGGTTCCTTGTTCGGAAAGCGCATCATCGGTTCCACGCCCGGTGTAAGGACCAACCATATCGGTTGCTGGGGTCAACGGCTTCACGCAGGTGTCCGGCCCGCCTTCGCGCGCGATCAGATCACGGGTCCAATCGACGACATCCATGCCCATCTGTTCGACAATGGCGGCCTGATCGCGGACCAGCCACTCATCGGCAACGGCATTATCCTTGCACCAGCAATCAGCCAGGATGCGGTAGGTGAGGCGGCGTCCTGTTGGCGCTCCGTACATGCCCGGTCCGGTATGGGTGGCCCAGCACAACAGCCGGTGAGAACTCAGAAAACTGTCAGGGCCGGTTGGGCACCATATAACGTCTTCGCCCGGCAGTTCGCGGTCTGGAAATTCGGCCAGTGTTGATTGCGTGGCGGCAATGATGCCGTCGTTTCCGCGCACGACCGATGCTGGGGAGCGGACGATCAGATCAGGCGCATAGTAGCGCGTCAGCGACCCGATCTCGCGGTCTTCCCAGATGCGTTTCGTAATTCCAAGGATGTAGTCCTCGGGTCCCTGCCACTCGTCGTCAAATCCCGGAAGAAAGCTCATCGTTTCCCGTAATAAATCCCTACGACATGCTCTGCCTCTGCAAAGAACAGCCAGCGCAATGTCACCACACCTGCCAGATGCAAGAGCACTGCGACTGCACCGATAACGTGACCAGGTGACGGGATGAAGAGCAAAAAGAGCGGCGCGGCCAATAGGGCAATCGCGATGACCCGTAGCTTCATGGCATGCTTGCGTCCGATTACATGCACCATCTCGCGCATCAGATAGTTGTTGCCTGTATGTGGCGGCTCGAATGCGCGAACGGTGCCGCGATCACCAAGGCCCGTTGCTGTACCGATGTCTGTCCCTGAGGTCGCCAGCGCCTGATCGCCCCGCTTCCACGCCAAGAGCTGAACTGCAATTGCGACAATGAAAAGTGGGAGCGCAGCCCAAAGCTGATTGGTCATCAACGCGCCGCCGGATACCGACAAAAGCAGGAAGATCGCCGGTGTGGTCGCTTGGTTCCAACGCGGGACCGTTTTCAGTTGCGTATAGATCATCGCCGTCGCGTAGACCGTCAGGACAGACAGGATCGCCCCGATGACGCCCAAGACACGGAAGGTTTCTCCAAGGAACACGGCACCTGCCGCATAAAGCCCCATGACAGTCAGGCCACATACGGCGATCACTGCTTCGCGGCTCAGCCACGAGGATCTCCATTGCGTGAACGCCTTCAAGAAGCGTTCAGGATGGCCAAGATGAAAGGTCGAGGCCAAAAGCCCGCCGACGGAAAGCGCAAACGCCACGGCGAAGAAGGCAAAAGCTGACCAGCCGGTCACATCCGGAAAGCCAAGACCCAACCAAAAGAGCATGCCGAAGCCTAGGCCAGACAGGCTTGTGAACAGGATTACTGAGGTTGCCGGATGCATATCAGAGCCGCTCCAGTGTTTTATCCAACCAGCCAAGGAAGCCTTTTGGCTCTGCCGCGACCGGTTCAAGAAATGGGGCCAGCACGTCAAAGGTTTCGTCCTTTGGACGCGGTGGCAGGTATTTGTTGACGGGTTTCGTGCCTTGTTCCGGCATCAGGTCCATGCCCCCGCGCTCGGCAACAAGCTTGCTGACGTCGCTGGTCTCATCGCCCAGATCGCCAAAATGGCGCGCGCCAGCGGGGCAGGTTCGCACGCAGGCCGGCACGCGGTCTTCTTCGGGCAGGTTTTCGTTGTAGATACGGTCGACACACAGCGTGCATTTCTTCATCACGCCTTCGGCTTGATCCATCTCTCGCGCGCCGTAGGGGCACGCCCATGCGCAGAGACCACAGCCGATACACGAACTCTCGTTCACCAGAACGATCCCATCTTCGAGGCGTTTGTAGCTTGCGCCTGTCGGGCACACCGTGACGCAGGGCGCGTCTTCGCAATGCAGGCAGGACTTCGGGAAATGGATCAGCTGCGCCGCGCCTTCGCTCGGTGTGATCTCGTAGGAATGCACGCGGTTCAGGAACGTCCCGGACGGATCGGCTCCGTAAGGGTCCTGATCAGACAACGGCGCGCCGTAATTCTCGGTGTTCCACCCTTTGCAGGATACCACGCAGGCATGGCAGCCGACGCAGGTATCGAGGTCGATCACAAGGCCGAGCTTTTTCTCTGTTTGGCTAGGCAGTTGGGTCATTGTCTGTCCCTGTTATGATTTGTGTGACGGACTCTTCCTTGCTGGGGTCCCATGTGGCGACAAACCAGATGAACGACCCAACCATCAAGGCAACGAAAGCAAGGATCAAAAGCAGGGTGCGTTTCATGCCGCGACCCTCCCAAAACACTGATCCGTAAAAGCTGTCAGATCCGCATTGAAACGGTCTGCCGCCTCCCAGAAAGGGGCGTGACCGCAATCTTCGTAGATCAGCGTTTCTGCATTCGCGAAGTGCGCAGCGGCCTCTTCCCCCATCGGGTCCGGGGCCAGACGGTCGTGGCGTCCCCAATGAACCATGACAGGCACCTGCGTGGCGGCGGCGACCTCGCGATAGTCCTCATGCCTGCGTCGCGCTGCTTCGCGGGCTGCAGGTGGGACCATCATGTTGAAACCGACCATCCGTGCAAAATCGTCTGCATCAGGTTGATGATGGAAACAGGCGCGTACGAATTTGACCGTGGCATCTAGGTTCGCCGATTGATCGTCCGAATACATGCCCTTGGCGACAAGGTCGGGGTCCGAGTTTCGGTATTCCAGCACACCGGGTTGAATATGGCGGCCGGTTGTGACGGATGTGCCGATTTGCATAACTCCGGCCAGACCGCGGTCGCCATAGGTGCGCAGGTAATCCAACACGACCCAACCGCCCATGGACCAGCCAACAAGGATCGGGTCTTGCAGCGCAAAATGGTCAAGGATCGCCTTGACGTCGCCCGCCCAAGGCGCGGAGTGGTTGTAGGCCTCCGCGTTCAAAGGTTTGTCCGACGCTCCGTGACCGCGCAGGTCGGGCATAATGAGCCGGAACTGATCCGCCAGCGGCATCTGCCGCGCCCATGACAGGTGATGCTGTGACCAGCCATGGATCAGCACGAGGGCCGGCGCGTTTGATGGCCCGGCCTCGAAGACGGCCAATTTAGTGCCGTCCGCGCTTATGATGTCGTGCTGCTTCACGCGTCCTGATCGGTTTTCACACGCAGTTCATCCGGCCCGGTGCCGACAGGGGATTTGATCGATGGGAATGCAGGCTGCGCCTCGTTTGGAGCCTTCGCCTTTTCCACGCGCACTTTCAGATCAAACCATGCCGCTTGGCCCGTCACCGGGTCCGAGTTTGCCCATCGTAGGCCGTCGCCTTTCGGCGGAAGCAATTCGTGGATCAGATGGTTCAAGAGGAAGCCTTTGGTGGCCTCTGGCGCATCGGGTTTCAACGCCCACGCACCTTTGCGTTTTCCAATCGCGTTCCACGTCCAGACGGTGTTTTCGTTCAACGCCGCCATATGGGCGACCGGCACGGTGATGTCTCCATGCGGGGATGAAACCTTGGCCCAATCGCCCTCGGCAAAGCCATTCTCCTCCCAAATCTTGGTCGGAACAAAGAGCGGGTTCTGCCCATGAATTTGCCGCAGCCAGGCGTTTTGCGATCCCCACGAATGGTACATCGCCATCGGCCGTTGGGTCAGCGCCGTTACGGTGAACTCATCCCCGCGATTGTCGACGGAAGGGTCGTACCAGATCGGCAGCGGGGTCAGCGTATTCTTGATCCGCTCGCGCAGGTGATCCGGTGGTTGACGGTCTCCGACGCCTTCAGCCGCCAATTGGAATTTGCGCATTGGCTCGACATAAAGCTGGAACAGGTAGTGCTGCGGTTTGTCATAAAGACCGGTTTCCACCGCCCAGTCCTGATAGTCCGGGTTCCAGGGTTTGTAATAGTTTGACCCTTCTGGGATGTGTTTGATCCAGAACCCACCGTTGTCGATGTAGCGTTGCAATTGCTCCGGATTCGCCTCGCCACGGCCCTGACCATCGCCGTTGCCGCGCCACCCTGCCAGTGGGCCAACACCCGGACGCCGGATGTGGTTGGTGATGTAGTCACCGTAATCCGCGTATTTCTGGCTGCCGTCCTCATTGACGAAACCGGGAAGGTCCAGCTTGGCACCCAGCTCGCAAAGCATCGACTGGAACCCTTTGACATCGCGGTCAGGCTCGATCACCGGCCAGCGGATCGCGTCTGCGGCGGCGTCTGCTTCGCAGATCGGACGATCAAGCAGGCTGATGCAATCGTGCCGCTCAAGGTATGTCGTGTCCGGCAGGATCAGGTCGGCATAGGCGACCATCTCGGATGAATAGGCATCCGAATAGATGATACGCGGGATGACATAGTCGCCGTTGTCATCCTTGTCCGTCAGCATGTCGATGACACCGCGCGTGTTCATCGTCGAATTCCACGACATGTTCGCCATGTACATGAACAGTGTGTCGATCTTGTACGGATCACCCGCGTGCGCGTTCGAAATGACCATGTGCATCATCCCGTGGGATGACATGGGGTTTTCCCAAGTAAACGCTTTGTCGATCCGCGCGGGCGTTCCGTCGTCTTTCAGGCAAAGGTCATCGGGGCCATGGGTAAAGCCAAGATGCGGTCCATCAAGCGGCGCGCCGGGGGTGACTTTGCAATGCGGCTTGGGATGCGCCTCTGACGGTTTGGGGTAGGGTGGTTTGAAGCGGAAGCCACCCGGAACCTCAACCGTTCCAAGGATGATCTGAAGCGTATGCAGAGCACGACAGGTCTGAAAACCGTTGGCATGGGCCGAGATGCCGCGCATGGCGTGCATCGACACTGGGCGGCCCTTCATTGTCTTGTGCTTCCGCCCCCGGAAATCGGTCCACGGGGTGGGCAGCTCGAATTCTTCTTCGAACGCGACGCGTGCCAGCTCGGCGGCAATTGCCTTGATCCGCGCTGCGGGAATGCCGACTTTGCCTTCCACCGCCTCGGCGGCGTTCTTCGGATCAAGGAACTCTTCCAGCATCATCTGGAACACGGTCCGATGCGTGACACCATCCACAGTCAGCGTGCCGCCAAGATGGGGCTCAATACCCGGACAATCCCAAGGCTTAGCTTCGCCGGACTTGCGGTCGATGACCATCGGTGCGCCGTCGGTCGTGCGCAGGAACAGTCCCTTTTCAGGGCCGTCCGCTTCATTCACCAGAACCGACGCGTTGGTGTAATGGGCAAGGTAATCGAGGTCGATCTTGCCCGATTTGAACAGCTCGTGGATCAACGCGAGGATAAACAGACCGTCTGTGCCCGGCGTGATACCAACCCATTCGTCCGCGACAGCATTATAGCCTGTGCGGATCGGGTTCACGCCAATGACCTTGGCGCCTTTTGCCTTGATCTTGCCGATGCCCATCTTGATCGGGTTCGAGTCGTGATCCTCTGCCACGCCGAACAACATGAACAGCTTGGTACGGTCCCAATCCGGCTGACCAAACTCCCAGAATGCGCCGCCCATCGTGTAGATGCCGGCAGCCGCCATGTTCACGGAACAGAACCCGCCATGCGCCGCGTAATTGGGTGTGCCGAAGGACTGCGCCCACATGGAGGTAAAGCTCTGCGACTGGTCGCGACCGGTGAAGAACGCCAGCTTGGACGGGTCTTCGTCCCGGATCGGCTTCAGCCATCCGGCAGCGATATCCAACGCCTCGTCCCAGCTGATTTCTTCGAATTCGCCCGAGCCGCGCTCGCCCACACGTTTCAGAGGCGCACGCAGGCGCGACGGTGCATTCACCTGCATGATCCCAGCCGACCCTTTGGCGCAGAGAACGCCCTGGTTCACCGGGTGGTCGCGGTTGCCTTCGATATAGGCGACCTTGCCGTCTTTCAGGTGGACGTTAATCCCACACCGACAGGCGCACATGTAGCAAGTCGTTTTCTTGACCTCGTCAGAGACTTTGGGCGACAGGTCGAGCTTAGGCTGCTGATGGGCCATGGAGGTCCTCTCTGACAAAAATCGAAAGATGAAAGCGTGTAGACGCTACCGGGTTCAGACCCAGAAGGCCAATGTGCATTGCGCCATTCATTATGCGGTTACAGACTGACACTCGCTTATGCACCCAGCGCTCTGGACTGCGCTGCGGTGACAGCGATGATGTTCACGATGTCCTCTGCTACGCATCCGCGGCTGAGGTCATTGGCAGGAAGCGCTAGGCCCTGAAGGACAGGACCGATGGCCTCGGCTCCGCCCAGTCTTTGTGCGATTTTGTAGCCGATATTTCCCGCATCAAGATTGGGAAACACAAGCACGTTGGCCTGACCCGCAACAGAAGACCCTGGTGCCTTCTTTGCGCCGACCGAGGGAACAATCGCAGCATCAAACTGCAACTCCCCGTCCGCTGACAAATCCGGGCGACGCGCCCTCAGATCGGCCAGTGCGTCGGTTACTTTTGTGACGTTGGGATGTGAAGCCGACCCTTTGGTCGAAAAAGACAGCATCGCGATCTGCGGATCACGCTCCATTAAGGCCGCGCAGGATGCTGCGGCTTGTTCGGCAATCGCGGACAGTTCTGTGGCTGATGGATCAATCACCAGTCCGCAGTCAGAAAAGATCATCGCGTCTGCATTCGACCAGTGATCAGATGGAAAGGCCATCAGAAAGAAGCTAGAGACCAGCGCCGCGTCTTTATGTTTGCCGATGATTTGCAACGCGGCGCGGACAGTGGCGCTTGTTGTTTCAACCGCACCACCAACGGTGCCGTCCGCATGGCCAGTACGGACGAGTAGCGCAGCAAAGATGAGACGGTTCTGAATGTCCCGGGCAGCACGCTCTTCTGTCATGCCCTTATGGCCGCGAAGTTCGACCAGTTTTCCCTGAAGTTCGGGTGTAAGCGGAGAGGTCGCCGGATCATGTATCGTGATCCCGGCTGCGTCATCGCCATGATCGTTGAACACGGCCATTACGCGCGCCGTATCACCAACAACCGAGATCTGGGCCATGCCTGCGTCGCGCGCAGAAATGGCAGCAGCGATGACCCGCGGGTCATCGCCTTCGCTCAGCACAATTCGCTTGGGGTCCGACGCTGCGCGTTCGCGCAGCGCCCGAAGGACTGATGGAACCTCGGTCATTCTTGCCTCAAGCCCTGGGTGCTTTACTCAGCAGCCATAGCTGGCTTCTGAGGGACCATATCGTCGGCACTGATACCTGCGACGGATACCGGTTTCTTCATCGCATCGCGGCGGAATGGTTCACCCAATTCCTGATTGATCATCGCTTCGATCAGGGTTGTGACACCGTTTTCCATCTGGTCTTTGACCGCTTGGTTCAGCGCATCGGTCAGTTCGTCCATGGTGCGCGCGACGACGCCCTTCAGGCCACAGGCCTTCGCGATACCCGCATAGCTGACCTGCTCGTCCAACTCCGTGCCGACAAAGTTGTCGTCAAACCAAAGGGTCGAGTTCCGCTTTTCAGCACCCCACTGATAGTTGCGGAAGACGATTTGTGTGACCGGTGGCCAGTCGCCCCGTCCAATCGCGGTCAGTTCGTTCACCGCGATCCCGAAAGCACCGTCACCGGCAAAGCCGACGACCGGCACATCTGGTTGACCGATCTTTGCTCCAACGATGGCTGGCAGGCCGTAGCCACAAGGCCCAAACAGACCGGGGGCAAGGTATTTGCGGCCTTCGTCGAAGTCTGGATAGGCGTTGCCGATGGCGCAGTTGTTGCCGATGTCGGACGAAATGATGGCTTCACGCGGCAGCGCTGCTGTGATCGCGCGCCACGCCATGCGGGGGGACATCCAGTCCGGCTTGTCCGCACGGGCACGCTCATTCCATGTGGTGCCAGGATCATCCTCTTCATGGGTCATCGAGGTCAATTCCTGCGCCCATGCAGATTTCTTTTGCGCGATGGTGGCCTTGCGCTCTTCGCGGCCTGCGTCGCCCGCGGTGTCGCTCAGTTGGCGCGTGATGCCTTTGGCAACCTTGGCGGCGTCACCCACAATGCCGACTGTCACCTTTTTCGTCAGGCCGATGCGGTCTGGATTGATGTCGACCTGAATGATGGTCGCATTCTCGGGCCAATAGGTCATGCCATAGCCCGGCAGGGTGGAGAACGGGTTCAGACGTGTGCCAAGGGCCAGAACAACGTCGGCGTCCTTGATCAATTCCATCCCGGCTTTTGAGCCGTTGTAGCCCAGCGGGCCCGCAAAGAGAGGGTGGTTGCCGGGGAATGCGTCATTGTGCTGGTAGCCCACGCAAACTGGCGCGTCCAAACGCTCTGCCAGTTCCATTGAGGCTGCGATCCCGCCTTCGGACAGGACAACGCCTGCACCGTTCAGGATGACCGGGTTCTTGGCGTCTGACAGGATGTCAGCAGCTTTCGCGACCGAGTTCTCGCCGCCTGGCGAGCGTTCGAATTCAATGGGGTCCGGGATGTCGATGTCGACGACTTGGGTCCAGAAATCGCGTGGAATGTTGATCTGCGCAGGGCCGGACAGGCGTTTCGCTTGGCTGATCACGCGGGTCAGGACCTCGGCCACGCGGGACGGGTCACGGACCTCTTCCTGATAGGCGACCATGTCCTCGAACAGCTTCATCTGTTCGACTTCCTGGAAGCCGCCTTGGCCAATGGTTTTGTTGGCAGCTTGTGGCGTCACCAAGAGAAGTGGCGTGTGGTTCCAGTAGGCTGTCTTAACAGCCGTCACGAAGTTGGTGATGCCTGGCCCGTTTTGCGCGATCATCATCGACATTTTGCCGGTCGCGCGGGTGTAGCCGTCGGACATAAAACCAGCCGACCCTTCATGCGCGCAGTCCCAAAACTTAATGCCAGCGGCGGGGAAAAGGTCGGAAATTGGCATCATGGCCGATCCGATAATGCCAAAGGCATGTTCGATGCCGTGGCGCTGAAGGACTTTTACAAAGGCTTCTTCGGTGGTCATTTTCATGGTGTACGGCTCCCCCTTGGGTGTGGCGTGGCGAATGCGTGAATCGTGCGGAGAGTATGCGATTGGATGGATCGCTGATAGGGCCATCAGATTTTACTGGATCAGTCCAGAATTGCAAAGGGTCTCTGAAAATGGATCATCTTGTCTCAATAATTGAGAAAATGGTGGGATTTTGGCGGATTGCACCGCGTGTCTGGACCGATTTTGCGCATTTGCCCAGCGCTGGTTGCCGGATTTTTGCGCAACGGCCCGCATCGCTGCGGCTCTCATCGGGCAAAAGCTACCCTTTGGCCAGCACCTTTGCGATTTTTGCGATTCCGTCGGGGATCAGATTCGACGGGATCGAACTATAGGCCAACCGGTAGAAACGGTCGCTGTCCTGCGCTGCAAAGAACGGAGCGCCGCTTTCGATCAACACGCCCTCTTGCGCGAGCGCCTCGATCAGGGCGGTGGCCGATGGCCCGCCAGTGTCCATCCAAAGCGACGAGCCGCCGAAAGCGCCGCGCCCTGCGATCATCAATCCATTGGCGCGGATAGCCTTTTCAATCGTCTCGCGCCGCTCTTGCAGCGCCCGCGATGTCCGACGGATCAGGGCATCATAGTGGCCCAATGACAGGAAATAGGCCGCCGTGCGTTGAATATGCCCCGGAGGGTGCCGCAGGACCGTCGCCCTCAGCGCGCGTGCTTCGCGGATAAACTCGGCTGAGCCTACAAGGTATCCAAGGCGGAGACCGGGAAAGAGCGATTTCGAGAAACTGCCGACATAGACGACACGCCCTTCGCGATCGAGACTCTTCAGTGCGGGCGACGGGGCCTTGAGGAACGACATCTCGAACTCGTAGTCATCTTCTACGATCAGGAAATCATCGCGTGCGGCCTTGGCCAAAAGGGCCTGTCTGCGGTCGACAGGCATGGTGGCGTTGGTCGGGCACTGGTGAGACGGCGTTGTAAAGACAACGTCCGTGTCGCCGGGAATTTCATCGGGGGGCAGGCCGTCACCATCGACCGGGATCGCGTCCAGATGACAGCGCATCTGCGTGAGAATGTCCCTGAGCGACGGATAACAGGGATCTTCGATTGCGGCCCGACGATGCGGCGTGAGCAACACCTGCGAGGCGAGCCAAAGCGCGTTCTGAGCGCCCATTGTCACCAGAATTTCGTCGCTTTGAGCTACGATACCGCGCCTTGGCAGGGTGTGACGCGCAATGAATTCGATCAGTTTGGGGTCGTCTTGATCGTGGTAATCCGTCGTCAGCGCGTCAAAGTCGCGCTGGCCCAATGCCTGCAAGGCGCAGAGCCGCCAGTTGGGGATATCAAACAGCGTTGGATCGGCCTGTCCATAGATGAACGGGTATTTGTAGCTCCGCCAATTGGTCGGTTTTACCAATGCACGACGCTGGCTGAACTTCCGGGTCAGAACCCTGCTCCAGTCGACCTTGTCTTCGCGCGTGGTAAGGGGGAAGGATGGCGTCTGCGGCGCGCTGTCCGAGACATAATAGCCTGAACGACCTTTGGCGCTGATGTAATCCTCAGCAACAAGCTCGGTGTAAGCCAGCGTCACGGTAATGCGGCTGACCCCAAGCTGTTGTGCCAGTTTCCGCGAAGATGGCAGGCGTTCGCCGCGTTGGAACCGACCGCTCAGAATGCCTTCTGCGATCATCTGTTGGATCTGCGATTGCAGTGTCCCCTCTGCATCCGGGTCAAGAAAAAGGGTCTCTGCTGGAATGGCCATCTGGTGTGATCCGGGCTTTGAACTGGACTTATCGTTAGTCGAGCCAGAACGGATGCACAACCCACGCCCATTTGGTGGATACGCCAATCTGCCGTCCAAAGGGGGGCCGCCGCGGCCAAGCGCACCACCGGACGAAAACCAACCACGCGTGAGGATGCAAAAGTATGAAATTATCGCTTTGCCGAACCATCTTTTTTGCTAGGCTCAGCTTACGCTCTCGTCCGCAGGAGGCCCCTGAAATGGCTCCAACTTCGCGTGTTTCAGTTTTTGTTGGCCTGTTACTTTTTCTAATCGCATCAATCGCCGCATCTGCTGCTGTCGCGCAAAGTGGAGCAGTTCCGCAGTGGCTACGCGCGCATGTGGGCACAGGCGACGGTCAGATTGCGCCAATCGTTCTCGAGCGCGCCCGCGCGCATTACCAAAAAAAACGGCGCAGCGGAGCGGTTAAGAACCCCTGTTACATGGCGATGGATGCAACGCGCCCCAGCATGCAGGCAAACGGCCAAATTGGACGCAGGTATTACATCATTTGTGAAAGCCAGCGGACGTTCCGGGCGATTTCGTCCGGCTATGGAAATGGCCGGAAACTACCTGCTGCGGATTTCTCGAATGGGCGCCAATGCGCGCGGAATTTCAGCAATGCCTTGGGCTCTAACCTGACCGCCGGCGGGCGTTACGTCACCGCAGAGACCCGGACGTCGTTCAAAGGCTTCTACACCGAGGCCAAGATCACCAAGCCGTTCTACCGCCCATTCCTCGTTTTCGATGGCGAGGGCGAGACCCGCAACGCGCGCGACCGGGCGATTGGCGGCCATCAGGCGGCGTTTCTCAGATGGCAGTGCCGACTGGGCAATTCAGGCAGTCGTCATGTCGACGCAGACGGATACGTGCCATTCGGTCGGCTGGTTGATTACACAAGCGGACGCAGCAACGGTTGCACGACTTGGTCCGAAGCGGACTCCAAGGATGTGCTTGCCTTGGTTGAGGGCAATCCGACGACCTTGTATATATATCCTGAGTCCAAGGATATTGACGCGGTTCGCACGGCCATCCGTGATCGCAAGTCGCTGACACAAGAAGGCCTTTATTGGAACAGCACCTGCCTGAGCCAGATCGGCGCGCCGCGTTTCTGGCCCAAGCGCAAGCTGCAACCGATCATCCGAAAATGGCGTAAATCTCTACCGCAAAGCCCGGCGCGCGTCCTGCCGATCTGCGGCGCCTGACGCATCCATTTATGCGACACGGTACGGGTGCCAAACAGGCGCCTCGTCACGAAGCTTGCTCTTGCGGCGGATTTCTATAGACACGGTCCATTACATTCAAGGAGTGGAATGTGTTTGAGGATCTGGGATTTGTTGAGTTGACCGCGAAACAGGTCTCGGTCTGGTTTGGGCTGTGCCTTGGGCTGGCCTTTGGAGTCATGGCTGAAATCACACGCTTCTGCTTTCGCCGTGGCGTGGTGAAATCCCCCGACCGAAAGCAGGCGCTGGGTGTTTGGCTGACGGCCTTTGCCTTTGCCATTCTGTCGACCCAAGCCGCTGTGGCCCTGGGATTTGTGGATTTCGCGGATCACCGTCTTTACGCGACAAACATGCAGGTTCTGGCCATCGTGGTCGGTGGGCTCTTGATGGGGACAGGCATGGTTCTGACTCGTGGGTGTCCCTCTCGGGTGACTGTCCTTTTCGGCACAGGAAACCTGCGCGCCGGTTTGGTGGCGCTGATCTTCGGTATCGTTGTGTTGTCCACGCTCAAAGGGTTGTTGGCTCCGGTGCGCCTCGGATTGGGAATTGCGACGGTCTCACCCGAGTGGCAGGGCTTTGTCGATCTGCCCGGCGGTGCCTTGGTATGGGCTGTGATCCTTGCGTCAGGGGCGCTGGTCTATGCGGCGCGCAGTGGTGCGCGCGTGCGTGACTATATCCTTGCCGCGTTGATTGGTGTTCTGGTGGCCGTCGGTTGGGTGGGCAGTGGCTATGTTCTGTTTGATGAATTCGACCCCATCGCCATGGAAAGCCTTGGCGCAACCTTGCCATGGTCCGAGATGACCTTCTGGACAGTCGCGTCTTCATCCATCCCCGCCAGTTTCGGCGTCGGTTTGATCGGTGGCATGATTGCTGGTGGCCTTGTGGCATCGGTTGCTGGCGGGCGGTTCAAGCTACAGGGATTTAACGGTGGCCCCGAAACCCTTCGTTACGTGATCGGTGCCGTCCTGATGGGCGTTGGAGGTGTGTTGGCAGGTGGATGCACCGTTGGGGCAGGCTTGGCTGGGATGTCCACGCTCAGTTTTGCGGCCTTGATTGCCATTCTCAGCATTGCGGCAGGTGGGGTCATTGCGGACAGGCTGGTCGACCGACGCGCAGCGGTCTGATTCATCGAAACAGCTTTGCAGCACGCAGACCAATTGCGCTGATTGCGGCGGCAATCCGCGCTTTGGGTTCCGGCCCTGCCGCAACGCAGCGACTCATTTCCTTGACGCAAGACAGGATTCTCGCGGACGCTCCCCCCATTGTTAAAAAATACAACGGCCCGCAACGACGGGTCACCATGGGAGGAAACCATATGAACGTGCGGCCTGATCCGTCATTTTACCCGTCACCCAAGGATGCGATGAACGCGCCGCCAGAAAAGCTGGCGTTTACGCTCATGCTCTCGCCGGACTTCAGCCGCGAGGATGGCTTGGCCATCGTCGATGTTGATCCAGACAGCGATACCTACGGGCAGATCGTCCACAAGGTGATGGTGCCGTACAAGGGCGATGAGTTTCACCATTTTGGCTGGAATGCATGTTCGGCTTCGCTTTCGCCCATGTCAGGGCATGCGTTTTTGGAGCGGCGCTATCTGATCATCCCCGGCATCCGGTCGAGCCGCATCTACATCATGGATGTGAAAGAGCCGCTCAAGGCCAAGATTCACAAGATCATCGAGCCGGAAGAGGTGTTTGAGAAAACGGGATATTCCCGCCCGCACACGATCCACTGTGGCCCTGAAGGTATCTATGTTTCCACGTTGGGCGGCGGTGGTGAGGATGGCACCGACGGACCGCCCGGAATCTTCCTTTTGGATTGTGAGACGTTCGACATCATTGGTCGGTATGAAATCGACCGTGGCACGCAGGACAAACACTATGATTACTGGTGGAACCTGCCGCAAAACTACATGGTCAGCTCGGAATGGGGCCTGCCGCCACAGTTTGAAAACGGCGTCGTCCCAGAGGACTTGCTGAGCAACAAATACGGCCACCGCATCCACTTCTGGGACCTGAGGTCGCGCAAGAACGTGCAGACGATTGACCTCGGCGCAAACCACCAGATGGCGCTGGAAATCCGGCCTGCGCACGACCCGGCCAAGAGCCACGGGTTCGTGGGCGTTGTGGTCGATACCGAAAACCTCGAAGGCGCGATTTTCACGTGGTGGAAGAAAGAGGACGGCACATTCGACGCCAAAAAGGTCATCACCATCCCACCGCAACCTGCGGATGCCGATGATCTGCCTGAGTTGCTGAAAGGCTTTGGAGCGGTGCCTGCGCTGGTCACCGATATCGACCTGAGCCTTGATGACCGGTTCCTCTATGTCGCGTGCTGGGGGCAAGGTGAGATGCATCAGTATGATGTGTCCGACCCGATGAACCCGGTTCTGGCCGGCAAGGTCGAAATCGGCGGCATCGTCAAAAAGACCAAGCATCCCAACGGCAAGGACTTTGGCTATGGCCCGCAGATGGTCGAGATCAGCCGCGATGGGAAGCGGGTCTATTGGACCAACTCGCTCTACTCCACATGGGATGATCAATTCTATCCGGGTGACCGGGGGGCTGCGATGGTCATGGCCAATGTCGGAGAAGACGGTGGTCTGACACTGGCCGAGGACTTCTGGGTGGAATTCCCCGAAGGCTATCGGTCACACCAGATCCGGCTGGAAGGGGGCGATTGCTCTACCGACAGCTTCTGCTACCCGAACGTATGATGGAAATGGAAACCGCGGCGGGCCTTTGGCTCGCCGTGATTGTCTCGGGCCTCTACCACGGGCTGAACCCCGGAATGGGGTGGCCGTTGGCCGTGTCTGCGGCGTTGATGGAACGCAAGCCATCGGCGCTGTATCGAGCGCTTGGCGCGCTTTCGGGTGGTCATCTGCTGGCGATGTTGATTGTGTTGGTTCCGTTTGCCGCCATGTCCGCTCTTGTGCGTTGGCAGGTCGAAATTCAGGTCGGAGCGGCTCTCATCCTTTTGGCTTTGGGCCTCTATTTGGCCATCACGAAACGGCATCCCCGGTTTCTGGCGCGGGTGAAACCGCACCAATTGGGGCTCTGGTCGTTCTTAGTCGCGCTCGCTCATGGTGCCGCTTTGATGCTGGTGCCGATCTATTTGGGGCTGTGCGCCATCGACGAGTTGGATGCCGGTCACGCCGCCGCCAGTACATTGATGCAAAACGCGGGGCTGCTGTTTGTTGTCGCGATCGCTCACACGCTGGCGATGCTTGTCTCAGGCGGTGCACTTGCCGTCGGCGTCTACCGCTGGTTCGGCTTGCGCGCTATTCACCAGACATGGATCAACACCGAGGCCATCTGGGCATGGAGCCTCGTCGGCGTTGGAGCGTTCACGCTGGTTTGGGCCTTGGTGGGGCACTAACAGGCCGCCGGTAGAGCGTGCCCTTCCAATGCTCACGCTTTGGCGATCTTGGCCCTTCGAACCCCGCGCGGTTAAGGTGATCGGCAATATACTGGTTCATCACGGCGTGACCGATGAGAGCCACTGAGCGCCCCGGCGTAGCAAGGATGATCAACCTCTGGGCCGCGCGCTCCGCGCGAGCTGAAAACGCGCGATGGCTTTCGCAGTTGCTTGAGTGGCCTAGACGCCAAAGAACACGTGCTCCGACAAACCAGACCACATTTGGCAGTTTGCAAAAGGGACGTGCCCGACCTTGTGTAAAGAGGTCGGGCAACTCGGCTTCATTGAAAATAGGATCACAGCAGTCGGGCGTGCGCAGCAAAAGACCCGCGGTTGCGATGGACCGCGCGCGCGTGCTGCTGATCACCGTGTCATACCTATGAGCGATGTTTGGCGGCGCGGTTGGCCGCAGCGGGGCGGTGTCATATTGGGTAACGAGGTGTCTGAACCGGGATCGGTCAGACCATTGCCATTCATTGAATGCGACACGCCCATGCCGAAACAGCGTGATCTTGGCCTCATGCGCCGTCACGTATTGCTTGCCGGTCGGGCAGGGGGCGGAGCCATGTCACCTTTGCGCCGTGGAATGATGTGAATGTGTGTGTGGAATATCTTTTGCCCAGCAACGGCTCCGATGTTCGAGCCGTAATTCACGCCTTCGATTGTAGCATCAAGCGATTTCAAGTCGTCGATGCACTGCATAGCAAGCTGATGCATCGCTTCGCGTTCTTGGGCTGTTGTCGAAAAGACGTCCTCAGAATGGCGTTTGGGAATCACCAAGGTATGAAGCGGTTTGGCCGGGGATGTATCGCGCACAGCAAAGGCCAGATCATTCTCTGAAATGATCCCGAGGTTGTCGCGCTCACAAAAGACGCAAGGGGAGTTGCAGGACATGAAACCCTCTTCAATTTGCCTTGCTCTACGCAATCGAGACCATATAGTCAATATAGTTGACTAAACTGAGCAAGCTGAGAAACCATACATGACACGGACGTCAAATCCGCCTCTTGGACGCTTGTTGAAAGATGCGTTCGACACCTACCATGCGCGTATCATCGACGATCTTGCACAGGCGGGCTTCTCCGATGTGACGCGGGCGCAAGGACTTGTTCTGGCCATGATGGGGAGTGAGCCGGTGCGCGCCGTTGATCTTGCTGAAAAGCTGGGGGTCTCGAAACAGGCACTGTCGGTGACGGCAAAGGAACTGATCCACAAAGGCTATCTCGCGGACGCAGCTGACCCAAATGACGGCCGCGCCCGTAAACTGACGCTCAGCGAAAAGGGTATCGCCATGAAAGCCGCAGGCGAAACGGCGCGTCGCCAATTCGAAACAAACCTCCATCTGGATCTTGGATCGGCCACATACGATAGCCTGATCCAATCCCTACGGAAAATCGCGGATCAACTTTGACCGCCCAAAGCGACGCATCGACCCTTCTATGTTTTAGGAAACTCCCGCCGGAGGCTCGCCGCCGTAGGCGGCGCCCCCTTGGGTCACAGGCAGCGAAGCTGCCGAAGAGGGAGGTGGGCGGGACCAAGCGGCCCCGCATGCAGCCGGGATTTAGCCGAACACTCGTGTTAGCGCTTGATCAATGCCGTCCGTGATGGCGTCGATGTCGCTCTCCGTGGCGATCAGCGCAGGCGACAGGCACAGGGTGTTGTTGAACCCTTCAAACGACCGGTTTGTCGCGCCGATCACCAGGCCTTGCGCCATGCAGTCTGCGACGACGGCTTGAACCTTGCTCTCATGCACAGGCTCTTTGGTTGCGCGGTCGACAACTAGTTCCGCCCCGGCGAATAGACCCTTGCCGCGCACATCTCCGATGATCGCGTGTTTGTCTTTGAGCGCATGCAGGTTGTCCATTAGGCGCGCGCCCATGGCGTTGGTGTTGTCGAGGAGGTTCTCATCCTCGATGATCGCCATATTCTCAAGTGCCGCCGCCGGACCTGCGGTGCAACCGCCAAAGGTCGAGATATCGCGGAAGTAGTTCAGCGGGTCGCTGCTATCGTCCTTGAACATCTGGAACACCTCTTCGGTGGTCACCGTGCAGGAAATAGCGGCGTAGCCGGAGGCCACACCCTTGGCCATTGTGACGATGTCCGGCTTCACGCCGAAATGCTGATAGCCGAACCACGTGCCGGTGCGGCCAATCCCGCAGACAACTTCGTCAATCACCAGCAGGATATCGTACTTTTTGCAGATTTCCTGCACCTTGTCCCAATACCCCTTGGGTGGGGTGATCACACCGCCGCCGGCGGTTATGGGTTCAAGGATCAGACCGCCAACGGTGTCGGCACCTTCACGCAGGATCACCTCTTCAATCGCCTCGGCGGCGCGGACGCCGTATTCCTCGGTTTCCCACTGTGCGCGATACTCAAGGCAATGCGGCACAGCCACGAAACCATCGGGGAAGGGACCGTACTGCGCATTACGTTGGTGGTGGCCGCCCGACGCCATCGTGGCAATGGTTGTGCCGTGATAGTCGCGTTCGCGGAACAGGATCTTGTTCTTTTTCCCGCCATAGCGCTTGTGCGCGATCTGGCGGATCATCTTGTAGGCTTTCTCGTTCGCCTCAGAGCCTGAGTTGGAGAAATAGACGCGGCTCATGCCCGGCATCTTTTCTATCAGGCGGGCGGCAAAGGTCGCCGCCGGGATCGAACCTGCCGCTCCGGCAAAATAGTTCATCTTGACGAGTTGGTCGCGCACGGCATCTGCGATGCGTTCGCGGCCATAGCCGACATTGACGGTCCAGACCCCGCCAGAGACTGCATCAATGTGCTCTTTTCCCTTCTGATCCCACACGCGCATGCCCTTGCCCTCGACGATGATGCGCGGGTCAACCGTTTCGAACGGGGCGTGTTGGATAAGGTGGTGCCAGACATGGGCGCGGTCGTTTTCGACCACATGGCTCAGATCGTTTGCAGGGAAGTTTCCGTCCATCATGGGTCCAGCTCCGGAGAAAAACAGCGTCAATTGAGTCGATGGGAAAGCATAAGCCGGAACATTTCACCAAGCTATAGGGCCAGTGTAAGGGCGCCTGTGTGTCCAATTGTGCCGGATCATTCCCGAAACGCATCTAAGTAGGGCAAACCCGCACAAAAATACGGTCATGGAACAGGCGGTTTCAAAACTCACCAAAATTTGCCCTTTTTCCAAAGCGCCAAACATGCTTGGCTGCGCCGGCACGGCGTCGGGTCTGCACGTCAGGACCGGCAAAGACAGCTGCGGAGCGTGGCAAACACGCACGTAAGAAACGACACGGGAGAAACCAAATGAAAAAACTCATGATGAGCGCAGGCGCGCTTGCTATCACGGCTGGCCAGGCGTTTGCGGGCGGTCACGGCGAGATCACCGTCGGCTATTTCCTTGAGTGGCCGATGCCATTCCAAGCGGCCAAAGTTGCTGGCACCTATGATGAAGAACTGGGCGTCAAGGTGAACTGGGTCGCATTCGACACCGGCACCGCAATGTCGGCTGCGATGGCGTCAGGCGACGTCCAACTGTCGGTAAGCCAAGGTGTGCCACCTTTCGTGGTTGCGACTTCGGCCGGTCAGGACCTGCAAATCGTCGATGTGGCTGTGAGCTACTCGGACAACGACAACTGCGTCGTGAACTCGGCACTTGAGATCGACAAAGACAGCGCAGGCGAACTCGCCGGCAAGACCGTCGCCGTTCCACTCGGCACGGCCGCGCATTACGGCTTCCTCAAGCAGATGGACCACTTTGGCGTGGCTCTGGATAGCTTGACGGTTGTTGACATGGCTCCTGCAGAAGGTCAGGCGGCACTGGCGCAAGGCTCTGTCGACATGGCATGCGGCTGGGGCGGTGCACTGCGCCGCATGAAGGAATCAGGCAACGTTCTGTTGACCGGTGCTGAGAAGGAAGAGCTGGGCATTCTTGTGTTCGACGTGACGTCGGCGCCATCCGACTTCGTGGCCGAAAACGGTGATCTGGTCGCCAAGTTCCTCGAAGTGACCGCAGCGGCCAACGCCCAGTGGGCAGACGGCAACCCAGTCGAAATGCTGGCAGCTATCGCAAAAGATGCCGGCATGAGCGAAGAAGATGCAGCCGGGTCGCTGGCGACATTCGTCTTCCCGACGACCGAAGACCAGCTGTCTGAGAAGTGGCTGGGCGGTGGCGCTCAGGAGTTCATGAAAGGCGTGGCCGACGTGTTCGTTGCAGCCGGTTCGATCGACGCGGCGAAGGCGTCCTATGCGGACAACGTGAACACCGGGCCGCTGGCAACTGCGAACTCGATGTAAGAACTTTGGTGGGTGGACGGGCTGTGCCCGCCCACCCACCCTTCTTTGGGGGGCGTTGCCCCCCTATCCCCCCCCAGAGTTTTTTCGGAAAGATGAAGAAAGAACCTGGGAAACAAGCCAACAGTAGGGGCTTTGGCCCTGAGGGGAGTAAGCGGATTTGTCCGGTCTACTAATCAATGACATTTCAATGCGGTTTGATCTGCCCAACGGTGGACATGTTCAGGCATTGAAGAACGTTTCGCTGGATATCAAATCCGGCGAATTGATGAGCGTGCTTGGCCCGTCGGGCTGCGGGAAAACCACGCTCTTGAATATCGTCGCGGGGTTTCTGGCCCCGACCGAAGGTGAGATCACGCTGAATGGAGACAGGGTTGTCGGCCCCAGCCCAGAACGCGGGATGGTGTTTCAGCAAGGTGCGCTGTTCGAATGGATGAGCGTGCGGGACAACGTGTCCTTTGGCCCTGATATGAAAGGCATGTCGCGCAAAGAAAGCGCTGCAAATGTCGATCACCTGCTTGAGGTCGTCGGCCTGCAGGATTTCAAAGAAAAGGCGGTTTATGAGCTATCTGGCGGGATGCAGCAGCGCGTTGCGCTGGCACGGTGCCTGGCCAATGAGCCGGATGTGATCCTGATGGATGAACCGCTTGGGGCGCTCGATGCGCTGACGCGGGAAAAAATGCAATCGCTGGTGCTCGACCTGTGGAAAGAGACCGGCAAAACAATCATCCTGATCACCCACTCTGTGGAAGAGGCTTTGCTGCTTGGTGAGCGCCTGCTTGTGATGGCGCCGCGTCCGGGCCGGGTTCACAAGGAATACCGTTTGCCTTTTGCCGATCTGGGCGTGGGCAATGACCTGCGTGAGGTCAAAAAACACCCCGAATACAACAGCACACGCGAAGAGATCCTCGAAATGATCTGGAACATGGAAGAGGAGATTATGGGCCGTGCGGAGGAAAACGCATGAGCGGGTTCATGATCCTTGTTCTATATCTTGTTGCGTTCTTCGGAAGCTACCTGATTGCGTCGAACCTGCTTCGCGGGCTGTTTGAGAGCAAGGGCTTCAACAAGCTGAAGACGGTCACTTTCGGCGATGAAAGCGCGGTGGTTGCCAACCGTCTTGCGTCGGTCATCTCGGTTGTGACGGTGTTCTGGTTGTGGGTGGCTTTCACGAACTCCACGATCCCGCTGCCAAAGATGCCGGGGCCTTATCAGGGCGATGTTGAATTCACCTATACGCTGACGTTGCCCGATGGGACCACGGATGATGCGACGGTGGCTGTGCGCGTCTATCGCGAAGATATTCAGCAGACCCGCGATGCCGATGGTAATCCAGGTCGCATCCCGGAAGCGCCAGAGATCGACGAAGGGGATGGCGCGGCGTTGAATGATTCGCTGACGGTCGCGCGCTATGGCTTTAAGGTCATCAACGTCTGGCAGAATGATGCGGTGGCCAAGCGGGACGGGTCGGTTGTGACCCATCTGAATGGCCGACCGGTTGAGCCGGGCGACAAGATCACCATCCCCGAAGGCGAGATTGGCCTGACAGACAAAGGCACGCCGACCTTTGAGCCCAAGACCGGGTTCCGGATGGCCCGGCTGTATTTGCCTGCGCCTGAGGTGGTGCTGGAGCGGTTCTTCCGGCTGAATGAAGAAGGCTATCAGAACTTTACCCTGTGGGAGCATACATGGATTTCGCTGCAGCGGGTCTTGCTTGGCTTTTTCTTTGGTGCGCTTTTGGGCATTCCGATTGGGTATGCGATGGGGCTGACCAATTGGTCGCGCGGGTGGTTTGACCCGATTGTCGAATTCATGCGGCCGGTGCCGCCTCTGGCGCTGATCCCGTTGATGATCATCTGGTTCGGCATCGGGGAATTGTCCAAGGTCATCCTGCTTTTCCTTGCTGCGCTCTGGATCATGATCATTGCAGCGCGGGCGGGTGTGTCCGGTGTGGCCATCACCAAGGTACACGCGGCTTATTCTCTGGGCGCCAGCAAGATGCAGATCCTTTGGAAGGTGATCATCCCGAACTCATTGCCTGAAATCTTTACCGGTGCTCGGGTTGCTATGGGCGTTTGCTGGGGCACGGTTGTGGCGGCGGAACTGGTCGCTGCGGAACGCGGCATCGGCATGATGATCATGGTCGCGTCCAAGTTTCAGCTGACCGACATCATTATCGTTGGGATCATCGTGATCGGGATCATCGGGTTCCTGATCGATATGGGGATCCGGCGGTTGGAGGGCTGGCTGGTGCCGTGGAAAGGCAAAGTCTGATCCAGACTGAAACAGGTCAAAGGCCCCGGCATTGTCCGGGGCCTTTTCGTTTCTAACGCGCCATGAAATCCGTGAGGCGTTTTCGCTGACGTCCGTTCTGGTCGAAGTTGTCCGAGGCTAGCCAGCTTGTGAAAGCGGCCTTGATAAGCGGCCATTCGGCGCGAAGGATGGAAAACCATGCGATATCGCGCTGCCAGCCATCGACGACGGCAGCGTTGCGCCAAGTGCCCTCATGCGTGAAGCCAAGGTTGAGCGCCGCCCGAAAGGACCGTTGGTTTTGAGCCTGACAGCGCCAGACCAGTCGTTCGAAGCCATGGTCGTCCATGCCGAGGCACATCAAAAGAAACAGGGCCTCCCGCGCCGCGCGGGTGCCTTGAAAGCCGGGGGCGAACCAGATGCTGCCAATTTCAAAGGCGCCGTCATCTGGATAGACGTCGCAGATCGAGAGCCACCCCTGTGCGTGTCCGGTCTCATCCGTGGCCATCCAGAAAGGTTGATCAGCGCGTGTGGAAAGGTCTGACAACAGCCGGGCAAGCTGCGATTGGTCTGCAAACGGGCCATATCTGAGATAGGTGAAGCTATCTGCCGCGTCTGACACTACGGGCCAGAGGGCTTCTGCTTGATCGGGCGAAAGTGGGACAAGCTGAGTATATTGGCCCGCCATGATCGCCTTGGGCGGCGTTGACCAGCTCTTGCGCGATATGGGGCGGCCTAGGTCGCGGGACATATGGACAGGTCCTGAGAGTGTGCTCTGACGAGACGTGCGTCGGGTTGCGGCCTAATAACTTGTCTCTTTCAGACGATCCCATGCGGCACGTTCGGCAGGCGATGGCATTTCGTTGAGACGATTGGCCGTCAACTTCATCCGCAGGACCGGCAGATCAGGGAGTTGCACAATCTCGCGCCGTTCCAAGGCACGTTGCGCAAGCGATTGCGGCACCCATGCAAAGCCAACCCCCGCGCGGGCAAGTTCGAGGGCGGCGGTGGTCAACGCCGTCTCGGCCTTGCGTTCGACGGTCAGTCCGGGAAGCAGGTCGCGTTCGCAGAGTTGGCCCAGATAGACGTCCTTAGGATAGGCAATCAGGCCAAGTGGACCGTCTGGCATGGCAGGACTTGCCACCGGGATAAGCTTGTCTGTGCCAAGGTCGGTTGTCTGGAAGAAGTCAGGTTTGCCGGGCATACGGTCCTTGGACGTGCGGAAGGTCAGGGCAAACTCCGCGCCATGCGTCATCAGCATCGCGTAACAGTCATCAAGGTTGGCGGAGCGCAGCCTTACGTTCAGCCCCTCGGACTCGACCAAATCCTCGATCACGCGCGGGGCGAGCGAGGTCGCGATCGCATGTTGCGCGACCAGTGTGATCCGCCGTTCTGCGGTGGCCGACTGCGCACGCAGGTCGTTGACGAGGATCTTGAGGTCCGCCGTGAGGTCGCGAATGCGGCGTTCCTGAGCCGCGGTGGCAGCATTCAGTTGGACGGGCTTGCGTGAGCGATCGAAGAGTTCGACACCGACGTGATCCTCAATCATGCGAATTCGGCGCGAAAAGGCGGATTGAGTCAAAAAGCGCCGCTCGGCGGCCTCGCTGAATGACCCGGTTTCGACAACGGCGAGGATATCTTCGAGCCATTCCAGTCGCATGTGCAGACCCTATTGTGCAATTTCTGCAAGTCATAGCGATGTTTTCGCATTTGCCTAGGCATTTTGGGGTCGCTACGTTTCAGTATCCGCATATTGCGCCCATTCCGAGTCAGGAGCCTTGTCCATGCATCTTGCCCGTTTTCCACGCCTTCATCTGGCGCATTTGCCAACGCCTTTAGAGCCGATGGAGCGGCTTTCGAAAGAACTTGGCGGGCCCAAGCTTTGGATCAAGAGAGACGACTGCACTGGTGTTTCGACGGGCGGGAACAAGACCCGCAAGCTTGAGTTTCTGTTTGCTGAGGCAGAAGCCGAAGGTGCAGATATGGTGATGACGCAGGGCGCGACGCAGTCGAACCATGCGCGGCAGACGGCGGCTTTTGCGGCAAAGCTGGGGATGGAGTGTCATATCCTGCTGGAAGACCGGACCGGCTATAACAATGCGAATTACAACGACAACGGCAACGTATTGCTGGATCACCTGCATGGGGCGACCACGCAGAAATTCCCCGGCGGACATGACATGCCGGGCGAAATGGAACGTGCGGCAGAAGCCAAGCGCGCCGAAGGCAAGAAGGTTTATACCATCCCGGGCGGCGGTTCGAACCCGACAGGTGCGCTGGGCTATGTAAACTGCGCCTTTGAGCTTCTGGGTCAGGCGAATGAACGTTCGCTTAGGATGGATCATATCGTAACCGCCACCGGGTCATCCGGAACGCAGGCGGGGCTTGTCACCGGACTTGCCGCGATGAATGCCAATATCCCTCTGTTGGGCATTGGGACACGTGCGCCGCAACCCAAGCAAGAGCAGATGGTGTTTGATCTGGCGGTTAAGACGGCAGAGAAGATCGGGGCTTCTGGTGCTGTGACACGCGAGATGGTGAAGGCCAACACGGATTACGTGGGCGAGGGCTATGGCCTGCCGACGGAGTCAGGCCTTGAGGCGATCCGGATGTTTGCGGAACTTGAAGGCTTGTTGCTGGATCCGGTGTATTCGGCCAAGGGCGCGGCTGGCCTTATCGATCTGATCCGCAAGGGCCATTTCGACAAGGACAGCAATGTTGTCTTCCTGCATACTGGCGGCTCGGTCGGTTTGTTTGGCTATGACTTTGCCTTTGACCACACGGACCGGCGGGTCAGCATCGGCTAGGAGAGCATCGTGCGCACAATCGGCGTTCTGGGCGGCATGGGGCCAGAGGCGACCATTGCGCTGATGGCGCGTGTGGTAGCGGCAGTGGACGCCAGCGATGACGCCGATCATATTCCGCTGATTGTGGATCAAAACACGCAGGTGCCGTCACGCATCAAGGCGTTGATCGAAGGGACGGGGGAGAGCCCCGGTCCGGTGCTGGGCGAGATGGCTGCACGGTTGGAGGCGGCTGGTGCCGAAGCGCTCGTCATGGCGTGCAACACCGCGCATCACTATGCGGATGCGATCACCAGTCGGGCCGGCATTCCGTTTCTGAACATAGTTGATCTCTCGGTGCGGGCTGCCGTTGCGCGCAGCGACGGGGCGATTGGCGTTCTGGCCTCTCCGGCTGTTGCGCAGGTTGGGTTATATGACGACGTCGTGCAGGCGGCTGGTCGAGAGATTTTGCATCCGGACGGCGATGCCGCCTTGGCGGTGATTAAGGCGGTGAAGGCTGAGGGGCCAACTGCGGATGCTGCGCGGGCGTTGGAAGCTGTGGCGCAGGGCTTGGCGGAGAAAGGCGCTGCGACGCAGATCGTTGCCTGTACCGAGTATTCATTGCTGCTGGAGCAGATTTATGTGCCGGATGTGACGCTGATTGACGCGATGGATGTGCTGGTGGACGAAATCGTCGCGTTTGCCAAAGGCTGAGCCTGTTTGAGAGGGCGTGCCCGCCCGCCTCCCTTCTGCGCGCTTTGCGCTTGAACCCAAGGGGGCGCGCACCTTGCGGTGCGCGTACCTCCGGTGGAAGTTTTTTCAGCAAGAAGAATAGGGGGCGGAGCCGTTCGCCCACTTATATCTTTGATCAGACGTCTTTGTAGCTGACGTCTTTTTCGTCGTAGCCGACGTCGGTTTGTTCGCGGCGTACGATCAGGCGGTTCAGCGCGTTGACGTAGGCTTTGGCGCTGGCGACAACCGTGTCAGTGTCGGCTGACTGACCCGTTGCGATACGGCCTTCTTCGTTCATGCGCACGCTGACGGTGGCTTGGGCATCGGTGCCTTGGGTCACTGCGTGGACCTGATAAAGCTCCAGCCGCGCGTTGTGTGGGAACAGCATCTTGACCGCGTTGAAGGTCGCATCGACTGGGCCGTCGCCGGTGGCGTCGATGGATTTGTCTTCGCCGTCGATTTCGAGCGTCAACTCTGCCTCTTGCGGGCCGTCGGTGCCGCAAACAACGCGCAGGCGTTTGACCTTCAGATACTCGTTTTGATCATCTGCGGCTTCGTCACGCATCAGCGCGATCAGGTCCTCGTCAAAGACTTCCTTTTTGCGGTCGGCCAGAGCCTTCATCCGGACAAAGAGGTCGTTCAACTGGTTGTCGCCCAGATCATAGCCCAACTCGTCCATCTTGGCGCGCAGCGCGGCGCGGCCAGAATGTTTGCCCAAGGGCAGGGAGGTGCCGGACAGACCGATATCCTCTGGGCGCATAATCTCGAAGTTTTCGCGGTTCTTCAGCATCCCGTCTTGGTGGATACCGCTTTCATGGGCAAAGGCGTTCTTGCCGACGATGGCCTTGTTTGGCTGAACGAGGAAGCCAGAGACGGTCGAGACGCGGCGCGAGATTGCCATGATCTTGGTCGTGTCCACGTTGGTGTGGAAAGGCATGATGTCAGAACGCGTTTTCATCGCCATCACGACCTCTTCTAGCGCCGTGTTACCCGCGCGTTCGCCCAGGCCGTTGATCGTACATTCGATCTGACGCGCGCCACCTTCGACAGCGGCGAGGGAGTTGGCCGTCGCCATGCCCAGATCGTTGTGACAGTGGGTGGCAAAGATCACGTCTTCTCCGCCTTCGCATTCCGCGATCAAACGGCGGATCAGGTCTGCGGATTCAACAGGGGCGGTGTAGCCGACGGTGTCCGGGATATTGATGGTGCTCGCGCCTGCCTTGATCGCAATCTCCACCACGCGTTTCAGGTAGTCCCACTCGGTCCGCGTCGCATCCATGGGCGACCACTGCACGTTGTCACACAGGTTGCGGGCGTGAGTGACCGTGTCGTGGATGCGTTCGGCCATTTCGTCCTGTGTCAGGTTCGGGATGGCGCGGTGCAGGGGTGAGGTGCCGATAAAGGTGTGAATGCGGGGCTTGCCTGCGTTCTTCACGGCCTCCCAGCAGCGGTCGATATCTTTGAAATTCGCGCGGGACAGGCCGCAGATCACGGCATCTTTCGATCGGCGGGCAATTTCGGAGACAGCGTTGAAGTCGCCTTCGGAGGCAATGGGAAACCCTGCCTCGATGATGTCGACGCCCATGTCGTCCAGCATTTCGGCGATTTCGAGTTTTTCTTCGTGGGTCATCGTCGCGCCGGGGCTTTGTTCGCCGTCGCGCAGGGTGGTGTCGAAGATGACGACGCGGTCAGTCGTGGTCATGGCATTATTCCTAGATATGGTCTTTGGCGGCGGGTGGTTGTCCGCTGTCGCCTGTATTGGGTTCCCCTGCCGGTTCGATCAGCAGGACATGGCATTCTTCTACCGCGCGCGGACGGTGGACAGCCTGCGCCGGGACAACGCAAAGCTCGCCCGCGCGCACCCGTAGCGGGTCACCATCCTCGCGGTCCATGAACATCTCGCCCTTGAGGACGAGAAAGAAATCGTCGGTGTCGTCGTGTTTGTGGAACGGAAACTCACCTTGGAATTTCACGACCATCACGTCATTGCCATTGTAGCTGGCGACGACCTTTGGGTCCCAGTGGGTATCAAACAAGGCCAGCTTGTCAGCCAGATTGATCGTTTGCATGTCGGGTATCTTTGCTTGGGTCTGTTCGGGTTCGGCGCTGTTCCTGACTGAGCGGACGCGCCGAAGGGCACGCTCAGGAGCGGCTAAGAAGAAGACCCAGTAGGGCGCGGAGTGCAATACGCTGCGTCATGCGGATGTTATTGCGCATGTCGTGGCGTTTGGGAACCGGAAAAATTCGCCGCGCTTGCAGTCTAGAACATGAGGCATGCGTCGCCGGACTCATCAGGCGCGGTTGTGCGGACGCCGGGCAGGTAGTCGAACACAGCCAGAAGCGAGCCTCCGTCAAAGCCCACCCACATGGTGCCTGTGTCGGCCTGAATGGCGATACCCTCTGCGTCGCGACCATAGGCCGACAGAGGCACGATGCTAACCAAGGTACCGTCAGGCGCAAATTCAAAGATCGAGTTGCTGCCCTCGTTATCGTCGACGACATAAAGCGCGCCGGTGCGGCGGTCACGCGCGATGCCCTGTGGTTCGACCATGGGCGGCGACATTTCAAAACCGCGGATTTCCCAGATCAGGTCACCGGTTCGTGTTTCGGCCCAGACGCGGGCGTCGTCATCCTGTGTCATGATCAGCGAACCGTCTGGGCGCGCGATCAGGCCTTCCACATCCCATGTGGGGGTCTTCAGGCGGAATTTGTCGCCGATGGGGTCGCCGTCTTTGGTTAGCCGTTGGAAGCCACCGAACCCGTCCGAGATCAAGAGATTGTCGCCATCGGTGCTTATGGCCTTGGCGGTGAAAAGGTCTGTCTCAAACCTGCGGGTAATGTCGCCGGTCGGACCAAGCAGCGCGATCTCACGGCCTTCATTCACGATCCAGAGGCCGCAGAGGGAGGCGTCGAAGTGAAGTGACGAAGGGCGGTGCATCTGGACCGCGTCGCGCAGGGTCAGTTCAAGCGCTGAACCAAGGGTTGGTATCACGCAGAGCAAGCTTACGATGAGGCGGTAAAAGAAAGCCATCCCACAGAAATGGAGCACGACGCTTTGGCGGCAATAGTCGCGGCGCGCCATTGAGCCGAGCGCGGCTCAGGCTAGGTCGGCGTCAATGAAGAATGTTTTGGTGATCGGCGCGTCGGGTGGAATTGGCTCGGCGTTTGTAGCGGAACTCGGGCGGCGCGGCGCGGCAGTGACCGGTATGTCCCGGTCTGCGGATGGGCTGGATATGGCTGATGCGGCGAGTATTGAGCGCGTTCTGGGCGCCTTGCCGGGCGACTATGACGGTGTGATCGTCGCGACAGGCAAGCTTGATGGCGCGGGCAATGCGCCAGAGAAATCGCTTAAGGCTTTGGAAGCCGAAGCGATGCTGGACCAGTTTCAGATAAACTGCGTGGGGCCTGCGATGGTCCTGAAATTGCTGCCGTCTCTGCTGACGCGGGACGAACCGTCCTGGGTTGGGGTTTTGTCGGCGCGTGTGGGGTCTATCGGGGATAACGGTTTGGGCGGTTGGTATTCTTATCGCACGGCGAAGGCCGCGCTGAACCAGATGGTCCACGGCGCAGCGATTGAAATTGCCCGAACACATCCGCAGGCGATCCTTGCCGCGCTACATCCCGGCACCGTCGCGACGCAATTCACCAGCGGGTTCACAGGGCGGGACAAATTGGAACCGGCGCAATCTGCGGCGCGTTTGATCGACGTGCTTAGCGGGCTTGGACCACAGGACAGCGGCACATTCCGCGATTGGAAAGGGGAGGTTGTGCCATGGTGAAACTGGTTCTGGTGCTGGGGGATCAGCTGTCGCCAAACATCGCCGCGTTGAAGGCTGCGGACAAAGACACCGACGTCGTTGTGATGGCCGAGGTCGGGGATGAGGCATCCTATGTCCCCCATCACCCCAAGAAAATCGCCTTTATCTTTGCTGCCATGCGCAAGTTCGCGCAGCGGCTGCGCGATGATGGCTGGACGGTTGAGTACAAGAAGCTGGATGATGACGGCTCGGACAGCATCTGTGGCGAGCTCATGCGCCACTATAAAACCCATGACGCGGATGGCGTGATCGCCACGGAACCCGGCGAGTTCCGGTTGATCGAAGCGCTGCAGAACTGCCCGGTAAAGGTCGACATCCTTGAAGACGATCGCTTCATCTCCACCCACAAGGAATTCGAGGAGTGGGCCAAGGGGCGCAAGCAGTTGCGGATGGAGTATTTCTATCGCGACATGCGCCGCAAAACCGGGCTGCTGATGGATGGCGACGATCCGGAAGGCGGCAAGTGGAACTTTGACCACGATAATCGAAAGCCTGCCTCAGACGACCTCTTTAAAGAAGGGCCATTGCGGCATGAGCCGGATGAGGTGACGCGCGAGGTGCTGGGTCTTGTGGCCTCACGGTTTGACAACAACTTTGGCGATCTGGAGCCGTTCTGGTTTGCAACGGATGTCGACGGCGCTGAGGCGGTCGCAGACTATTTTGTAGAAAAGCTGCTGCCGACATTTGGTGACTATCAGGATGCGATGGTGGCGAATGATCGGTTCCTCTATCACTCGCTTGTTTCGCTATACATCCACGTTGGGCTGCTGGACCCTTTGGATATCTGCCGTCGCGTGGAAAAAGCTTACAAAGATGGCCACGCGCCAATCAACGCGGCGGAGGGGTATATCCGTCAGATCATTGGATGGCGTGAATACATGCGGGGTATCTATTTCCTCGAAGGGCCGGATTACCCAAACCGCAACGCGCTGAACCATCAACGCAAGCTGCCGGGGTTCTATTGGTCCGGCGAAACCGAAATGGCCTGTCTGAGCCACGCGATCACGGCGACTAAGGAAGAAGGCTATGCCCACCACATCCAACGGCTGATGGTGACGGGGAACTTCGCCTTGTTGGCTGGCATAAACCCCCAAGAGATCGCGGAGTGGTATCTGGCTGTCTATGTCGACGCCTATGAATGGGTCGAGGCACCGAATGTCATTGGCATGAGCCAGTTTGCCGACGGCGGGATCGTTGGCTCAAAACCTTACGTTTCATCGGGCGCGTATATCAATAAGATGAGCGATTACTGCAAAGGCTGCCACTACTCGGTGACAAAGAAGACCGGAGAAAAAGCCTGTCCATTCAATCTGCTCTATTGGCATTTCATGGACCGGCACCGCGAACGGTTTTCCAAGAACCCGCGCATGGCGCAAATGTATGCAACGTGGGATCGGATGGACGAAGACCGCCGCAAAACTGTGCTAAGTGAAGCGGATTCTTTTCTAAACTCTTTGTGAACGCACATTTTTTACGCAACTCGCTTGCCGCACTCCTCTGACGGTTTAATTGTCTCGGCATTGATTTTCTGGCGAAACGGGGAGTGTTCAATGGAAATCACAAACCTCCGGGTTCGCTTGCGCCATGATCTTTCTCAGGCGCATCAGACACTTGATGATCTGGTTTCCACTTTTGACCTCGCAACGTACCAGGGTTTTGCCGCGTTTCTGTTGATGCACGAAGCGGGATTTCGGGCCATTGGCGGCAGCGCAATAGGTCGGGATCGGTCGATGGTGTTTGACCTGCAAGATCGTGCAGCGCGGGACCTCAAGACACTGGGTCTCGCTCCTTTGGCACGTCCCCAAGACACCAAAGCTGAATACGCGCCAGAGGCAGTAACCTATGTGGTCGGCGGCTCGCGTTTGGGTAGCAAGGTCTTGCGCAAACGGTGGGCGCGGTCGGATGACGTGCGTGTGCGCGCGGCGGTGTCATATTTCGCGGCTCCAAGTTACGCGGACACATGGCGTGAATTCGTTGACGTGGCAGGCCGCGAGCCTTCACAAACTGGCCGAGCATCTCGGATCGTGGCCGATGCACAGCGGTTGTTTGAGCTCTTCGCCAGCCTCGCGCGCATCAGTGACCCTACTGGGGGCGTTGAAAGGACGTCGGCATGAATACACCTCAAGCCCTGCTTAAGCCCGGCGAAGACGTAGACCTGACAAGCTGCGATCGCGAACCGATCCATATCTTGGGCAATGTGCAGGACTTTGGGTGCTTGATCGCCATGTCGTCGGACTGGATCGTGGCACATGCTTCAGTGAACTGCGGCGATGTGATCAACCGTCCGGCGTCTGAAATGATCGGTAAACCGGTCTCGGCGGTGTTCGAGGAAGAGACGGTGCATTTCCTGCGAAGCCGTCTTCAGGTGCTGAGCTATCAAGAAGGCGCAGCGCGTGTATTTGGCTTTGATTTGCTCGGGGATGGCCGTCTTTTCGACATTTCCCTGCACCAGATGGGGCGGTTCTTTATCTTTGAGTTCGAACCGGTCGTCGCAGGCGGATCTTCGTCAACCGCATCAGAAGATGCGGCGAGTGTTCAGGCACTTCTGGCGCGGCTCAAGCGTCACGACCAAACCGATAAGATGCTGAACGAAGCCGCGCGATCCATGCGGGCACTGACGGGCATGGACCGTGTCATGGTCTACAAGTTTGCCGAAGACGGCTCCGGCGAGGTTGTGGCCGAAGCACTCGCCTCCGGACAAGAACCCTATCTTGGCCTACGCTATCCGGCGAGCGATATCCCCAAACAGGCGCGGGCGCTCTACGAAAAAAGCGTCCTGAGGATCATTGGCGATATCGACGCGCCGGTACACGCCATCCACCCGGAATTCGGCGCGGATGGAGAACCGCTTGATTTGTCGATGGCAGTGACGCGAGCCGTGTCGCCGATCCACCTTGAGTATCTGCGCAACATGGGCGTGCAGGCTTCGATGTCGGTTTCAATTCTGCGCAAAGGCAAGTTGTGGGGGCTTTTTGCGTGCCATCATCGCACACCGATCAACATCAGCTATCAGCGTCGCAGCGCCGTCGAATTGTTCGTGCAACTCTTCAATTACGAACTTGCTCAAAAAGAGACCGAGACCGAACTGGCGGATCTTGAAAAGTCGCGGCTGGTCCATGACCGGTTGATGTCTCAAATCTCAAGCGGGCGCACGCTGCATGACGTGTTTGAAACGGTGGCCGACGATATCGCCGACATCATCGCCTTTGACGGGATCGCGATCTACTCTGAAGGAACCTATCGTTCGGTTGGGTCTGCGCCGACAGAAGAAGAGTTCCTTGGTCTTGCGAGGTTCCTGAATACTGCTGAAACGTCCAGCGTCGTGGCCATGGATGAACTCAGCGCGCGCTATCCGCCAGCGGCGGATTATCTGGATCGTGCAGCTGGATTGCTGGCCATTCCGATTTCGCGCCGACCGCGCGATTACCTTGTCTTGTTTCGGCGTGAAGTGGCTCGCTCTGTGCGCTGGGCCGGAAACCCGGAAAAGCCTGTTGAAGTTGGGCCAAATGGCATTCGATTAACGCCCCGCAAAAGCTTTGATGCGTGGCGTGAAGTTGTTCATGGCAAATCAGCGCCGTGGCGGAAGGCCGAAATGAAAGCGGCGGATGCTTTGCGTGTGACGCTGCTTGAGGTGGTGCTGAAGCTTGCGGATGAAACCAACGCCACACGCCAGCGGGCGCAAGAACAGCAAGAGTTGCTGATTGCCGAGTTGAACCATCGGGTACGCAATATCCTGAACTTGATTCAGGGACTGATGAACCAAGGACGCGGTGACGCTGTAACGATTGATGATTATTGCCGTGTGCTGGATGATCGCATTCGGTCCATGGCGCGCGCGCATGACCAACTGACCCAGACCGAATGGGGCTGGGTGCCGTTTGAGCGTCTCGTAAAAACAGAAACCGAGGCGTTCATTTCTAGCAAAAACGCGCGTGTGACCTTCGAAGGCGACGCGGTGGCTCTATCGCCCAATGGCTTCACGACCATGGCGCTTGTGGTGCATGAATTGATGACAAACTCAGCCAAGTATGGAGCGTTGAGCGACGGTTCAGGCGGGGTGCAGCTGTCGGTCCGGGCAAATGCGGATGGGTCTGCCAATATCATATGGGCGGAATCCGGCGGCCCGGCGGTGCAGGCCCCTACACGTAAGGGTTTTGGCACCACCATCATCGAACGTTCGATCCCCTTTGAACTCAAGGGAACCGCCAAGGTGAACTATCGAATGACGGGGCTCGAGGCAGAATTCTGGCTGCCGTCGACCCATGTTCGAGAGGTTGAGGAAGAGGAACTGGTGGTGCAAACGACTGCGGAAACCGAAGTGGCCAATGCCCGCACTTTGAAGGGTGAGGCGTTAGCCGCCGAAGACAACATGATCATTTCGATGGATGTGGTTGATATTCTCGAAGAGCTGGGCGCAAGCCGCGTGCATGCCGCTCCAAGCGTTCGAGATGCCCTGCGTATTCTTGAAAACGAAACGATCTCTTTCGCCGTGTTGGACGTCAATCTGGGCACCGAAACCTCGATTGCAATTGCCGAAAAATGCAAGGAGCTTTCGATCCCGTTCATCCTCGCGACGGGCTACAGCGGGACAGGCGGCGTCTTGGATGAATTCCCCAAGGCGAAAGTTATCCAAAAGCCCTATTCCCTTGCTGATGTTCGCGCGGTGTTGCCAGAAGAAGCCTGCACATAGCGTCGCGGTTTCAGGTGCAGGTGGTCATTGATGGGCGGTGATTTGCGCCAATAATTCAGGCGTAGACTGGGCGGCTGATACCCGTAAAAGTCGAAAAATGTTGACATTGGGCGCCTGTGCCAAAACCCTGTAGGTCTGAAACAGCTGCGGGGTAGACTGTGATGAATGCACTGGCGACACGATTTACCGGCCTTGATTTTGTGAATCCATTCGTGCTGGCCTCGGCCCCTCCGACCGAGAGCAAACGCAAGATTTTGCGTGCGTTTGAAGCTGGCTGGGGCGGTGTGGTGACAAAGACGATCGGACTGCATCCGGTTGAAAATGTGGCAGGCCCCAAGACGATCTTTCAACGCACCAGCGACGTGGCCCCTTATGTGTCGCGCAACAAGCGGCCTGACACGGTCTCGCATTCTTCGTGGAACTGGGAGCTAATTTCAGACCAGCCTTTGGACCTGTGGCTCCCGGATCTTGAGGAAATCAAGACAACCTATCCCGACCGGATGCTCATCGCTTCGATCATGGCAGGCGCAGGCGGCGAGGAAGAGATGGAGAACTGGCGCAAGCTGGCGCGCGCCGTGGTGAATGTTGGCTGTGATGCCATTGAGTTGAACATGTCCTGTCCACACATGGATCGGAAGGATATGGGCGCGCATATCGCCAATGACGAAGACATCATTCGTTCGATCCTCAAGGCAGTGAAAAGCGCCGTGGATGTGCCGATCTGGGTCAAGCTGACGCCAGCGACATCGACCTTGGTCGACGCAGCTGGTGCCGCCTACGAGGCGGGGGCAGCATCGATTTCTTTGTGCAATACGTTCCCGTCGCTGCCGCTGATGGACCCTGAGACGATGAAATTCGAAGTCGAGGTCGATGGGCTTGTGACAAGTGGCGGTTTGGGTGGCCTGGCGATCCTGCCTCAGGCGTTGCAACGGGTGTCCGACATTAACAAAGCCTACCCTGACGGGGCCGTCTCGGGGATTGGGGGCATTCGCGGATTTCGCGAGGCGTTCAACTTCATTGTGCATGGCGCGGGCAACCTGCAGGTCTGCACGGCGGCGATGGAGGAGAAAGGCAGCGGTGGTGTGGGCGTGAAGCTCATTCAGGAACTGACTGACGACTTGAAGGACTACATGGAGCGCAAGGGTTTCTCGTCTATCGAGGATTTCCGCGGCATCGCCCGCGACCGCATTGTTGAACACTCTCAAGTTCGCCGCAAAAGCGACGAATACAACGGCGGTTACAAAATTTCGGCTTGATGAGCACGCGCCCGGAACGGACACGCGGATTGAGCGGGCAAGCTGGCTTTCAATCTGTAATTCAGCGCGCTACGTCTGAGACGACTGGGATATCGGACATGAGTTGTGTGTGTCTCTGATCCATTGACGTCAGGGCGTGCTTTCGTTGACCGATGATTTCGACATTCTGATCACCGCAGAACAGGCATGGCCCGCCTTGGAGCGGGCGGTCCTGAAAGCCGAGCATTCGGTGACTGCGGGCTTTCGCATCTTTGACATGGACACGCGCCTGCGCAGTGAAGAAGGCCGCGCCGTGGGAGACACGTGGTTCGACCTCTTGGCGCATGTGCTGGGCAAGGGCGTGCGCGTGACGCTCAGTGTGAGCGACTTTGACCCGGTGATGGCCCCGGATTTGCACAGCCTTTCGATGCGCACTGTGAAGCAAGGAGAGGAACTGGCGGTGGCAGTCAATCCAAAGGCAGATCAGTTGCGCGTCGCCGCGCATTTGCACCCCGCCAAAGCTGGCATGTTGCCTTGGTTGGGGTTTCTGCCTTTCGTGAAAAAGAAACAGCTCGAAGCGCGCAAAAAGATAAAGAAGGCAGGTGCGGACGGTGAACCGTCCAAGCGGCTTTGGCATCGGATGCCCGCCATGAACCCGGCGACGCATCACCAAAAGGTGGCGGTAATAGACGACGATATTCTCTACATTGGCGGCCTGGATTTGAACGAACGACGCTATGACAGCACAAACCACGACCGCCCCGCTGCCGAGACGTGGTCTGATATTCAGGTGCTTCTCCGCGGGCCAGAGGCAAAGGCCGCGAAGCGCCATCTAGATACCTATAGATCGGTCACCGAAGGCCGCGCGGCGGTTCCGGACTGTCCGGGTCTCAAGCGGACGCTCTCTGCCCCGCGACGGTTCCAAATGCCGTTTCTGTCGCCCCGGACGCTCTTGAACGAAATCGAAGAGGCGCATGTCGCAGCGTTCAAACGCGCAAAGAAGCTGATCTATATTGAAACGCAATTTCTACGGTCGTCAGTGATCGCAGAGACTTTGGCCGAAGCCGGGGCGCGGTCGCCAGACCTGACATCTGTGATCGTCTTGCCCGCTTTGCCGGAAGATGTGGCTTTTGATCGGTCGGATAGTCTGGACGCCAAATACGGTCTGTCACTCGCGGAGGATGCGATCCAAACGGTTCAAGAGGCCTTTGGCAGCCGCTTGACGCTCGCTGTGCCCGTGCAGCCGAGACTTGCCGACCGGGACAGCTTTGAAACTCTGGCCGGTTCGCCGGTGATCCACGTCCACAACAAGGTGCTTGTTCAGGATGATGCATACGCGTTGATCGGCTCGGCCAATCTGAACGGACGTTCTATGCGCTGGGATACCGAGCTGGCGGTTGAGATCACTGATCCATCCCGTGTGGACCGGGCGCGTGCGGGTCTGTTGCAGCATTGGTGGCACCAGCCCTTACCAAAAGAGGCCATGGACCCGACAACGCTCCAGCCTTGGTGGGCCGAACGCATCAAACGCAATGGTGTAAGTTTGCCGGAAAACCGCAGCGGTTTCCTTGTCCCGTTCGACGTCGAACAGCACGCGCGTATGGGACAGCCGCTTCCCGGTGTGACAGAGGACGTGGTCTAGACGGCTACGCCGATCAGCCGTCTTCTGACTCAGGAGCTTCTTGTTCGTTCACGACACGGCGGGCTTCGGTCAAAGCGCCATCATCCCAAGTGCCGCTCGCGACCTGACCGTTGGCATAGCGCATGGTGCCGTCTCCCTGACGACGCCCTGCGCGGAATGTGCCTTCGTAGACATCGCCGTTCGCGTAGGTGGCAACGCCGGTCCCTTCAATTTCGCCCACCGCCCATTGGCCTGTGTATTTGAAGCCGTCGGACATCACGATTTCGCCTTGTCCGTGGCGTTGGCCGTTCAGGAATGCACCGGTGTAGACCGTGCCGTCGGCGTAAGTCGCCGTGCCCTGACCCTGACGCTGGCCTTCGAACCACTCACCATCGTAGCGATAGCCGTCTGCATAGGTCATGACACCGCGCCCATGGTTGCGGGCGTCTTTGAACTCGCCCTGGTAGGTCACGCCGTTGGCGTAGGTTGCGATGCCTTCGCCTTCGATGACGCCATCGACCCATTGGCCTTCATAGGTGGACCCGTCCGTGTAGACGATTTTGCCAAAGCCGTTGGCAAGATCATTCGCGAATTGCCCTGTATAGACCGATCCATCTGGGTAGGTGACTTCGCCTGTGCCAGAGACCTGACCGTTTTCCCAGCGACCGACATAGACATAGCCGTCAACGCCGCGGAACGTGCCCTGTCCGTGACGAAGGTCGCTGAGGAACGCGCCTTCGTAGGTGTCGCCGTTGGCATAGGTGACGGTGCCGGTTCCCTCGCGGCGGCCCGCAACCAGCGTGCCCTGATAGACGTCGCCGTTGGGTTGGGTCAGCGTGCCTTCGCCGGCGATCTGGCCGTCTTTCCAATCGCCTTCGTAGATCAGGCCATCGGGCATGGTCAGTTTTCCTTCGCCCTCGCGCACGCCGCGCAGCATCGCGCCTTCGTAGATGGCTCCGTCAGGATAGGTGATGCGGCCGCGACCTTCTTTGACGCCGTTGATCCAGTCTCCGTCATAGACATAGCCGTCAGGTGTCCGCAGGACGCCCGTGCCATGGTGCATGGCGGCGCGGAAGGCGCCCTCGTAAATGATTCCGTTCGCGTAGCGCGCAATGCCTTCGCCGGTGATTTTGCCGTCCGACCATTCACCTTCGTAGGTGCCGCCGTCGGCAAAGGTGATCATGCCGCGACCTTCGGGTTTGCCCTTGGCAAACGCGCCCACGTAGACCGACCCATTGGGGAACTTGGCGGTGCCTTGGCCAAGGATTTCTCCATCGACCCATTCGCCCGTATATTCATACCCGTTTGGAAGGGTGTAGGTCCCCTGACCGTGTTGTTTGCCGTTCTTGAACGCGCCTTTATAGACGCCGCCATCGTCATACTGCTTGGTTGCGACCTGTTGGGCCACAACCGGAGAGGCTGCAAAAAGTGATACACAAAGCGCTGCCGCAAGTGTGCCGCGAACCTGCATGTCGAACCCCCATACCGGCCTTGCCTTGGTTTATCCTGATGGTGGGGTCATGCGGCGGATTGTCGGACTTCCGACTTGTGGCCGACGACTCCCTTGGCCGGGTCACGGAGTAAGCTAATTGAGGTAGGGCACCCGGGCAACATCTATATGTGGTGTTTGAACGGGTGTGAGAGGGTTGTGAACAGGGTTTCGCCTACGGCTGGGTCTGTTAAGGACATGGCTGGTTTCACACCTGAGTACTGAGAAGGTCTGGCATGGCGCGCACTCTTCGTATGACATTGGCGCAATTGAACCCCACCGTGGGTGATCTGGCTGGAAACGTGGCCAAAGCGCATGCCGCGTGGCAAGACGGCAAAGCCGCCGGTGCCGATATCGTCTATCTGCCTGAAATGTTCATCACCGGGTATCAGGTGCAGGACCTGATCATGAAGCCGGTTTTCGCCGAAACGGCGATGCAGGCCGTGCATGATCTTGCCCGAGACTGCGCCGATGGGCCGATGCTTGGCATTGGGGGCCCGATGCGCAGCGAGGCAGGGTTGTTCAACGCCTATTTCATCTGCGACGGCGGCAAGGTCACGGCCACCATACTGAAGCATGAACGTCCCAATGACGGCGTGTTCGACGAGGTCCGCCTGTATGAGCAAGGGCCGATCCACGGACCATACTCTGTCAATGGCGTGCGCGTGGGGACCCCGATCTGCGAGGACGCTTGGCATCCGGATGTGGCCGAAGCGCTGGCTGAAACTGGGGCAGAGGTTCTCTTTGTGCCGAATGGGTCGCCTTATCACCGCAACAAGTTTGACGTGCGGCTGAGCCACATTGTGGCGCGTGTCCGTGAGACGGGGCTACCTGCCGTTTATCTCAACATGGTGGGCGGTCAGGATGATCAGGTCTTTGACGGCGGGTCCTTTGCGCTGAACGCTGATCTGACGATGCCCGTGAAATTGCCTGTCTTTGATGAGGTGATCACCCATATCGACCTGCAAGAAGGCGACGGCGGTTGGCATGTCGTCGCGCTGGATCACGCTGCACACCCGAATGAGTGGGAGCAGGACTATCGCGTGATGGTCGAGGCATTGCGCGATTACATGGGCAAGACCGGGTTCAAGAAGGTGCTTCTTGGTCTGTCCGGGGGTATCGACAGTGCGATTGTTGCGACGATTGCCGTAGATGCTCTAGGGTCTGAGAATGTGCGCTGCGTGATGCTGCCGTCCGAGTACACATCGCAAGCTTCGCTGGATGACGCTGAGGACATCGCCAAGCGGCTCGGGTGTCGGTATGACTATGTGCCAATCTCGGGGCCGCGTGCGGCGGTGACTGAGGCGCTGGGGCCACTCTTTGAGGGGCTTGAGGCAGATATCACCGAAGAGAATATCCAATCGCGCTTGCGCGGGCTGCTCTTGATGGCGCTGTCGAACAAGTTTGGTGAGATGCTGCTGACGACCGGGAACAAGTCCGAGGTCGCGGTAGGCTATGCCACGATTTATGGCGACATGTCAGGCGGCTACAATCCGATCAAGGACATGTACAAAACGCGGGTGTTTGAGCAGTGCCGCTGGCGCAATGCCAATCACCGCGACTGGATGGCGGGGCCAAGCGGCGAAGTGATCCCTGTTTCGATCATCGACAAACCTCCGACTGCCGAGTTGCGCGAAGACCAAAAGGACGAGGACAGCTTGCCGCCTTATGAGCTGCTGGATGGTATCCTGGAAATGCTTGTGGATCGCGAGGCGTCCGTCGCAGATTGCGTTGCCGCTGGTTATGACCGCGAGACGGTCAAGCGGGTCGAGCATCTGATTTACATCAGTGAATATAAGCGGTTCCAGTCTGCGCCCGGTGCGCGGTTGACCGAAAGGGCATTCTGGCTGGATCGTCGTTATCCGATTGTGAACCGCTGGCGCGATCCAAGCTGATCCTCGCCGGGGTTCTGGCACCCAACAGATTGGATGGGTGCCAGTGATTGCTTAGCTTCGCGCAGTCATTTGGTATGTCACCGGAACCCAGCGGAAGCCGTCTTCGCGCGTCTCGACATAGCCTGCGCCGGGGAACGGCATGTGATAGCCCAGCATCGGAATGCGTTCAGACGCCAGCATTCCCAGCACGCGGCGACGGGTGGCTGCTGCGGCGGCTTTGTCCATGTCAAAGCGCACCTCCCAATCGGGGTAGGCCAGCGACCAGACATAGTGGTTGGCCAGGTCGGAGGCGAGGTAAAGCTGCTGTCCGCCGCTATCGATCATAAAGTTCAACAGGCCGGGTGTGTGGCCAAAGGCGGCCATCGCGGTGATGCCGCCGCGTACATCCTGACCGTCTTCGAGGAAGGTCATTTGATCGGCAAACGGGATCACATTGGTCGACATGATGTCGTAGATGCGATTGCCTTCGCCTTGAGCGGCCCAGAAGTCATATTCTGCGCGGCCTGTAACATAGACAGCGTTGGGGAAGGTTGGCGCGCCGTCTGTCACCATGCCATTGATGTGGTCAGGGTGCATGTGGGTGATGACAACGTGGGTCACATCCTCTGGCCGGATGCCTGCTTCGCCCAGCGAAGTGATCAGGCCGCCTTGGCCCAAGCCAGTGTCAAACAGGATCGTCTCACTGCCGGTCTCGACGACAACCGGGGTGAAGAAGCCCTGAAAGCTGTCGGACGGGATGAAGTTCTGTGCGGAGACGTCGGCGAATTCTTCCTCGGAGACATTCATGCCAAAGATACCCTGAGGGTTATCGTTCGCACCGCTTGCGTCGAGCAGGGTCGTGACGTGAAAGTCACCTACCAAAAAGCTGCGCGCGCGCGATGTCACCATGGCGCCATGCCCACCGGCGGAGGCTGTCGAGGCAAGGGTCGGGATCAGTGGCGCGGCAGCCGCGCCGGCGAGAACAGAGCGGCGGGAAAAAGAAGTCATCGGTCAGTCTCCAAGATTATGGTAGTCTGGGACATAGCGCTGTGGGTTCGAAAGCTACTGCTTCCGCGAACACCTCATTGTGCATGAATGGAGACCCGCAATGGCCGAGAACAAGACGAAACCGACCGAAATTGCGGTGTCAGACTTCCTTGCCGGGGTGGATCATCCGACGCGGCGAGCCGACGCGGATCGGTTGATGGAGATATTCGCGGAGGTTACCGGATGGGAGGCCCAGATGTGGGGCCCAAGCATTATCGGCTTTGGTCGATATGATTACACCTACGACTCCGGGCGGTCAGGCAGCATGTGCGCCACCGGCTTTTCCCCGCGCAAATCGAACCTGAGCCTCTATATCATGCCGGGCTATGCAGATTTTGCCGCACTGCTTGATCGCTTGGGAAAGCACAAAACCGGCGCGGCTTGCCTGTACATCAATAAATTAGCGGATGTAGACCACGCTGTCCTGAAAGAGCTTATTTCGGCAGGGCTGACGGATTTGCGCAGCAAGTATCCGGTGTTTGAGGCCTAGACTTCGTGCCGTGGCGGGACAGGTGTGGACAACGGCGCGCGCATTTGGCAATCCGCGCGGGTTGATAGGAAGGCACCGGCCATGACCGTTACACGTTTTGCTCCGTCACCGACGGGTTACCTGCATATCGGGAACTTGCGTCCCGCGCTGATGAACCATCTGATCGCCAAACAGGCGGGTGGGACATTCATCCTGCGCATTGATGACACCGACGCGGAACGGTCCAAGCAGGAGTATATCGACGCCATTCAGGAAGACCTTGATTGGTTGGGCATTGCTTGGGACCGGATCGAGTATCAGTCCAAGCGGCTGGATCGCTATGCAGAGGCTGCCGATAAGATGCGCGCCATGGGCCGCCTCTATGAGGCCTTTGAGACGCCGACCGAGCTGGACCTGAAGCGCAAGAAACAGCTGAATATGGGCAAGCCACCGGTCTACGACCGTTCGGCATTGGAGTTGAGCGACGCCGAAAAAGACGCACTGCGTGCAGATCGCGCGGGCCATTGGCGGTTCAAACTGGATTGGGAACGCATCGAGTGGGCTGATGGAATCGTTGGCGACATCTCGATTGATGCCGCGTCCGTTTCGGACCCGGTTTTGATCCGCGGCGACGGGCAGGTCCTCTACACGCTGGCGTCGGTTGTCGATGACACCGAGATGGGGATCACCCATGTCGTGCGTGGGTCGGACCACGTGACGAACACTGCCACGCAAATTCAGATGATCCGCGCGTTGGGCTTTGAGCCGCCGATCTTTGCACATCACTCGCTGTTGACCGGTCCACAGGGCGAGGCACTGTCGAAACGTCTTGGCACGCTATCGCTTCGCGATTTGCGGGCGTCGGGTGTTAAACCTATGGCGTTGCTGAGCCTGATGGCGAGGCTGGGCTCGTCCGATGGGGTTGAATTGCGGATGGCGATGGACGAATTGGCAGAGCATTTTGATCTGTCCAAGTTTGGCTCTGCGCCGACCAAATTCGACGCGGATGACCTGTATCCGTTGACGGCGCGCTATTTGCAGGCGCTTTCGCTGCAAGATGTGGCAGCCGATGTCGCCGCGGCAGGTGTGCCCGCTGATCAGGCCGAGGCGTTCTGGGACGTTGTGCGCGAGAATATCACCACCCTGAACGATCTTGAGGGATGGTGGTCGCTGATGCGCGACGGGGCGGAGCCTGTGATTGCAGAAGATGACGCAGAGTTCGTTGCGACCGCGCTGGGCATGATGCCTGCGCGGCCATGGACGGACGCGACATGGGGCGAGTGGACATCTGCCGTGAAGGCCGAGACAGGTCGCAAAGGTCGAGGCCTCTTTATGCCGCTGCGCAAGGCCCTGACGGGGATGGATCACGGGCCGGATATGGGGCGTCTGTTGCCGCTGTTGCAGGTCGTCAAAGCCAAGGGCTGAGGCGCAGCCCATTGCCAGACTGCCGATGATCGGCCACGGTCGCCAAAAGATCGGAGGCCCAGATGGCTGAGCAGGCAAAATTTCTAGACGGCAACTTGTTCCGCCACATCAGCGTGATGTCGTTCACGGCTGCCACGGGGCTGATGGCGGTGTTCTTCGTCGATCTGGTCGACATGCTGTTTATCTCGATGCTGGGGAAAGAGGAGCTGGCCGCGGCCGTAGGCTATGCGGGGGCCATCCTGTTTTTCACGTCAAGTTTCGGGATCGGTATGGCGATTGCCTCTGGTGCTTTGGTGGCCAAAGCCTTGGGTGCGGGTGAAGATGATCTGGCGCAGCAGAAGGTTGCGACATCGCTCTTTTGGGGTGTTGTGTTTGGGTCGATCTTTGCCGGCGTGGTCTGGCTGAATATCCCCGCGCTCGCCGCGTTGATGGGGGCGTCGGGCGAGACGCTGGAACTGGCCTCAAGTTACTTGCGGATCATCATCCCGTCGCTGCCGCTCTTGCTGATTGGGATGGTCGGCGGGGCAATCCTGCGGGCGCATGGGGATGCACGACGGTCGATGAATGCGACACTAATGGGAGGCGCCGTGAACGCGGTGCTGGACCCGATCCTGATCTTTGGGCTCGACCTCGAACTGACAGGGGCGGCGATTGCCAGCGTTTGCGCGCGGGTTGCCATTGCGACATGGGCTTTGCTGCCGATAATCCGACATCATTCCGGGATCATTCGGCCCAAGGTGGCGCAGTTGATGGCGGATTTGCATCCGCTTGCCGTGATCGCCTTTCCGGCAATCCTGACCCAGCTCGCGACGCCGATCGGGCAGGCCTATGTCACGCGGTCAATGGCGGCGTTTGGCGAAGAGGCCGTGGCCGGGATGGCGATTGTCGCGCGTATCACGCCGGTGGCTTTCGGCATCATCTTTGCGCTGTCCGGAGCCATCGGGCCGATCATCGGACAGAATTACGGGGCCAAGAAGTTCGACCGGGTCGAACGGGCATTCCGCGACGGTGTTGTCTTTACCGCTCTGGTGGTCGTTGTGATGTCGGCGCTGCTGTTCCTGCTGCGCGGTTTCATTGCCGATGTGTTTTCAGCCGAAGGAATCGCGCGGACGCTGGTGTTCTTGTTCTGTGGACCGCTGGCGCTGATGTGGTTCTTCAACGGGTTGATCTTTGTCACGAATGCTTCGTTCAACAATCTGGGCCATCCGTTCTATTCGACCTGGATCAATTGGGGGCGGCATACTCTGGGTACGATCCCGTTCGTGATCCTAGGTGCGGCGTGGTTTGGCGCGCCGGGGGTGCTGATCGGTCAGGCTTTTGGTGGGATGATCTTTGCAGCCGTGGCTGTGATCATGGCCCGGCGCGTTATGCGGGTGGCGCGGGAAGAGGCGGTCGAAGGACCTGCCGAGTTTCAGAGACAAGCGCGGCTATTGCAACTGTTTCACCATCGGCGATGATCCAACACGCCTGCGGCGGGCGAGTATTTGTGAAACATAGAAGGATGCGCGTCAGCGCCAGTAGGTCGACGTGAGTGCGTTGACCATGGCGATTTCGTCGTCGCTAAGTGACTGTGCGCGCGGATAGCGGGGCACGGCACGATCGTCTGTGATGCCGATCTCCCAGCCGTCGGTCGTCTCCATGAAATGCGCCGGTCCGTCCGGGCCAAAGACGTGCAGATAGCCTTGCAGGACAACGTCTAGGTAGCTGAGCCAGATGCTGTGATCGCTTAAGTCGGTTTTTGAGTGATGCGGCACGGAATAGACCACCGTCTGTGCGGAAAACTGGAGCGAGACGTCGATGCGGTCATAGGCGGCCTCGCGTTGGTCGAGGTCAGCCCAATTGGTGCCGGGCACCGGGGCAGTGACGCCCATGAGCGTGGTATCAGGATCGGGGTCAACGGACAGGAAGGCCGCGTCACGATGCGTCGTGGCGCACCACGTCCTGCGCCACCCGCTCAGGTGGGCTGGAGTCGCTATGAAGTCATGTGTACGGCTGTTGACGAGGGAGCCGTAGCCAAAGAAGGCGCGTGTCATTCCCGATTGCGTAGCACCTGAGCGGGGCGCGCGGCCAGAGGCCCCCAAGAAAATGCGAGGCCCGCCAGAAGCGTTGTCGCGATGCCAGCCGCTATGATGGTGAGCGCCGAAGGCCATATGATCTCGAAGCTGGTATCAAGCACATAGGTGGCGACCGCCCAACCGCCGAGACATCCGGCGAAGAGAGCCACACTTCCTGCCGCGAGCCCCATCAGGGCAGATCTCAAGGCAAAACTGCCAAGGATGGTCCGGCGGGCAGCACCGAGGGTTTTGAGAACGGCGGCTTCATAGGTGCGGGCGCGCTGACCTGCGGCGGCGGCGCCGATTAGGACAAGGAAGCCCGTAAGCAGGGTCGCAGACGCGCCGTATGATGTTGCGGCGGCGAGACCGGACAAGAGGCCCGAGACACGGTCGATTGCGTCGCGCACGCGGATCGCAGTGATGTTCGGGAACTGGTTGGACAGATCGCGGAGGATGGGTGCCTCGGCCTTTTCCTCGGCATAAACGGTCGCAATATGGGTGTGCGGTGCACCTGCGAGTGCGCCGGGATTCATCGACAGGATGAAGCCAATTCCAGCGTTCGAGAAATCCACCTCGCGGAAGCTCGCGATGGTGCCGGTGATGTCACGGCCAAGGATATTGAGCGTGAGTTCATCGCCGATGCTGAGGCCCATTTCGACGGCTTCTTCTGCCGCGAAAGAGATCAGCGGTGGACCTGAATAGTCCGCATCCCACCACTCGCCTTCGGTGACGCTGGTATTGCCGGGGACTTCGGTTGAATAGGTGATGCCCCGGTCCCCTTCGAGCACCCAGTGATCACCGGCCACGTCACGTGCGGGCTGACCGTTGATGCGGGTGATGATCCCGCGCAGCATGGGTGCGGTATCGACCCGGCTGACCTGTGGGTCAGTGTCGAGGCGTTCCCGGAAACCGGGCAGTTGGTCATTCTGGATGTCCACGAAGAAATAGGATGGGGCCACGTCTGGCAATTCGCCGTTGATCGCGCCACGCAGATTGCCGTCGATTTGCCCCACAGCGGCAAGGACGGAGAGACCGAGGCCGAGCGAGAGCACAACAGAGGTGGCTTCTTCGCGCGGGCCGCCGATGGCGCCGAGCGCGAGGCGGAGCGAGGTCTTGCCGCGTGTGGCCTTGAGCCGGGTGGCGCGCGCGGCGAGGAAACGGGTCAGGAGGGCGGCGGCGGCGAGGACCACGAGGCTGCCGATGATGCCCCCTGCGGTCCATAGCGTCAGCATCCATGTTTCAGAGAAAAGAGCGGCGGCTGTGATCAGCAAGGCTGCGAGCGCTATCGTCCCCAACAAGTAGCGCGGAGCAGGCAAGATACGGCCAGCACCAAGAGCATCGCGGAAGAGGGCGGCGGCGCGGACTTCTTCTGCGCGGGCGAGAGGCCAGAGGGTGAAGATGGCTGCGGCAAGGGTGCCGTAGATCGCGGCTTCGACCAGTGGGCCGGGATAGATGCCAAAGGCGGCCGGGATGGGCAGTTGCGCTTCGATGATCGGCGCAAAGAGCAAAGGCAGTGCTGCGCCGAGGACCAGCCCCAAAACGAGGCCGATGGCGGTCAAGACAGCGATCTGGAAGACATAGGTCAGGAAGATCGTGTTGCGGTCTGCTCCGAGTGTCTTCAGCGTGGCGATGACCGACGTTTTGCTTCCAAGGTAGCTGCGCACAGCGGCGCTGACGCCGACACCGCCGACGGCTAGGCCTGATAGGCCAACGAGGATCAGAAACGCGCCAAGTCGGTCGACGAATTCGGCAATGCCGGGCGCGCCGTTGCGGGCATCGGTCCAACGCGCACCGCTTTCGGCGAATTGTGTTGCGACCTCTTGGCGGGTGGCGTCGAGGTCTGCGTCCGTGGGGAGGTCTAGGCGGTATTTCGTGGAAAAGAGCGTGCCGGGTTCCAGCAGGGTGGAGTTTTCGAGATCAACCGTGCGCACGATGGTGCGCGGGCCAAGCCCAAAGCCACCGGCGCTGCTGTCGGGTTCAACCTCAATCAGGGCGGTCAGGGTGAAGTCCTGCGTGCCAAGTCGGAAGGTATCGCCAATGCTCAGGCCCATACGATCCGCCAAGACCTGCTCCATCACGCCTCCGGGGTTTGCGTCACCGGCCAGTGCCTGATCCAGTGGAATATCGGGGCTGAGGACCACGCGCCCGATCAATGGATAAGCGTCGTCGACGGCTTTCACCTGTGTCAGGCCACGTTCGGTGACACCGTCCAATTCGGCCACGGCCATGGAGCGGAAATCAACGATTTCAGAAACGGCCTCCGCCGTTTCGGCCATCCATGCCGCCTCGGCGTCATTGGCAAAACGGTAGGTCAGTTCGAGTTCGGCGTCACCGCCAAGGAGGGCTGCGCCTTCGCGGGCAAGGCCTGCTTCGATGGATGCGCGGACAGAGCCGACGGCAGCAATGGCCGCGACACCGAGGGCAAGGCATGCAAGAAAAATGCCAAAGCCGCGCAATCCAGTGCGCAATTCGCGGCGGGCAAAGCGGGTGGCGAGGGCGATGCTGCTCATGAGCTTACTGCGCCGCTTGCATCTGCGTTTCTTCTGAATCGACGCGTCCGTCGCGCAGGCGGACGACCCGAGAACAGCGCTCGGCCAGTTCCATTGCATGGGTCACGAGGACCAGCGTCGCGCCATGTTTTTCCTGCAGGCCAAACAGAAGGTCTACAACCGCAGCTCCGTTTGAGCCGTCGAGGTTTCCTGTCGGTTCGTCGGCAAGAAGAATCTCGGGTCGTGGGGCCGAGGCGCGAGCAAGTGCAACGCGCTGTTGTTCTCCGCCGGACATTTGGGCCGGGTAGTGGTCCATCCGGTGGCCAAGGCCGACCGTTGTTAATTCTTCGGCTGCACGATCAAAGGCGTCGGCGTCGCCCGCCAATTCCAAAGGAACAGCCACATTTTCCAAGGCCGTCATCGTCGGGATCAGGTGGAAGGATTGGAACACGACCCCCATATGTGCCCTGCGAAAGCGGGCCAGCGCGTCTTCGTTCATCGGGCCTAGGTCCTGCCCAAGGGCTATGATCTGACCGCTGGTGGCGCGTTCAAGCCCGCCCATCAACATAAGGAGCGATGACTTGCCTGATCCCGATGGTCCAACCATCCCAACAGTTTCGCCGGCATGGATATTAAGGTCGATGTCATGCAGGATATCGACAGGTCCGGCGTTGCCCCTGAGCGAGAGTGATACAGATGACAATGACAGGACGGCGGATGTGGACATGGTGGCCTCGGGTGCTTGGTCTGTCTGGCGATATGGGGTGAATGTTATGAGGCGCAACATCTTGGCGGCGGCTTTTTGCGGGTTAGGCAGCATTGCCATTGCCGATACGGTCACAATTGCAGCGCTCGGCGATAGTTTGACGCAAGGCTACGGCCTGCCCGAGGCAGAGGGTTTCGTGCCACAGTTACAGGGCTGGCTGGATGATCAGGGTCTGGCTGTGCGGATGATCAACGCGGGCGTGTCCGGGGATACGACACAAGGCGGGCTGAGCCGCGTTGCGTGGACACTGACGCCCGAGGTGGATGCGATGATCGTGGCTCTGGGCGGCAATGATCTTCTGCGTGGGATCGTTCCAGAGACGTCACGGGCAAACCTGAGGGGTATCCTTGAGGTCGCGGCAACTCAGAATGTTGAGGTCTTGCTCGTAGGGATGGAGGCGCCCGGCAATTATGGCCCTGAGTTCAAGACTACCTTCGACAGCATTTATCCGGATTTGGCCGAAGAATTTGATGTGGCGCTGTATCCATCGTTCTTTCAGGCCTTTGATGGCGAGGCGGACGTGCCGGCGCAATTGGGTGAATTCATTCAGCCGGACGGGATACACCCGTCGGCGTCAGGGGTTGCGCGCATTGTAGAGGCTATGGGGCCGGCCGTAGCAGACCTTGCGGCGCGCGCAAGTGATGAGACAGGGTAATGCCAGGGCGCTATTTTCTGACAACGCCGGTGGGCGAAGTTGCGGCTTGGATGGGGCTCGACACAGGGTCTTGTGATAACCAGCCGCCGCGCAGGAACGTCGCGCCCGGGGAAGAGGTGGTCGTCGGCGTGCCGGAAGGTCTGCGCATGATGCGGTGGGGTATCATCCCGGTTGGCCGCAAGAACGCGCGCGGCAGGCCGGTCATGGAAACGCTGATCAATGCGCGGTCAGAAACTGTGTTCGATAAATCCGCCTATGAAGGTGTGAACAGGGCGCTGATCCCTGCCGATGGCTGGTATGAATGGACCGGCGAAACTCGAAAGAAACAGGCATGGCGTATCACGCCGAAGGATGGCGGGCTGATGGCCTTTGCCGCGATCTATGATGTGTGGCAGGCACCCGGCGGTCTGGAGGTGCCACAGGTGGCATCGGTCACCTGTGAGCCGAATGGCGACGTGCGCGACATTCATCACCGGATGGGGGTGATCCTGTTTCCAGAGCAGTTTGATGTGTGGCTCAACGGGTCACAGGAAGACGCGGCAGCATTGATGCAGCCGTTGACCGATGGGTCATTGCGCGTCGAGGTCGCAGATGATGTGAATTGGACCGCGCCTTAGCTTGGGCCCGATGGTTCAATGCATGCTTGGGCAGGCCGATCTTACTCGGCTTCGTAATCCAGCAAGTCCTGATAGGTATAACTGATCGCGATTTCGCCATCGGCTCCTTCGATAAAGTCAGGGTCTTGTGCCAAACACCCTAGACCGCAGATCTGGCGCACGATCATGTCGGTTGTGTCCACATACCAAAGGCGACCGCCGGGCGTTGCCACAAAGCCGTCGATACCTTCGTCTTCGTCTGTTTCAATATCGCTGACGCTGGGCACCTCAGAGGCGTAGTCCGGATCAAAAGCCGCATGTGTATGGTAGGACAGAACCATGACATAGCCGTCCTCCGGCCCGTCATAGGCGCAACTGTCACGGTCGCCTGTGCTGGCTGGTGTGGCGACCAGATTTTCATCCGCGTCATAGGCAAGATAGCCGCAATATTCGCGGTTTTCCTCAAACGAGGGACCCTGCAACGCACCAAGCGTTGCGCGGGCAATGGCGATTTCCTCCGCCGATTGGGCAAGGGCAGCGGTCGGCAGCAGGGCCAGTAGGGTAAGGGCAAGTCTCATGCGGTGCATGATGTCATAATCGCATCAAAAGAGAAGCACCCCAGATGTGCGTTTGCGCATTTAGATGGGCGGGTGGCGGTGTTAGCCGAACAGATGACCAAGTGTTTACCAAAAGGGGCTGCCATGCGTGCCGTGATCTTTGCCGTTCTGATTGCCTGCGCCAGCCAGACGTCTGCCCAGCAGGCGGCTGTTGCGGATCAAATCGCGAAACCCGTGAACACGATCAACGGCCATGTCCCGCCGGGAATCCTTGCACCATTGGACGATGTCCGGGTGATGATTGATACGATCGACGCGGATGGAAATCGTCTTGTTGTCATGCAGGGCATTCGCCGCGCGGGAACGCGTGTCGGCATCCATGTGCATGAATACGGAGGCCACACCTGTGTGCTGTCCGGCGCGATCACCGACTTTGTCGAGGGACAGGGCGCGATGCGTTTCCCCGCGGGAACATGTTATTACATGCCGCCCGACACACCCATGACGGCGGCCAATCTGGGGACAGAGGACGCGGTACTGATCGACACCTTCATCCTGCCTCCGGGCAGCCCGACCATCACGATCCTTGAGCCGGGATACCCCGGCTACAAGGAATAGCCGGAACTAGGGTTATCTGAGGCATACAGGCGGACTGTCGGATTTCCCGGCGGGATCAGTTCAGCATTGCGGCGATTTGATCCTTGAGCCGGATGCGTGTCTTGCGCAGGTCCAGTTCATTGACGTCCGACATTGGCTCCACATTCGTTTCGGCGCGATGGATGGTGCGGTTCACCTCGTGATATTCGTCAAACAGCTTGGCGAAATGCGTGTCCGAAGTCTTGAGATCGTGAATCCGCTGGACCTTGTCGGGGAATTCTTCGGCCAGTTCATGTGGGGTGTGGGACATCCCTGTGCTCCGTTCTTGGTGAGTATGGAGCAAGTCTAGGGGGACGCGGGTGACCTCGCTTTGACGCAGGTCAAATCGGTGCGTGGTCCTGCAAGTGCAGTTTATCCCAACCCAACCCTGCAAAGATTGGGCCATGACTGGCCTCGGAGAATTTTATGTCGGCGTGTCCCGTATTCGCTTCGAAGAACATGATGCCCTCGTCTTCTGTCACCGCCACGTCCCAGCCCATGTACCTTGAGGATGGGAAATGAGCATGTTCTGTGCGGCAAAGATCGCAGGCCTCAAGGAAAGAAGGAACGCTTCGCCCCTTGAACTCAACCATTGTGTCGGGGTGCCCGCTGACCGGGGTCCAGTTGGCGAGGTAGCCTTCCTCACCTAAAACGCCGGTGTCGAGCGCGACATTGACGCGAACATGGCTCTCGCTTTTCACATGGCCATCTTCGCCGCTGCCAAAGCGCATATAGGCGGCAACCACGCGGCTTTTTTCGGCTATATGGACCGTCGTGATCCGCAGTGTCGGGGTTGCATGAGGGAACACCATGCTCAGGTCCGGATGAATCGTCAGCGGTCGCTGGATGATGCCACCGGTGCAGGTTGCGATTTCTTGCGCGAGCGTGTTTCGGTCGCATCGCAGGACGCCGCGGCCCTGAGAGCTTTGCGTTTTCTTGAGATAGACAAACGGGTGCTCGGACAAAATTTTACCGTTGATGTCATCTGCTGCGATCGGTGTTCCATCAAGGCCGTATGCCTGTCCGTAAAACACGTAGGCGAGATCAGGAAAACGGTCCTGCGAGAAAAGCTTTCCATTGATGGCGCTTGGCAAGCCGTTCAACGCGGCGTTGGCGTGTGGGACGACGTAGAAACGATGATAATTGTCGGGAATCCAGCCTTCGACAAAGGTACCGCGATGGGCGGTGTAGGTTTCCAGCCACGGGCTGAAGAATACGCTTCCGAGCGTATCGGCTGCATATTCGCGGATCATCTTCACCGTGACCCTGTCCAGCGCCCGATCAGGCCGAGCCGTTTCGATGGCGGTTCGAATGCTTGCTGCCTTGCTGTTGCTACGGCGTGATAGGCGTTCAATGCGCCGATCCGTGGGCGTCCAGAATTTGCGCGCGAACCGGTGGCATGTCCGGTCGAACAGGCCCGTTCCGGGGTGAAGATTGCTCCGCATTTGCCAACAATGTCCCTGTGTTTTGCCCGCGACGCGTAGCAGAGGAAACGAGGCCGGGACAGAGGGCTATAGGTGGTTGGAAATCCTTTGAGGTTGGCTGCTGGATTGCGGTTCTCGAAGTCCTGAACGCTGGCGGCGACGCTGGTCATTTTTTGCAGGGGCGAACGCAGAGAAGCATAGGGTCGCCGAGCGGGCGGTGGATTGGCTGTATTCTTCGATCCAATGGGATTGGCGGTTGGGGCGGGGGTAGGCGGTGTGGTGTGGGGAGGTTCAGGCGTTGGAGTTCGGTGAGCCGTAGGGTGCGCATTGCGCACCGCGGTTAGGGATAGGGAATGTTATTGGTGCGCGGTGCGCGCCGTACGCTCGTTTGTTGATCGCTTAAGGATTGTCCCAATACTGCAATACCAGAGGCCGTGTATCTGTTTGGGGGCTGCGCATGATGTCATCGTTGTTTTGGTAGAATTTGGTTGCACTGCGTAACCATCGTTTCTGAGTTTTGCGAGATTGCGAAGGGAGATCTGGAAAAACTGGTTCGTGTCCAACTTCCTGAAGGTGCAGCGGCGAAATTTTCTCGGGATAGAGATCATAATACCAAGCCAGAAAGACTTGTGCAGCCAAAGGAAGACCACGACCGCCGTTCATATAGTCAAACCATACGACAAATAGCATGTGATCGTTTTGCAGATCGTTGAATCCTTCGAGGTCAATAGCAAGCCTTCGCTCTTGCCCGCTGTGATCTTTGGCGTGCTTGATCGGGTTCCAATACTGGTTTCGAATTTTTCGAATGGTCTTCAACTCTCGGTCCGGAAAAACTGCCTGTACGTGATCATTGAAGGTGCGACCGGTTGAAGCTTGCGATATCAGAGCGGCATGTTCGGCGGCGCTGCACGCAAGACAATGAACAGAAACAGGATCTAGGTCCTGAGCAAACAAATGTGTTGCAGTGCCAAGCAATCTTCGCGCGATTTCTGCGTTGGCGTTCAATTCCTTGGTCATTGTGTGCCTTCTGCTAACTTTTCTGCACAGCAAATCACTTCTGAGCGCAGGGACTTGGAAGCCATTCCTGCCTCAGAAAGCAGTGGTGTTCGGCCCGCTCTACAATTCAGCCATTGACCCTTTTCTGGACCGAGTGCTGCTCTCGCCGCATTTCTTCGAAACACAGCAGCCGCGCACGGCCCTAACCCAAACGTAAGCCCTAGAAACCCGCCCTAGCGGATGAATTTCTTGTGCTTCAAACGCTTAGGTTCAGCCGCATCCGCCCCCAACCGTCGCTTCTTATCTTCCTCGTAGTCCTCAAAGTTCCCTTCGAACCACTCGACATGGGCCTCACCCTCAAACGCTAAAATATGCGTACAAATCCGGTCTAGGAAGAAGCGGTCGTGGCTGATGACCACGGCGCAGCCTGCGAAGTCGACGAGGGCGTCTTCAAGGGCGCGGAGGGTTTCGACGTCGAGGTCGTTAGTGGGTTCGTCGAGGAGGAGGACGTTGCCGCCCGAACGAAGCAGTTTGGCCATGTGCACGCGGTTGCGTTCACCGCCCGACAGCATTCCCATTTTCTTTTGCTGGTCGCCGCCTTTGAAGTTGAAGGCCGAGCAGTAGGCGCGGCTGTTCATTTCGGCGTCGCCGAGTTGGATGATGTCGAGGCCGTCTGAGATTTCCTCCCACACGGTTTTGTTGTCATCCAGCGCGTCGCGGGATTGGTCGACATAGGCCAGGTCCACGGTGTCGCCATAGGTGACAGAGCCTTCGTCCGGGGCCTCTTGGCCGGTCAGCATTTTGAACAGCGTCGATTTACCCGCCCCGTTGGGGCCAATGACGCCCACTATGCCGCCCGGGGGCAGGGCAAAGGTCAGGTCTTCGATCAAGAGCTTGTCGCCCATGGCTTTCTTCAGGCCATCGACCTCGATCACTTTCCCACCCAGACGTGGGCCGTTCGGGATGATGATCTGGGCGCGGGACAGTTTCTCGCGCTCGGACTGGTTGGCCAGTTCGTTATAGGCACTGATGCGGGCCTTGGATTTGGCTTGGCGGGCCTTTTGGCCCTGGCGCATCCATTCCAGTTCGCGTTCCAGCGTCTTCTGGCGGCTCTTGTCCTCTTTCGCCTCTTGTTCGAGGCGTTTGGCCTTTTGCTCCAGCCATGAGGAATAGTTGCCCTCGTAGGGGATGCCGCGGCCGCGATCCAACTCAAGGATCCAGCCGGTGATGTCGTCGAGGAAGTAGCGGTCGTGGGTGACGACAAGGATTGTCCCTTTGTAGTCGATCAGGTGCTGCTGCAGCCACGCGATGGTCTCGGCGTCGAGGTGGTTGGTCGGTTCGTCGAGCAGAAGCATGTCAGGCGCTTCGAGCAGGAGTTTGCAGAGCGCGACGCGGCGGGCCTCACCACCAGACAGGTTCTTGACGTCTGCGTCGTCGGGCGGGCAGCGCAGGGCCTCCATCGACACGTCGATTTGCGCGTCGAGGTCCCAAAGGTTCTGGGCGTCGATTTCATCCTGCAGCTTGGCCATTTCGTCGGCAGTTTCGTCCGAATAGTTCATGGCCAGTTCGTTATAGCGGTCGAGGATCGCCTTCTTCTCGGCCACGCCCAGCATGACGTTTTCGCGGACGGTCAAGGTTTCATCCAGCTTGGGCTCCTGCGGCAAGTAGCCGACCTTGGCGCCTTCGGCCGCCCATGCCTCGCCCGAGAAATCCTTGTCGAGGCCGGCCATGATTTTCAGCAGGGTCGATTTACCCGCGCCGTTGACGCCGACAACGCCGATTTTCACACCGGGGAGGAAGGACAGACGGATGTTTTCAAAGGTCTTCTTGCCGCCCGGATAGGTCTTGGACACCCCGTCCATGTGGTAGACATATTGATAAGCGGCCATGGGATCCTCCGATAAGCTGGTGGGTTGGTTTTAGGCAGGCAGCAGGGGGATGCAATAGGCCGATGCATATAGGGGGCTCGAGATGACACCGATGCAAGAGATGATGGCGCGCGTGGCGGGGCCAGGTGTTGTGGAATGGATTGGTCTGCGTCCGGGGCGGCGTGAAGACATGCTCTCAGCGAACCGGGCGCAGGTGGATGAGAGCGGACTTTGGGGCGATCGGTCTGGGGGTGGCAAACGTGCAGTGACCTTGCTGCAGGCCGAGCATTTGCCGGTGATTGCGGCGTTGGCCGGGCTAGAGGCTGTCACGCCGGAGAGGTTGCGTCGGAACGTGGTCGTCCGAGGGATCAATCTATTGGCTCTTAAAGGCCGGCAAGTGCGGATCGGGGATGTGGTCTTAGAGGTGACCGGGCCGTGTCATCCCTGTTCGCGCATGGAAGAGGAACTGGGTCACGGAGGCTACAGTGCCGTGCGCGGGCATGGTGGCATGTGCGCACGGGTCGTTGAGGCTGGGTCAGTCTCGGTCGGGGATCAGGTGGAGCCCGTGTAAGCAGGCAACAGGCACGTTTCGCGTCTATTGCCCCGCTTCACGCAAGCGCGCGCCAAAGACGGAAATGCGAGCCGCATATTCGCGTTCTATACAGGTCGGATCTGTCAGGCATGTGTCGCGGCGTTGGCGCAACCAAGCGATTTGATCGGGGCTTTGCGCTTGGACGCTGCCGTAGAGCGCGGCCATGGCGGCATCAAGATTGGCCAGTTGCGGGATCGCACAGATAGTTTGTTCGGTTGGATTGAGGCTCGCCGCGTCGCACCATGGACGCAAGAGAACGACTGGGACGGCGACCGCAGCCCGCAGTACCGCGATCCGTGACAGGTAGGCGTCCGAGATACAGATGGTATCGCGCCCGCACGCGTTGCGCGCCTGCAGCCACGTGCGCTGCGTGGCACGTTTATTGGCGATGTCGGACGCGCTGTAGGCGTCGGTCAAAAGTGTGTCGAGTTCACCCAGAAACGGGCTGGAGCAGATTGTCTGCTCTGTTGCGTTCAGTGTTGTGGCTCCACACCATGATTGCGCATTCGCCGCGCCGGGCGAGAGGGCATAAAAGGCGGTGACAAGCGCGGTGAAGGCGGCGAAAACAGGGCGCATGAAGAACTCCGATCAATACTGCGTTAGCTTGCCCGATGATTGCCAATCCGTCGAGGGGGCAGGGGATGTCTAGGCCCCATGCCCGAGGGGGTCAGCGGATTGGTCTTTTGGGTGGATCGTTCGACCCGGCGCATTCGGGCCATGTCCACATTACCAAACATGCATTGCTGCGCTTTGGGCTGGATGCGGTGTGGTGGCTGGTGTCGCCGGGTAATCCGTTGAAAGATCGCGGGCCTGCGCCGATGAAGGCGCGGCTAGAGGCGGCGCTGGCTGTGATGGATCATCCGCGCGTCGTGGTGACGGATATCGAGTGTGATTTGGGCACCCGCTACACGGCGGAAACATTGGACGCGTTGTTGCATCGGTATCCTGGGGTGCAGTTCACGTGGCTTATGGGAGCAGATAACCTGTCTCAGTTCCATCAATGGCAGGATTGGCGCGCGATCATGGATGCGGTGCGTGTGGGCGTGATTGCGCGGCCGGGAAAGCGGACGGGTGCGCGGGTGTCCCCGGCGGCGCGGCTTTATCGTGCAGCGCGTTTGTCCGGGCGGCAGTCTCAGCTTTTGGGTGGGGCGGAAGCGCCTGCGTGGTGCTTTATCAACGTGCCGATGAGCGATGTGTCATCCACGGATATTCGCGCGCGTGGAGCGTGGGGCGCGCAGGAACAAAGTGGCGAAGCCTGAGAGCAGGATGACGGCAATTCCAGCGGCGCTAAGCGCATCGGGCAGTTCCGAAAAGATCACCGCGCCCAGAACTGTTGCCGCGACGATCTGAAAATAGACGAACGGGGCCAGTCGGGTGCTGTCGGCCAAAGTGAATGCGTAGATCAACAGCAAGTTGCCGGCCATTGAGAACAGCGATGAAAACACCGTGAACGTGCTGAGTTGGAATGTCAGCGCGGGGATCGCCATAAGACCAAAGGGCGCTGTGAAGACCGCGCTTAGGGCGAGTTGCGAGAAGAGCAGGGTCAGAGGCGGCGCAAGGCCTACCACCCATTTCGACGCGGTGAGGAAAGCCCCGTAGAAACATCCGGCGAGGACCGCGAACAAGAGGCCGGGGCGCATATCGAAGCCCGGCTGCACAACCATCAGAACGCCGACGAAGCCGATCAAGAGCAAAACCGTGCGCAGAGGCGACGCGGTTTCGCCCAAGAGCCACGCGGAGAGAGCGTAGGATACGACTGGGCCAATAAAGAACGCGCCGAATACGTTGGCGATGGGCTCTGTGCTGAGTGCTGTCAGGATTGACGTGATGCCGCCTGTGATCAGCGCTGCGCGCAGCCAGAGTTGCCAGTGGCGCAACGCGGCAAAGGTGCCTTTCGGCAGGAATGGCAACAGTACGAACGACGCAATGGCGAAGCGTGTGAATGCGACAAAGATCGGTGCAACGCCCTGGGATGTGAGCAGTTTGCCAAAGGTATCGCCCGCAGGAATGCAGGACATGGCAATACACATAATCAAGACGGCACGAAGCATGGAACGCGCCTAGCAGTTGGTCGTGTAAGGGAAAAGGGAATTGGTACACTCGCGGCACTCTGTCATTTTGTACCTTGTGCGAAGGAAAGGGGCCGAATGTCGGAGCTCAGGAATTATCAGTCTGCATCGGGTCGGTTGGAACCGGTCTGGACCGTCGAGGTTCAGTGTCTGGAGCAGGATACGGATCGCATTTTGGACGCGGTCATGCAGGTTTTTCCGCTGTCCTATGGGCGCTATCAGCGCAATGCGAGCATATCGGCGACGGGCAAGGAAACGGCCCAGCCTGAGCCTGGATCGACCACGACAACGCATGTGGAAGGATTTCAGGCGGGTCAAACCGAGACCTATCCGATGGTGGAACTCAAGATGACGGTGCCACGTGATCTGGACATTTTGGAGCCTGTGATGCGTCAGATCATCTGGGCGCATCACTATGAGGAACCGGTGATCTTTGTGCGCGAGGATTGGGTCAGCCGCGCGGCCTATGACCCGCACAGCGACAATCCGAACCGTTGGTGGAACAACGGCAAGGGGCTTCCGGAGAGGTTGGAGTAAGCTGGCCAGTCACATCACTGGATTGTGGGCTTGGCCTATTGCGAATGGCCTGCTTATTGTTCGGGCATGGTTCGCGATATTTCGAGACGATTTCTTTTGGCCGGATTGGGCTCTGCCCTGTCTGCGTTGTCTGCGCCTGCATGGGCAAACGCGCCCCTAAGCTCCCCTCGACCGTTTCCGCGACCCGGGTCCGCGCCGCCACCTCCACCGCCGCCATTGGTCAGCGTCGAAGATATTTTGACCAAGGCCAATTTGGGCGGAGTGACGGCTTTTGCGCTGACGCGACTGGATGGAACAGTGGTTGAAGCCCGTGAGGAAACGCGCGCCTTGCCGCCTGCGAGCGTCGCAAAGTCTTTGACGGCGCTCTATGCGTTGGATCATCTGGGACCGGGGGCGTCGTTTGAAACCCGCGTGATTGTGACCGGGCCCATTGTGGATGGCGTCGTGCAGGGTGATCTGATCCTGCAGGGAGAGGGTGATCCGCTGTTGGACACCGATGCGCTGGGTCGGATCGCAGAGGCGATTTCCGATCTTGGTGTCACCGGCGTGACCGGCAAGTTTGGGATCGATCCATCCGCATTGCCCCAGATTGATTTGATTGATCCGAGCCAACCTATACAGGTGGGCTACAATCCAGCGATTTCGGGACTGAATCTGAATTTCAACCGTGTCCATTTCGAGTGGAAGCGGAATGGCGGCAGCTATGACCTGACCATGGATGCGCGTGCTGAACGGTATCAGCCGAGGGTGCGGGGCAGCCGGATGCGTGTCGCCGATCGCAGCCTGCCTGTTTACACGCATGCGCTGGCGGACACACATGAAGACTGGACCGTGGCGCGCAGCGCCTTGGGGAGCGGCGGGGCGCGATGGCTACCCGTGCGGCGCCCTGCGGTCTACGCCGGGGAGGTGTTCCGAACCATCGCCGCGTCCTTGGGGATCAGACTGCCGGTCGCAGAGGTCATGACCGGTGGGACAGGCGCAGTTCTGGTAGCGCGGCGGTCGCCCAATGTGGGGCCGATGATTGGGGGGATGCTGAAGTTTTCGACCAATCTGACCGCCGAGGTGCTGGGCCTGCATGCGTCGCAGGCGCGTGGAGGGGGTCCGCAGGATTTGAAGACGTCGGCCACCACGATGTCAGACTGGGCGCAACAGAGGTTTGGTGCGGGCATGGCCATGCACGATCATAGCGGCCTGATCGACACGTCGCGCATTTCCGCCCTGTCACTTTGCAAGGTGATGGCAGGTGCCGCGCGGGATGATCTGTTCCCGGGACGTTTGCGTGTCTATTCGCTTAAGAACGAGGCGGGTGAGCCGATCCGAAACAATGGCATCCAGATCAGGGCAAAAACGGGCAGCCTGAATTTTGTCAGCACGTTTGCGGGGTATCTGGATCTGCCCGAGCAAGAGCCCCTTTGTTTTGCGATTATGTCAGCTGATCTGCCGCGCCGCGCGGCGCTTGCCCTCGGTGACCGCGAGCGCCCGGCCGGTGGCAAATCCTGGGCAAAGCGGTCACGAACGATGCAGAATGCACTGCTGACGCGCTGGAGCGGGCTGGCCTCGGCTTGATACTTTAAATCTTCATGAACCGCGCACGCGCACCACGCTCAATCGCACCCGCGTGCAGGCGGTCAAGGGCCAGTTCGTACCGGATTTCTTCGAGAAGGCGCAGTTCCGGTTGGTTCAGACTGCCGTCGGCAGCGGCCACATCACAGGCCAAAGCATAGGCAGTTTCATGCAGGTGCTCTGGAAGATCGTCGCGGATCAGGCCAAAGAGCGCGTCCAGGCCTTCGTCGACGCTCAGTAGATCAAAGACGGTACCTGCGATGGTGTTGATCCGATCGGTGTCATACTCCGAAAAGATCGGCAGCGTGTTCACGATAGACTGAATGGTGACGAGTTCGGATGTACGGATTTCCTCGTCCGAGGCCGAAACCGCGATCATGATTGCCACAAGGCAGTCTTGGGGGCTGAGAGGGTGTGGATCGTTGGCCATTGCGGCCTCCTATACGCGTGCTTGTCTTGACCTTCGTTCTATGTGTGCGTACCGCGCCTCGCAAGAGAGCCGGGGCCATTGTGATCGCGGAAAGCCAAGAAAGGATCAGATATGTCGGATATGCGCGAAGCTGCCATGACATCAAAAGCGTGGCCGTTCGAGGAGGCCCGCAAGATCCTGAAACGGTATGAGAAGGCACCACCTGAAAAGGGGTATGTGCTGTTTCAAACCGGGTATGGGCCATCGGGTCTGCCGCATATCGGGACGTTTGGCGAGGTGGCGCGCACGACGATGATCCGCCGCGCGTTTGAAGTGCTGAGCGATATCCCCACGCGGATGATCTGTTTCTCGGACGATCTGGATGGGATGCGCAAGGTTCCGGGCAACGTCCCGAACCAAGAGATGCTCGCCGATTACCTTCAGATGCCACTGACTAAGGTGCCAGACCCGTTTGGCACACATGAAAGCTTTGGCCATCACAACAACGCCATGCTGCGGCGGTTCCTAGATACGTTTGGGTTTGAGTACGAGTTTATCTCGGCAACCGAATTCTATGGGTCGGGTCAGTTCGACGAAGTGCTCTTGCGCGCGGCTGAGAAGTACGACGACATAATGAAAGTGATGTTGAAGTCTCTGCGCGAGGAACGGGCAGAGACCTATTCGATTTTCCTGCCGATCCATCCTGAAACGGGGCGTGTCCTGTATGTGCCTATGAAGCATGTGGATGCGGCGAACGGGACGGTGACCTTCGATGATGAAGATGGCCGCGAGTTCACGGTGCCGGTCACGGGCGGCAATGTAAAACTGCAGTGGAAGCCGGACTTTGGCGCGCGTTGGGCCGCTCTGGGCGTGGATTTTGAAATCTACGGCAAGGACCACGGCACCAATGGCCCGATCTATGACCGCATTTGCACAATCCTGGGGCAAAAGGCGCCAGAGCATTACGTCTATGAGCTGTTCCTTGATGAGAACGGGCAGAAGATTTCCAAGACATCTGGCAATGGCGTGTCGATTGACGAATGGCTGACTTACGCGTCCGACAAATCGCTCAGCTATTTCATGTATCAGAAGCCGCGCACGGCGAAGCGGCTCTTCTTTGATGTGATCCCAAAGGCGGTGGATGAGTATCATCAGCAATTGCGCGCCTACGCGGATCAAGACATCGACAAGAAGCTGGCGAACCCGGTGTTCCATATCCACGGGCACAACGTGCCTGAGTCTACGCTGATCGTTCCGTTTGGGATGCTCTTGAACCTTGCTTCGGTATCCGGGGCCGAGACGAAAGACACGCTTTGGGGCTTCCTGCAACGCTATGCCCCGGATGCCACGCCCGAGACCCATCCTGACATGGATGAAGCCGCCGGATTTGCTGTGCGGTACTACAATGACTTTGTGAAGCCGGCGAAAGTGTTCCGCGCGCCGACGGATCAAGAGCGCGAGGCGCTTGAGGCGTTGCGGGCGGAGCTTGTGGCCTATGACGGGCCGCTGGAGGATGAAGCGCTGCAATCCATTGTTTATGCCATGGGCCGCGATCGCTTTGACCCGCTTCGTAACTGGTTCAAGGCGCTTTACGAAATCCTGCTGGGGGCCTCGCAGGGTCCACGGTTTGGCGGGTTCATCGCGCTTTATGGTGTGGATGAGACCGTTGCGCTCATCGACAAGGGGCTGGCCGGCGAGCTTGGTTAAGTGTGGCGGTGCGTGTGAACACGCACCCTACACCTGCCTATTTGTAGGTGCCCGATGCCTCGCAGCACGAGGCCGTGATTTGACGGATGCAACACACGCGTTAGCCTTCTTGGGATATCCAGGAGGTTCGCCAATGTTACGTTTTGCTCTTTTGATCGCCGTGTTTCTGGGATTTGCCGCGCCTTTGGCCGCGCAAACGCAGTCTGATTCAGACGGGATCCAATCCACGATCACCGCGCAGATGGAGGCGTTCAAGGCCGATGATTTCGCGCAGGCGTTTAGCTATGCCGCCCCGAATATCAAAGGGATGTTCGGCACTGCTGACCGATTTGGCATGATGGTCCGCAATGGCTATCCGATGGTCCATCGCCCGGCGGATGTGCGGTATTTGGAACTGCGCGAGCTGGGCGGGCGGCTTTGGCAAAAGGTCCAAGTACAGGACGCTGACGGCACGTTTCACTATCTGGACTACGGGATGGTTCCCACAGACCAAGGCTGGCAGATCGCTGCCGTTCAATTCCTGCCAGCGCCGGATGTAGGTGTTTGAGGCACATTCAGCGTTACGCACCCCCTACGTGTGATTAACCAATAGGGCGTACCCCTGCGCCCCATCGGCGCGGCGTTTGCTGCGCGACACTCAAAACTGAGCCTCCGTCGGTCGCGGGGGCGGTCCGTCTTGGGGCCGAGAGCGACCGAAGGGGACCTTCATGAGCATTACACTTACCCAAGGCGTGACGATCATGCCGCCAGCGTTCGAGGATGGGCTGGACGTTTGGTCGAGCGGGAACGGGCGGCCATCAGACCCGACCTATGACACGGCCACCAACGCGGCTTTTGTGCCCGCGGATCAGGACTTTGGCGGTTGTCTCGAAATTCAGAAACAGGCAACGACGACCAAGCTGCGCTACACAGGTGAGACGCCCATCCTGCCGGGGTGTTATTTTCAGATCCGGGCGCGGGTTAAGCTCATCAGCGGGATCTTTCCATCCGTACGTGTGGCAGCATGGGCCGGTGCCGCAGGGGGCGCACATGTCGTCAGCGTCGATCAGACAGGGCCGTCTACCTTGCTGAGCACTTATGGAAAGGTGGTTGAGGTCAGCGCGATCGTCGGGACCGGAGATCGACCGGGCGTAGACATGCCGTGGGGGCGCGAGCCTCTCTTTGGTCACTTTGGGATTGATCTGACAGGGCCAAACGGCGGCGTTGTGCGGGTCGATGACCTTGTGATTGAGGATGTGACCAACCTCTTCCAAAATAGCCTTCTGGGGCGGGTCGACGTGTTGGATTACGGCGCCGTACCAGACGGCACCACAGACAGTCGTGATGCGTTCGAGGCGGCCGATCAGGCCGCTGAGGGTCGCGAAGTCTACATTCCTAGCGGCGAATTCTTTATCGGCGATCACCTGACGCTGGACAACAAGGCCGAGTTTCATGGCACGATCACGATGCCAACGGACAAGCGGCTGATCCTGAAAAAGAACTACAACCTTCCTGCTTATATCGACGCTTTTGGCGATGAGGTTCTGGCCTTCAAAAAGGCCTTTCAGGCTCTGATCGGGTTCAACGATCACTCTGCGCTCGACATGGGCGGGCGGCGGATTTTCTTGCAAGAGCCGCTGGATATGCAGGCCGCGGTTGCAACGTCTGATAATTTCACGGTGCGGCGGGCGATCCGGAATGGACAGTTCAGCTGTCAGGCCAGCCCGGCATGGGACACAGATTTGCAGACCTCGCAGGCGACTTACAGCGTGAGTACGCCCAAAAAGCTGACCAATGTGACAAACGTGGCGAACATACCCATCGGGTCACTGGTCGAAGGTGTGGGCGTTGGGCGGGAAGTCTATGTTCAGGACCGCGATTTAAGCAATCAGACGATCACCCTGACGCAAGCGCTCTATGGCGCGGCGGGCACGCAGATATTTACCTTCAAGCGGTTCAAGTATGCTTTGGATTTCAGCGGCTTTGACGAGTTGTCGAAATTCGTGATAGACGAGGTGGACCTGAGCTGCAACTCGACCGCGAGCGGCATCCTTTTGCCGCGCAATGGGTCCGCGTTTCAGCTGGTGAACTCTGCCATGACACGGCCCAAGGACCGGGGCATCACCTCTGCCGGTCGGGGGTGTCAGGGGCTGACGGTGCATTCGACGCGATGGACTTCGTCAGAAGTGAATGTACCGGTACCGGACCGCGTGTCGATCGGTCTGAATGTGAATTCCAACGATGCAATCATCCGCGATAACCTGATCATCCGGTTCAAGCATTTCGCGGTCATTGGCGGCGGCAGTTCGATCATCAATGGCAATCACTGGTTCCAAGGGGACGGGCAGGCCAACGGTGTGCGTGAGGGCGGCATCGTGTTTTGTTCGACGAACATCACGACCTTGGTCACCAGCAATTACATCGACAACAATTTTATCGAGTGGACGAACGAGTACGAAGCCGAACCTGAGAATGCCAACCAGTTCAGTTTCGGTGGGCTGACGATTACGGGTAATTTCTTTGTCTGTAGCGAGGTTGCACCCTGGTTCCGCTTTATCGTGATCAAGCCTTATGGTCCGGGACACCGCATTCGCGGCCTGTCTGTGATCGGCAACGTGTTCCGGGCGATTGGCGGCCGGATTGATCGGGTGGATGGCGTCGATACGACATTCTCTGACCTGAATTATACGGCGATGAAGAACATCACGTTTGAGGGCAATTCCTTTGATAACGTCGATGCGCCGGTGAAGAATCCCTTGCGCGGGTCACATGAGGAAACGTCGGACCAATCCACGTGGCGGATCGGGCTGTCGCCGAACCTGCCTTTTGGCGGGCATGCTCGCTGGGTTGAAAGCCTGCAACCGATTGCGCGGATTTCCAATGGGTCGGGGCAGCGGGTCAAGGAATTGCCCTATGCGTTGACGGGGCAGGGGCCGGATGACGATGAGCTTCACATCAAATGGTCAGAGGCCTGCAAAGGCAAGGTCACCTATGTCGCGCGGATGGATAACCCGGAGTGATCACATCAGGTCTTTGGGGCTGAGGCGGAAGGCCTTGCCAAAGCCGCCATTGAGCATGCCGTGTTGGATCGAAAACTGAACAACACGAAAATCGGTAAAATCATAGTAGAGCTGCGCCTTTGGGCGGTGGGCAAGGTAGGCGTCGCGCAGCGCTGCCTTGTCCGCGACTGTGGCCTGCGCGGACAGGGTGAGCCGCGGGTGGGTCAGCGGGTCACCCTTGTCGCCCGGAACACCGAGCAAGAGCGAACATCTAGGGTCCGCATCAAGAGCCTGAGTGTGATCGGAGAGCGTTGAAATCAGACTATAGGCTGCGCCATCCATCCACAAAAACGCGATCCGGGTCACGTTGGGTGCCCCTGTTTCGTCTAGCACTGCGAGCGCCGCGTGCGTTTCGGTCAGGAGACGGGCGGTCAATTCGCGTGCTTCATCATCGACCGGGCGGAAGGGGGATGTCTTTTCAGCCATGGGTGATGTCCATGCGAACCTGCGCCACGGGTTGTGGAGTGCAGGTGCGGAACGGCTGCATTGGGGCATCCACTGCGCTTAGGTCGAATGGAACTTCGCGCCCGGCGAGAGACGCGATGGCGGTTTCGTTAAATTCCATTCCGTTCAGCACGTTGCCAAAGCCTCGGTCAACGACTGTGACGGCGCGATTGTCATCGCTTAGCACGTGCTGGTTCGTGGTGATACGAAGAGGATTATCGCCAATGAACGCGATTGTGAAAACAGGTCCTTCTGGCCATGGCGTAGGCGTGGTGATGGTGATCGAATAGATCGGGCCCTCTGGATCGTGGGTGAGAGTAACAGCCACCTCTGATTGCTGATCTTCGAGAACGCATATCGGGCCGAGGCTCACATCCCATGCGGCAGCGGGCGTTGCGCAAAGCGCAAAAAGGCAAGCAATCATTCGCATAACCAGAGGGTAGCGTTCGGGATAGCGATGCCAAGACTGATTGGCTGTCTTGATGGCAGCACTACGTTGCTGCGCTCAGTCATCTTCCGATTAAGGATCACGCTCATGAGTTTACCGCCTGAAAACGTGCAGGACTATCCGAGGCCGCCATTGGTTGAGCCGTTTGATGGCCGCATTCAGGTGACCTTGGGTGGTGTTGAGATCGTGTCGACGACTGATGCATGGCGCGTGTGTGAAACGCATCATGCGCCGACCTATTACATCCCGCCGGACGCCTTCGAGAATGTCGAGATGCTACCAGCGCGGGGGCAAAGCTGGTGCGAATGGAAAGGGCAGGCGCGATACGTATCCTTGCGCGCGGGCGGTATCACAGCACAACGGTGCGCGTGGGCCTATGATCGACCGACCCCGCGATTTGCAGGGATTGCTGGATTCTACGCAATTTACCCTGAGACAATGGAGCAATGCCGCGTTGCTGGCGAAATCGCGATGCCGCAACCCGGCAGCTTTTATGGTGGCTGGGTGACGTCGAACCTGATTGGGATTGTGAAGGGCGGGCCCGGAACCGAAGGCTGGTGACCGGGCCCGTCCTGTTCACGCGTCCGCGATAAATCGACTGCGTGCCGCGCTCCAGATCGCAAGGCCGACAAGTGTCAGCGTCGCCCCGGACAGCGCGACCACCAGCACACTAGCCAGCGCCGCCTTTAGACCATAATCGGCCCATTCAGCGGCGCTGTGTGCGCTTACCGGAAGGGCGAACATGATCAGGACCGCCACGACCTGAAGAACGGCGCTACCGCCCAAAAGAAGGGTCGCAGCGCCACGTTTATCCTGCCAACTCAGAATGGCCGAGCCCGCAAGGGCAGCAACGCTGAGCGTGGCCAACGTAGAAAACGCGATCCCACCTGTAGCAGTTTCAATGGCACTGGCAGCCTGCAAGGCAACTTCCGGGTCACCTGACGGCAAACCCACGCCAATGATCCATAACCAAAACAGATTTCCGCCGAACCACACAGCGGCGATCAAAAGAGAAAGCGCCAAAGACAGGCGCAGCAGTATACCCATTAGCTTGGCTCCTTTGATATGTGGGTCGTCGCAGGTTCTGTGCCGGGTTCAATATGAGAGACGCGTATTCGGCGGCATTGCCGTAAATTGTCAGAAAAAACGCCAAAAGATTGCCCGTTGGCTCGGCCTAAGCGCGAAAACTGGTCACCCGGTTAAGCCGAGAGATGCCATGGTGGCCTGCGGGGGGTGATCCCCAACGATACCGTTATGATCAGCGCCCTACTTCCGGTAGCGCTTCTTATTGCCGCCCCTTTGACCGGCCCGGCCAGCGGTGCTGCGCCCGGACGCTTTTTGCGCGTCGTCCACCGCCTTTTCGACGGCGTATTGCCGGGCCAAAGGATCGTCGGCGACGGCGAGGTCGACCGTTTCGAGACGTTTGACTTCGTCTCGCAGGCGCGCGGCCTCTTCGAATTCGAGGTTTTCGGCGGCCTTGCGCATGTCGTCGCGTAGACCGTCAAGCACCGCCTGAAGATTGCCACCGGCCAATTGCGGTTCGATTTTCGCCGTGACGCGGGATTGGTCCGTGTCGCCCTGATAGAGCCCGGCCAGCACGTCCTCGACGTTCTTTTTGACGGTTTCAGGTGTGATCCCGTGTTGTTCGTTATAGGCTAACTGCTTGGCGCGGCGGCGGTTGGTTTCTGCCATCGCGCGTTCCATCGACCCGGTGATCTTGTCCGCGTACATGATCACGCGGCCTTCGGCGTTCCGGGCAGCGCGTCCGATGGTCTGCACAAGTGAGGTTTCCGACCGCAGAAAGCCTTCTTTGTCGGCGTCCAGAATGGCCACCAACCCGCATTCGGGGATGTCTAGGCCCTCTCGCAGCAGGTTGATCCCGACGAGGACATCAAAGGCCCCGAGCCGCAGGTCGCGCAGGATTTCGATCCGCTCGATCGTGTCGATATCGCTGTGCATGTAGCGGACGCGGATGCCCTGTTCGTGAAGGTATTCTGTGAGGTCCTCTGCCATGCGTTTGGTTAGCGTCGTGGCGAGCACACGCATGCCGTTCTCGGCAACGCGGCGGATTTCATCCAGAAGGTCGTCGACCTGCGTATCGACGGGACGGATTTCGACCTCGGGGTCCAAAAGTCCGGTTGGGCGAATGACCTGTTCGGTAAAGACGCCGCCGGTTTGCTCCAACTCCCACGCGGCGGGGGTGGCCGAAACAAAGACGGATTGCGGGCGCATCGCGTCCCATTCCTCGAACTTGAGGGGGCGGTTGTCCATGCAAGAGGGCAGGCGGAAGCCGTGTTCGGCCAGCGTGAACTTGCGTCGGTAGTCGCCCCGATACATCCCGCCGATCTGGGGCACGGAGACGTGGCTTTCATCCGCAAAGACAATCGCGTTGTCTGGGATGAATTCGAACAGCGTTGGCGGCGGTTCGCCCGGCGCGCGGCCGGTCAGGTAGCGTGAGTAGTTTTCGATGCCATTGCAAACACCCGTCGCCTCTAGCATTTCGATGTCAAAATTCGTGCGCTGCTCAAGCCGCTGAGCCTCCAGCAGTTTACCTTCGTTCACCAACTGGTTCAGTCGCTCTTTCAGCTCTTTCTTGATGCTCGTGACCGCCTGATTCATCGTGGGGCGCGGGGTCACATAGTGACTGTTGGCGTATACCCGGATACGTTCGAACGTATCCGATTTCTCGCCAGTGAGCGGGTCAAATTCAGTGATGCCCTCAAGCTCTTCACCAAAGAACGACAGCTTCCAAGCCCGATCTTCAAGGTGGGCGGGCCAGATTTCCAGGCTGTCGCCGCGCACGCGGAAGGTGCCACGTTGGAACGCCTGGTCATTTCGGCGATACTGCTGCGCAATCAAATCGGCCATGACCTTGCGTTGATCATATTCCTTGCCGGCATAGAGATCTTGCGTCATCGCCCCATAGGTTTCCACAGACCCGATACCGTAAATGCACGATACCGACGCCACGATGATCACATCGTCACGCTCCAGCAGCGCCCGAGTGGCCGAGTGGCGCATCCGGTCGATCTGTTCGTTAATCTGGCTTTCTTTTTCGATGTAAGTGTCCGAGCGCGGCACATAGGCCTCGGGTTGGTAGTAGTCGTAGTAGGACACAAAGTATTCGACCGCATTGTCGGGAAAGAAGCCTTTGAATTCACCATATAACTGCGCGGCCAGCGTCTTGTTCGGGGCAAGGATAATCGCCGGGCGCTGGGTTTCTTCGATAATCTTGGCCATCGTGAATGTCTTGCCGGTGCCGGTCGCTCCCAGCAAAACCTGATCGCGTTCACCAGCCAGCACGCCTTGCGACAACTCTTCGATTGCGGTTGGCTGATCGCCCGCGGCCTGAAACTCCGTGTGCATCTTGAACTCGATGCCGCCTTCCAGCTTTTCGCGCGCGCGCACGTCGCCTGACGGGGCATGCGTCAGGGCGGGCATCGACTCGGGGGAATTGTTGTGCATCAGAGCTCTCCTTGCGGATGTCACAATTTGTGAGTCTTTGAGGCGTTTGCAACCCGGAACAAAATTCTCGCTATTTTCGGGGAGGTTGGGCCGGTCGGCGAAACAAGTTTTGTCTATTTCTCAATGACTTGCTGATTTTGGTCGCGGTCGGCCGATGCGGTAAACAACTTTGACGTGCATTTTAGGTTTGTGATTTCTCTTTTTTGGCTTACTACTTGTTGGGCAAGCAGCACTGTAGGTGTCCGATCCTCACGCACCCCACTCCACCACCCTCGCTTCCGGATCGGACACTTGCATCTTTGCACTTCCCGTCATCCTAGATTTGTCCGCAGCCACCTTGGCGCCGGGACAATGTGCCTCTTGAACAAGGCGGCACATTTGCGGATATCACACACAGCAATGATGAGGGTGTGATGCGCGCACGAATTTACCAGCCAGCTCGGACAGCGATGTCCTCGGGGACTGCCAAGACCAAGGAATGGGTGCTGGATTATGCCCCGGCATCAGCACGTGATGTGGACCCATTGATGGGGTGGACATCATCGTCGGACACGCAAAGCCAAGTGCGGTTGAAGTTTCCAACCAAGGAAGCGGCGCTGGACTATGCCAAGGAAAACGGCATCGACGTGATCGTGCAGGAACCAAAGAAGCGCTCGGCCAATATCCGCCCGGGCGGCTACGGTGAAAACTTTGCCACGAACCGCCGTGGAGCGTGGACGCACTAAGCGCTTTCTGTTGCGCCGTCATCGCCTTGGTTGGCGCGGTCCCACATCTACCTGACAAGAAGTGTGGCGAGGTGACACCCCCGCCCGTTTTAGTCCGCGGCCGCGTTGGTCCCGGCGCGGCGTCCGAATACCGCGCCTGAGGTTAGGCCAGAGCCACCGGGATAGCCTGCGAAAAATACGCCGCCGACCAGTTCACCGCACGCAAAAAGGCCGGGGATTGCACCCTGTGATCGGTTCAGGACACGGCCAGCCTCATCAACTTTGAGCCCGCCATAGGTAAAGGTGATGCCGCCCGTGACCGGGTAGGCGCGGAACGGTCCCTGATCAAGCTTTTGTGCCCAATGCGAACGAGGCGGAGTGATCCCGACGGCGGACTTGCCGTCGAGTACGGTTGGATCAAATGGCACGGACTCATCCACGGCATCGTTGAAGGACATGATTGTGCGTTTGGCGGCCTCTGTATCCACGCCGTCCAGCATAGGAATGAGATCGTCCAAGCTGTCGGCCTCGACGAAATGCGCATCGTGGAACCGATATTCCGCGTAGAGCAGGTCGAAGACCTTGCTGTCAAAAATCTGCCAGGCAAACTGTCCGGGTTGTTCAAGGATCGCTGCGCCGTATTGGGCGTAGGTGTAGTTGCGGAAATTCGCGCCTTCGTCGACGAACCGTTCACCCCGTGCGTTGAGCATCACGCCGAGGAAATAACAGATCTTGCGGTAGTTCTTGCGTTCACCGTGCGGCAGGTCGAGGCCGCCGAAATCGGCCATGTGCAAATCCATCGGCGTTGCATGACCCCCGGCATAATACCCATAGTCCATGGCGCCTGCGTCCATTGCCATTTGCAGACCATCGCCAGTGTTGTGGGGCGTACCGCGCACTTTGGCGGCTTTCCATTCCGGGCCCATATGTTTGACGCGCAACTCTTCGTTGGCCTCAAACCCGCCAGACGCCAGAACCACGGCATCAGCGCGCAGCTCTTCGTCGCCGACCCTAACGCCAACGACGGTCTCGCCTTCCATGATCAGCCCCGTGACACCCGCGTTGTAGCGCACGGTGCCGCCGAGGCGTCTCACGGCGGCAAGTTCCATATCAAAGAGACCCACACCTTCGTTCCGCGCCGCTAGCGTCAGCCCGCCCCAAAAGACATGACGCCCGTCCTTTTCGAAACTCTGACGGCTATAGATCGGCTCAAACGTTACATCGTGCGTGGCCAGCCAACGCATCGTGTCGCCAGATTGAGCAATCAGGTCCTGTTGTTCGCGTGATAGCGGGCGTCCGTCGTTGAAGCCGAGCAGGTCATCAGCAAATTTCTGGGACGTGTAGCTGCCAAAATCGGTGTTTTCCAAACGCGGATCATTCGGGTCGCTGAGCAGCGGCAGCAAATCCTCTGCCCCGTCATAGGCAAAGCGCATCGCTCCTGCCGTGTATTTCGTGTTGCCACCGGCCAATGCCTCGTCGGCCTTTTCAAGCATTGTCACCTGCGCACCGTTTTCCAGCGCTGCGATGGCGGCGCATAGCGCGGCATTTCCTGTTCCGACAACGATGACGTGCTTTGGCATTGGCTTTTTCTCCGCATCATGCAATTGTATCCGCGTGGATACAATATGGTGGCAGTACTGTGGTCGCAAAAGAAATGCAAGAGTTGTCACAAGGCGAAGCCGCCTATGCAAAGCTGCTGACCGCGATCCGGGAAGGCACGTATATGCCGGGCGACCGTCTGCGCGAGGTCGAGGTTGCCGGGCGGTTGTCCTTGTCGCGCACGCCCGTGCGTGAGGCACTGCGCAAGCTAGAAAGCGACGGCATCGTGGAGCATCGCCCGCGTATTGGGGCGGTCATCCGCCAGTTGTCACAAGGTGAGGTCGTCGAGCTTTATGAGATGCGGCTCGTGCTGGAACGCACGGCGGCGGAAATGGCGGCCAAACATGCGAGTGCTGCCGAAATCGACGCCCTTGAGGCGCTAAACGAAGAGATCGGCGCAGCCACGGATGATGCCGCTCGGGCGGCGGCATTGAACCAGAAATTTCATCGCGGCATTTACCTGTCCACGCGCAATCGGTTCCTGCTTGAAGCTGCGCGGGCGTTGAACAACGCGCTTTTGTTGCTGGGCCCTACGACGCTGGCCGATGAGGCACGGATCACGGTGGTCTATGATCAGCATCGCGGCATTCTTGCCGCCCTGCAGGAAGGCGATCCGTCCCGTGCCGGCGCTGCCGCTGCCGAACATCTGCAAACGTCGCTGCGGCACCGCTTGAAGGTCATGCAGGCATGATCGCCACTGTCTCGTCCTTTGCTGTTGCGCTCTTGGGGGTGTTGGCCTTTCACATTTTGGCGCTGCCGCTCCCTTGGCTCCTTGGGCCGATCTTTGCGTGTCTCGCAGCGGCTTTGTTGGGCTTGCCCATGCGCGGGATCAAGGTCGTCAACGAAGCAATGCGCACCATCCTTGGCGTTGCTGTCGGGGCAACCTTCACGACCAGCTTGCTGGTCTCGATGGTGGGCATGTGGCCCACGCTTCTGTTGATCCCGCTCATGACGGCCTCGATCGGCGTCGTCGGGCTTTTCTATTTCAGGCGGCTCTGGGGGTTTGACTTTCCCACCAGCTATTACTCGGCCATGCCAGGGGGGCTGCAGGATATGCTGGTGTTCGGCGAAGAGGCCGGGGGCAATGTGCGGACCATGTCGCTGATCCACGCGACCCGTGTCATGGTGATCGTCGTGGCGCTTCCGTTCCTGCTTGTCTGGGTTTGGGACGCCGATTTGACAACCCCGCCCGGTGCGCCCTTGGCGACGCTGGGGTGGGATCAGCTTGCCTTGATGGTGTTTTGCGGGCTTGTCGGTTGGCAGGTCGCCAAGCGGATCGGCATGTTTGGTGCATCCATCCTTGGGCCGCTGCTGCTGGCTGCTGCGCTGGCGTTGCTTGGGGTGCTGGAACATCGTCCCCCGGCCGAGGCGATATGGGCGGCACAGTTCTTTATCGGCATGGGCGTTGGGTGCAAATACGTTGGGGTCACCATGCTCGAAGTGCGGCGTGACCTGACCGCAGGGTTGGGGTTCTGTGTGCTACTATTGATCCTGACGGTGATCTTTGCAGAAGCCATCCATTTGGCAAATCTCGCGCCACCACGCGAAACCATTTTGGCCTTTGCGCCCGGTGGTCAGGCCGAGTTGACAGTGCTGGCGTTGATCGTTGGGGCCGATATGGCCTTTGTGGTGGCGCACCATGTCTTGCGGATATTCGTCGTTATTCTGGGCGCACCACTATTTGCCCGACTGTTTGATCATGAGGATCAGGCATGACAGATGAACTGCGCAGCCTTGCCACCCAAGGGGTGCTCCGTGCCGCCATCAACATCGGTAATCGGGCGCTTGTTCAATATGATGGCACGCACCTGTCTGGTGTGAGTCCGGCATTGGCGCAGCGTCTCGCGCATGAGATTGGCGCGTCTTTCAAGCCGGTGATCTATGACGGTGCAGGCAAGGTCTTTGCCGATGCGCATGCGGATCGGTGGGACGTGGCCTTTCTTGCTGTGGATGCGATGCGCGCCGAAAAGGTCGCGTTCACGCGTCCCTATCACAGCATCGAGGCCACCTTTGCGGTTCGGGCGGGACAACGGATCGAAACGATTGATCAGGTCGATCAGGATGGCGTTCGGGTCCTGACTTCGACAGGGTCCGCATATGACATGCATCTGACTCATAACTTGGCGCACGCCGCGCTGGAACGCTCTGGCGCGCCACGCGAGAGCTTTGTCGAGTTTCAGCATGGACGTTGCGACGCAGTGGCTGGGGTGCGCGCGTCACTTGAGGCCTTTTTTCGGGACGATCCTGATATCCGCATTCTGCCCGGTGCGTTGACGGCTGTGCATCAGGCCATGGTGCTGCCGCGCAAGGATGATCCGCGGATTACAGCACTGGATGCCTTCGTCGCCAAGGCCGTCTCAGACGGGTTTGTCGGCGCCCATTTGTGACAAGACATCCGGGTTGATCATGTGGATCGGATCACCGTCTGCATAGGCGTTGATCTGATCGAAAATGTCCGAGAACTGCAGGTCGAATTCATCTTCGGTGACGTAGCCAATATGCGGCGTGGCGATCACGTTCGGGCTGATCAGAAGTGGGTTCTTGGTATCGGTCAAAGGCTCGGTGTCGAAGACATCGACTGCGGCATGGATGCGGCCTTTAGCAATTTCGGCCTCAAGTACTCCGGGGCTGATCAGGCCTGAGCGTGACGTGTTCACCAGCAAGGACCGAGGCTGCATGGCCGCAAGATCATCGGCGGTGATCAGGCCGCGCGTGGCCGGTTTCAGGCGCACATGAAGGCTGACGATATCAGAGCTGGCAAAGAAATCCTCGCGGGACTCTGGCACGGTTTCGCCTGCCGCCAACGCGCGGAGGCGGCCCTCTTCAGAGCCCCAGAACTGTACCTTCATGCCAATCGCACGCGCGTATTCGGCCACGGCGCCTGCGATACGTCCGTACCCATAAAGCCCAAGCGTTCGGCCCCGCAGGGTCCGGCCCACACCGGCCTGCCAGTTGCCCTCTTTCAGCGACGAGACCTGTTGCGGGATTTGGCGATACGTTGCGAGGATCAGCGCCAATGTATGTTCGGCGGCGGCATAGGACGGCGTGTCGGAATGCATGTTGGAACACAGCAAGACACCATTCGCGGTGCAGGCCGGGACATCGATATGCGGATAGACACTACGCTGCGAAATCAGTCTGAGATTGGGCAAACGCTCTAGCAAGGGCGCGCCAATTGCCGTGCGCTCGCGAAACAGGACGATCGCCTCCGCATCCTGCACGCGCTCTGCCAGTTTCGCGGGGTCGGGTTCGTGATCGGTCCAGACGGTGACGTCATGAGCCGCAAGTTTTTCAAAGCAGGGCAGGCCGCGCAGCGTGTCGAACCAGTCGTCGAGAATGTGAACTTTCATCGCGCACTACCTTCCTGACCAGACAGAGGCCGGAACAAAGACCTTGCCCTCGGCAAGTTTGCGCGCGGTGCGCACCAATCCGGCCGATTTGATTGCAAAGCCGGCCTCGGTCAAATCGTAGTCGACAACCACGTCAATTTGACCCGAGGCGTGCTCCAGTGTGATCTTGGACGGAGCCTGATTGGGACGCGCAACCATGCCATCGGCCACCGAGCCGGGTGTCAAAACGCAGGATGCAAGGCATTGAGCCCCGGTGACCGCCATGGTCGGGTGGCATTTCCACGGCATGAAATAGCGTGTTGCGATGGTCCCGCCGTCGCGCGCCGGTGCCAGAAGGCCGAATTTCGGTGTAACCGACTTGCTGACGTCGCCCATCCCCATCCGCTTGCCTGCCGCGATGCGAATGGCCTCCATGCGGCTGTAGAACTCCGTATTCGCGTCTAGCTCCGCCGCACTTTCATAGCCTGTCAGGCCAAAGCTTTCTGCGCGGGCGATGACAAGCGGCATCGCGACATCCATGCAGGTGACTGTGATGCCGTCTATTTCGTCGATCAGGTTGCCTGTCGGCAAAAATGCTCCGGTGACACCTCCGACGGTTTCCATGAACTGCAGGGCCACGGGTGCGGCGGTGCCGGGCACGCCGTCAATCTGCGCATCGCCCTCATAGGCTACTGCGCCGCCGGGGGTTTGAACGGAGGCGGCGACCTTTGCGCCTGTGTTGACGGCTCGGATATTGACGGGCGTCTCGCCGTTTTGGGCTGGCACCAGACCCATTTCGATGGCGGCAGGCCCAACACCTGACAGGATGTTGCCGCAGGTCGGTTTGAAATCGACCAACTGATCTTCGACGCTGACTTGTGCAAAGAAATAGTCCACGTCCGCCCATGGATCGTCGGACGCAGACAGCATTGCCACCTTTGTTGTGACCGCCGCACCGCCGCCAATCCCGTCGATATTGAGCGGATGACCAGAGCCGACCATCGCAATCAGCACCTTGGCCAGTTGATTGAGATCTTCAGGCAGATCGGCACGGTTCAGGTAAGGGCCGCGCGATGTGCCGCCGCGCATAAAGAGAAAAGGGATCGCAGTCTGGGTCATGTCAGTGGCCATGGTAGGTCAACGTATTCTTGCAAGAGTCCGGGTGGGAAATCGCGGTTCAAGAGCCACGCCATGCCCATCATGAAGCCAATGCCTGCCACCGTGTAAAGCGCGGCGAACGCTGTGCTCACGCCGGCCCGGAGCCGCATGAAGGCAAACAGGAACAGCGCGAGCGCGATGATGAACCCCCATAGCGACGTCAGGATCAAAAGTCCGGCAAACCAAGCCAGCGTCGACCATAGGCTGTGGGTGGCGCTTGCATCATCGCCTTCCCGCTCGCGGTCGGCAAAGATTGTGTCGGTCTCGGGTCGGAGCATCATCCGGATGATCAGAACCGCACATCCGACAAGGCAAACGCCTGCCACGAACATTGGGAATGTCCGATCACGGCTGTAGCTCGGGATCGAAGCGGCATCGTAATAGGCGTAAGCGATGTAGGCAGTGACCGCGAGCATGAAGATGAAAGGCGCGCGTTTCGACCCGGACTGAACATCCCCCTCAGCGAGGATGTTCTTGGCCTGCCGCAGGCCCACGACGACCGACAGGACGGTGATGATCAAAAGTACGATCACAATCGGTGTAAAGATGTATTCCAGCCCTTCGCTCATGCCGCTGCGGAACCGTGACTGCGCGATCTGCACGGCTTGGTTGGCATAGGTCTCGGCAGGATCAGACAGAACAAAGCCGATCAGGAACGCAGGCCGCGACCAGTCGAAGCGACGCATCAGGATGCCAAGCAGGCCGATGGCAAAGAGCGCGACAAGGTCCATCAGGTTTTGCCCCGACTGGAAGGCGGCAAAGCTGATGATCATGAAGAGGAAGGGCGCGAGCAGAGCGAAACGAATTGTCGTCAGCTTGGCGATGCCACCTGACGCCGCGATGCAGATCAGGGTGCCCACGACATTGGCAAGCGCCAGCAGCCAGACGATGGAATAGGTGATGTCGAGGTTGTTTTGCAGCATGGCCGGGCCGACTTCGATCTGACCGGAGCCCAAGAGCGCAATGGCTCCGACGAAGATCGCCATCGAACCTGATCCCGGTATCCCAAAGAGCAAGGTTGGAACAAGGCCGCCGCCTTCTTTGGCGTTGTTCGAGCTTTCTGGCCCGATCACGCCGCGAACCTCGCCGCTGCCAAAGTTTGATTTGTCCTTTGTCGATTGAACAGAGTGACCATAGGCGATCCAGTCGACAACCGAGCCGCCAAGTCCGGGAATGACACCGACGACGACGCCAATGATCGAACAGCGCACCGACAGCCAGATATTGGCAAACCAGTCTTTGACCCCGTCGAGCCACCCGCCACCAAGCTGGGTTGTTTTGCTGATCGCGCGGTCCTGACGGAGCAACGAGATGATTTCAGGGATCGCAAAGATACCCAAACCCACGATCACCAGCTTCAACCCGTCTGTGAGGTAAGGAAAATCGTAGGAGGACATGCGCAGGTCGCCCGAGGACGCGCCTTCGCCGATGGTGCCGATCAGCATGCCCAGACCCGCCGCGACGATCCCTTTGATGGCCACCCGGCCCGCGAGGATACCGACCATCGACAGGCCAAAGATGGTAATCATCAAAAGCTCGGGCGTCCGGAATTCCAAAACGACAGGGCGCGCGACCAGAATGAAGATCGTCAGGAATGATGCACCGACCAACCCGCCAAACAGAGAGGACGCAAAGGCCGCTGACAGCGCGCGCGCGGCCATTCCTTTCTTGGCCATGGGAAATCCATCCAGAACCGTAGCCTGCGATGCGGAGGACCCCGGAATGCCCATCAGTACTGAGGCGAAGGTATCAGATGTAGGTACAACCGCGACCATCCCGACCATCAGCGCAAGGCCAAGGATCGGGTCCATGCCAAACATGAAGGGAAGCAGCAGCGAAAGGCCCGCAATGCCGCCAAGTCCCGGAAAGACGCCGATGCACAGGCCCATGACAACGCCCAGCACCAGATAGCCCAATACGATGGGCTGAAGGATCAGGCCCCACGCATCACCCAGCGCGGGCAATGCCTCGGCTAGAATCTCCATGAACAACTCCCCTTGCTTGACTAAACACCCCGCCCGAATGGACGGGGTGCTCGGAAAACAAGGATCAGTTGTTCAGCGAAACGCCGTACTTTTCCTGCAGCCAGTTCACGACAAAGGCTTTCGCTTCTGGCGAGACGTTTGTTGCGCTCTCAAGTGCGGTTTGCGCGGCTTCGCCGGTCATTTGTGGGTATTTGCCCAGACGCTTTGCCGAAATCTCGGCAAAATCGGCGCGTGCCTGAACCTCTTCGAAGGCTTTCGTGTAGGTCACGATCGCATCATTGGAGGCACCATTTGGCAGGAACACCATCTTTTGTGCTGGGAAACCCGCGATAAAGAAGGCTTTCCAAGCGTCCCATTTCTCGCCCGAGGTTTCGCACCCATCGGTCGCTTCGCAAACTTCCTTGAAGGTCGGCATGTCTGGGAATGTTGGATCGCGTACGATGTTGCCATCATCATCCAGCGAACCCCATGTCATCATCGGCACGGCTGTCCCGGCTTCGACCAGCGGCGTGACGCCGGACAAGAAGGACGAAGAGGTTTGATAGTCGATGTTGGCTTCGCCACGCTCAAACATCAGGCGCCCATCGCCACGGCCTTTGATGCCCATGACGGATTCGACATTCAGGCCCAGCATTTCCCATGCCAGCGTTGGCACGAGGTCCAGACGCGTTGCGCCTTGGTTGCCGTAGATAAAGCTTTCGCTTTGCAGTGGAGCGGCGTTCAGCCCGTCCATCTTGGCGGCCATTTCAGGCGTCAGGTAGGCAACACCACCGGTGCCCGATGCCAGTACGACGTTCCAGTCGGCATAGTCATATTTGACGCGTGGATCACCCAGCAGGAACGGGAACTGCGTGGAGCCCGAGGAGCCGAAGATCAGCGTGCCTTCACTGTCGTCATAGGACTGTTCCTGAAAGAAATTTGCCCCTTTGGTGGAGCCTGCACCTGGCATGAATTTCACGACAACGGTTGGCTGACCGGGCAGGGCTTCGGACAGAAGCGGAGCATAGAAGTTGGCCCATTTGGCCGAGCCGCCGGTTTCCGAGAATGGAATGATCCACTCGACGGTCTTGCCGCTCAGGTCAATGCCATGACCGCCTGCGTTGGCTTGGACTGCAAAGGTGGCAGCGGCTGCGGCCACAAGCCCAGCGGCCACGCGGCGCGTGGTTTTCAGTATCGACATAATTTCCTCCCAAAAGTGCCCCGACACATGCGGGGCGTCGAAACATAAGGGGTTTTCCCCCTGTTGCGGTGGACTGTATGACCTGCGAACCTTGCATGAGACTTGCATGATCAGGAAAAACCTCATGCGCATCGCTTTGATCGAAGACAACAGCAGCCTTGCCAAAGGCATCAGCTACCGGCTTGAGGATGTGGGGCATGCTGTTGACGTCTTGACCGATGGCGATGAAGCGGCGCGTTTTCTGCGCAGCGAAGCTGCCGACCTCATCATTATGGATATCAATCTACCGGGCGTGGACGGCCTGACGATCCTCAGGGATTTGCGCCAACGTGGCGATACGCGCCCGGTCATCCTCTTGACGGCGAAGGCCGAAACACAGGATCGCGTCATCGGGCTTGATGCTGGTGCAGATGACTATCTGATCAAACCCTTTGAAATGGCCGAGCTAGAGGCGCGTGTGCGCGCCCTGTTGCGGCGGCGCGCGCAACCGCATCAGGCCCGCAGGCAATTTGGTCGCCTGACCTATGATCAGGGCACCCGACAGCTTTATGCAGGTGGCGTCGAGATTGATCTGCCACGGCGTGAGATGTCTGCCTTCGAATGTCTCTTGGAAGCCGAAGGTCGTCTTGTGTCGAAATCCGCGCTCTTGGATCACATCTATGGTGTCGGTACGGATGTCGAGGAAACGGTCATCGAGGTCTATATATCGCGCTTGCGTAGCAAGCTGGGCGATTATGGGGTTCAGATCAAAACGCGCCGTGGCTTGGGCTATCACATGACAAGCGAGCCGTCGTGAAGACATCGCAATCGCTCCGCACCCGGCTGACTGTCATCATCCTGGTGCCACTGCTTGCCGTCTCGGTCGTGGCCGGAGCCTGGCAGTTCAGCACAACAGCAGACCGCGCCGAGAGCATCTTTGATCGGGGATTGTTATCCGCCGCGCTTGCGATTTCGCGTGATGTCGCTGTCACGGGTGGTGACGCCCTGTCTCCAACGACCCGCCGTCTGGTAAATGACACCTCCGGCGGCGAACTGTTTTACCATGTGTTTGCGCCTGACGGTGTCTTTGTGACGGGCTACGCCACGCCGCCTGTGCCTGCCGGGAGGCTTCTACCACAAGCCGCTGAACCGATCTATTTCGACGCAACCTACCTGGGCGAGCCGGTCCGGGTTTTGCGATATTCCGACGTCGCGACGGTTGATGGACTTACCGGCACCTTCAACATCACCGTTTGGCAAAGCGCGGATGTGCGAAGCACGTTTGTCCGTGAGGTCGTGTCGCGATCCTTTGCAGTCATTGCATTGCTTGTCGCCTGTGTGGCGTTGATCGTCTGGTTCGGAGTGGGCGTCGGTCTGCGCCCATTGCTGGAGCTTGAGGGTGCCATTGCGCGGAGGTCCTCCACAGACCTGACGCCGATCCGGCGATCCGTGCCTGTCGAAACGAAGGGATTGGTCGAAACCCTCAACCGGCTCTTCGATCAAGTTTCGCGGCGCATCAGCAGCAAGGATGAGTTCATCTCGAACGCCGCGCATCAGCTGCGCAATCCGATTGCGGGCGTTCTGGCCTTGGCCGAAGCGGTGCAATCGGCCCCGAATGAAGGTGCCGCTCGCCGCAGGAGCGGAGAGTTGTTGGACGCCGCGCGGGAAACAAGCCAGTTGGCGAACCAGCTATTGTCGTTTGAACGCGCACGCGGGGCGGATGTGTCGGCCACGGGTCGACCGCTTGATTTGGCGGCGTTGGGCCAAGACGTGGTCGCAGCCTTCTCGCCAGAGGCCGAGGCGCGCGAGGTATCGGTGACCTATGAAGAACCGGGCCATCCGATCCACGTCTTGGGCGATGCGGTCATGCTCAGAGAGGCGGTTCTCAATTTGCTGCGCAACGCGCTTCTCCACGGAGGGAGGGACTTAAGCCGCATCCGATTGATGATCGCCGCCAGTGGCCCAAACGCATCGCTGAGCGTCGAAGATGACGGCGTTGGCATCCCGCCGGAAAAGCATCTTCAGGCTCGTAGCCGCTTTGGTCAGGCCGGTGGCGTAGATGGCAGCGGGCTTGGATTGCCGATTGCTGTAAAGGTAGCGCAGAACCACGGCGGCGAATTGAAGATGGGGTCGGCGGGGCAGGGCCTGACAGTAGAAATCTTAATTCCGCTTCTTGCAGATGCGGACGAGCGAGGGGAGTGAGCAGCCAATCTCTTGGCGTGGCGCGCGATTGAACGCTGCCCTACCTGCCGATCACGGGATGGTCTGCAAGCGACCCTATCGCCCCCAACACCCCTGTCCTCAGATTTGATTGCATCTTGGCAGCTCTGGCCGCTGGACGCACGCTGCGCGGTGACCTATCACGCAACCAAGCGGTCCCTTAGCTCAACTGGATAGAGCAGCTGACTTCTAATCAGCAGGTTGAGGGTTCGAGTCCTTCAGGGATCGCCAACATCACCGCCGTTTCCCTGCCGTCTCCGTGCCTGCGTGAAGGGCGACTGTGCGGTGATCTGCGGTCCTGCGGGCTTGCTTTGTGTCCGGTTTGCGCAAAGCTTGAAGGATGCCCACAGACACAGCCACTGAAGAAAACCAGACCAACGCCGCGCAACGCCGCCAAAGCGGGGAATTTGTGCGCGGTGTCAGTGGCTTTCGCCATGCCATTGGTGACACCGACTTTCCGGCCGAGCCGGGCCGCTATCACCTTTTTGTCGCGCTGAATTGCCCATGGTGCCACCGCGTCACGCTGGCGCGCGCCGTTTTGGGACTTGAGATCAGCATCTCAATGGATGTCGCATTCCCAAACCGGACGAATGACGATGACCCCGCCGGTCCGAACCTTTGGGAGTTCAATCCAGAGCGCATCGCCACGCTCACGGGCGCGGCGCTCCCGGAATGTACCGTTGAAACCGGGACGGGGCAGGGGCTTCGGCTTGCCAAGGAAATCTATCAGTGTGAGGGGTCGGCTGAGCAATCTGTTCCGATCCTCTATGACAAGGTCGCTCAACGCATCGTCAGCAATGAGAGCGCAGATATCATTCGCATGTTGGACCGCAATGCCTCGGCTTTGGGTGGGACACGGCCTGATATGCAGCTGGTCCCGAATGATCCCAAGACCCGCGCCGATGTCGAGGCGCTGAATGAGCAGATTTACGTTGGCATCAATAACGGGGCGTACAAGGCCGGTTTTTCGTCGGATCAGGCCGTCTATGCGGCGGCGTTCGAACGCTACTTTGCTACGCTGGCTGATCTGGAAGAGCGACTTTCAGATGGCAGACCATTCCTCACAGGCAGCCAATTTACCGAAGCCGATCTGCGGCTTTTCCCGACTCTTTTTCGGCACGACCCCGTCTACTACCTGCGCATGAAGCTGAACGGCGCGCGGATGTTGGATTATCCCTACCTCTGGCGCTGGTTGTGCCGTGTTTACGCGATGGAGGGGGTGCCGGAGGCAGGGTCTCTGATCCATTGTCGTCAGGGGTATTTCGGACGGTCATGGAATGGCGTCGTGCCCTTGGGGCCATGCCATCCGTCGACCTACCCGGAAGCCTATTCAAAGCCGGAATTAGCCGATCCAAGGTGATCTGTTGCGTCATCGCGGTCGCGGGATCGTGCTTGGTGTGTGTGTCGGGTCCCGCTTAGGGTGGTGGTGTCATCACAGCCACGGAGCCTGCCATGTTGAGAGCCTTTCTGTTTGTCCTTGCAATGGCTGGCCCTGCCGCCGCGCAGCAGTCCGAGCCACCTATGGACCTGCCCCGCATGGGGGAAATCTTGGCGGCGCTTGATCCCGAGGCCGAGTTCAACGGGCGCGGGTTTGAGCTGACGCTGTCTGACGTGCCGGTGTTGATCATCGTCGATCCCGTGGCAGACCGCATGCGCGCGATGGTTCCGATCCGGTCCGCAGACGGGATGACGCCCGAGGAAATGGAGCGGGTCATGCAGGCGAATTTCGATACCGCGCTGGATGCGCGTTACGCGCTGGCGCGCGGTCGTCTTTGGGCGACCTATATCCACCCGCTTTCGCCGCTGAAAAAGGATCAGTTGATCTCTGGGCTTGGGCAAACGGTCAATGTCGCGCTGACCTATGGCACGCTTTATTCCGGCGGCGCGATGTCCTTTGGCGGCGGCGACAGTCAGGACATCCAGCGTCAGTTGATCGAGGACCTGCTGGAACGCGGTCAGGACATCTAGGCGTCAGGCGCTTGCGAAGATTGGGCGCAAGATCGCGGCCAATTCGTGCCACAGCGCTTCGGATTGGGCGGTGAGCAACCGACCCTTGCGCATACTTGGTGCATACGGCGTTCCATCCAGCAACGCCGCGTGCCCGCCTGCTTCGCGCAGGCACAAGACCCCGGCGGCATGATCCCAGACATTCAGTTGCCGGTTCAATTTGAACGCCGCCTGACCGCGCGACAGCAGGCGATAGTCCATGATGGATGCGTGGCTATCCGATACCCGCAGAAACCTTGGATACAACGCGGCGACTTGCGCCCATTGGTCGAGGTCCATGCCGTAGAACCCGAGCAGGGCCGTCAGTGTCTCAAAAGATCCCGGTGGCGGCAGTTGCAGACGTTCGGTGCCTGACCACGTGCCATCGCCCTTTGCGGCCCAAACCCAGTCATCCAGCATGGGTTCGTAGAGCAGACCAAAAACGGTTTCACCGTCTTCGATGACGGATACCATCGTGCCAAATGTCGGCATGCCTTGGGCAAAATTCCATGTGCCATCAATCGGGTCGATGACGATGACGCGGCCGCCTTTGTTGATCAGATCAAGCTGCGCTGCGTCTTCTGCCACGCCTTCTTCCCCGACGATCGGGGTGTCGGGCATGAGCCCGGCAAAGGCCGTGCGCAGGGCCTTCTCAACGGCCAGATCTGCTGCGGTCACAAGGTCGTCGCGCGCGGATTTCTGGGCCACATCCGCGGCATTGAGGCTGCGGAACCGGGGGCGGATTTCGGTCTTGGCCGCACTTCTGACGGCTTCAATGATCAAGGCGCGGGTCTCGGCGGGAATGGGCATGGCAGGCTCCGGTAGGGTCTCGTCGTGTAGACCCCGAAACGCTCTGATTGCAAAGGGGCAGATACCTTGCCCATCGCTTACATTTGACGCAAAAAAGGCCCCGCGAACGGGGCCTTTCAATATATTGGTTTATGCTGCGCTTAGGCGGCGATCAGGCCCATTTCCTGCAGCTTCAGCAGAACTTGCTGGGCGCAGTAATCGACGTCCGTGCCTTCGGTATCGAGGCGCAGTTCAGGGTTCTCTGGCACGTCATATGGGTCAGAGATACCGGTGAACTCTTTGATCTTGCCTTCACGGGCCAGTTTGTAGAGCCCTTTGCGGTCGCGCTTTTCGCACTCTTCGATCGTAGTCGCGACGTGGACTTCGCAGAAGGCACCGAATTGCTCGATGTCTTCCCGAACCGCGCGGCGCGTCGTTGCGTATGGTGCGATTGGCGCACAGATTGCGATGCCGCCGTTCTTGGTGATTTCCGACGCGACATAGCCGATGCGACGGATGTTCAGGTCACGGTGCTCTTTCGAGAAGCCGAGTTCCGACGACAGGTTCTTACGGACCAGATCACCGTCAAGCAGCGTTGTTGGGCGACCGCCCATCTCCATCAGCTTTACCATCAGGGCGTTGGCGATGGTGGACTTGCCCGAGCCAGAGAAACCGGTGAAGAACACGGTAAAGCCTTGCTTGGCGCGTGGTGGCCGCGAGCGGCGCAGTTCTGCGACAACGGTCGGGAACGAGAACCACTCAGGGATTTCCAGACCTTCGGCCAGACGGCGGCGCAGTTCGGTGCCCGAGATGTTGAGGATCGTGACGTTGTCTTTGTCCGCGATCTCGTCGGCAGGCTCGTACTGGGCGCGCTCTTGCACATAAACCATGTGCTTAAAGTCGACCATTTCGATGCCCATTTCTTCCTGGTGCTCGCGGAACAGGTCCTGAGCGTCATAGGGGCCGTAGAAGTCTTCGCCTGCCGAGTTCTTGCCGGGGCCAGCGTGGTCGCGGCCAACGATGAAGTGGGTGCAGCCGTGGTTTTTGCGGATCAGCCCGTGCCAGACCGCTTCGCGTGGGCCTGCCATGCGCATGGCAAGGTTCAGCAGCGACATGGTCGTGGTCGAGGCTGGGTACTGGTCCAGAACCGCCTCGTAGCAGCGCACGCGGGTGAAGTGGTCGATGTCGCCCGGCTTTGTCAGGCCAACGACAGGGTGGATCAGCAGGTTGGCTTCAGCCTCTTTCGCGGCGCGGAAGGTCAGTTCCTGGTGCGCGCGGTGCAGCGGGTTCCGCGTTTGGAATGCGACGATGCGGCGCCAGCCCAGCTTGCGGAAATAGGCGCGCAGTTCGTTTGGCGTGTCGCGGCGGGCGCGGAAGTCATAGTGGACTGGCTGCTGGATGCCGGTGACCGGGCCGCCCAGATAGACCTTGCCTGCCTGGTTGTGCAGGTAGTTCACGGCTGGATGTGCGTCGTCGTCCGCTCCAAAGACCTTTTCGGCCTCTTTCGCTTTGTTCGGCACCCAGTTGTCGGTGACGGTCATGGTGGCGAGGATCACGCCTTCTTGGTCGCGCAGAGCGATGTCCTGACCGGCTTCCAGTTTGGAGGCGAACTCTTCGGACACGTCGAGCGTGATCGGCATGGGCCACAATTCGCCTGTGGTCAGGCGCATGTTGTCAACGACGCCGTCATAATCTGCTTCGGTCAGGAAGCCTTTGAGCGGGTTGAAGCCGCCGTTCATCAACAGTTCAAGGTCACAGATCTGGCGTGGGGTCAGGTCCCAGGACACCAGGTCGGCGGCTTCCATTTTCATTTTCTGAGCGCTGTCGAAAGAGACATACAGCTCCGGGATCGGGGCGAGATTGGTTTCCATGAGTTTGGTCCTGTTCTGGAATGGGGAGAGGCCAGAGGTGGTGCCGGTCAATTCGGCATGGAGCGCGTCATACTCTGCAAGCTTCCGCGCAAGGAACTGGTTTACGAGGCGGTTCTTTTCGGATCCGCCGCGTGGTGTAAGTGCATAGGCGTAGCGTTGACGTTTGTCGGTGCTGTCGCGGTCGACGACCTTGACGAAGCCACGATCCGTGGCGCTGCGCAAAAGGGTGTTCACACGCCCAAGGGACAAACCAAGGCTTGCCGCCATGGCCCGTTGCGAGGCATCAGGAGCCACGTCAAGCTGGCGCAACAGGCGAAAGAGCTGGTCTTCCTCCTCAAGGCTTGGCTTTTTGACGATTGCTGACATCACGCGACTCAGGGTTTGTTCACGCGTGAACGTATTGCTGAGAAAGTTTGTTCAATCAAGAACAAACTTGTCGCGCCCTGCGCAACACTGGGTTTCCGCGTCAAGATGCAGGCCCGAAGAGCCAATACCTGAGCAAATTTCAGTCTTTGAAAAACTGTTACGGAACCGTCACCAAACTGAATCCTACCCGGTGTTCCTTTCGCGCACGTTTTGCTTTCAGCCAGTTTAGGACACCAGCAAATGACAAAAACTCCGCAACACGACCTGAGCTTTGACGATTGGGACGAGGTGATGTTCCCGCGCGATGAGGTGCAGGATTTCGACCGTGTCGTTGACAGCGCGCTCTCGCGCCGTGGCTTCCTGAGCGGCGCGCTCGCTTTCGGATCGGGCGCTGCCGTGATGGGTACGGGGATGCTGCACGGCTCGACCGCGATGGCCGGTCAGGCGTCGCGCTTTGCGTTTGAACAGTTGGCGCCGCAGACCGATGGCACCGTGCATGTGCCAGAGGGGTATAACTGGGACGTTCTGGTCCGTTGGGGTGATCCGCTGTTTGGCGACGCGCCAGAGTGGAGTGCTGAGACCGGTATCCCGACTGAAGGATCGGACCGCGTGTTCGGCGAAAACACCGACGGGATGGAACTGTTCCACTTGGGCGACACCGAACTGCTCGTCGTGAACAGCGAATACACGAACCGAAAAATCAACCTGCCTGCCGAGCAAGAGGGCATTCCAGCCTCTGCCGATGACGTGCTGCGCCTGCAGAACTTCCAGGGTGTGACGGTGATGGAAGTCACCGAAGGTGACGCAGGTTGGGAGGTTGTCGTCGACAGCCCGTACAACCGCCGCATCACGCACAACACGGAAATGAAGATCGACGGTCCAGCCGCCGGTCACGACCTCCTGAAAACTTCCGCCGATCCAACCGGCACCATGTCGCTGGGAACGCTGAACAACTGTGGCTCGGGCCGCACACCTTGGGGCACCTACCTGACCTGTGAAGAGAACTTTAATGGTTACTTCGGTAGCACCACCGGCAGCCATGACGGCCTGCCAGAGGTCAATGTTGCAGGTTACAAGCGCTACGGCATCGGCACCGACGGCTGGGGCTATGACTATCACAAGTGGGACGCGCGTTTCGACGTCAGCCAGAATCCGAATGAGCCGCACCGCGCAGGATATATCGTCGAAATCGACCCTTGGAACCCAGACGCGACCCCGATCAAGCACACGGCGCTGGGCCGCTTCAAGCATGAGAACGCCGCCTACGCGCTGACGCCCGAAGGTCAGGTTGTCGTCTATATGGGTGACGATGAGCGTGGCGAATACATGTACAAGTGGGTGTCACGTGACATCTTTGTGCCGGGTGGCGACACCTCGACCCTACTATCCGAAGGCCAGCTGTTTGTGGCCAAGTTCAATGACGACCTGACCGGCACTTGGGTTGCCCTGACACCCGAAGATACCGGCATGACCGAAGCCGAGATCGCGATCTTTACCCGTAAAGCGGCGACCGAGGTCAGCGCGACCACGATGGACCGCCCCGAGTGGATTGCCGTGAATCCAACGGCTGTTGAGGCCTATTGCTGCCTGACCAACAACTCGCGTCGCGGGTTGGTCGAGGAAGACGGGTCAATCCGTACGAACGCCGCAGGGGAGCCCATGATCCCGAACGGGCCAAACCCGCGCGAGATCAACCGCTACGGTCAGATCGTCCGCTGGCGTCCGCACAATGACGACCACGGTGCGGCAACCTTTGACTGGGACCTCTATGTCATGGTCGGCAACCCGACCGTGCACGCGGATCAGTATGCCGGTACTGCGAACATGAACGAGGGCAACCTCTTTAACTCACCAGACGGGATGCAGATCGACAGCTCTGGCATCATCTGGATCCAAACCGATGGCGACGATGACAACGAGGGCGATTTCGCAGGCAACGGCAACAACCAGATGCTTGCGGGCGACCCCGTCACCGGCGAGATCCGCCGCTTCCTAACCGGGCCAAACGGCTGTGAAGTCACCGGCCTCACTTGGTCCGCAGACAAGCGCACCATGTTCGTCGGCATCCAGCACCCGGGCGCACCATTCCCGGACGGCGATGGCAGCCTGCCACGCTCCGCGATCGTGACCGTAAAGCGTGACGACAACGCCTTGGTTGGTTGATCCAAAACGGGCGCGTCCCTTCGGGGCGTGCCCCCCTCCCACCTCCTTCTTCGCCAGCCGAGGCTGGCTGCAACCAAGGGGGGCGCGCCTGCGGCGCGATTGGCCGTGCCGACCAATTTGGATTTAAGGCCTGCGGCGCGAGTATTTTCGAAACATAGAAGGCGTGAGGCGGCGCTAGTCGTCGAAACCGTCGAGACGCCCGTCACGGGCGAGACTGGTGATCTCATCAACCAGTTTCTTCTTGTAACGCCGTTGCCTGCGTCGGGCCTTGGCCGGATTGGCGCGCCAGCCTGCGCGTTTGTCCGTGACGACCTCGTCCAGATCGTCAGCCGTTTCTACAAATCGAGCATCTTTTGGCGAGGTTCGCTTGGGCATGGTGCAGAGGTATTGCGTGCCTTGCGCCAGGCAATGGATTGCCTGTTCAACGCTCCGAGATCGGCGGTGCCATCAAGAATGGCCTGCGCGAGCGCTGCGGCGTGCTCGGTCTGCTCTTGGGTCATGTGACGATAGGCAGGGCGCGGGATGTGATCATACCATACGCCGGCACAGATCTGATCCAGGATCACGCGCTGAAAGCAGTGATCATTGCGAATGGGCCAGTTTCCACGCGATGTCGCAGCGGCGGGCAATGTGGTGCGTGTCAGCTCCAGATAGGTGTCGATGGCAGCGCGACGGGCGTCCACGGCTTCAGGTTTATCCGAGACCGTGGTCCTGCCGGTGCGTGCTGCGCTGCCATCTCGCAAGGTCAGAACTCCGCCGAATAACCGATGCTGAGCCGCACGGAGCGCGCGTCCTCGAAGACCTCATTGCCCATGATGTCCATCGTCAGTGCGCCCGCGCCAAGCTCTTGGCTGAAGCCAAAGCCGATGCGGGGGGATGTGCTTGAGGTTTCCGTCGCGCCGTCATCAAAGCGGATAAAGTCGACGCCGAGCACTGCGTAGGGGCTGATGCCGCCCATGTTTGCAAAGTCGAAGCGCGAGCCGAAAGACGCCATGACCTGAGACACATCACGCGCGCCACCGGGTGCTTTGCTTGGCAGGTCTTCTGCAAAGCCCGAGATGCGTGCGTAGGCTGTGCCGTCTGTCGTGCCGATTGCATAGCTCATGTTCAAATCGATCCCTGCCATGATGCGATCGCTGGAGTAGCTGATCGCGCCGACGTCGTAATCTGGTTCGGCATATAGAATATAGGCGTCCGTCGTCAGGGTGTCCGTGATCCGGGCAGAAACGTAGGGGCCGACAGCCAAGGCCGTTGTGTCATATGTGACGCCTGCGACTTCGATCTCGTGATCGCCATAAGAGAGCGCGAGCCCAAGGGCCATCATATCGGTGGAAAAGACATCGATGCCAAAGGTCAGGTCAGCGCCTTGCCCGTCAATATCGCCACCGATGGATTGGTAGGTCAGGCTGCCCCAGATGTTTCGACCAAGATCATTGGATGGAGCCGCAAAGAACATGGCATTGCGCGTCACGCTAAGGGGGGCTCCGCCGTTGCGGGCAGCCATGGCGGCTGTGATGGCCTGTCCTGCCGCGCCCGATGAGGCCGCGCCAGAGGCCGCGGCAGCTTTGGCTGCGGAGGCGTTACTGGGCGTCGGAGTTGCTGGCGACCCGGAGCCACCGCCAGAACCACCGCCAGAGCCACCGCCACCGGTGGCTCCGCCCGTGACCGAATTCACGACACAGCCATTGGCGCCCGTGCTGTTGCATTGGATATAGAAACGGAAGGGTTGATTGCTCCGCGCCTGACCTTGGACGCGGATTGCGACCGGTCCGTCAGAGGCGATTGTCTGGCTGTCGCCGTCGCAGGCCGCATTCTGACATTGGGTGGCCCCATTGATCGTGACGGTCAGGCTTTCCAGTCCGGGGACATTTCCAACACCACCGCCGTCTTGATAGAAAAACTGCAACCGGTCGCCTGTGGCGAGCGTTGTATTATACGTGACATCCATACCGGCGGTGATGTCGATGGTCTGAATGAATGTGGCATTCTGAGCCGCCACAGGGGCGGCACAAAGGCCAAATAAAACCGCGCATGCAGCGCGTATCTTTGAAATCGGCACGTTTGTCTCCTGTCCGTTTCTCGCGGTGTACCGCGCACAGGACAGGATCAGGTATCCCCGGTTCAGGGGATTGCGGCGTCAAAGAGCCATCATATTCGTAGGATTGTGGGGGCCAATACGGCGGCGCGGCAGGCGTTGATTACGCCTGCACCTCTGCGCCGTAGCCAAGTGGCTCTGTCACCTCTTCACGTTCCGCTTCGTCATGTTCTGCAAGAAAGCGCTCGGCTTCGAGCGCGGCCATGCAGCCCATGCCAGCCGATGTGACAGCCTGACGGTATTTGTGGTCGGTCAGGTCGCCTGCGGCGAAAACCCCGGGGATCGATGTTTCGGTGCTGTCTGGTTTGGTCACGACGTAGCCGCCCATGTGGGTCTCCAGCACATCCTTCACCAGCTCGTTGGCTGGCGCATGACCGATGGCAATGAAAACACCCTTTGCAGGGATTTCGGTGATTTCGCCCGTTTGGGTGTGTTTCACCCGGACGCCTTCGACGCCCAGCGGGCTGTCTGTGCCAACGACCTCTTCAATCTCGTGGAACCAGAGCGGCTCGATCTTGGGATTCTTGAAAAGGCGGTCCTGAAGGATTTTCTCGGATCGCAATTCGTCACGGCGGTGGACCAAGGTGACCTTGGACGCAAAGTTCGTGAGGAAGAGTGCCTCTTCCACGGCGGTGTTGCCGCCGCCGACGACAACAATTTCCTGACCCCGGTAGAAGAACCCGTCACAGGTTGCGCAGGCGCTGACGCCAAAGCCCTTGAACTTTTCTTCCGATGGCAGGCCAAGCCATTTCGCGCGCGCGCCAGTGGCGAGGATGATGGCGTCGGCCACGTATTGCGTGCCGCTGTCGGATTGGCAGACAAAGGGGCGCTTGGAAAAATCGACCGATGTGATGATGTCGCCGACGATCTCGCATCCCATGGCTTTGGCATGGGCTTCCATGCGCACCATCAGGTCAGGGCCTTGGACCTCTGTATCGCCCGGCCAGTTTTCGACCTCGGTTGTTGTGGTCAGCTGGCCACCCGGTTCGATCCCCTGTACCAGAATAGGCTCCAGCATGGCGCGGCTTGCATAGACGCCAGCCGTATAGCCCGCAGGACCCGAGCCGATGATCAGTACCTTGGTTTTGCGCGTCTCAGCCATGACATTCCCCACATGCGTTGGGGTTTGATTTAGGCGGGCGCGGGGCCAAGCGCAACCGAGCAGTTGGCGCAGACCGGGCCGCGACAGGGGCGGGCCCTGCCGCAATGCAGAAAAATATTCGGGTTATTTTATTGCTGTTTGCTGAAACATTGTTGCGCATACTGAGCGTGCAAGATAAGGAAACTCCCGACTAGGGAGACTACTGCAGCATGGCCGCGCACCGTTTAGACGATATTGACCGGATGATCCTTGCGGAGCTTCAGGCCGATGGGCGGATGACCAATGTCGAGCTGGCCAAGCGAGTCGGCATATCGGCCCCACCTTGCCTGCGTCGGGTGCGCACGCTGGAGGAAGATGGTTACATCAAAGGGTATCATGCCGAGGTCGATGCGCGCGCGCTGGGCTTTGAGGTGAAGGTGTTTGCCAATGTTGGCCTCGTTTCGCAAGCCGAAGCAGACCTGAGCGCATTTGAACAGCGCTGCAAGTCATGGCCGCTGGTGCGTGAGTGCCACATGCTCAATGGCGAAGTCGATTTTCTGCTGAAATGCGTGGCACCGGATCTGTCGACCTTTCAGTCCTTCCTGACGGAAGACCTGTTGAAGGCCGACAACGTGGCGAGTGTGAAGACATCGCTGGTCATCCGCGGGGCCAAGGACGATCCCGGCGTGCCATTTGACGTGCTTGAGGCGCGCTTGTCCAAGGACGCCTGAAGCACGCGCTCTTCAGCTTAGTACAACACCAGCGGATCGGTCCCCTTGAGGTCATCGACGTCACGCGGATAGGCCATAGGGCCAAATTCCTCGATCGAGCGCACATGCGGAAAGAGCGACAGGTAGAGCGCTTCCAGATCGCTGCGTGCCCGTAGCCCGTTGAGCGCGCCGGGATGAAAGCTTTCGACTTCGACACCGTTTGCGATCAGACGCGCATGTCCCTTCAGCGCAAGGTGGAACACGCGCACAGGCGAGGGCGGATAGATATCGACAGCCGACATCCCGTCGATCAATTCGCTGGCCTTTTTGAAATGACCCATCGGATGGTCGCGGTGCGTCGCGCGGAACAGGCGCGCGCCGTAGCCCAGCATGAGGTCTTGCGTGGGGCGACCGGGGCCGAAGGTTTCTGTTGCGATGCGGGTGAGGCGGGTTGCTGCCTCTGTCTGGCCCGGAGCGCCGGGCACGATGGTTGTGGCACCCATCCACATCAGGGGTTGTGGCCCCTGATCGGCGGTCATGATGTCCATGCCGGGAAACAGGTCTTCGACGGCGACATATCCATCTGAGGTCTGGATCAGCGTACCGCGCGCGAAGGCCATGAAAGCAGTTTCAAAAGTAACCGTCGCAGGAGCGATACGCGCGGCGGTCATGCCATCGCCATTTGAGGCGAGATAGGCGACCTCGTATTTGCGCATAAGAGGCTTGGAGCGCTGAGGTCGCCTGTCTGGACGAGCGAATTGGCCAACTTCGGCCAGAGAGGACGTCTGCGAAGACAGTTGTGACGCCGGCAATCCGGCGGGCAGGGGGCGGTTCATCGTTACAACCTTTCGGCGATGCGATGCTGGCCCCCACGGTCAGTCTCGCGACAATCAATATGAGATCAAAAAGAGCATTTGCGGCGCTTAGGTCAAAAAACAAAAACGATTGGCCCGCAAAGCAGGCCAATCGTTTTAATCTGTTTGGTTTTGTTTCCAGCCGCGCCGCAGCCTTGCCACATTTGGCCTTCCCGGTGGGTCTGGGTCAGATCTCGCGCGGGGGCGTCAGGCCGCCGATTTCTTAACCACGATTCGTGCGGCGCCCGGTTTGGCGGCCCGCGCCTGCCGCGTGAATGGCAAAGCCGGGAGGTCTTTCTTGGCCTCGGCGATCATGGCAGCCATCCATTTTTTACGTCCTGTCATGGCACTGCTCCGTCTTTTGTCTGTGCGTTGGCACGACAATCGCAGTCCATTGGGGCTGGCGTTTGTCCCGATTGGGATAGTTTTCGATGATTTTGTGCCAGATTGTGGCAAATCTGGAAACGCTGCCTGATTTGCCTTGCCTGGCTAAAGCCGGATGACCGAGATCAGGCGACCGTAATCCGCTTCTTTGGCATGGACTGAGCGGCGATAAGAGAAAAAGCGCGCGGGATCGGCATAGGTGCAGTGACGTGTCCATTCCGCGGTCTCGACGCCTGCGTCGCGCAGACATTGCAGTCCATAGCCGGTCAGATCGAATTGGTACCGACCATCCTTGCCGTTGGCAAAAAAGCGCGATGTCTCTGGGTCGTCATCGACAAAGGCTTCAAAGAACTCCGGTCCCACCTCATAGGCGGCCTGCGAGATGGACGGACCAATCGCAGCGCGGATTTGCCCCCGGTCCGCGCCCAACGCCTCCATAGCAGCGACCGTGGTCTCAATCACACCCTGTCGTGCGCCTTTCCATCCGGCATGGGCCGCGCCGACGACACCAGCTTGTGTGTCGGCAAACAGGATTGGCTGGCAATCGGCGGTCAGGATCCCAAGGGCCAAGCCAGGAACATTGGTCACCATGGCATCGGCGGTCTCGTCGCGGTCCTGTGCGCTTCGCACTGTGACGACATCAGCAGAGTGCACCTGATACTGGGTGATGAGATCGCTGTGCGGAACGCCGATCGCCTCGGCGACGCGGGCGCGGTTCATTTGAACGATCTCGGCCTGATCCGATGATCCCATGCCGCAATTTAAAGCGTTGAAGACACCAGAGGATGCGCCGCCACGCCGAGTGAAGAACCCATGGCGTATGCCGTCCAGCCCGTCGGCTGTTATGATCTCAAGAGCCATCGGCCATCCCCGCCTGTTCCTCTGAGCTGCCGTCGAATCCGGGCACCATGGCGGCGCCCGTCGGGACCAGTGCGATCCCCTTAAAGAGGTGGCCCATCTCATCGGGGTGGGTCAAGCGGCGATGCGCTGCAATATGCGCATCAAGCGCTGGTCCTGTCAGTTGGCGGGCAAGTGTTTGCGCACGCGGCGTGATGCCGAGCCGTTCAAGAAAAACCCCCTGCGGCGTCATGCGGCTGACGCGGGTCCCAAGCGCGGCTTCTGACAGCGCGGCGAAATCAACATGCGCCGTCAGGTCGGCGGTGCCGGGCGCGGAAAGCGGGTCGGCTGTTTGGTGGTTCGCCAGGGCCTGAAACGTGTCACCCAAGGAGCGCCAGTCACCGTAGTCGATGATAACCGCGGCACCTGGGCATTGCTGCAGACGCTCCGAGATTTTGGCGGTGATGCGCTGGGCCTCGGGACAGTATTCGACAATATCGCCGTCTTTCGTGTCTGCGAGCCTTGGAGCCAAGGCGCGTTGGCGGGTGGCTTCCGACCAGCCGAATACCAATGCCCCGGCATGAATGCCGACCAGCTTTTCCCGCCACGCCTGTCCGTCCCGACGGAATTGGTGAATGGGAAGGGCATCAAAGAATTCATTGGCAATCAGGAACAGCGGACCATCAGGCAGATCGTCGATGTCCGTCACCCAGTTGGCGTCTGGGACGCGGGTCGCTTGGGCGGTGCGCAACACAGGTGACTGTTCGACAAACGTCACTTGGGCGGCCTTGGCAAACCCCGGCACCGCCGCCGTCGCGCGCAGGATGTCCGCCATCAGCGTGCCGCGCCCGGGGCCAAGCTCTGCGAGCACAAACGGTGACGGTGCGCCCTGATCCAGCCAGGATTGCGCCAGCGCTAGACCAAGCAGTTCCCCGAACATCTGACTGATTTCGGGCGCGGTCGTGAAATCGCCCGCCTGCCCCAAGGGGTCACGGTTGCTGTAATAGCCATGGTCCGGGTCCAACAGCGCCCGCTCCATGAATTGTGCCAGCGTCAATGGCCCATTGGCCGAGATTTCGGAGATCAGGAGGTCGCGCAATGTCATGTGCGGGCCTGCCATTTCAGGCTCCAGATCACCATGACCAAACCGAAAAGGATCATGGGCAGCGACAAAAGCTGGCCCATGGATACGCCCACCGGGCCGGCCTGTAGGACCCAACCCATCGGGTTGTCCGGTGTAATGAATTGCGCGTCGGCTTGCCGGTAGAACTCGACAATAAACCGGGCGACGCCATAGCCACCGACAAACAGGCCCAGCACCAGACCCGTGCGGAAAAAGCCACGCGCGCGGTAGACGACCCAGATCAGCAATAGGCAAAGCACGACGCCTTCGAGAGCCGCCTCATAAAGTTGCGATGGATGGCGCGCGCAGAGCCCGACGATGCCGGGGCAATCCTGCGCCATCGGTCCGGGAAAAACCACACCCCACGGTGCATCGGTCGGGCGGCCCCAAAGCTCGGCATTGATGAAGTTCGAGATACGCCCGAGCGCCAAGGCAGGGGGAGTGCCATAGGCAATCAAGTCGGCCATCTGCGGGATCGGGATTCCATTTTTGCGGCAAAACCAAAGCCCCGCCACGACGACACCCAGAAACCCGCCGTGGAACGCCATGCCGCCCTGCCAGATCTGAGGGATCTGGAGCGGGTTTTGCAGGTAATAGGCAGGCTCGTAAAACAACACAAAGCCCAGACGCCCGCCGACGATGATGCCGATGATGGCCCACGTGACAAAATCCCCGATTTGATCGGCGGTCGCCGGGGCTTGCCCGTTTGGCCAAAGACGCGGCGTGCGTACGGCGCGTGCCATCATCCACCAGGCAATCAGGATACCTACGATATAAGCCAGCGCGTACCAGCGGAGCGCAAACGGCCCAATGCTGAAAATCTCCGGCGAGATGTTTGGAAAGGGGATCGCGAAACTCATGCCCGCATTGAGCGTTGGTGTCCGGCGAAGTCAATCCAATCGCGATCAACTTGGCCCTGCGCGGATTGGCGAACTTGAGATTTGCGCCCGGTGACGCCATATGCCGGTCAACGACATAGGAGAGACCCATGCAGACCCGTTCCAAGATCATGGACGACATCAGCCAATTGATGACAAACGCCATGGGTGTCGCCCAAGGTGCCAAAGATGAAGCCGAAACCGCGATGAAGTCGATGATGGATCGCTGGTTGGCGGACCGCGATTTCGTCACGCGCGAAGAATTCGACGCCGTCCGCGCGATGGCTCAGAAAGCGCGTGAAGAGAACGAAGCGCTCAAGGCACGGCTTGAGGCGCTGGAGGGCAAGTAAACCCTCAGTTGCATTTAACCGAAATCTGGCCAAATTGGACACAAGTCATTTTTTGAGCTGATTTCAAATGCGACCCCAAAGCCGAATTCGATACGACCGACACGTCGTTTTGCAATACGTGGCTGTCCTGCGGTGGCGCGTGATGTGGGCGGCTGGGACTGCGTGCTTTTCGGCTGTGGTTGCCTCGTTCCTGTTCGTTGTGGTGGTGCTTTCGTCACGTAGTGCAAACCTCTTCGGGTTTGATGACCCTGTAGGTGTACTGGGCGCGTTTCAGTTGATTGATGAGGTATTTGACACAGGGACATCCGCTTGGTTCATGCGGGTCATTTCGTCGAATACGTTGCTTTACCTTGGACCAATTGTCTTTCTGGCGGTGTTCTTGATCACCGCGTACTTTCGCTTTTGGCGCACATGGGCAGAAGCTCAAACGTTTATTGCTGCAGCAGAAGTCGCCGACAACACCAGCGGGGCCTTCGTCGGTATTGGCGGTGACCAGATCAGCGCAGCGAATTTGCGGTGGCCGCTTATCCTCGCGGCTGCGTTGGTTGCAACGCTGGTGTCTGGATGGAGCTATTGGTTCTATACGAATATTTACGCGCCGCGGGGGCTCGAGGTGTCACGCATCCTCGCGACCGACGACCCTGAAATCTTTGTCGCGGAACTGACGCACGCGCCGGACAAACTCGCCAGCTTGAAAATATTCCCGTCAGCAGACTCAGATGATCAGGCTTGGTATGAAAGGCCGGACCCCTTTCATTCGGCCTTTTTTCCGGGCATCCGGTCATGTACAGGCCGCTACGCTGTCCTTCATGTCATCGACCCGGACCGGACAGATGTTTATGAAGGCTACAGCCTGAACTGGCGGGGAAGATTGACGAACGACAATACGGAAACCAAGGTCGCCGAGGTGATTGTTCCGTTTCCCGAAAAAAGCGCGAGCCTCGACACAGATGCCCGGGACGCTGTTCAGAAAATCCGCGAGGCATTTTTTGCGAGCAGTAAACCGACGGTTCAGATTGTTGGGAATAATTCAGGTTATACAGAGAACCTTGACGAAGGTAGCGCGCTTGTGCTCCGGGCGGACCGGGCCAAGGCTGTGCTCGATGCATTTGCGGTTGAACCAAATGATGGCTGGACGTTGCAACTCTCGGTAGACGACAGTGCTGGGTATGCTGTCGAGTGTTCCGGAGCGGCTTGTATTGATATGTTCCAGACTGCCCATGTGACTGTATTCGACGATACGCGCCCGAATATTGTTGGTGGAATTCCCTCGGTCGTCAGTTCATCTGGCGGCGTGGATTTTCGCGACCTAAAGCGTGGGTTGGATGGTGAAATCTATGTCCCGGAAAATATCGAAGGTCAGCTCGTCTTCCAGAACCTGAGAGTCGAATGGATTGACCTGTCTGTTCAACTCCAAGAGACTGTGTCGGACGTTGTCGTTGACCCGTCTGATATTCTTGCGGGTGCGCGACCCGAAGCGTTTGAGGATCGCTTGGGCGGTCCTGTTTGTGGTGTTTGATCGAGCACGCAGGCGCACAGAGACCTAGAACACCCGCGCCTGACAACTGCCTATATTTCGCGCGTGACTGGGACTTCTCCACAACATACCGCAGTTGTCCCCAAAATTAGTGCTTTACAGAAATGTCATCCCCGCGCACCATAAGTTGTATGGAGAGGCGGACACCCCGCCCTCTGTAGAGCAGCCAACCAGCCCTTGGGTGCTGTCACATCCAAAGGGCCATAACCCGAAAGGGGCGCGCCATGGCAGTGACTGAAGAGTTCATGCAAATCGAGGACCTTCACCCGATTGATATTGTCGAACACATCGCAAACCATCAGGATTGGGAGTTCGACCGGATTGCCGATGACCAGATCGCAATGGCTGTCGAAGGTCAGTGGCGCACCTACTCAATCACTTTGGCGTGGTCTGGCTATGACGAAACTCTGCGCCTGATCTGCACCTTTGACATGGAGCCGCCAGAGCACCGGATTGGTCATCTGATGGATGCATTGAACCGGGTCAATGACAACTGCTGGGCCGGGGCATTCAGTTATTGGGCGGAACAGAACCTGATGGTCTACCGCTATGGTCTGATCCTCGCCGGGGGGCAGGTGGCCAGCGCCGATCAGATTGACACGATGATCAGCGCCGCCGTCATGAGCGCCGAACGCTACTACCCAGCCTTCCAACTGGTCACATGGGGCGAACGCGAGGTCGAGGACGCGCTTAAGGTTGCCATTGCAGAGGCTTACGGCCGCGCGTAACCCTGTGCCCTGAACCGTCGCAGGGGAGGGGCGCAATTGGATTTCTCTGAAATTGAAGGCCGTGGTCTGGTCCTTTTGGGCTGCGGCAAGATGGGATCGGCGATGTTGGCCGGATGGTTGGCCTCTGGCCTGTCACCGTCATCGGTCTGGATCAACGACCCGAATCCGTCTGAATGGGTGCAGTCCACCGGTGCAACGCTCAACGGCGACATGCCCGCTGCGCCAGCCATCGTGCTGATCGCCGTGAAACCGCAGATGATGGCCGACGCGTTGCCAAGTCTCGCAAGTATGGGCGGCGGCGAGACACTGTTTGTCTCTGTGGCTGCCGGAACGTCCCTGGCGACCTATGCCGAGATTCTTGGGGCAAGCACACCCGTGGTACGCGCAATGCCCAATACGCCTGCGGCAGTCGGTCAGGGGATCACCGCCTTGATCGGCAACGACCGGACCACATCAACGCATTTGGACATGGCCGAAGGTCTGCTCTCCGCCGTAGGCCAGACCGTGCGCCTCAGCGCCGAGGCCCAGATGGATGCCGTCACAGGCGTGTCCGGTTCCGGCCCCGCCTATGTGTTTCACATGATCGAATGCCTCGCCGCTGCTGGCGAGGCGCAGGGCCTGCCACCTGAGTTGTCGATGGAACTGGCCAAGGCCACAGTTGCAGGCGCAGGTGCCTTGGCGATGCAGTCCGAGGACGATCCAACCCAGTTGCGTGTGAATGTCACAAGCCCGAACGGGACGACCCAAGCCGGACTAGAAGTTTTGATGGATGGCACCGACGGGCTAGGTCCGTTGCTCGGGCGCACTGTCGCCGCAGCCACCAACCGATCCAAGGAACTGTCTCAGGATGGATAAGACACCCGAAATCAGCTTTGATGATTTCCTCAAGGTCGACATCCGCGTGGGTCAGATCGTGCAAGCCGAACCTTACCCCGAGGCGCGTAAGCCCGCGATCAAGGTCTGGGTCGATTTCGGCGACGAGCTTGGCGTCAAGAAATCCTCTGCGCAGATTACCAAACACTATGTGCCAGAGGCGTTGATCGGGCGTCGTGTTATGGCGGTTGTGAACTTTCCACCACGGCAAATCGGCAAGTTCATGTCTGAAATTCTGGTTCTGGGGGTGCCGGACGAAGATGGCGAAGTGGTGTTGCTGAAACCTGATCTGGACGTGCCATTGGGCGGGAGACTGTATTGATGAAAGTGCTCGTAACACGACCTCTGCCAAAGCAGGTGATCGAGGGTCTGTCAGGTTTGGATGTGACGGTACGCGACAGCAACGTACCTATGACCGTAGACGAGATCGCGGCGGCGCTGGCTGCGTATGACATTCTGTTGCCGACGCTTGGTGACGCTCTGTCCGCAGAGGCATTCACCGGGTCGATCAGGTGCAAGCTTCTGGCGAACTTTGGTGTTGGTTATAACCATATCGACGTGGCCGCCGCGCAGGCCGCTGGACTGGCTGTGACCAATACGCCTGGCGCCGTAACAGACGCCACGGCGGACATCGCTCTGACGTTAATGCTCATGGCCTGTCGCCGCGCGGGCGAGGGTGAGCGGATGGTTCGCGGCGGTCAATGGGCCGGGTGGCACCCCACGCAGATGCTTGGCATGCATATGTCAGGCAAAACCGTGGGCATCATCGGCATGGGGCGCATCGGTCAGGCTATCGCGCGCCGGTGCCATTTCGGATTTGGAATGCAAGTTGTGTTTCACAACCGATCTCAGAAAGAGGTGGATTTCCCGGCGACGCAGCTGCCCTCGTTGCATGCGGTTATGGGTGCGGCCGATGTGATTGTCCTTGCCATGCCCGGCGGAGCAGAAACGCGCCACATGATTGATGCGAAAGCCTTGGCTGCGATGCAGCCTCATGGCGTATTGGTCAACATCGCGCGCGGCGATGTTATGGACGAGGCCGCTTTGATTGAGGCGTTGCAGGCCGGTCAGTTGGCGGGCGCTGGTCTCGATGTCTATGAACGTGAACCTGACGTGCCACAGGCCCTCATCAATATGGAAAACGTCACGCTGCTGCCGCATCTGGGCACCGCTGCGTTAGAGGTGCGCGTCGACATGGGACTGATGGCGGTGGCAAATATCCGGGCCTTCGCGGCTGGTGAGGAACTGCCAAACGCTGTGTAAGTTTGGTCGTGTAGACCAAGCTTTCGAAGGTTTTTTTGCCCTACAGGTCGCCCATCGCTTCGCGAAAGTGCTTTCGGCATAGCGAGACATACCGTTCGTTTCCGCCGACCTCGACCTGAGCGCCCTCTTTGAGGGCGTTGCCGTTCGCATCGGTGCGGATGACCATGGTGGCCTTTTTCCCGCAATGGCAGATCGTGCGCACTTCGCGCATTTCATCGGCCAGTGCCAAGAGGGCCGATGAACCCGGAAACAACTCGCCGCGGAAATCCACGCGCAGGCCATAACACATGATCGGCACCCGCAGGTCATCCACCGCCCGCGCCAGTTGCCAGACCTGATCCCGGCTCAACCACTGTGCTTCGTCCACCAGAACACAGGCGCAGGGTCCGCGCGACAGGCGATCCGCTATCTTGGTAAACAGGTCCTCGTCCGCCGTATAAGTATCAGCCTCGGCCTCGATCCCGATCCGGCTTCCGATTTTGGCGGTCCCGGAGCGATCATCGAAGCTCGCCGTCAGCAGGTATGTCTCCATCCCGCGCTCGATGTAGTTGTAGGACGCTTGCAGCAGCAGCGTCGATTTTCCAGCATTCATCGTGGAATAGTGAAAATAGAGCTTTGCCATGGCTGCATCCCCCACTCGGCCGATCCAAATGAAATGGCCTGCCGCCCCGGTTTACCCGGTGATCGGCAGGCCAGATGTCCCTACCGCCAGGCCTGGGACGTTGCAAACACGATACTCGGCAACCGGGCCGAAACCCGTACAGCCGCCGGATCTGACCTAAGGCATAGGTCGGACCCGTTGGTTCGGCATCTCCCGGGAAAGGACCCTTGGGGATGGAAGAGACACCTTGTTTAACCAACAGGCCCGCTATGCAGATCCGGATGCCCGGAGACGCCACCCCCCTGCCGACGTCGGCATAACGGACCACTCATTACCGGCCTACGGGGGAGCAGACCAACGCGACCCCAACAACCGGGGTCGATTTCTGAATGACAAATCCTTTGGGGAACATTAATGGGAAAAGACTTTGACGTTTCCCCCATGGAAATCGTACTGGCATATGCCACTGCGCAGGACTTGGGGAATGGGCGGATGATGCGCCTGATAGGAGCGTCGAAACGCTATGTTCGGTGCGAAGTGAGAGGACAAGGCAATGGCTGGTAGCGGGAGCTATCTGAAGAAACATACCGAAGCTTTGGTCAAGGCCGTCGGCATTGAGGCCGCTTGTCAAATCACTGGGAAATCCAAGGCCACCTTGGGCCGGTATTACGCCGATACAGAAGAGCATGCCGACCGGTTCATGCCGGTCGATACTGTCGCCCAGCTTGAGGCGGCGACCAACTATCCGCATGTGACCTCTGCCTTGGCAGAGCTGAACGGCATTTCGGTGTCCTATGACAAGGAACGCCGCAATTCATCCTCTGACGGGGTGAACTCGGATGTGGTGGCTTTGGCGCAGCGCTTTGCCATGCTGATGAGCGAATACCACCAGTCCATCGAAGACGGCATCATCACCGTGAATGAGGCCAAGCGCCTCTTGCGGGAAACGACGGCGCTGCAACAGGTCCTCATCGAAATGAAGCTGCATCTCGAAGAGGAAACCAGCTAGGCCATGGACCTATCTGACCTGCCGAACATCGTTCCGGGACAGCTCCAACCACTTGATATCCCAGCCCTCGTCGGGCCGGGAGATGACGGGCACCCGCCACGTATCTTGCTTTTGTACGGATCACTGCGCAGCAGCAGCTATTCGCGTGGAGCCGCGGAAGAAGGCGCGCGTATCTTGCGGGCGTTGGGCTGTGAGACACGGTTCTTTGACCCCACAGGATTGCCGCTGCCGGATGAAACATCCGACACACACCCAAAGGTGCAGGAACTGCGCGATCTGGTGATGTGGTCTGAGGGCATGGTCTGGTCATCACCCGAACGTCACGGGGCCATGACGGGTGTCATGAAAACCCAGATCGACTGGATACCTTTGGCCCCGATTGGCGGCATCCGCCCCACACAGGGCAAGACCCTGGCGGTGATGCAGGTCTCGGGCGGCTCGCAGAGCTTTAACGCTGTTAACCAGATGCGCATTCTGGGTCGCTGGATGCGCATGGTGACGATCCCAAATCAGTCGAGCGTGCCAAAGGCGTGGTTGGAGTTCGAAAACGGGCGCATGAAACCGTCGCCTCTCTACAATCGCATTGTCGATGTAATGGAGGAACTGGCGCGGTTCACTTTGATGACGCGTGCCCGGACGCCGATGCTGACGGACCGGTATTCTGAACGCGTGGAAAGCCTAGAGGCAGTCCACAAACGCGTCAGCAAAAAGTAGCGGTTAGATCAGCGGCACAAACGGCACACCGCAGGCGGCGAGCGTCAGCAAGGCAGTGATGGCGATAACCCGGCTCATTATGCGCGCTCCAGAATGGCAGAGCCGACCGAATAGCCCGCACCGAACGAGCAGATCAGGCCTTTGTCGCCGGGTTTCATATCGGCGGAATGCTTGGCGAATGCGATGACTGATCCGGCGGAGGACGTGTTGGCATAGTCCTGCAGGATGTTGGGTTGCTCGCCCGGCTCAGGATCACGGCCCAGCACCTTTTTCCCGATATAGTCGTTCATCGTCTTGTTCGCCTGATGCAGCCAGAGGCGTTTGAGGTCCGTATTCGAGACGCCTTCATCGCTTAGATGGTCGGCGATGTGGCGGCTGACCAAAGGCAGTACCTCTTTGAACACCTTGCGCCCATTCTGCATGAACTGCATGTCGCGACGGTCTTCCATTTGGCCGTGGGTGCGCCGCAAATAGCCGTTGTTGTTGCGGATGTTGTTCGAGAACTGCGTGGCACAGCGGGTGGATTTCACGAGGAACTTGTCGCCCTTCGCGTCCTCGTCCCGTTCGATCACCAAGGCCGTGGCCACGTCGCCAAAGATAAAGTGACAATCCCGGTCGCGCCACTCGAGGTGGGCCGAGCAAATCTCGGGGCAGATCACTAGCGCCTTTTTCACGGACCCCGTGCGAACCATGTCGCAGGCCGATTGCAGCCCGAACGTGGCGCTGGAACAGGCAACATTCATGTCATAGGCAAAACCGCCCGCACCCAAAAGCTGCTGGATTTCGACGGCAATCGCCGGATAGGCGCGTTCGTGATTGGAGGCTGCACAAAGAATGCAGTCGATGTCCGCCGCATCTACGCCCGCCATCGCCAGCGCCTTTTGCGCGGCATCCACGCCCATTTCGGCCATGACAGACGGCTCTTCAACGCTGCGCGCGGGCAGAGTAGGGTGCATGATATTCGGGTTCAGGATGCCCGATTTATCAAGGACATAGCGGTTCTCGATGCCCGATGCCGCCACGATAAACTCCGCGCTGGAGTGGGACATCGCCTCAACCTCGCCTGCCTCAATGGCGGCGGCATTTTCTGCGTTCCACTTGTCCGCATAAGCGTTGAAGGCGACGACAAGCTCATCATTGGTGATGACCTGCTCGGGGGTAAAAACACCTGATCCAGTGATTGCGGGTTGGTACATGCGCGGTCCTCCAGTGCCAGATGTTTACGCTCACATGCAGGGTGCGTCTAGCGAGAGTGATGCCCGATGCCGCAGCGAAGGGCAGGCCTCACCCCGCTGCCCCCTTTTGCCCTGCGTTAAGCACGATCCCGCTAGCCTTGTTTTCAGGGCGCGCCGGAATTATTGTATATACAGGAAAACAGTGTTGAGTTTGATGCTGAGAAGCGACGGCTGACGCTAGAGAGGCGCGGATTGGACATGAACCGTGCCAATGAAATTTTTGGCGTAGCGCATCAAAGCGTGCGCGATACGCGAGAGGACTACGGCGAACCCCGTTGGATTACGATGGGATATCTGGATGGCCGGATGGTCGTTCTGGTCTGGACAGAAAGAGGCGACACGGTCCGTGTCATAAGTTTGAGGAAAGCCAATGAACGGGAACAAAAGCGCCACTGTCGAGGAATGGGTTGACCCCGACGACGCCCCTGACATGAGCGAAGAGCCGTGGGCGTCCCCGATCGACGCAACCCCCGTCACACGCGGGCGGCCCAAGCAGTTGCAGACCAAGGTGCCCGTGTCCCTGCGGCTGGACCCGGATGTGGTGGAGGCCTTCAAGGCCGACGGCCCGGGCTGGCAGAGCCGGATGAATGCGGCGTTGAGGAAGGCGGCGGGGGTGTGAAAGGAGATCGAGAAATCACGGCTCAGTAAAAAATTGATTTGGATTTTTTTGATTTTTCCTATTCAATTTAACCAAATAAGTCGAGATTGAGTTGTTACCACTTGAAATTCTCCTGCCGCATATTTCTTATTAAACAAGTGATTGGCTAAACTATCGTTTGGAGAATTAATTATGCCTATAACGGATTGGTTTCCGACGCACAGAGTGTGGAAATCCTTCAGAAACTGTGATTGGTCGAATGAAGTTTACAGTCTAGAAAAAGCGTCATACGCAAGTTTGATGTCCAAGATTGCATATCTGTCAATCCCGGAGTTCGAGAGGCGAAATCTAGATCGCGTCAAGTTGGTACCATGTGAAGCATACCAAGAAATAGTGCGTCAAGGTTTGACGGTTTCCGTTTCTGACCTGACCGCTGGAGCGGACCTGCCAATTGTTTTTGAGATTTCAACCCGACAAGCCGTTGCGGTGGGGTTAATGCAAGACGGAATTCTATTCGTTACAGTCAGAGGAACGCAAAAAGCTTACGATTGGTTAACCAATTTAGATGCAAGGAAAACGCGCTTTTCCACAGCATGCGGTACGAGTGGTGCCGCTCATCAAGGGTTCTTCGCCGCCACAGAAGAAATTCTCGACAGGTTGATTGAGGAAGTTTCATCGACGCTGAATGTTTATCAGTTCAAGAAGATTGTTTTTTCGGGCCATTCGCTTGGCGGAGCAATTGTAATGGCTTTGTCATCCAGGTGTTCTATCTGCACATCGTCCGCCGGAAACGTCTTGGGATCCACGCTTTGGGACGAGATATTGAATAAGGCACGACTTGAGTCTTACACTTTTGGTCAACCTAGGCTTTTTACGGGAGGCTCCACGCGTCACCTAACTTTGCCAAACGTCCTTGTACGCTCAGGAGATATAGTACCAGGCGTCCCGCCGGAGTATCTCGGGTACTGGATGGATGGATACATCAGCACATCTGACAGCAGCGTTGTTTATGAACTGGAGGGCGACACAACAGTGAAAGCAATTCATTGGATTACTGGTTTGTTGTCTCGCAGCGGAGTGAAAGACCACAACATCGAACTTTATATGGAAGATCTATTCGACGCTCTTGGCGAATAGTTTTCTCTACTCCTGCAAGCTCCGAACGCCCAAATCACCCTCAGCCCCGGCTTCCATAGCCTTTGCCGCCGCATGGCTTGCGGCCAGCGTCGTGAAATACGGAATGCGGTCCATCAACGCCACGTTGCGCATCGAGCGTGAGTCCTCGACCGCCTGTGCGCCTTCGGTCGTGTTCATCACCAACGCTATCTCGCCGTCTTTCATGAGGTCGACGATGTTGGGGCGGCCTTCGTAGGCTTTTTTGACGAGTTCGGAGGCGATCCCTGCGTCGGAGAGGTAGGCGGCGGTGCCGGAGGTGGCGACGAGGGTGAAGCCTAGGCTCACCAGTGTTTGGGCGGTGTCGATCAGGGTTGGCGTCTTGTCGGAGGGTTTGATGGACAGGAACACTTTCCCAGAGGTCGGGAAGGTCACGCCCGCGCCCATCTGTGCCTTGAGGAACGCGCGGTGGAAGTTGGGGTCGGAGCCCATGACTTCGCCGGTTGAACGCATCTCTGGCCCGAGCAGCGTGTCGACGCCGGGGAAGCGGGCGAAGGGGAGGACGGCCTCTTTCACGGCGTAGGTGTCGATGTTCGGGTCGACGAGGTCGAAGTTTGATAGTGGCTCACCGGCCATGACGCGGGCAGCGATGGCGGCAATTGGGCTGTCGACCGCTTTGGCCACGAAGGGGACGGTGCGTGAGGCACGTGGGTTCACCTCGATCAGGTAGATCACGCCGTCTTTCACTGCGTATTGCACGTTCATCAGGCCACGCACTTTGAGCGCCAAAGCGAGGGCGCGGGTTTGAGTGTGCAGCTCTGCGATGATGGCGTCAGACAGTGAGTAGGGCGGGAGCGAGCATGCGCTGTCGCCTGAGTGTACGCCGGCCTCTTCGATATGCTGCATGATGCCTGCGATGTGGACGTCTGTGCCGTCGCAGAGGGCGTCCACGTCAATCTCTACCGCGCCGTCGAGGTAGCTGTCGAGCAAGACGGGGCTGTCGCCCGACACAACCACAGCCTCGGAGATATAGCGTTCCAGCTGCGCCTGATCGCGGACAATCTCCATCGCGCGGCCGCCCAGAACGTAAGAGGGGCGAATAACGAGCGGGAAGCCGATGTCGGAGGCGATTTCGAGCGCTTCGGCATCCGAATGGGCGATGCCATTCTTGGGCTGTTTCAGGTCCAGATCATCCACCAGCGCCTGGAACCGTTCGCGATCCTCGGCCCAGTCGATGCTGTCGGGTGATGTACCGAGGATCGGGATGCCAGCCGCCTCAAGATCGTTGGCGAGTTTCAGAGGGGTCTGTCCGCCAAATTGCACGATCACACCGTGCAGCGTGCCGTTTTCCTGCTCAACCCGCAGGATTTCCATCACGTGTTCAAAGGTCAGCGGTTCGAAATAGAGCCGGTCGGAAGTGTCGTAGTCGGTCGACACGGTCTCGGGGTTGCAGTTGACCATGATGGTTTCATAGCCCTGCTCGGTCAGCGCGAAACAGGCGTGGCAGCAGCAATAGTCGAACTCGATCCCTTGTCCGATGCGGTTGGGGCCGCCGCCGAGGATGACGACCTTTTTGGCGTCCGATGGCCGCGCCTCGCATTCGACGTCGCCCATCACGGGTGTCTCGTAGGTCGAGTACATATAGGGGGTTTGAGCCTCGAACTCAGCGGCGCAGGTGTCGATGCGTTTGAAGACGGCGGTGACGCCTGCGGCGTGGCGGGTATTGCGCACGTCGGTTTCCGTTTGGCCGGTCAGCGCGGCGAGGCGGGCATCGGTGAAGCCCAGCATTTTCAGCGCGCGCAGGCCCTTTTCATCGGTGGGCAGACCGTTGGCGAGGATGCCGGCCTCTGCGTCGATGATCTCGCGGATGCGGGCGAGGAACCATGGGTCAAATGCGGTTGCGGCTTGGATTTCATCGTCGGTCAGGCCGTGGCGCATGGCCTGCGCGATCGTGCGCATGCGGTCCGGGGTCTGGACCGAGATGGCTTTGACGATGGCGGCCTTGTCTGGCGCGCCTTCGATTTCCACCTCGTCAAAGCCGGTCAGGCCGGATTCCATCGATGCCAGCGCTTTTTGCACAGACTCGTGGAAGGTGCGGCCGATGGACATGACTTCGCCGACGGATTTCATCGCGGTGGACAGGACCGGCTCGGCTCCCGGGAATTTCTCGAACGCGAATTTCGGGATCTTGGTGACGACGTAGTCGATTGTGGGCTCAAAGGACGCGGGCGTCACCTTGGTGATGTCGTTGTCGAGTTCGTCCAGCGTGTAGCCCACGGCCAGTTTCGCGGCGATCTTGGCGATGGGGAAGCCGGTGGCTTTGGAGGCCAGAGCCGACGAGCGCGACACGCGCGGGTTCATTTCGATCACGACCATGCGGCCATCGGCAGGATTGATCGCCCATTGCACGTTCGACCCGCCGGTTTCGACCCCGATCTCGCGCAGAACGGCGATCGAGCCGTTGCGCATGATTTGGTATTCTTTGTCCGTGAGCGTCAGAGCGGGTGCGACAGTGATCGAGTCGCCCGTATGCACGCCCATCGGGTCCACGTTTTCGATGGAACAGACGATGATGGCGTTGTCCGCGGTGTCGCGGACGACCTCCATCTCGTATTCTTTCCAGCCCAAGAGCGATTCATCGACGAGGATCTGATTGACCGGAGAGGCGTCCATGCCGGTCCGGCAGTAGTATTCGTAGTCTTCGCGGTTATAGGCCACGCCCCCGCCTGTGCCGCCGAGCGTAAAGGCGGGGCGGATGATGGCAGGCAGGCCAATCTCTTCGAGCGCGTCGAGGGCGATTTGCACCCCGGCGTTCAGGTCGGCGGAGCCGTCATCATTGGTTGGTGCTGTGACGATGGTGGCCTTGGGGTTTTCAATACCCAGTCGGTCCATGGCTTCGCGAAAGAGTTTGCGATCTTCTGCCATTTCGATCGCATCACGCTTTGCGCCGATCATCTCGACACCGAATTTCTCAAGCACACCCATTTCTTCGAGCGCGAGCGAGGTGTTCAGGCCGGTTTGGCCACCCATGGTCGGCAAGAGCGCGTCTGGGCGTTCCTTTTCGATGATCTTGGCAACCATCTCGGGCGTGATGGGTTCGATATATGTGGCGTCTGCAAGCCCCGGATCGGTCATGATCGTTGCCGGGTTCGAGTTCACGAGGATGACCCGGTACCCTTCTTCCCGGAGCGCCTTACAGGCTTGCGCGCCAGAGTAGTCGAATTCACATGCCTGCCCGATCACAATGGGACCCGCGCCGATGATCATGATCGACTTGATATCCGTCCGCTTCGGCATGGCCGCGTCCCCTTATTGTATTCCGGCAGTCTTGCGAGAGGTCCAACCGGCCAGAGCAGGTAACCGGGACTGTCCGCGCGCAAATTGTCGTGCGTTATAGGGATGGAAACGCGCGGCGCAAGCCGCTTTTGGTGCTATTTGGACGCAGTGGAATGGCCGGTGGGGCGGGGTGTTCCGCAATCTGGTGGATCAGCCATTTGGCACGGGGTGTTTCGCGTCGTCGCGGCCGGTGTCGTGCCATTCAAAAGTCAGCGTCGAAATTGACATATCTGGCCACGTGAGGATTGGCGCATTGCGCCGGCGTTGGTGATGGCTGTCTTGATCCCTGGCGTTGCGTCACGCGTTGGGTGTGCTGTTTTGGCGTTAGGTAAATCCTCCGAAATGTGTCATAATAAATTGACACTTTTGACCGTCAGATTGCTTTGTCAGCGGTTGCAAGTGCTTCTAGTCTCCGGATCGAGGGTGAGGTCCGCCACTCTCGCGCAAATGTAAGTGAAGGTGACACATGAGCAGGGGCTCCGACGGACCCAGAATGCTCAGGCGGCCAAGTCGCAAAGGCTATATGGGGCCTTTGGCCATTCTGAGTGTGCAAAAGGCCATGACTGAGTTGCAAGGCGCAGACGCAGCCGCGAAGCTGCTTGCCGAAGCAAAAGTCGGCACTCTGCCAGAATTCGACGAACCTGTCCGGGAGGCGCGTGTCGCGGCGTTGCATCATACCGTGCGCGCAAAGCTGGGCAGTGCGGCCCAAGAGGTGTTGACGCGCGCCGGAATCCTCGCAGCCGATGCCGTCATGGATCGGCGTATGTCGCTGCGTGCTCAGACCCTGTTGATGTCATCCCCGTGGCCGGTTTCGGCCTGGTTGCTGGGGCGGTCGACGGCGCAGAATGCATGGACATTTGCGGGCAGTGGCCGCTTTGAGGTGGTAAACAGGCTGACATTTCGGGTCCATGACAATCCACTGATCCGGAAAGAGCACAGCGATCATGCCTTGTGTGACTATCACCGGGCTTTCTTCACCCGATTTTTCAGCGCCTTGGTTCATGACCAACTGACCTGCACGGAGGTCTGCTGTGCCGCGGCCGGTGATCCCTATTGCGAGTTTCGGTTCCATCGGCTTGAGGCAGCAGATCCGCCCAAGGTGTCAGCAGCCTAGGCTGTCCCGTGTAATTCATGGAAGATCTTGCGACGGCGTGTTGCTGTTTACTTTGCGCCTGCAGCATTGCCTTAGTGCGCTTTCGCGCCAGTTCTCATGGCAGACCAGTTGCTGAGAACGAGAGGCCAAGACATGACACACCGCGCCGTTTTCCTTGGCTCAATCGGAGTCCTTGCCGAAACGTCCGAGCTTCAACGCAGGGCGTTCAATCTGGCCTTTCAGGACATGGGGCTGGATTGGCACTGGGAAGGTGCCGCCTATTACGCAATGCTGCGCAAGCCAGGCGGGTTTGGGCGCATCATGGACTATGCCGCAGCGCGCGGAGAGCAGGTCGATGGTGCTGAGGTCCATGCTCGCAAGTTGCAACATTTCCGGGCCTTAGCCATGGAAGAGGGGCTGAGCCTTCGTCCCGGCGTGGCAGAGGTGATCGCGGCGGCGCGAGAGGCGGATATGTCCGTGGGCCTTGTGACGACAACCGTGCCGGAAACGCTTGATCTAATGTTTGATGCTTTCAGATCGGCTTTGACCCGCGAGGCATTTGATGTGGTGATCGACCGGTCGCACGTGGTTGTCGGTAAACCTGCGCCCGATTGTTATCGTTACGCGCTGTCGACACTTGGAGTTGAGGCGCGCGATGCCATGGCTATTGAAGACACACCCGAAAGCCAGCGGGCGGCACTCGGAGCCGGTATCGCCTGTGTGGCGTTTCCGGGCTTTGCGGCCGAAGGCAGGGAGTTTGAGGGTAACGGTCCTGTGGTCTCGGCGCTGACCCCCGAGTTGATCCCGCAGGTCCGCCTGTCGGCCTGAGGCATTTCCCAGATATCAATCGGCCATCGGGTTGACTTTCACCTGAACCTTAGGCCAATCGGCACAACCCGAATTTCAGGCCCGCTGCCCGGGCCAAATTGCAGGAGCTGCGCCGATGCACGCCTACCGTTCGCACACTTGTGCCGATCTGACCGCCGCCAATGTGGGCGACACCATCCGTTTGTCGGGCTGGGTCCACCGTCGGCGCGACCATGGCGGCGTGATCTTTATCGATTTGCGCGACCACTACGGTATCACCCAGGTTCTGTGTGACCCAGACAGCCCCGTTTTCAACGAGGTCGAGAAGCTGCGCAGCGAATGGTGCATCCGTATCGACGGCACGGTAAAGGCGCGCGACCCTGAACTGGTGAACCCCAAGCTGCCAACCGGTGAGATTGAGGTTTTTATCCGTGACATGGAGGTGCTGGGCGGCATCGACGGCGAACTGCCGCTGCAGGTTTTTGGCGATCAGGAGTATCCTGAAGAAACGCGCCTAAGCTACCGCTACCTCGACCTGCGCCGTGAAAAGATGCAGGCGAACATGGCACTGCGCTCGGATGTTGTTGCGTCGATCCGCCGCCGCATGTGGGATCAAAACTTCCGCGAATATCAGACGCCGATCATCACGGCGTCCTCGCCAGAAGGCGCGCGTGATTTCCTCGTTCCATCGCGTCTGCACCCCGGCAAATTCTATGCCCTGCCGCAGGCGCCGCAGCAATTCAAACAGCTGATCATGGTCAGTGGCTTTGACAAATACTTCCAGATCGCGCCGTGTTTCCGCGATGAAGACCCGCGCGCGGACCGCTCGCCCACCGATTTCTATCAACTCGATATGGAAATGTCCTTTGTCGAACAGCAGGACGTGTTCGACACCATCCAGCCGGTTCTGACAGGGATTTTTGAAGAGTTTGGCGGTGGTCGTACTGTGGACCAAGAGTGGCCGCAAATCTCTTACCGCGACGCTGCACTGTGGTACGGCACCGACAAGCCCGACCTACGCAACCCGATCAAGATGCAGGACGTGTCCGAACATTTCCGTGGCTCTGGTTTCGCGATCTTCGCCAAACTGTTGGAGCAGGACGGCACGCAGGTCCGTGCGATCCCGGCACCGAAAGGCGGTAGCCGCAAGTTCTGCGACCGCATGGATAAATTCGCCCGCGCAGAGGGGCTGCCGGGGATGGGGTATATCTTCTGGCGCGATCAAGGCGAAGGCATGGAGGCCGCAGGGCCGCTGGCCAAGAATATCGGCCCTGAGCGGACCGAGGCGATCCGTCAGCAGTTGGGCCTTGAGGTCGGCGATGCGGCGTTCTTCCTCGGTGGGAAGCCGTCCTCGTTTGAAAAGGTCGCCGGCAAGGCCCGCACGGTGATCTGGGAAGAAACGCCCAAAGCGCCAGAGGATGAAAACTGGCGCGACCGCTTTGCCTTTGCGTGGATCGTGGATTTCCCGATTTATGAGAAGGACGAGGAAACCGGCAAAATCGACTTTGAGCACAACCCGTTCTCCATGCCACAAGGCGGGATGGATGCACTGAACGGCGATCCGCTGGACGTACTGGGCTATCAATACGACTTGGCGTGTAACGGCTATGAACTGGTGTCGGGGGCTATCCGGAACCACAAACCCGAGATCATGTTCAAGGCGTTCGAAATTGCAGGTTACGGCAAGGACGAGGTTGAAAAGCGCTTTGGCGGTATGGTCAACGCGTTCCAATACGGTGCGCCACCCCACGGCGGCTGCGCCGCAGGCATCGACCGGATCGTGATGCTGCTGGCTGATCAGGACAACATCCGCGAAGTGATCATGTTCCCGATGAACCAACGCGCGGAAGACCTGATGATGAGCGCGCCGAGCGAGCCGCTGAATGAACAGCTACGAGAGTTGTCGTTGCGGGTGGTGCAAGAGGATTGATGCGTAGGGTGCGTGCCTGCACGCACCTCCTCGCCTGAACGGTATTTGCAGGTCTCAGCACCGAAACGGCAATGATCCGCCGTCGTCGTGGCACGCGTTTCACGATGACAGATGCGATTCCTGTTTTGAGTCCCTATATTAGTGGCCAAGCAGGATCGTAGGGAACCAAACAGGTTACGCATGTCATTTACCCCGCAGCGCGCGGCGCGACGATTTGGTGGCGGGTTGTCGCCACACCATCAACCGCCTCAATCTGTCGAGGCGATGTTGACCACCCTTGCTGCGCCCGACGAGATGGCCGAGCGCTATCCGATCACGGCCTATTCCACGTTTCAGGACATGGATGTGGAATCCCTGCGATTGCGGGGCATCTATAAGAAAAACTTGAATACCGACGTCGGTGAGGCGGCGCGGGCTGGCCTGCGCGAGACCTTGCTGGACGCGCGCAACTTGATGGAGCAGGACAGGCGCGCGCAGGCCGCTCGGTTCGTGGATGCGCCTGATGCCATGCGCGAAGAGCTGACGATTTTTTGGACAGATCATTTCACAACGGTCCGCACCGGGCGGATCGATCAATACACCCAACAGTCCTATGCCGAACAGGCGATACGTCCGCATGTTGCGGGCAAGTTTTCGGATATGTTGCTCGCGGCGGCCAAGCATCCGCGCATGATCTTGTTTCTCAATCAGAACGTGTCGATCGGAGAAAATTCTCCCCTCGGGCGGAATTCCCAGAAGAAACGTGGGATCAATGAAAATCTGGCGCGCGAGATACTTGAGTTGCACACGTTGGGCGCAAACGGCGGCTATACGCAAACGGATGTGCGGAATTTTGCCAAGCTGTTGACGGGCATGGCAATTGACCGCCAGAGGCGGTTTGAATTCAATGCCCGCCGTTCCGAGCCGGGTCAACACGAGGTGTTGGGCAAGACCTATGGGCGGCGTCGGCCGGGGCTCGAAGAGATTGACGAAGCATTGAACGATCTGGCGCGGCATCCCGATACGGCCCGGCATCTCGCTTGGAAGCTGGCGATGCACTACGTGTCTGAGACCCCCGATGACGGCATGATCGAGCAGATGGCGCAGGCTTATCTGGCGGCCGATACGGCCCTGTTGCCGATGTACGAGGCCATGCTCCGGCATCCGGCGGCGTGGGACTTCAGTGGGTTGGGCAATGTGAAATGGCCAGTCCAATACGTGTATTCGGCGGCGCGTGCGCTGGGCATCCGTGGGGCCGATATAATGGCGCTGCCGGAGGGACGCTTTCGCGGGGCATTTGACGGGCGCGTTGCCCGCATGGGCCAACGCCTGAGCCGCGCCAACGGGCCGGACGGTTGGGAAGAGGCCGATACCCATTGGATTACGCCACAGGCTGTCGCGCATCGCATATCATGGGCCATGGTCGAGCCGTCGCGCCTGATGGATATTTTGCCGGATCCACGGGACCTTGTTGACACTGCCATTGGTCCTGATGCGCCCGAAAGCCTGCGCTTTGTCGCCAAGGCGGCATCAAATCAGGTCGAGGGCGTCGGGCTGGTTCTGGCCTCGCCGTCGTTTCAGAGGAGATAGCGGAATGGACCCCAAACTGGATCGTCGCAGCTTTTTGCGCCAGTCGCTGTCGTCCGGGCTTCTGGGCTGTTCCGCAGCCGCAAGCCCTCTGATCACTCCGGTGACTTTTGCCAATTTGCCTGACGGACTTGCTGGTGAAAACCGGTTGGTCGTCATCATTCTGCGCGGAGCGATGGACGGTTTGGATGTGGTGAGACCTGTCGGCGACCCGGATTTTGCAGGGCTGCGCAGTACCATTGATGACGGACAAGAGCGGTTGCCATTGGATGGTTTCTACGACCTGCATCCGGCGTTGAAGCCCCTGATGCCGCTCTGGCAGGCAGGTCAGCTGGGTTTTGCCCATGCCGTCGCGACGCCCTACCGCGACAAGCGATCCCATTTTGATGGGCAAGACATTCTCGAAAGCGGGGTTGCCTCGGTCGACGGTGTCGAAAGCTCTGGCAATGGGTGGCTGAACCGAATGCTGACGCTGATGCCCGGTGCGCGTGCCGAGACGGCCTTTGCCGTGGGACGCAGCCAGATGATGGTGCTTGCCGGGAAGGCCCCGTACCGGACCTGGGTTCCGAATACGAGCCTTGATCTGACGCCACACGCAGAGCGGCTGTTGGAGGTGCTCTACCATGATGATCCTGCCTTCCGGGAGGCCGCGCTATCGGCTGACGCAATCATTGATGCGCTGGCTACCGACGACCCCTCTGACGATGTCGATACCTCGTCCATGATGGCCGAGATGGGCATGGAGATGGGCCGCGGGCGCAGCAACCGCGCGCTGATTGATACGCTCGATTTTACTCTGAATCGGCTGGTCGGAGAGACGCGGATTGCTGCGTTTTCGATCAACGGGTGGGACACCCACGGCAACCAAAGCAACCGGATGCAAAACCTGCTCAGCCAGCTTTCGAACGCCATCCTGACCCTGAAGGCCGGGCTGGGGTCTGCGTGGAATACAACCACCGTTCTGGCAATGACGGAGTTTGGACGCACGGTTCGGGAAAACGGAACCAAGGGCACCGATCACGGCACTGGCGGCGCCATGCTTATGGCGGGTGGAGCGGTGCGCGGCGGGCGCGTTTATGGTGACTGGCCGGGTCTCAGCGAAGCTGATCTTTACGAGCGTCGGGACCTCTTGCCGACGGCGGATGTGCGATCTTATGCAGGCTACGCGATGCAGGGGCTTTACGGCGTGTCCTCCAGCGATCTGGAGCGCGTGGTGTTTCCCGGGCTCGACCTTGGGGTCAATCCGGGCATCATTCTTTAAGCAGGGTTTAGTTCGATCACAGGGCGGCGCGGTCGTGCGCGGCCTGGGTCAGGGCATGGGTTTGCATGTCGCTGGCGGGTGTCAGGAGGGTGCCGACAATGGCCGTCGTCAGCATCACTGCACCCAGAACAAGCACGGCCCAATCGGCAATGGCCGAGACACGATTTCCTTCCAGATGTTGACGCAGGGTAGACAGCATGGAGCCTCTGAGGTTTCTGTGACTCTCTGAATGGCAACTGATTGTGGCCAGACTTGGAACGTAGAAGGGCAATTGCGGGGGCATTGCGATGGAGCAGCCAATCGGAGCTGTGGTCGAAGGGTGGCAAGGGGCGCGCGCGCCGTCGGGTGAGGTGCTGACCGGACGCTGGGTGCGGCTTGAGCCGTTGTCGCCGGAACGGCATGCGGCGCAGTTCCATGACGCCGTCGTCGGTCACCCCCATCTGTGGACCTATATGCCGTGGGGGCCGTTTTCATCGACGGCCGCGTTTCAGAGGGCATTGACGCAACTGGCTGAAAACCCTGCCTATTCCTACTATGCGATTTGTGATGTCGCGACCGGTCGGCCACTGGGCAAGGCGGCTTACATGAACATCTTGCCGGATCATGGCGTTGTCGAGGTTGGTGGGATCGCCTATGCGCCCGCGCTTCAGAAAACGGCAGGCGCAACCGAAGCGATGATCTTGATGATGCGCTGGGCATTTGCGGCGGGCTTTCGCCGTTACGAATGGAAGTGCAACGCGCTGAATGCGCCGTCGCGGCGCGCGGCGCAACGGTTGGGTTTCAGCTTTGAAGGGGTGTTTCGCAACCACATGGTCGTGAAAGGGCGCAGCCGAGATTCCGCGTGGTTTGCGGTGACGGATGCGGATTGGCCCGCCTTGTCCGAAGCGTTCGAATTCTGGCTTTCTCCGCAGAATTTCGATGCTGAAGGTCGGCAGAAGGAAAGCCTGTCGAACCTAACCCGGTTGGTGCGGGTGGCAAGCGACCCGACACAGGCCGACTAAACAGCGATCTTATGCTGTGCGCGGGTGCGGATAAGATCGAGCATCGCGGCAGCCGGACCCGGACGCGCGGGATCAAAGGACGCTGCGCGCGCGGCGGCGAATAGGTCCGCGTCCAGGGCGCAACGGGCGATGCCTAGGACAAAGTTTGCGACATAGGCCACCTGATGGGCATCGCCTGTCTGCCCGTCCAACGCAGCGAGCGCGGCAGATAGATCATCCTGGAATGCAATTCGATCCGGCGAGACCTGTGTCGTGTCAGCAGGCCGGGGGGCATTGGGGCGTCGGTCGCGTGGCATGTGGCGCAGGATTTCGGCTTGAAACGCGGCGATCGAGGTCATGGGTTTATGCAGAAACCCATTGGCCCCAGCAGCCATTGCCGCCTGTTCAAGATCACCATCGCCGCTCGTGCCAAGGACGACGGGAGATTGCGCTGCGCCGTGGCACAGGTCAGCAATCAATTCGGCGCCTGATCCATCTGGCAGGCCCATATCGACGATGGCAACGGCCGGACGATATACGCGTAGATGCCGCCGTGCCGATGCGATGCAGTCCGCGCGTCTGATCCGGGCGCCCGAACGCACGCACATGAGCCGAATGGCTTCGCAGGCAAAACGGCTGTCTTCCACGGCAAGAACTGTCAGACCCAAGAGAGGGCGGGATGCGCTGGGCGGTTGGGTTTGAAAGAAATCGTCGAGCGTGTTCATGGAATCCCCCTTTTGTCGCGTGGCGTCCTGTGAGGACGTGTGGCATGGGATGAGTAAATGCCCCGGACACCTAAGACTTGGTTAAGGTTGCGCGACGGGCTGACAAAAGACTGATCGAAGGAGACCGATGATGATCGGACGTTTGAACCACGTGGCGATTGCCGTACCTGATCTTGAGGCGGCGTCAGCGCAGTATCGCGACACGCTGGGTGCCAATGTGGGTGCGCCTCAGGATGAGCCCGATCATGGCGTCACGGTGGTGTTCATCGAACTTCCGAACACCAAGATCGAATTGCTATATCCGCTGGGCGAAAACTCACCAATTCAGGGGTTCTTGGACAAGAACCCGTCCGGCGGCATCCACCATGTCTGCTATGAGGTCGACGACATTCTCGCGGCGCGGGACAAGCTGAAAGAGCAGGGCGCGCGAGTGCTTGGCACCGGCGAGCCCAAGATTGGCGCGCATGGCAAGCCCGTGCTTTTCCTGCACCCCAAGGATTTTAACGGGTGCCTCGTGGAACTGGAGCAAGTCTGATGGGTGTGACCTCGGCACTGGTTCTGTTTGCCGTGATCTGGTTCATGGTGCTGTTCTGTGTGCTGCCGATCCGGCTTGAGACGCAGGGCGACACGGGTGAGATCGTGCCCGGTACCCATGCTGGGTCACCTACCAACCCTCAGTTGAAAAAGCGGTTTCTGATCACCACGGCGATTTCGGTGGTTTTGTGGATCATCATCGCCGGTACCATCATCAGCGGCCTGATTACCGTGCGGGATCTGGATTGGTTCAACCGGATGGCGACGCCTGACCTCGGCTAGGTCCGCGCGTAAACCAGCATGACGAAGCGGCAGCACGGGCTGCCGCTTTTCGTTTCCGCCGCGCTGTGTCTAAAGCTGGCGCAGTTGATGATAGAGATGTGTAAAGGTTGCCGCGCCGATCACGGGAACCAGCAGGTTGACCAGCGGAATGGTCAGCGGAAAGGCCATCAGGCAGCCCGCGATCCAGATCGTGACGCGAAATTCTTCTCGCATCTTCTTGGCCCCGTCGCGGCCAAGGTGGCGCATGGCAGTGACCTGAAAATATTCGCGTCCCAGCAAAAAGCCGTTCATACCCAGAAAGATAAACGGCGCTGCAGGCGGGAAGAACGCATAAAGGATCAGCGCGGCAAGGTTCGCTCCGATGAGAACGCCGAGGAAATTTACGGTATCGCGCAGGCCATCCCAAAACGACACGCGCCGCGGGCGTGCAACATCACGGTAATGCACGTCTTCTACGGCTTCAGCGACCTCGTCGAGGAAAAGCGATGTGATTGCCGATGCCACCGGAACCATCAGGAAGATCGACAGCAAAAGCATCACAAATATCGATCCGAATGACAGCAGGTCGCCGACCCAAGTCACCTCTCCGATCAGGGGCAGGGTCGTGCCTTCGCCAAAGGCCCATTCGATCAGCCAAAGAAATGCGGCGTAGACCGCGACCAGCAAGACGATGGTAAGCCCGATCCCGCGAAACAGGACGCCGCGAAACCGAGAATCGTTCAACTGGCCAAGAGCAAGAAAGAAGGCGCGCAGGATCATTGGGCGATCCACCGTGTTTTTTGCCCGATATCCGGGCGTGGACGATCGGGCGGCGTGTCCTTTGCTGTGCCGATATGAATGATGCCAGCAACCCGTTCGTGTTGGGCCAGACCCAGACCGGTTTCGACAAACGCTCTGTCATGGCTCGCAAAGCCCGAAAGCCAGTTTGCCCCCCAGCCCGCACCCAAGGCGGCATTCAAAAGAGCAAGGCACACCGCGCCAGCGGAATAGGTCTGTTCGATGGCCGGGATTTTCTCACTTTCGACCGGGCTTTCGACAACCACAATGGCAAATGGAGAGACTTCGAATTGTCCTGCGGCCTTGTCCGGGTCCTGTCCTGTGGCGATGGCACGTTCCCGCGCCAGCGGTGCAAGGCGACGCAGGGCTTTTTCTTCGAGCACAACAAAGCGCCATGGCTCAAGCTTGCCATGGTCAGGTGTGCGGGCGGCGGCGGTCAGAAACGTGGCAACCTCGCCTTTGGACGGCACTGGTTTGCCCAATAGCTTGTAGGGGCGGGACCGGCGGGTCAGCAGGAAAGCAAGGGCAGGAGTGATTTCGGACATAGGCGCGCCTTATGGTTTCCGTTCCATGTCGGTCATTCAGGACAGTGTATCAAGGGCTGGACCGTCAGGTTCGGTGGAACCGAGCCAGATCATCGACCCAATCGCTGAGGAAAGCTTCAAACTTTTCCGACGGTTGGCGCAAGGCAAAGGTCTGTGCCAAAGGGTCGGGGGCATGATGCGGGTGCCCATCTCCTATGCCCAGGAGCGCCTCAATCGTGGCATGCCCGCAAAACGGGACATAAACCTCGGAATAGCCGCCTTCGTGCACAAGAAGCAGCCGACCGTCGCAATGGGCGCGCGCGACGTCCTGAATGCGCAGGGTCATCTGTCGAAAGGTATCTGCCGTGGCCAACATGCGCGACAGTGGGTCCACCGCTGCCGCATCAAAGCCGCAGGCAACGATGATGATGTCGGGTTTGAACCGGTCAATCGCAGGTCGGACGATCCGGTCCATTGCCTGCAAGTAGGTCACATGGCCTGCGCCTGGCGGCAGGGGGATGTTGATGTTGGAATGATTGACGCCCGTGACATCCGCATCACCGGTGTCCATCGGATAGTTATGTTCCTGATGTATGGAGATCGTCAGCGTGTCTGGGTCGTCGAGATAGATCGCCTCTGTTCCGTTCCCGTGATGAACGTCCCAATCCAATATCACCGCTCTGAGCGGTGCGTCTTGCCGCGCGGCCTGAAGCGCGATTGCGATATTGGCCAAAAGGCAGAAGCCATTCGGAAAATCAGGAAGGCAATGGTGGCCCGGTGGGCGTGACAGGGCATAGGCCTGTTGAACCGTCCCGGCCATGACATCGGCCAGCGCCTGTTTGGACAAGCCCGTCGACAACGCAGCCTGCTCATAGCCGCCAGAGCCGAATGGCGCGCGAAGACCAATCTCACCCCCGCCGGCGTCAGACATCTCTTTGAAACGTGTCAGGTAGCTTTCTGGGTGAACGCGCAGAAGGTCATCGCGCGTGGCCTCAGTGGCCGAACGCGTCGTCACATCGCCTATCAGTCCCGTTGCATTCATCAGGTTGACAAGACGGCGCTTGGTTTCTGGGCCTTCTGGCAGCCCGCCAGCGACAAGCGGTTGCATGAGGCCGCCGACCGGGACGGTCAGGGCATAGTTGCCACCACCGAACCAAAACGTCCGTTCGTCGTAATAAAAGCCCGTGCTCATAGGCGCATCACTTGCGCCGAGCGGTGGTGTACACACCCTCTTCCGAATTGAGCGACGCGACGAGGTCCTGAACCTGTTGCAGGGATAGAGTGATTTTCTGCACGCGATCCGTCTGAGGGTCGAGTTGTTCGACTGTCACGCAGTCTTCAAAGGCCGTCAGCGCGACGTCTTCTTGCAAAGCCATATGGCCTTCATCAACCAGCGTAATGACGGTGGCGTCGAATTCATGTTCTACGGTGTACATGTTGTCAGGTTAGCGGGTGCGTTTTTTTGCTCAACCCCCATGTTGGCCACATAAAACCTTTGCGAGGTCTCTGGCCCCGGTCGCATGCTTTGCTATTGTCTTGGGCGAGCAGGAGTTGACGTGATGAAACAGGTCTTTGCGATCCTTTTTGCAGCATTCATGCTGGGGGCGTGTTCGGTTGCCACAGTCGAGCCAACTGTGGACCCATCGCCATCTTTGCCGGTGGTGCCCACAGGCGATCCGGGTCCGGGTTTGTCCAACCCTCAGCGTAGCTTCGTCACGCTCGTGCGTCAGATGGAGCCGGTGGTCGAGCGCGAGTGCCGCCAACGCGCGCCGCGCCTGAATTGTGATTTCCGGATCGTTGTCGATGATCGCCCGAACCAGCCGCCCAACGCGTTTCAGACGCTGGATGAAAACGGACGGCCTATTTTGGGGTTTACCGAGTCCTTGATCGAAGACGTCGCCAATATTGATGAGTTGGCTTTTGTCTTGGGCCACGAGGCCGCACATCACATCGCGGGTCACCTTGCACGACAGCAGCAAAATGCGACGCTGGGGGCAGCTATCTTTGGGGCGCTGGCGTCTCAGACCGGGGCGCAGGGCGGCAGTATTGAGTCAGCGCAGCGTTTGGGTGCCGCCGTAGGGGCGCGAAGTTATTCGAAGGCGTTCGAGCTTGAGGCCGATAGCCTTGGCACCATCCTGACGGCGCGCGCGGGATACGATCCTGTCCGCGGCGCGGCCTATTTCAACCGCATTCCTGATCCAGGGAACCGGTTTCTTGGCACGCATCCACCCAATGCGGAACGCATCGCGACCGTTAGACGGACTGCTGCCGGTCTGTGACTATCGTCCTCAATCAGTTGACCGGTGTCCTGAATGACCGGGGCAGCAAATATGCCGTGTCAGGAGCCGCCGCAGCATCACGGTCCGACATTGATGCCGTTCTCAAAGAGCTGAAGCGCGCCAAGGCGTTTGCCAAGGCAACCCATAATACGTGGGGGGCAGTTCTGTCAGCGAGCGGTCCACTGAAGGGTGATGATGGAGAGGCCGGTGCGGGGCAGGTGATCTTGCGCATGCTGGAGCGCGCGGAGGTGACAGATCACGTGATCATCGTGACGCGATGGTATGGGGGCAAGCATTTGGGTGGCGACCGGTTTCGCCATGTTCAGACCTGTGTAGATGCCTATGTGGCGGAGTTTCTGAATTAGAGCTGCGTGCTAAAAGCGATGGCGATGGCGGCAAAGAAACAAGCCGACGCGGACAGGACAAAGCCATGCCAGATGGCGATGTAATAGCGCAGCGTTTCCCAGTGGATAAACACAGCACCCACCGAATAGAGCAGCCCGCCGCCGATAATCAGGCCCAGCGATAGCGATGGCACGGTCATTGCCAGCGGCCAGATCAGCGCCACGCTGGCCCATCCCAGCGCAAGATAGAGAAAAGTCGAGAGGATGCCGGGCTTTAACCAGCGCATCAGCTTGCCAATGGCTCCGGCCACGGCAACGGTCCAGACCACGGCCAAAACGACATAGGCATACCCTGTGCCAATCAGTACGACGAGCGGCGTATAGGTACCTGCGATTTTCAGGTAGATCGAGGCGTGGTCGATGCGTTGCAGCCAAGGACGCACATCATCCCACGGCGTCATGTGAAACAGCGCAGAGGCCACAAAGGTCAGTAGGGCCGCGCCGACATAGACGCTGATCGCCACCAGTTCCCCGCTGTCCTCAGAGGTTTGCATGAAATGAGCGGCCTGCACGATCAACACTGTTCCCGCAATGATCGTGGCTGCGATGCCAAGGATGTGGATCGCGCCGTCTGCAAGCCGCTCGGGCCGTGAGTAGAGGTACGCCATAGCCACGAATATAGCGCAAAATTGGTTAATACCTAATGGAGCGCGCGGTCACGTTCCCGCGCACAGGCTGTGATCCGCCAAAATCCGCGTGGGAGCGTCGGTGCTTTGCCCCAGTTTCGCCACAATTGATTCACATTTGCACCGCAATGCAGACCTACCTCTGACACCAAACCGGAGGCAGAAAATGTCCCGCCTGGCACGAGCAGCAATTGGCATCATTTTGGTAGGTCAGCCCGTTTTCGCGGGCGAGGTCTATGTGGACCCTAATGCACGTCTTTTGGCGTGCTATCAGGAGGTTGTGAAACCTGCTGAGTACTACGTGACCAAAGAGATCATCAAACCAGCCGAGAAGAAGTACATCCGTCGGAACAACCGTGTTGAGCTGATTGAGAACCCGGCCGTGTTCAAGGAAAACCGGACGCTGAAATCGCCTCGTGCGATCGTGCTTCAGGAGATCCCCTGCGACTAGGCAGGTGTTTGCCACATGCGCACGATTTTGTTGACCAAGCGTCAGGCTGAGTCGGCTTCGATTCGTAGTTCGTCGAAAAACAATTTTCAGGCTGCAATATTCTTTGTTTCGTCGTGGTTAACGGTCCCTGTGGACAATTCTGTTGCTATTTCGTCACGTGAATTTGAGAAGTGTTGAAAATCAATGTGTTAGCTGGCGTCGTTGATTTTGGTAACTCTGGTGAGCGCTTTTCCACTGAGCGAAAAACCGCGCGGCGCAGTAAAAAGAAACTCCATTGAAAACTGGGAGTTAACTCATGTTCAAAACTATCACTGCCGCTGCAGCTGTGGTCGTTGCCTTTGCTGCCCCTGCCGCAGCTTGGGAAGGCCACGTCATCAAGTGCTACGACAAAATCTGGGTGCCTGCTGAATACAAGACCACCAAGATCCCACACACGAAAGCTGTGACCAAGTGGGAGCACTGCGGCGACCAACTGTGCGAAGTGCACTACCCTGCAATGTTCAAAGAAATGAAGACGCTGGTCACTCCTGGCCACTACGTCAAGCGCGAAGCTGCTTGCCGCAACTAATTGCGTCGATTTAAGCGATTATGAGAGGCGTGCCTGCGAGGGCGCGCCTCTCAACTTTTGTGGGTTTCGCAGCACAAGATGAAACGTTTGTCCGTTTCAAGGTCCATCCGGTCGAAATCCATTGTGCGTTTGCGCATCTTATCCCAACCTGTGGCCATGCTAAGCGCATGAAAATATTGCCCTAGGGCGTGGCTTGAGGGTGAGGCGACGGCAGCTGTTGGGGAGGTGGGCGTCCAAATGCAATTGATCTATCGATATCTGCTGCTGTTCGGCGCGTTGGCATTGGTGCCGGGTTTGGCGGATGCGCGCGCGCTTTATCAAATCTCACAGCCCAAGTTTGGGTGTTTCGTTCACACCGCTTCGGAATACAGGGTCGATTGCGAAACGACACCCGGCGGCACGCTGAGCCGGAGCGAGCTGAACCGGAACGTTCATGCCTATGTGGTCATCCTTGGCGGTGCCCCCGCGATCGAGTTTTTGGAAGAGAACGGCTATCTGCGCATGGATGTCACGTTCTGGCTGGATGGCCGCCGTTACGACACGGTGGATTTCGGGATCAAGCCGAACGATTGGCTGAACAAGCGTGGCGGGATCATGCACGAATTTCAGCGCGACGGGTTCTTTACGTGGCGCGTGCGTATTCTGACGCAAAAGACATGGGGCGAAGAGCTGGAACTGGTGTTCGAAGATGAACGCGGCCAGCGCGTCGCGCCTCTTGGCGTCGTCAAAAGCTATTCCGCCGTCATCAACTTTGAGGACTAAACATGAGCTAGGACAAAATTCGCTCGGCGCAACTTCAGATCGACACGCTTCTGGGCCAGCAGGATCTGCCAGCCGAGCAACGCAGGGCGCTGGAAGGGGTGCGTGCCGATCTGGTGACGCCGTTGCAGACGGATGTGTGGATCTACCGCGCCGTGGTCGTGATGCTGGGCATCACGGTCCTCATGACGGTTGCAGGCGGCATCTACCTTGAATTTTTTGGGCAGGGCGATGACGCGATTGAACTGCCGCAGGGTGTCGTCTCGATCGGGTCTGCGGCCATCGGCGCGCTTGCTGGACTGCTCGCCCCGTCGCCCGGAGGTGACTAGGTCGCCGTTGCAGCTCGCGCCTTGCGCCGCAGATGCCAACGGTAGATCACAGGCGCGAGCACGTAATCATAGGCGAGACTTGCAAGCTGTTTCAGGCCCGGCAACGCAACGACCCGCGCCAACCATTTGTAACGCGGCATCTGCCGCCAAAGCTCGATGAACGCCGGGATACCCGACAGCAATTCGCCGTCGTGCAACACGTAAAGCCGCCTCGCCGCCGTATCCGCATCAATCCCCCACGCATCGCGGGCATCCGTGTTCAAATCATCAAACCGGATCGGCAGCCCGTTCTTGCGTGCATAATCTGCATAGTGGTTAATCTCCCACGAGCAGACGGGGCACTCGTCGTTGAAGAGGACTTTGGTTTCGTTGGTCATGCCATAAACATGGGCTTCTTGCCTGTGTTGGACAGTGGCCGGTTGTCGCGCCTTTGGCTGTGTCGTAGCGAGGGGCCAGCCCCTCGCCGCTCCCCGAAGTTTTTGGAGCAAGAAGATTTAGGGCAAGCGCCCCCACAAATCATACTCGCCCGCCTCGTCGACTTCGACGCTCACAATCTGTCCGACTTTCAAACTCTCGGTGTCCTCATCAATAAAGAGGTTTCCGTCGATCTCGGGCGCGTCTGCCTTCGTGCGGCAGGTGGCGATGCCGTCTTCGTCGATGTCGTCAATGATGACGTCCATGGTCTGGCCGACCTTGGCGGCGAGTTTGGCTTCAGAGATGGCTTGCGCCTTTTCCATGAAGCGATCCCAGCGGTCTTGTTTGACCTCAGCAGGCACATGGTCCGGCAGTGCGTTGGAGCGCGCGCCGTCGACGTTTTCGTATTGAAAGCATCCGACGCGGTCGAGTTGGGCCTCGTCCAGCCAGTCGAGCAGGGTCTGGAACTCGTCCTCGGTTTCACCGGGATACCCCACGATGAAGGTTGAGCGTAGTGTAATGTCCGGGCAGATACCGCGCCATTCGGCGATGCGGTCCAGCGTGCGTTCAGCGGCGGCAGGCCGGGCCATGCGGCGGAGTGTGTCGGGATGGGCGTGCTGGAACGGGATGTCGAGGTATGGCAGCACTTTGCCGTCGGCCATCAGCGGGATGACCTCACGCACATGCGGGTAGGGATAGACGTAGTGCAGGCGCACCCAAATCTCACCCGGGGCGCCCAAGCTACCCAGATCGCGGGCCAGATCGGCGAAGTGGGCGCGATGACCACGCTCTTCGGCATGTTTGATGTCGATGCCGTAGGCGGAGGTGTCCTGACTGATGACCAACAGTTCCTTCACGCCTGCCTCAACCAGTTTCTCCGCTTCGCGCATCACCGCATGGGCCGGGCGGCTGACCAGACGACCGCGCATGTCCGGGATGATGCAGAATTTGCACTTGTGGTTACAGCCTTCGGAAATTTTCAGATAGCTGTAGTGGCGCGGGGTCAGCTTGATGCCCGACGCGGGCAGCAGGTCCACGAACGGGTCGGGGCTGGGCGGGACAGCCGCATGTACAGCGTCGAGCACTTGTTCGTATTGATGCGGGCCTGTCACGGCCAGCACCTTGGGATGCGCGCCGGTGATATAGTCAGGCTCTGCCCCCAGACATCCCGTCACGATCACCCGGCCATTGGCGGTCAGCGCCTCTCCAATGGCGTCGAGGCTTTCAGCCTTGGCCGAGTCCAGAAAGCCGCAGGTGTTAACGATCACTGCATCCGCGCCGTCGTAATCGGGGCTGATCTGATAGCCCTCACTCCGCAGCCGCGTGAGGATCCGTTCGCTGTCCACGAGCGCCTTGGGGCAGCCCAACGAGACCATGCCGATGGTCGGCTGGCCGGGGCGGCGCGGGGCAGGGGACAGCCGTGCCGAAGGTGCAAGATCAGGGCGCAGGTTAGGAGGGTTTTGAGCCATGTTCGGCCTATATCACGTTGGACGAGACGTGAAAGAGGCGGGCTGCGTTGCGTGACGTCTCAAGGCGCGCTAGTCGAGCTGCAAAGGAGAAACCCATGGTGCGTTTTCTGGTCCGTTTGATCGTTTTGGTTGTTGTTATGTGTGCCGTTCTGGTCGGGGGGCTTTTTGCCTTGCCCGGTGATCGGCTCGCGCGGATCGCGGGGGATCAGGTGACCGCCGTGCTGGGACGAGATGTCATTCTGTCGGGTGATGTGCGGCCTCAGATCTTTCCAAACCTTGGGGTGCGGACGGGGGCATTTTCGGTTGCAGGCTTCGAAGGCGGGGCACCGTTGATCGAAGGAGAAAGCCTGTCAGTTGCCGTCGATTTGCAGGCTTTGCTGTCGCGCGAGGTGCAGGTGCGCGAGGTGACGCTGATCGACCCGGTTCTGATTTTGGAACAGCGCGCGGATGGGACGGCAAACTGGAGTTTTGGCGGCTCGGATGCCGGGGCAGACGCCTCTGGCGGCGCCTCTTTGACCGATTTGTCGATTGAGGCGTTGTCGATCCAGAACGGGACCGTGCGCTACAGCGACGGGTCCGGCATGGCATATGCCGTTGAGGCCCTGAACCTGACAGCTGCGCTGCCCAATCTGGACGCCGCACTGAACGTGGTTGCCGATCTGCGGTTGAATGGCCAGTCCGTTGATGTAACCGCCGACGTCACTCCAGTGCGTGGATTGCTCGAAGGGTTGCCGGTTACGGTTGCGCTGGATGCTAGCATTGGCGGCAATACGGTGCGCTATGGCGGGAGCCTGTCGCCCGAGGGTGCCTTGGCGGGCGATATCACAGCGGTTCTGCCGAACCCCACGCAACTGGCGGCACTTGCCGGTGCAGATGCGGCGGTGCCGGCAGAGTTCCTGCCGATTGAGGTTGCAGGGGCGTTGGAGGCCACGTCTGAGCGGATAGCGTTGAACGGTGGAACCTATCGTCTGGGTGTGAACCGTCTGACCGGACCCGCCTCGGTTCGGTTAGAGGACGTGCCGTTCGTGTCCGCCAATCTGAGTGCAGGGGCGTTGGACCTGTCGTTCCTGTCTGCTGAGGAAGGCAGCGCCTCGGAGCCTGCTTCTGGGTCAGGGTGGTCGCAGGACCCGATTGATGCCAGCGCCCTGTCTGCGCTGAATGCCGACGTGCAGATTGCGGCGCAGGGGCTGAACCTTGGGGCCACCCAGATGACCGATGCGGCGCTATCCCTGACAGTGGACAATGCCCGTGTGGTGGCCGAAATCACCCGTGCGCAGGCGTTTGGCGGCGCGCTGACCGGGCGGTTTGTTGTCAATAATCGCAATGGGTTGAGTGTAGGTGGCGCAATGGATGGGCGCACCGTGGCCATTCAGGCGCTGTTGACCGACCTTGCGGGGTTCGAGCGGATGCGCGGTGTGGGCAATGCGCAGCTGAGTTTCCTCGGCGTAGGCGGCAATTTGGACCAAATCATGCGGAGCCTGTCGGGCGACGGGCGCCTTGATATCGGCGCGGGCGAGATCACGGGATTTGACCTAGCCGCGTTGTTTCAAGGCCAAGAGGCGGTGAGCGACGCGGCCACGACGATCTTTCGCTCCCTTGGGGCGTCGTTTGCCATCGAGAACGGCGTGTTGCGCAACAGCGATTTGGATGTGCAGGCTCAGATTTTCACGGCCAAAGGGGAAGGGTCGATTGATCTGGGGCGGCAGCGGATGGACTATGTGATCGTCCCGCGTGTCGCGATCGAAGGGCAAGGCGGCATCGCGATCCCGGTCCGGTTCGAAGGCCCTTGGGCCAGCCCGCGCATTTACCCCGACCTTGAATACGCCGCGCAAGAACGCCTGCGGCTTGAGACGGAAAAGCTGGAGGCCGAAGCCAAGGCCCGGCTTGAGGCCGAAAAGGCCAAACTGGAAGAGCGGCTGAAGCAAGAAGAAGCAAAGCTGGAACAGCGCCTGAAAGAGGAACAGAACCGCATCGAGGATGAGGTGAAGGACAAGCTAGAGGACGAGCTGCGCAAGGGGCTCGGCGGGCTGCTGGGCCGGAATTAGGGTGTGACAGCACCGATCAGGATCGCATAGGCGCGGAAGGCGGCGATTATGGCCTCTATGACCGCACCGTGGTTCATCGTGGCGATGGCATAGAGCAGGGCGACAACGGCCCAACCCGCGCAGGACCACAGCGCGCAGTAGGCCGCAACGCCCCACGCCCGGTCGGTTTCGACGTCAGAAGATAGCAAATTCACCAGCCTGGTGCGCAGCCAGAGAGGTTGCTGAAACCCAATGGCCCCAAGTGCGATGATGGCGTGGAGCGCGGTTGGAATGAGCGTGGTAAGCAGCATGAACCCAAGCCATGAATAGGCACCCGGGTTGCTGACAAGCCCGTCAAAGAGAGTTTGCATGTCGAAGATGGGCGTGCCGTCTGAGAAGGTCACAAGGTGAAAATAGGTAATTGCGCCGCAGCCTAATAGGGCGAAGATCGCGGCACCGCCGATGATGTCCAGCGTTGCGCGCCAAGGGCCGAGATTGGTGAGGCCTTGACGAAGCAGGAAGCGGGTGAGGCCGACGGAGGCGAAGTCAGCCAGTGTGTTCATGAGGGGGAGGAGGCCGAGCATGATCAGGGGATAGGCCTGCTCAGCGGGACTGCTGGACGGCGGGTTGAACATCATGACGGTAGCAGAGATTGCGAGGAATGCATTATAAAGGGCCACCAAAGGCCATGTGCTGTCGGTGCGCTCTGCCATGCGCTTTGCCCACAATGCGGCTGCGGCTGCGCCTGCGCCTGCAGCTACCAACACGGCTGCGAATGCGGCTGCGGCGGCGCCTGCGGCTGCGAATGCAGCTGCGGTTGCGGCTGCGAATGCGGCTGCGGCTGCGGTTGCGGCTACGAAAGCGGCTACGAATGCGGTTGCGGTTGTGGCTGCGGCTGCGGCTGCGGTTACGGTTACGGCTACGAATGCGAATGCGAATGCGATGTCTTGCGGAATGCCCAACCAATCCGCGAAAAGGACTGCGCCCAATAAAATCACGACTGCGAACACAAACGATGGCAGGCGCAGCCATGATTTTGATACCTCGGAAGCCAAGAACAAAGCGCTAGTAACCGCTAGAAGTGCCCCGATTTTCAGCCGCTGCATCTCAGAGCCCTGGGCGAGGACCTCTTGCGCGCCGAAGGTGATCGCACTGCCCGATACCCATTGAGCAATGGCGGACAAAACCGGATAGGCAAACGCCGAGATTGCTATCACCTGAAACAACCCGGGCGACCAAGCCACCTGCGCGGCGCCCAATCTCTTTTCGCCCTCGGGCGTCAGCCGACGGTCGATCCCGTTCAAAATCGGCTCAATCACCTTGCGATAGCGGTCATGCGGTTTGTTCTGGATCAGCCGCCCGATATGGCGTTTGCGTTGGTCGGTCTGCGCATCCAGATGCAATTTGCCCATCGGTGACACTTGCCAGAGCACGACAAAGAGCACGGGTCCAAAGGTGATAACCCAATGCCCATCGGCCAACAAAACCTCAAACAATTTGACCAGTATTTCCAAAACCCTGCCCTGCACCGACCCTCGTTTTGCCACCTTAGGGTTGTGCGGCGGGCGTGCAAGGCAAAGAAAAAGCCGGGCAAAAGCCCGGCCTATATTTGTTTTAAGGGACGCTTGGCTTTACCGCCGACGATCTCGACGCGAGCTCATGGGCTGGAACGCCACACCGACATGCGCTTCACAGTATGGCTTGCCGGATTGGACGGGCAGGCCGCAGAACCAGAAGTCTTCGGTGGCGGGGTCGCCAATCGGCCATTTGCAGGTCCGTTCTGTCAGTTCCATCAGCTTGAGCTTCTTGGCCCCTTTTTCAACCTCGTTCACCTTGGCCAGCGCCTCTGGGCTGATCTCATTGGCGGATGGCTGCGGTGGCAGGGGTTGGCCCGCTGGAATGATCTTGCGCACGGCCGGGATCGGTGTCGCGGGCGGCGTTGCGCTTTCGGTCTTTGGCTCCGGCTTTGGCTCGACCTTGGGTTTGGCCTCTGCCTTGGGCTTTTCCTTGGCGGCGGGTTTCGACGCCGTTGTCCCGGCACGGTTCGACAGACCCAGGCGGTGGACCTTGCCGATCACCGCGTTGCGGGTCACGCCACCCAACTCCTTGGCGATGACAGAGGCGGATTGGCCTTCGCCCCACATCTTCTTCAGGATTTCAACGCGTTCGTCAGTCCAGGACATCCAGTGGCCTCCAGGCGGGACAGCATCCTTGCGATGCAGACCCGGTTTGTGAAACAGAGCATTAAACAAGCAGGGCAGACCCTTGGCCTGCCCGCGCTAGCGCCTTACTTTAGGCCTTCGCACAGCCAAGAACAACCGGGGGCAGCGGATTTGCGACAGGAAAATCAGATGCAAATGGGCACGCGGCGCTTTGGGCGGGTCAATTGGCTGGGTCTGTGGACGCTGGTCCAGCGTGAATGCCAGCGGTTTCTGGCCATTCCAACGCAGACAATCCTTGCGCCTTTGGTCACGGCTGGCCTGTTCTTGGTGATCTTCACCATCGCCGTTGGCGAACGGCGCGGCGATGTGATGGGCGTGTCCTTTACGACGTTTCTTGTCCCGGGGCTGATCGCCATGACGGTGATCCAGAATGCTTTTGCGAACACATCAAGCAGCCTGATGTCGGCCAAGGTTATGGGCAATATCGTCGACACACTTATGCCGCCGCTTTCTGGGTGGGAGTTGACCGTCGGCTATCTGGCTGGTGGGATCATGCGCGGGCTTATGATCGGGTTGGTGCTGGCCATCGCCACCGGCATCGTTCTGGGGCAGGGCGTCGCGCATCCTATCTGGGCGCTGGCTTTTGTTGTGCTGGGCGGCGCGTTTATGGCGGGGCTGGGCCTTCTGACCGGCATGCAAGCGCAAAAGTTCGACCAGCAGGCGGCGATCACCAATTTTATCATTACGCCGCTCGCGTTCCTGTCTGGCACGTTTTACTCGGTCACCGCTTTGCCGCCGGTGTTGGAGACGATAACGCGGTTCAACCCGTTCTTCTACATCATCGACGGGGTGCGGTGGTCATTTCTGGGCACTAGTGACACCGCACCCGCGATGTCGTTGACCGTGGTCGGCATCGCCGCATTGGCGGTTGGCATCGTGGTGTGGTTGGGGTTCCGCAGCGGCTATCGGCTCAAGACCTGATCAGATTTTTCTGGTCAAACGCCACGCGGCCCGCTATCCGGCAGCCATGGCACTGACACGCAGCACCACGCGACGTCGATACTAATACGTCCGACCTGACCCATCCAACGGGTCAGCCCGCTGCACCTGCGCCATCTCTTTCATTGACAATCAGGCCAAGGCTACGCCACGTAAGCGCCTCTATAAATCCAAGGACCAAGACCATGATCCCGTCGATCTTGCCGACCTACAATCGCGCACCGCTGAACTTCGTCAAAGGCGAAGGCAGCTGGCTGATTGAGGAAGACGGCCGACGTTATCTGGACCTCGGGGCCGGGATTGCCGTGAACTGTCTGGGACATGCCGCGCCGCCGCTGGTGGATGCGTTGGCCGAACAGGCGGGACAGCTTTGGCACACGTCGAACCTTTACGGCATTCCCAAGCAACAGGCGTTGGCAGACAAACTGGTCGCCAACACCTTTGCTGATACTGTGTTCTTTACCAATTCAGGCACGGAAAGCTGCGAACTGGCTGTGAAAATGGCGCGCAAGTATTTCCACGACAAAGGTCAGCCGGAACGCGTAGATATCATCACTTTTGCCGGGTCATTCCATGGGCGCTCCTCGGCCGGGATTGCGGCGGCTGGGTCGGAAAAGATGACCCATGGCTTCGGCCCGCTTTTGCCGGGTTTCGTGCATTTGCCTTTTGCTGATCACGATGCCATCGCGCCAGCGATCACCGACACCACTGCCGCGATCCTCGTGGAACCTGTGCAGGGCGAAGGCGGCATCAACGTGTTGCCCGATGTCTGCCTGAAAGGGCTGCGTGATCTGTGCGACGAACATGGGCTGCTTTTGATCTTTGACGAGGTCCAATGCGGCGTCGGCCGCACGGGCAAACTCTTTGCCCACGAATGGTCCGGCATCGCACCCGACATCATGATGGTGGCCAAGGGCATCGGTGGGGGCTTCCCCCTCGGCTGCGTTCTGGCGACCGAAGATGCAGCAAGCGGCATGACCGCAGGAACCCACGGATCGACCTATGGCGGCAACCCACTGGGCTGTGCCGTTGGATGCAAGGTGATGGATATCGTGTCGGATCGCGACTTCCTCGCCGATGTCGGGCGCAAGGCGGGCCTCTTCCGGCAAAAGCTGGAGGGCTTGGTGGCGAGCCATCCAGAGGTCTTCGAAGAGGTGCGCGGCGCGGGCCTCATGCTTGGTCTCAAATGTGTGGTCCCCAATACCGAAGTCGTTGCCGCGGGGCTGGCAGAACAGGTCCTGACGGTCGGGGCCGGAGACAATGTCGTGCGGCTATTGCCTGCGCTGAATATCCCAGACGGCGACATTCTTGAGGCCATTTCCCGGCTGGACGCTGCGGCATCCGCGCTGAAAGGGGGCGGAGATGCCGCAGTATAGCTTTCGCCCCATGACGCGCGCGGACCTGCCGATGTTTAAGGAGTGGCTCGCCAACGACCATATCGCCGGATGGTGGGGCGACCCGGGGACCGAAGCCCGCCTTGTCGAAGAGGACATGGCCGAGGACAAGGTCGACATGCGCGTGGCGCTCTGCGACGGCGCACCCTTTGCCTATATCCAGGACTACAATGCCCACGCCTTTGATGCGCCGCACTATGTCGATCAGGACAAAGACGCCCGGGCAATTGATACGTTTCTGGGCGACCCCGCTTTTCTGGGGCAGGGGCACGGCGCGGGCTATATTGCTGCGCGCTTGACCGAACTGCGCCGCTCCTATCCGACGGTGCTGACGGACCCGGACCCACGAAACACCCGTGCAATCGCCGCCTATACCCGGGCTGGGTTCCGACCGCTTGATATCCGACCCTGCGAAGATGGCGATCCCGTCCAAGTCATGATCCACCCCTGATCTTCATCTTTCCAAAAATACCTCTGCGGGGGTCTGGTGGTGCAAAACTCCCAGATCCCAGCTCTCAAGAAAGAGCCACCCGATGAACCATTTTCTAGACATCAACAAAACCGACCCTGAAACGCTGCGGTCCATTCTCACGCAAGCGCAGGTGACCAAGGATGCCCGCCAAGGGCTGCCCAAAGGGACGCCGGATGCCGATCAACCGCTCGCCAATCACATGGTCGCGCTGATTTTTGAAAAGCCATCGACGCGCACGCGGACATCCTTTGACGTGGGCGTGCGTCAGATGGGCGGGCAGACCATGGTGCTGTCGGGTAGCGACATGCAGCTTGGCCATGGCGAAACCATCGCTGACACGGCGCGCGTCCTCAGCCGCTATGTCGATCTCATCATGATCCGGACCTTCGAAGAAGAAACGCTTCTGGAGCTGGCCGAACATGCGACAGTTCCGGTGATCAACGGCCTGACCAACCGCACGCACCCCTGTCAGATCATGGCCGACATCATGACCTTCGAAGAACACCGTGGCCCGATTGTCGGCAAAAAGGTCGTATGGTGCGGAGATGGCAACAATGTCTGCGCGTCTTTTCTGCACGGGGCGCAGCAATTCGGATTTGATTTCACCTTCACCGGTCCCCAGACGCTCGAACCGGAGGCCGAGTTCATGGCGGCAGCTCGCAAAGCGGGCAGCAAGGTGATTGTCGAACGCGACCCGTTCAAGGCGGTTGAAGGTGCGGATTTGATTGTCGCGGACACATGGGTGTCGATGCATGACAGCCAGACCACCAAGGAACGCCGCCACAATCAGTTGCGCCCTTATCAAGTCAACGATGACCTGATGGCCGCAGCCGGGGAGCAAGCGCTATTCATGCATTGCCTGCCAGCCCATCGCGAAGAAGAGGTCACAAGTTCCGTCATGGACGGCCCTCAATCCGTGATCTTCGATGAAGCTGAAAACCGCCTGCATGCGCAAAAGGCGATCATGCGCTGGTGCGTGAACGGCTGATGCCAACAGGCTTTCGGGGCATTGCTGGTCTTGCTCCGAACGCGGCCTTGCGGCATGTCGTGGCATAACATTTCTGTATCGCGTGTGGAGTATCCGATGAAGCGTAGTATTTTTATGACCTTGGCTGCCCTGGCCCTTGTCGCGTGTCAGCAGACCCCTGAGCAGCAGGCGAATGCTGCCAAAAATGCCGAAATTATGAATGACAGCGCTGCGGATGCGTTGGTTGTCCCGGCCAATGCCTGTGCGCGGTTTTATTCTACCGGCGTGCTCCCAAAGGCGGATCTGGCGGCCGCTGGATTTGGCGAAGCCAATATCGGTTATGTACGTCAGGTCACGCCGGGGAGTTTTTCCGTGCCCGGGGGCACCAAGGTTCTGTTGAGTATCGGTCGGCGGGACATCTGCAATATCACTGTGACGAATGCGCCGTTTCGCCTGCTCTTTGCGCGCAACGCGGCCGTGCGCGGGCTGATGGATGACGGTTGGGAACATCAGGGTGATTTGATCTACACCAAAGGTGATCGCAGAATCCGTTTGACCGGCGGAGCAAGTGGGTTGCTTGTCACCATTTCCATGGTGCCGAAGTGACGTTCTGCCAGCCTACTGTGTGACCTCGCACCCCGGATGCGCGACATCGGGGGTTGCAGAGGTCTGGCGGCTCCATAAGTTGCACTCGCAATACAACGCGCATTTGACATGAGGGCAGGCGATGGCAGTGGCACATATGGGTTTGGTCGGCGTCGGCACGATGGGATCGGCCTTGGCTTTGAATATGGCCGAGAACGGCCATGATGTTGCGCTATACAACCTCGATTCCTCTACAATCGATGCGCTGATTGACAGGGCTGGCGACCTTGCCCCGCGCCTTAGCAAGGCGGACAGCATTGAGGCGCTGGTGGCGTCGATGCCGACACCGCGTGCGATCCTGATGATGGTGCCTGCAGGCGACCCGGTCGATCAGACCATCGACGCGCTGCTGCCGCATCTGGCCCCGGGCGATACGATCATCGACGGCGGCAACAGCGATTTCCGCGACACGCAGGCGCGCGTGAAACGGGTCGAGGATGCAGGATTTCGGTTTCTAGGTGTTGGTGTCTCGGGCGGAGAAGAGGGCGCGCGAAAGGGACCTTCGATGATGGTGGGTGGTTCACCAGAGGCGTGGGAGCCGATCCAGCCCATACTTGAGGCGATTGCCGCGAAATACGAAGGGTCGCCCTGTGTGGCGCATCTGGGAACCGATGGCGCAGGGCATTTCGTGAAGACCGTGCATAACGGGATTGAATATGCCGACATGCAGCTGATCGCCGAGGTTTACGGACTTTTGCGCGATGGAGAAGGCCTGCAGGCCGAGCAGATCGCACCGCTCTTTCACACGTGGAATGAGGGGCGGCTGCAATCCTATCTTGTGGAAATTACCGGGCATGTCTTGGATGCCAAAGACCCAAAGACGGGTCAGGCTTTGGTCGATGTGATTGTCGATCAGGCGGGGCAAAAGGGCACCGGGCGCTGGACCGTGATCGAAGCGATCCGCATGGGGCAGTCTGCCTCGATCATCGAAGCTGCTGTGGGCGCGCGGGTGCTGTCGTCTGAACGTGAGACCCGCAGGATCGCCGCGCCGATCCTGACACCTGCCGGGGTCGAGGAATACGGCTTGCGCTTTGACGAACGTGAGCTTGAAGCAGCGCTCTTTACGGCTCGTATCCTAGCCTATGCGCAGGGCTTCCGAATTCTGAAGGCGGCGGATGAAGAATTTGGCTGGGGCCTTGATTACGCGCGCATCGCGGAAATCTGGCGTGCGGGCTGCATCATTCGGTCATCGCTTCTCGATGACATCGCCACGGCGTTTCGCGGCGATCTGCCGGGTGGGCGTCTGGTTCTGTCAGACCACTTTGCACCGCTTCTGACCCAGAACGTGGGCGCGTTGCGGCGCATTGTGTCTGCTGCTGTACTCCGTGGTTTGCCTGTACCTGCGCTTTCTTCCGCGTTGAGCTGGTTTGACGAAATCCGGCAAGAACGCGGAACGGCAGACGTCATTCAGGGTATGCGAGACTACTTTGGCGCGCATTCCTTCGAACGGCTGGATGAAGAGGGCAGCCACCATGGCCCGTGGGCCAAAGACTGATCTTTATTTTCGGCGCTTGGCCCGCAGCGTTGGGTCGGCTTGGGTGGGGTCTTCGGGCCACGGGTGTTTGGGATAGCGCGCGCGCATATCCTTGCGGACGTCGGCGTAAGAGCCTGACCAAAAGCCGGGCAGGTCGGCTGTGGTCTGAACCGGGCGCTGGGCGGGCGACAGGAGTGTGATCAGCAAAGGCTGACCAGCCACTTGCGGGTGCGTCGTCTGGCCAAAAAGTTCCTGCAGGCGCAACGCGATTTCAGGCGTCTCGCCGCTGTAATCAATCGCGATCTGGCGGCCCAATGGGGTTGTGAAACTCTCTGGAACGATCTCATCCAGCCGTTGGGATTGCGACCAGTCCAAGAGCGATTTCAGCGCAGCAAGTTTTGACGCCTGCCGCCATGCGGTTGCCGTTGTGATGCCCGCCAGAAAAGGCGGCAGCCAATCGATGAGCGTGGCCATCAGATGCTCGTCGGACAGGTCAGGTAGGTCGGGTGCAACCGCTCGTGCGCGCAACACACGCGCCTGAAAAAGCCGCGATTTGGCGTCGAGGCACAGGCCGATCTCAGCGATCCCATCACACATAGCGCGCGCCACCGCGTCGGGCTCCGGGTCCGACCACGTCTGGTCGGTCAAGGCTAGCGCCCCCAGCATTTCGCGGCTGCGCGCTAGAACACGGCTGTCACGCTTGGACCATTCGCAGATGTTTTCCTGCGTGACGCTGTCGACAAAAAGCTCCCTGATCGATCCTTCGGCAATGGGCGCCGCCAGCCTGATCCGCGCTTCTCGCCGGTCGCCATCCGTATCGAGGGCCACGATGAACGGGGCCTCGGACGGATCACCATCTGGCAGGACAGCACCCTTGCCACCGGACAGCACATAACGCGGCGCGGTCCCCTTGCGCCGCGCGCCGATGCGGTCTGGATAGGCCAGTGCCGCGGATTCGGCGTCGCTGAGTGTGGATGCAGGCCCTGCCATTTTGCGCAGGCGTTTTGCTTCGTCCTTAATCGTGCGCAGCGCGCCGTCGCGAGTGGGAAATGCGCGCTCTTTCCGAAAGCGGCCCGTGTCCCTGATGGCCTCAAGCCTGAGAGACAGCGCCGTGTTGCGCGTTTCCACCGGATCGCGAGCCGAAAAAAGGGCTGCGAGCGCTGCCGCCTCGGGTCCCGCGCGCAGTAGCATATGCGCCAGACGGGGATGCACGGGGAGACGCGCCATGCGGCGCCCGTGGTCGGTCAGCGAGCCGCCCTGCAAGGCGCCCAATCGGGTCAGCAAATCCCGGGCTTCAGCCAGCGGTCCGGGCGGTGGCTGGGTCAGGAATGCAAGGTCATCGGCATCCGCGCCCCATTCGGCCAGTTCCAAAACCAGCCCTGTAAGGTCGGCTGTTTCAATTTCGGCCGGGGCAAAGGCCGCGCGCGCCCCCTGTTCGCCCGCTGTCCAAAGGCGCAGCGCCTGACCTGGTGCCACACGACCCGCACGACCGGCGCGTTGTTCTGCTTCGGCCCGGCTGGCACGTTCGGTGACAAGGCGGCTCATGCCAGACCCCGGATCAAACCGCGCACGGCGGGCTAGGCCAGCATCAATCACAACGCGGACGTCTTCGATGGTCAATGAGGTCTCAGCGATAGACGTCGCCAACACGACCTTGCGCTTCTGTTTCGTGGGTTGGATGGCGGCCTGCTGGTCGGCAAAGGGCAGCGCGCCATAGAGCGGGTGGTAGCTCACACCCGGTTGGTCCGGCAGGGCCGAAAGCGTGCGTTTGATTTCACCCTCACCCGGCAGAAATACTAGAATGCCGCCTTCGGTTTGATCCAGCATCTGGGTGATATGCCCCGCCACAAAGGGTTCCAACCGCTGAGATTTGTCGCGTGGGCGGTCGTTATAGGTCACATCGACGGGATAGGTGCGGCCTTCTGAGGTGATGATGGGTGCGTCGTCTAACATCCGCGCAACCGGGCCTGCGTCCAAAGTGGCCGACATCACGAGGATGTTCAGATCATCGCGCAGCGCCTGCCGCACCTCCCACGCCAGTGCCAGACCCAGATCGGCATTCAGCGACCGCTCGTGGAATTCGTCAAAGATCAGAGTAGAAATACCGCGCAGTTCCGGGTCGCTTTGCAGCATCCGGGTCAGGATTCCTTCGGTCACCACCTCGATCCGTCTACCTGCCACGCTGTCGCCGCGCATGCGGTAGCCCACGGTTTGTCCGGGTTTTTCGCCCAGCGTCTGCGCCAGTCGCGCCGCGGCACCTTTGGCTGCGAGCCGCCGAGGTTCCAACATGATGAGCTTGCCCGGCACATGATCAAGCAGCGCCAGAGGGACGCGTGTTGTCTTGCCCGCGCCGGGTGGTGCTTGCAGCACCGCGCGCCCATGCGTCACCAGCGCCGCGCACAACTCTGGCAATATCGGATCAATGGGCAAAGCTGGTGAATTCATAAGCTGGTTAAGGGCCAGCCGGCCGCGCCCGTCAACCCGGTCGCAGGACGGGCTGACACGAGCGGCGAATTCAGGCACGTTCACATCTGTAACAAGCAGTAGGGTTCATCAATGCAGGTGCTCGTCGTTGAAGATGAAGCCGAAACGCGGGAATTTCTGACTCGTGGCCTGTCAGAGGCCGGGTGGGATGTGACCGTGCACGATAACCCGCAGCCCGCGCTGCTGGATCTGGGGGCGCGGCGGTTCGACGTGATCATCCTCGATCGTATGATGCCGGGTATGGACGGGTTGAGCGCGCTTAAGTTGATGCGCGGGGCCGGGGTGACAACACCTGTCATACTGTTGACGGCAATGTCCGGAATTGATGACAGGGTCGAAGGGCTGGAAAGCGGTGCAGATGACTACCTCGTCAAACCCTTCGCGCTGAGCGAATTGATCGCCCGGATCAAGAGCATCGCCCGCAGGCCCGAGATCGTGGAGGAAGTGAATGAAAGACGGCTGGGATCATTGCATATCGACCGTTTGGCGCGTCAGGCGCGCCGGGGCGATGTGGTGTTGGACCTGTCACCGATCGAGTACAAACTGCTCGACGTGATCGTGGAACACGCGGGTGAAGTCGTCACGCGGTCCATGCTGCTTGAAAAGGTGTGGGGGTATCGGTTTGATCCGAAAACCAGCCTTGTTCAGACGCATATGAGCCGTCTGCGCGCCAAGCTGGACAAACCTTTTGACACCGAGATGATCCGCACCGTGCACGGGTCAGGATACATGATCCATGACCCGGACTAGGGTTCTTGCTTCGAATATCTTCCGCCGGACGGTGGCGGCGTCGATGGGCTATATCGCTGTCGCGGTGGGTCTTGTCTGGCTGATTGGGTTCATTGCCATCCTTCAAATCGAAGGAGAGGAATGGGCGCGGATCGAGGCAGAGATTGCGGAAACAGAAGACGCCTTTCAGGAAGGTGGGATCGAGGCCGCGCTGGACCTGCACAGGATCGGGGATGCGGCCGAGTGGGACGACGACGTCATCCTTGCCCGATTGGAAGAAGAGCAGATCGTTGTCGCGATCCGCAACTTCGATGATGACGTGCTGGTGGGCTATCCGGGCTTGTGGCCCGATGACGCGGCAGAGCTGGTCTACCTGGATCACCCGACACTGGACGAAGGCCTGCGCGCGGAAGCCTTTGGTTTGGGGGATGAGGCGTGGGGCACAATCGCGCTCTTTGTGCCAGAACGGGAATACTACTGGGGCTGGCTGATGCCTCAGATGACCTATGCCCTGATCCTTGTGGGTCTCCCGCTGTCCTTGATCATCGGGTTTCTGCTCAGCCGTGGTGTGCTGGCGCGGATCGAGGCTATTTCAGACACAGCTGGGGCCGTTGTGTCAGGCCGGATGCAAAGTCGGGTCGAATTGCAGGGCACGGGCGATGAATTCGACCGCCTGTCGTCAGAAATCAACGGGATGCTGGATAAGCTGGCTCAACTGAACCGCAATATCGAGGCTGTGTCTGTCGGCGTGGCCCATGACCTGAAAACGCCGCTGGCCAATGTGGCCGGGCGGCTGGACCTGATCCGCCGCGATCTAAATGACTCTGACGCAGCACATGCGCATATCGAAAAGGCAGAAAGGTATCTCGACGGCCTTTTGCGCGTGTTCGACGCGCTTTTGCGATTGGGTGAGGTCGAAACGGGACGCAGGCGCGCTGGGTTTGGGCAGGTTGATGTCTCTACGCTGGCGCAAGACATGGCCGATAGCTTCGCGCCGCTCTTCGATGACGCTCAGAAATCGCTGGACGTGCGGGTGGCCAAAGGCGTTGCAACCACCGGTGACCGCGAGTTGTTGCAGCAGCTCCTGTCGAACCTTCTCGAAAACGCTATCGAGCATTCCCGCGATGCGGCGCGCGTGTTTGTTGAATTGGAGCAAGCCCGGGACGCTGTCGTTCTACGTGTCGGCGATGACGGGCCGGGAGTATCGCCTATCGACCGTGCGCGCCTGTTTGATCGTTTCCACCGGGGCGACCAGAGCCGCAACACGCCCGGCAATGGGTTGGGGTTGAGCCTTGTAAAGGCGATCGCGGAACTGCATGGCGGCGACGTGACCCTTCTGGAGGGCACGACCGGCGCGGTTTTCGAAGTGAAAATTCCTGCCTAATCAGACACTTAGGAAAATCATACAAAACCGTATGATTTCCGCCCCGGAGTTGTAAAACACGCAACCGGCGAACGCCCTTAGATGTGTCTTCGTGATCCACGAAGGAGTGTCTGATGACGAATTTGGCCCGATTGATTGGTTCGACGGCAATGGTCCTGTGTGCGGCTGATGCGCTGGCCGGACCCGATGCGATGGACGCCGCTGAGGCGCGACATTTGCTGGCACGGACAGGGTTCGGTGCGTCCCCGGACGAAATCAGCGCATTTGTCGGCAAATCCTATACCGAGGCTGTGGCCGAGATCGTCGGTGGATCACGAACCGCTCCCTCGATCCCGATGCCCATATGGACGACAGGGTGGCACTATCCAACTGATCTGATCTTTGCGCTTGGTCAGACCGAACAGGAATTATTCTTCGCGAACCGTTACCTTGAATTCGAGGATCTCGCAGGTTGGTGGCTGGCCGAGATGGTCGCGACCCCGTCACCGTTGACCGAACGGTTGGTCCTGTTCTGGCATGACCATTTTGCAACGTCCTATGGCAATGCCGAAAATCCCCGTTGGATGGCGGACCAGAACCGACTGTTCCGGACACATGCCGCCGGAGATTTTGCTGCTCTCGCAGATGCAATCCTGCGCGATCCGGCCATGCTGGAGTTTCTGAGCAATACCGAAAACTCCAAAGAGGCTCCGAATGAGAACCTTGGGCGCGAGTTTCTGGAACTGTTCACTCTGGGGCAGGGGCGCGGCTACACCGAAAAGGATGTGAAGGAGGCCGCGCGCGCTCTGACTGGGCATTCCATCGGGGCCTTTGATGGGGGCCGCTATGCGTTTTATGCGGAGGATCACGATGCCGGGACGAAAACGATCCTTGGTCAGACTGGGCGGTTCGGCGCGGATGATCTGACCGACATCGTGACGGCTGATGCGAATTTTGGCCCTTACATCGTGGAAAAGCTTTGGCTGCATTTTGTGTCTGACGTGCCTGATCCTACCGAAATCACGCGGCTGGTTGAGGTTTGGAAGTCGAACGAACTGCAGATGAAGCCACTGCTTGAGGCGCTCTTCCTGACGGATGCCTTCTGGTCCGTGGAAAACCGGGGTCGGTTGGTGAAATCCCCAATCGAACTGCTCGTGGGCACCGTGCGCACGCTGGGTTTGGACGGGATCGACACCGGTCAGATGATCTGGGCTGCAGAAGAGATGGGGCAGATGCCCTTCATGCCGCCTAATGTGGGCGGTTGGCCGTCCGGAACCGCGTGGGTCACCGATGCCAGCGCCGTCAGCCGGGCCACCTTGATGGCCGAAGCGCTCGAGACCGATCGTGCGGGCTATGCCCGCGATCCGATGATGGCGGGCAAGTCCTCGCCAGCAATCACTGCCGGACCCAGTGACCTCCGCGTCGGTCAGGTCTTTGCGATCGACGGCGAAGCGGGCCGTGAGGATGGGCAGCCGTTTCGCGGCGCGTTCCTGACGCTCTTTGACGTCAGCTTTGGTGGTGAAACCTTCCGGTCGCTGCCGTTTTACGTCGAACAGTTTGGGCGTGAGGCACCGGAGGTGTCGATTTTCGTCGGCGATTGTGAACCGGGTTGCCTCTTTGGGGCCGAATTCGAGACCGAAGACGGTGACGCTTGGGTCTGGCTTCCGATGGATGCCGAGATGGCGGACTACTACGATGACGTGACACCAAAGGCCCGCGCGTTCCTCGGGGCGCTGGCAGGGCACATGCCGACGCTTCTTGCGTCCACCACGGAACAGCTTCTCTGGACCGAGGCACCCGAGGAGGATTTTAGCCCACCGACCTATCGCCAGATGAAACGCGTCGCACGGCAGGTTGCTCAGGCGGGGCAGGATATCTTTGGCAGTCCTACTGGCAACCTCGTGCAGGGCGCGAGCCAACCGGAAAAACTCGGTTTGGCCGGTTTGGATCAGGTGAGCAGCCTCGCGGATATCGACGCGATGTTCGAAGATTACGACGGCACGCCCGGTCGCCCGACGGCACCACCTTTTGTCTATGCCAGCATAAGCGATTGGATGGCGGCGCTGCCCGATGGCGCGACAGCAGAGGATGTGTTGCTGCCGATCACCTTGATGAGCCGCCCGATGCCCGAAGGCGACGCCCGCGCGCAGGTCGAGGCCTTGATCACAGCACCCGAATTTCAACTGAACTAAGAGGACGGACCCATGACATTTTCACCCAATCGTCGCCGCTTTCTGACAGCCCTTGGCGCGGGCGCAGCCAGTCTGCCGCTCTTGAACCTTCCCGGCTTCGCCGCTGCGCGTGCGGCCAATACCGGCAATATTCTGATCCTGATCGAATTGGCTGGCGGCAATGACGGGCTGAACACTGTCGTGCCCGTCACAGACCCCGCCTATCGCGGTTTGCGTCCGACAATAGGTCTGAACAAATCCACCACGCTCAGCCTTGACCGTGACACTGGCCTTCATCCCGCGATGCGCGACATGGCGGATCTGTGGGAAGACGGCACGCTGAGCATCGTTGAGGGCGTCGGCTATCCCAACCCGAACCGGTCGCATTTTCGCTCGATTGAGATCTGGAATGCGGGCATGGGGGCCGAAAGCACATCTGAAACCGGTTGGATTTCAACGGCGTTTTCTGAAGGGCGCGCGCCGCAGGCTGACGTTGCCTCGGGCGTAACGCTGGGCGGCGATATGGGACCACTGCGTGGACCCGGACGGTTTTCAGCCCTCAGGGATGAAGAAGGGTTTGCCGAGATGATCGAAAGCCTGCCGAACCGCCGCCATGCTGTGCGGCCTGTTCTGGCATCCTCACCTCTGGGTCACGTACTGAACACCTATGACAGCGCGCAGATCACCGGGGAGGGCATCAGTCGCCGTCTCGAACGCAGCGCGGCGCGTCATTTCGCGTTCCCGGACACCGAGCTTGGAAACCAACTGCGCGTGGCCGCACGTCTGCTTGAGGCTGGCGTCGATGCTCCGGTCCTGAAGGTCGTGCAAGATGGCTACGACACCCACGACAACCAGCCGGATGAACACAGTCTGCTGCTGTCGGACTTGTCAGAGGCGGTCGGCGCGTTCGCATCCGCCATGAAAACCATTGGTCTTTGGGATCAGGTGACCATGGTCACGTATTCCGAGTTCGGTCGGACGGCGCGCGAGAATGCCTCATTCGGCACCGATCACGGGACCGCTGCGCCTGTGTTTGTGGCCGGTGGGCAGGTGGCGGGCGGGTTTGCTGGTAAGCGGGTATCGCTTGATCGGCTGGTGGACGGTGATCTGGTTCACACCTCGGACTATCGCGGCGTATATCTAGGTTTGCTGAGCGATCTGTGGGGGATTGAGGCCCCTGAACTGGCCGCGTCAGACATTCGTCCCATCAGGGTCTTCTGACCTCTAGACCTCTGCGTCCGCTCCCGCCATACCGCTGGCCATGATCCAAGACCTTGCCGCTCAAGTTGCCACCGGAAACCGTCGCGCCATTGCCCGCGCGATCACATTGATCGAAAGCGGGCGCGCGGACCATCGCGCACAGGCGCAAGAGATGTTGGGGCACCTGCCAATCGACCGTCAGGCCCTGCGGATCGGGCTGTCCGGCACGCCGGGTGTCGGCAAATCGACCTTTATCGAAGCCTTTGGTCTAATGCTGGCCGAAGCGGGGAAGAAGGTGGCGGTGCTTGCCGTGGACCCATCATCGGCGCGCACCGGCGGTTCGATTCTTGGTGACAAAACCAGAATGGAACAGCTGTCGCGCCACCCCAACGCCTTTATCCGACCGTCCCCCTCACAATCCCATCTTGGCGGCGTCGCGCGCCGGACGCGCGAGGCGGTGCAAGTGTGCGAAGGCGCGGGCTATGATGTGGTGCTGATCGAAACCGTGGGCGTCGGCCAGTCCGAGACGATGGTCGCCGAGATGTGCGACCTCTTTGTCTTGCTCTTGGCACCCGCGGGCGGCGATGAGCTTCAGGGCGTGAAACGCGGCATCATGGAGATGGCCGACCTGATCCTTGTGAACAAAGCCGACGGCGACCTGCGCGCCCAAGCCATCCGCACCTGCGCCGACTATGCTGGCGCGCTCCGCCTCCTGCGAAAACGTCCACAGGACCCCGACGATTTCCCCAAGGCGCTAACTATGTCGGCCTATGACGGAGTAGGGCTGTATGAAGCCTGGGACGAAATGCAAACGCTCGCGAATTGGCGCAAAGACCACGGCCATTGGGAGGCCCGCCGCAGATCACAAGCTGTGGGGTGGTTTCAGGAAGAGGTTCAATCAGCCCTCCTTGCGCGTGCGCTTGCAGACCCCGAGACCAAGGATGAAATGGAGCGCATGGGGCAGGCGGTTGCCGAAGGTCAAGTTGCACCATCGGTAGCGGCGGCTCGGGTTTTGGGGTGAAGGTTCGGTAATGGCTGTGGCCCCCTAACCTGTAAATCAATGCGCGAATGAGCCAAATTGGGCACGTTCACCCAGCATGTTTCGACCATGCACCTTCAGGTGGCCAACGGAACGACAGCCGGGTGTTGGTCGATAGGCGAACTGCCAGAAAAAATGCGCACCACAACCCTAGCGGTAGAGCCGAGTGTCCGATCTGGACGAAATGCCCGTGAAGCAGCAAAATAGCTTGCATCGCAATCGAGAGGCATCGTGAATCGTCCTATCGACAAAGCCGGGTTACGGCTAACACAAATCGAGTCGATCGCCCAAGCCGAGCAATTGTGGAGCGTCATGTACTTTTCACATGTCGGCCTGATGCTTTTGGGGAGTCTGTCAGCTGCTGTCTTGCTCAACGCTTGGGCGCTGTCACTGATGGCGGTTTGCTACGTCTCCTTGTTCACTTTGGAAAAGTTCGTCGCGGCGAGAGCGTTGTCTCTGCGAGATCCGTCTCTTTATTCTTCGGTGCTGGTGACGCTGACTTTGCGCGCATTGTTCTACAACGCGTTGGCCGTGGCGGTCTGGTCGATTGAAGGCGACATTTTCAAGATGGCGGCCTTGGCTCTTCTGGTCGCCGCAACGATCAACATCATGGTGTTCCACGCCACGTTCCGCCCAATCATTGCCTGTGTCGTTGGGCCTATTTGGCTAGGGTTCCTAGCAATCGCGTGTCTGATATTCGCCGAGTTTGGCCTGTCCGCCGAAACCGCCGCAGCCTTTGTGACACTCTTGTGTATATCACCCTACTTTTATCTCGCCTTGATGAACGCCAGCGACAAACACAGTCAATTCGAGTGGACGAAACAGGCCCTTAACCGGTCCCAACGGCAGGAGATACTCGGGCGTCTCGTTGCCGGGGTGGCGCATGACTTCAACAATGTGCTTGCTGTATCGCTAGGCAACGCTGAGCTTGTGAAAGAGAGTTCCTCCGAAGAGGAAAAGCAGAGGTTCGCTGACGAGATCATCAAGGCAGCGCAACGTGGCTCGTCGCTGGCCTCGCATTTGCTGACATTTGCTGGTCAATCCAGGTTGGAGCCCAAGCAGCATGACCCAAAGGACATTCTCACGGACTTCAAGACAATGGTGGACCGGGTGTTGCCAGAGAGCATTCGGATTTCCACCTCGGTGAAACCGGGAATAAGTGAAGTTCTTGTGGATCGGCACCAATTGGATGTCGCGTTGCTCAACCTTGCGGTCAATGCGCGCGACGCCATGCCTGACGGCGGGACACTGCACCTACAAGTGGATGAGCTTGGTGTTTCCCGCGAAGAGTCGCATCGACTGGCTCACGATATCCCACAGGGGCATTTCGTTCGCTTTCGGGTATCAGACACTGGTACCGGCATTCCAAAGGACACGCTTCAGAGTATTTTCGATCCATTCTTTACGACAAAAGGGGTTGGAAAGGGGTCAGGGCTTGGCCTTTCGATGGTTCAGGGGTTTGCAAAACAATCCAACGGCACCGTGTTTGTCGAGAGCGAGATCAATGTCGGCTCAACGTTTTCCCTGCTCATTCCTGCTGTCGACAGAGGCATGAAAATTGCTGAAAACTCCTCGCCTCCAAACATCCTCGATAAGGCGTGTTCGCACGTGTTGTTGGTGGAAGATGACATCGCCGTTCGGCAGTTGCTTGAGACCCAGATCACCGAGCATGGCCATCAGGTGTCTGTCGCGACCAATGGCGACGGAGCCGCTGCGATGCTCCGTGGCGGTTTATGTCCGGATGTTCTAGTAACCGACAACGTGATGCCCGGCTCGATTCAAGGTCTAGATCTCCTGAGTATTGCCGTTGATCTCCATCCAAACCTGTCAACGATAATGGTCTCGGGGTATGCCGCAGATGCGCAGGATGTGCTCAAAGAGAAGAAGCTTGATACCTCCATCCTCACCAAGCCGGTGAAGATGGCTGAACTGCTTGCGGCGATTGAGGCAAAGGCCCCTGCGAAGCGAGGGTTTCGGAGATAGCGACGGGCGTCGTTTTCGAGAACTGTCTTGGGCTGGCCGCAATCACCGTAGAGGATTGGGACCTGAGACATAAAGCAGCCGTTCGCTCCGCTTCGAATTTTGGCGGATGCAAAGCTACTGACCGTGGACGGGAGAGACCCACTTAAACGTGCCGAAAGACAGAAGTCTAAAGAGGTCATAGGCCTTCAGGGACTTCCATGTCTGCTCGACCCGAATCCTCTTGACCCCATCCTCATCCCCGCCTAAACCGCGCGAACCGAATTAAGGGCCCTGCGCACGCGGGGCTTTGCCCGTTGACGGGCGCCCGACCAGACGAAGATATGAAACGAGGAGTGGACGATGTCGCGCCGCTGTGAATTGACCGGAAAAGGCCCGATGACTGGCAACAACGTCAGCCACGCCAACAACAAGACCAAGCGTCGGTTTCTGCCGAACCTGAACGACCAGACCCTGCACTCGGAAGTGCTGGATCGCTCGTTCAAACTGCGCATCTCGGCTTCGGCTCTGCGCTCGGTCGACCATCGTGGTGGCCTTGACGCGTTCCTTGCCAAAGCCAAAGACGAAGAGCTGTCGGCCAACGCGCTGAAGATCAAAAAAGACATCGCAAAGGCGCAGGCGTCGGCGTAAGCCCCTGACCATATTGCGGAACTGATGTACAGCCCTGCCGATCCGGCGGGGCTGTTTCATTTTGTCCGCTTGTTACGCAGGCCGGATTGTTTACATCCACACCCATGTTATTGCGTCGCACTCTAATTGGCCTGTGGCTGGTGGTGGCAAGTGTCACGCACCTCGCTGCTGGCGTTGCGACGGGCGCAGCGGAACCCACCTCGACCATCGTGATCTGTCGCGGTCATGCCGCCGTCACCATCCATCTGGACGCCAATGGTCAAGAGGTCGAAGGCTGGACGCTATGCCCAGAGGTCATTGGCACTCTGTTGGCCGCGGTTGATGCGGGGCAGTCCTCTGTTTTTTTCACAGACACTTCGGCCACGACGCTTTCACTGAGTCGCACCGCACCGCAGACCGACGGTCTGCGCGGGCACCAACAACGCTCCCGGGGGCCGCCTGTTTCGGTTTGAACCAACAAACTGACAGACATCCAATACTCGGAGCTTTCCAATGCTGACCAAACTCTTTGCGCGCGCGACTGCGCCCGTTCTGGCTGCGGCCCTTACCTTCTCGTCCCCCGTTTTCGCCGATGGCATGGGGCTTATGATCGATGACCCCTATGCGCGCAGCGCGACGTCCATGTCGACATCCGGCGCGGCCTTCATGGCGATCACGAACCACAGCGACACAGATGATCAACTGATTTCGGCTGCGACAGATATCGCAGCGCGTGTCGAACTACACACCCATACCGAGGATGAAAACGGCGTCATGCGCATGCGCGAGGTCGAAGGCGGTATCCCAATCCCCGCCGGTGAAACCACCGTTTTGCAGCGCGGCGGATTGCACGTGATGCTGATGGGCCTGACTGAAGGACTGGAGCAAGGCGATGAAATCGATGTGACGCTGACGTTCGAGAATGCGGGCGACATGGTGGTGAGCATACCGGTCGACAATGAACGCAAGGCGTCCCATGGCGGGATGCAAGGGCATGGGTCACATGATCACGGGGCCATGGACCACGGCGACAAGGACGAAGACCATTCCGGTCACAACCACTGATCACCTGTCCTTAGGACGGAAATGGCGCGTCGGATCCCGGTCCGGCGCGCCCTTTTGTTGCAAACCGCTCTTTGATCTCGGCCACCCATAGCGGCACGGTGTGCGTCGCAGGCCCCGCGATCACCCGATCAAAAATCGGGTTGCCGGACGGCTCCAGCGTCAATTCGTGACATTCCGCTCCGGCCTGCTGCGCAAACTCTCCAAACCCGGCAGCGGGATAGACCTGACCAGATGTTCCAATGGCGGCAAAAACCTCGGCCTGTGACAGCGCCTCCAGGATTCGGTCCATGTGATACGGGATTTCTCCAAACCAGACGATGTCAGGGCGTGCGCTCGGCGCCCCGCAGGATGGGCAGGCATGCCCAACTTCTAACTCTGTGGGTGACGGCCACCTGTGCCCGCAGGAGGCACACAGCGCCTGATCCAACTGACCATGCATATGCACCACCGCCCGGCTGCCGCCCGCCTCGTGCAGGCTATCCACGTTCTGTGTCACGAGCAGCAAGTCATCGCCAAAGGCGTGACCCAAATCAGTCAAAGCAATATGCGCGGCATTCGGTTGCGCTTTTGCCGCTCCTGCGCGGCGCTCGTTGTAGAACCGCTGAACCAGCGCCGGGTTGCGCGCGAACGCCTCTGGCGTTGCCACATCCTCAACTCGGTGGTTCTCCCAAAGGCCTCCACCACCGCGAAAGGTGTTCAGCCCGCTTTCGGCGGAAATTCCTGCGCCGGTCAGGATCACGATCTGGCTCATGGGCGCAGGCTATGGCAGGTAGAGGCCATGCGCATCCTCTTTGTCTGTCTCGGCAACATCTGCCGGTCCCCAACCGCCGAAGCCATCGCCCGCAATCAAGGGCTGGCGTGTGACAGTGCCGGGACCGGGAATTGGCATATTGGCAAACCACCTTATGGACCGATGCAGGATGCCGCCCGCGCGAGGGGTATCGACATGTCAGGCCTCCGCGCCCGGCAATTCGGTCATGCTGATTTCCATGATTTTGATCTGATCATCGGGATGGATGACGAAAACATCGCCAATATTGAGGCACTGCGCCCGACTGGGTCAGAGACACCGGTTGTAAAACTGACCGACTATGGCAGCAGCGCCGATCACGTCCCTGACCCGTATTTCACCCGCGATTTTGACGAGGCGCTCGACATTATTGACGACGCCATCACCGGGCTGCGCCAGACCATTCAGGGCTGACTCAGGTCCTTCTATGTTTCAAAAATACTCAAATCCGGCGCGCGCCTACCCGCGGCACGACCGCTCAGCCGTGCGTGCAAAGGCCTTGTAGCGGTCCCAAAACGCGTCGGCGGCCGGGCCATCTGCGGTGCGGGCATCTTGTGCTCTTTGAGGATCGGCGAAAAAGCCAACGGCGCGCGCCCGGTCGCGGCTGCTGAGTTCTCGATTGGCAACGGCCTGAACACACCCGCAAAGTTGCCGTGACGCAGCTTTGCGACCCGCTGCAAGGCAGGCATCTTTGATCGGTCCTTCGGCGTAATAGGCAAGACGCGCGCTTGATCCGCCCCGGTCACCGCCACCACAGCCCGCCAATGCCGCTGCCGCGACAATCATCAGTATTACTCGCATGTTCCGGCCTCTGCTCTGCCATCCGTCCGGTCTTATGCCGGTTCCTCATATCGTGCCACGGCAAGGCAGCCTTGGCAATTGGCGCGCGGTCGCACACCTGCCTTTAGGCGGACAATTGGCCGTGATGGGGCTACCCGAGATCCACACGTCCTTTGTATTCGATCTGGCCATCAAGATAGACGTTGACCGACACTGTGCGTGCCACAGCAGGCCCCAGATCAATGCGGATTTCCCGCGGCATGAGAGGCGCTCTGTTCACAGGCTCGGGACGGCGGGGTTGCAGAAAGTCGGGGTCGACGCCCGTGCCGCGGCTGGGCGCGCTGTTCTCCATGGTGCGCATTTCGGGTGGGTCAAAGTCCGGCCGCCATTGCGCTGTGCTTAAATCGACGCGGAGCGTTTGCGGATCAAGCCAACGGAATGCGTGATCCTTGAAGTAATGCGACCGCGACAGCATCCCTTTGATCATTAGGTAATCGCGGCCCTCCGCGCGTTGGGTGGTAATGGTTGGTTCAGACAGGCGCGGCATGGTCTAGGCGAGAATGAAGGAGCCGCCGGCCACGGCAGCGTCATTGCATGTGATGGTGTAAGAACAGGTGCCCGCCGGCATGGCGTCTAGCGACACGGTTTCGCGGACTTGTTTCAGCATCATGGCCGTCATTCCTCCGGATGATCCGCTGTCGTCGGTGTAATACCCAACGCTGATCTGGTTCCCGTTTGTCGAGATATGCGGGCCGCGCAGGGCGATGCCCACATGAGGTAGGGTCCCTGAAATAATCAGGCTGCGACCCTCTGGGGTCACGGATGTTACAGTCAAAGTCATCGAATTACCTCCTTCGATTGCCCCCCGGCGCGCGAGCGCACCGGGGGCCGATCCGCGATCAGGAATTGGCGCGCTTGGTCGCCTCTTGCGCGGCTCTGACCGCGTCACGTTTGCGCTGCTCGGCCTCTTGGCGCATTTGCGCGGCCTGACGGCGCGCATCCGCAGTCGTGGCGGCATTTTCCATCTCGTAGGCGCGTTTGATTTCCTCATCAGCTGCGTTCATCGCGTTGACGGCGGATTGTTGATCTGCTGTGCGGCCCATGAATTGGCCCTCCTGTGTTTAAGGTTTTTGATTTGAATGAGTGCTGAAACAAGCAACGCCAAAAGAGTTGCGAGAATTGTCAACTGGGAAAAGTCGGGAAACCCTGACCCAATCCCATGCGTCCGAAATGAGATTAGGACAAATTCAAGATCTTCTCCGGGCTTCCATCCACGAAAATATGGACAAGATACTGGTTTTGGATCGCTTCATCCGGAATTGGCGCGGCAAGCTTCTGTGTGGTCAGCACCTGCGCGCTTACGCCGCCGGGATTGGCGTCCCGCGTGTTGATCCGGACATGCAGTTCACTGCCACGCAAGATAATCTGATCGACGCTGGCTTTTATGGCCGGGGTGGCAGTTTCGACGTCAATCATCAACGTTGCGGGATGCGTCTCGGCCAGACTCCAGCCTGTGACGCGGGCGCGGAATGGGGTCATGTTGTTGGAACTCCTCAGAAAATGGTGCGTGCGGGAAGCCACATGCTCCCGCACAGGTTTGTTTGGAACTGTTTGAGCGCTGCCTAATGTGCTGCGGCTTTGGCCTCTTGGATGGCGCGGACACGATCCGCCCAGTCCTTGGTCCGGCGCGCAGCCTCTTCAAGTTCAAGGCGTTTGTTGTCGCGGGTGGAATGTTGGTCTGCGAGAATACCACTCTTGTCGAGGTCGCGGTAATAATCGGAGTCCCATTTGGCTTTGACTTCACGCTCGTGTTTCTCGGCGGCGCGAAGCTGCTTTAGGCTGCGTTGGTATTCCTTGTTTTCGTAAAGGGTCGTCATGGTCGCAATTCCATTTAATCGTGCTTCTGAATGGTCTTAGATTGTGTGGGGAATTGCTATCTCACCAGTAAGGAAAGCCGCACCCCTGTTTGGGGGATTGTTTCTTTGGGTGGCTGCTGTTTCTGGGCCAGACGCGATTGATCCGTGCTGAGCGCAAGGCTGCACAAGCGCCGCTCGTGGGGCTGATCTAGACCTCAGCGGAACGCAGCAAACACCGGGTCTCCAAGACCTCTTTTGGCCGACTGATTGTGGGGTGTGAGACGCACAAAAGACGCCTGTCGACACTGTGCATTTTCAACGCAGCCGCACGACCTTGACCGGGACCCCAACCTGCAGCATATCCGGTCCATGACACCGCTTTCAAACATCCGCAATTTCTCGATCGTGGCCCACATCGACCACGGGAAATCGACGCTGGCTGACCGCCTGATCCAGTCCACGAACACCGTGGCGGACCGGGACATGAAGGAGCAGCTGCTCGACAGCATGGATATCGAACGCGAGCGCGGGATCACGATCAAGGCGAACACGGTGCGCATTGATTACAAAGCCGCTGATGGTCAGGACTATGTTCTCAACCTGATCGACACCCCAGGACACGTGGACTTTGCCTATGAGGTGTCTCGGTCGATGCGCGCGGTCGAAGGGTCGCTGTTGGTCGTCGATAGCACCCAAGGGGTCGAAGCACAGACGCTGGCCAACGTTTATCAGGCCATCGACGCAGACCATGAGATTGTCCCGGTCCTGAACAAGATCGACCTGCCAGCCTCGGAACCCGAGCGCGTGGCTGAACAGATCGAGGATGTGATCGGCATCGACGCCACCGATGCTTTGCTCGTGTCGGCCAAATCTGGCATCGGCATCCCAGAGACACTTGAGGCCATCGTGCAGCGATTGCCCGCGCCCGACGGCAACGAAGATGCGCCGTTGAAGGCGATGCTGGTGGACAGTTGGTACGACGCCTATCTTGGTGTCATCGTCCTGATCCGCGTGATCGACGGTCGTCTGAAAAAGGGCGAAAAGGTCAAGTTCATGTCGAATGACTCGATCCACCATGTGGATCGCATCGGCGTGTTCCGTCCCGAGATGGAGAACGTCGACAGCCTCGGCCCCGGCGAAATCGGTTTCCTCACCGCGTCGATCAAACAGGTCCGCGACACTCGCGTGGGTGACACCATCACCCACCAGCGCAACGAAGTTGAGCCGCTGCCGGGCTTTAAGCCTGCGCAACCGGTGGTGTTCTGTGGCCTCTTCCCAGTGGATAGTGCCGAGTTCGAGGACCTGCGCGACGCGATTGAGAAACTCGCGCTCAACGATGCGAGCTTCAGCTTCGAGATGGAAACCTCCGCCGCCCTCGGCTTTGGCTTCCGCTGCGGCTTCCTCGGGCTTTTGCACCTTGAAGTGATCCGCGATCGCATCGAACGCGAATATAACATCGAATTGATCACCACCGCGCCGTCGGTGATCTACCACGTCTACATGAAGGACGGCACGCAGATCGACCTGCACAACCCCGCCGACATGCCCGACGTCACGCTGGTCGACCATATTGAAGAACCCCGGATCAAGGCGACGATCCTTGTGCCTGACGACTATCTGGGCGACGTGCTCAAGCTCTGCCAGGACCGCCGTGGCATCCAACTCGACCTGACCTATGCCGGCTCCCGCGCTATGGCAGTCTATGACCTGCCCCTGAACGAGGTCGTCTTTGACTTCTACGACCGCCTGAAATCGGTGACCAAGGGCTACGCGTCCTTTGACTATCAGATGGAGGGCTACCGTCAGGACAACCTCGTCAAGATGTCCGTTCTCGTGAACGAGGAACCGGTCGACGCGCTGTCGATGATGGTCCACCGCGACCGCGCCGAACAACGCGGCCGCGCCATGTGCGAAAAGCTCAAAGACCTCATCCCCCGACACATGTTCAAAATCCCGATCCAGGCGGCCATCGGCGGCAAGGTCATCGCGCGCGAGACACTGTCGGCACTCCGCAAAGACGTGACTGCCAAATGCTACGGCGGCGACGCGACGCGTAAGAAGAAGCTGCTGGAAAAGCAGAAGGCCGGTAAGAAGAAGATGCGCCAGTTTGGGAAAGTCGACATACCGCAGGAAGCTTTCATAAGTGCGCTTAAGATGGACGGCTAAAGCCGTCCATCCCGCGCGCACTTATGAAAGCGGTGCGCGAAAGCGACTTTCTGCAAGAAAGTCTGCGGGCGCACTCGGTGCAGAAAAGAGTACTGTCGCCCGTCGGGGAAAGCGACTTTTGGAACAAAAGTCTGCGGCCCGACCCGGTGCAGAAGAGAGCGCAACGCTGCAGCCATACCACCCGCAGCCCCGGACCCGATCCGGGGCCTCAAACCACCCAACCCTTCCAAATCACACTCCCAATCACCAAACCCGCCCGGTGGGAACCACCGGGCAGCGCCCGACCCTCCCCCCGGGAGGGCGCTTCACGCCCACCCAGGGTCGGGCGCTGGTCCCAAGAGCCATTTAGAGAAGCAAATCGCTTTTATTCACCCAACATCTGATTAAACTCCCGGTAAGCGTGCAGATTTAAGCATCCGTTGCACAATGTTAAATGAGGAACTTTATGACCACCTTTTCGTCGGGACACCTTAACAGTGACGAAGTCAAAGCCTTGTGTGCTCTGGATGAAGGACAAAGAATGGATTTGAAATCTGCGAGAATACAGCCTGCAAAACTGTCCCAGGCAATATCAGCTTTTGCAAACACAGATGGCGGTGAGCTCTATATTGGCATTGAAGATGATAAAGCCTGGAAGGGATTTGAAAAGCAGGAGGAGGCGAATGGCCTTACGAGTGTAATTTTTGACATGTTCCCTGTTCAGGACTATCTGCATGCGTCATTCCTGACCGGTGAAGGTCAACATGGGTATGTGCTAAAATTGGAGATATTTCGAACTCCAGATGTTAAATTTGCCACCAACGGGAATGCCTACACACGGTTTGGAGCGCAAAATAGGAAGGTCGCTGGTTCAGATGCAATTATGCGTCTCAAGTACACGAAGGGAGTGCACTCGTTTGAAGATGAGTTGGTCAATGACTCGATAGAGGATGTAGTAAACTCCCTTGCAATCCTAGAATTCTCTCTCAGTTTGCCAACTGAGCCTGAGCCAATTGAATGGCTTAAGAAGCAAAAGCTCATTTCCGGCGGCCGAGCTAATGTTGCCGCATACATGCTCTTCGGCGAGGAGCCGCAAATCGAGTTTCCTAAAGCTGCGGTCAAGATTTATAGATATAAAACGGCTGCCCCTGAGGGAACACGTGACACGCTTGCATTTGATCCCAAGACCATCGATGGACCACTTGTGTCGATGATTTCGGAGGCGGTAAAAACCACCAAGGAAGCTGTCCAAGATATCCCGAAAATCGGTGCGGTTGGTCTTGAGTCGGTTGTTTACCCCGAAGAGGCAATTCACGAAGTGTTAACCAATGCCGTATTGCATCGAGATTATAGCGCAAAGGATGAAGTGCACATTCGGATTTTTGACAACAGAATCGAAATATTTAGCCCCGGTAAGTTGCCTGGGTACGTTACTCCACAGAATATTTTGAAGGAGAGATTTGCCCGAAATCCAAAGATGGTTAGGATCGCCAATAAATTTCCGAACGCCCCAAACAAAGACATCGGAGAAGGGTTGAATACTACCTTTGAGAAAATGCGTGAACTAAAGCTTCGCGACCCCGTTATTGCAGAGTCTGAGGCTGGAGTTACAGTTACTTTGTTTCATGAACTGCTCGCATCGCCGGAGGAGATTATTAGTAAATACCTTGTTGAACATGGAGAAATAAATAACTCGAAAGCGAGGGAGATTTGTAGGGAGGGTAGTGAAAACAAAATTAAGCGAGTTTTTGAACGTATGATGGGTTCCGAAATCATTGAAAGAATTCCGGGAAAGAGGGGTAGGGCCACTTCATATAGACTTAAGGTGATTGAAGCGGATGAAAGCTGATTGTCTACCTCGGTGCTAGAAGCACGATGCCAAAAGAGAAATTGCCGAGCTATGAAAGACGCCGATCCCACTCCAATCACTCTGCATCACGTCTGGCATCGCGACTCACCGACGAATGCGGCCACTCATCGGGCGCGCTCACATATCCATGCTTCACTGGATTCCACGCGCAATACCGCATGTGATGCCAATAATCGGCCTCGTTTCGGATCAAATGCTCCCAAAATCGGGGTTGCCAAGACCCCACCTCGCCCTTCCGGCGTAGGGCGGGGTTCACCCCGCCGTACAATGCGCCAACCGGGGCAGGCGGGATAAATCCCGCCCTGCGGCAGCGGCGGGAAAAACCCGCCTTAATCGCACCCCAGCGTGTTGAAAAATCTGCGTCGCCATCTGGCAATGTCCAAACTGCGTGCAAATGATCCGGCAGCACCACCATCGCCTCAATTCGAAACGGCCGCCGCCTTTGCACCTCTGCCACCGCAGCTCGCAAATCCGCAACCCGGTCCACGAGCATCCCTGACGACCGATCCGCCAAGTTCACCGTAAAGAAAAACGTCCCACCCGGCGCATGGGCTCTCACATAGCGCGGCATGGCCTTACCCTATCGGGCGGGCACTTAACCAAATCCTAACCAAGCCCCCCAGGGCCACAGCCGCCGCCACCAACGCGCGCGGCTCTCTGTGATCTCACACTCCACCTCACCGCCCGGTACCGGTCGCAGGCCTGCACGTTTCAGAACCTCACGCTCCATACGGCGGTCCATTTGCGTGCGTTGGATCACCTCGGCGGCCTCTCGGTTCGTGTCGCAGCCCGTGCGGCCTCAGCGAAAGAAACCGGGCTCGCGCTTGCCGTCGATGATCGCGTCGATGTCCTCCTGGCTCCAGATGCGTTTGAGCATGTCCATCGAGACCAGCGCAGCCTCGGGACGTTCGTGGCGGGTCAGGACGATATAGGCGTCGGGGTGCTGGACGTGGCTGATCAGGTGACTGAGTTGATCGCGGGCCTGCGTCGTGGAAACGCGTTTGGGACGGGGGATGGTCAGCGTCATGGGCATGTCCGTTTTGGGGAAACGGATGGGATATTTCGTGCAAAACGTACATTTTCCGTCAGTGCACCGCACGGCGTCTGTACAGAGAGCGCACGTTCTCTCTCTTGGAGAACGGCGCAATATCGAGGCGTTATGCAGCCCTTTCCGGTCGGCTCGCGCGGTGCAATCGCCTCTCGCAACTAAGCTGCCACTCCCAACCGATGCACAGAACTAAAGGGCCAATCCTCGGCCTGTTCTACCAGACGCCACGCGACCGGCTGCGCGTGGATGTCGGCCACGGTGCGGGGGATGTCTTCGGACATCACGGGCGCGACCCATGCGGGATGCAGGGCCACGGGTTGGGGGAGGTGGCGCATCAAGGTCTTGGTGAAGCGTTGCCAACGGGGCAAAGGCTCCACTGTTGCAGGAAGTTGCCAGACGGCGTGGATAGATTGAGGCAGGACGACCATAGCGCGTGTCGTCAGTGGTCCCTCGGTCGCCGTAGCGCGATAACAGTCGCGCAGAAGGGCGATGTGGTGCGTCAGGCTAAGGTCTGTGTCGCGCAGGTGGCTGGCAAAGCGCCATGTGCGGGGGCGGTCAATGGGTGTCATACACGCAGAGTGGCGCGGTTATGGTTAATGACGGGTTACTGCGCCTGATCCAAAAAGACCCGAACAGCCGCCTCAAACTCCCGCGGTTTCTCGGCGTGCAGCCAGTGTCCCGCACCCGGAATCTTGGCAAACCGACTGTTCGGGAACAGCTCTCTGATCCTTGGGCGTGCCTCTGGAAGAACGTAGTCAGAGGTGGCGCCGGCGAGGAACAGAGCAGGTGCCTCGCAGCTGCCGGATATATCGGGAAATCCAATGATGTCAGGCATTTGTTCGGCGAGAATGTCGAGATTCAGTCGCCATGTGCGGGTCTTCACGTCAAGCGATTGGAGCAGGAAGGCGCGCGTCGTCGGGTCAGGTATCTGACTGACCAATGCAGCATCCGCGTCGCTGCGCTTTTCAATGCCGCTCAGGTCAAGCGCTTGCATCGCTTCGATCAGCGGCAGTTGCGTGTGCCCGTAGGCCACAGGCGCGATGTCGGCCACGATCAGCTTGCGGATCGGCGCGCCGTTCAGCGCGGCGACCATTGCCGCCTTGCCCCCCATGGAGTGTCCCAAAAGGTCGACGGTCCCGAAGCGGGCGATCACCTCTTGTAGGTCACCAGCCAGAGCGGCGTAGCTGTGATCCGGGTCCCAGAACGATCTTGCATGGTTGCGCATATCAACAGTGATGACGCGGCGGCTTTCGGCCAACCGTTTGGCGATGACGCCCCAGTTGCGGCCAGAGCCAAAAAGCCCATGCGCGATGATCAGTGGCGTGCCGCCTGTGCCGAATTCCTGAAAGGCCAACATGCGCATGGGCTTAGCGGATCAGGGGTGACATCGCCAGAGCTTCGCGGCTAGATCAGGTCATGGACCCGACCGAGCTTCAGAAAGAACTGACCAAATTGCAGGCGGAAATCGCTGATCGCTACGGCATCAAGGGACGGACGCTGCGCGATCAGGTACGGAAATTGGGCCGCTGGTTGCCTCGTTATGAGCGCGGACAAGCGCGGGTGCTGGTCGAGGCCGAGACCGCTTTGCAGCATCCAAAGATGGCGATGTTGGTCCAGCCCAAGCCATTTCACCACGCCAAGACGGCATTGATGATGCATCTGGAAGGGATCGACCCCGCCGAGCGGCGCAAGGGTATGATGCTCAGCATTGCTGCTACTATTTTGGTAAACGTGGTTTGCGCAATTGGTGTATTGGCGCTGCTCTGGTTTCTCGTGCAAGATTGACCTGTGGGGCGCGTGTGATCCACGGCTTTTGAACTAAGGCCGGTCTTTCGGGAGTGCGTTGCCGATGATAGCCATGAGGTGTGGGGCCTGTGGCAAACGCAGCTGGATCGGCGACGATGGTCGCGATCGCAGGCAAAAGAGAGAGGGTGACCGGATGAAGGGAGTGGTTTTTGTCGAACTGCTAAACATGGCTGAGTCCGCATTTGGCGAAGACGCGGTTGATGAGGTTCTGGATTCAGCCGATCTTGAAAACGACGGGGCGTACACGGCGGTTGGGAACTATCCCTGCGCGGAACTTATGAAGATCGTTGAAGGGTTCAGCGAAAAATCCGGCGCCAGCCCAGAAGTGCTTCAACGCAAGTTTGGTCACTGGATGATGGAATTCTTTGAACGCGGGTATCCCGAATTCTTTGCTGGCAAGGAAAACGCGTTCGAAATGCTCAACGCGATCGAAGACGAAATCCACGTTGAAGTGCGCAAACTTTATCCGGATGCCGAGCTGCCGACGTTTCGCACCCGGCAGGTGAGCGACGCCCATCTTGAGATGATCTACAGTTCACCAAGGCCCCTAGCCGAATTCTGCCATGGCCTGATCGAAGCTTGTGTGGGCCACTTTGGCCAGACCGCCGAGATCACGGCGCAGCCGACGGTGGGCCGGTCCGACTCCATGACATTCCAGATCGCGCTGGCCGCGTAACGGACGGCAGGTGGGTTCGGACGAAGACAAGGGCGTTTCGCGCCGCCGCTACAACCGGGCGGTTGCTGCGCGTGCAGAGGCTGAAAAGCTTCTCGATGAAAAGAGCCGTGCCTTGTTCGAGGCAAACGAAGCGCTGCGCGAACATCAATCCGCCCTAGAAGACACCGTGCGCGAACGAACCGCTGATCTTCAGGCCGCGCTGCAAAAAGCACAGATGGCTTCTGAGGTCCGGGCCCGGTTCATCGCAACGATGAGCCATGAAATCCGCACCCCGTTAGGGGGATTGATGGGGATCGTCGACCTTCTGCACATGGAAGAGAGCGATCCTAAGAAACAAGAACTTCTATCCTTTGCCAAGACGTCCGGCACCGCGTTGAAAACCATCGTGAATGACGTGCTTGATTTCTCCAAAATGGAGGCGGGCGCGTTCCAATTCAAAACCGAACAGGTCGATATCAGGTCGCTGGCTACCGGCGTTGCAGCGCTTGCGCGGTATTCGGCGGATGAAACCGAGCGTGAGATAGAAGTCGAAATTGGCGATGATGTTCCGCAGCGGTTTTATGGCGATGCAACGCGCATCCGGCAGGTCATCTCAAACTTGGTCAGCAACGCGGTTCGATATTCGACCGACGGTTTGATCTCGGTCAGGGCGCGGATGATCGAGGTGGATGATGCGCCGTGGCTGCGCGTTGAGGTCGAGGATTTTGGCGTCGGGATCGCCGCTGATAAGCGGGATGATCTCTTCAAGGACTTCTCGCAGGTGTCTAACGAATTGAGCGATCAGGCACAGGGAACGGGCCTTGGATTGGCCATCAGCCGCCGCATCATCGAAGGCGCGAACGGGCACATTGGGGTCGATAGTGAACTGGGTGTCGGTTCGACGTTTTGGTTCGAGATTCCGATTGAAGAGGTACCGCATGCGCCTTTGTCCGACCCAACGACGACGGCCGAAGTGGACAATGCAGAAGATATTGTCCGCGGCGCGCGGGTCCTCTTGGCAGAGGACAATACGATCAACCAGACCCTGCTCATGCGGTTCCTGAAGAAGATGGGCGTCGTCGCTACGCTGGCAGAGAACGGGCAGGTGGCCGTGGATCTGTTCAGGCCCGGTGCCTTTGACCTGATCTTGATGGATGTTGCGATGCCCGTGATGGACGGGCTTCAGGCGATCAGACATATCCGCGACGCGCATCCGCCCGATCAGGTTCCGCCGATTTCACTACTGACCGCGCATGTGATGGAGACGGTTGCGGATGACGCGATTGCAGTCGGGGTGGAGCATGTCTTGAGCAAACCGATTGCGTTTGACGATCTGCGCCTTGGAATCGCGAGCCTGATGACAGGGCGGAAAGTGCATTCGCTGTCACTGTCCGCGCCGCAAGCAGGGTCCCATGTGCCTGTCATGGACCTGATGTCAGAGGATATCAGTGCGGGATTGGCAGCCAGTCTGTCAGGTGCCGAGATCGAGGAATTGGCAGCGCAATTCGTCACGGATGCCGAATCTCTTTGGGCGGATGTCATGAAACATTCGGATGATGCTGCCAGTCGTGGGAACTGCAAAGCGCCTGCCCATGCTTTGAAGGGCGCTGCAGGGTTGCTGGGCTTCGCCACGGTTTCGGAACATGCGGCGATGGTCGAGGAAAGCTGCGCGTTTCTGGACGCAGAGGATTTCGACGTGATCGGCGGAATGATCGCAAGCGAACTGGACCGCATCCGTGCCACGCTTCCGAGCGGGGCCTCTGCGTAATCTCCAAAAGAAAAGGCCGGGGAGGGACCCCGGCCTTTGGTATTCTCTCAGAACCAGCTTTGATTAGGAATAAAGCGGGAAACGCGCGCACATTTCGGCGACTTCTGCTTTGACCTTTTCTTCGACAGCCGCGTTTCCTTCTTCACCATTGGCGGCAAGGCCGTCGACGACTTCATTGATCCAGTCCGCGATTTGGCGGAACTCGGCCTCGCCAAAGCCACGGGTGGTGCCAGCCGGTGTCCCAAGACGGATGCCCGAGGTGACCATTGGTTTTTCCGGGTCAAACGGGACGCCGTTTTTGTTGCAGGTAATGTGGGCGCGGCCCAATGCTTTCTCGGTCGCGTTGCCCTTCACACCCTTGGGGCGCAGGTCGACAAGCATGACGTGAGTGTCGGTGCCGTTCGTGACCGTCGCCAAACCGCCTTTTTCCAGCTGATCGGCCAGTGCCTGAGCGTTCTTGATGACCTGTTTTTGGTAGGTTTTGAACGACGGTTGCAGAGCCTCACCGAACGCAACAGCCTTGGCTGCGATCACGTGCATCAGCGGTCCGCCCTGAATGCCAGGGAAGATGGCCGAGTTGACCTTTTTTGCGATCGCTTCGTTGTTGGTCAGGATCATGCCGCCGCGTGGTCCGCGTAGGGTTTTGTGCGTAGTTGTCGTTGCAACGTCGACGTGCGGGAACGGATCGGGATATTCACCTGCCGCGATCAGACCGGCAAAGTGTGCAACGTCCGCGAGCAACCATGCGCCGACGCTGTCTGCGATTTCGCGGAACTTGGCGAAATCCAAATGGCGTGGGATGGCCGATCCGCCTGCGATGATCATCGCTGGCTTATGCTCTTGGGCCAGACGCGCGACCTCGTCATAGTCGATCAGGTTGGTGTCTTTTGACACGCCGTACTGGACCGCCTTGAACCATTTGCCGGATTGGTTAGGCGCCGCACCGTGGGTCAAGTGACCGCCTGCATCCAATGACATGCCAAGGATGGTGTCGCCGGGTTTGATCAGTGCTTGAAAGACACCTTGGTTGGCCTGCGAGCCCGAGTTTGGCTGTACGTTGGCGTATTCCACGCCAAAGAGTTGCTTGGCACGCTCAATGGCCAGGTTTTCGGCGACATCGACATATTGGCATCCGCCGTAATAACGGCGACCTGGATAGCCCTCGGCGTATTTGTTTGTCATGACCGAGCCCTGTGCGTCGAGCACGGCCTTGGACACGATGTTTTCCGACGCGATCAGTTCGATCTCGTCGCGCTGACGGCCGAGTTCCTGATCAATGGCCGCAGCCAGTTCCGGGTCGGTATCAGCAACCGACTGGGTGAAAAACGCGGCTTCGCGATGGGGGGCATTCATGACGTGTCTCCTTTTGGAGGCTCTGTAAGGGACGTTTCCTATCGGAAATACTCAAAAATCGACTTCGGACAAGGCGATTCCGTCCAGATTGCAGAAAAGCGAGGGAATAAGTGTTCGCATCCGATCCTTGCCTTTCCTTTGGGCGCAGGCGATGACTTTGGGAAACAGGGGTGCAAACGGTCCCTCAGGGAAGGAAGCAAAGCCATGGGCGGAAACCAGAAAATCGCGTTCGTGGCCAGCGATGCAGAGGTCGCGCAGAGCGCGCTGATCGCGTTTCAGGGGAGGTATCCATCGGTTCCCTTGGAAGAGGCCGATGTCATCGTGGCACTGGGAGGTGATGGTTTCATGCTGGAGACGCTGCATGGGACAGAGCATCTGGATAAGCCGGTCTATGGTCTCAATCGTGGCACCGTAGGATTTCTGATGAACGAGTATGGCGAAGATGACCTTATGTTTCGCCTTGCTGCCGCAGAGGAAGAGGTCATCAATCCGCTGAAAATGCGTGCAATCACCAAGGATGAGGTCGAGGTCGAACGGTTGGCCATCAACGAAGTTTCGCTGCTGCGTCAGGGGCCGCAAGCAGCCAAGTTGCGGATCTACGTAGATAACAAGCTGCGCCTGAGAGAGTTGTCTTGTGACGGCGCGCTGGTTGCTACACCCGCTGGCTCAACGGCCTACAACTATAGTGCGCATGGGCCGATCCTGCCGATTGGGTCCGATGTTCTTGCGCTGACGGCTGTTGCCGCGTACCGGCCGCGTCGCTGGCGTGGGGCGCTTTTGCCGAAAGAGGCAACGGTCAGGATTGAGGTCATTAGCCCAGAGAAGCGTCCGGTGATGGCAGATGCTGATGGTCAGTCGGTTCGCGATGTAACGTCGGTTGAAATCACGTCAGACAGCAGTGTCGAACATCGCCTGCTCTTTGATCCTGGCCACGGATTGGAAGAGCGGCTGATTCAAGAGCAATTCGTGTGATCCCGGGCCTGCAAGGTATCCATCACGTTGCAGTAATTTGCAGCGATTATGCACAATCCAAGGCTTTCTATACCGAAACACTTGGGCTGCAGATTATTCAGGAAACCTACCGAGACGCGCGGGATAGTTGGAAGCTGGATTTGGCACTGCCGGATGGTGGACAGATCGAGCTGTTTTCGTTCCCGGAGGCGCCGCAACGCCCATCGTACCCGGAGGCCCAGGGCCTGAGGCATCTCGCGTTTGCTGTGAACGATATCGAGAAAGCCGTATGCGACCTTACGGCGAAGGGAGTAGCTTTCGAACCCATACGTGTCGACGAACTAACAGGCCGGCGATTTATGTTTTTCGCCGACCCCGATGATTTGCCGCTGGAACTATACGAAGCCTAGCGGACTGCTGGCTTACAGAAGCTCGATGTTGACTGCGCTTTCGCGACCGTCGCGGCCAGCTTCGACTTCGTAGCTGACTTTTTGGTTGTCGTTCAGACCTTCGAGACCCGAGCGCTGTACCGCGCGGATGTGGACAAATGCGTCCTTGCCGCCCTCATCTGGTGCGATGAAGCCATAGCCTTTTTCGGTGTTGAACCATTTGACGGTGCCGGTTGGCATATCCCGTTCTCCTTAAAATGTCCGGCTGCGGTATGCGCCGGTTCCTGTAGCGTCGGTGCAGATCGAGACCGGATCGCCAGATAGGAAAACGGGGGTCGATGTAGTGCGCACGTCGTGCGACACAGGCCGTCGCACGATAGCGCTCACAAGTAAAGTGAAGATTTCGGAACCATTCGTCAGGTCATCCCGTTGGCAATATGTGCGGCCATCGCCGCACTGAGCAGACATGGAACCGAAAGGAGGACACGATGAATTGGGAACGTATCAAGGGCAACTGGAACGAGTGGACCGGCAAAGCGCGCCAGGAGTGGGGCGAATTGACGGAAGACGAACTGGAAAAAACCAAGGGCGAGCGCGATGAAGTGATCGGCCTGATCCAGCAGAAATACGGTGTGGCCAAAGACGAAGCCGAGAAGAAGGTCGATGCCTTCTTTGACAAGGCGGCGTAAACGACCAGAGCCCCATAAACACTGCGGGCCGGAACCTATGTCAGGTTCCGGCCCGCGTGCGTTTGTGAAAGGGCGCAGGCCATGACTAGGATTTGGCGTAACCCATTCCCTGCAATGCCTCTTTGATCTCATCAAGGATTGCTGGATCGTCAATGGTTGCTGGCATTTTGAAGGGTTCGCCATCGGCGATTTTGACCATCGTGCCACGCAGGATTTTGCCCGAGCGGGTTTTCGGCAGACGCTGCACAACGCAGGCCAGCTTGAAGGCCGCAACAGGTCCGATTTCCGAGCGAACCTTGGCGACGACTTCTTTCACGATCTCTGCGTCATCCCTGTCTGTCCCAGCGTTCAGGCACAAAAAGCCCATCGGTAGCTGGCCTTTCAGGGTATCAGTCACGCCGATCACTGCGCACTCGGCAACGTCCGGGTGCCCTGCAAGGACCTCTTCCATAGCGCCGGTCGACAGGCGGTGGCCCGCGACGTTGATGACGTCATCGGTGCGCGCCATGATGTAGAGGTAACCGTCTTCGTCGATCATTCCGGCATCGCCGGTTTCGTAATAACCTTCGAACGTGTTCAGATAGCTTTTCTTGAAGCGTTCCTCGGCATTCCAGAGCGTCGGTAGTGTACCAGGCGGCAAAGGCAGTTTGACGGCGATGGCACCCAGCGTGTTGGGACCGAGTTGTTCGCCTTCATCATTCAAAATCTGCACGTCATAGCCGGGCATCGCCACCGTCGGTGAGCCAAGCTTGATCGGCAGTTGCTCAATGCCAGTTGGGTTTGCCGCGATGGCGTAGCCGGTTTCAGTTTGCCACCAGTGGTCGATCACCGGCACTTTCAGGTGCCGTTCAGCCCATTGGATCGTGTCGGGGTCTGCGCGCTCACCTGCAAGGAACAGGCTTTCCAATGACGAAATGTCGTAGTCGCCGATCAGCTTGGCCTCTGGGTCATCCCGCTTGATCGCGCGGAAGGCGGTTGGGGCGGTAAAAAGGCATTTGACGTTGTGATCCTGAATGACGCGCCAGAATGTGCCTGCATCAGGCGTGCCGACGGGTTTACCTTCGAACACGATCGTCGTGTTGCCGTGGATGAGCGGCGCATAGCAGATATAGCTATGGCCCACGACCCAACCGACGTCTGAAGCGGCCCAGAAAACGTCGCCGGGGTCGATGTTGTAGATGTTCTTCATCGTCCAATTCAGAGCAACGAGGTGGCCGGCAGTGTGCCGCACGACGCCTTTGGGCTGACCGGTCGTACCCGAGGTATAGAGGATATAGGCTGGGTGGTTGCCTTCGACCGGGACGCAATCAACCGGGGCGATGCCTTCCTGCATGCGGTGCCAGTCCAGATCGCGTTCGCCCAATTCACAGGGACCTTCTTCGCGCTGAAGGATGACGCAAAAGTCAGGCTTGTGTTCGGCTAGCTCAATGGCCCCATCAAGCAGTGGTTTGTATGCAACCACGCGGCCGGGTTCGCAGCCGCAGGATGCAGCAAGGATCGCCTTGGGCGTCGCGTCGTCGATGCGCACGGCAAGCTCGTTTGCGGCAAACCCGCCGAAGACGACCGAGTGGATCGCACCAATGCGGGAGCAGGCCAGCATGGCGACCAATGCCTCGGGTACCATCGGCATGTAGATGATGACCCGGTCGCCTTTGGTAATCCCGTTCGCTGCAAGCGCACCTGCAAGCCGCGACACCTGATCCTTCAATTCCGCGTAAGATGTCTTGCCGGCTTTGCCGGTGATCGGGCTGTCATAGATGATGGCGGTCTGGTCACCGCGCCCGGCCTCTACATGTCGGTCGACGGCGTTCCAGCAGGTATTGACCTTGGCATCGGTGAACCACTGATAAAGTGGCGCGTTGCTGTCATCCAACGCGCGGGACGGGGCCTGATCCCAATCAATCGCCTCAGACGCCTGCATCCAGAATGCCTCTGGGTCAGCTTGCCACGCGTGATACACGTCTTTGTAGGTCATCAGTCGTCCTCCCGTCTTCCGACAAAAGGCATAGGGGGTGCGCAATAGGGCGATCAAGCGTGGATGCGCCCTTGTTCGCGCCAACAGGGAAATATGTCGCGGACCTTTGCAGCGATTTGCAGCTGAATTTTGCAAAGAAGCGCCTGTAGGTGCAGGCGCTTTGCAGAGTTTGCAATCTAGCCGTAATGCGCCACCGGTGTGCCCGCCAGCGCAGTCATGTTGAGCAGACCGCGTGCGGTGATCGACGGAGTCACGATGTGTGCGCGGTTGCCCATGCCCATGAGGATCGGTCCAACCTCAAGACCGCCTGCCTTCATCTTGAGGATATTGCGGACGCCGGATGCAGCATCAGAGTTTCCAAAGACCAGCACGTTGGCCTGACCTGTCAGGCGCGAGTCCGGGAAAATGCGCGCACGCAGTTCCGGGTTGAGCGCGGTTTCGACATGCATTTCGCCTTCATAGACGAAGTCGCGGTCTTCGCTATCCAGCAGGTCCAGCGCTGCGCGCATCGTGCGCCCGGTACCGCAATCCTGATCGCCGAATTGCGAGCGGCTCATCAAGGCAATGTTCGGGGTGATCCCGAAGCGCCTGACGTGGCGAGCGCAGCCAATGACCGTTTCGCAAATCTGCTCTGGCGTCGGCTGATCGTGAACATGCGTGTCGGCGAGGTAGAGCGGCCCATCCTCTAGGATCATCATTGATAGCGCACCGACAGGGTGCAATTGATCCGTCCCGACCTGTCCGGTGCCAAGGCATTCCGTTAAGTATTTCAGGTGCCAGTGATACTGACCGAAGGTGCCGCAGATCAGGCTGTCGGCCTCTTCGCGGTGGACCATGACCGCGCCGATGGCTGTGGTGTTTGTCCGCATAATCGCGCGGGCGATGTCGGGCGTCACGCCACGGCGTGCCATCATCGAATGATAGGTACCCCAGTAGTCGCGGTAACGCGGGTCATTATTTGGGTCGACGACCTGAAAGTCGCCAGGCCGAATTTTGAGACCAGCGCGCTCACAGCGTTGGGCAATCACGTCGGGACGGCCGATCAGGATCGGTTGTTCGGTCAAATCCTCCATCGTCGCCTGAGCGCAGCGCAGCACACGCTCGTCTTCGCCCTCGGCAAATACGATCCGGCGCGATGATGTTGCAGCGGCTTCGAAGACCGGGCGCATGATCAGGGCCGATTTGAAGACCGAGCCGTCGAGGTCGGCCTTGTAGGCCTCAAGATCCGCGATGGGTTTCGTGGCTACACCGCTCTCCATAGCGGCACGGGCCACGGCGGTGGCCACAACCCCCATGAGGCGCGGGTCGAATGGTTTAGGGATCAGGTAATCAGCCCCGAATGTCAGCTTTTCACCAGAGTAAGCGGCGGCTGCCTCGGCAGATGTTGTTTCGCGGGCCAGTGCTGCGATGCCTTCGATACAGCCCAGCTTCATCGCGTCGTTGATTTCGGTCGCGCCCACATCCAACGCGCCTCGGAAGATGAACGGGAAGCAAAGGACGTTGTTGACCTGATTGGGGAAGTCGCTGCGGCCAGTCGCAATGATGGCCTGTGGCGCAACTTCGCGGGCGGCTTCTGGAAGGATTTCGGGTGTGGGATTGGCAAGCGCGAAAATGATGGGACGGTCGGCCATTTTGGCGACCATGTCAGGCTTCAGCACGTTCGGGCCCGAGAGGCCAAGGAACAGGTCCGCGCCTTCGATGACGTCGTCCAGGGTCGCGGGCGTTTTGCCTTGGGCGTATTCCGCCTTCTGCGGGGTCATGTCGTTTTCTCGGCCTTCATAAACAAGGCCTTCGATATCGCAGAGCCAGACATTTTCGCGTTTGACGCCCAGTTTCAGCAACATGTTGAGGCATGCGATCCCGGCTGCCCCGCCGCCGGTCGAGACGATCTTGATATCCTCAAACGCTTTGCCCGCAACGCGCAGCGCATTTGTTGCCGCCGCGCCGACGACGATGGCGGTGCCATGTTGGTCGTCGTGGAAGACAGGGATGTTCATCCGCTCATTGCAGAGTTTTTCCACAATGAAACAGTCGGGGGCCTTGATGTCTTCGAGGTTGATGGCCCCAAAGGTGGGCTCTAGCGCGCAAACGATATCCGCAATCTTTTCCGGATCGGACTCATTTAGTTCAATGTCAAAACAATCGATATTGGCGAATTTCTTGAATAGGACCGCCTTACCTTCCATCACGGGCTTGGATGCCAGCGCGCCGATATTTCCAAGGCCCAGAACAGCTGATCCATTGGTCACAACCGCTACTAGGTTACCACGTGCTGTGTAGTCTGATGCGCGGGCCGGATCGGTGTGGATGGCGCTAGAAGCTTCTGCAACGCCGGGCGAATAGGCAAGAGCCAGGTCGCGCCCGTTGGCCAATGGCTTGGTTGCGCGGATTTCGAGTTTGCCGGGCTTTGGCTCTTGATGATAGCGCAGAGCCGGGCTGTCAAAGTCGCTGGCCATGGCTGTTCTCCCCAATATTGTTTAACGTTGAACTATTTTGTTTCGGACCCAAAGTCCACGATGGTTGCGCAAACGATGGCACGGCTGATGTCACGCCACCCTTGATCCCCATTTCGAACCGCCGCAAAACCGGTCGCAAGAGGAGATGCAATGCAGAATATCCGCGCCGAAGTGTTACTGCCAACGCAAGAGCTGCGGGATGATATCCCGTTCTTCACCAAGACGCTTGGCATGCGCATGGATGAGATTTTTCCTGCGGACGATCCCAGCGAAGCTGTGTTTTCAGGTCATGGCTTGAGGGTGCGCGTGCGTAAGGGAGCTGAGGTTGCGCCGGGTGTCCTTCGCATTCTTGCCGACGACCCGATTCTGATTGCCGATGGCGCAACCGAACTCACCGCGCCGAACGGGACGCGCGTTGAAATCGCTCCCTTGGCTCCACCGGTGGTTATGCCAGAAACCGAACATGCGTTTGTCGTACGGCGTCTTGCGGATCAGGCCCCATGGGTCGTGGGGCGCGCGGGCATGCAGTATCGCGACCTCATCCCATCGCGGCTTGGCGGGTCCATCATTGCAAGCCACATCCGCATTCCGGACGCGGGACCTGTGCCGGACATGGTGCATTACCACAGCGTCGGATTTCAGTTGATCTTTTGCTACAAAGGTTGGGTTGATCTTGTGTACGAGGATCAAGGTGAGCCGTTCCGCTTGCACGCCGGAAACTGCGTAATCCAACCGCCCGAAATTCGGCACCGTGTGCTGTTTGCGAGCGATGGACTGGAAGTGATCGAGATTGGCGTTCCGGCTGAGCACATCACGACCATTGATCATGACATGGAATTACCGACGCCCACGTTTCAGCCGGATCGTGAATTTAACGGCCAGCGCTTTGTCCATCATCGCGCGGACGAGGCCGAGTGGGAGCCGTTCCGGCTGCCCGGCTATATCAGCCGCGATACGACAATCTACGCGAACACCAAAGGTGTGGCAGGGGTGCATGTCATCAAGCCCGGGCAGGGCGCGCCAGAGTGGACGCGCCATGACGGTGACATCTTGTTCAGTTTCGTGATGGCGGGGGAGATGACCTTGCAGGGACAGGGCCAAGAGGCGCAACGGCTGTCCGCCGGAGATGCTTTTGTCGTGCCACCGGGGCTGCCGACATTGTACGACAGCCCCAGCGCTGATCTCGAGTTGCTTGAAGTGGCTTTGCCGGGCGCGTTCACCACTGAGGTGGGGTCTTAGAGAAGCGGCTTGCCCGCTTGCCCGTCACCATCAACATCGGTGCCTGTCTTGCGCTCAAGCTCTTGGATTTTGGCTTCGGCCTCGGCCTCGCTGATGCCGTCGAGAAAGGGCTCATCGGCTTTTTTGCACAGCGCTCTGAGATGGTCGGCCTGCAGGCTTGTCATCGGTTTGGTGTCGCTCGCGTTCGAGCCACCTGCAGTGGTCATGCCAATCCTGTCGATGGCAGCGGCGGCGCGGATATTGCTAGTCATGTCGGCTCCTTTCGTTTGCCTGTTGGGTAGAAAACGTCCCGAGGGTGACGAAGGTTCCCGCTTGATCATCCGGGCGCGTATCCGCACGATGGTGCGGACGGAAAGGACCATTGATGACATCGACCGACCTGATGGAAGCCGCACGCACGGTGCGCGAAAATGCCCATGCGCCCTATTCGAATTTCAAGGTCGGAGCCGCGATCCGCGGGAAATCGGGAAAGGTCTATGTCGGGTGCAACGTGGAAAACGTGGCTTATCCGCAAGGCACCTGCGCCGAAGCTGGGGCAATTGCGGCCATGGTGGCAGCAGGAGAGACCGAGATTGCCGAAATTGCCGTGATTGCGGGCAGCCCCGAGCCTGTGTCGTGCTGTGGCGGATGTCGCCAAAAGATCGCTGAATTCGCGGCAGGCGATGTTGTTGTGTCGATGGGCACAACCGGAGGCAATACGATGACAGCCACGGTTGCCGAACTGCTGCCGGGGGCGTTTGACCAAAGCTATATGGGTGGGTCCAAGTGACTGTAGACGCCCGTCAGTTGCTGGACGGTTTGCGCCAGGGCCGCAGGCCCGATGCGGCGTCGCTTGAGGCCTTTGTCATGGGGTTGGCCAGCGGTGCTGTTTCTGACGCGCAAGCTGGTGCCTTTGCCATGGCGGTCTGTCAGCACGGGCTGGGGGATGATGGCCGGGTCGTCTTGACCCGCGCGATGCGTGACAGTGGCGCGTTGCTCAATTGGGATTTGCCAGCGCCTGTTGTGGACAAACACTCGACCGGCGGCGTTGGCGACGCGGTGTCATTGGTTTTGGCCCCGTTGTTGGCGGCCTGCGGCGTATACGTCCCGATGATCTCTGGCCGGGGTCTTGGGCATACGGGTGGTACCTTGGATAAGCTGGAAGCGATCCCGGGTCTCACAACTCAGGTCGACGAGGTGGCGCTCAAACACATCGTGCGGTCTTGTGGAGCGGCCATCGTAGGTGCGACTGCTGAACTCGCGCCTGCAGATAAGCGGCTTTACAAGGTGCGCGATGTGACCGGGACGATTGCGTCGATGGACCTCATCACCGCGTCGATCCTGTCCAAGAAACTCGCAGAAGGTCTGGGGGCGCTGGTGCTGGACGTGAAAGTCGGGTCTGGCGCGTTCATGAAAACCGAAGCCGAGGCACGAGAGCTTGCAACCTCGCTTGTTGAAACCGCAAAGGGCGCGGGGTGCCCGACGACGGCGTTGGTCACCGATATGTCCCAGCCTCTTTTGCCTGCTCTTGGCAATGCGCTTGAGGTGGCAGAGGTGCTAGCAATCCTGCGCGGGGATGCAGCAGGTCCGCTGGTCGAGGTTGCAATTGCGTTGGGGGCAGAGGTCTTGCAATCGGCGGGTGTCGCCGCTTCCGAGACCGAGGCAAATGTCGCGCTGACCCATGCTTTGCGGTCAGGGCAGGCGGCAGAGCGGTTTGCCCGGATGGTGGCGGCACAAGGCGGGCCTATGGATTTGATTGACCGGCCTGAGCAGTTGCCCGTCGCCCCAGTGGTTTATGCCGTGACCGCGCAGGCGGATGGATTTGTCACCGCAATGAACGGAGAGGCCTTGGGTCATGCGGTCGTTTCACTTGGTGGCGGCCGCAAGGTCGAGACCGATGTGATTGATCCAGCCGTCGGGCTGAGTGATGTCCTGCCTCTGGGCGCACCTGTGCAAAAAGGAGCGCCGCTTGCCCTCGTTCATGCTGCCGATCAAAACAGCGCCGAGGCGGCCGCGCATGCCGTTTCACAGGCCATCACGGTGACGGGTGCGCGCCCGGGGCTTCCCGATCTTGTGCGCCAGAGGATCAGCTGATGGCGCGCGCGTTTTTGATCGTGATGGACAGCGTCGGGGCTGGCGGAGCGCCGGATGCAGCAGACTTCGGTGATGAGGGTTCCAACACGCTTGGGCATATTGCTGCGGCCTGCGCTGCGGGCAAAGCCGAAGACGGACGCTCAGGTCCGTTGAATGTACCTGTCATGGCCTCGCTCGGCTTGGGCGAAGCAGTGCGCATGGCGTCTGGCATGGACATGGGACTAAACGCGCCGACGCGCGGGGCCTACGGGGCCGCAACCGAGGTGTCGCCCGGCAAGGACACGCCATCGGGCCACTGGGAATTGGCCGGACTGCCAGTGCCGTGGAATTGGCATTTTTTCCCTGATGCAGAACCGGCATTTCCCGATGACATTGCCGCGCTGGCCTGCCGAGCCGCCGGAGTGAACGGGATATTGGGCAATTGCCATGCCTCCGGCACTGAGATCATCGACCGCCTAGGCGCAGAGCATCTGCGAACAGGTTATCCGATCTGTTATACATCTGCCGATAGCGTGTTTCAGATCGCAGCCCACGAAGAGCATTTCGGCTTGGAGCGGCTCTTGAACATGTGCAAGGCGATGGCGCCTATTTTGCACGAAATGAAGGTTGGTCGCGTTATCGCGCGCCCATTTGTCGGAGAGCCGGGGGCCTTCGAACGGACGACCAATCGCAAGGATTTTGCCATCGAGCCACCCGGGCCGACGCTGTGTGATTGGGTTCACGGCGCGGGGCGCGGTGTGCAGGCCATTGGAAAGATTGGAGATATCTTTTCGATGCGCGGAATTGATACGGTTGTCAAAGGATCCGACGCCGCGCTGATGGAGCATCTGCAAAAGGCGGTTGCGGATGCAGCCGACGGGTCGCTGACCTTTGCCAATTTTGTCGAGTTCGACACCAACTATGGTCACCGGCGTGACGTCTCGGGCTACGCCCGCGCGCTTGAGTGGTTTGATGGGGCGCTGGGTGCCGTCATGGACGATTTGCGCGAAGGCGACCTCCTGATCCTGACGGCGGATCACGGCAATGACCCCACATGGCACGGCACCGAACATACACGTGAACGGGTGCCCGTCTTGATGGCTGGTGGTCCGGCGGGGCCCCTGTCGCCTATGGGTTTTGTCGATGTTGCTGCGACAATTGCGGATCATCTGGGGGTTCCCTCACAGGGGCCGGGACGGAGCGTTTTATGAGCTGGAAAGAGTTTCCGAAGGTTGAACTTCACCTGCACCTCGAAGGGGCAGCGCCGCCTGCGTTTATCCGTGGGCTTGCAGCGGAGAAAAAGATCGATCTGACAGGCGTGTTCGATGAACACGGCCACTATGCCTATCGCGACTTTGATCATTTCCTGAAAGTCTATGAGGCCGCGACCGAGGCGCTCAAGACCCCGGACGATTTCAAACGATTGACGCAAGCGGTGCTTGAGGAATTGGCCGAGCACAATGTCGTCTATGCCGAGACGTTTGTGTCGCCGGATTTCTGTGGCGGCGGCGATGTCGGGGCATGGCGCGAATACTTGGCCGCGATGCAAGAGGCGCATGTCGACGGCGTGACGCTCAAGGGCATCGTGACCTGTATCCGGCATTTCGGTCCAGAGCAGGCCAAGACAGCAGCTTTGTGTGCGGCCGAGACCCATGGCGATTTCATCCTGGGCTTTGGCATTGCAGGGGCCGAATTGGTCGGCACGGCGCGCGACTATCTTTGGTCCTTTGATTGCGCCCGTGAGGCCGGGTTGCGGCTGACGGCCCATGCAGGCGAATGGGGCGCGCCGGACACGGTGCGCGCGACTTGGAAGGATTTGGGCGTCGAGCGTCTGGGTCACGGTGTCAGGGCATCTGAGGACCCGGCGCTGGTGGATGATTTGGCCGAGACCGGTGTCGTGCTTGAGGTCTGTCCAGGATCGAATGTGGCGCTGGGCCTTTACCCCGATGTTGCCCATCACCCAATCGCCCGGCTGCGTGACCGAGGCGTGAAGGTTACGGTGTCTACGGACGATCCGCCCTTTTTTCACACCACCATGACCAAGGAATTCGAAAATCTCGAACGTGCTTTCCGATGGGGGGCAGAGGATTTTGATGCGTTGAACCGGACTGCTCTGGAAGCAGCGTTTTGTGATGATGAGACCAAGGCGCGTGTCGCCAAGCAGCTTGATGAGGCCACACCATGAAAGATGTCACCGTTGTTGATCACCCGCTGGTCCAGCACAAATTGACGCTGATGCGGCGCAAAGAGACGTCGACAGCCGAGTTTCGGCGTCTGTTGCGCGAGATTTCTCAGTTTCTTGCCTATGAAATCACGCGCGAGTTGCCGCTGACCAAGCGCACGATTGATACGCCACTGCAGGAGATGGAAGCCCCTGTTTTGGCGGGTAAAAAGCTGGCGCTGATTTCGATCCTGCGCGCGGGGAACGGGCTGTTGGACGGGGTGCTGGAATTGATCCCGTCGGCGCGGGTCGGTTTCGTCGGGCTCTATCGCGACGAAGAAACGCTGAAGCCTGTCGAGTATTACTTCAAGGTGCCTGACAGCCTGAATGAACGGGTGACGATTGCGGTTGATCCGATGCTGGCTACGGGCAACTCATCAGCGGCTGCGATTGATAAACTGAAAGAGGCCGGTGCGACTGACATCCGGTTTCTGTGTCTACTGGCCGCGCCAGAGGGCATTGCAAGGATGCAGGAGGCGCATCCGGACGTCAGCATCGTCACCGCAGCTGTGGATGAACGTCTCAATGAGGTCGGATATATCGTTCCCGGCCTAGGGGATGCGGGCGATAGGATGTTCGGCACAAAATAGCCACATTCGCTTTACTCGTTAGGGGAATTGGTGCATCTTTCCGCAAGATATTGTGGGGAGAGCTATGGGTCGTCTGTCTGTCGCATCCGTTCTGTTGATGTTGAGCTTTGGAATGGCTGCGCCTCTAGGGGCAAAGTCACTGTCCGAGGCCGAAAACCCCACAGAATTTCCGCCGTCTGACTACAATGGCCGCCAATATGTGGACAGCTCAGGCTGCGTCTATGTGCGCGCTGGTTTTGACGGCAACGTCAAATGGGTGCCACGGGTCACGCGTCAGCGTCAGGTCGTCTGTGGCCAAACCCCGACATTCGCACGTGCAAAGCCTGCGACGGTTGCACCTGCGCCGCGTCCGGCTGCGGTCGCCAATCGCCCAGCCCCCGTTGCCGCGCCCCCACGGCCAACGCCGCGTACAGCCCCCGCACCTCAGCGGCGAGTAGCGCAAGCCACGCCGCGTCCGACACAGGCCCGCCGTGTTGCAGCGCCCCAGACCCTTGCCGCGCCTGCGATTGAGATCGTTCGCGCGCCGCACCCACCCAAAGCAGGCACCAATGCAGCGCGCGGTTGCTCCGGCGGCGATGCGCTGACCCAGCGCTATACCAATCCCGGCGCGCGCTGCGGTCCACAGACACAAAGCCCATCGGCTGGTTTCCGTGTTGTGCAGGGTGGCACGGCGCTTGCCGGATCGCAGGGAGGCGTCATTCAGATCACTGGCGCGAATGGCGTGAAACGGGTGGTGCCGGTCGCACCGAAGGTGCCCCATGGTTTCCGCCCGGCTTGGGACGACGGTCGTCTGAACCCATTCAGGGGCGTGCCGACCTATACAACAAGCCCGAACGTCGCGCAGGGCGGGCCGATTGTGATCGCTGGTGCGCCCGGGTTCCAACGCGGGACCTCCGGCACCGATCACGGGTATGATTTGGCTTGGACCAAGACCCCGCCGCATCTGTTGTTTGACCGCCGGTCCGGGCTGGTCGTCGGGCATGAATTCCCGCAACTGAAATATCCAAATACATCTGTGGCAGCGGCTGGTGGCGCAGCGACCAAAACGGTGACACGGCGCGCAGGCACAGTTGTTTCGACCAAGGCCGCCCCGCGTCCTGCACCCAGCATCGCGCCATCGGTCGCACCGCGTCAGGCGGCGGTCGTGGCTCCCACGCTGGCGCACCGCCACATTCAGGTCGCGACCTATGCCTCAATGGCCGCCGCTACGGCAGACGCTCAGCGTCTGGCCAATGCCGGATTGCCAACGCGGATCGGGAAATACACACGCGATGGGCAGCGGCGTCAGGTGATCGTGCTTGGCCCGTTCACCAATGCGAGCGCACTAAATTCGGCCCTTGGGACCGCGCGCTCCTATGGGTTCTCGCAAGCGTTTAGCCGGAAATAGCTTTACTCGGTTTCGCAGATGCCTTGCAGGCTGATCCATTCGCCATCGCTGAGAAGCGGTGTCGTTTGTGTTTCGTAAAACGGGTCAGCCTCGATCAGATCAAGAGTGGTTTCGCCTGTGACATCCTTGGCCAAGGCATAAGGGCGCGATGACACTTCGGCGGTCTTGAAGGTTTCGAGCAATGCAGCAGTCGAAGCAGGCGGGTCCGAGCGCAACAGAAGGTATTCTGCATAGGCGTCCAAGGTCTCAGACGCAATTTGGCCGGTGGTCAAAAGCTGAACGGTGCTCCAGGTGCCGGTTGCCTCCAGCATTTGGCGTAGCGGATCATTGCTGGCTGCGGATGCAGCGGCGGCGATGGCGTATCCTGCTGGGACGGCGGGATCGTCATGATCTTCGATCGTTTTGCGCCCCATGGCGATGGTGCCCCCGGGTAGGACGCGGGTGGTCTCCGGACCGGACCTAAGAACGAGTAAAGTGTGATCCCCTGACGGCAGGATGCGGGCGTTCAGCTTGGACAGGGCCACAGCCCCGAAGGGCTCGGCGCAGGGCTGACCCGTGAGGCGGATGACGCGCGTCTGAAGCTCTTGCCCGATATCGGCGCGTTTGACCTGTGGTACGACGGTGGTTGCATGGTTGACCAAGGCATCGGGCAACCACCACAGCCCCAGATAACCCACAGTTGCAAAGCTGGCAGTGAGCAGAAGCCACCGCAGACGTCCAGGGCGTGGGCGCGCGCGGTCAATGCTGCGTTGCACCTTTTCGATGGCGTCGATCATGTCCGTGTCGGCGAGTTCGATCGTCTCGGCCTCTGTGCCGTCGGGACTAAACAGTGCAGGAAGATTGCCGGGGTTCACCCTGTGAACGGCAGCAAGCGACCAATGCGTCAGCGCTTGGCCTGCGCTGTCCGATAAGACCAACGTGGCTTTGCCAAAGGAAACGCCGACCTCACGCCGCTGCGCCTCTGGGCCAGAGCGCCAGAGGCCGACGGTCTCTAACCGTTCGAATTCCTTGAGTGCTGTCATGTCGGGCTGCTCTGCCTCTATTTCCAGCAGAGTATCGCAAATTGCTGCATCTCACAATGGAAGGGACAATGGGAAAGGGCCGCCGTGCCATAGTGTTTTTCTCAGGCCCTGACGGTTGGGTCAGATGCAGCCGGTCATCCGTGCGGGCAGCACGATGAACGATCCGTTTTGGTACAGTCTGCGTGCCAGATCGCCCTCGGTTGAGGCAAGGGTTACCGAAAACCGTGTGGCATCCAGGATCGCGACATCTGCGGCCATCGTCGAGATTAGGTCATCATTTGGAAAAAGGACCAGAACGGCAGGTGCCGCATCGCTTATAAGCGTGACGCCTACAAGGAGGCCAAGCCAGCCGACGACCATGCAAAAAGATGCGAACAGAATACCCCTAATAGTCATGGATATGCTCTAGCCGTGAGGATGTGCTTTTGATCCCGCGAAGGTCGTTTGCAAGCTCACGCACTTTGGTCAGCACCACATGCCGATGATCTTCAAAGCCTTGCCGCGCAGAACTGAAGATCGCCTTTGGATGGCTGGGTTCGTGCGAGATAATTGTGAACATGATGTCATCATTGCCTGCGATTTCGACAAAATCCACACCGGCTTGGGCCATGTCACGCATCAGATGGGTCAGCGCCCGGTAGCGGATCGTTTCAATCTGAGTGCCACGTTCGGTAGGCCCAATGACCCGCACACCTTCGAACCCGGCAAGCATGTCGTCAGTCGCTCCGGTGACGATCATCCTGAGCGTCAACTCATCTGCGCCAACCTCGGCGACGGCGGCAGCTATGACATCGGCATAAGCGGCTTTGGCACGGTATTCGAGACCAAGGGCCATACGGCGTTCCCGGTCGCGGAACCCGCTGGTTGCCGTGTCGCTCAGCGCCTGCGCATCGGCTGCAAAGTCCCATTTGTACCACGGCACCTGTCTTAGGAAGATGGCGTAATCAGTGGCCTGCTCCGCCGAGAGATCATCAAGCGCAGCCCGCTCCGGTCCACAAATAGCGGCGGAAAGGCGTCCCAGTGTTTCCTCGTACATGGCCTTCGCCAAGAGCTCGGCCGTGAAGCTGACTCCAATGACATAAACCAGTTGTTTGGTGTCACCGTCTACGGAACCAAGCTGTCCGGATGCTTTGGAAAGCGCACAGTTGGCGCGCCAGAAACCACGGATGGCAGCAAGGTAATCGAACTGATGCGGATCACCTGAAGAAATGACATGCGCGTAGTCTTCGTAAGCATGGACGATATGCCATTCCGGATAGGTCATCAGCGTGCGCGTCTCCAACCGGTGCTCTGTCGGGTCGGTCAGCGATGTATAGGGGGTTGGCTCACCTTCTGCTCGGCACATGATTTCGGAATAGGCCACAGGCGACAGAAGGCCCGCTGCGACGAGCAGCATGAGGGCAACCAGCCTGATCGCCCAACGCCAAAGCGACCTCATGCGGGCCGACCAATATTGCGCACACCCGCCCACAGAGCGATGCCACCCAAGATGAGATGCGGTGCATTGGCCAGAACGCGGCCTAGCGACAGGTTCATACCCTCGGACGCATTGGTGAAGATGCCGAGGTCAAGATAGCCGTACCCGGTGAAAAAGCCGAAGACGCCGTCGCCGAGATAAGCCAGACCAAAGAGCAGCATGAACATGCGCGCGGCCCGGTGTGACACCAGTGCCGCAACAAGCGCCCAAAGTGCCGAGGCCACGTGCAGAGCGTCATCATAGATATCGAGCGCGAATATCCCGAACGCACGACCCTGTGCATCGGTCAGTCCCGGCACATAGTTCAGGGAGGCCGCGATCAGGAGCGCGCCGACATAGGCGAGGCATAGTTTCTGCATGGATGTCATAGCGGCTCCAGATAGGTGTCCCAGAAGTTGCTGCCGAGGATCGTGGTTGGATCAAGCGCGCGTTTCTTCGCGGCGAACTCTGCGGCTGCGGGGTAGACGTTGGTGAATTGATCCAACCGGGCATGCGGCCGATAGGGCAGGTAATACGCCCCGCCATCCGCTGCGATACGGTCGATCAGGGCCTGTGTCATTCGTTTCATGTCCGCTTCCGCGCGTTGGGTCATTTCCTGACTAAATGACATGACCGCCGCGATCCGCGGTGTGGTCGCGTAAGCCAATTCGCTTTGGTCGTCTTGGGCGACATAGCGGAGGGTGACGTTCAAGAACTCTTGGTAGGACGCCGGTATAATCTCGCGGCAGGCCTGCAGAAACGGCTCAAAGGCATCAAAGCTGACGAAGTATTCGTGCAAGATGTCGGTGCGGTCGGGATTGCGGTCATCGAGTGTGACGACCGGTTCATTGATCAGCGAATTGCGCGTGACCGCGCCGCCGCCGATCATTGGACCCAAGGTGGTTTCATTCCACCAACGGAACGACTTCATGGTCTCGTTGCCAAGCTGCGCCCGATAGAGTCGGCTGGCCAAATGTGACACCCAACCCGAACCTGACGCAGCCGGAAGATCAGATTGATCGTCGGAATGACGAAAAGTCACAAGCAGCCCCTTTTCAAAAAAGGAGCTGCGTTCGACGTTGAGCCGTCCATAGGCCATGCCAACACTTGGGTCGGATACCGCTGCCTGAAAGGCGGAGGGGAATGCACTGGCGTCCATCTCCGCAAAGCTGGGTGTCAGGCGCGTGTTGGGCACCATGTCGACTTCAAGGTCGATGATGACCCCGATCAACCCGTATCCCCCCATGGCGAGGTTAAAGAGATCGCTGTTTTCGGTTGGCGAACAGGTCACCAAGTCACCGGATGGCAGGATCATCCTGAGCGCGCGAACGGTGACTCCCATCGGACCAAAGGGGACGGGCCAGCCGTGGGCATTGACCGAGAATGTCGCTGCGACGCCAAAGTCGTTGTTCGATTGCATGACAGCGGGCGACCATCCCATCGGATCGAGCGCAGAAATGACCTGCGACCACCGTGCACCTGCGTGAACGCGATAGGTTTGGGCGGCTGTGTCGATCTCGATATTGCCATTGTCCAAGGTCACGGCTGTGCCGTTCCTCGGAATGGCCTGTCCGCCCATGGAATGCCGCGCTGCGCCCACGTTAAAGGGGCGGCCTTCAAGACCGGCATCAGCCATTTCCTTGCGAATTGCTGCGATGAGAGTGTCACCGGCATCGTCGGAGAGCGTCAGGTGCTTGTGGATCGGTGTCGCTGACAGCCCGCTCGCGTCGTTGAGTACAGGGCCTGCGTGGGTCGCGTTTGCGGGGCGTGTGCCATCAAGAACAGGAAGGTCGCCGCCCAGTGTACGTGCAGCGCCCCAACCCACAGCCGCACCACCAAGAGCGAGCGCCGAGCGCCGTGTGAGTGACTTCATGGTTCGCGTGCTCCGGCATTGTCGTTATCACCGCGCAATTCACAGGGCCTTGTGAGACCGGGTTAAACCAACCCCATGGCCGCACCGGGTTTCTGCGCTTTGCTGAGTGTCACTTTTGCATGCGACCGGCCCGGCTCAAGTGCGGTTTTTCTGACATTGTAATGCGCACAGGAATGCATAGGCCCTGCGTGAGTTATGCAAGGCTATGATTTGATTTGGTTTTTTGAGGGATTCATCTGCGCAGGAGCGCAGATGTTCCGTGTTCAGGCCATCTCTTTGGCCTGCGTGCGTAGTTCAAACTTCTGGATTTTGCCCGTGGATGTCTTTGGCAATTCCTGGAAAACCACCATCTTGGGTGTCTTAAAACCGGCCAGACGTTCACGCGCAAAGGCGATGAGTTCCTTGTCCGTGACCTCCGCGCCGTCCTTGAGTTCGACGAATGCACAGGGCACCTCGCCCCATTTGTCGTCGGGCTTTGCGACAACTGCACATAGCGACACGGCGGGGTGGTGCATCAGGATGCCTTCGACCTCGACCGAGGACACGTTTTCGCCGCCTGAGATGATGATATCCTTCGCGCGGTCCGCGATCTGGATATAGCTGTTGGGGTGTTGCAGCGCGATGTCGCCCGAGTGGAAATAACCGCCTGCAAAGGCTTCTTCGGTCGCTTCGGGGTTCTTGAGATACCCTTTCATGACGGAATTGCCGCGCATAACGATTTCCCCGGTCGCCTGACCGTCCTGCGGAATCTGTGTCATGTCTGATGAGACGACAGTGATGTCCTCCATCATAGGGAAGGCGACGCCCTGCTGTGCTTTGATCGAGGCCTTTTCGTCAGGGGCCATTGTGTCCCAATCGCCGTCCCAAAGGCATTCGGTGACGTGGCCGTAGGTTTCCGTCAGGCCGTAGACCTGAGTGACGTTGAAGCCGAGTTTCTCGATGGCAGCGAGGGTTGCTGCGGCCGGCGGTGCGCCTGCGGTGAAGACTTCGACTGTGTGATCAAAGGGACGACGGCTGTCTTCAGGTGCGTTGACGATCAGGTTCAAGACAATAGGTGCACCGCCGAAATGCGTGACGCCGTGATCGGCAATGGCGTCATAGATGGCGTTGGGGGTGATATCGCGGCAGCAGACAACGGTGCCGCCAAGGACGGGCATCATCCAGCTGTGGTTCCACCCATTGCAGTGGAACAGTGGCACGATGGCAAGGAACTTGGGGTTCAGCGTCATGCGCCAGCTGATGACCGTGCCCATGGTCATCAGGTAGGCCCCGCGATGGTGGTAAACGACGCCCTTGGGCCGGCCCGTGGTGCCCGAAGTATAGTTCAGCGCGAGGCTTTCCCATTCATCCTCTGGCATGATCCAGTTGAAATCCGCATCGCCGGTCGAAAGGACCTCTTCGTATTCCGGATAGCGCCCGGTGGCCGGAAAACCTGCCCCCGCATCGGCGACCTCGATGATTTTTGGGGCGTCACCTTGCATGGCGTCGATCGCGGCTTCGGCGAGGTCCATGAATTGGGTATCGACCAACACGACCTTGGCTTCGCCATGGTCGAAAATGTAGGCCACGGTCGCCACATCGAGGCGGATGTTGATTGTGTTTAATACAGCGCCGGTGGCAGGCACGGCAAAATGTGCCTCGACCTGTGCCGGAATGTTTGGAAGCAGAGTGGCGACCACGTCCCCCGGTTTGACACCCATGCCGACCAGCGCAGAGGCCATGCGGGTCACCCGGGTGTGGTAGTCGGCGTAGGTGGTTTCCTTGTCCTGATAGACCAACGCGGTCTTCTTTGGGAACACCTTGGCCGCACGACGCAAATGCGACAGGGGTGTCAGCGGAACGTAATTCGCTGCACGCTTTTCCAGTCCGCGCTCATCCTGCAACCAACCCATGTGACCCTCCCGTTGATCTTTGGCTTTGATGTGTCGTTATGAGGCTTGCGACGCCAAAGTCAAAGCGCGAAAAGGCGGCTGTGTTGACGCGTACTGAAATGGTTTCTCAGCCGATGACGGCAGCCGGTCTTACTGTTGGGGCCATGTTTCTGATTGCGGTCAGCGACAACGGCACTCCGGCGGTCGCGGAGCATATCGGTCTTTGGCAGTTTCATTATTTACGGTCGTCCATAGCGCTCGCTGTTCTGGCGGCGATGGCAAGTGTTCTTGGCTGGTCTCTAGCGCCCGCAAACTGGCGCGGTGTCACCGCCCGAGGCGGGCTGCACGCCATTGCTATGGTGATCTATTTTGGTTGCGCCGCCTTTCTGCCGGTGACGCAGGTTTTGGCAGCCTTGTTCACAGCGCCGTTGTTCCTGCTTCTTTTGGGGGTGTTCGAAGGCAAACGGCCCGATGCCGGTCGCTTTGGGCTGACACTGCTTGGCTTCATGGGGTGTCTGGCCGTGGTTCAACCGGATTTCTCGACGCTGGGCCTGATATCTGCCGCCTCTTTTGTCGCCGCGATCTTTTACGGGTTGGGCAATTCGGTCACCTCAACGTGGTGCCGGGATGAAAGCCCTTGGGTCATGGTTGGCGTTTACCTCGCGATCCTTGCCTTAGTCGGGGCCATCGGGTTGCTGCTGACACCAGGCGGCGACAGTTTTCTGACACGGTCTTGGGTGCAGCCGCCGCGCCATGTCTGGTTCATCCTTATCGGACAGGCTGTTGCATCCTTGATTGCGTTGGCGATGCTGACGCGGGCCTATCAATTGGCGACACCGACCTTCACCGGCGCGTGGGAGTATTCTGTTCTGATCCTCGCAGCGATCGTTGGATATGTTCTGTGGGGACAAACCGTTAATTTCGCAGCGGTGTTGGGCATCTGTACGATCCTGATCACGGGCTTTGTGCTGGCGTTAAGGGGGGATCCAACGTGATCCTGTCGCGTGGGCGCGGCTATCTGTTCATCCATATCCCCAAGACCGGGGGCACGTCGCTTGCGCTTGCGCTAGAAGAGCGGGCCAAGGCGGATGATGAAATGCTTGGTGACACACCCAAAGCCCGCAAACGGCGCGGGCGGTTGAAGGGGGTAGAGGTCGCCGGGCGTCTTTGGAAACATTCGACGTTGCGAGATCTGCGAGGTTTGGTCACCGAAGATGATCTCGACACACTGTTCATCGTGACACTTGTGAGGAACCCGTGGGATCGCTGTGTCAGTTATTATCATTGGCTTCGTGATCAGACCTTTGATCATCCAGCGGTTAGCCTTGCCAAAGCAGAGGCTTTCAAGGGTTTCCTGACAAGCGCGCATACACAAGCTACGCTGCGCTCCAACCCATATGCAAGCTACGTCACGGACTGGCACGGTCAGCACCGCTGTGGGTGTTATATCCGGCTTGAGCACCTTGCAGATGATTTGCAGGCATTTGAGGATCATCTGGGCTTTGCCCTCAACGTGCCGCACGTGAACCAATCAGAGCGTGAAAGCGACTATCGCGCTGCCTATGACGATTCGACACGCGATTTGATCGGCGAGATTTGCGCCGATGACATTGCGCGCTTTGGCTACAAATTCGATTCAGATTAGGGCCGTTTTTTAAAACAATTCAGGCCCATCACTGGCGATTGACCTGCCTCAGGCATCAATGCCGCAAACATGCCGAAATGCGGGCCAAGGTCTGACGCAGCCCAAGAGCCAAGTATGCCTGTCGCCCAAGCTGCCCGGGCGAATTGTTTTGATAATGAGTTTGCAAGGGAGAGGACCATGTTTCAGCGGATTTGCGCGATGCATTGGCCCTTGCACGTCATGGTCATGACGTCGTCGCCGGGCAGAGCATGCTTATCATCAGTGCGCGGCGCGCTTGGGAATGAGAGGCCCCAAAGCGCGCCCGCTGATGACGGGTTTGCCCGGTCGGCTTGGTTTGGGCGTTTGTCCGAACCAGCCACACCGGGGTCCGACGTGTCTGCCGGCCCACTGCTTGCGCAATTGACCGCGCAGAAGGTGTCACAGCAGAGAACCCCGACACCCCATGTCAGACCCCATTGGGCCAGAGGTCATACCCCACTATCGGCAGATGAGCCGACGCCATGACCTGATGGCCCGCTGTCCCTGTACTTGCAGGTGGATTGGGCAAAAAAGGGGCGGTCCCTGATCGGGACCGCCCCACCATCATTCAGATGTCAGCCGGTTTATTCAGCCGCAATCGCCGGTTGGAAGCGGCTGTAAAAGGTCTCAGACCCGTCGGCCAAATCCTTGAGCAACTGAGGTGTCGCGAAGCGGTCGCCGTAGCGTTCGGTCAGCTCTGCGGTGCGCTCGACAGCGTAATCCGCGCCAATCATGTCGAGCCATGACAGTGGACCGCCGGACCACGGGGCAAAGCCCCATGCAAGGATCGCGCCCACGTCACCTTCGCGGATGTCCATCAGCACATCTTCTTCCAGCGCGCGGACTGCTTCGAGCGACTGGATCATCAGAAGGCGATGTTGCACTTCGATCAGGTCGGGTTGCTCGTCGGCCACTGGGTATTTGGCCGCGAGACCTTCCCACAGGCCCTGACGTTTGCCCTTTTCATCGTAGTTGTAGAAGCCCGCGTTCGACTTGCGGCCAAGACGGCCCTCGTCGAACATCCAGAAGATGACTTCGTCGACTTCGCCATCTGGATAGGCGTCGCCCATCGCGGCCTTGGTCGCCTTGGCGATCTTGGCCCCCAGATCAATCGAGGTTTCATCAACAAGCTGCAGTGGCCCCAACGGCATGCCGACCATACGCGCTGCGTTCTCGATCAAGGCAGGTTCAACACCTTCCTTCACCATGCGGATGCCTTCGTTGATGTAGGGGATGATGCAGCGGTTGCAGTAGAAGAACCGCGCATCGTTCACGACGATAGGTGTCTTGCGGATTTGGCGCACGTAATCCAGCGCCTTGGCGGTTGCTCGGTCGCCGGTTTCCGCGCCTTTGATGATCTCGACCAGCATCATCGACTGCACTGGGCTAAAGAAGTGGATGCCGATGAACTGATCCGGTTTGTCCGACGCCTTGGCCAACTCGCTGATTGGCAAGGTCGAGGTGTTGGTGGCGAAGATGCAGTCATCGCCCACGACCTTGAGCACGTTCTTTGTGACTTCGGCTTTGACGCCCGGATCCTCGAACACGGCCTCGATGATCAGATCACAGCCTTCGAGCGCGGCATAATCGGTCGTCGCGTTGATGCGCGCGAGATTTTCGTCCTTTTTCTCTGGCGTGATCTTCTTGCGGCTGATGCCTTTATCGAAATAGTCGGCTGCGTAGGCTTTGCCTTTGTCGGCCGCTTCCTGTTTTTGGTCGATCAGCACAACGTCGATGCCAGCCATTGCCGATACCAACGCGATGCCCGCGCCCATCATGCCCGCGCCCATGACGCCGACCTTTTTGACCGATTGATCCGGCACTCCGGCAGGACGCACAGCGCCTTTGTCCAGCGCCTCTTTGTTGATGAAAAGGCTGCGGATCATGGCAGAGGAACTTGGGTTCATCAGCACGTTCGTGAACCAGCGTGCCTCGATTTTGACAGCGGTATCAAACGGCACCATCGCGCCTTCGTAAACCGCGCTCAGCAGGGCCTTGGCTGCAGGGTAGACACCCATCGTATTGCCGTTGACCATCGCGGAGGCACCCACAAAGGTCATGAAACCGGCGGGGTGGTACGGCGCACCACCGGGCATTTTCCAGCCCTTCTCATCCCAAGGTTTCACGATTTTCGGCTCGGACAGCACCCACTCTCTTGCCGCTGCGACCGGATCATCGACGACCTCGTGGATCAGACCAGAAGACTTGGCTTTCTTTGGGTCCAGCATTTTGCCTTCGAGCAGGATCGGGGCCGCCGCCATCGCACCCAGCATCCGGCTGACACGCGTGGTGCCGCCTGCGCCGGGGAAGATGCCGACCTTGATCTCTGGCAGGCCAATCTTGGCCTTTGGGTTGTCGGCACAGAAAATACGGTGACAGGCCAGCGGCAATTCCAAACCGATGCCCAGCGCGGTGCCGGGCAGGGCGGCCGCAATAGGCTTGCCGCCCTTGTTGGTTTTCGCGTCCATACCCGCGCGTTCGATTTTGCGGAGCAGGTGGTGGATATCCATGATGCCGTCGAACAGACCCTTGGCCGGGTTGTCGCCTGCCATGTCCTTCATCTTGGCGATGATGTTGAGGTCCATCCCACCGGCAAAGCTTCCTTTCTTGCCGGATGTGATCACCGCGCCCTTGATGGCGTCATCCGACAGAACCTGGTCGATCATCTTGTCGAGATCGAGAAAGCCCTGTTCGTTCATCACGTTCATGGATTTGCCCTGGGTATCCCAGGTGATCATTGCGACGCCGTCGGCGTCCACGTTCATGCTGAAATCAGACATCTTTGGTTCCTGTCTTGCGAATGGCTTAGATTGATTGCCATCCTGTGTGGGTCTTTGAAGGTTGCGCCTCCATGACCCACAGTTCGTGCAAGTCAGGACGCGATTTGTTGTCGTCTTTCGATGGCCGTTTCGCTCACCAAGCCATCAGCGATTTGAAGGGCATCAAACGGCCAGGTGCCGATCTCGAGCGCGTTCGTGACTTCGGCAATTTTCCAACCGGTCTCGCCGCGCTCAAGGATAAGTCGGCTGGCAATGGGGTCCGCTTGAGCAACACCATCCGCCATCATGTAAGCCACATGGTGACCACGGATTTTGTTCTCGGTCAGAAACTCTGCGCATTCGACGACGCGTTGGATTCGCTCAGCGCCAAATTGAACAAGTGTCTCCCGCAAGCCGTCCATGACCGCGATATGCTGTTCCCGCGTGGTGACGTAAAAGTCCTTCTTCTCAGTGTGGACTTTGTGTGGGAACTCTACGATCTCACACCATAAGTCTGCGTCTCGCAGGTTTATGGCATGATCCATCTTGTTCAGAATGTCGTTGTAAACACGAAAGGCTGGCACCGTACACCTCATAGCTAACGCCAAGTAAGATGCGTGGTTGAGGCTGACTGAGTCAAGCATCTCAGCTAGTCGATCACCTCTGTCTAATCTCCTCTTCTAGTTGGGATTTGGTTTAGCCAAGACGCTGGTGTTTTGGTTCGCGCGCGTGAAAAGGGATGATTTTCCCATTCTCGTTTTGTGCAAACTCAGACCAGTTTTGAGCTCCAACAGCCCCCATAATTGCCATGGCTTTCCACGCGCCATTGCGAAATTGCAAAGTTGCCGTTGACGTGTATGGCGCGATTATGTCGTCGGATCCGCTCAGGAGTTCGGTCGAAAACCGTGCGATCAGGTGTGTTGGGCTGACATGGTCAATCGAAATGACGTTACGTCGGATTTCGGTCACGCCATGTTCGGCGAGCAGACCAACAAACGTGTCGAAATCCGAGCGCAAGTCATCCCAAGCTTCATACTGTTTGGACCCCGAGCGGCTCACAAAGGTGAACGGGAGCATGACCGAGCGTGACCACATTGCAAAATCCCCATCCAGCAATGCCTGTGCGCTGCGGTTGAGAGTTGCTTTGATAACGCTCGGGGTGCTCATGACTTAGACGCGCTCCAGAACGGTTGCTGCGCCCATGCCCGACGCGATGCAAAGCGTCGCCATGCCGGTTTCCTTGTCGCTGCGTTCCATCTCATCCAGCAAGGTGCCGATGATGATCGAACCGGTAGCACCCAGAGGGTGACCCATGGCAATCGCGCCTCCGTTCACGTTGACCTTGGCGGGATCAACGTCGAAGGCCTGCTGGAACCGCAGAACGACGGAGGCAAAGGCCTCGTTGACTTCGAACAGGTCGATGTCGCTGATGTCCATGCCAAGCTCGCGCAGGACCTTTTCGGTCACCGGTACGGGGCCGGTCAGGTTGATGGTTGGGTCGGAGCCGATCTTGGCTGTGTGCTTGATCCGCGCGCGGGGTGTGAGCCCCCACTTTTCGCCGAACTCCTTCGACCCGATAAGCACAGCCGCTGATCCGTCAACGATGCCAGACGAGTTCCCGGCGTGGTGGATGTGATTGATCTTTTCCAGATGCGGGTACTTCATCAGCGCAACCTTGTCGAAGCCGGGCATGACTTCCCCTTGGTCCTTGAAGGCCGCTTTGAGCGCGCCAAGCGACTGCATGTCCGTGCCGCGGCGGATGTATTCATCTTCGGCCAGGATTGGCAGACCGTTCTGATCGACGATTGGAACGATGGATTTGGCAAAGCGACCTTCGTCCCACGCTTGAGCCGCGCGGCGTTGGCTTTCGACTGACAGTGCGTCCGCGTCATCGCGGGTAAAGCCGTATTCGGTCGCGATCAGGTCTGCGCCGATACCCTGCGGCACGAAATACTGCTCCATCGCGAGCGACGGGTCGGCGGCAATGGCCGCACCATCCGCGCCCATAGGGACGCGGCTCATCATCTCCACGCCGCCTGCAATATAGGCCTCGCCCGCTCCAGCGCGGACTTGGTTGGCGGCAAGGTTCACGGCTTCCATGCCCGAGGCGCAAAAGCGGTTAATCGACAGGCCCGGAATGCTTTCGTCCAGATCAGAGCCCAGCACGGCGGTCCGCGCGAGGCAACCGCCTTGCTCCATGACCTGCGTGACGTTGCCCCAGATCACGTCCTCAACTGCATGCCCTTCAAGTCCGTTGCGGTCCTTGATGGCGTTTAGCATCTGGATCGACAGGCGCGCCGAGGTGACCTCATGCAGGCTGCCGTCTTTGCGTCCTTTGCCGCGCGGGGATCGCACGGCGTCATAGATATATGCGTCGGTCATGTGGGTCCTTTCTTTATGCGCGGTCGCTTGGGTGACCGGGCATCAGGTCGTAGGGATGTTTCCAACCTGGCAGAGCCGCGATGCGATCCAGCCAGGCATTGATGTGGGGCCAGTCGGCGCGATCAAAGCCGAAGGGTTCTGGGTAATAGAGGTAAGAGCAGCATGAGATATCTGCGATGGTGACGTCACGACCAACAATCCAGTCGCGGCCATCAAGGTGTCTGTTCAGCGTGTCATAGGCTGCTTTCAGGCGACCTTGCATGAAGCCGATGACCTGCGTGGGGCGTTTGTCTTCGGGAAGAAAATTCATCAGGAAGCGGGTCATGCCAGCCTGAGAGGACAGTTTGTGGTTGTCCCACAGCACCCAGCGTAGCACGTCATATTTGTCTTCGGGCGCGCCGCCCAGTCTGTCTGTGGTGTCGACCACCCACTGCTGGATCACACCGGACTGGCTAAGCGTCAGATCGCCGGTTTCCAAAACCGGCGCTTCGGCCATTGGGTTCAACTCTCGAAACGCATCCGTGCGGGCCGCGCCTCCAAAAAAATCGACCTTGACCGGTTGCCACTCAATGCCTGCCAGCTCAAGCGCCAGCGCAGCCTTGTAGGAATTGCCGCTTTCTCCAAAGCAGTGGAGTTTGACTGTCATCGTGCCCTCCCAGTCACTGATGCCGTACTGGGGGTTTTGCACCCCCAGACCCCCGCAGAGTTATTATGGAAAGATGAAGTTAGGGCTTTTTTTACCAAGCGCGGCCCAGACTGCCTGCGCGGTACAGGCTGGAGAGTCGATGGCCGTGAAAGGTGAAGCTCTGCTTTTCGGCGTGGCTGCACCCGGTGACTAAGCGCCGGAAGGTAGAGTGGACCTTCCATCCTTCATCTTTCCATAAAAACTCCCGCCGGAGGCATCCGGCGTTTGAGGTATGCGGGGCACCCTGAGAAGTGGGTGCCCCGATTGACGTTAGAAATTCGCCGCGTCGAGCGTCATGACCGTGTCTGCACCAGATTGGATACGTGCCAAATGGGTGCCCGTCATTTTCAGCGGACGTGCCATGTAGTACCGGCCTGTGGCGAGCTTCGTCTCATAGAACTCTTTATCCTCTGCACCGTTGTCCAAAGCCTCATGCGCGGCTTTGGCCATCTTGGCCCACATCAAGCCCAGCGAGACGTGGCCGAAAAGGTGCATGAAGTCATAGGAGCCGGACAACGCATTGTTGGGGTTCTTCATGCCTTCCTGCATGAAGTACATGCCGGCGGCCTGCAGGTCTTTTGACGCCTCTTTGAGCGGGTCGAGGAAGTCGGCTTTGAGCGCCTCGTTGCCTTCGTTTTCCTTGATGAAGGTTTTGACCATGTCAAAGAAAGCCATGACCGTCTTGCCACCATTCAGGCCAAGTTTGCGGCCGACAAGGTCGAGCGCCTGAACGCCGTTTGTGCCTTCGTAGATCATGGTGATCCGGGCGTCGCGCACGAATTGTTCCAGACCCCATTCTTGCGTGAAGCCGGAACCGCCGAGCGTCTGTTGCGCCAGAACGCAGGTTTCAAAGCCTTTGTCAGTCAGGAAGCCTTTGATGACAGGGGTCATCAGGGACATCATGTCTTCGGCGTCTTTGTCATTCGACAGGTGGCCGCGATCCAGCATCGAAGACGACCAATAGACCAGCGCGCGGGCCCCTTCGACGAAGGACTTCTGGTCCAGCAGGTTCCGACGCACATCTGGATGGACGATGATCGGATCGGCCGGTTTGTCAGCATGCTCGGTCCCTGTCACGGCGCGGCCTTGCAGGCGGTCGCGGGCGAAACCAAGCGCGTTTTCATAAGCAACGGCACCTTGTGCATAGCCCTGCAGGCCCACACCGAGACGCGCTTCATTCATCATGGTGAACATGGCGCGCATGCCTTTGTGCATCTCACCGATCAGGTAGCCCGTCGCACCATCATAGTTCATCACGCAAGTCGCGTTGCCGTGAATGCCCATCTTCTCTTCCAGGCCGCCGCAGGACAGGCTGTTGCGTTCACCAAGGCTGCCGTCATCGTTCACCAGGAACTTCGGCACGATAAACAGGCTGATGCCTTTTACGCCCTCCGGACCGCCGGGGATTTTCGCCAGAACGAGGTGGATGATGTTCTCGGCCATCTCGTGTTCGCCGGCGGAAATCCAGATTTTCTGGCCGCTGATCTTGTAGGTGCCGTCGTCCTGAGGCTCTGCTTTGGTGCGCATCAGGCCCAGATCGGTGCCACAATGCGGCTCGGTCAGGTTCATGGTGCCGGACCATTCGCCCGAGCACATCTTTGGCAGGTAGGTTTCTTTCTGCTCGTCCGTGCCGTGGGCCAGGATCGCGGCCATGTTTCCGTGGGTCAGGCCCGGGTACATGTTGAAGGCCATGTTGGCCGATACCATTGGTTCCATCGCAGCGGTGTGCATGATGTAGGGAAGGCCCTGACCGCCGTATTCCTCTGGCATGTCCATGGCCATCCAGCCACCTTCGGCCATCTGGTCATAGGCAGCCTTGAAGCCTTCGGGGACGCGGACGACACCGTTTTCCAGCTTGCAGCCCTGCTTGTCACCCACTGGGTTCAGCGGCGCGAGCACCTCGCTGGCCAGCTTGCCAGCCTCTTCCAGAACCGCGTTGGTGAAGTCACGGTCCAAGTCCCCATAACCCGGCACATCCATGGCCGAGATGTTCAGGACATCATGCAGGATAAACTGTTGGTCTTTTGTTGGGGCGGTGTAGGTCGGCATGTTGTTGTCTCCCTAGACAGACGAGATTGTGTTTGGCTTGGCAGATCGCCCTATTGGGCGGCCTGCGGTTGTTCCATGTCAGCCAAGATCTTTTCGACCCAGCTGAGTTGGTCTTTCAAATCGTCAATGGCCTTGTTCAGATCATCGCGCTGGCTGATCATTTCGCCGAGGTGCATGGTCGCGACCTCATGTGTTTTGCGCAGCTGCGTCGCCTGGCTGTCACCGATATGGTACAAGTCCAAGAGCTGACGGATTTCTTCGAGGCTGAAGCCAAAGCGCTTGCCGCGCAGGATGAGCTTGAGCCGTGCCTGATCGCGTTTTGTGAACAGGCGGCGTGTGCCTTGGCGGATCGGGAACAGCAGTTCCTTCGCTTCGTAGAACCGAAGCGTCCGGGGCGTCACATCAAAGGCGTCGCACATCTGGCGTATGGTCAGCGTGGTTTCAGTCATTTCCATTCCTCTCGGCGTCTGTCTCGCATCAACGGACACCGAGTTGTCGATTCAACACTCATCTTACAAGCAAAGTTGACGCGCACGTAAATGTAACGCCGCGTCAGAAAGGGGGGCACGAAATCATGCTAAAGCTTACGCAGAGGCAACGGTAATTTTTGGTAATCCAAAGCGTTTAGAATAAGGGTTTTGCAGTATGGAATTCCTTACGGGGAACAGATGGCTGCCATTCCCCGTCGCTAGAAATTCCGCGACGTCAGCGTGAAAGGGCTGAGATTTCCGGTGCGTTTCGCGCTTAGCCTAGGTCGGTTTTCAAGCGGTCGCGTAGCGTGGTGACTTCTTCGATGTGCTCGGCGAGTTCGGCCTGCTGCGCGCGCAGTTTAACCAGCTGGTCATCGGCCAACTCGATAAAGGCCTGCATCTGGGCCTCTGTGCCTTCGTTGTCGTAGATCAAAAGCCACTGGCGCAGGGCTTCGAGAGAAAAGCCCCAGCGGCGGCCGCGCATGATCAATGTCATGCGCGCGATTTCCCGGGGGCCATAAAACCGCGAACGGCCTTCGCGTTCGGGCGACAAAAGCTCGATGTATTCGTAATACCGAAGCGTGCGCGGCGTCACGTCGAACTTTGCGCACATCTCCTTAAAGCTTAGTCGTGTCTCAGCCATGTGTCCTCCCGTGCGCGTAACGTAAGGCGACAGCGCTCCATTCCGCAACTGAATACTCCGAAGTTTTTAGGCCGTTTGCATGTTTCCCAGGCAATTCAATGCCGTTGGGGAAGTTGGGAAGTTGCACTAACGCATCTAGGCAGGTCCAAAGGGCCGGTGTAGGAGATCATCATGGCCAAAGATCCCGATAGTTTTGCCGATCAGTTCATTTCCGCCTTGCCGCATGCGCGCGCTTTGGGTCTGCGTGTGGTTCAAGTCGAGGCCGGGATCGCAGAAATAGAAATGCCGTACGATAGCCGCTTTATTGGGGATCCCCAAACAGGCGTTATCGCGGGCGGCGCCGTGTCGGCTTTGATGGATACTTGTGGCGGTGCTGCGGTCATGAGCCACCCGAAGAACGGCGGTGGCACGGCCACGATTGATTTGCGGATCGATTACATGCGCTCCGCAACGCCTGGCCAAACCATTCGCGCGCGGGCCGAGGCCTATCATGTCACCCGTTCGGTGGCCTTCGTGCGCGCAACGGCGACAGATGATGACACGGATAACCCGGTTGCAACCGCAACGGGGGCATTCACGGTAGAGGGCAAGGTCTGATGGCGCGTCAACGGCCTGAACCTGTGCAAGTGGTCAAGACCCGACGCGATGGCGTGTTGGCGGCACTGACCGGGTCCATTCCCTATGCGCAATTTCTTGGCGTGACGTTCGAGCGGCGGGGGGATGAGCTCACGGCGGTCTTGAATTACTCCGATGACCTGATCGGGAATCCCCTTCTGCCCGCCATCCATGGCGGCGTCACCGCCGCTTTTCTGGAGATCGCGGCCACAGTTTCGCTGACGTGGGCGACGATCTGGGACGATGTCGAGAGCGGCGCGATTGATGCAACGTCTTTGCCGCGTCTGCCAAAGACGATTGATTTCACGATTGATTACCTGCGATCGGGTCTGCCGCGTGATGCGTATGCCCGCGCACGGATTACGCGTTCGGGACGCCGCTACGCGAGCGTGCAGGTCGAAGCGTGGCAGGACAACCGGGCGCGTCCTTTTGCGCAGGGTTTGGGGCATTTCGTGATGCCGAGGAAACCCGAGGCCTCAGGTGTCTGACGCCGCTGCGCGCCCTGACCCGATCACGCACCGCCGAATTCTGACGATTGCCGGTCCGATTGTCCTGAGCAACGCGACGGTACCGATTCTGGGCGCGGTGGACACCGGCGTCGTAGGTCAGTTGGGGGAGGCGGCCCCGATTGGGGCTGTTGGGATTGGCGCGATCATCCTGTCGTCTTTGTATTGGCTGTTCGGCTTTTTGCGGATGGGTACGGTCGGCTTGACCGGGCAGGCGCTGGGGCAGGGGGATCAGGACGAAGTCGACGCTTTGCTTGCGCGGGCCTTGATGATCGGTGCGCTTGCGGGCTGTGCCTTCGTTGTCTTTCAGGTGCCGGTTCTCTGGGCCGCCTTTCAGATCGCGCCAGCCTCGGAGGAGGTGGAAACGCTGGCCTACGCCTATACGCAAATCCGCATCTATTCGGCCCCGGCAGCTATTGCCGTCTACGGTATCACCGGTTGGTTGATCGCACAGGAGCGGACGGCGGCGGTGCTGATCGTTCAGGTCTGGATGAACGGTCTCAACATGCTGCTCGACCTTTGGTTCGTCTTGGGTCTGGGGTGGGGTGTCGAAGGTGTGGCCATCGCAACCTTTATCGCCGAGTGGTCGGGCGCGCTTGTCGGGCTCTGGTTTTGTCGCGCAGTCTTTGGCCGCACGGCTTGGCGCATGGCGTCCAAGGTTCTGGATCCTGCACGCATGATCCGGTTCTTTGCGCTGGGCGGAGATATCTTGATCCGCTCGGTTCTGTTGATGGCGGGGTTCACATCATTCACCTTCTTGGGCGCGCGATACGGAGATGTGACGCTCGCGGCCAACGAAATCCTGACCCAGTTCATGCACATCACGGCCTACGGTCTGGATGGGTTTGCCTTTGCCGCGGAAGCATTGGTCGCGCAGCGGTTGGGAGCGCGCGATCAGGCCGGGCTGCGCCGTGCGGTTCTCATGACCTCGTTCTGGGGCGTCATTCTCTGCATCGGGCTATCCGTGATTTTTCTCACCGCAGGCCCTGTCTTAATTGACATCATGACGACCTCGGAACCCGTGCGTGCGGAAACGCGGATTTATCTGCCTTGGATGGCGGCAGCGCCGCTGGTGGGGGTCGCCGCGTGGATGCTGGACGGGGTCTTTATCGGCGCAACGCGGGGCCGAGATATGCGCAACATGATGATCATCAGTTTCGCGATCTACGTCGCCGCAGTTCTGCTGCTTGAACCGCAATTTGCAAACCACGGCCTATGGGCCGCATTATTGGTGTTCTTTGTGGCGCGCGGCGTCACGCTGGCGTGGAAATATCCGGGGATCGAGGCGGAGGCGCGCTAGGTCAGCCAGCGCACCCGATCTGTTCCCACCGCCTCGGCAATCGACGTGTAGCCATCGTCTTTCAGCAGTTTATCAAGACCTTTGGTGATTTCGTCCACGAGTCCCAAACCGCGATAGATCAAGGCGGTATAAAGCTGGATTGCTGAGGCCCCGGCGCGAATTTTTGCGTAGGCTTGCTCTGCGCTGCCAATGCCACCCACACCAATGAGCGGGATCGGCGTGATCGACGACAGGCGTGCAAGGACGCGCGTCGATGGGTCAAATAAAGGCGCACCAGAAAGGCCACCTTTTTGTGCCGAATGGTGCGATCGCAGCCCTGCTCGGTCGATGGTCGTGTTGGTAGCGATGATGGCATCGACGCCCGCGTCGGCAGCCACGACGGCGATTTCTTCCAACTCCCCATCGGTCAGATCAGGCGCGATCTTGAGGAATATCGGGATCGAGCGTGGCAGTCCGGCGCGCGCCGACATCACACCGTCCAGCAAGGCGGCCAAGGCTTCTGCACCTTGTAGATCGCGAAGCTTTTCGGTGTTGGGTGAGCTGATATTCACAGTCGCGAAGTCTAGGTGTTTGCCACAGTGCTTTAGAACCGTTGCGTAATCCTTTGCGCGGTCTTCACTGTCTTTGTTCGCACCGAGGTTGAGACCCAAGGGCGCGTCGCCTTGATAGGCGGCCATGCGTTCGGCGATGACGTCCATGCCATCATTGTTGAACCCGAACCGATTAATTGCAGCCCGGTCTTCGCTCAGACGGAAAAGGCGGGGCTTTGGGTTGCCCGGCTGAGGGCGTGGGGTTGCGGCCCCAACTTCAATCCAGCCAAAGCCTGCACGGGCCAGGGGCTGGGCCACTTCGGCGTTCTTGTCGAAGCCCGCAGCAATCCCAACCGGCGAGGAAAGGTTGAGGCCACCAACGCTGGTCCGGAGGCGGCGCGAAGGTGTTGCGCGACCTGCGGGCAGGAGCCCCGACTTTAGCGCCTTGATCGCAAGGCCATGGGCGCGTTCAGGGTCGAGTTGATGCAGGGCCATGAGCCCAAGCCGATTTAGCACGTCAGACCATCTCCATGGGGAACACATGCGTGTCCCCGTTCAATCTCAGTGATTGGTGCCAAACGACGTCGGTGATGTGCAGTGATTTGTAAAGATGCGGGAACAGCGCACCCCCGCGCGATGCCTCCCACTTCAGATCAGCACCAAGTGCCGCCGCGTCAACTGCCGCAAGAATAAGCGCATCCTCGCCTGCGAAGTGTTTTGCGGCTGTCTCCCGTGCCTGCTCTGCGGTGGAAAAATGGATGTATCCGTCTTGCAGATCTATCGGGGCACCATCGGTAACTCCTTGGTCTTGCAAGGTCTTCCATTCATCGGCGCGGAATATTTTGTAGATCAGCATGGCGCGTGACTTGCCCCAGAACGGCCAAAGCGGTCAAGCGTCCAACGTCAAAGAAGTTTTACAATTCTCACGCATCTGCCAGACTGCATCTGTCTTTATGGGGAGTCGATCTATGCGTCTTTTATCTACTACTGCTGCTCTTGCTTTGACCGCTTCGGTCGCATCGGCGGATTACACACTGCATGTCATCCACATCAACGATCTGCACAGCCGGATCGAGTCGATCAACCGGTTCGACAGCAACTGCAACGCCGAAAGCGAAGCCGAAGGCAAATGCTTTGGTGGTGTCGCGCGCGTCAAAACCATGTTCGACCAAATCCGCGAAAAGCTCGCTGGTGAGAACGTGATCTTTGTCGACGCCGGTGACCAATTCCAGGGGTCGCTGATGTACACGACCTACAAGGGTGCCGTCGAAGCCGAGATGATGGGCAAGATCGGGTTTGACGCCATGGCCGTGGGCAACCACGAATTCGACGACGGGCCAGAGAAGCTTGCTGAATTCATTGATGCCGTGTCCTTCCCTGTGATCTCGGGCAACATTGACGTGTCGCAATCGAACGTCCTGAACGGCAAGGTGATGAACCACGTCGTGCTGGAAGTCGGCGGCGAAAAGATTGGTCTCGTCTCGGCGCTTGCGACCGATACAGTTGAAACTTCGTCTCCTGGACCATCGGTCATCTTTCAGGATGAAATCGACAGCCTTGCCGCTGATGTGGCGACGCTGGAAGCCGAAGGTGTGACCAAGATCATCGCGCTGAACCACGTGGGTCTGGCGAAAGACATGGAAATCGCGGAGGCGGTGCCCGGTCTTGATGCTGTGATCGGCGGTCACTCGCACACGCTGTTGTCGAACACGGTCGAAGATACGCCGCCTTATCCGGTGATGGTTGGCGACACACCTGTTGCGCAGGCCTATGCCTATTCCAAATATGTCGGTCACCTGACGCTCGAATTTGATGCTGATGGCAACGTCACCTCGGCAACCGGCGACACCATGGTTCTTGATGCGAGCGTTGAACCCGATGCTGACATCATTGCGCGCGTCGGCGAGTTGGCTGGCCCAATCGAAGAACTGAAGGCGCGCGTCGTTGGCTCGACCGATATGGCCATCGACGGTGATCGTGCCGTGTGCCGGACACAGGAATGCCCGATGGGGAACCTTGTGGCGACCGCGATGCTGGAGCGTGTGAAGGATCAGGGCGTTCAAATCGCGATCCAGAACGGCGGTGGTCTGCGCGCGTCGATTGATGCGGGTGAGGTGACCATGGGTGAAGTTCTGACGGTGCTGCCGTTCCAGAACACCTTGGCGACCTTTGAGTTGAAGGGCTCGGACGTGATCGCGGCGCTTGAAAACGGTGTCAGCCAAGTCGAAGAGGTCAAGGGCCGCTTCCCGCAAGTCGCAGGTCTGACGTTCAAGTGGGACCCGACGGTCGCCCCAATGGAAGGCCGCATCACCGAGGTCATGGTCGGTGGCGAGCCGATTGATCCTGAAGCGACCTATGGCGTTGTGTCGAACAATTACATGCGCGGTGGCGGTGACGGCTACGGTGTCTTCGAGACCGGCGGCATGAACGCCTATGACTTCGGCCCAGATCTGGCCGACGTCGTGGCTGAATTCATCATGGAGAACGGAACTGCAGCGGCGGCGCTGGATGGGCGTATCGCCCAATAAGGGCAAGTCCTGTCAGTAAGAGTGAGGGGCGCGGCGTTGGCTGCGCCCTTTTTCATGGCGACCCTGCGGGTTGACCCGGAGCGCGGACGGCTTCACACCTGCGCCAACCATCAAAGGACGCGGCATGACCGACACTGTCACCTCTCAATATAATGCCTATCCCTATCCGGCGCGGGACCCAAAGGACGAGGCAAAGCGGCTGGTCATTGGATCGCCGTCTCACCCGGTCGAGATTGACCACCACCTGTTTTCGGGATCACGCGATTGGTCACAGCCGTTTCGTGCGCTGGTCGCGGGCGGTGGGACCGGGGACGCGCTGGTTCAGATGGCGCAAATTCTGACCTCGGCGAAACGTCCATACGAGATCACGTATCTCGACCTGTCGACCTCGGCACGCGAAATTGCAGAGGCCCGGATTGCGGCGCGGGGGCTGTCGGGCGTGCGCTTTGTTACCGGTGATCTGACACAGGCCGCAGAGCACGGACCGTTCGACTACATAGACTGCTGCGGAGTGCTGCATCACTTGCCTGATCCGGGCGTAGGACTGTCGGCCTTGGCAGCGGCGCTCGCACCGCGTGGCGGATTGGGCTTTATGGTTTACGCCCCCTATGGACGGAGCGGCGTCTATCCTCTGCAAGAGGCGTTTTCGTCCCTTGCACCGGATGCCAGCCCGGAAGAACGCCTCAAGCTGGCCAAGGCTGTTTTGCCGACGCTGCCAGAACATCACCCGTTCCGCCGCAATGGTTTGGTCGGAGATCACATGCAAAGCGATGCGGGTCTTTACGATCTGCTGCTGCATCAACAGGATATGCCGTTCACTATCGACGCGTGGGTACATGCGCTTGAGGAAGCCGGGTTCGCGCACCCGTCGATGATCACACCGGGTCTGTATGACCTTTCGATGATCACGCCGGTTCCGGAAGACATGGACCAAGTGATGGCCATGGCCGTGGCGGAAAAGCTGCGCGGTGTGATCCGCAAACATGTGGGTTACGCCACGCTCAAAGGGCAGGAGAGAGCACCTGCTGGGCCGCTGACCCTGTCTGAGGTGCCTCACATAAGCGGCAACGCCAAGGACATGGCCAAGGCAATCAGCAAGGGCGCAACGCTAAAGTTCAACGCGCAGGGCGTCGGCTTTAATCTCAAGGTTCCGCAATCGGCAGCCGCAATCATCGGTCGCGTCGATGGGCGACGTTCCTTGTCCGAAATCGCGACAAGCGCCAAGTTGGACCCGATTGCGTTCCAACGCGTGTGGGACAAGCTGCATGATCCGCTGACCAAGATGGGCGTGCTGACCTATTCGCGGATATTCCGGGCCTAGCCATGTGTGGGCGGTTTGCGGTCACTCTTCCGGATGATGCCATGGCGGCGCTCTTTGATGCGCTTGCGGCCAATGACCTTCCGGATGTGCCCAATTACAACGTTTGCCCGACCAACCAAATCAGTGTCGTAACAAGCGATGAGGGGACGCGGCGTTTGCGTCCGATGCGCTGGGGGTTCCTGCCGCATTGGTACAAGACGCCCAATGGCGGTCCGCTGTTGATCAATGCCCGGTCCGAGACGATTGCCGAAAAGCCTGCTTTCAAGGCCGCGTGCCGCGAGCGGCGCTGCCTGATAACCTGCACGGGGTTTTATGAATGGACCAAAACGCCAGAGGGGCAGCGTCTGCCTTGGTATATCTATCGCGCGGACGGTGCGCCGATGGTGTTTGCCGGGGTATGGCAGGACTGGCGCGCCAGGGACGACAGCGGCGACGAATTCACCACAACCGCCATTGTGACCTGTGCAGCCAATGATCCGATGTCAAAGATACATCACCGGATGCCGGTGGTGTTGGAACCGGACGATTGGGGCAAATGGCTGGGTGAAGAGGGCAAGGGGGCTGCAACCCTCATGCGGCCTGCTGCCGATGATGTGCTCGACTATTTTCGTGTCGATCCTGCGGTAAATTCAAACCGCGCGGCGGGCGCTCAACTGATCGAACCGCTCGATCCGTCCGAGATTTGAGCAAAGAGGGCAACGGCCTGATCCGCGGTCGCCGAATGCCCCGTTGCATCTAGCATCTCGATCCCATCCAAGATTGTGAGGATCAGCGCTGTTGCCGCTTCAGGGTCGGGATCGTCAACGGGCAAGCGCAAACGCACCCAATTTAGGAAATAGCCCTGAATCTCATGGACAGCCTTGGCATAGTTTGGCTCGCCCGCCTTGGCATGGGACACTGCCTCGAACCAGATGCGCAGATGTCCGGCGAGTTCCGGACGCCGGATTAGCGGCACAATCTGGGCGAGGCATTCGGCTCTACTTCTTGCCGGTTCAGTTGGCCGCGACGCGTCCAGACCGTCGGAAAAGCCCTGAGCGAGATAGTCAAGCAACGCCGCGACAAGCTCTTCCTTTGACCCGAAGTGATAGATCAGCATGCGGTCGCTTGTTCCCGCCGCCTTGGCAAGTGGCCGCAATGATGCCGTTGCCAGCCCATTTGCCAGAACATGTGGCGCCATCGCAGCCAACAAAAGCTCTTTCGTCATGCGTTTTGCCATGACCTTCTTGTAGCGACTGCTACAATCGGGGTAAAGTGTAGCACTCGCTACAGAATCGCAACGCTAGAGAAAGTGCCCAAGATGACGTCATTTACCTTTGTCGAAATAGCGCCCATGATCGCGCTCTTTGCTGTTCTGGCATATGGTGTTTGGGTGACCGCAGGACCGGATGGTCAATGGCAGCCGCCTCTAGCGGCATGGATTATCCCGGCGGGGCTGTCGGCCCTGTTCGGCGCCTTTTCCATTGCAACGCTCTGGCAAGAGGGTTTGATCGCCGTCTACACCAACCATTCGCAGAACTTGTGGGGTAATCAGGTGTGGTTTGACTTGCTCTTGGCGGTGGCCATGTCGTGGACACTGCTGTTGCCATACGCACGTCGCCACGGAACACGCATCCTACCTTGGATGATCTTTGTTTTTGCGACAGCTAGCATTGGCCTATTGGCTTTGGCCGCGCGGGTTCTCTACCTTGAAGCACGCAGGCCCAAACACAACGCATAGTACGTGCCATCACAAAAAACGACCGCCTGCAAATGCGGGCGGTCGGCCAGTTGGGGAGGAAAATTATTCTTAACCATACCGCTGAAATGAGGCGAAACTGTGTCATGGCTTCTTGCCGGGTCACTGGCGGCGTTTGAGGCTTGACGATAATCGTCCTGCCCCATATCCCATCCGGTACCGAGCGGGCATGGTGAAATGGTATCACACGAGCCTTCCAAGCTCTTGGTGCGGGTTCGATTCCCGCTGCCCGCTCCAGCTTCTCCAAACCTGTTTCACCCTGCGACAATGGGCATGTCCCAGAGCCTTGTTGCACGCGCTGACTCCGGCTAAGTCCTGACAAACTGCAAAACGGGGGCCTGTAATGGCTGATACTGGCCAAGCTGGGCAGAACATCATCGAAAAGCCAGGCGATCGGGCCAAGTCGAAAAAGGTTGGCGTTCTGCGTGCCCTGATCCCCTTTTTTGCCCCCTACAAGCCCGCTGTTGCGCTTGCCATCGTTGCTTTGTTGGTAACGGCGACCGTGTCGCTCTTGCTGCCCATCGCTGCACGGCGGGTGATTGACGGATTCAACCAGGACATCACACAGCTCAACAGCTATTTCCTGGCGGCGTTTGGCTTTGCTTTGGTTTTCGCGCTGGGCACGGCGCTGCGCTATTGGGTCGTGACTCGACTGGGCGAACGCGTGGTCGCGGATATCCGGAAGGCCGTGTTCGACAACATGATCGGCATGAGCCCCAGCTATTTTGAGCGGCTGATGACCGGTGAGGTTCTGAGCCGGATCACGACGGACACCACCCTTTTGCTGACGGTTGTCGGCTCATCCATGAGCTGGTTCCTCCGGAATATCCTATTGCTGTCCGGCGGATTGGTTCTGATGCTGATCACATCGCCAAAGCTGACAGGCATGGTGCTGTTGCTGGTACCGGTGGTGATGCTGCCGATCTTTATCTTGGGCCGCCGTCTGCGGAGCCTCTCGAAAGAAAACCAGGATTTGATTGCTGCGTCGTCCGGCAAGGCATCCGAGAGCCTTCTTTCGTTGCAGACCGTTCAGGCCTTCACCCACGAAGCGCTGAGCCGCAACCAATTCTCAGAAGTGACAGAGGCATCGTTCCTGTCTGCCCGGCGCCGCATCACGGTGCGTGCGATGATCACGGCGATCATTATCTTCGTGGTCTTTAACGGTATTCTTGGCGTGCTGTGGATTGGCGCGACGGACGTGCGCAACGGCCTGATGACGGCGGGCGAGCTTGTGCAGTTCCTGATCTATGCGGGTATCGTGGCCTCTTCTGTGGCGGCCTTGTCTGAACTCTGGACCGAACTGCAACGGGCGGCTGGCGCGACAGAGCGCTTGATCGAATTGATGTCTGCCAACGACCTTATTGAGGATCCCGTGACCCCGGCCAAGGCTGTTGCCGGGCCGATCAAGTTCGACAATGTCAGCTTTACCTTTCCAAGCCGTCCGGACACCCCCGCGCTGGATGAGGTGTCTTTCACGGTGTCACCCGGCGAGACGGTGGCCCTTGTCGGGCCGTCAGGAGCCGGGAAATCCACCGTGATCCAGTTGCTGCTTAGGTTTTACGATCCGGTCTCTGGCGCGGTGCGTTTTGGGGATTCGGCCTTGACCGAACTGAGCCGTCAGGAATTCCGGCGCTTGATTGCGTTGGTCCCGCAGGATCCGGTGATCTTTGCGGCCTCTGCATTTGATAACATTCGCTTTGGACGCCCTGACGCCACACAGGCAGATGTCGAAGCCGCGGCGAAGGCGGCGGCGGCTCATGATTTCATCATGGACCTGCCAGAGGGCTATGACACCTATGTCGGCGAGCGTGGGGTGATGCTGTCTGGTGGGCAGAAACAGCGCATTGCCATTGCGCGCGCCATCTTGCGCGATGCACCTGTCCTGCTGCTGGACGAAGCAACAAGCGCCCTCGATGCCGAAAGCGAATATGCCGTACAACAGGCATTCGAGACGTTGGCGCAGGATCGCACGACCATCGTCGTCGCGCACAGGCTGGCGACGGTTAAGTCCGCGGACCGCATCATCGTCATGGACGGAGGGCGTGTGGTGGCCCAAGGCACACATGCGCAACTGGTCGAACAGGGCGGCCTCTATGCGCGCCTCGCGCGGTTGCAATTCACCGAAGATATCGCAGCGGAATAACCTCGAAACGCCGCGTTAATCTTGCACTAGCGAAAAAGACGTCTCACAGTCCTTCCCAATCTGGCGGCAAGTCAGTTTCAGGGGAGGAAGCAAATGCCATCGCCATTCAGAAATGTGGCGGATCGCGACGCGATTCAAAGTCAAGCAACCTGGGCCGAGCGGGACATTCCCGTCACCATGCTGGAGTTCATCGACAGCGTGGCAGATCGGCATGGAAACCGGCCCGGTGTCAGTTTCCAGATTACGTCTGGCCCCAAGGACAAGGCCGAGACTTTGACATGGCAGGAATTCCGCAATCAGTCGGTGCAGGCGGCCAACTTCTTCCGTTCGTTGGGGGTCGGTCCGAATGATGCGGTTGCCTATATGCTTCCGATTTGCACCGAGGCCGCGGTCACGCTTGTGGGGGGCGCGATTGCCGGTATCGCCAACCCTGTGAACCCGTTGCTCGACGCTGAGCAGATCGCGGCGATCCTGCGTGAAACGAACGCCAAGGTCCTTGTGACGCTCAAGACCTTCCCGAAGACGGATGTCGCCCAAAAAGCGGCGGCTGCTGTAGCGATGGCCCCGAATGTTGAGCATGTCGTCGAAGTGGACCTGCTGCGGTATCTGAGCCCGCCAAAAAGCTGGATCGCAAACCTGATCCGGCCCAAGAATCCGGTCAGCCACAAAGCCAAGGTGCATCCTTTCACACAGTCTGTGGCGCGTCAGAACACGCAGCCCGATTGGCAAGAACCGCGTGAAGACCGTGTCGGGGCCTATTTCCATACCGGTGGTACAACCGGCATGCCCAAGGTCGCGCAGCACACCTATGGTGGCATGATCTACAACGGTTGGGTCGGCAACGAGCTGCTCTTCTCGGAAGGCGACACGATCCTGTGTCCATTGCCGCTTTTCCACGTATTCGCCTGTCACCCGATCCTGATGTCGATGATCGCGTCCGGCGCCCATGTCGTTTTCCCGACACCGCAGGGCTATCGCGGCGACGGGGTTTTTGACAACTTCTGGAAGCTGATCGAACGGTGGAATGTGACCTTCATGATCACCGTACCAACGGCTCTTTCCGCGCTGATGCAGCGGCCCGTTAATGCAGATGTGTCCTCGCTGCGCACCGCTTTCTCGGGTTCCGCACCGTTGCCTGTCGAGCTTTACAAACGCTTTGAAAAGGCGACGGGTGTTGAGATCATCGAAGGTTATGGTCTGACCGAGGCGACCTGTCTGGTCAGCTGTAATCCGATTGATGGTGACAAGAAGATCGGGTCAATTGGCATTCCTTTCCCCTATTGTGACGTCAAAATCCTCTCGGATACCAAAGACGGACCGCATGAGATGGGCGTTGATGAGATCGGTGAAATCTGCATCTCGAACCCCGGTGTTTTTGCGGGCAATACCTATACCGAGGCGGACAAGAACAAGAACCTGTTCCATTTCGATGAATACCTGCGGACAGGTGATCTGGGCCGTAAGGACGCGGATGGATACCTGTGGATCACAGGACGCGCCAAAGACCTGATCATTCGGGGCGGTCACAACATCGACCCAGCCGAGATCGAAGAGGCGCTGGCCGGACACGACGCCGTTGCCTTTGTCGGAGCGATTGGCCAGCCTGATGCCCACGCCGGCGAAATTCCCTGCGCCTATGTTGAATTGGTCGAAGGGGCCTCAGTCACTACGGACGAGCTGATGGCGTTCTGCGAAAAGCACGTTCACGAACGCGCCGCGCAACCCAAATACGTCGAAGTGTTGGATGAATTGCCCAAGACCGCAGTGGGCAAGGTGTTCAAACCAGACCTCCGTCGCCTCGCGATCACGCGAATTTATGACAAGGCGCTGGCGGATGCAGGCGTGTCGGCCCATGTGGCCAGCGTCACCGAAGACAAAAAGCGCGGTTTGGTTGCTCAACTCGCCAACACCGGAAACGCGACGGACGACGACGTCACCAAGGTGCTGGGCAGCTTTACGCGCCCGTGGGAGTGGGCGGCCTAGCCCACGACCATCGTGCGCACGTCTTGGGGCAGTGTGTCCGCGCGGCACGCTGCCCCTTTTCATTTGTGACGTTCCGGTCGGGCCTGTTGTGTCATTGCCATCAACCGCTTACATGACGCCGTGGCGGTCGAGCCAAGTAACCGGCACGCGCCTGCAAGTCTTGGCTGACGACAAAGGGGCCTGATCTGGCATGGGACTGTTTCGGACGTCAAAGAACGGCCCCCTGTTCACGCCGCGCGACAAGGACAATCTTGGCTGGTTCTGGACGAACTATTTCAAGAAGCGCAGCCCTTGGCTGATTGTCGTTTTCGTTTTCGTCGGCATTCAGGCGCTTGTTTACCAACAGTTTCTGGCGCTGACCGAGAACGGGCTGCGGGTCATCTTTGATAGCGGTGACGTTCAAGCGCTGTTTCGCGTCTGTGCCATCGTTTTTGGGCTGTTTCTGATCCGTGCGATCGTGAGCTATCTCACCGCACGCCTATCTGCGATCCTTGCCTCCGGCGCGGTCAAGGAACTGCGGATCGATATGATCAATCACATGATGACGCTCGATCTGGCGTATTTCGAGCGCACACGGTCGGGACAGGTGATGAACCGGCTTGTGCGACAGACCGGAACCCTATCGTCACTGGTCGGCCAGAGCACGGTGAATGCCCTGCGTGATATCGTGACGATTGTCGTGGTCGCTATCTACCTGATCTACAAAAGCGCGATACTGTTTGCGGCGGCCATCATTGTCGTCCCCGCGATTGTCCTATTGGTCAACGCGATTTCAGCGCGTGTGAAAAAGGCGCAACGCCAGACCGAAGCCGCGAATGCGGAATTCATGAACGGCATCGAAGAGATGCTTGGCGGGATGCGCACGGTCAAGATCTCGAACCAGGAACCGATGGAGGCCGAGCGCATCGGGGGCACGGCGCGCAAGCTGCGCAAGCTGGCCATCCGCCTGAATTCGATCCATGCGCTGGTTTTGCCGTCACTCGATATGACCTCTGCGGTCGTCTACACGCTTGTCATTGGTGGTGGCGGTTACCTTGCGCTGTCGGGGACAGCCGGATTTGACGGTGCATCGATCATTACGTTCCTTCTGGGCATGGTCCTGATCTTTGATCCGGCCCGCCACTTTGCCAAATTCGTCGCCCAATTGCAGGGCCAGATGGTGGTTCTCGATCAGGTGCGGGATGTGTTCCGCGAGCAGCCGCTGATTGCTGACAAACCCGATGCCCGTGCCGACATCGACCACTCCGGCGACATCGTTCTTGAGAATGTGAGCTTTGGGTATTCCGAGGGTCAGCCGTTGTTCAATGGGCTGAATATGACGCTTGAGGGCGGCAAGACGACAGCGATCGTCGGAGGCACAGGGTCGGGCAAAACCACCGTCCTCAGCCTGCTCGCACGGCTTTATGAAGTTCAGGGCGGGCGCGTATCCATCGGTGGCACCGACATCCGTGATATCAAGCTCGAAACGCTGCGGCGCGCGTTTTCGATGGTCGCGCAGGACATCGTGATTTTTAACAACACGATCTGGGAAAACATCAAATATGTGCGCCCCGAAGCTACGGATGATGAAGTCTGGGCTGCGGCCGAGGCCGCGACGATCGCCGATCTGATCCGTCAGCGTGGCGATGCCGAATTGGGACCCAAGGGCAATCAGCTGTCTGGCGGCCAGAAACAGCGGATCGCGATTGCCCGCGCCTTCCTGCGCACTGCGCCAATCCTTTTGTTGGACGAAGCGACCTCGGCACTGGACCAGAAAACCGAGGAACGCATTCAATCATCCTTGAACACGTTGTCCTCGGACAAGACGGTTGTGATCATCGCGCACCGCCTGTCTTCGATCACGCATGCCGACAAGATATATTTGATGGATGCTGGGCGGATCGTCGAACAAGGGACCCATGCAGAGTTGATGGCTCTCAACGGTCTTTATGCGCAGATGTACTCATCCCAGAAAGAAAACTACGTGTGACTGAACGCGCGCTGTACATACGACAGCGCGCACTGTAGGCGGGCAGACTTGTTGACATGGCGCGTCAAGCTGGCTGCGCCGACCCGAAGGATACCCCATGAAATCGACCCTGGCAGAAGCGCTTTCCGCGCGCGGATATACTGCGTTGACGCCTGTGCAAGAGGCTGTGACGGCCCCAGAGACTCTGGGTCGAGACATGTTGGTGTCGGCGCAAACCGGGTCCGGCAAGACGCTAGGCTTTGGGTTGGCGATAGCACCGACGCTGCTGCAACAGTCCGATCACTTTCCTGAAGCGGCAGCGCCGCTTGCCTTGATCATCGCGCCGACGCGCGAGTTGGCGTTGCAGGTAAAGCGCGAGCTGGGATGGCTGTATGAAAAAGCCGGTGTTGCCATGGCTTCGACGGTCGGCGGCATGGATATGCGCGATGAACGCCGGGCGCTTGCCCGTGGCGCACATGTCGTGGTCGCGACGCCAGGACGCCTCCGGGACCACATCATGCGCGAAACCATCGATCTCAGCGCGCTCAAAGCCGTGGTTCTCGACGAGGCGGATGAGATGCTCGACCTCGGCTTTCGCGAGGATCTGGAGTTCATTCTCGAAGCTGCGCCAGAAGATCGCCAGACGCTTCTCTTCTCGGCGACGGTGCCTCCGATCATTGGGCGATTGGCCGAGAATTTTCAGCGCGACGCGTTGCGCATTGCAACCACAAGCGGCGCGCGCCAGCACGCCGACATTGATTATCAGGCCCTGCGCGTGGCGGCCCGCGATGGTGAAAATGCGATTATCAACGTATTGCGATATCACGAAGCCCCCAATGCCATCGTGTTCTGCAACACCCGGGCCATGGTGAACCGGCTGACGACGCGGCTTTCCAATCGGGGGTTCCCTGTGGTGGCCTTGTCCGGTGAACTGTCGCAAAGCGAGCGGGGCCACGCGCTTCAATCCATGCGGGACGGTCGCGCCCGGGTGTGCGTCGCAACGGATGTCGCTGCGCGCGGCATCGATTTGCCCAACCTAGATCTTGTGATCCACGCCGAATTGCCGAGCAATCAGGAAACGCTCTTGCACCGGTCCGGTCGAACGGGGCGGGCTGGCCGCAAAGGCACCAGCGCCTTGATCGTACCTCCGGCGTCGCGGCGCAAAGCGGATCGCCTGCTTGGGTGGGCCAAGGTGCGTGCGACATGGGCCAATGCTCCCAGCGCAGAGGACGTGCGCGCACAGGACCGCGCGCGGATGCTGAGCGCTGAGGATTGGAACGAACAAACCAGCGACGCTGATCAAGAAGACCTTGCCGAACTCACTGCGCGCTTTTCGCCCGAACAGCTTGCGGCTGGGTATCTCCGACTTTTCCGGGCGAAACATGCGGCACCAGAAGAGCTTTCCGATGTCGATGCGCCGGAGGCTCCGCGCCCGGCCTTTGGCCCTAGCCGGTGGTATTCTTTGCCCGGTGGCCGCGCGGCTGGTGCAGAACCAAGGCGTTTGCTGTCGCTTTTGTCCAAACTGGGTGGGCTGGGCCGTGATGATGTCGGGGCCATTCGCATGCGGGACGACTTTACCCTGATCGAAATCCGCGAAAGCGCAGTCGCAGGCTTGGAAAAGGCGCTGGGCGCTGAGATGGAATTGGGTGATCTGGGGGCGCTGAGTCCTGCAGAGGCACCGGCAGAGCGCAACAAGCCACGGGGAGCGAAATCGGCGCGTGGTTCAAAACCGCACCGGGGCCAAACCAGTGGCCAATACCGAGGCAAAGCGCCTGCTGCCGCGCGCGATGGCACGAAACGGGACGCGCAAGAGAGCAACCGCAAGCCTAAGGCACATGACAAGCCTGCGGGAAAACCAAAGCCGTCAAAGGCACGGTTCGATAAACCGGCCCCCAAGTCAGATGCCAAACCTGCCGCCAAGCCAGCGCGCCCCGGCAAACCGGCGACGTCGAAGCCAAAGCCCTCGAAATCGGCCAAGGGGCAGGGCGGTGACGCGTTTCCAAGCAAACGGGGCGCGAGCGCTGGCAAGCCATCTAAGGCGTCAAAACCAGACTCGCAGCCGGTTCGGGGCAAAGGCCCAAAGCCACCAGTCGGCAAACCCAATAGCAAAAAGAACAAGGCCCGCCGCGCCGCCGCGGCCGCTCAATCCAAACGTGGCAAGGGCTAAAACCCAAAAGCCACGAATGGGTGTCAGACGTCTGGGAAAAACGCTGCTGCTGGGGAAGATCAAAGGCTTTGTTGCTCAAATTCAGCCAAAGGTGGCGTTCTCATTTTCCGGGACGGACCTATCCTGTGGCATCTGTGACGCGAATGCCGAGTGCAGTGTAGCGGTTGAGCCCGTCGATGCGAATTTGGATTTCCGCGACCTGTCAGTCGAAGTCTCGGACCAAGAGGCCTTGGCCAAGAAGTTTGACGCAGTGCATCTGTGTCTTTGCGCTGCTCCGGCGGCGATACCATCGTGATATCTGCGCGTGGCTTAGGCCCCGTGTAGCTGCAATCGTGGCAATCCCCTGGACTGACGGCTTCTGGTCCAGCAGGTCGGTACAAGCGCATCACCAACATTGCTGGTGCCAACCTCGATAGATCGAACCTCCGGTGTTTCCTGATCCTGACCGAGGTGACGCTTTCGCCATCGGCGATTTTTGCTCCTGCCATGCTTGCGGGCGTTCTACTTCCCTTCATCCTCGGCTTTGGGGCCGGTTGCATCGATCAACAGGAGCAAAGGACCTGTCCCACCGCGATAGGGGTTAGCGACTTTGAAGGTTCTCTGACGGCGGTACAGGATGCCGTCGTCTGTTACGGTCCAGTCCAGCTGGGCCAACCGCAAAAGGTTGCGAGGAAGCAGGTCATTTGTTGCCATGGCCTAGCGAACGGCACTTTCAGGTCAGGCACACCGGAATCGCGGCGTTGCTGAACTGGCACCAGCGCCTACGCTTTTCGCTCGGCGGCGGCACCCAGCCCATGTCCGGATCACACCATATCGACAATAATCGGCTTTGTTTCATAGATTTTCTCACCGAAAGCCAGTTTTTGGCTTGGTATTTTGTCGGCGCCCAACTGCTCATAAATTCCAGCTATCACACTGAATTTATTAAGTTAATATACGGTGTGATCTGTATGCCAAGGCTGCGTCCGGGCGGAGAAAACCTTCAAGCCGGGCGCGGTTGGCTGCGTCAAGCTATCC
>NZ_VCDK01000007.1 GCF_007995215.1 Shimia ponticola
GGATAGAGATGGCGTTGCATGGGTTCAAAATCCAACCGACCCACTCGAAAACTTCGCTGACAAATGGGAACTGGAGCCTAGGCTTGAGGAATGCTTTTACGAGTGGTTGGAGCAAGCGCGCGACGACTTTGAGACTATCGCCGGCGCTTCTTCTGGTGCGGCGCTTCCAAATCACTTGGCTAAGCGATTGGGATCTGGCTATTCAAAGGCACTCGATGAGGCTATCGGTCCGAAGCTTGAGTACGCTCTGGCGCCAGCGAGCAACAGTTTTGCAGTTCGGCCAGTTCCTGAAATTATTCAGCTAGCTCCTCACAGAAAACCGGCAGCATGGGCGCAACATCCGACCGCAACGGGGGAGGTGCAGATCGTTGAAGCTCGGGCGGGCAAGAGCCGGTGGCGGTCCGTCAGGTTTCGGAGTGGGGACAAACCTCTGCCAAAAGGCTGCGATCTACGCTTTCGCGCCAAAACGACGGTCTCAAAACTTTTTGATGTTTTCTGGCAGACAACCAACACTGGGCCGGAAGCTGAAGCGAAGGGCGTGGAAGGTCTTCGTGGCGAAATAAATGACGTAAGAACGGAAGCCGGAGGTCTCGTTCGCAAAGAGACCACATCCTATACCGGGTCCCACAGCATAGAGTGCTTTATTGTAAAGGATGGCTATCTTGTCGCGCGGAGCGGTCCATTTGTTGTGAACATCGCCTGACGAAGTGGGGGCACCAAATGCTCGCATGCGCGATGCATCACACCCTAAACGCGCAAGTCTCGAAGATATGTCGGAGCTTATGAAAAATGTCCAATAGAGGACCATCACCACGTGAAGTAACGAAGCTTCTTGTATGGGCGCGCGCAGCAGGAAGGTGCCAGTTCAAGAACTGTCGGAAACCTCTGGATCACGATCTTCTTGCGGGTGTGTTTGACTTCAATAGCGCGTACCTTGCTCACATTGTGGCTTCTTCTCCTGGTGGAAAAAGGGGACACCCCTCAAGGTCGCACGCGCTTTCAGATAGCGCCGAAAACATCATGTTGATGTGCGATGCCCATCATCGAGTGATTGATGGTGACAGGACATGGCAAGACTATCCAGAAGACCTACTCCTTGAGTGGAAGAGAGAGCACGAGGAATGGGTTGATACAGTTCTTTCTGCCGGCCCTGATAGTCGCTCGCACATCTTGCAGTTTTCAGCGCCGATTGGACCAAACGAAACTGCCGTACCTTTTGATGACTGCGTGAACGCCATCCTGCCTAATAGGACCCCCGCAGAAAGGCGAGCCACCGAAATCAAGGTCAAGGGTATGCACTTTAAGGACGATGATCCGACCTACTGGTCTGTCCAGACCGAAGTACTGAGGGTAGCCTTTGCGAAGAACATCGCAGGCCGTTTTGAGAGTGGTGAAATTCGTCATCTTTCCGTGTTTGGGTTGGCGCCGATACCGCTCTTGATGGAACTGGGGCGTCTCCTTTCAGACATCTCTGAAGTGGACGTCTATGACCGCCACAGAGAGCCCGCGCAGTGGGCTTGGCCGGAAAGCGGCGAAGTAGTCGAATTCGACCGCCAAAACGGGATTGTAGGACCGAAGCGTGTCGCTTTGAAAATCTCGATCACATCCGACATTGCTGATGACCGAGTGACTTCCGTGGCTGGGAACGATGTTTCGATTTGGGAAATTCGAAGCAGCCCGCAAAAGCACGGAGCCCTAAGACGAAGAGATGATTTAAGCCGATACAGAGCGATAGTCCGCTCAACACTCGACGAAATAAAAAATTCTCATGGAATGGATGCTGAATTGTTGGTGTTCCCGGCTGTCCCGGTCTCGTGTGCTGTTGAGTTCGGTCGAGTTTGGCAACCGAAGGTTCATCCTAGCATGAAGATATTTGACCAAACAAAAGACTTGGGCTTTGTCGAACGGCACACAATCTGAAAGTCGTTTCGTAGGGTTTTCACCCTTCACCAATTGTGCTTTTGACTGACTCGAAGTTGGCACCTATTTCCAACTCTGTATCTACGATCTCCATTTTTGCCTTGGTTGGGAATGATGCTCGACGCAATCGTCTCGGTTGAACTGTATGACCGCTTTTCGGAAGCTGCGCCGCGGCATTGGGATATGTACTGTAAGCCCGCTAAGGGCCGGACCTGAGTGAGGGCGGGGCAAGGAAGAAATATGTCAGTACTACTGACATAACGCATAATCTTTCTTATGTTAATTCGCTGAGTTGATGAACTCGGAAATCAGTTTCAAACCCACCTTGTCCTTTGTGGCGATCAAATGGGTCTCATGTTTCTGCGGCATCTCGCGGATCGGAATTTCCGTTGCAGACTTTTTGACTAGACTACTGTTGCACAGAAATACCGCGACTCCGATGCCTTGCAAAACAGCCTCGTACATCAGAGGGAAAGTGGCCATCGTTACCGTTCGTTCGAGCGCAATGTTGTGAGCCCGACAGGCGTTTTCAAGCAGCTTTCTCGTCAAGGACCCTCTTTCCGGAACAATGATCGTTTCTTCCTGTAAGTCTTTGAGAGATAAGGATGCCTGCGCGCTCAGAGGGTGTTCATTTGGACAGTAAACAACATATTCGGCGCTCTCTATGTGAATGCGCTCCCACGCGTCAGACACGGGTGCATCCGTGATCAAACCTACATCGGCCAGTCTGTTGCGGAGCATATTCGTCGCGGTCGACCAATCATAAAGGCCAAAGTTCACTTGAATGTCCGGAAAGCGCTGCCTGAAGGCTGCGATAATCCTGAGCGCTGGTTGCGGTGCGTTGCCAATGACGTTCAAGCGCCCGTTTTTCATGGCGTTGAAGCCTTCAAGCCGCTCCGACACTTCGGCGTCCAATGACACCATGCGGTCGGCCAGATCATAAAATTCCTGCCCTGTGGGCGTCAGCTCCACTCCGTCTCTGCCGCGGCGCAGGAGAAGCGTGCCGACGGTCTTTTCCAGATTTCCAATATGTTGCGTGATCGTGGATTGCGTCACGCCCATACGGGCCGCTGCGGCCGAAAAGCTACCCTCGCGGACAACATAAGCGTAGGCGACGAACTGATAGTGATTGGGGCGCATAAAGTCTCCTTTCGCGCAACCCATAGACCCCATCGGTTTCACTAATATGACGTCACAAAATTGTGGCTCAGCACCAGTAGCCCTGTGTCAACGTATGGGGGAATCGCATGGCAGGCCTGTCGATCTCATCGGTGACCAAACGCTTTGGGGACACCGAGGTGCTGAAGGGTGTGACGCTGGACGTCGCGGATGCGGAGTTCGTGTCGCTTGTTGGGCCGTCAGGGTGCGGGAAGTCGACATTGCTGCGCATCATTGCAGGTCTTGAGGATCCGACCAGCGGCGACATTGCGATTGATGGCAAAGGCGTCACCGGGATGCGCGCGGCGGATCGCAACCTGTCGATGGTCTTCCAATCCTATGCGCTTTATCCGCATTTGACCGTCGCCGAAAACATCGCTGTGCCTTTGCGGATGCGGTCGCTTACGACCACGCAACGGCTGCCTTTGATCGGCCCTTTTCTGCCGGGTGCCAAAGATCAGCGAGCCGAGATCGCTACGGCGGTGCAGAAAGCCGCCGAAATGCTTGAGATCGGCCCGCTATTGGATCGCAAGCCCGGCCAACTTTCAGGTGGGCAGCGTCAGAGGGTCGCCTTGGGCCGCGCCTTGGTGCGGGATCCTGCCGCGTTTCTGCTGGATGAGCCGCTATCCAATCTGGATGCCAAGCTGCGGGTTCAGACACGGGCCGAGATCGCGCAACTGCACCGACGCCTGAACGCGACATTCATCTACGTGACCCACGATCAGGTCGAAGCAATGACCATGTCAGACCGCATCGCGGTCATGATGGGCGGAGAGATCCTGCAATGCGACGCGCCTAGCGTCATATATGAAGATCCCAGCGATATCAGGGTGGCGGAGTTTATTGGCTCGCCAAAGATCAATATCCTGCCGATTGAACTTTCCAATGCCGAGTTGACCCTGTTTGGCCAAGTTTTGGGCCGCATCACTGAGGCGGCTCAGGCCGGCATTTATCAGTTGGGCCTGCGCCCCGAAGCGCTGAAACTCACGCAAACAGAGCCGGTGATGACCGGGACTGTCGCGCATATGGAGAACCTTGGCTCCGAAGTTTATGCACAAATCGCACTGGCGGATCAAACCTCTCGTGTGACCCTGCGTGCAGCTCCTGCTGAGCGCCACAAGCTACAACTGGGTGCCGAGGTGGGCCTTGGCCTTGATCTGCAGGACGGTTTGATTTTCGACGCGGTTGGCAAGCGTCAGCGGCGCATCGAAGTCGCTGTCACGCATGTGCGCGAGGTGGCCTGACATGGCTGCGATTGACGCGCCAGCCGCCGCACGCGCGCCGCGCGAAGTGAACCGGCAGGCCCGGACAGCCTGGTGCTTGGCTTCTCCGGCACTGGCTTTGATGTTTCTGATCCTCTTGGTGCCGGTTGTCGTCGCTGGGGTTCTGTCTTTCACGAACTATTCGCTGGGCAATTCCGGCTTTGATTGGGTCGGATTTGAGAATTACGACCGCCTGTTCTCCCGCTCGACCTATGAGAAAATGTTTGTTGCGACGTTTACCTACGTAGCGGTGGTCGTGCCGATTTCGGTTGCCCTGGGGCTAGGCGCGGCGCTGTTGGTCAATTCGTTGGGGCGGATTGGGGATGTCTACAAGACGATCTATTTTTTGCCGGTTATGGCGACATTGCTCGCGATGGCGATTGTTTGGGAATTCATGCTGCATCCGACGATCGGTGTAATCAATCAAACGCTTGAGCTGTCCTGCGGGACCTTCCTTGAGGTGGTCCCCTTCCTAGCCAATGGCTGCGCCGACGGTTTCCCGCTGTGGCTTGGGGATCGGGATTACGCCATCTGGGTGCTCTGTTTCATCGGAATCTGGCAAGGCTTTGGCTTCAACATGGTGCTCTACCTCGCAGGGCTGACGGCGGTGCATCGTGAGCTTTACCATGCCGCAGAAGTGGATGGGGCCAAAAGCGCATGGGAACGGTTCCGGCTCGTCACATGGCCCGCACTTGGGCCGACGACTGTGTTTGTGGTGACAATCTCTTGCATCCGCGCCTTTCAGGTTTTTGACACAGTCGAAGCCTTCTGGCCTCAAGGCGGCGGGCCCAACAAGTCCACCTATGTGATGATGTTCGCGATCTTTGAGAAAGGCGTGCAGCAGAACCTGATTGGCATCGGCTCGGCCATCACCATGCTGTTTCTGGTCTTCGTGATGTTTCTTACCCTGATCCAGCGCTGGCTGGTCGAACGAAAGGTGCATTACTGATGACCCGCGACATCTGGAAACACCTGATCCTTGTGATCGGAGCGATCATCGTCCTGGCACCGTTCTACATGATGCTCAGCTATTCGTTCAAAAGCCCGGGCGAGATTGATCGGGGTGTGGGCGGCTTCTTTGGTGCGCAAGAGATGATGGTCGACCCGCGCTGCGTCAAACTGCGCGACCCGAACCGCGACGAAATAGCAGCCGCCGCCCCGCAGTATCCCGGCAAATCTGACAGCGAGATCCGTGCCGTGATCATGGCGCAGGCCGAAATCGACTGTTCCATGCGCCCTGTTGTGTTCAACTATTCCAAAGCCTTCATCGAGGCGCCGCTGCTGCGCTATTTGCTGAACGGGGTGATCGTCACCGTGTCGATCTTCTTTGTTCAGGTGCTGGTCGCCCTGCCCGCAGCTTATGCGTTGGCCAAGCTGAAATTCTGGGGCCGAGAGGCGGTGTTTGGGCTGGTGCTGTTCTGCCTGCTGATCCCGGTGCACGCGATTGCCCTGCCGCTTTACATCATGCTGGCCAAGGTTGGGCTGACCAATACCTATGCCGCGTTGGTGGTGCCCTGGACGATCTCGGTCTTTGGGATTTTCCTGATGCGGCAGTTCTTCATGACTGTGCCGGATGATCTGATCGATGCCGCGCGCATGGACGGGATGACCGAGTTCGCCATCGTATGGCGCGTCATGCTGCCCACCGCCATCCCTGCCCTGCTCGCCTTTGCCATCTTCAGCATCGTCGCCCATTGGAACGACTATTTCTGGCCGCGCATCGTGGTCACCGGCTCCCGAGAGCTGTTCACGCCACCGCTTGGCCTGCGAGAGTTCAAGGGCGATGCAGATGGCTCCTTCTTCGGGCCGATGATGGCCACCGCCACCATCATCGTCACACCGCTTATCGTCGCATTTCTGGTCGCACAACGCCGCTTTATCGAGGGGATCACGCTGTCTGGAATGAAATAGGGTGGGATCGCTCCCACCCTACCATCGCCCATCTGGGCGCATCACCGGGGTCTGCCAATCGCCAAACCGTCAGCCCCAACAACTGGAGTAGATGTAATGAAAACGACGCTGACTGCAATGGCTGTGGCGCTCTCCGCCACCGCTGTTTTTGCCGAAGAAAAGGTGACAATCGAGTTTGCCTATCCTTATAGCCACCTCTTTGACGTGACCTATGAGGCGATGATGCCCGCCTTCAATGAGGCGCACCCGAATATCGAGGTGAAGTTCCGCGCCACCTACGAATCCTATGAAGACGGCACCAACACCGTCCTACGCGAAGCGGTTTCAGGCAACCTGCCGGACGTGACCATGCAGGGCCTGAACCGTCAGGCGCCGCTGGTCGACAAGGGCATCGCCCAGTCGCTGGAGCCGTTCATCTCCGCCGAAGCTGATTTCGAAAAGGACGGCTATCATCAAGCGATGCTTTCCCTGTCAACCTTTGACGACCAAGTCTACGGTTTGCCATTCTCGATCTCGCTGCCGGTTGGCTACTACAACCTCGATATCCTGAAAGAAGGCGGCATCACCGAATTGCCGAAGACATGGGACGACGTTATCGCTGCTTGCAAGACCATGAAGGCCAATGGCATCGATAACCCGATCTTCTGGGGTTGGAACATCACCGGCAACTGGTTCATGCAGGCCCTGCTGTGGAGCCAGGATAGCGCGATTGTCAAAGACGGCCGCGTGACGATGGACAGCCCAGAGGCGCTCGTCGCGCTGGAACAGATGCAAGAAATCTTCACCGAATGTGAGATGAAGAACCTCGAATGGAAAGCCGCGCTGGCATCCTTCTCCGCGGGTGAGATCGGCATGATGTTCTGGTCCACGTCGGCTTTGGGCGCCGTTGAGCGCAGCCAAGGCGATTTCGAACTGGTCACAGGCCCCTTCCCGGGTCTGAACGGCGCGCCGATGGGTCTTCCCGCCGGCGGCAACGCTGCGATGCTGACCTCGACTTCGGACGACCCGAAAGTGCGTGAAGCCGCCTGGACATGGCTCAAGTATATCACTTCGGGCGAAGGCGCGGCCGAAGTGGCCAAGACCACCGGTTACATGCCGCCAAACAAGGCCGCCAACGAGATCATCCTTGCGGATTTCTACGAGCAGAACCCGAACAAGCAAACCGCTGTAGACCAACTGCCGCTGCTGCGCGACTGGCTGGCCTATCCGGGCGACAATGGTCTGGCGATCACGCAGGTGATCTATGACGGAATCGAGCGGATCGTCACTGGCGATGCCACCGACATGAAAGAGCTGCAAGAAGAGCTGGTCGAGGAAATCGCCGACCTGCTGCCGAACGGCTAATCAATTTTGTTGGCCGCCTGAACCACTGGGCGGCCAGCTCTCTTTCGAAAGGCACCGCAATGAAACTCGTCCAAATCTCCGACATTCACCTGACCGTTCCGGGCGAACGGATGGGCGGGCTCGATCCCCATCGCCGTTTTGCGCAGGCCCTGGATGAGGTGCGCGCAAAACACGCCGATGCCGACCGGATCATCATCACTGGCGACCTCACCCATTGGGGAGAGCCGCAAGCGTACAGCGCGCTCAAAAACGCGCTTTTTAATCTCCCTTGCCCGGTTCGACTGCTGATGGGCAACCACGATGATCGTTCGAATTTTCTAGCGGCCTTTCCAGATCAACCGCGCGATGCCAACGGCTATGTGAACTATGCCGAAGACCTTCACGGCACGCGGCTCATCTATCTCGATACCACCGCGCCGCGCACCCATGCTGGCCATTTCGGTGCGGACCGGGTTGCTTGGCTTGAGAAACAACTTGAAAGCTGCAAACGCGCGCGACTGTTCATGCATCACAACGTCATGACACTCGGCCAGCCCGCCGAGGACAAAATTGCGCTGGTTTCAGAGGACCGGCCTGCCTTTGCCGACTTACTCAAACGCTTTGCCGACAAGGTCGACTATCTGCATTTCGGCCATATCCATGCGCTCTGCACTGGTACCTATTGCGGTATCCCGTTTGCTTCCGTCCGTTCAACCGGCAATCAGTCCCTGCCCGACTTCACCGAGACCGAACTCCTGCATGGCGCGCCCATGGCGCCCTCCTTTGCAGTGATCGAGGTCAGCGAGGACACGACCGTAATCCATGACATTCCTTTCACATGGGATGGCCCGGTATTCTCCTCGGGCACAGGCTGGGACGACTGGGCCAAGCCAGTCGCAGCTGAATGAAGTTCATCCATCTCACTGATACGCATGTTGTCGCCTCCGGTCTGCTCTATGGTCAGGACCCGGCAGAGCGACTGACCGAGGCTGTTACGTCGATCAACGCCGAACACAGTGATGCGGAGTTTGTGATTGTCACGGGTGATATGACCCATTGGGGCGACGCAGATGCCTATGCGCGTTTTGCCAACGAGATCACGAAGCTGAAAATTCCCTTTCATCTTATGGTCGGCAATCACGAAGACACTCCGTCCCTGATGCAGACCTTCCCGGACCTACCGCGCGATGAGAACGGTTTTGTGCAGCAGGCCATCGACACAGCGCACGGGCGTTTCCTGCTGCTCGACACGAAGGCTCCCGAAGGTCATGCCGGGGCCTATTGTGAGGCGCGCTGCGATTGGCTGGCCCGCCAGTTGGAGGCGCCCGGCGCGGTTTTCTTTTTCATGCATCACCCCCCTTTCGAGGTCGGGATCAAGGCCATGGACGCAATCATGATGCATGACGCAGAAGCGTTCCACGACGTTATCTCGCCGCATACATCGCGCATTCGTCACCTATTCTTTGGCCACGTCCACCGGGCGATCTGGGGCACTTGGCGCGGCATCAGCTATTCGTGCATGCGCGGGCTCAATCATCAGGTCGCGCTGGACCTTCAATCGCCAGCGGAACAGATCAGGGGTAACTTCGAACCGCCCGCATATGGGGTCGTTTTGCTGGGTGACAACCAAGTGACAGTTCACTTGCACGACTTTGCGGACAGGTCTCAGAGTTTTTTGCTCTAGGTCCGAAAGTCTCGCGACGGCTCAAACTAGCCCACAGATTCGGCTTTTGGCACCGGTGTATCGCCCTTGGCGAGGCATCTTTCTTTTCATTTTGTCATGCGTCTGTCACGCAGACAGGGTAGCCAAAATTCATTCGGATGAATCGGACATGACGCGCGAAAACTGGACAATAATTCGGGACACACTTTCAGATGACATTCGCTCGGGGCGGCTGTCATCAGGGGATCAGTTGCCCACAGAAACGCAACTGGCCGATCGATTTGAGATCGGCCGTCATTCGGTGCGGCGCGCACTTGAAGCGCTCGCGCGCGACGGAAAGATCAGCATTGAACAAGGGCGCGGCACTTTTGTTGCCGACGCGCCACGGCTGACCTATCAAATCGGCAGGCGGACCCGGCTACGCCGCAACCTGATCCCGCAAGGCGTGGATGTGACCAGTCGGTTGGTCTCCGCTGACCGCATACCCGCGCCTGATCACGTATCGCAGGCTCTGCTGCTGAACTCTGGCGCTCGAGTGACCGAAAGCCAGAGGATCACGTTGGCCAATGACCTGCCCGTGGCCTTCGGTTCCTCCTATCATTGCGCCGAACGCTTCCCCGATTTTGCAGAGCGTCGGGATGTTCTTGGGTCCACGACAGAGACATACCGGTCCTTCGGCATCGAAGACTATGTCCGCCAGCACACGTCAATCTATTCGCGCGCAGCAAAATTTGACGAAGCAAAAACCCTCAAACAACACCCGGAAATTCCCGTGCTGGTCGTCACGGCCATCGACGCCACGCTTGACGGGACGCCGATCTCGAGCAGCCGGGTCATCTGGTCCGCGGCGCGGGTGAATTTCACAATGGAGCATTCCGATGGATGACACGTTGAGCGTGCTGGCGCGCGCCGATGGAGCAAGGCTCAAGAGTTTTGCGGAAACCCTGATCCCGGATTTGGGTGAGATCGAAGTGCTGCAATCGCGAAGCGGTCTGGTGATGCTGCCGATGCGCGACACGGCCAAAGGGGTCGCCTTTCACCTTGGCGAAGTGCTGATGAGCGAAGCGCATATTCGTAAGGGCGACGTGCAAGGCTACGGGATGCGGCGCGGGCATGATCTTGAGGCCTCAATGGCCATGGCGCTGGTTGATCTTGCGATGGCCACGGATGTGCGCCGCGCCGATTGTAAGGCGTTTTGCGACGCGCAGGCCGAGGCATTGCAAAAGGCAGACGATGACGTGTTGCGCCGCGTCGAGGCCACCCGCGTGAACATGGAGACATTCTGATGCTAGCGACACCCGCGCCAAGCCCGGCCGAGACGCGAGACAACGCAGCTTTTGACGCTTTGCTGTGGACGTTGAGCCGCCCCGGATTGCCCCGGGATCTGCCAGAGCCGGGAGAGCAAAGCATTGTCACCGCCCTGCTAGACAGGGAATGTCTGGTCTACGCAGCCGACCCGCTCCTGATGCCCGAGATTATGCGCTCGGGCGCCGAACTGGCTGACATCGACAAGGCTGATCACGTCTTTCTGGGGGCGATGGCCACGTCCGATCCCCTGGCCGACATTGCGATCGGCAGCGACTATTACCCCGACGACGGGGCCACCGTGATCATCCGCGCCAACATCGGGTCGGGGACCGCGTTGCGGCTGACCGGTCCGGGCGTTGACGGCGCGGTGACGCTTCAGCTTGAAGGCCTGCCAGTCCGGTTCTGGAAAGCGCGCGCCGCGCGTCTGAGATACCCGATGGGGTTTGACCTCTTCTTCGTTGACGGCGCTCGCGTCGTCGGCGTGCCCCGATCCACAACGGTTGAGGAAATCTAATGGCCTATGTCGCAACACGCGGTGGCGAGCGGGCCATCGAACAATCCGAACGACTTTTCCGTGAAGAGATGGGCGGCTTTGACCGCGACCGCGTCGAAGAGGTGAGGAAAAGCCTGCCCTATCTGATCGACCGGGTCATGGGCGAGGCCTCGCTTTACGACGAAGATCTTGCCGCGCTCGCTCTGGCCCAAACCGGCGGAGAGCTCTACGAGGCTGTTCTGCTGTTGCGCGCATGGCGGACCACGCAGCCTCGTTTGCAGGTCGCCGCGCCGATTGAGCAGGACACCTTGTTCACCCATCGCCGCATATCAGCGGCCTTCAAGGACATTCCCGGTGGGCAGGTCTTGGGGCCAACGCTGGACTACGCGCACCGCATTCTGGCAACCGATGTGCTGCAAGGCGCGTCTTACGCACCTGATCCCGTTGAGCCTGCGGACACCCCTTCTCCGGCCTATCAGCCCAGCGTCAGCGCATGGCAGGCCGATAACGATCTGCTGGATCCCCCGGCGGAGGATCCGACCAAGGGCAACGACATTCCCGACCTCACACGTGAGCCGCTGCTGTTTCCATCCAAACGCGCACACACGCTGCAAAGCCTCGCACGGGCCGAAACCGGCGGTGTTCTGGCGCTCGGCTATGCCGCGATGCGCGGCTATGGGCAGGCGCACCCAACGGTCAACGAATTGCGTCTGGCCGAAGCGGAGATAGCCGTCACCCATCCCGATGGGCGCCAATTTTCGGCGGGCCGGGTCAAGGTCTCTCAGGCCGAAGTCGTTGATAAAAAGGGCGAGAAGCTGGGCATCGGCTATGCCGCCACCTTTGGCTGGAACGAGGTCAAATGCATCGCGGCGGCGACGCTCGACCTCAACAGTCCCGGCGCCGAGAAGGGGTCTGCGACCGAAGAGGAATTCTTTCTCTACCATACCGAAGGTGTCGAAAGCTCGGGCTTCTGCATTCACTTCAAGCTGCCGCATTATGTAACGTTCCAATCTTCGTTGGACGCGATGCGGGATGCCAAAGCCAAAAAAGCCGGTCAATCCAAATCCTCTGACATGGAGCCGGCGGAATGAGCCTCTCAACCCTCACAAAACCCTGGGAAGCGATGAGTTATGGCTTCCTTGACGGCTCGGCCAAGCGCGAACTGCGCCGCAAGATGCTGAAATCCGTTGCGGTGCCGGGATGCCAGATGCCCTATGCCAGCCGCGAGGTGCCGATGGCGCGCGGTTGGGGCACGGGCGGGCTTCAGGTGTCACTGACACTGGTGAACCCGCAAACACGCGTGAAAGTCATTGACCAGGGCGCCGATGACAGCGTCAACGCGGCGTCGATCCGGCGCTTTATCGCGCGGGTTGCGGGGACGCCCACGACGATGGACACGCTGGAGGCGGATCTCATTCAGTCGCGCCACCGCATACCCGAGGAAATCCTGCGCGAAGACCAGATTTTGGTGTTGCAGGTTCCGAACCCAGAGCCGCTGCGACCTGTTCAGCCGAATATGTCTATCGCGCGCCAGATGCATGCGGATGCAGACTATGGGCGGATGTGGCTGCAGCTCTATGAGCAGATCGTGCGCTCCGGCCGGGTCATGCAGGGCGCAAGTTATCCCAGCCTTGTGCATGGTCGGCATGTCATGACACCCTCGCCCATCCCCCGTTGGGATGTCCCGAAACTGCACATGGCCAAGCACCTGACGATCCTTTCGGCAGGTCGGGAAAAGCGCATCTTCGCAGTGCCGCCCTACACGCGTGTTGAGCCATTGGTATTCTCGGATGTGCCTTACAAGGTCGAAGAGCATGGCCACCTGACCTGTACCCGCTCCGGCACAACAGGCTTCTTCATGAACGAAATCCCGCGGGATGACGGCACGTCCAGTTTTGAGGTCTCGGACAGCGAATGGGGTGTGAAAACCATTCGCGCACGGGATGGAGACGGCGAAAGCCGGGGCGAGACCTGGTACAAAAACGGGGAGATGCCGCAATGACCCTTGCACTTGACGCCCCGCGCATTGTTGAGACCCGTCCGCTGCTTGAGGTGCATGGCGTTTCCAAATCATATAAATCCATTCGGGCCGTGCGCAATGTCTCGGCCCATGCCTATCAGGGCGAGGTGCTTGGCATTGTCGGCGAAAGTGGATCAGGAAAATCGACGCTGCTGCGGATGATGAACCTTGAAGAGATCCCCGAGACCGGCAGTTACACGCTCGACTTGCCCGATGTGTCTGGCAATCTCTTTGAGCTTGACCGATTTGCCCGCCGGATGCTTTGCGCGACCAAGATCGGAATTGTCTATCAGAACCCCCATCTTGGCCTTTTGATGAAACACTCATCGTCAGGCAATGTCGCCGAACGTCTTCTCGTCGCGGGGGAACGCAGCTTTGCGACCCTGCGGCAGGCGGCGACTGAAGCCTTGGATGCGTCAGAGTTTCCGCTGGATCGCCTTGACGCGCCGCCGATTGAGCTCTCAGGCGGGATGCAACAGCGCGTGCAGCTGGCCAAGGCGATTGCGCTTGAACCGGCGCTTTTGCTGCTGGATGAGCCGACCACGGGTTTGGATGTGAGTGTGCAGGCGCTGGTGCTCGACACGCTCAAGCGCCTACAACAAGACCGACAGATCACCATGGTCATCGTCAGCCATGACCTTGGCGTGATCCGCACGCTGGCAGATCGTGTCATGGTGATGCGGCGCGGCGAAGTGGTTGAGACAGGGCTTGCGGATCAGATTTTCCAGGATCCGCAGCATCCATACACACAACAATTGGTACACGCGAAACTATGACACAGGTTCTGGAAATTGACAGGCTCACAAAGGGTTTTTCACTGCACCATCTGGAAAAGGATATCCCGGCCTTCGAGAATATCTCCTTTACCGTTGCAGCTGGTGAGTTTGTGTTGCTCAAGGGGGCAAACGGCGCAGGCAAATCGACGCTACTGCGCACGCTCTATCGGTCTTATCTACCGCTCTCCGGTAAAATACGGTTTCATTCCAGTTACGGTTTGATCGATCTTGCGCGGGCGGCGGATGTAGACGTTGCGCATTTGCGGCGCACGGAAATTGGATTTGTCACGCAATTCCTGACAGCGCGCCCGCGCGTGAGCGCAGAGGCCATCGTGGCCGAACCTTTGCGCCTCGCGGGGTGGGAGCCGGAGGCCGCATTGAACGCCGCCCGCAAGGCGCTTGAAACCTTTGGTGTAAAGCCAGACCTGTGGGCCGCCTACCCCACAACCTTCTCTGGTGGCGAGCAGCAAAAGGTCAATCTGGCCCGCGCGCTGATCCTGCCGCAAAAACTGTTGATGCTGGATGAGCCGACAGCCTCGCTAGACGCGAATGCGCGCGGGGCTCTGGTGGAACGGCTGCAAGAGTTGAAAGAACAGGGCACGGCGATGATCGGTGTGTTCCACCATCCCGACGACGTGCTGCACCTGATCGACCGTATCGTCGATCTGACACCCGACCACACCCCGACCGAGGAAAGAGATGATGTGGCTCTCTGACGTAAAGATCATATTGGCGGACCGGATTATTGAGAACGGCGCTCTGCGGATCGAAAACGGCGTGATTGCCGAGATCACTGAGAGTGCAAGCCAGCCATCCGGCTTCACCGTATTTCCGGGCTTCATCGACATGCATGGCGACATGATCGAACTTGAACTGGAGCCCCGCCCGAAAGTGGACTTCCCGATGGAGGTCGCAGTCAGCCATCTGGATGCACGTCTCGCAGCTGCCGGGGTGACGACAGCTTATGCAGGCGTGTCGTTCTCGCGGACAGCGGTCGATGGTGAGCGGCGCTCTTTTGAGCATACCTCCGCGATCATTCGTGCGTTGAAAGACAATATCCAAGGATTGCGCGTTGACCACCGCATTCATGCGCGGTTTGACATGACCTACACCGCTGCGATTGACGCGCTTGACGGTTTGCTTGGCGCCGGCGCTGTCGATCTTGTGTCGGTCATGGATCACACGCCGGGTCAAGGCCAGTATCGCAACGTCGAGACATTAGTGGCCAACCGGATGAAAAGCGGGCTCAGCGAAGAAGACGCGCGTGCCCATGTCGCGCGTCGGATAAAAGACGCCGTGCCAGCAGAACAAATTCTCGAAAACCTTGAACGTATCTCACGGCTCTGCAAGTCGCACTGTGTTGCCATGGCAAGCCATGACGACGACACGGTCGAGAAGTCGCATCTCATGGCCGATATCGGCTCTGTGATCAGCGAATTCCCGGTGACCTTCGAGGCCGCTCAAATCGCCAAAGATCGTGGACTGATGATTGCAATGGGGGCACCCAATGCGATGCGCGGTAAGAGCTACTCCGGCAACCTTTCGGCCCGCGAAGCCCATGCGGCCGGGTTGCTGCATATTCTGGCTGCAGACTACCACCCGGCCGCGATTTTGCCCGCGATCCGAGTGCTGGCCCCGCAGGACCCCGATGGTCTGGTCGGTGCGGTGCGTCTGGCATCAAAGAACCCTGCCGAGGCTCTCGGCCTCACAGATCGGGGGGAAATCGCGACAGGCAAACGCGCCGATTTGGCGGTTGTCGATGCCGCAGACTGTGTGGTCCAGACCTTTGGTGCCGGAAAAATCATCTTTTCCAATGGTACCGGGCCAGAAACTGCCGAACAGCCAGCAGTCGCCGCCGTCGCGTAACCAAAGTTTTACAAAACGGACTCTTGGACGTCACAGAAGACAATCACAGTCTGGGGGAAATTCATTCGGATGAATCGCTATGTCTGCCCAAGCTGCCCTAACTCTCACCGGTGTCTCCAAGCTCTTTGACGAGACGCGCGCTGTCGATGACGTCACACTCAAGATTGAACCAGGACAGTTTGTCGGTGTCATCGGACGCTCTGGCGCTGGCAAGTCCACCATGCTCCGTTTGATCAACCGCCTCATCGACCCCACGCAGGGGTCGATTTCGTTTGGGGGCACAGAGATCACCAGCCTGCGCGGCCGCGATCTGCGCAATTGGCGTCGCGACTGCGCGATGATCTTTCAGCAGTTCAACCTTGTGGACCGTCTGGATGTGTTGACTAACGTCCTGATCGGGCGACTGGCCGAGCACGGCTTTCTCAGTTCAATGGCCATGCAGTTCACCGATACCGAACGCACGATGGCTCTGCAGGCACTCGACCGGCTCGATCTGGTTCCGCAGGCGCTGCAACGCGCAGGCACGCTGTCCGGTGGCCAACAACAACGCGTCGCAATTGCAAAAGCTCTTGTACAACAGCCAAAGATTATGCTGGCCGATGAACCGATCGCCTCACTCGATCCGGCCAACGCGACCCTCGTGATGGATGGCCTGCGCCAGATCAATAAGGAGGACGGGCTGACCGTTCTCGTCAATCTTCACACGCTCGACACCGCACGCGCCTATTGCGACCGGATCATCGCGATGCGCAATGGGCGAGTCTTCTTTGACGGTGTCGCCGCGCAACTGACCGACGATGTTGTGCGCGACATCTATGGCCTCGAAGGCCTAAGAGAATTCAACGAGGCAGTGACGTCGACCCAATCGGTCGCCCTGCCCGCCTGACAAGAAATCCAATCGCCAAACCAAACCAGGGGGACCTGACCATGAAGTACCTTATCACAACCGCAGTGGCCGCCGTGCTTGCCACGTCTGCCGTCGCGGAAGACTGGAAGCAAGACTACCAAGTCATCAAATTCGGCATCCTATCGGGTGAGAACGAAAAAGACCGGATCGCACGTTATACCCCGTTCGAAGAGTATCTCGAGCGCGAACTGGGCGTCGAAGTCGAAATCTTCACCGCAGGTGCGTATGATGGCGTGATCCAGGCGCTCGGCGCCGATCAGATCGAATTCGCCTTCCTCGGCTCGTCCTCCTACGCTGCTGCCTACACCGCCACCGACGGCAAGGTCGAGCCGCTGGTGACGCGTATCCGTCAGGATGGCTCCTCAGGCTATTTCTCGGTTGTCGTGACGCGCTGCGAAGATGGCTATACCTCGCTGCAGGACCTCGAAGGCAAGGTTCTGGCCTTTGCTGACCCCGACAGCACCTCTGGCTACGCTGTGCCTTACTTCAACATTGCCAAGGAAGTTGACCCCAAGACCTTCTTCTCGGCCATTCCCTTCTCTGGCTCACACGAAGCCGGTGTCGCTGGCGTTGCCCAGGGCACCTTTGACGCAGCCGCCACATGGCAGAATAACGCCACCGATGGCCGCTGGCAGCGCATGATCGAAAAGGAGATGATCTCCGAAGGTGAAATCTGCCCGATCTGGGAAAGCCCCGAGATCACATCGGGCCCGTTCACGGCGCGCGTGAACCTACCGCAAGAGCTCAAAGACACCATGCAGCAGCTGGTGATCGATGTGCCTGAAAAAGACCCCGAAGCCTTCAAAGCGATGATCGGCGAAGTCGAAGGCACGCCGAACCCGCAGGTCGGCTGGCAGCCTGCGACCCATGAGCGTTATCAGTGGATCGTAGACATGCGCGCCTGGCTGAAAAAGCAGCGCCGCTCATAAGATCACAGACGTGGACCTCCGCCAATACAGTGGGGGTCCATTCTTACTGGGATACCCGAAATGACCGCTGCTGCTGATGTGACGCCCTTGCGTCCCATGGACCAATTCGAATTGGACTATGCCGCCCAAAGGCGGCGGGCTAAGCTTGGCTGGTTCATCGCCAGCGTGCTGTTCTTTGCTTTCTTTGCTTTCTCGGCCTGGCTCGGTGATTTCTTCAAAGTCACGCAGGTGACCAATGTCGATGGCTCCCGGGAATGGCGTTGGATCATTCCAGCGGGTCTGCCGCGCCTTGGAGAGTTCATTGAAAAGACGCTTCCCGTTTTGCGATGGGATAGCCTTGGCGCTGATATTGCCGAATGGTTCTGGCGCTGGAAGGTCTGGCTGAACCTTTTGATTGAGACGGTCCTGATTGCCTTCATGGCAACGGCCCTTGGCGTCTTCGGCGGGTTTGTGATGTCCTTCCCCGCGTCGCGCAACCTAGCCCCCAACAAATGGGTGCTGTGGATCTGTCGGCGCTATCTTGAGATTGCGCGCACCGTGCCAGAACTGGTCTGGGCGCTGATCTTCGTCTTCTGCTTTTCGGTAGGGCCTATGGCGGGGGTGTTGGCCATCGGTCTGCATACGGCTGGCGCTCTGGGCAAGCTGTATTCGGAAGTGAACGAAAACATCGATATGCGACCGCTGGAAGGCGTAAAAGCCGCAGGCGGCACATGGTTTGACCAGATCCGCTATGGTGCCGTCCCGCAGGTCATGCCCAACATCATCAGCTATACATTGCTTCGGTTCGAGATCAACGTGCGTGCCTCTTCCATCATCGGCTACGTGGGTGCCGGGGGCCTCGGCCAGGAATTTCGTGAGGCATTGTCCTTGCAGGAATATACCGACCTGTCGGCTCTGTTTCTGATCATCTTTGTGACTGTGATGGTTATCGACTACGGCTCGGAAAAATTGCGCCACCGGGTCATCGGACTTGAGAAAGGGCCAGCGACATGACCCCAACCGACGCGCAAATCAAAGACTGGATGGACAAGCAGCCGCAGGCTTTTCGCGACACACCCGCCGTGCGCCTCCGCAAGATCAGCCTTTGGGCGCTTTTCATTGGGCTCTTTGCCTGGTGCCTTTATGATTTCAACTTTTCACCTGAACGGATCTGGGTTGGCCTCCAGCGGCTCGGAACTGTGATCTCGTTCATGTTCCCGCCGCATCTGTGGGAAACCTGGCCCGAATGGGTCGAGGTGTTCACGGCCCTCGGCGAAACGGTTGCCATGGCGTTCCTTGGAACAGTGCTGGGTCTGATCATCGCATTCCCCGTGTCTTTCCTCGGGGCAAAGAACATCACACGCATCTTTTTTCTGCGTCACACAGCGCGGCGCGGCTACGACATCATTCGTGCTTTTGAGACACTGATCCTCGCTCTGATCTTCATACGCGCCTTTGGTCTTGGCCCTTTGGCGGGCATTCTGGCCATTGCGGTGTCTGAGATCGGCACCTTCGGCAAACTCTTCTCCGAAGCATTGGAGAACACGTCGAAACGCCCCGTCGAAGGCGTTGTTGCCTCGGGCGGGTCAAGGTTCCAATCCATCCTCTATGGGATCATGCCGCAGGTCTTGCCGGTTCATCTGTCGATCATCCTTTACAACTTTGAATCCAATGTCCGCTCTTCAACCATCCTTGGCATCGTCGGCGCTGGCGGGATCGGCTTCATGTTGTCGGACCGGATCGCTGGGCTGTTCTGGGACCAGGTCTGGACGATTATCTTCCTGATCATCGCTATGGTCTATATCGTCGATTACCTCTCTGGCCTCATCCGCACCCGCGTCATCGGCAAATGGGAAGGCGCGCACTGAATGCGATGCGGCGCATCATGATCATCGGGGGTCCGGGCTCTGGGAAATCCACATTGGCCCGGGCCTTGGGCAACAAGCTCGGACTGCCCGTCACCCATATCGATCAGTTGCAATTCGACTTTGGCTGGGCCGAAGTTGACCCTGCCAAGAGGGACGCGCAGGTCCGGGACGTGATCACCCGCGAAAGCTGGATTATCGACGGCAATTATTCGTCCACCGTCGAGGATCGCATCGCACGCGCTGATACGCTGATCTGGCTCGACATCCCTCTGCGTCGCAGGCTGTGGCGGGTCGCCCGGCGCACACTGAAATACTACGGCCAAAGCCGCCCCTATCTTCCCGCGGGCTGTCCGGAGCGGTTCTCGGTGGAGTTCATTCATTACATCCTGTCATCGAGCAAACGGCAGAGGGCAAAAGCCGCGGACCGCTACGAAACCATGTCGCAAAAAGCACAAGCGTTTCATCTGCGGTCTACTCGGGACGTTCAAAAGTTTCTGGAGCAGCTTCCATGAAGCTGATTGTACTCAGCGACCTGCACCTTATGCAGGACGACCCAGTGCGCGATCAGGGAAATCATGCGCGTCTGTATAGCGCCGTAGAGCGGATCAACACGGCCTATCCCGACGCCGATCTTGTGGTCGTCGCCGGAGACATTGCCGACCGCGGAAAGCTGCTGCGGCCCTATCAAGATGCGTATGCGGCGCTGTCCTGTTTGATCCCGCCTTGGACGGTCACGGTGGGAAATCACGACGATCGCGAGACTTTCAAATCCGTTTTTGGCGTTGGGCACTGCGACCCAAACGGGTTTGTCCAATCGTCCCATGATTTGGACGGAACGCGCGTGATCGTCCTGGACAGTGCGTCCGAAGAGCCCGCACCTGAGGGGATGCGCGGTGCGCGAGACCCGGCTGGACAGCTGTGTCCGGCACGGCTGACGTGGCTTGATCATCAACTGGCCTCTGCCAAAGGCATGCCGGTTCTCATTGTCTTTCACCATCCCGCGATACCAACATGCATCACCCTGGATGACTGGATCCTACGCTCGCCAGAAGCGTTGATCGACCGGCTCGTCGCGCATGGCCAGGTACGGCACGTCATCAGCGGCCATATCCACATGACGACAACGAGTTTCTTCAGGGGCATTCCGTTCACGACAATCGCGGGTGGCCATACAACTTCCGTCGAAGACTTCGGAGGCCGGGAAAACAAATTTCGTCGAACCGGACCTGCGCAGATGGCCGTGGTTCTGAGCGATGCAGATAAGACCATCGTGCATTTCGACAATTACGTGGATGCGAACCCAGATTTCCAAAAGTAGGAGAGACCCATATGGCAGGTGCTGGCTCGAAGAACGCCCTCTCTGAGGCCCCAACGATTCATGACGCCGCAGTTGTCGATGATTTCGATTTGGGCCAGTGGACCGAGGTGGGCCGTGGCACCACGCTCAAACATGGGTCCATGGGGGATTGGTCCTATATCACCCGCGATTGCCATGTGGTGTGGACGACGATCGGCAAGATGTGCTCGATTGCCAATTCGACCCGTATCAATCCCGGAAACCACCCGACATGGCGCGCTGTGCAGCATCATTCTGTTTATCGTGCCGAAGCTTATGGGCTTGGATCCGACGATTATGACTTTTTCGAATGGCGCAAAGCTGATTGGGTGACGATTGGCCATGATGTCTGGATCGGGCATGGGGTGACCGTGACCGCTGGCGTGACCATCGGGACGGGCGCCGTGATCGGCGCGGGCGCGGTCGTCACCAAGGATGTGGAGCCCTACACCGTGGTCGGCGGGGTGCCAGCGCGTGTCCTCAAGCGCCGTTTCAACGAGGCGCAGGCCGACGCCCTGCAAGAGATCGCCGTCTGGGATTGGAGCCATGATGCCTACAAGGCAGCTTTGCCAGACATACGCGCGTTGGAGATCGACGCCTTCATCGAAAAGTATCGGTAGATGCGGCTCGTCACGCCGTCGCTGGAGTATCTGGACGCTTAGCGCGCCGCGCTTGAAACCGGCTGGTCACCTCGCACCACCCGGCCAGAGGCGGCGACAGAGGAATTGCACGCGATCTCCTTGGATCCTGAGGGCTTCATTGCATCTCTTGATGATCCCGACGCGCGCGGCGGCGATATCCAACTTCAAGACGGCAACTTCGTGAAGCGCCTTCCAAGCTTCCGTCGGTGGATTTGGCACGCCGGCTTTTGCGGTAGTATCGAGTTGAGATGGCAGCATGGTACCAATGCCCTGCCACCGACTTGTCTCGGACATATCGGTTATGCGGTTGTGCCATGGCGCAGGCGCGAGGGTCTAGCAACAGCAGCTCTTAGTGCGCTGTTGCCCGATGCGCGGCGCACGGGCCTGACCTTCGTGGACCTTACGACCGACCCGGGAAACACAGCCTCGATTCGCGTGATAGAAAAGAACGGCGGGCTGCTCGTTGAGCGCCGCGACAAAGCTCCAACGCATGGAAGGGGCGAAGAATTGCTGTTTCGCATTCACCTGCCACTTGTTTGACGTCTTCGACCATGGCCATCACTGGTGATTTGGGCATAGCGGCCGAAACTTGAAACCAAAGGTTGCAGCAGTTGTCACAAAACCTTCACGCGGTCAGTCTAAGCGACCCCGATTGGCGGAATACATCTGGAACATAAGGCATGGCCAGGCTGAAGGCACTTGACGGTAACGACAATTCTCCCTTGTGCTTTGGATGCATGCAGTTCGGCGGAACCGCAGATGCCGCTGCAAGCCGCGCCATGTTCGATGCTTGCCGAGACGCCGGTATCAACTTCTTCGATACTGCCCACACGTATACAGGCGGTCAGTCCGAGGAACTGCTGGGCGACCATATTCAACAGAACCGCGAAGCACTGATAATCGCGACAAAAACCGGCTATACCGGGGGCAGTGGCCGCGAGAATATTCTGACTCAGTTCGACGAAAGCCAATCTCGTCTCAGGCTGGATGTTGTCGATATCTTGTACCTGCACCGTTGGGATCCGAAGACCCCCTTGCTTGAAACCTTCGAAGCGCTTTGCGAATTGCAATCTCAAGGCAAGATTCGGCACATCGGGGTGTCCAATTTCGCGGCCTGGCAGGTCATGAAAGCGCAAGCTGTTGCAGAACAACTTGGAACCCGCATCGATATCATCCAGCCCATGTACTCTTTGATCAAGCGGCAGGCTGAGGTCGAACTTTTCCCGATGGCGATTTCCGAGGATATTGCCGTCGCACCCTATTCACCGTTGGGCAGCGGTCTGCTCACGGGCAAATACCAGAGCGGCGGCGAGGGACGCCTTTCAACGGACAGACGCTACGCGGCCCGTTACGGGCAAGCGTGGATGGCGGAGACGGCGAAGTCCCTGTCCGCTTTGGCCCGTGAATGGGGAATTGACCCTGCCACTTTGGCTGTGGCTTGGGCCGCCAAACATCCTGCTGTTTCTGCTCCGATAATCAGTGGACGCAATGCTAAGCAGTTGGAACCGTCTTTGAATGCCTTGAGTGTTTGCTTGACTGTGGAGCAATACGCGCAGATCGAAGCGCTGTCTGCGCGGCCGGCTCCCGCGACTGACCGTTTGGAAGAAGCAGGGGCCTAGGCCGGTCCAGCCAGACCAGCCTCCCAATGTTCGCCCATGGCCACGATGCAAGACGTGCCATTCGCGTAATTTTGCACAATCATCCATTCGCCATCCCGTGGACTCACCCACACTTCCAGCATGGTTTCCGGGTCACGCAGTCCCATGCCTTGACGTTCTGCCCCGAGAACCTCGGTCAGCATCGAAAGCATACGAGCGCTGTCATCGCAGCTGACATCCGATATCTTGGCGCTTGCAAGGGTTGGCGCAGTGACGCAAATCGTCAGCAAGAGAAAAAGTCGATCAATCATAGTTACAGCATAGATGGCCCGGATGACGAACGTAACAGTTTTATGACAGCTTGTGGATAAAATTTCCTTACTGCGTGCGGTTTATCACTGTCCCACGCCCGTCCATCAGAAGGTTTGCTGTCACAAATCCGTTTCGCAAATGCCAAGAAACTGAATCAAAACTGTCACGCAGATGTAGCGTAGCAGCCTTATCCGCCCTCTAAACATGGGGGCGATATGCTAAGAATCGACGCGCTGACCAAGCGGTTCGGAGATAAGACGGCTGTGGATGCAGCCAACATCTTCGTAGACAAACCAACCATGATCGGGATCATCGGCCGTTCCGGGGCTGGCAAATCCACCCTGCTTCGGATGGTCAACCGCCTCAGCGACGCCACCAGCGGAACAATCACGTTCGAAGGTGAAGAGATCAGCGCCCTGCGCGGTGCCGCGAAACGGGACTGGCAGTCGCGCTGCGCGATGATCTTTCAGCAGTTCAATCTGGTGCCGCGAATGGACGTGGTGTCGAACGTGCTGCACGGCACTCTGAACAAGCGCTCGACATTTGCGACGTTGTTCAACCTTTATCCGCAATCGGACATTCACAAGGCCATCGAAATTCTCGACCGGCTGGGCATCGCCGAGCAGGCCCCGAAGCGCGCCGAAGCGCTTTCGGGCGGTCAGCAGCAGCGTGTCGCCATTGCCCGGGCGTTGATGCAAGATCCCAAGATCATTCTCGCCGATGAACCGATTGCCTCGCTTGATCCGATGAACGCCCAGGTCGTGATGCAGGCCCTGCGCCGGATCCACGAAGAAGACGGGCGCATGGTCATCGCCAACCTGCACACGCTCGACACGGCACGGCGCTATTGTGATCGCGTGATCGGGATGCGGGACGGACGGATCGTTTTTGACGGAACGCCGGAGCAACTGACCACCGGCGTTGCGCGTGACATTTACGGCGCTGGCGCGGATTTCTCCGAAGCCGCCACATCCACAGAAATCGAAACACTGGAGAGACCGGAGCTCCGCGCCGCGGAAGCTTACGTCTGAGCCAGTTTTTCCCGCGCGACGCGCGGGCCACCTTCATCAAACCTAGACGGAGAGAACGATGAAAAAGACCCTCGCACTGGCGGTTGCCGCCACAACCGCGCTCAGCACCGGCGCTTTCGCTCAGGAAATTACCGAATTCCGCATCGGCATTCTGGGTGGCGAAAACGCACAAGACCGCATGAACTCCTACCAGTGCCTTGCCGATTACACGACCGAAGCGCTCGGCGTCGAAACCAAACTCTTTGCCCCCGCCGACTACAACGGCGTGATCCAGGGCCTGCTGGGCGGCACCATCGACATGGCTTGGTTGGGCGCCTCGTCGTATGCCGCGACCTACCTGCAAGACCCCGAAGCGGTTGAGCCTGTACTGATTAAGGTCAACGTGGACGGCTCCATCGGCTACCACTCCATTGGCTTTGCCCGCAAGGATAGCGGCATCACCTCGCTCGACGACATGGAAGGCAAAGTCTTTGGCTTTGGCGACCCGAACTCCACGTCCGGCTACCTGATCCCGTCCATCGAGATCCCGCAGTACAAAGACGGCGTGACCATGGAGAGCGGTGAGTATTTCGGTGAAGTGAAGTTCACCGGCGGCCACGAGCAGACCATCGTTGCGGTCAACAACGGCGACATCGACGGCGGTGTGACCTGGGCTGATGGCCAGGGCAACTGGGAAGACGGCTACAACTCCGGCGCGCTGCGCAAGGCGGTTGATGCTGGCCTCGTCGACATGAACGACATGGTCCAGATCTGGAAATCGAACGTGATTCCCGAGGGCCCCGTTGTGCTTCGCAAGGCTCTACCTGCTGACGTCCGCGAAACCATGACCGCGCTGGTCGATGGCCTGCACGAGCGTGACCCTGATTGCGCCTATGGTGTGGCCGCTGGTGACACGCTGGGCTTCCAGCCGGTCACCCATGATACCTACATCTCGATCGTCGAAGCGCGCAAAGCGAAAATCGGCGGCTAAGCCATTTTCATGACGTATCCGGCAGGCCTTCGGGCCTGTCGGTATTTTTGTATCCGGGGGCAGCATGGCTGACATTTCCTTAGGCGGCGCGGCGCAAAGCGTGGGCAGCATCCAGTCGAGCTATATGGCGCAGGTTCACAGGCGCCGGCTTTATGGCGGACTGACTCTGCTGATTTTTGTCGTTCTGATGGTGTCCGGTTTCAACGTCGCGGACGACCGCAACGCTGGCGGTTTCTGGGAAGGTCTGCACCAGATCAGTGACTATCCTGCCGACGTCCTGTCCGAAGCCTGGGAGAAGCGGGCCGATCTGCCCGGTTTGGTTGCCAAATACTTCCCGGCCCTTGTTGAAACGATCAACATTGCCGCTGTCTCGACCCTCATCGGCGCCATCGGTGGGTTGTTCCTGTCCTTGCTCGGGACGCGCGGTCTGGCGAAATGGCCGCGTTTGATCCCTCTGTTCCGCCGCATCTCCGACATTATGCGCGCTGTGCCGGAGATCGTAATCGCGCTTGTGCTGATCTTCGTTCTGGGCGGCGGGCCGGTGCCTGCGATGATCGCCATCGCGATCCACACCGCGGGTGCCCTTGGCAAGATGTTCTCCGAAGTGGCCGAAAATGCCGATCTGAAGCCGGTCGAGGGCCTCGCCTCCACCGGCGCAACCTGGTCGCAGCGCATGCTCTTGGGTGTGCTGCCACAGGTCGCACCGAATTATCTCAGCTATTCCCTGCTGCGCTTTGAAATCAACATCCGCGCCTCGGCCATTCTGGGTTTCGTCGGTGCGGGCGGGCTTGGTTACGAACTGCGCAACGCCATGGCCTGGGGGCCGGGGCGGTTCGACGAGGCCGCCGCCATCTTCATCCTGCTCTTCGGGACGATCGTCTTCTTCGATCAGGTGTCCAGCCGCTACCGCAACCGTCTGACAGAGGGGCAAGGCCAATGACCGCGACTGATCTGAGCCTCACCAAACACAACGCAGACAAGCTGTTTCAGCGCAAGCGCCTGATCGGTTTTGGTATCCCCGCCTTCATCTTTGCCTATCTGGTCTACATCTTCTTTGCTTTCGATATTTCTGGGTTGGCGGGGCGCGCCAACCTCGACAACGCGGTCACGCTGGCCTCTGACAGTTGGTCGCACAAGGTTCACGTCACACGCGACAACCGGTCTGGTGAGATCACTTACGCGGTCGAAGGCGAGCGCAAGGGCACGTATCCCGAAGGTCAGCGGCCCGATTGGGTAAGCGGCGATGAGGTAATTACCATTGATCTTGGCGGCGATCACATCGTGCGCTACCTGCCGGACAACCGGACCGAAATCGAAATCCCCGGTTTCCCTTTGATCGAAGTTCAGGCGGAAGGTCGCAGCCTGACCAGCAACCTGCCCGCCGACCTGCCGGATTGGATTTCCGCTTCGAACCGGCGCATTGGAATCACCACGCCCGAAGGTCGCATCACCCTGACAGGGGCGCGAACCGAAGTCTTCAATTACTTCCCCGGGTGGGAGCTCTTCTGGTTCACCCTCGACAGCCCGTACCACGGGCAAGGCCTTGGCGCGATCCTGTTCGGCGAACAGATCGATCCGACGCGCTCCAATATCACAGGTGCCATTTCCGACTGGTGGAACAATGCCATGTGGCGGCACAAGGACGTCGCCTGGGCGATTGGCGAGACGATCCTGATGGCCTTCCTTGGCACCATGGGTGCGGCGATCATCGCCCTTCCGCTGGCCTTCATGGCGGCGAAACGCTTTTCGCCCGTCATGATGCTGCGTGCGGCGACACGCCGGGTTTTTGATTTTGTGCGTGGCGTGGATGCCTTGATCTGGACCGTGGTGCTGGCGCGTGCCTTTGGACCTGGGCCGCTGACGGGAGCACTGGCCATCTTGATCACCGACACCGGGACCTTCGGCAAGATTTTCTCCGAAGCGCTGGAAAACGTCGATCAGAAGCAGATCGAAGGCGTCGAGTCCACCGGGGCTAAGCCGCTGCAACGCTACCGTTTTGGCGTGATCCCGCAGGTGGTGCCGGTGTTATTGGCGCAGATCCTGTACTTTCTGGAATCTAACACGCGTTCGGCCACCATCATTGGCGCAATCACGGGCGGCGGTATTGGCCTTATGCTGACCCAAGCAATCCAGACCCAGAAGGATTGGGAGGAGGTCGCCTATTACATCGTCCTGATCGTGGTCATGGTGATGTTCATGGATTGGTTCTCCGGCTGGCTGCGTGGAAAGTTGATCGGACGAAAAGACTGATGGCGCGCCTCTTGATCACCGGTGTGAACCGGGGTATCGGAGCGGCGCTTCATGCTAAGGCCGTTGCCCTTGGACATCAGGTCATCGGCACCACCCGTGACGGGCGGGATAGCACAGTTCCCCTGGTGCTGGACACGCCTGAAACCATCGCGGAACAACTTTCGGGCGTTGGTCCTTTGGATATCCTGATCAACAACGCGGGCGTGATCTCGCCTGACCGACAGTCACCGCTCGATATGGACTTTGCAGGTTTTGCCCACGCGCTGACGATCAACAGCATCGCTCCGTTGGCTGTCGCGCAAGCCGTCTTGCCCCAACTGCGCCAGAGTGCTGCGCCAAAGATCCTGACGATTTCGTCGCAGATGGCGTGGATGGGGTATCGCAAAGCTGATCGCATTGCCTACCGGGCGTCAAAAGCCGCTGTGAACAAAGTGATGCAGGGGCTTGCCACCGCTCTCGAACCCGAAGAAATTTCGGTTGCGTTGGTCGACCCTGGCTGGGTGCGAACCGATATGGGCGGCGCAGATGCAGAGGAAGACCCACATGACGTGGCCTGCGGTGTTTTGAACATTGCCCGCGACTTGACCCTAGAGGACACTGGGAAGTTTTTCCGCTTCACAGGTGAGGAAAGAGAGTTCTAGACGTGGCGCGACTGACTGCAAAAGACCCTTTCATTCACTCGAACTGCGAAATCACCGATAGTCGCTTTGGTGCTTATGTCGAGATCGGCAAAGGAAGCCGGGTCAAAAATTCTTTTTTCGGTGACTACTCCTATTGCGACCGTTATGCAGACATCGCAAACGCCCAGATCGGCAAATTCGCCAACATCGCAGCCTTCGCACGGGTCGGGGCCACTGACCACCCGCTTCATACGGCCGCCTGTCATCACTTCCTCTATCGGTCGGATGACTACTGGGACGATGCCGGACGGGATGAGGACTTCTTCGCGCACCGCCGGTCCCGCACGGCCCATATCGGCCGTGACACATGGATCGGTGCTGGCGCAATGATCAAACCGGAAGTGACCCTTGGCGATGGAGCGGTCGTTGCTGCGGGCGCCGTCGTGACCAAGGACGTAGCCCCCTACACCATCGTTGCAGGCACCCCTGCCAAAGTGCTGCGTTTGCGCCAACCGCCCGAGATCGCTGAGCGGCTGATTGCGCTGGCATGGTGGGATTGGTCGCATGAGGATATCCGGCAAGCCCTTCCAGATTTTAGGTCCCTCACAGCCGAAGCCTTTCTCGAAAAATACGCGACCTAGCCTTCCAGTGTCAGCGTCACCCTGTCACCGGCGAACCATGTGCGGCCAAACTCAACCGACATACCAGCATGATCCACGTTGACACCTGAGGACTTCAAGATTGGATCGCCTTCAGAAACCAGAAGATGGAGCGCATGAGTTGCCGTGGCCCGTACCGCAGTCAGACGGGTAGAGGCGCGGGTGTAGTCGGAGATCCCAGCCATAAGCAACGCCTCCGTTACGCTGCTGGTTTGGCTCAGGGCCTCGCAGATGCCGGTAAGACGCCCGATTGGAAACAAGCTTTCAAACACGGCGATCGGCTGGCCGTCGGCGAGCGACAGCCCGTGATAGGCACAAACCGGATCACCCGGGGCAATCTGCAGCGCTTTGGCTTCGCCCGTCGTCGCGGAACGCTCCTCGACCTGGAGAACGCGCTTGTCGGGCCGCCTGCCTGCGGCGATCAGGTTCTCGTGGAACCGCACACGTTGCCCAATCGGGTAGTCCGTCGGCGTGGCTGCGACGAAAGCACCAGAACCACGACGGGTGCGGATCAGACCTTCCTCGACCAGAGCCGAAATACCGTGGCGAACTGTGTGCCGATTGACGCCAAAGCGCTCGGCCAAACCTGCCTCGGTCGGCAGTTTGTCTCCGGGCGCATATTTACCCTCCGCCAAATCACTGCGCAGCGCATCTGCGATGGCCTGCCAGATGGGTGTTTTGCCTGAATTGTCACGCAAGTTTCACAAATCTCTTCTGTCGTGAGAGGTGAACTCTGTTATGATATGTATAGTTGTATAGTATATGGAAAAGTTGTCGAGATGAAAGACACTTTCGACGAAAACGCCGAGCGAAAAGCCTGGATGGGTCTGCTTGCCAAGGCTCCGGAAGGCCGCGTTGCAGCCCTGCTGGATGCCGCCATGTCGCGTCCAGAATTCACATGGCTGCGCGCGCCTGAGATTGGCAGCACAATGGTTCGTGGCCGCGCCGGTGGGACTGGCGCGCCATTTAACATCGGAGAGATGACTGTCACGCGCTGCGCGCTGACGCTCGCCAGCGGTGAAGTCGGCCACGCATATATTCAGGGTCGCCGCAAATCTGATGCAGAAGCGGCGGCGCTTGTCGACGCGTTGATGCAAGGGTCCAATGCCTCAGCCGTCCGGGAGGCCGTTCTTGACCCGCTCGAGGCGGAGCGGTTCGCCGCAAAGACCGCCCGCGCCGAAAAAGCTGCCGCAACGAAGGTCGAGTTTTTCACAATGGCACGGGGAGAGGACTGATGCAGGCAACCGCTCTGGCAGGTGGGTTCGAAAATCCCGCCACCCAATCCGCCCACGCGTTCCGGAGTGTCATGGAAGCCATGGCGCGACCGGGCACGATTAAGAGTATTCAGGGTGGCGCGCCGCCCGAGCCTTTGTCCGCCGCGGCCGGAACCGTTCTTTTGACCCTGTGCGACACTGACACGCCCGTCTATCTCGCTGGCAAGGCAGACACGGACGATGTCCGCAAATGGCTGGCCTTTCATACAGGCGCCCCGCTGGCAGGACCGTCACATGCGATGTTTGCCGTCGGCGACTGGGACGCATTGTTGCCGCTTGGCAGCTATCCCGTTGGAACGCCGGAATATCCCGACCGCTCGACAACCCTGATCGTTGAATATGGTGAACTCGAAGCGGCCGGCGCAACGCTGCGCGGACCCGGGATCAAATCCGAAGCTGCGCTGTCCCTGCCGGAAACCCGCGCCTTCCAAAGCAACCGCGCACTGTTTCCACTCGGGCTCGATTTCATCTTCACCTGTGGCGACAAGTTGGCGGCATTGCCGCGCAGTACGGAGGTCTCCTGATGTATGTGGCTGTAAAAGGTGGCGAGAGGGCAATTGAAAGCGCCCATGCCTGGCTTGCGGAGGAACGCCGTGGCGATACGGATGTCGCCGAACTGAGCATTGCGCAGATCCGTGAACAGTTGAAGCTGGCCGTCGATCGCGTCATGGCCGAAGGTTCGCTCTATGATCCTGACCTTGCTGCGTTGGCGATCAAGCAATCGCGCGGTGATCTGATTGAGGCAATCTTCCTGATCCGAGCTTACCGCACCACACTGCCGAGGTTCGGCGCATCGGATCCGGTGGACACGGGTGCAATGGCCTGTGATCGGCGCATCTCGGCCACGTTCAAGGATCTGCCCGGCGGGCAAGTTCTCGGGCCGACCTTCGATTACACGCACCGACTGCTCGATTTTAAACTGGCCGCCGATGGTGACGTGCCCGAAGCCCCAACACGTGAGAGCGTTCCAGGCGACGTGCCGCATGTGACAGAGTTTCTCAACCGCGAAGGCCTGATCGAAGAAGCCCCCCGCGATGATACACCGCCGCCTGACCTGACGCGCGAGCCGCTTGGAATGCCGGCTGACCGCGCGCTTCGGCTGCAAGCGCTGACCCGCGCCGATGAAGGCTTCACGCTTGGTCTCGCCTATTCCACACAGCGCGGCTACGCGCGCAACCATGCCTTTGTCGGCGAGTTGCGGATTGGTCCTGTCGCGGTGGAAATGGAAATCCCCGAGCTGGGCTTTGCCATCGAGATTGGCGAAATGACCCTGACCGAATGCGAAACCGTCAACCAGTTCAAAGGATCAAAGACCGAACCGCCGCAATTCACGCGTGGCTATGGGCTGGTCTTTGGCCAGTCCGAACGCAAGGCGATTTCCATGGCCCTGGTTGACCGCGCGCTGCGATGGGAAGAATTGGGCGAAGACAATGTTGGCGCACCTGCGCAAGACACGGAATTCGTCCTCTATCACGCGGACAATATTCAGGCGACGGGCTTTCTGGAGCACATCAAGCTGCCGCACTACGTTGATTTCCAGGCGGAATTGGAATTGGTGCGCAAACTGCGCGAGGATGCAATCTCCGCGCAAGTGCCGGAGGCGGCAGAATGACCTGGCCCGCCCCTATTTGGTGTCGAACACCCCGGCCTGCGACCGCGTGTCGATCAACCAGCCATCCGGCCCGGCCATATCGCTTGGATAATACCGTGCTACGATGCCCAGGCTCCACCGTAGCAGCGCATCAACTGCGAACGGTGCCAGCAAAGTTGCCAGACCTATCCAGATATAAAACAACATCGCGCTTTCCCCCAGACCGGTTTGTCGTCTTGGGGTGCATCAAACACAGGAATGACACAGGGATATGACAGAAGCGTCCGAATATAACTTCGCCTATCTCGATGAACAGACCAAGCGGATGATCCGCCGAGCGATCCTCAAAGGGTTGGCGATCCCCGGGTATCAGGTGCCCTTCGCCAGTCGCGAGATGCCCATGCCTTATGGTTGGGGAACCGGAGGCGTGCAGGTTTCTGCCGCCGTTCTGACGCCGGATGATACGTTCAAGGTGATCGACCAAGGTGCGGATGACACCACCAACGCCGTTTCCATTCGGTCGTTTTTTGAACGCACGGCGGGGGTTGAGACCACCACCGCGACCTCAGAGGCGAGCGTCATCCAAACCCGTCACCGCATCCCCGAAGAGCCGCTGACCGAGGATCAGATCCTCGTCTACCAGGTGCCAATCCCCGAGCCCTTACGCTTTCTGGAACCGCGCGAGAGCGAAACCCGCAAGATGCACAGCCTTGAGGAATACGGGCTGATGCATGTGAAGCTTTACGAGGATATCAGCCGTCATGGCCACATTGCGACCTCCTACGCCTATCCGGTCAAGGTCGAAGGCAGCTATGTGATGGATCCGTCACCGATCCCCAAGTTCGATAACCCAAAACTGGGCGACATGGCCGCCATCCAGCTGTTTGGCGCAGGGCGCGAGCAGCGGATATACGCGCTGCCGCCCTACACGCAGGTGGCCAGTCTAGATTTCGAAGACCACCCTTTCGAGGCCAGCAAGGCGGATCACCCCTGCGGGCTGTGCGATGCCACGGACAGCTATCTCGACGAGGTCATAATGGACGACCAGGGCGGGCGCATGTTCGTCTGCTCCGACACGGACTATTGCGAAGCCCGGCGCGCCGCTGGCCACAAAGGAAAGGACGCGGCATGACACCTTTGCTGTCAGTTCAAGGTATCACCAAACGCTACGGCGCCCATATCGGCTGCGCGGATGTCTCCTTTGATCTCTATCCCGGTGAAGTGATGGGCATTGTCGGCGAAAGCGGATCGGGCAAGTCGACGCTGTTGAACTGCATGGCGGGGCATCTAGCACCAGATACCGGGCAGGTCGTGTTCGACACGCGCGCCGACGGCCCAAAGGATACCATCACCATGTCCGAGCCCGAACGGCGGATGCTGGGGCGGACCGACTGGGCTTTTGTTCATCAGCACGCCCGTGACGGACTGCGTATGGGCGTTTCGGCCGGCGGCAATGTCGGCGAGCGGTTGATGGCGGTCGGTGAACGGCACTACGGCGACATTCGCGGCAAGGCCACAGACTGGCTGGAGCGAGTCGAGATCGACGCCGGCCGCGTCGATGATCGCCCCACAACCTTTTCCGGTGGGATGCAGCAGCGCCTGCAGATTGCCCGAAACCTCGTGACGGGGCCACGTCTCGTGTTCATGGACGAGCCCACCGGCGGGCTGGACGTGTCGGTGCAGGCGCGGCTGCTGGACCTATTGCGCGGGCTGGTACGCGACATGGGCCTGTCGGCAATCATCGTCACCCACGACCTTGCCGTTGTGCGACTGCTCGCTGACCGGCTGATGGTGATGAAATCAGGCCGAGTGGTCGAGGCGGGCCTGACCGATCAAGTTCTGGATGATCCGCAACACGCCTATTCCCAACTTCTTGTCTCTTCCGTTTTGCAAGTGTGAGTCATGACAGTTCAAATCACTCAGGCTACGGATATGGATTGCCAAGATGTGGCTTCGTTCTTGGCCACCGCCTTACCGGAAAGTTGGCGCCAGCCAGAATTGCCAGACCGCGCGCAGATTCAACGCGTCCTCTCACATAACGCGTCCATCCTTATAATCGCACGTCAAGAAGACACCGTCGTGGGGCTGGCGCTTGGATGGTGCTTCCCGAACGCCGTCGCCCAGGGCGACTCAGTCATGCTGGATGAGCTTTTGGTCGCTTCCGACTGTCGCGGGATTGGCATCGGCACTGAGTTGGTAAAGTTATTTACAAAGACAGCACGGCAGCTCGGAAAAGCACCGATCGAAGTCTGGGCAACAACAGATTTTCCGGACGAGCCAGCCGCAACCCCGTTTGCACGAACAGGCGGCCAACAGGGCGAGTTGCTGCGCCAATTCGACTGGCCAAAGGAGGCATGCGCATGATCACTCTAAATGACGTCTCGAAAACCTTCACGCTGCACAATCAAGGCAGCGCCGTGATTGAAGTCATCAGCGATGTGTCCTTTCACGTGGCACCAGGTGAATGCGTGGCGCTGACCGGGGCTTCGGGTGCGGGTAAGTCAACTCTGATGCGGATGATCTATGGCAATTACCTGACGCAATCGGGATCGATCTGCATCGGCGATGTGGACATCGTAAAGGCCGAGCCCCGCGAAATTATCGCCTTGCGCCGCGAGGTTCTGGGCTATGTCAGCCAGTTCCTGCGGGTCGTTCCGCGGGTCCCGACACTGGACGTGGTGGCCGACCCGCTCAGGGCCTTGGGTGTTCCTGCTGAGGACGTTCAGGCACGCGCACAAGACTTGCTGGCGCAGCTCAACATCCCTCAGCGGCTCTGGTCTCTGTCGCCGACAACTTTCTCCGGTGGCGAGCAGCAACGGGTGAACATCGCGCGCGGTTTTGCCCACTCATATCCCGCGATGCTTCTGGACGAGCCCACGGCGAGCTTGGATGCGACCAACCGCGAAGTCGTGTTGTCCCTGATCGAAGAGGCCAAAACCCGCGGCGCTGCGATCATCGGCATCTTCCACGACGAAGCTGCGCGCGCGCGTGTCTGCGACCGCGAGATCGACGTCAGCGCGTTCACGCCCGGAATTGCAGCATGACCAAGGGTCGCCTCATCGCAGTTGTTGGCCCATCCGGCGTAGGCAAGGACAGCGTGATGCAAGGCGTGGCCGAGGTCATGCCCAAACTGCACCTTGTCCGGCGTGTCATCACGCGCGCTCCCGGTCTGGGCGGCGAGGACTACGACGCTGTCTCTGAGGCGCAGTTTCAGGATCTTGTAAGCGATGGTGCATTCGCCGTTCATTGGGGCGCGCATGGACTGTTCTATGGCATTCCACAAACAGTGAGATACCAGCTGAACAAGGGCACCGACTGCCTTGCCAACTTCTCGCGGAAAGCGCTTCAGGCAGGTGCAAATGCGTTCCCCAACTTCGTCGTTATGAACATCACGGCCGAGCCCGAGACTTTGGCCGCCCGGTTGGCGGCACGCGGTCGCGAGTCCGAGGCCGATATCGCCAGACGCTTGGCCGAGGCGACAAAGCCGCTACCGACAGGTCTGGACGTCATCACGCTTTCCAATGACGGACCGCTCAACCAGACAATCGCGCGCGCAGCTCGACTGCTTCACCCCGTGAGCGTATAGCGATGGATCAGTTCAAAGTACCCATCCTGCCGTTCGCCGCAAAGCGCGATTTGATCCGCGACAAAGGGCGTTGGCAAATCCGGCATCTGACCTTGCAAAGTGTCTGTCCAACGGCGCACGTCCTCTTTGGGCAACCGGCCCGAGAGTGTGAGATGAAATCGGAACTCCTCGAAGACGTAAGGATAGCCCCACTCCACGAGCAACATCTCCTGCCTGTGGCTCAATCCCGCCTTGCGCCGCCGCACAAGCTCTGCTTCGCTCGCTGGCGCGCGAAACCCGTCAAGATCGCGAACACATGCCTCAGCAACACGCTGCAAAACGTCCAGCGGCCCAAAGGGCGTGAGCGCCAGAAATCGACCCAACTGCGTCAATTTCAGTCCGTCACAAACCGCGGGCGACAGCACAGCCGCCAAGCCGGATACAGCCGCTTCAAGAGCCTCTTGCGTTTGCCCCTCTTTCAAGCGGAATGGCGGTTTCAGGGTTCCGTGAAAGCCGTATTTGCGCGGTGTCATCGTGATGTCATGCAAACCGGGCACATCGAACCCCGGCACCTTACGGCCCGTCACAACATCCCAGCCCAGCCATTTCGCGCCGAATTCGGCCAGCGGGCCCTCGGGCGGCACATAGTAAATTGCGAAACGAGCGTATGACATGAATTCCCCTTTTCCTGCATCGTCTTTGACAAACGCATGTGACACTTCGATGTCAGCAGACCTTTGTCTTGCCAATGCTCAGCTTGTTTTGTCAGATCGGGTAGCGCTTGGGTCGATCACGATCGAAGCAGGCGTCATTTCCCAGATCGCAGAAGGGGACAGCATCCCGACAGGCGCTTTGGATTGCGGTGGGGATCTGGTTTTGCCAGGTCTTGTGGAGTTGCATACCGACAATGTCGAGCGCCACATCGAGCCGCGCCCCGAGGTTGACTGGCCTCATCTTCCCGCCCTGCTGGCCCACGACGCAGAACTGGCCTCGACCGGGATCACAACGGTATTCGATGCCATGCGCGTCGGGTCCATCCATTCAGGCAAAGGCCGCTATATCGACTATGCCCGCAAACTGGCCGACGAGCTCTTGGCCGCGCGCGCGGAGGGCATGTTCAAGATCAGCCACTTTCTTCACCTGCGCGCCGAGATCTGCTCAGAGACCTTGCTTGAAGAATTGGCAGCCTTTGGCCCCGAAGATCGCGTCGGCATTGTCAGCCTGATGGACCACACACCCGGACAGCGTCAATTCCGTGATCTGACGGCGCTCAAGACCTACGTCGCAAAGAAGCGTGGTATGAACGATGCCGAATTTGCCGAGCATGTGGAAAACCTGCTCAGCCTCCAGGAGCGGTTCGGCGCCAAGCACGAAATGGGCGCGGTGGCCGAGGCAACCCGTTTGGGCGCCGTTCTGGCCAGCCATGACGACACGACGGCAGAGCATGTTGCGACCTCCGCCAAGAACGGCGTTGGTTTCGCCGAATTCCCGACGACGGTCGAGGCCGCACAGGCCTGCCGCGCGCATGGCATCGCCGTGATGATGGGTGCGCCGAACCTGATCCGCGGTGGGTCGCACTCCGGCAACGTCGCCGCCGAAGATCTGGCTAAGCAGGACCTGCTGGACATCGTCTCATCTGACTATGTTCCTTCGGCGCTGCTGCTCTCTGCCTTCCATCTCGCTCGAATCTGGGATGATCTGCCGCGCGCGATTGCAACTGTCACCCGCAACCCGGCGCAGGCAGCGCGCCTTGAGGATCGCGGCGTTCTACAAGTCGGGATGCGGGGCGATGTTCTGCGGGTTCGCCAAACCGAAGCGGCGCCACTTCTGCGCGGGGTGTGGAGCCAAGGAACAAAAATTGGCTGAGCAGGGTGTTGTTACCCAGAGAACGGTTTTGATCGCGCAAGCAGCCATCGGGTAATCTCTGCTTCAGAGGCCCCCGAAAACTCAGCTGCCTCGTTCGGGTCGAACCTATCTTTGGCGACGTCAAAAACTCTAGGTGACTTTCGACCCTTTGGCTTGAACCAGATGGCAGCAATGGCGTTTCTGCCGTCGGTCTCGGCGATGTAGTGAGTGATGATCATGGCGAGCAGCTGTGTAACAGTTTAATGAAGATTAACCGCGTTCAGGCTGCATGCCAACGCTAGATCGTTGATGCCAATTTTTGCTTATTTTTTGGGAGCTAAACCCAATCGGGTCGATTGAAATCCGAGCCGATGCGTCGCGAATCGACCTGTTGGTTGAAGGTCGCGTTCACTCCACCAGGCCGAGGCTTTTTAGGTAGGCAAAGCCCTGAGGGATGTCTGATTTCCGACGAAGCTCCAGCACCAGATGCGGGTCGGATGCGCAATCTGCCAAGGCACGAAACACCTCTTGCCAATGGATCTCGCCTTCGCCCGGTGCCCAGTGCCGGTCGGCGTGCCCGTCGAGGTCTTGCAGATGAACATGGCGCAATTGATCGCCCGCATCGCGCACGAAATAGTCCACGGGTGGCGCGCCGGACATACGGCGCGCAAGATGCGCGTGGCCGGTGTCGATGGAGAGCGCAATCGCGTCGCTGTCAAAACTGTCGACCATGGCGCGGCGGCTGGCCGGGTCGACATCCAGAATGTTCTCGATCACCAGCGTGATCCCCGCCGTCTCCGCCGCTTTGACGACTGGCATCATCACATCATGGATACGCTCCAGCTTGGCCTCCCAATAATTCGGCTTGTTCAGCCGGTTCCATGCGTACCAACGGTTGAATGGCGAATGCAGCACCATCTGCCGGGCGCCTAGTCGATCCGCCGCGTCCAACGCTTTGAGATACCGCGCAGTAATGAGCGGGCGCAGCTCGGGGTCTTTGTTATCCATATCAAGACCTTCGTATGGCCCATGGATCCCGAGACGCCCCTCGAACCCGTCCAATGCCTCTTTTGCAGCGCTAATGCGGTCTTCGAATTCAATGGTTAGGTCCTTATGCGTGCTGAAGCCCTGCAATTCGATGTCACGCGCAGCGTCGAAGAGCCACCCGCGATGGCCCACGATCTCATTTGGTTCGAGGCAAGCGCCAATCTTAAGCGGGGTCATAGGCTGGGACTCTCCTTGGGTCTTCGATCTTGAGATAGGCGAGGAATGCAACAGCCACGCAAAACGCCATAACGGCAAAGCTCCACCAGCCGCCATAGACCTGCGTGAGCCAGGCAAAGACGAACGGCGCCGTTGCGTTGACGGCCATCGACACAGACGCAATCCAGCCAAGCCGTGTGCCATAGCCCTTGTGGCCAAAGAGCGCGAGCGGCAGCGTGCCGCGCACGATCGTCTTGATTCCGTCGCCCATGCCATAAATTGCCGCAGCAATCAGGATACCGGGCACGGTGAAACCAACCGACAACAGGACCGCGAAACCGCCGAACTGGAGCGACAATGCAAAAAGGTAGGTGCCCAGCGGGTGCATGTTGCGGGTGATCAACATCTCGAAGAATCGCCCGACCGTCTTGAAAGGGCCTATGACAGCACCGGCAAGGGCGGCCATCGCGGCGGTATGCCCAAGGTCCTGCACATTCGTGACCCAAAGCGTCATCACGGCCCCCATCAAGTAGCCAGAGAAGATGAAGGAGATCACCATCCAGAGCATCCCACGCTTGCGCGCCGATCCCTGCAACTCGGGCCAGTCCGAAGTTTTTGCCCTTTTCGCGCCTTGTGCGTCTCGTTCCGGACCACGCAGGACAGAAACATGGATCGGCAGGGAAACGATCAGATAGGCCAACCCAAGGATCACCCAGGTTGTTTGCCAGCCATGGGCGTTGAACAGCGCCAGTGTCAGCGGCCAGAAGATCGTCGAGGCAACTCCGCCAAAAAGAGTGATGATTGAGATCGAGCGCTGCGCAGGTACATTCAGATCAAGGCGCGCCATAGCGGCAAAGGCCACGTTATACAGCACAAACATGCCTGCGCCTTCAGCCACAAGGATCGTAACGAATAGCTGCTGCCATGTGGTGACTTGGCTCATGGCGATTAGCGCCAGTCCTGCTACGACCGAGCCGCCCACCATGACCCAGCGACCGCCAAAGCGGTCTGTCAGGTGCCCTGAAAGCGGCGAGACCAGCCCGCCGAACAACAGCCCGGCTGAAAGAACACCAAAGATCTGGCTCAGGCTCAGTCCAAGATCAGCGGCCATATGCGGTAAAAGCACCGCATAGGCATACATCAAGGTGCCATAGCCCATGATCTGCGTGATCCCGAGGCCAATGGCGGGCATGTAGTCCCGGTTCCATGTCATGCAGCAAGCGGTATCCCGCGATAGGCGCAGCGGCCAGCCACCCAGGTGCCTTGGATCGCTGGGGTTTGTCCTTGCGGCCAATCCACCAGCACCAGATCGGCACGCTTGCCTACAGCGATGTCTCCCCGGTCGTCGAGACCCATGGCCCGTGCCGGACCGTTTGAGACCAGCGACCACAAGGCCAGACGATCCGCGCGCTTCTCGCGATCCAGCCGATCAATCGCGGCCAGCATGGCAGGATAAAAGTAGTCAGACGCCAGCGCATCGCACAGACCCGCCTCGACCATATCGCCCGCGCCAAGCGATCCGATATGGCTGCCACCGCGCACCGCGTTTGGCGCGCCAAAGATGATCAGATCGCCCCCGACGCGTGCCGCCTCGGCCGCCTCTATCACCATCGGAAACTCGGCTACAGACGCGCCCAGATCGCGGAAGTACGCCCTCGTCTCGGCGCGGGTGTCGTCATGACTCAGCATCGGTGCGCCCGCGTCATAGGCCATTTTCGCAACCTTTGCGATGGCCCCCGGCACATCGCCCCGACGATCCCAGACCTTACCCAGCATGGCGATATAATCTTCTTCGCTGAGGCCCGCACGATGCGCCTTAGAGGCCGTGCGCTTCTTCATCCGTTCATCATCAAGCGACGCAATCGAGAAATCCGGGGACAGCTCAAAGGCCCGGTCCTGGATAGGCACATCATAGGCGCGCATCGTCATCGAGGTGTGATCGTTGAAGGCGACAGACGGCAGAAGCGGTCCTTTCAGCGCCCACTCGATCACATCAAGCGCTTCGCAGGCGAATGTCTCCCACCTCAGTTGCACCCGGTTCTCTACCGTCAGACGCGGCGCGAGGTCCTGCATGGCCTGCATCAGTTCGCGCCCGCGCGCAACGTCGCGCAAGCCCGGCTCCCACCCCAAAGTGATGGCATGATAGGCCGTGGCGATCCCATTGGCGGCCAACTGCCGGTCGGTGTCAATCAAGGCGGTTTCTGTCGGGAAATAGACCCCGGGACGCGGCATCATCTGCCGCTCGAACGCATCCCCGTGCACATCGATCAGCGCAGGCGCGAGGATCTTGCCGCGCGCGTCGATTTCCAGACCCTGAACCGGACCACCAATTTCGACGATGGTCCCGCTTTCCATCGTGACGGTTGTATCCGCAATCTCACCAGGCAGGTAAACCTCCGCCCCCACGAAGGTCTGGATCATGCCTGACGCTCCAGTATGAGATGCCAGTGCCAGGACCCGGGCTTTTCATGCTCACGATCCTCCATCCACATCACCTCGAACCCCTGGAAGAGGGCTAGCATCTCTACCGCGCCGCAATAGTAATGCGGGTGGCGCTTGTCCGATCCGTCTTCGTCAAACACCCATGTGTTGCGGGATATTTCGCGCGGACCGTTCAGCTTTTCGCGGTCGACCCAAAGGCGGCGCTTGGACAGCATTGTCAGCATGAAGGTCCCGCCCGGTTTCAGCACCCGGCGCACCTCGGCAATGGTGTTCAGAAGCACGGTTTCGTCGCCGTGGTAGATCACGTTCCAGCTGAGCACATGGTCGAACGCGCCATCCTCGAACGGCAGATTATCCATGCGACCCAGTTGGGTTGTCACGCCGGTGGCTGCCTTGTCGATTTCGGTCAAGCCCTCGGGGGCGGCGTCCAGCGCCGTCAGTTCAAATCCGGCCGCTTGCAGGGCCAAGGCATGACGGCCTACTCCGGCCCCGAGGTCAAGGATGGCGGCGCCTGCTGCCAGCCCTTCGGCCCAGCGTTTGACATCCGGCTCGGGCGTCAGCCATTTGGAGCCTACTTCAATCTCGTCCCAGATCTTGCTCCAATGCTGGTCCGCCGTGTCGGTCTTGGTGATGACGTTCAACGTTGTTCTCCGATGATCTTGGTCCGGGCCCAGCCCGAAAGGTATTCGATTGAGATGACCACGACAGCGATCATCAAGATAACGGTCATGGCTGTCGGGTAGTCAAAAAGGTCAAATCCAACCTTCAACTCGATCCCGATGCCCCCCGCCCCCACAAGGCCCAGGATGGTCGAGGATCGCACCGCTTTCTCCGTCGCAAAGAGAGAGGTCGATATGAATGCGGGCATTGCTGCCGGGATCGTGGCGCAGGCGACCACGTCCAGTTTGCGCGCACCGGTGGCTGTCAGGCTTTCCGACGGACCTTTGTCTGCGGCCTCCATGTCATCTGCGAAGAACCGACCGCAGAAGCCGATCGTGTCGATGGCAATGGCGAGCATACCAGCGAACGGTCCAAGGCCCACAGCAACAACAAAGACCAAGGCCCATGCGATATCCGGGACGGCCCGAATGAACCCGAGCGCAGTGCGCACTATCTGATTGATCCAAGTCGGCGCGATCAGCCCACGCGCGGCCAACAGAGCAATCGGGACCGATAGAATGATCCCGATCACCGCGCCCGCGAGCGCGATCTGCAAGGTCTCCAGCATTTTCCAGCCCAGCCGCGCCAGCACTTTCGGGTCTAGGTTGGGCGGGAAAGCACGGACTATGAAGTCAGCAAAACGTGGCGGCGAAGAGATGACCTTGTCGATGGAAAAGCCTGCCCCCGCAAAGGACCACAGGATGATCACGATCGCGGCGGCATAGCCCAGAAAGGCCAGCGCCGAGGGGCGCTGATAGCGGGAGGGAAGCCCCATGTAACGAGACGCGTCAGTCATATAGCCCTCGCAAGTCTTGGGCGCTGAGGCTCGATGCCCGCGCATCCAGCGGCATGCCCTCATCAGCCAGGCCAAGCACTCGCTCGCCGTATCGAAGGGCATGGTCAATATTGTGCGAGATGAAGATCACCGTCACACCCTCCTGGCGGGCAAGATCAAAGAACAGATCCATGACGTCTTCGCCTGCTGCCGGATCAAGCGAGGCGGTCGGTTCATCTGCAATCAGGATCTTGGGCTGACCAACCAGCGCACGGGCAATGGCAACACGCTGTGATTGTCCACCCGACAAGCGATCCGCTCGGCGGTTTGCCAGATGCGCCAATCCGACTTTTTCAAGCGCCGCGAGCGCCGCCTCGCGCGACGCGATTGGCGCGAAGCTCTGGCTCCAGTGGCGGAAGCCGGGGCGCTGGCCTAGCAGCCCTTGCACGACATTCGAAAGAACCGACAGGCGCGGTACCAAATTGTGCTTCTGACTCACAAGTCCCATCTGCGCCCGCATGGCGCGCAGGCCCGCGCTAGACGCGTTCTGCACATCTGTGCCCAGCACATTGATCACGCCCGCATCGGCTGGGATCAACCCCATCAGGCATCGCAGCAGCGTGGATTTCCCGGTGCCATTCGCGCCGACAATGGCCACGGCCTCGCCGCGAGACAGACCAAACGAGACATCTTTGAAGATCGGCGTTCCGGCAAAACTTTTGGCGAGCCCCGCTACACGCAGATCAACAGGCAAAACCGGGGCAGACACTACTGCCCCGGTCTGATCCGGCCGCGCGGGCGCGACCAGTGTTTCGACACTCAACTCAGTCACCAATGAAATTGTCGAACTGTGGGTAGCCTGCATTCGAATACATCGAACGAACATAGTCGTAGGCGCTGTCCTCGATCGAGACGAGGTCCATGCCAACGTATTTGTCGTTCTCTTCATGTGCAGTGATGCCCGCAATAATGCTGTCCTTGTTGGCCAGGATCGCATCGCGCACTTTCATCGCGGCCTCTTGAGGCACATGGGCACCAACCATGATCATGTCGTTCGGCAGATCGCCCGAGCGCGCAATCATCTTGAAGAAACCATAGGGCAGGTCGGTTTCCTTGTTGCGCACGTTTAGCCAGCTGCCTGCGTTTGACCCCAAAGCGTCTACGTCACCATTCTTCAGCGCTTCATGGGCGATGTTACGGCTGGTGTGCGTCTTCTCGATGTCGTTGACCGGGTCGAGGCCGTAATCCGCCAGAACCTGCATCGGGCAAAGCATGTTGGAAGTGGAACCGATGTCGCCAAAGGCAACCTTCTTGCCCTTCAAGTCGGCCACTGTGTTGATGCCGCTATCTGCGCGCACGACGATGGCGCAGTGATAGTCAGGACGTCCAAGGCCGATGATCGGTGTGGCGTTGGTCAGCTTGTTGATGACCACATATTCCGCAGGGCCAGATACAACGAAATCGACGGTTTCGCCGCGCAGTGCTTCTGCCGCCGCAGTGCGCGAGTTCACGGCAAAGAATTCAAACGTGTCGCCAGTGGCCGCTTCAAGCGCATCCTTGAACGGACCCCATTCCAATTGAAGGCGCTCCATGCCCTCAACATCAGTGACAGCCAGCTTCCAGGTTTCAGCGTGGGCCGCGACAGCAGCAGTGATCGCCAGCGCAGCGCCAGCCAGGACAGATCGAAGTTTCATGGTGATTCCCCCAATTTGAAATTCATTCGGATGATTTCGAGGGATTGAAACATCTGCGTGACAGGCGCATGACCGTTTTGTTTCGATTGCGCCTGGATGTCAGTTGACATGGTCACAAAGTGTCCTGTCGTCAGCCGTGCTATGCCATTGAGAAGTTAGGACGCACCTAGTCGGCAAATTTGCGAAACTGATTTGACGAAGCACAGTACCGCACAATCGAATGGCACAAACTCGCATTTACAGGTCTATTAAGACAAAGTTTGGTTTTTCCCCATCAAACCACAAAGGCTGTTTCGTACCGTCTTGCCATTCGTAGACAAAACCTACGGTCTCGCCCGATTCGACCTCAACAATCCGATCGGTCGCACGAGCCTCATCCTCTTCATTTTCCGACATGCCACTTCCCGGATTGGTCAAGCGATCTGAATACACCCACGAATTGCGGGCGAGCGAGCGTATTGGAGCGTTTGAATCTGTTGACTGTCTAAGACGTTCGAACGGACGCGTTACGGCCACTCGAAGGCATGCGCTATCTGATGTTGGAGGAATTCACGAATGAGTTTTCTCAGGTCGGTGCCTCCGTGTTCTGCGCTGCATGTGCCTGAGCGCCGTGAGATTGACCTGAAGTTACGGTACGAGACTCATAATTACAATTTCAACCGGAGCGTGACCATTGTTCTGTGACTAAATCCGCCCGTTTATGCTAACGTGAGCGGGAATACGCTCAGGAAATATGAATTTTTCAGGCTACTTCGGGTTTCACTTGCCACCATTCGCAGATTATCTCATTATTATAATATTGCAGTCGATTTTGGATCATCCATGCCTGACTTGATATCACACGCATGTACTGCCGCGTTCGCCGGGATACTAACCCTCGGGCCAGGTCTTCAGCCAGCGGCATCACAAAGCTATCAGATCGATTGTGCGATCCTGCTTTGCCTTTCGGGTGGTTGGCCAGCCTCGACACCGTGCGCGCGGGCGCGGGCGGAGTTCATTCGGCGAATCACCCCGTGGCCCGTTGAGCCACCACTTCAGATTTGGCGCTGTCCGATGGGAGCAAGTCTTCAGACACCGCAGGAACATGCGCCCCTTCCCCGGTTCTGGGACATTCTGGTTCCCGAAACGCTACGCAGAAACCAAACACCTCTTCAGCATTGGGGAGAAATCCAACGGGCTCAGGCGCAGCCCGCCGCATATCACTCAGGCGGCCCATCGGCGGCGCGTTTACCCGATGGCTTCGCTGTGACGCTCGCACAAGCCTCTCCCGGCGCCGACATCGATATCAGTGGCCCGGAGTTCAACTTCGTGCGCTCCATTCGGGTGTACAACGTCACCTACGCCAGCCAGCGCGAGAGCGGCGGCGAGCTGGATCGAGAATGCAACCGCTACCTCTCGATGCGGATCGGGACGTATGGCACGCAAGGTGACTTCCGTTGGTCACGCGGCTCCAGTCCCAGCCAATTGCCGGAGGCGCATGTGGGGCTCGAGCGCTATGGCGAGCATTGCCCGGGTATATTCCACCGGTCGGTCTTTGTGGACTGGCGCGATTACGAGGGAAACTATGGCTTCGAGCAGGTGAACTACTGACGCCTCTTGTGGCCAACTATAGAGCGTACCGCAATATCTTGAAAAATTCGGTACATCAGGAACGCAAAACTCGGTATAACGGGAACAAGAGAGATTCGGTACTTCAGGAACAATCGTGTCAGAAAAACAGGTAGACCTCTTCTTGGACCAGCTCGCTGACGCCCCGGTCAAAGACGAGCGTGCCCTGATGGAGTTCCCGTTTTTCTCCCTTCAGAAGCGCCCGCGGATGACCCCCTTCGTCTTTGACGACGGCACGGTGAAGATCGAGATTCAGCCGGGGCACAAGGGCATCGCCACGATCTGGGACAAGGATATCCTGATCTACCTCACATCGCTTGTGAACGAGCGGATCGAACATGGGCAGTTCGACGTGGACGCCCCGGTCAGCGTCCAGGACCGCACGATCAAGTTCTCCGCCTACGATTTTCTCAAGGTGACGGGACGTAGTTCCGGCAAACGCGCCTATGAGCTCTTTCTCGACGCGCTGGATCGGCTGCGTTCCACCAACATCCTGACGAACATCACCGCCGGCGACGAACGCGAACGGCGCGGCTTTGGCTGGATCGAGGACTGGCGGGTGATCGAACGCACCAACCGCAACGGTCAGCGCGTCATGGGCGCTGTTGAAGTCACGATGAACCGCTGGATGTTCAATGCCATCGTCAAAGATCGCCGGGTCCTGACAATCAATCGGGATTACTTCCGGCTCTCGAAGGGTCTTGAGCGCCGCCTCTACGAGCTGGCCCGCAAGCATGTTGGCCGTCAACCGGAATGGTATATTGGGATCAAGCGCCTGGCCGAGAAGTGCGGCTCGATCGATACCGAACGCAAGTTCAAGTTCCGGATCAATGAGATCTGCGAGGCCGGCACCATTCCGGATTACCATGTTGAGATCGTGGATCCTACTGAAGTGTCAACCCCATTCAAAACAAAGGGAAAACAGGCGCTTGTACGGTTTCAGCCGAAATTTGACGACCTCACTGTTCCCGATGTACCGAATCTGTCTGACCTAACCGTCTCGCACTCCGTTCTGACCGAGATCAAGCACGCCAACCCGGAATACGACATCCAGTATATCCTCGATGCCTGGCGGGAATGGGCTGCTCGCAAGGACGATCCCGTGAAAAGCGCCAACGCTGCCTTCCGCGCCTTCGCCAAGAAGTACATCGAAGCCAACCCGATCTGGTGACTCGGTACAACGGGAACATACTTTCGGTACATCAGGAACACCCGGCTCGGTACAACAGGAACACATCCTCGGTATATCGGGAACGCATGTTCGGTACATCAGGAACGCGAAACAACCTCAGAAGACTGATTTCCCTGAGTCTTTTCAGTACCCTAACCCCATAACAAACCTAACCAAATTTCTAACAGAAATAACCAAGCCGGGAGAGGTCTCAGAAGGCAGCTCTCCAAAACGGCCTTCGGACATGCAAAGAAGCTGACGCTTGAAGCAGCCGTTGGCGCCCAGACACCCATACTCTGACGCGATATTAGCCAAGCTTTTCCCTTCTTAACCGTAGGCGTGACCATAACCAGTCACGTCAGAAGCCAGATCACGTGTTCCCGATATACCGAATCGCCTTGTTTCCAAGGACGAAGCGCAGAATGTGTGATCTTTTCCTGGTCCCCTTGGGGTTCGCGCGAGCGCGATACGCCACTGCGGGGACGTTGCTTGTCTTATGACTTTGCCTGTCTCCATGCGAAGATGGAGCCTCTGCCAGCCACGCCATTTATGGCAGGCAGAGGCGGTGTGTGGATCGGGACACGCTTGGTCGTAGTGGACCGTTCTAAAGTGCGATCGCACACCGTCTTCTCATGAGGCCTGAAGGGATACCCGAAGTTGGAGCTTCGGATGACAATCATAGGACATGACGAAGATGACAGACGATAGCATTGGCATAGACATTTCCAAAGACAAACTCGATTGCCACCGATTGAGCGATGGTGAGTTCGCGCAGTTCCCCAACAGCAAACCCGGCTTCCAGAAGCTGCGCCGCTGGATCGGACCCGAGCTACCAGCCCGTGTAGTCTATGAGCCGACAGGCCCTTATCACGGCGCGTTCGAGGCGGCGCTGGCCGACCATTTGCCGCTGGTCAAGGTCAACCCAAAACACGCGCGCCGCTTTGCGGAGAGCAAAGGGCAGTTGGCCAAGACAGATCGAGCTGACGCGCGTGTCTTGGCACAGATAGGTGCGGCGCATGGCCTGGAACCAGACGCGCCAGTCGCAAAGGATCGCCCTATTCTCAGAGAGTTACAGGCCGCCCGCGCCGCGCTGATCAAAGACAAGGTGCGTCTCCAGAACCAGCTGGATCGGCAGCAACAGAATTTGACGTAAAAGCTGACCCGGCGCCGGCTGCGCCAGGTCGTTTCTGATATCGCTGAACTGGATCACGCGATCCGGACGCAACTGGAGACCTGTCCAACCCGCAAACGTGCGTTGCAACTAATCCAGAGCATCAAGGGGATCGGTGCAGTTGCCGCCACTACGATCCTGATCGAAATGCCCGAGATCGGTAGCCTGCGCAAAAAGGCCGTCGCATCGTTGGCCGGGATCGCTCCGATCACAAGACAATCCGGGCGATGGCGCGGGCAGTCCTTCATCCAGGGCGGTCGAAAACCCTTACGCGATGCCCTCTATCTGCCCGCCATCGTCACGACCCAGTTCAATCCAGATCTCAAAGCGCAGTACGAGCGCATGAAAGCTGCAGGCAAACCATCCAAAGTCGCCATCACAGCAATCATGCGAAAGCTCCTCATCCTCGCAAACACACTCGTCAAAGAAGACAGAGAATGGGTCGAAATTAGAGCTTGATCAAAAGGGATACTTTAGAACCCGCTGGGTTCTCGCGCAGGCAACCCAAATAGACAGGACCCGTGTCCTCGCGCCCCAGGCGCTGCGGGCCGCGCCACGTCCCATCGATTGGGGTGTGCCTTTGCTCACTCCGGCACTTCGCCAGTGGGTCAGGTTTCAGAGACGACGCCCCTCGGGGGCTGCTCTCAAAACCAGACACAAAGGAGCAAGCCGATGCGTGCCACATCAGAGACCCCTACACCCGACGCCGTCAAGATCGCAGAACAGAACGACCGATTCCGGACGACATGGGGCGCGGATTTCACCGTGCCCGGTCAGATCGTGATGACGCGCGGTGTGGCTGACCTCTCGCCTGCCGTGAAAGCTATAATCATGCAGCGGGTCCAGGCCTTCGACACCTTCACCGAGGAGAACGATCCCTACGGAGATCACAGTTTCGGGGCCTTCAATATCGAGATGGCGGGCGACAGCCATCGCATCTTCTGGAAGATCGATCTTTACGACACGGATTATGCCATGGGCAGCGACGATCCCGCGAACCTCAATGTGACCCGCCGCGTCCTAACCATCCTTCACGCCTCCGAATACTGAGCCGCCTGACCCGTCCTCGGAGCAGGCCTCAAAACTCCCAAGAAAAGGAGGTGATCCACCCCGTTTGCAACGGCGGGCGGCGGGCAGATGCCCCCTGCCCCGTCGCACCCAACTTCATTCAAAATCAAAGGAAAAGACATGACCAATCAATCAACCATCCCGAACGACGCGGCGATCATCTATGCATCGCTCGACCAGCTCTACCTGCACGATCTCAATCCCCGCCAAGATGTGGCACAGGAGGACGTGGAGACACTTGCAGACAGTATCAGGACCTGCGGGCTTCTGCAGAACCTCGGCGGCATTCAGGACGATGACGGCAAGATCGGCATCGTGTCCGGCGGTCGCCGTTTCAGGGCGTTGGCCTATGTCGAAGCGAAATATCCTGACTTCGAGGGCACATCTTCGATCCCTGTTCTCTTGGCCCGTGATCTGGAGCAGGCGGAATTCTGGGCCAATGCGGAAAACACGGCCCGTGAAGCGCTCGATCCGGCAGACGAAATCCGGGCCTATGGACGGATGGCTGCAACCAATGCCAATGCCGAGGCGATTGCCAGCGCCTTCGGTGTGACCGTCGCCCATGTCAAAGGCCGCCTGAAACTCGCCAACCTGCCCGACGCGGCCCTTGATGCGTTGAAAGCCAAGACCATCAATCTCTCGGCGGCGCAGAAGATGACGACCGCTCAGGACGAGAAGCTGGTCCTTGAGGCGCTGCAGGCGATTGAAGAGGGCCGCCTGTCCAACGTGAGCCAGTTGGACCACTTCCTGCATCCGAAAGCGGCCAAAGCCACGGACCGCCGCGCGGTGTTTGTCGGTGTCGAGGCCTACGAGGCCGGTGGCGGCAAAATCACCCGCGATCTTTTCTCCGAGGATGTCTTCTTCGACGATCAGGATATCTTGGATGAAGCCTTTGCCGCGCAACTGGCCCGAGCGGCGGAGCAGGTGCGTGTCACCGATGGCTGGGCATGGGTGGAAACCCACAGCGAAGCCTATCTCGGCTGGAACTTCATCGAAGACAACAAGTTCGCCCGCGTCTATCCGGTCGAAGGTGTTCGTTCCGATGATCAGATGGAGCGCTACGAGGACCTCTGCGAAATGGCCGACAATGACGTTCTCAATGCGGAAGGAGAGGAAGAACTGGCAGGCCTTCATGCCATTTTGCAGGGTGCCTTCTCCGACGCCCAGAAAGCCCATGCCGGATGCGTGGTGTTTGTCGATCAGAGCGGCGGCCTGAAAGTCGAGGCCGGGTTGATCCGGCCCGAAGACAAGAAACCTGCCATTGCGGCGGGCGTGTTGCAGACATCCGCGCATGGGAGCGGTGACGATAAGGCACCGAAGAACCCCTATTCGCAGAAGCTTCGGGACGATCTCGACGCGATCAAGCTGGCCGCGCTGCAAAACGCCATGCTGGATCAACCCGATCTCCTGCTCGATCTGCTGGCATTCCAGTTGAGCGGCGCAACCGGGTTTCGCGACGTGTTCGATGTCAGCCTCGGGACACCCAGCAACGCTCCCTCCGTCGAGGCCGGGTTCGAGACCGACAAGCGGTTGAGCAAACCCGGTGTCAGCCCGGCAGACGCTTGGGGGGGCGATCTCAAGAAAGCCTTCGCCAGCTTCAAGAAGAAAGGGCCGAAGCATCGCGGTGCGGAACTGACCCGACAGCTGGCGAAACTGCTGACAGGCGGAGATGCCGTCTTCCACGAGGTTCTGTCAGAAAAAGCAGGTGCCGATATTCGCAAGGTCTGGACGCCTACGGCAGAGAACCTCTTCAAACGCGTGGCGGGACCGATGCTGGAGAGCATCTACTGCGACGTCCTAGACCTTGCGCCAACGAGCGCCGAGGCCAAAGCCTTCGCCAAGTTGAAGAAGGCTGAGAAAGCAAAGACGCTGGAAGACCTGTTCTCGGACGAGACCAAGCAGAAACTGCTCGGCGTCACAGCGGCACAGAAGGCCCGGATTGAGGCTTGGGTGCCGGACTATTACGATTGAATGTGGACAGTGGCGAGGGCAGCCTCCCTGCCCTCGCTTCCCCAAGTCCCTCGGTTTGCGCGGCTCCAGGCTAGCACTAGCCAAGAGCCACGCATTCGCCCCGCTCAGGAGACCGACCATGTCAAAGATTGCATCGCAAGCCGCTCGCGTCTGGAAATCGGCACAGCTTTACATTGGGTTTCACCGGGATCGGGAGGGCCGGCAGCGCAGCGCGCCAAAGGTCTGGCCCCCGAAGGATGCGCGGGCCAGCATCCACGCCGATCCGGACATCCAGGAAACCTTCCTGATGCTCAAGAGTGCCGATGGCGATGCCGATCAGGATGTGCAGATCAAGTTACGGCCCGACATGGTGGTGCTGCGCCGGGATTTCGACGGTGCCTGGGAGGGCATCATCGCGGATGCCCATTCCGTCGCCGTCAAGGTCGGCGGCGTGTCGATCCGCATCAATCCTGACGGTTCGATCACGCGCGAGGACGGCGATAGCACCACATGGGTCGAGGCAGATGGCGGTGTCCTAAAGAAGACCGAGTTTGTCGAGGCCGCGGTTTCTTCCGATGGCATGGAAATGACGCGGCGGACACCGGACAACCTGACAGCCATTACCCCACGTGGCCTGTTATCAAAGGATCGGTAGGACTCTTCCAGTTTCGTTGTTGGTTGGCCCCTCGGCAGAGCCGACCGGGCTCTATGCTGCGCACGAAGCCAGCCAGGCTGTCTTCGCCCATGCGGGTGACGATCCCTAGGGCAGGCCGTTTTCATCGCCTCGCCTGAATGTCGTCCACCGTGTTTGGGCAGGACCTCTGCTCCCCGTCTGTCGGTCGTCCGAGGTCTGAATAAACAGCACCGCTCGTCTTTGGGAACAACCCACTCATAGCGACCATTGGCCCGGATGCGTGCAAGAGGTGGTGCGTATCGCGCATCGCGCGGGATTTTGTTGAAGACCGCGTTTGATGTCGGCTGCGGGGATGGACCCCCGTCTCTCATGTCTCTGGGATCAGGGTGGTCTGAAGCCGTTGGAGCGTGTCGATCTGCCTTGTTTCTTTCCGATCTACGGGTTGCGGATCTCGGCCGCTCGCGTGCCCGTCGCTTTGCTCCGGCAAGCAGAAAGACGGTTTCCACCCTCCAGGGCGGAGCCTCCGAATTTCCACTTGCGCGATCTGCCTTGGTCGATCCGCCGGGTCACCCGCATCGAAACAAGGAGATCGACAATGTCCAACAAGATGTTCACCCTCACCGTTCCCGTCACCTTCAAGAAAGACGGCAAGGATCAAACCAGCTTCCGCCGCGTCGGCGCGGTCTTCGAGAACACCCGCGAGAATGGCGAGACCGTGCTGTCCATCAAGCTCGACTTCCCGGTTGCGGTCACCGAGTTGGTCGCCTTCCCGCCCAAGGCGGACGGCGATGATGGCCAGGTCACGGAATAAGACCATATCGAGCAGAGGGGCGGCAGAGATGCCGCCCTCACGCTGGTTCGTGACACCAGAGCGAGGCTTCCGGGCAGCTCGCCGCGTACAGTCAGAAAGGGCAGGCTGTTGGCCATCACCGGCATCAGAGCTTGCAAAACGGCCTGCGAAGTAATACCTGATTGAATGAAGGTATTACTGGAGGCGCACGTGCCAACGACGCTCACAACCAAAGGCCAGGTTACGATCCCGAAAGCCGTTCGCGACTTTTTGGGACTTAAGGCGGGCAGCAAGGTAACCTTCCATCGTACGAAGGATGGCCGGGTCGAGATTGTTCCTGAGGATAAGACTGCGCCGGTCTCGCGCTTTGGCGCCCTTCGCGGCCATGCGCGAACAGAGCTCAGCACCGACGATATCATGGCGCTGACGCGGGGCGACGGGTGATCTTCGTCGACACGAATGTCCTTCTTGATGTTGTGACGGATGACGAGACCTTCGCTGAATGGTCCATTGCGCAATTGGAAGCCGCCGCGCTGCAAGGCGATCTCCTCATCAATGACAGTGTCTATGCCGAGCTCTCTGTTGGCTATCGCGAGAAGGAACGGCTCGATGCCTTCATCGAGGCCGCTGGGCTCCGCCACGAAATGATGCCAAAAGATGCCCTGTTCCTGGCAGGGAAAGCCTTCTCCTCCTATCGGCGGTCCAAGGGGACGAAGAAGAATGTTCTGCCTGATTTTTTCATCGGTGCACATGCGACGGTGCTGTCCGTGCCCCTGCTCACGCGGGATGCGCGGCGGTACCGGACCTATTTTCCGTCCCTGGAACTGATCTGCCCGGAATAAGTTCGTTGTTGGGGGCAAATCGAGACACGCACCACGTGATTCCTCCGCTGCGCTTGCTTCCTACGACTTAAGCCAATCGGGTGTTGGCGAATTTCCGCTATGCCGGCAGCGGTTCGATTGTTAACCTGTCAATATTATAATATTGTTTAGAAAGCGAATACTCACTCGGGGCAGCCAGTCCCTCACAGGAGACAGTCATGCGCACATTTGCGGAATTTCAGATTCTCGGCCGGGTCGGCAAGGTCAAGGAAGTTGGCAAGACCGTGCGGATCACGATCGCTGCCGAATACGGGCGCAAGGATGATCGGGGCGATTTCCAGGCCAATCCCTACTGGAATGAGGTGACGATCTTCAATCCCAACGTGATGAAATGGGCGCTCGAGAATGTCGCTCCCGGTGATCTGGTGAATGCCCGTGGGACACTTCGTCAGTCGCAATGGGAAAACCAGGATGGCGGAACCGAATACGGTGTGACCATGGCCGCCGAGGACTTCGACAATCTCACGCTTGCAGTGAAGAAGTCGATGGAACGCGCCGCTGCGTAGACGTCATGTGGGCGCCTGTCCTACAACAAATGTTGTTTTGTGGGTCAGGAGGGTCTATGTTGAGCCCATGCCACGTCTCTCAATCGACATCACCCCGGAAGAGCATCAGAAGCTCAAAGCCATTGCAGCGCTCAAAGGTCAGAGCATCAAGGACTATGTCCTGGCGCGTACCCTTGACGATGCGCCAGCCTTGGAGGGAATGACCGAAGGCGAAGCCTTCGAAGCGCTGGCAAATTTTCTTCAGCCGCGGATTGAGCAGGCGCGCAGGGGTGAGCTCTCTGACAAGTCCATTGATGACATCAAGCGCGAGGCGCGGGCGCAGGCCGGGCAGTAGTTCCGGATGGCACACTACGATCTCACGCGCGCCGCGGAAGAGGATCTCCGAGGTATCTGGCACTACACGCACGAGACATGGGGCGCGGCACAAGCCGACACATATCTCGACCGGATCAAACGGTGTTGTGAAGCAATTGCTGCAGGGCGGGCGCTCTCCAAGTCTTTCCAAGAGTTGCCGTCGGACCTGCACATCCATCGATGTGAACACCACTACATTGCTTGGATTGCGGGCGACCGTCCCGTCGTTATCGCCGTTCTGCACGAACGAATGGATTTTGTGCGCCGCCTCAAATCGCGTTTGTAAGACTGATTTACAGCCCAACTGTGGGACCGAAGATTCTCTTCGAATCCTTTAAGTGAAAACAGTTTCAGGGGGAGGCGCGGCCTCCCCCTCGGACCAGACGCCAAAATGGGGTCTCCCCAACATCGGTCACGGCTCTGCCGCGCTGCGATGCCGGGCGATCCCCCTCCCCATTTTCGATCTGGTCTCGCCCCCTCCGCACTCGCCGTGAGCAGGTTTGCAGGACAGCCGCGACAGGCGCGGTGCCTGAAACCCGCATTCAGGATGAGGAGCGAGAGACATGGCCAAGATCGACATCAAACAGCATGTGACGGACACGATCATTTCCGAGATCGAGAAGGGAACGCCGCCGTGGCGGAAGCCGTGGACCGGGGACGCCACCGGTGCCGCCCTGCCCTTGCGTCATGATGGCACCGCCTATCGGGGGGTGAATGTCCTGATGCTCTGGGCCACGTCTCACATCAAAGGCTATGCGTCGGCCCGGTGGATGACATATCGACAGGCGCTTGCGCTCGGGGCGTGTGTGCGCAAAGGCGAGAAGGCCACGCGGTCGGTTTTCTATGGAACCTTCGAGAAAGAGATCGACGGCGAGAATGAGCCGCAAACCAGCCGCTACGCCAAGTGCAACAACGTCTTTAACGCCGATCAGATCGAGGGCTTGCCCGAAGACTATTACGTCCGCCCTGCCCCGCCCCGTGATCTTGGCACCGAACCGGTGCCTGAGCTGGACGCCTTCTTTGCCGCCGCGGGCGCGACAGTTATCACGAGCGAGACACCGAAGGCCTACTATGCGCCGGGTCCGGACCATATTCACATGCCCCCGATTGGCACTTTCTTCGATGCGAGCGGGTATTACGGGACTTTGGGACATGAGACCGTTCACTGGACCGGGAGTGTATCGCGGCTCGACCGGATCAAGCGTTTCGAAGACCGCGCCGGATATGCGTTCGAGGAACTGATCGCAGAGATCGGCGCGTGTTTTCTGGCTGTTCAACTGGGGGTCGCGCCCGCCTTCGATCAAAGCGCCGCTTACATCGAAGGATGGTTGCAAGCGCTGAGATCGGACAAGGGGCTGATCTTCAAGGCCGCTGCAGAGGCGCAGAAAGCAGTGGATTTCATTAACGCGCGCGTTGAGGAGCAACAGCAGGCGGCTTCCCTCGCTCTTTCTGTCGCTTGCCATTGGAGGTGACACGGCAGCGGGCAGCGCCGCCGCCCCCTACCCCGCCTGGCGCGTCGGGCGATGACCCTACACAAGTGGCAGCTCTTCCGGCGGTATGTCCTCGTATCGCACATCGAGTTTCGGACCGTCGCACCACATGGGCTCGAGGTCGCCAGTGTTCCATTCATAGAGCCAGCCAACATGTGCGCCGGTCTCTTGATCGATGATCTTCTTGATGGGCTGCGCTTCAGATCTTCTGCTGTCCTTCATCGCTGTCTCTCAAGGTTGGCTGCACGCGCAGTGTTTTCCCTCCCCGCATCAGAAATCGTGACAGGGTAAGCTGCTGCTTACCCGCGAGTATGCGCGGAGCTTGAGAGGATGGGGGTGAAACCAAATCGACAAGAGTGGTGCGGGCGGAGGCGCAGCCGACAACACGGTCTTGTCTATTTTGTTTCAGGGGGAAGGAAGTCGAAACTCCTTCCCCCTCAAGACAAAAATCGCGGCGCGGCGATGCCGCGCCTTCAGGAATACTGCTTGCGGAGTTCCTTGATGAGGCTTGTAAGTTCCGACCAGAACACAGGTTCCAGTTGGCCCTGGATCACGGCTGCGTCCGAGCGCAGGCGGAGCGGGTCAGCCTGATCCCGCAGCTTGTCGAGAACCTGGGCGTTGAGTGTTTTCATGGTCCGAAAGCTCATATTGCTTGGAAGACGCTCGGCGTCGTCCGGGGCCACGTATTTCGATTTGAGTTCGAACTTGTCGATCGCGCGCTTGCCGGCAAGGCGCACAACGTCGGAAGCCGGCAGACCGGCGGCTTCCAGAGCGTCCAATCCTGGGCCGTGGTCTTTTTTCGGGGCGGCGCGAACATGTACGGCACGGGTCTCGGGCTTCTTTGGTGCCCTTGGTTTGGCTGAAGGCTTCGTCTCGGACCTGGCCTTGGTTGCAGTGCTTGCTGGTTTGGCGACAGGCTTCGTGGTCGGGGCCTGTTTTTCTGCAGTAGGCGTTGGGTCCGTCGCGGGTGCAGGTGCAGGCTTCGCGTCCTGCACTGGGTCTGGTTTGGATGCGGGTTCGGCGGGTTTCGGTTTGTCTCCGAACTGTTTGCTGTAGACCGGGTCGTCGCCGAGGAGTGAGGTGATTTTCTTGCGCGCCATTATTCAGCCTCCAGCACCAATGAGAGGATTTCGCGCGCCTCATCGAGCGCCTCGTCGAAAAGGCGGGCATGGGTGCGCATGAGCGGGTTCGGGTCTTCGGTTCGCCATTTCGATATCTGGTGGAAGAGGCCCTCGCGATCGACATCGGCATGTTGTTTGCGATCCATGAAGAGCTCTTCAATGACCGGGAACTTTGCATTGGCTTCACGTGCCATGGCGCGCATGGCGTTCGAGGGATTCTTGTCGACGCGGGACAGCACGACAGTGAGTTTCGGGAGGACTGAGGGGTCTTCGGCGCGCTCAAAGAGGCCCTGATACCAATTGTAAGTGTCGGTAGCGATCCGCATGTCGGTGTCCGACAGCATCATCGGCAAGACGATGTGATCACTGTGGACGGCCAGTTCGTCGGCCCATTGGCCCCCTGCCCCCATCGTGTCGATGATTACGAAGTCGGCCGTGTCGTTTTCATAGGCGTCGTCGATGATCGCTTCGAGGTCGGAGGGACTTTCGATCCCGATGACCCGAAGGCCTGGGGCCGTCGATGCGACATCCGGGTTTTCCGTGGTGACGCTCTCCCACCAGCGGAAGAGCGCTTGCTGTGGGTCGGCATCTATGGCGATGCACCGTTTTCCGTCAGCGATGATGGCGCTCATCAAGGCGCGCGCGAGTGCTGTCTTTCCCGCACCGCCTTTTCGCGTCATGATCGCGATGACCTTCAACTGCTCGTTGGGCATGATCCTGCTTCCTCAAGGGTCTTCTTTATGATTTTGGATACGGTATATGCCAGAGAGGATGTTGCATCAAGGATAACTGATGCGGCATGTTGCATTTGCCATAAATGATAGCTGATGTGGCATGACGCATGTCTGAAGCATGATGTGTGATATCGGATTTCCGATTTTGAATGGCCGACTTGGCGTTTCTGAGTGTGCATGTCCGATGTTGCAGCTCTGATATAGCATGTGTGATTTGCCATGAGCTGGAAAAGTGCGGGTTTTGGTGCTGTCCGGAGCATCGCACATGTCCTGGCAGACTGTTACGGGTCCATGTCACAATATTCGGCAAGAGATCGCCGCCGCCATTCGCGATATATGATTTGCCATAAATGATAATTCATATGCGATAACACAGGTTGCATGTGCCATCGCTTTTGCCGAAATCCCGGCTCAAACCGGGGGTTCGATCTGATTGTTTCAGTTCAGGCGGCGCGTAGCGGGCGCCAGAGAGGGGCTACAGGTCGATAAAGACTCTCTGGTAGGGTAGGGGTGCCAAATCGGGCTAAAGGCGCTCAGCGCGCAATTTTATGAAAAGCGTTCTCCGGCCACGTGAGACTCTTGTGACAAAAGGAAGGAGCCCTCACGCTGACGCGTTCGGCGTGAAGCGGAATACAGGCCATCTTTTCGTCATTCGCCAAAGAGCGTGTATTGACTTCAATATTATAATATTAGACACTCCAGATGGCCTGTATGAGACTGGCAGGAAATAGGGAGTGTATTTGCAGTATGGCGTCACGGCGCAGATTGACCCCCGAAGAGCGTCAGGAGATCGTTCGAGAACGCCTGAAAGGTCTGACGCACGCGGCACTGGCTGCAAAGTTCGGTGTCAGTGAACGCACCGTTTATTACACGCTCCGGACTGAAAAAGACCGACGCCGGGACACGCGCGTTCGCACCAAACAGGTCAGTGTCACGCTCACGCCGGAGGAATTGCAAGGCTTTGACGAGGTGCTCACACGGCACGGAGTGTCCAGTCGGTCGGCGGGTGTTCGCCTTCTCATCCAGTCGGCAAACGGCGTCTTTCAACCCGACCAGCACCTCGCCGAGGAGCTCAAGTCGTTTCGCGCGGCGCTCAATCGCGTGGGCAACAACGTGACCCAGATTGCCAAGCGGCTGAATGAGGCGCGTGCCAAAGGGATCGCACCGGTCTTCGGGGACCCCAGCCTCACGCAGCTGCGGCTCCTGTCCGGGTTCGTTCTCGATTTCGCGGACCAGGTCGATGCGCTCGCCCGACGGCGGGTGAGCCAAGTGACGCTTGAAGCCCACAGGGCACTGAAGGACTTCTCAGATGTCCCGGAGTGATGCCGTCACGCTCGTCTCCGGCGAAATCTTTCGCGAGGGTTGGAGCCGCATCAGGGGGTCGATGCAAGGTCTGGGGACACGGAGGGCGCAAATGGTGCGTGCGGCCTACGGGCACCGTGCCGCGGTCTTCAAACCGATCCGCACAGGCGGCACACACACCAAGGCCCAGCTCCAGAACCAGCTGACCTATCTGACAACAAAGTCTTCCCACATCGTCGACAGTCGCGGCGTCCATGATGGCAAGACGCGGCTCTCGGGGGAGGAAATCACTTCCGTGGTCGAGCGGTTCACGTCGCGGTGGGATGAGGGGTTCAATCCCAAGCTCGGGCATACCAGCCATCTCCTGATGTCGTTTCCACGCGGCACCAAGGCCACTCATGTGCGCGACATTGCCAGCGATGTCTGCGAGCGCTTCTTCCAGAACGAAGACCGCAATTTCGACTACCTGATCGCCGTCCATAAAGACCGTGACCATCCACATGCCCATGTAGTGATCAATCGCCGGTCGCAGGAAGGCGAGTTCTTCTATTTGGGGCGGGATCATCACTTCAACTACGACGCCTTTCGCCTGGCGATGGTTGAAGAGGCGGAGAAATACGGGGTTCGTCTCGAGGCGACCCGGCGCGTCGACCGCGGTGAAACCCATTATCCGCCCCGCACCCGCGAGGTCTATGCCGCCAAAGAAGAGGGGCGTGTCGTTCGCCAGCGGGAACGGGTCGGAGAGGATCTTGACCGCGCCCTCGGCGAGATCGCTGGAAACGCCCAGGTGTATCGATCCCTCGCGGCCGAGGCGTCGCCTGAAAATCGCGAAGACATAGAAGACGCCTTGCTGAAGGCTAGCGCGCTTCTCGCGCGGCAGGGCAAACTCCCGCAAACCGGAGATATCTATATGAGCCAGGACCAGAGTTTCGACGATCTGAACAGTCGCTTCGCCGATGAGATGAACCGCGTTGCCGCCCTGATCCGGGAGGCCCCCGAAGCCGACCGCCCGGCGTTACAAAAGCAGATGGTGGCGGCGCTGAGGCCGGTCGCGCATATGCAGCCGCTCGGATTGCGCTCAGGCACACTGATAGAGCGGCCAACAGAGACGGGCATCTATTCTGAGGCCAACATCAACGCGGGCCTGGTGGAGAAGCTGCGCGAGGGCCGGACCCGGGCGCAGATTGACACTGCCTTGCGCGGGACCGGGATTTCTTCGGAAACGGTCGTTGCACGCATCGAGCAAGGGGCCGATACGGCGGCCCTGGAACGGGAATGGTATGCCGACGATCTTCAGAAGATCGCGGAGGCGCAGGACCTCAATCTTGAGCGCCGCGAAGATCTGAAGGTCGCCGTCGACAAGCTCGACAAGGTGCATGTCGCCCTCGGGACAGGTCTGGAGCGTGCGGAAGTGCTGCGCCGTGATGGCGTCATCGAGGATACCCATGTTCCAGACATGCATTACGATGCAGAAAGCGTGGATGATGCAGCACGCGCGATCCGGCAAGGCATGCGCGGGCAGGGGCTGTCCGAGGGGGACATCGCCGAGCGCGCGGATGAAATCACCATCCGGGCCGAGGCCCGCCTCGAGATGGAGCAACGGGCCTATCTGCGGCGACATCCCGATCTGCCGGTACGGCCAAGCGATGTGATCGATGCGCGCGATCCATTCAACATCCGCATCACTAACGAGGCACAAGCGGATCGCATCGACGCCGAGGTTGATCGCATCCTATCGCGGTCCGATGGGCCCTTGCAGATCGACGAGGCCGTCGCGAACGAGATGCGGGAACGCTATCCCGACATGCCAGAGCATCTGGCGCGCGGTCTCGGAGCAACTTATGCAGCTACATTTGCCGCCAGGCGCGGCGAGGTCGCAACGGACGATCGAGACGCGCTCGCGGAAGCCACCCACAGGTTGCCGGACAACTCAGTCCTTGCGGGCGTCGTGGCCCATGAACGCATAGACAAGATCAATCCACCTCTTGCCGATGAAGAGGGCAGGGCGGCCTATCGCGCGGAAGTCGAGCGCCTTCTTGACGATGACAGGATTGCCGCCTTGCGCGACGGCGATGCCGATGCGCTTGACGAGGTGATCGACAACCGGCTGGACCGGCTCTACGCCGCGAAAGCCTACCTGCAGTCGGATGAGGCGACCGCAAACAGTGACGCCGTGCGCGAGGTCGTCTCCGAGATCGCCGAAGAGGAATATGACGCGCAGCGCCTGAAGAGCCTGCAAAGCCACACCGAGAAAGGCCAGACCCATGGATAGGGGTCGGATCGCGCTCGGCATTATTCTCCTGACCCTTCTCAGTGCGGGGTTTGGATATGTCTTTGCGAGTGCGTTCCTGACGTTTCGCGACCTTGGCTTGCGCGCGGAGATCGATTTTCTGTGGCTCGCCAGGAATTACCTGAGCCTCCGTCAGGTGCGTCCCGATGATTTTCAACTGGCCAATCTCATCATTGGCGGTACGACCTTTGCGGGCATGCTCCTGAGCGCGGTCCTATCCGGCACCGCATTGACGAAGTTCGGCAAGACCCATTGGCAGCGGGCTGGGGAGTTGAAGCGCAACGGCTTTTTCACGGCGCCGGGGAGCGGGTTCATCCTCGGCAAAATGACCTCGCCCAGGCGGCGAGGCAGGTATCTGTCCTCCAGCGTCTATCCTCATGTGCTTTGCGTGGCCCCGACTGGGCGCGGGAAGACGACCGGCTTCGTGATCCCGAACCTGCTGACATTCCGCGGCAGCGCTGTTGTTCTCGACGTGAAGGGCGAGAATTTCGAGGCGACGGCCCGACACCGGGCGGCAGAGGGGGATGATGTCTATCGTTTCGCCCCCACGGACTGGAACGACCGCCGGTCGCATCGCTACAACCCGCTCCTCAGGATCGCCGGCCTCCGCGATCCCAACCAGCAGCAGATGGAGCTGCAGCTCCTCGCAACGCTCTTTCTGCAGACGGACAACGATCGAACGTCCGGCCTGCTCAAAGGCGGGATCGATCTCTTTGTTGCGGCGGGCCTGCTTGCCTTCGAGCGTAAGCGCCCCACACTCGGCGAAATCTACCGCATCACGGCGTCCGGTGGGGACAAGCGCAAGGAGTTCATGAAGCGGCGTGACGAGGTGCAGAACACGGCGGCGAAGCTGATCTTCGAGCGGATGGCCTCAACGAACAACGACACGCTGACCTCCTATATCTCTCTCCTGATGACCTCCGGCCTCGATCAGTGGAGCAACCCAGCCATCGATGCCGCGACCTCCACGTCGGATTTCGACTTCCGGACCATTCGCAAGAAGCCGTTTTCGGTCTACCTGGTTGTGGCCCCGAACATGGTGCGCCCCATGGCGGCGCTGATCCGGTTGTTTTTCTCCGACTTGATTGCTTCCCTGCAGGATCGGGAGCCGGGTCCGGACGAGCCCTGGCCGGTGATGATCATGCTTGATGAGTTCAATCGGCTCGGGAAAATGCCAATCGTTGTCGAAAGCATCGAGACCTTGCGGTCTTATCGCGGTCACCTGGCGATCGTGACCCAGACCATCCCGGCGCTCGATGAAATCTACGGCGAGAACACCCGCCGCGCTTTGCAGGGGAATGCCGGGATCAAGCTCTATCTCACACCGTCCGATGAGAAGACCGTCGAGGAGTTGAGTGGCGCGGTCGGCATGACCACCAAACGTGTGGTCACCCGTTCACGCTCCATCGGCCGCAATCCGTTCGAGGGGCGCAGCATGTCCGAGCGCACGGAAGAGACATCGCTTCTGCCGAAGGATGAAGCCCGGCGCATGTCGCTTGATGACATCGTCATGGTCGTGGATGCCCAGATGCCAGTGCGGGCAAAGCGCATTCGGTATTTCGACGACCCGTTCTTCAAGAGCATTCACAAGGCACAGTCAGGCGAGTTGCCGTTCCCGGAAGTGGCTCCTGCAGAAGAACCTCGAGATGATGCAACTGGGCAGACGGAAAGGGGCGCGCCCCACGTGGAAGAAGTTGAGGCCAAAGCGGAAGGCGTAGAGGCGCGGTCATCCCGCAAAGCTCCGTCGAAGATGGATAGAACAAGTATTGCTGCCGCACAAACCACGGCGTCCATGGGCACGACGCTTACCACCAGTCGGCGCAAGAAGAGTTCGAAGGCGCTTCGCGAAGTTGGTTTGACCACAGATCAGGCTGAGCCAGACCTTCCGGTACAGCAGAGTTTCAAGCTGACAGACATGATCGCCGGTGACGGAGCAGACGCCAAAGCTGCCGTCCAATCGACGATCTCCGCTCTTGCGGAAATTGGTGCGGAGGACCTGGCAGGGCAGGGCGGGGGCGCAGCGTCGGGCAAGGCAATTGTGGCTGCAGCCGATGCAGAGGCCGATTCAGAAGGTGATGGTGATACATCTCCCGTGAGCGAGGGCATTGAGGATGGCGTCGACATCGGCGAAATCACGAAGCATCGTGTACGGGATGAAGAGGATATCGAGGCAGAATTCAGAGAACAAGCGCTCACACACAAGGCCTAGTTGCTCCTACAAAAAGACAGCGGACCTTCAACATTCTGTGCCAGAAGGTCAGGTGTGCGGACAAAGCTGCGTCCAAATCTTCTCTTTGAATGTTGGCAATAACGCCTCATGTGCCGCCGAGGGCATGAAAGAACTTATTTGAGTTTGCAACTTAGGTTGCCAAACACGAATTACCTTCTTCCTGCTCGATCAGTTTGCGAAGCGAATTTGACGGGAGTGCCCCCATGAAGACGGTTCGTCCTACCGCAAATGCGGGGGTTCCGAAAAAGCCAAAGACCTGTGCGATCGCTGCGCTCAGTTTCAGGCGGCGTTCGATGGCATCGGACTGCATGTCTTGGAGCAGCTTATCCGCGTCAAGACCGAGACCGTTTGCGATGGACGCCACAAAACGTTCATCCGTCACCGCAGGTGTTCGCATCAGTCGTGCGTGCAACTGACGGTATTGGCCCTGCATATCAGCGGCGAGGACGGCGCGGCTGGCCACTGCGGACGCGACACCCAAAAGAGGAAGCTGGTGGCGCACGATGTGAAAGGTCCCGGGCTGGTTTGCCTCAAGTTCAACAAGCCGGTCATCCATGACGCGGCAGATCGGGCAGGCGAAATCGGAAAACATTGCGACCGGGACCGTTTCGGATGGCGCGTCCCCGAAGAAGGACGCGCAGGGATTTGATCGGACAAACGCTTGTAGTTCCATATCGGCCTCGGTTTCCCTCGGGCTAGTGTCCAGACCGGCGAAGATGGCCGCGCCTGGCGTAGAGGCGCCTGTGCCGCCCAATCGCCGAAAGGGCGACAGGCCGGGTATCTCTTCGAACTCAAAATCTGGCTGTCCGAGCGAGGCGAGATAGGGAACGCCTTTCACCCATCCCACCAAGGCGATAGCTCCGCCAGCCAGCATCGCCCGCCGCTTCAACTTTGTTTCGCCCACCATCAGGTTACGAACAGGATCAGCATAGTGACAGACATCCCCATCATCATCAGGTTTTCGGTCAGGCTGACGAAGCCCAGCGGGACGTTCGAGTTTCCGCCGACGCAAGCGCATTTCAGCTCTCGCTTGTCGATGTAGACCGCTTTGAACACGCTGACAGCGCCGATTGTCGAGACGAATAAAGCAGCAGGGGCAGAGAGCCAGGTCAGCATCATGCCTGTCATCAAAATACCCGCTCCGGTTTCCACGAAGGGGTAGATATAGGCATAGGGTACCCATTTTCGCGCGAGCAGATCGTAGTTCAGGAACATTGTCGTGAACCCCTCAATATCGCGCAGCTTCTGCATACCGAGGAGGATCATGGAGACCGACACAAACCAACCAAGCGTCTGCCAAGTGATCGTGCCGAGGAACCCGATCGACAGCGCCACCGCTGTCAGGGCCGCGACCGCAAAAAGGTACAAGACAGGACGGTAGGTGGTCGCCTTCGGGTCCCATCCCGTCAGCTTTTCGCGCAGGTCAGTGTAGCCGCCAACGCGTTCGCCTTCGATCCAGGCCTGGGGCGTGGTCTGCACGCCATGCTGGGCCTTGAAGGCGTCAACCTCGGCGCGGGTGCGGAACAGGCGGTCATCCACGTCATAGCCTTGCCGCTCGAGAAGCCAGCGCGCCTTTTGGCCAGAGGGGCAGAGGTGGTCAGGGAGCGCCATCCGATAGAGCACCGCTGTTTTGCCGGTGGCGGCTTTGACCGGATCGGTTTGGATGTTGGCAGCATCGCGGGTGTCCTTGGGCATTGGTCTCTCCGTTTCGGGGCGGTGTTCTGGGGCAAAGCTTGCGTAGTCGGCTTCTGTCCTATATACCCCCATGGGGTATATGTTCAAGAGACCACCTCTGAGGCCGCACCCCTCGACTTTGCCAGTCCCCCGATGCAAAAAGATTCCATGCACGAGAACCGCGACGCCACATTGAAACGCCTCAAGCGCCTTGAAGGGCAGGTCCGTGGAATCGCCCGGATGGTAGAAGAAGATCGCTATTGCGTGGATGTCCTGACGCAAATCGCGGCCGTGCGTGCGGCGCTCAAGGGTGTTGAGAAGCTCGTCATCGATGATCATGCCGCGCATTGCATCGAAGATGCGCTCGCCTCAGGCGATCGCGAAGATCAACGGGCCAAGTTCACCGAATTGCTTGAGTTGCTCGACAAGGCGCGCGGTTAGTTGATCAGAGATTGACAGGCGGCGTTGTCACGCTGGTGATGGTTGCGGTTGCCAAAAGGTTCAGGACAACAGCCAACATTTCCCAGGAAATCGACCGCCGAAGGGTTCGCTCTGCCCCCGGTTTTTCAGCGCGCAGTGCGGGAACAAAGCGGACCTTGTTCAACGCGGCGAGGCCAAGCAGGGCAGCGACAATCGCGACCTTGAGCAAAAGCCCCAAGCCATATGCGGTGCCAAACAACGCGGCCAGCGATCCAGACAAAAGATAGGCAAGCGCCGTGCCTGCAAGAATCAGGATAGCGACCGCAAAGGCCGCAACTGTTCCAAAGTGGTGCAGCACACCGGCGCCGTCCGGCGACAGAGCCGCGCGGCGCAAAGGCGCAAGCGCACCGACCCAGAACGCGGCAGCCAGAAGGTGTAGCACCAGCAAGATTGCCAAAGCGGCCCTCGGCGCTCCCAGAGTATGCCCGACCTGTGCGAAGGAAACCGCAACGGCGAGGCTGCCCGCCAAAGCAATCCATTGGCCGACCCGGGGGATCAGGATGGCCAGTATCGCCACCCAGCCAAGCCCACGCCAAATCGCGGCGGTGCCAAGCGGGCTTTCCCAGACAAAGCCAAGCATCATTGGGTCCGTTGCGCCCTCAAACCCCATGCCAGAGATGCGGGCCGCGCGGATGCCAAAGCGCAGGGCCAGCACGGCAAGGCCAATCAGCGCGGCAGCAATGGCCAGACGCCGGGCAAGGCGCAGCACAGACGCATCAGCCCGGCCGGCGAAAAAGGCGACAAACAGCACGCCGCCCATCGCCATGAGCGCCGCGCCATAGTCCAGCGCCTTGGCCAAGATAGCCAAAACAGCAAGACCGTCGATGGGGGCCAGTCCGGTCACTCAGTCACCGTGAAGGAAAAGCTGCCCTGCATGGGATGCCCGTCTGAGGCCATGCCGCGCCATTCGAAAAGGTAATCTCCCGGCGCGAGTGCCTCTGACGGCATCGCCCGGAATTCTTCGGCAGGCTCCATCCCGGTTTCGCGTTCGATCGCGATATCTGCGCCCCCCGCGGTCAGCGTGACGGAGATAATGCGCATCGGATCATCGAAGCGCATAGACAATTCGGGCACCTCTGAAACAGTGGCCCCATCGCCGGGCGTGGTGGCTTCGGATTTGGAATGCGCCGCAGAAAGGATCGGGGTCATTGCAACCACCAAGCCAAGAAGCGTTTTTCTAATCATTTTGGGTTTCCTCTATTCGGACCGGGCATTGAGTTCATCGTGATAGGCACGCAGATCCTCCGGCCAAGTCGATTTGATGAAGGACAGCACTGCGATGATTTCCGCATCACTGAGCACGCCGTCATAGATTGGCATGCCCGAGGGCGGTGCATTCTCCATCAGCCCGGCCAGCCCGTATTTAGTAAGGGTAAAGAGCGTTTCATCGTCGTGATGCCATGTATGGCCCGTCGCGTCATGAGGCGGCGCGGGAAGCAAGCCATCCGCGTCGCGTATCTGCCAGTTCGGGGCCCCTTCCAGCCGCGCACCATGGCAAGCTGCGCAGTGCTCTGCATAGAGGCTTTGCCCAAGCGCGACCGCGTCTGCGTCATCAGGCGTCAGAAGGCCGGTCGCATCGGACGACCCGGCCATCACGATCACTGCGGCCAGACCGGCAAGCGCAAGCCCGCCGGTCACCAACAGGTTTGTGCGCGTCACCATCAGACGTCGAACGGTTGTGCCATCCCCGCGCGGTAGAACACCGCTCCGGCCCCAGCCGCGCCACCAAAGGCAATCACGTCATAGCGGGCGCTTGGATCGTCGCCCATGCCGGGCGAGCCCATGGGCATACCGGGAACCGCCAGCCCCTTGATGTCTGGCCTGTCCCGCAGCACCGCTTCCAAGGCCTCAAAGGGCACATGGCCTTCGAAGACGTAACCATCGGCCTCAACCGTGTGACAAGACGCGAGCTCAAGCGGAACGCCGCGTGCGGATTTCTGCGCCTCGGGATCGGTGAGTTCTTCGGTGGTCACCGCATAGCCCCGTGCGCGGGCGAGATCAGCCCAGGCGTGGCAGCATCCGCAGCTGGGTGCGGTCAGCACATGCATCGGCGTGCCCGCCCGTGCGGGAAGGGCCGCAGCCATCAGAGCGGTTGCGGAAAGAGCGGAAAAATAACGACGTGTGATCATGTTGATCGGTCCTTTTGTTGGAAAGTTGAACGGAATGCGAGCCAGCGCCCGTTAAGGTTCAAACTTTCGGAGGACCCGTTGGGACAGCCAGTGTCCGCCCGATCAAACTCAACTCGGAGGCCGCAGAACTATCAGTCACCGTCGCGGTGAGAGAAATTGGCGCAACCATCGCACCTGCCAGGAGATCGCCAAAACAAGAGGCTGATCCTTTGCCGTTGACGGCATCACAGCATTCGGCGAGCGCCTGCTCTGAATCGCTCGGAACATCGCCATGTATCATGTCTGCATGGTGCCCCGCGTGATCCGACCCATGGTTCACGTCATGCATCACGGAGGCCAGGGAGGCACCCGTAAAAGCCACAACAAGCAAGATCGAGAGGATCACACGAAACATGCCAAATACCTACTGGGGGTATTGGGCTTTGACAAGTCACAGGGATGTATCGCCGTCAAACCCGCTCAGTCACAGCCATTGTGTTTGCGCCACATCTCAGGGTCATGGCCTTGCGGTACGCTTGCACAGGGATCAGCCGAATACCCGCGCAGGATGGAATACTGGCTGACTTGGTCTTCGGTCAGCAAAGGCAAGGTCAAAAGGTGCGCATTTAGGTGAACAAGACGCAAAGCCGCCCGCGCGCCGCCTGCCTCTTGCACCAGTCGCTCCAGCATGGCGGCATCCGGTACGCCTTGTTGAAAGGCCAGATCGAGCGCTTGTTCCGCTGCCAAGAACCGCTCTCCGGCCTGGATCGCGTCTGCCTGCATCTGTGCGCGGATGGCTTCGATCTCGCTGTGTTGCTGGGCCGTCAGGCCGATGTCATCGGCAAGCTCCAAGAGATGCGTTGGCCCCGGCACGCCGTTGAGCTCGGCAGCACGCGCCAGCCCCCATCCGCCGCCACGCGCGATTTCGTCCAGATCCTGTTCGGACAAGGACTTGATCCTGCGTGTTTCCTCACCGGCATAGACCGACGGCGATGGGCTGTGACCCCCAGAATGGGTCTGGGCAGTGACCACATTGGGCAAAAGAACCAGAAGAAGTGCAAAGCGCCTGAAAGCCATGTTTGAATTCCTTGATTGAGGCAGTTGTCAGGCAAAGGGATTGCACGGAATGCGGCATTCAGAACATGATAGAGATCATGTCTAATCACTGGTTCCATTGCTTTGAAGGCGCACCGACGCGCAAGCTGGAAGACGGCGGCATTCTGTTTCGACGGGAAGACCCGGTGGAATGGGCGTTCCTCGTTCGTGAAGGGCGGGTCTCTTTGCGCCGTCCATTGCAAGATGGCGGGTTACTGACCTTGCACATGGCAGATGCTGGAGAATTGGTGGCCGAAGCCTCGCTTTTCGCAGATCACTATCACTGCGATGCAGTGGCCAACACACCAACGACCGTCTCCCTTCTCCCCAAAGCCCAAGTGCTGAGCGACCTGGAAAACGCTGCTGCATCGGACCGCCTCGCTATCAGAGCCTTTGAGCGGACAGCAAAGGAATTACAGAAAATGCGCACCCGCATCGAGATCATGCGCCTGCGGAAAGTGTCAGACCGGCTGGATGCCTACCTCGAACTCTATGCTCCCCCAGACGCCGGCGGATGGGTGCATGTCGCAGACTGGATTGGTGTCTCTCCACCCGCTTTGTATCGCGAATTGGCTAAGCGTCGAGCAACAAGCTGCAATTGATTGTATTCCAGCAATGTCGGCCTATCCCTTTTGCGGCGCTTTTCGTCTGAACTCTTCGGATGAGATATAAGCGATGATCAATTTACAAACCGACCGCGCGGCGTTGTCCGTGGCCCGGCTTCTGTAGGCGGCGATATTCTGCGGTGTACGAAACAAAAGGGTCGCATTTTCGATCAGGTCCACGGCATCAGATGCCTGCGAAGACGGAACCAAGCCAGTAACGATCGTTTCCAAATCTCTGCGCAGCGCGGCGACATGGGACTGAACCAGATCCATATGCGCGCTTGCGAGTTCGAGATAGGCCCGAAAGAGCTTGGGGTTTGCATCGAACCGGTCCCGCTTGATCCGAAGAATGCCCAAGAGCCAGCCTTCCAATCGCTCCTCTGCAGACTGATCTTTCCGCGCTGCATCGCGGGACACCGCTTCGACTTCATCAAACCACTTCGCGGCCAAAGCCCGCACCAAATCTGACTTGGTGGGAAAGAACGTGTGGACGTAGGACTGCGACATGCCCACACGTTCCGCCAAATCCGACAGAACCAATCGTCGCCCGTCTGATTGCTCCAGTTGCTTTTCAGCTTCGACAATCAGGCGAGCTTTGATCTTATCGGTATCTGGCTTCGGTCGTGCCACTTAGATCCATCGTCTCGTTGTCCATGCATAATCGTCATAGGCTGCCCCAAAAGACGAGCGCATGCGACGTTCTTCATGGGGGATGTACCAGAACATGGCGGCCAAGAGAAAGGCGAGCGGCGCCAGAAGCGCGCACCACGTATTCACAAAGAATGCAGCGGCCAGCAAAAGCAGGAAGAACCCAAGGTACATCGGATTGCGGCTGAACCGGAACGGCCCGTCCGTGATCAGCGCTTTGGGCTGTTTGAACGTATGGATTTCTGCATCCTTGTTTCTGAAGTGCAGAAAGGCCCAGGCAAGGACTGTAACGCCTAAGGCCAGCGGCACATCCCATGGCATGGCCGCATCAGAGCGCATCACGAGTGTGGTCGGGTGGTACACATAAAGTGGGGCAAGAGCGGCCAGCAAAATCAAGAACAGGACTGGCGGGATCATTCGGGTCATTTTCACCTCCAAAGCTGAATAATAATAAAAAATAGTTTTTATTATTTTACTGTCAAGCTCCTCACCCATCACTTACACTTACGAAATCGAAAGCCGAACTTCGCTGCTCTGGAGAAACTTGGGAGGTCTGGGCTCAGAACGGACTTGCGGCGGTGCAGCAGCGACTGGGTCTGGTTGGGTGAACGGTGGGGACAAACCTGCCATTTGTTCTCGACAATCCAACGTCGGCATTCGCGGTTTCTAATGTTCGCGGTCGCACAGGTTATGATCAGCCAATGACGCCAATACGTAGCAATCTCCGGCTACGCCTTCACCGTCGCAGCCTTTGGATATTCGGCTGAGTTCTTTTTCAAGTGTTCTGAGACGTTTGATCTTCGCACGTACCTCTTCAAGTTGAGACGTGGCAATGTCCGTTGCAGCCTCGCAAGACCGATCCGGATGATCTTGGAGTTTGATCAAAGATGAGATGGCCTCTATGGAGAACCCAAGATCACGAGCGTGCCGGATAAAACTCAGTCGCTCCAATCCAGCTTTGTCGTATCGACGTTGGTTGCCTGTTGTGCGCTCAGCTTCGGGCAAAAGCCCCATTTCTTCATAGTATCGTATGGTCGGAACCTTGACCTTTGTGCGCTTTGAAAGCTCGCCGATGGAAAACATGAAGATACCTCTTGAACCTCTAGTCACTAGAGAGATTACACTATGGGCAACCAAAGATGAAAGAGGTTTCCCATGGCTGGTTGCTGCGGACATGATGCCAAGTTTGACGGCGTTTCGAATGACTACAAAAGGCGGCTGTGGATCGTCATCGCGCTCAACGCGGCGATGTTCTTTATCGAGATGACCGCAGGCCATCTAGCCAAGTCTCAAGCGCTGCAAGCCGACGCACTCGACTTTGCGGGCGATGCGCTGACCTATGGCATTTCGCTTGCGGTCATCGGGGCCTCGCTTCGTGCACGCACGAATGCGGCACTGTTCAAAGGCGTCAGCCTTCTTCTGATGGGCCTATGGGTGTTTGGATCAACGGTATATCGCGTCTTTTATGTCGGCGTACCCACTGCAGAAATTATGGGGATCGTCGGTCTTCTTGCTCTGCTTACCAATCTGGCAAGCGTCTTGTTGTTGGTGCGTTACAAGGACGGTGATGCCAATGTCCGGTCGGTCTGGTTGTGTTCGCGCAATGACGCGATAGGGAATGTGGCCGTGATGTTTGCAGCTCTTGGTGTTTGGGGCACGGCAACGGGCTGGCCTGACCTGATCGTGGCAACTATTATGGCTGGATTGTTTCTGTCATCGGCCTTTCAAATTGTGCGCCAATCTTTGGAAGAACGGCGGGGCATGACCGACCATGAGCATGTGGAAGTATGATGCAGGCGGTTTTGATCGTTGTTGGTCTTGTAATCGCGGTAGGCACACTGGCGGCGATACTTTGGTCCATCGCTTATCCTGAGCGCCGCCTTTGGCCGCCAAAACGCTATAGCAAGGCAACACCAATTTTTGTTTGGGTTCCGACTTTCACATTATTCGGCATCCTGCTCATCCTTGGGGTCAAGAATTGGGGAAGCCTGCCAATACCGACCTGGCTGCGGTTTGGTGTTGGTATGCCACTGATCGTTGCGGGCAACATTATCGTCTGGTCAGAGGTTGCGCAGTTTGGGATCGCCCAGACTGGCGGCGCGAAAGGGTCGCTTCGGACAGGCGGCATGTACCGCTATTCTCGCAACCCACAGTACGTGGCCGATATAGCAATGATTGTCGGCTGGGTTTTGCTCTGTGCGTCGTTTGGAGTGGCACTACTTGGTTTTGCCGGAGTTGCCGTTCTGATAGCCGCGCCATTCGCCGAGGAACCATGGCTAAAGGAGCAATACGGTTCTGCCTTTGAAGACTACAGTGCAAAGGTCCGACGGTTCTTATAGGCAAACACCGAAGTACAAAAGCAGACCTTCGCGATGGTGCGGCATCTTGGTAAATCTGGGCTCTTCGCCGCCATTCGCCGCGAGCTGCTTGAAGGTCCGTTTCGGCGATCAGTTCGGTGGAGGCTTGCCACTATCAGACGGGGTCCCGCCTAGCTCTTCTTTGCATCGGCCAGCCGTTGTGCCCGAGCTTTCTGAGCTTCCATACGTGCTGCAGTTCCAGTTGAAGCCGGAGGAGGATTAGCTGGTGCAGAGTTGTTTGCCGGCACCGAAGGCCCTCCTCGGTTTGGCATGCTCTGAAGTCCAAGAATTTGCCGTCCGCGTAAAGCGGCGTATTCGATCGCGGAGGCCGTGCCAACGTTGTAGCGATTGTAAGCTTGCTGACTGCCTGAAGCCGCTCTGCCGAAGACATAGGCACCTGCCAATCCGCTGGAAAGCGCAGGCATCACAATGTTTCCGGAGATTGCTCTAACAAGAAATGGCGTCGCGATTATGAAGCCCTTCGCCATGAAAATCATCATGAAGAAGGGGACAACCGCTCCGATCGTTGAGGCGCTATCCGGGTCGCCGAGTTCGGCAATCATAGCGTTTGAGACACCTATGATTGTGGCGAACACCCCTGCGATAACGACGGGATAGATTCCGAACGAAATCAAGGCCGATAGCCAACGTGCAAAATAGTCCTTGGTCACATCGAAGAGTGTCAGGAAGATCATGATTGGAGCGATCCCAACCAGAAGCGCAATCATTAGGCGTGCTGCGATCAAAAAGAATGCGGCGAGCCCACCAAGAAGCGAAAGGAGCACGGTCCCAACGACGCCCATAACCGCTCCAGCCATCCAGTGCATACCGTCACCGATGGTGTTTAGGTACTCCGAGAATTCCGCAATTATTCCGTCGAACGCCTCTGCAAATGTGCCTGATGGCCCTGGCGTGCCGCCGCCAACGGATGCGACCAGCGCTCCTGCGATACTGTCGATGCCAGAAAGCACTGCCGTCGATAAAGCGTTGAACTGGATCCAATTGGTCGCGAAAACACCGACAAGTATGAGTTTGACAGCCAACCAGAAGGCTGTCCGACCGTCCATTGAACGTACCTGAAAAGCCATGTTGATGATTACCAAGATTAGCAACAGCGTGATCGAGACCAGAAGGATGCTGCCTACCGTTGTCGCAACCGCGCCGAACTGCGTCTCTGCCGCGTCTTCCAGATATCCATCTGCTGTCTCGACAAAGAAGGTGACGATGCTCATGGTTCAATCCCAGTTGCCTTGGGCTTCGCAGAGTTCGCGTACCTTTGCGCGATTTGCAGCAATCGATGTGCGATAGGTCTTGGTGATCTGTTGGACTTCGTACTGGTCGTCGATGCGAGAGTAGTTTTCCAGATAATAGTCGACTGCGATGTCCCAACTCGGAAAGCGGGCCTCACAGGTGCAAAGACCCGCGTCGACAATATTTTGGAAAGCTGCAGCCCGGTACATTCGCTGCACTAGAATCCTCTTATGTGACTCTCGAACATCCATGTCAGCGATGATCGCTGGCTCGCTTGGACGGTTTGGGCAAACTTCGCTAGTCTCGACGGCTTCTGGAACAAGTTGAGCGACGGCAGTTCCGGCAAGAATGCACGGGACACCGCAAATGGTTGCGAAACGAGCCGTCATTGGGCGGCCTCAAGTTCAATCGACGGCCGCTCACGTTTGAGGAAGACTGTGAAGTTGGAACTATTCACTGAAGTTCCAACTACGGAGACGACTTCGTAGCCTGCGGCGCCCCATTCACGCAGCGTTTCTTGCATTCTAGCAAAGCTCTTTTTGTCATTCGCATCAAACGTCAGGACTTGGTGTTCAAAGGTTTTCATGTTGCGTTTCCTCCCGTCTGTCCGGGCAAATAGAATTCCGTGATCCCGCGGTCGCCTGCATGGCGCGCGGCATGGATGATCACGTCAATTGAGCTTTCGATGTATTGTACCATGTCGGTGTGGGTCATCGGCACTTCAGTCTTGAGAGCAGCGATCGCTAGGCGTTGAATTGCCAACTGGGGAGTTTCGGCGTGCAAAGTGGTCATGGACCCGCCGTGGCCGGTATTGATCGCTTCGAGGAATGTCATTGCTTCGGAGCCTCTGACCTCGCCCAGTACGATGCGATCCGGGCGCATGCGCAAAGTCGACGTCAGCAACGTGTCAGCGTTGCGTGTTCTTCCCTCCCGGCTGGCCAGCAGGGTCACGACATTTGGTTGCGCGGGGATCAGTTCAGCAGCTTCTTCGATTGTGATGATGCGTTCTTCTGGCGCGACGAACGACAGGATCTTACGCGCAGTTACCGTCTTGCCGGTCGATGTTCCGCCTGAGACGATCATGTTCAGCTTGTGTGCCACGCAGAAGCGGATCGCGGCGTAGATATCGCCGCCTTTGACGACATCTCGAAGCTCCCGGTTTCTGTTCAACCTGTCTGTCTCGAGGCTGCGCTCCGTCCCGAAAAGGAACTTCAGCTCCACGTCGTGGAGTGGCAGGGACGTAAAAAATCGCAGCGAGATCGACATGCCTTCGCTGACTGCCGGTGGCATGATGACTTGCGCGCGCACCGGGCGGTCTCGGTACTTGATGCTCACGGATACGATGGGCTTGTCTTTGCTGATCGTCGAGTTTGAGGCCGATGCGATCTGGGTGCCGATGTCCTTGATCTCGGTCGGCGTCAGTCTGCTTTCCAATGGCGACATGAATCTGTCGCCCTGGAATTCGCCCCAGACAGAACCGTCAGGGTTGATGCAAATCTCGATGACGTCCTCGCGAGAAGCATCGGGGAGCTTGTCGAGCGAGGCCTGGAGATAAGCGCCCGACATCAGAAGATCTCCAGATCACGGTCCACCATCACAGTGATCCTTGCGCCCTGTTCGACGTAGACCACCGGACCGATGGAGAGGTAGTCGTCTATGACACTGTCGGCGCTGTCCGCGAAGTCGTCACCCACATCTTCGAGGATTTCGGCAGACGTTTCATCCTGGACCTGCGCCGCGGCGGCGCCGGGTAAAGCGGTGATCAACGATATGAGCGCCGCCGAGCCGAAACGCTCTTTGAAGCGTGTGTCGACAACCCCCGTAGCGCCGGCGCGTCCAAGTTCATCGCCTCCAAACGAGCTGATGGTGACCGTTTGGTTGGTGGGCAGAATGATCCGATCCCAGGCAATCGTGATGCGGCTTTGTGCGATGTCCGCACCTGAACGGTATCGACCGATCAGCTTTGATCCTCTCGCGATCAAAATGCGGGACCCGTCGTAAGAGTGCACGTCTTCGGTGATGACCGCGCGGACCTGCCCGGGGAGTTCGCTCGAGATTGCCGTCTCCATTGCGGCCTGGATCATCGTCCCTTGCACAATCGTATTGCCGGGGTTTGCGATGACCTCGGCTTGGGTAACGGTTGAGGGTAGGGCGCCGTTAAGGACGAAGTCGGTCACGTCTTCGAAGGTCCGTTCCGCGAGTTCACCTTCGCCGGTGCTGTTGCCGCCAAATGCAATGGTCGGTGACTTGATCCGCGCTTCCTGAAAAGCCGCTTCCTCGTCCCGTCGACGCTGCAGCTCAGCCAAGCGTCTTGCTTCTTCCTCGCGTTGTAACCGCAGGCGTTCGGCTTCCAGGAGATCGGCTTCTGACGGTCCAGGCGCAGGGGCGGGGGTCTGCAGTTTTGCGAGGTCGAGGTCCATCCGCAGTTGTTGGAGCTCCCGATCTCGCGCGGCGAGTTCTTCTGCAAATTGGTCCTGCGCTCGTTGTGAGGCTTCTTCCAGGGCGGCAATCTGCGCCGTCAGTGCATTGATGGCGTCTGCGGCCGCGGTGTCTTCTTCAACAACCGGTTCCGGTGCGTTCTGTAGCGCTTCGATCTCGGCACGAAGAGCTGCAAGTTGGTCGAGCAAGTCCGCATTCGGCTCGGGATCCGACTCGACAACCACGACTTCGGGTTCCGGCGGGGCAGGGGGCACGAAGGGCTCAATTTCGCCAAACCCATCCCCAGTCATCTGAAACTCTTCTGGTTGCGCGGTCGGGAGCGGGTTTTCTGGTGTTTCCTGCAGAGCTGAGTAAGCAAGCAGGCCCAGAACCGTGATCGCGCTCGTTCCAAGAAGTGCCACCAGAAGAGAGGGCCTCGACCTCGGTTTGGCCGGTTGCGTGCCTTCGAGTGCAGCGAGGCGTTTGCTGAGATCATCGATATCACTCATGACGATGCCCCCGCATTGGTCGATTGAATGCAGACGATCTCGTCCCCCAGCCTCAGGACCCATTCGCGACCAACACCAGAGACCCGCAGAACACCATCCTCGACTTGGGTGCTGTTGACCGTTCGCTCGCGGCCATTGTTGTGCTGGAAGATCGCTGGAACGGGCGCATTGCGGGGAAATCGGAAGAAGGTGAAAGTGCCGTCATCCCACACCGAAGACGGTGTGAAATTCGTCCGATCGCTGGCGGCGTAGTTGTAGTTCGGAGCGCGTTGCGCAACCGCGTTTGTGGGTCGCCGGTTTTCGTCGGGATACCGAAACTGGACCACGTAGAATGTGGGTGACGAGCTCTCGGTCACATTGAAGTAGTAGCTGCGTCGGTTGGTATAAACGGTGATGTTGGTGTGGACCCCTCGGGCATTGGGTTTCACTGCAAAAGCCCTCCCGCCTGGCACCCCGTCGAGTTGAAAACCTTCGGTGTCGCCAGCAATGATTGAGCGGATGGTTTCGCCTTGTCCAAACTCAACCGTCGTCACATGGGTCAGGCTGACTTTGAGCCGATAGACCTGCCCGTCTTGGTATGTTGCCACCCGGACGCGGCTGTCATTCGGCCCTGATCTTGGAATGGCCTCGGCAAAAGCGGTGTTTGCCGCAACTGATACCGAGACAGACAAAAGAGCTGGGAGGATCAAGCGCATGGTCAATTCTCCAACCTGTCGGAGCGAATGGCATACTCCGTAACGGTGAAGCCGAAGGGGTTGGTCCAGACATCGTCGATGGACCGGCGTTCCTCAGGACGGAACTCGAAGAATAAAGTGGCCGTGAAAAGACCAGCCTGGATCCCCTGAGGTGAGGTCAGACGCTTCCGCAAGCGAACCGTCGCGCGATTGCTCCCGATCCGGTTGATGCTGAGAACCTCGACATCGAGGCGGGCATTGGCTCCATAGACCTTGGGCGGATAGGCGTCGGTGTTTGCACTGTTCCAGATGTTGCGCATTGAGGTCTCGGCGGCCCCGTCGGAGCGCTCGAGAATGCTGCGCACGCGGACATCGTTGTCGAGTTGATTGTAGGTTTCGCGGTCGGACACGTAGCGAAACACGGCACTCTCGATGATGGCCTGGTTTTCCGTGACTGAGACCGCGCCCACCGAGGCATTGGGAAGCGCCAGACCGGTTTCGGGGTCATAGGGCACTACAACAGGAGCAGGATCGACGTCGAGGATTGAGACGGCTGCGGCCGAAAGACAGCCCAAAACACCGAAGATCAGACCAGCAAAAGCAAGTCGCTGCCATAGCTGCTCGCGGCGGCGTGCCCCGTAGATCAGTTCTTCTTCGACAATTTCGGCTTCGCGCGTCACTGGCCAGCGTCTCCTATCTGGCTTCAAGCTCGGGCAGGGTGAAATCCATGTACCGCTGTTCTTCGGCGATGGTGGCTGCGTCGATGACGCCGGTTTGTCCGGTCCCGACCGTTTGCACGGCTTCGAGTTGCCACATCGCGACCAGCGCGATTGCCAGTTCCGCCGTGACACGGGTGTTGAGATCAACACTGTCTTTCAGTTCTTCCATGTCGCCGATCATGCCAACGAGGCGGTCCACCCGTTGCAGAGACTGGCCCGCCTCCTCGTAGGAGGTCTGGGCCGCGGCGGACATGACAGCACCGGTTGTGGCACGCGTCGCGGTACGACTTGCCCCGTCATTGCCGCCCGTCGCCATCTCGCGCAGCGTGTCTTCGTCGAACCCAGCCTCCGCCAGGACGCGTGTCATTTGCGTTTCGATCCGTCCTGCGCTGTTGCCCGCAAGCCGGGAAAAGTCGCCTTCGCGAATAGCATCAATTGTGGCCAGGATGTCGCCGAATTCCTGATCAAGAAGTCCGTTCAGCTCGTCCTCCATTTCAGTGCGGATGACAGTGGGAAGTTCCATCAGTCCCGTCAGCGCAGCATAGGTGTCTTGAAGCTGGGCGAGTTGCTCCTGAAGCGTGGCGAATTGCTCGCGCAGCTGGACGAGTTGTTCGTTCTGCAGGACCTCGTCTTCGATCATCTGCCGGAGTTGCTGGATCTCTTGCGCGATGTTTTGCGTATCGACTGTCGGCACGCCTTGGGCGATCGCCGGAGCAATGAAAAAAGGGGCAGGGGCCGTTGCCATCACCAGTCCCAAGGCGGTTAGGCAAAGACTGCGCCGCGCCCAGCGGAAAGTGCGATGTGTCATTCCAAGTCCTCCAATGTGAAATCCATGAATTGCTGTTCCTCAAGCTGCGCAGAGGCCATGGCGATCTCGGCCGCGCTCAAGGGTCGTGTTCGGGTCGCTTGCAGGCGGGTGCGTGCGGCGATGAGGCGAACAAGTTCAGCACGCGCGTAGGCGTTCAACGCCATCGACTCTTGCAGGTCCGACGTTTCACCGATCCGCTCGACGATGCTGGCAATCCGCATGGCGGCGGCTTGAATAGAGGCCATCGAATGATTGCCATAGGTCGCAGCACCCGCGCTTGTCAGGGACAGGTTCGCGTTGGCGAGTAAGGCCGGATCGATGGTGCCTAGCGCTTCAGCGCCGCCCATGCGGGCAAGATAGGCGTTGTACTTTTGCGGGATGACCGTGACGTAGTGCCGGGTTTCCGTGAACGGCGGTACGCCGCTGTATTCGATGACGCGCCCCGGACCCGCATTGTAGGCGGCCAGCGCATAGATGATGTTGCCGTCGAAGCTCGCTAGTTGTGCCGCAAGATACCGCGCGCCGCCATGCACTTGCAGGTAGGGGTCGTCATAATATTCCGGATAGATGCCGAGATCGCCGGCCGTGCCCGGCATGATTTGTGTCAGACCGAATGCACCGACCGGTGAACGAGCGCCGATCGTGAACCGGCTTTCCTGCCAGATCAGAGCCTGCAGCAGGGCACGCCATTGGCGGACGCTCAGTCCCGCGCGGCTGACGCCCCCAAGGCCGTGGGTCTCCTGTGCGACGCGAATGATGAGCTGCTCAATATTGAGTGCGGCATCGCCAAACATCTGATCGGCGCCTGGGTTGGGATCATCAGCGCCGTATAGAAAATCTGCAGCTTGCTCTGGCGTTCCGCCGGCCTCGAGCGCGTCGATGGTGCCCGGAATGGCCTGGCCGCCGAAGCTCGTTTGAGCGTCGAGGATCTGCTGGAGCACCCTTAGTTGCTCGCGTTCGATCTCGGCGATCTGCTCCTTGACGATGAGCTTTTTGCGTTGAGCGGCGAGATCACGTTCGCGATGCGTATTTGCCGCCTGGTTGCGCACCGCCAAGCCCGCATCCAAAGTCGGCACACCTTGAGCTTGCGCCGTTCCCACACTGATGCAGACAAAGCAAAGATATGTTGTGCATCTGGAGATCACTCGAGCCACCCCGTGCTGCGATCGGCATCGCTCAAGGGCATAAAGCTGCAATTCTTCTCGGCAGGTCCTCGCGCAACGAAGCTGAAGCAGTTGGCTTCAGACGGTCTGTATTGCTCGCATCCAGCGAGGGCTGAGATCAGGATCAAGAAGGGAACGAGAAGTCTCATGGCAGTCTCCAGAAGTCGGGACGTGTTCGATAATCTGTGCCGACCAGCTGTTCGCCCTTTTCCATCCCACCGAGGATTGTGAGCAGGGGACCCAGAGCGCTGAGATCGGTGTCGACAACAACGGAACCCTGATCGTCCCGCACCAATCCAAGACGTGAGTTGCTCCCGGTGTTCAGCAGAACATCGAGTTCCTTGTCATTGAGATTGAGCATTGCGTAGTCAGACGCACTGGCCCGAATGTTGGGCAACAGGATTTGTGTTGGAACGGCTTCGATGATGGTTTTGCCGGTCCGCGTCTGTTCCAGCTGGCTGGCATATTGGGTCATCATTACGACCACCGCGTTTTGCTTTCGAGCGGTGACCAGCCAGTTCGACAACCGCTCGGCAAAATAGGGATTGTCCAGCGCCTTCCAGGCCTCGTCGATGACGATGATGGTGGGTTTGCGATCTTCGATTTTCCGTTCGACCCGCCGAAAAAGATAGGACAGAACGGCCATGCGTTCTTTCTCGCTTTCGCTGTCGAGGATGCCGGTGAGATCGAAGCCGACGATTTCACCCTCGAGCGAAAACGTATCCTTCTCTGTCTGTCCGAAGATCCAGCCGTATCGCCCGGTTTTCGCCCATTCCAGGAACCGCTCGTGCAGGTCGCCATTGTCATCCGTCGATCCAAAGAGTGACGCGAGATCAGACCAGTTCCGGAGGTCGTCATGGGCCGCGGTTGCGTTTTGGCGGACCACTTCCTGAATACGATTGGCTTGGGCTGGTGACAGAGGCTTGTCTTCGCGATGGATCAAGGCCGCCAGCCAATCGGACAACCAGGCCTGACCGCGCTCATCGATCTCGGTGCGAAGGGGGTTGAGCCCGGTCGGCTCGCCCGCCTTTACAGCAGAGAAGCGACCACTGTTTGCCCGGACAGCCATCTCCATGCCTTGGCGATAATCGAAAACGAAGACACGCACCCCGATGCGGCGCGCTTGCGTGAGCAGGAAGGCGGACAGTACGGACTTGCCTGATCCGGGGCGACCGAGGATGAGAGTGTGTCCGCCGGTAGGCTCGGCGGTCGGTGCGCCCTGCTCATGATAGCTGAATCGATAGGCGGATTGCTCGGGTGTCGGGAACATCGTGATTGTCTGGCCCCAGGGGACCTTATCATTGGTCTTGCCGAGTTGGGTGCGATGAAAGGCAGCGAGGTCGGCAAAGTTTCGGTTGGTGATCGCCGCCTTGCGACTCCGGGCAGCGGTGTTCCCGGGGTGTTGTGCAAAGAAATGGGTCTTTGCCGCGAAGGCTTCGGTGATCAGATTGACACCTTCGGAGGCCCCGATGTTGCGCACCTCCCCGGCAATGGCGCTGAGCTCTTCCGGTGTGTCACCGAAGACAGTCACGGTCATGTGGTGATCGCCAAAGCTGAGGCGTTTGGATTCCAGATCGTCTAGTGCGTCGGCGAGTTGGGCTTCCAATGAGATTGCGCCGTCATCGGCGGCGCGCATTAGCCGACGTTGGCGCTTGATCCGCGATGCCATGATGTTCGAATTGATGGGTGTGAACGAATGGGCGACGACCATATCCACCGGCAGGTTCAGGTCATCGAACATCGTGCAGGCGGTCTTCGGAGGATAGGTCTTGATGGCGAATGTGGTCCCGTAACGCGTCCCCACCGCGCCATCGGAAACGACAAAGTTTGCGCCCTTGAAGGTGACCCGGCAGTTGGCAGCGTCATGCGCCACAAAGCCATATCTAGAGGACAGGAAAAGGGGCAGTTCCTGGCCCGTGTTCAAGCCTCCAAGAAAGCCCAGAAGCTCACCCGTGCTTGCCTCGAGGAGACGCGGGGACATGTCCGCGAAGGTCGATTTCAGGAAGCCGACAACTTCGCTCAGGCGGCGCAAGCGTTTTTCCGTTTGGGTCGCAAGTAGTGAGACGGATTTGCGCGTCGAGAAGGGCAGACGTGACACGAGGGCAGGGCGGTGCACCACAGTCAACGTCAACGTTTTGTCCCGAAGGCCACGTTGTTCCAGAGATCTGCGCCATTCTGTATCGACGGCTGCAGCGAAATTATCGCCTTCGATCGGCCGCAGGTGGTGCTCAATCCTCTTCGAGACCTTGTGCACATAGAACCCGAAATCCGGACCGATCTGGGCGATGATCTGCGCAAAGAGCGCCCGTGTTTTGTTGAGGTACACATCATCTGTCGTATTGCTGTTGACGCCTTTCAGCCGGAGGCACTGGAAGAGTTCATTGCCGCGCGTTCGAACTGTCTGGTCGTCCACCAGGCTCACGTAGGGGAGCATATGAGCCAGTTGTCTTTCCCTGCTGGTCCATGTCGGAAGAAGCATGTCCTGCACTTGGACGTCGTCACGGGGCATAGCTGTCGCCCCCGTGTACTCGTCGGTTTGCGGTCGGTGGGGTTTCCTGCAGAGTGGTGGCCACCACGTCTAGGAAATTGGGGTCCCAATCCGCCGCTTTCCAAAGGGCCGGATAGGCCGCCGCTGCCGCAACAGCGACGGCCCAATGCTGGATCCACAGGAACAGCAAAACGGACCCAAACAGCCAGACCATGGCGTACATGATCGGCAATCCGATCAATTTGGGAGGACGCACGAGCCCGGTGAAGAGGGGGGACTGTTCCGCTGCCATCTTGGTGATCCTCAGGTTGTCCAGATTGCAGCGACGATGGTCGGCGCAGCGGCGATGCCCGCGATGGCAACAAGGACCCACAGTGCCTGGCGGAAATCGAGGATGCCGAAGAGCCAGGAGAGGAAGACACCGATCAGGGCGAGGGTGCCAATCACGATACCAAGTGGGCCGGTGATGGCGTCGACAATCCCTTGGAGAAGGGTCTGGATGGGTGACAGGTCGATGCTCTGCGCCAGGGCAGGGGAGGCCATGGCAAACAGAAGCATGGCCAGAGCCAGGGTGGCGTTCGGGTTTGGTTTCACGAGGTCTCTCCTTCAAGCCGGTTGAACACGGCCAGCACGCGGCTGACGTGGTTTTGCGTTTCTCGGTAGGGTGGGATGCCCTCGTGGCGGGCCACGGCTTCTGGGCCTGCGTTGTAGGCGGCGAGGGCGAGGCGAACATCGCCGAACTCGGCCATCATCTGCGCCAGATACCGGGCTGAGCCGTCGAGGTTCTCGCGCCAGTCATGGGGATCGACGCCAAGCGCGTGTGCCGTGTCCGGCATCAGTTGACCGAGACCAATGGCTCCGACCCGGCTGCGGGCGGCCGGGTTGTAGGCGCTTTCGATCTCGATATTGGACCGAAAGACCAGCCGCCACTCCGTGACGGTGATTCCGGCGCGTCTCAGGCCGGGGTGGGCGGCATAGCGGAGCGCGGTGTCGTCAATTGCAGAGAGGATTTCCGGGGTCGGGGCAAGGGCTCTTCGGCTTACACCGCCAGTTCTGAACCCATCGGCGGGGGCAATCTCATCATCCCCAAGGATCGCCAGTTCCTCGCTTGCGGATCCTTGGCCAATCCCGTCGTTGTAGTTTCGCGCGAAGCTGCTTTGCGACGAGGAGGCGCGAAGCGAGCCGTCGCCCTGCATGACGAGAACCATCCCTTCGCCTTGCACAGCTGCAGGTGCCAGGGAGATTGCGAAGAGACTAACGATGCGACGGGTCAGACGCGGTGTCAGATGGAAGCGTGTGCGATGCGCGCCCGCCCTCGTAAAGCGGGATTGTAATATGCGTGAAGCCAAGACCTCCAAGAAAGGAGATGAGGCCGTTAGCGGTCTTGAAGGTTCTTGGAACGATCTCAGGACCGTGGGCCGTTTGGTGCCTCGCAGGGACAAGGAGTTTTTCGAAGTTTCGCGCCGGATCAACGACACGAATGATCCAGGCGCCATACCAGACCGACGACTTCTTCTCGGCTGTTTGGACGCAGACGACCTCTGCGCTGCACGCGCTCTCAATGAGGGTCTTGAACAGAGTCTCTGTAACCACATTCGGAGCACCTTCGCTTGACTGAGACCCCATGTCTGCGGACGTACCTCTTGGTTTGCAGGCCGGGCGCTGGTGACGGATGTGCTTACGATATGAGATTATAATATTGACAGCAATATAATATTGAAAATAGGCTGATCGACTACCGGAAGAGGGGCTAATTCATTGATTTTGAGCGTGAAAGAGAGTCAGTGGCTGTGGTCAATCTACGAGCGCTTCTTTTCATCTTTATAGTATCAGCGGTTTTCTGCGGATCTCAGGCGTATGCGATGACCTGCCTTGCGCCACCACGACCGTTCGTTCCGAGCGATCCAGCACAAGCCCGCGAATTCGCGGATATCATCCAGAAGGATTTCGAAACCTACATCGCTGAAATCCAGCGATACTTCCTGTGCCTCGATGAAGAACGCGCCCGCGCCTTTACCGAAGCCCAAGAGGTCAGCCAGGAATACGGCCGCTTTCTCGAGAGCGTATCCAAGGACCGTTGAGCGGCGTCAATCTGCGTCGCCAGGCTGCAGGGTATGCGTTGACCGTCCGCCCTCTTTGAGAGGGATGTTGGCGTGACTGCATCCAAGATCGGAGAGGAAAGAGATCAATCCGTTGGCGGTTTTGAATTCGCGGATTTGGACTTCGTCCTTGTCTGCGGAGGCTCTTGAGAGAACGAGCAAGCGTTCAGATGAGCCGTCATGGCTCACACCGCGAATGACCCACTTCCCATACCAGACTGCGGCTTTTCGAGTGGCGGACGATGTGCAGATGACTTCTGCATTGAATCCCTCTGCCATCAGGCTTCGCAAACGACCTTCGGTGACCACATTTGGTGCGGTCTTCCCCAGATCAAACGTCATTCCTTCCCCCTTGCCAGCCTCTACCCCTTCGTCTTGAAAAGGTCAGCCGCCCCAAGTCACGTCTCAGCCGAGCAGCGACGATGTTATGATATCGGCGCGATTCCGCTGATAGCATTAAGCACCATGTTGCCGGGAATCCAATACATATGGGCATTCGGGGTGTGTTGACGCGCGTCAATCGAGGTGTCGATCTTGTAGTCTTGCGCTGAGTTGATGACGGCGATCGTCACTCCAGGAGGGCAGTAAGAGAGAGCTTTCCTAAGTTGGTGCAATCGTCTGTCTATTGTCGGAGATCGCTGGCCAGAGTTTGAAATCTCATCGAACTCCCAACCAACGTTTCCTTGACTATTCTTCATCATATGACTATCCATATCACATCATATGGAGAAGTTCGATGTTGGAACCCGTTCAGTTCGCTCCCGAAGACGGCACCGTGCAACCCGTTGCAGAGGCTGACAAGATTGCGGCAATCGTCAAGGCTGTCGTCCGCGCTGCCGACGCATGGGGCTTGTCGAACACTGAGGCGGCGGCACTCTTTGATGTTCCGAGTGCAACGTGGAGCAGAATGAAGGCAGGCACCTACAAAGGTGTGCTCGATCAGGACAAAGTCACACGGGCGAGCCTTCTGATCGGTCTCTTCAAGGGACTCAGGCTCTTGTTCAACGGTCCGCTGACCTATGGCTGGCCAAAAACCGCGAACACGGGTCCGGGCTTCAACGGCCGAAGCCCGGTTCAGGTCATGTGCGATGGTGGCATTCCGGCGATGGTGAAAGTCAGACAACACGTCGATGCGCTCCGGGGCGGCGTGTGATCAGAGCCGAAGACCTCAATCAAGTCGACTTCACCGATCCGACGACAATCCGCCTGATCTCCACGGCCTATATCGACGAGCCGGCCATGGCGCCGCTGGCCGACGATGAGGACGATCTGGCGGTCCTTGAAGAGATCGAAGGGCTGACCTCAGCGCGCCGAACTGTGACGCTTCCTGTCCCGGGCGGGCTTGACCCTGCCGAGTTGTTAACCGCGGCGGCCGGGTATGGATGGACGTACATCAATGCCGCGTTTTGCTACACACGGGCTACAGGCAACCGGTTCAACGGCCCGGAACGCGGGGCCTGGTATGCAAGCTACGGCGAGGAAGCAGCCCTCACAGCGCAAGCCGAAGTGTCCTGGCATCTGACGCGCGAGTTGGAAGCAACGGGTGTCTTCGAGAACCTGACGGCGTATCGCGAATTGCTGGCTGGTTTCACGACGCGGATGCATGACCTGACGGACAGGGCAGGGGAGGAGGTCCTAAGTCCAGAACCTCGCGTCGCATACCCGATCGGCCAAACGCTTGCGCAGGACATGCTGGGGTCAGGCGGCAACGGGCTGCTCTATCCGTCAACACGCCGAGATGGCGGGCGCTGCCTCGTCGCGTTTCGCCCGCACTTGATTCAGAATGTCCGCCAAGGCGACACCTGGACCTTCGCCTGGAGAGGAGAGGCCACTCCTGAAATCACACGCGAGTAGGGGTCTCGTCTTTGGCAGGCCGGGCGGAAACCGGACTTTCGCTGCAGGTGCGCGGCAGTCCTGCCGTCGGCTGAAAGCCGACGTTTGTAAACTAACCCAGAAACGGAACTGCTGGGTCACAAGGCTCTTACTTGCGATTCAATTTCTAACGCCCCCGAGCGAACCGTGGTGTCCAACTTTCGATGAGTGCTTCTTCTTCCGCCAAGTCTTCATCGTCTGGATCTTCTGCGAGTTCGTCGCTGGACAACACGGTCAGTGTGAAACCATAGCTACCTAATCCAACAATCTCCTCGTCCAGGGGCAAGCGGCGAGTGCAAGAAAACCAGTTTGCAAGGGTCGTCTGCCCGCATTCGGTCCGACCCGAAGCAACGTTGCCGGGCTTCCGATTGAATTCGCGCGTTAGGCTGTCTGGTAGAGGCACGCCCTTGCGAAGCAAGGTGAGCTTGTCGAGTTTCTTGAAGCTATCGGACAGAAATGCGTAGGCCACTTTGTCACCTGAACTGACAATCACCGCCATCGGATAGTCGCAACACTCGGCGGCCCTGATCGCTGAAGCCGTCAGCGAGCACTCCGCGCTGTCTCCCAGCGTCACGATCGCATCGAGGCCAACGCGGCTTGACCCGATAATACTAGAAACAAGCCTAGACGGCATTAACAGGCCAGACGCGAAGTGATCGGCTTCAAGCTCAATGGAGTTTGACCCTTGCGAAAAACCCGCCTTCGAGATGTGGATCGGAGCTGACTTAAGGATTTCCTCCGGATGTCCTTCCAGAAAGTAGTGCCCAAGCTCGTGTGATACCGTAAATCTCCGAAAACCCTTGCTCACAATATCTGTCGCATAGAAAATGCCGACACGATCTTCGAAGAAAATAATTCCTCCGCTGACGCCTGGGCGATCAGGCGGCTTTGGCTCGACAATGATGTCCTCGGCCTCCGCGATCGCAAATGGGTCAACTGGGAAGCTGTCAAACCCCATCTCTTTGGCTTTCAGCTCGCCCTGACGTCGCGCCGTAGCGAGGCGGAACTTGCTCATCTCTCCGCTTTCTTTTGGTTCATCAAGTCAATCATCATCTGGATGTGCTCTCTGTCGCCGTCAGAAAGGTTCTCTTCCCCCCGGAACGCTGTCGTCGCCTGGCCCATCTCCGAGGTCCTCCCTAGAAGGTAGTCTGAAGTCACATTCAATGCCTTTGCGAGGGATCGGATATTGGCGAAAGATGGTTTTCGTCGCTCCTTCTCGAAGTGTCCGATGGCGGATGGTTGCAGGCCGGCCTTTGCGGCCAATTCGGTTTGATTTAGTTCTCTGTTTTCTCTGGCTCGGCGTAATCTTTCGCCGAATCCTCCCGTTTCGTCCGTTGAGTTTGACATGACGCCCTTAGTTGTGTTACTATGACGATATCGTAGGATGATTGCCGCTTGCCCGCGGCTTTTTCTTTCACGAAACGTCCTACGAAAACGTCAATAACTGTAAGACAGATCGTAGAATCCGTCAAGCCTGAGGGGGCAGAAAGAAATGAATGTAAGAACAAACTTTGAAGATTACGCGCGCCGCCTGGATATTGATCCCGTTGAGGCTGCGCTCATGGATGTGGCCCGTGCCATCCAGATCACCTTGACAATGCACCGCGAGGCGGAAGCTCATTACCGTGGTTTGGCAAGCTACGTGGATCGGCCCGGGAGTCCGTTTGAAGACCTTGTCGATGAGATTTATGCATCCGGCAGCTTCGCCATTCATGCACCGACACGATCTCGTCTGAAGCGAGATCAACATGATGTCGACGCTGTCATTGAACTGAGCGTGCTGCCGGGAAGCGACCCTGAATGGGTGCTCACCACGCTCTACAAGGCAATCAAGGGCGATCCGGGCAGCAAGTATCACGACTATCTGATTGAAAAGAACAGCCGTTGTGTGACGGTGACATATCCGGATGGCGTGACCGTGGATCTGATGCCGGTTGTTCGCTTGTCTGGCACTCCGGAGCGTGTCGCGTCCCTGTTCCACCACAAGCCGGAAACGGGCACTTGCTATCACAAGGAGGTGAACCCAAAGGGGTTTGCCGACCACTTCAATGGCCATATCGAGACCAGCGCAGTCTTCCAGGATCGTTTTGACGCGCGGCGTTTCCTCGTAGACGGCGAAACTTACGAAACCATGGCAAAGCGCATGGCGTCTGACGGCGGCATGATTAAGGCTGATACCCAACCGATGCCTGTCCATGTCCCACTCGACCAAAAGTCTCCGCGCGTTGTTGCTCTGCAATTGATCAAGCGTTTTCGTGACAAGCGGTTCCGCAAACATGATGACCACCGCGGCAAACGGAAACCTCCCTCAATCATCATGGCTGCGATCGCGCTGGAAGCCGGTCCTGTGCAGGACAGTCTCGTTGACGAGGTCATTGCACTGGCTACACGTATGCGCCGCCGCATCCAGGATGCCGAAAGCTGCCTGCAGTTGTTGGAGGTTCGCAATCCGGCACATACACCCGACATCTTCACCGACCGGTGGCCTGAACGACGGAGTGACCAGCAACTGTGGGCCCGTGATCTCCAGACACTCATTGACCGTCTGAAAACCCTTCAGCGCGTAGGCTTCGACCCAGCGGTAATTCAGTCAACATTCGACGATCTCTTCGGCGAGAAAGCCGGTGAAGCAGCGCTGAAGGCGTATCATCAGGCGCGGATGGTTCAGCTTGAGCACGGCACCGTCGGAATGAAACCGGGCGGAGAGTTCAAGCCTGCGGCCCCTGCTTTGGGGGCCGGTGTCGCGGCTGCGAGCGGCCTCATCACACCTGCCCGAGCCAACACCAACATGGGGGGCGTCGTGCCCGATGATAACTGTTGGTAACCAGATTACGGATATGCACGCCGTTCTTCCGACCTGGTCGTGCGATCAGCCGGACAAACGAACCGCCGTTTGGCATGGCACGCTCACGCCTCACAAGACGACCTATCGGTTGCGCGTGGAATACACCGAGCCTCTGTTGCCCGAGGGGCGGACAAATCTCTATCTTCAGCCTCTGGTAGAGGTGTTAAGTCCGACGCTGATACGGAGATTTGGAAATGCGGAAGGCTCGCTACCGCATGTCTATTTCGCACATCCACGAACGCAGCGGATCGGTCCCTTTCTTTGCCTCTTTGATGATGAAGCAAACGAATGGACACCAGATGATCGCATTAGCAATACCACCATCCCTTGGGCCTCTAACTGGCTCAGCTGCTACGAGAGTTGGTTGTTGACCGGCAAATGGTTCGGCACGGGCAAACACATCAGGTCAGAAACAGATAGCCGCAACCCAGTCGCGGCAGCATTGGAACGTTACCATGGATCAACCTCAGTCGCGGCGGTCACACGGCACGATTTTTCATCGGCGTGAACAGCTTGAATGGACGGCCGACACCTTCCGCATCCTCTCGATAGATGGTGGCGGAATAAAGGGTATATTGCCTGCCGCCGTGTTGGCTGAGTGCGAGCGGCGATTTTTGAAAGGCGGGTCCGCAGCGGCCTATTTCGATTTGCTGGCAGGGACATCGACTGGCGGCATAATCGCGCTTGGTCTGAGCGCTGGTATGCGTGCGGCTGAGGTTCTCGACATTTACCTTACCCACGGCGGGAAGATCTTTCCCAAAGGCTGGACTCCGACATTTGCTTTGGGTCGGGCGGTAAAATCCGTCTACGGATTTGCGCGCAACATGGCCGTCTACCGCTATGACCGAGAGCCCTTGGAGCGCGCGCTTAGGGACTGTTTCGGCAACAGAACTCTTGGGACTTTGGATCGGCGGCTGAACATTCCGACCTTTGATGGTTACAACGAGGTCACCGTCCTAAAGACCCCGCATCACCCTGATTTTCGCCTAGACTGGCAGGAGGAGATCGTGACAGCCGCACTCGCGACCTCCGCAGCGCCTACCTTCTTTTCGACCTACCGAAATGGTACGCGTCACTTTACCGATGGAGGTGTTTGGGCAAACAATCCAGCCATGGTCGCGTTGGTTGATGCGCTTTCGTGTTTTGATCTCGACCGACATGCCGTCGACATTCTATCTCTCGGATGTGGCGAACAGGATCTGCGCCTGTCAGACTCGCAGATTAAGTGGGGCGGGATGTTTCACTGGCGCACAATCATTGAGACAGCCATGCATCTCCAAAGCCAAAACGCACTTGGTCAGGCCGGTCTGCTTATAGGGAGGGACAGATTGCTACGGCTAACAACTGGACCTTCATTGGCTCCAATTGCGATGGACGACTTTGAAAGAGCACGTGATGAGCTTCCTGCACAAGCAAGACGGCTTGTTGAGGAGAACGCACAGCGGTTAGAATCTTTCTTCGATGAGGAAAGGCCTCGGGTAGGTTTTTTTCATGGGAAACAAAAAGATGGGTGTGAGTGACTGTGTTTCGGAAGTTTCATTCCCCAATGTCACTAGACAGCAACTTTTCACCGACTCTGGGCTTACGAATGTCAGTCGCCAAATCTCAGGACATTTTTTGCAGAGACTATTTGGAGTGGAAAACTAAATGAGCATTCTCTTTTCGCCTTTTAGTTCCAGTTTTTTGGAGAAGCTGCTGGAACAAATTGAGGTTACGCAAACTCAGTATGAGCAGGCTCAAAGAGCGTATAAATCACTTGGCGATTGGCTTGAGCGGCCTAAGTCGGAGCTTCGCAACCGAGCCCCAAATGTGTACGTGCAAGGATCATTCCGTCTCGGCACCGCTATTAAGCCGAGTTCGTCGGATGATGACTTGGACATCGATGTCGTCTGCGAGATCAAAGGAAGCAAGGCAGAGGACACACAACAGCTCGTCAAGAACTTCGTTGGCTATGAGGTGAAGTCCTACGCTGATGCTCACGGCGTCAGCATTGATGAACCGGGAAACCGCTGTTGGACCCTTCTCTATGCAGATGGTTCTAAGTTCCACATGGATGTTCTTCCCGCCATCCCAGACGCTGAGGGCAGGCGTGTCTTGCTCGAACAGCGCGAGCTGGATACGAGGTGGACTGATACTTCACTTGCTATCACAGACCAAAGAGACCCAAATTTCAAAAAGATCACGCCCACTTGGCCACATAGCAATCCCAAGGGTTTTGCTAGCTGGTTTGCCGAGCAAGGTGGGGATGTCTATCGAGAACGTCGCCAAGCGATTTTTGAAGAAGAACGCAGCGGTATCTTCGATAGCGTCGATGATGTCCCAATGTTTCGCGTTAAGACGCCGCTACAGGGTGTCGTACAGCTTCTGAAACGTCATCGAGACATGATGTTTGAGGACAGACGCGATGAAAAACCGATTTCGATCATTATCGCGACTTTAGCTGCGAGAAGCTACGGCTCGGAAAACGATCTTGCTTCTGCTCTTTTCGCCATCCTCTTCAGCATGGATAGACACATTGA
>NZ_VCDK01000008.1 GCF_007995215.1 Shimia ponticola
CTGCTTGCACGCCCTGCAAACTTTCAATCGGCCCTGACAATCTGCTTCCAGCTGGGTCGTGGCTTGCTGAACGCTTGGGTCCATCGTGGCGTAAAAAACGAAGGCATTAATCTCACCTTCGATGCTCATCACGTCTTTGACGACCTCTAGGCACTGCGCCTCTAGGAAATGGAAATAAAAGACCAAAGCGTAACCCTTGGTCTTTTCTGGCGCTGCACCGCCCTGCATGCCCGCCGAGATTTGAGCCAGCGAAATTGGCGGGCCGACGGCGTGAACCGCGTCAGGGTTTGCGGCCATACGCCGACAGAGCTTTTCTGCATCTTCCTGCAAAGGAACAAAATGACCGTCGGCATCCGGACACGCGTGAATCGGAATGTCGATCAGCCCCGGGTTCGTCACCCAGTTCAAAACCGGGATGTCACGGCCACTCGCCCGCCGCGCGTCACACAAAAGACCCGAGATGATGCCCTTGGTCCCAATACATGCATCGCTGGAGCTCAGCACAGTTTGTTGCAGTTTCTGAAGAACCGGCAACGTGACCGCGTCTTTGGCCAATTCCCGAGCGATTGAACCGTTTATCCGCCTGAACTCACGACTCACGTCCTCTGGCCGCAAGTGCGCTGCGGCGTCCTGCATTTCCTGCCCCCACTGTGCAAATTGTGGCCAGATCTCCTCAAGCGGCTCAACGGTAACCTGACTATTGGGCAATGTGCGCTCGACATACTCCGCCACCCGACGAGCGGAATTATAGTTTCCAAGCTTTCCCCAGCTTTTGGCACAGACGACTTTTATTCGCTTCATGCTGAATTCCACCCTTTGCTAGAGACGTTGAAGGCAATCAAACGGACTTCTCTTTGATACTCAGATTTAACGTGATCAGCAGTTATCTCGACTATATGAACGCCAATCTTGATCCATTTCGATCAGGGTTTTCACTCAAAACGCAGATCTCGATTTCTAATCTGAAAATCTCTCACCATTCAGAAAACGCCTGCTATACACATCCGTTGTTATGCGCGGGATTTGGGCCAGCAGTTTGCGCGAACCGGGCTCGTGTTCTGTAAAGATTATCTTTTGCCAACAGGATTGGGTATTCCCATTCGGTACGGTTTGGTAATAGCCCATAGTGTCGGGCGTCCAGGAATAGCCCTGCGTCTCAATTTGCTTGGCAAGGTAGCTCAGGCTGCTGGTATTGCGGCCTTTCGCTTCGCGTGTGATGACGGCAAGGCTTAGCTTCAGCCGCTCGAAGACTTCGATATGGTACTTGGACACAAGCTCAATGAAGAACTTGGTGCTTGCGACCGTCTCCGCTTTCGACATTCCCTGATTGAGAAAATGTTGACGATAAGACCGATCAATCCAGGTTCGGTTGCCTACGCGCACCACCCCCGAAGGCCAGTGGTCAGGGGTAAATACGGATGAAAACCCGAATATCTCGCCATTTTCACCATCAAAAACAACCGGCACGGAAATCTGTTTCTCCAGATTGAAACGCGCGGCGGTATAATTCTCAAGCAGGCGCTCATCCGTATCTGCGGATTGCAGTCGATCAAGATAGGATCGAAAGTCGCTAAGATAACCGTCATTCTTCTCATCGAGCACATCGATGACCACTAATGATGTGTCTCTCATTTCAACAGTACCTTTCGTTATTGGCGGTTATTTGTTCGCGAAAACCAGACGTCACAATAAGTGTTTGCTTTATGTGATCTGAGTGGAATAGTTGGCTTGGCAGTCTTGGTAATTTGCGCGCAGCGTGGGGAGCATCATGAAATTCATCAGAGTCACGCTCATCGCATTGGTATTGATTTGCGGCCTGCTCTGGCTCAACAACACGTCCGCCTTTGTAGACGCGAGCGAAGGATCGGGGTTGAAGCTCATCGCGCATCGCGGTGTCCATCAGCAATATGTCGGCGTGCCGCGCACCAATGACACCTGCCGGGCCAGAAACATGGCCCCGCGCGAACATGACTTTATCGAAAACACCGTCCCGTCGATCACCGCCGCGTTCGCGTACGGCGCAGATGTCGTCGAGATCGACGTCCATCGCACCACCGACGACGTTTTGGTCGTCTTTCACGATTGGACCCTCGAATGCCAAACCAACGGAACCGGAGAAACCAAGAGCAAGACATTCGCCGAGCTTGCCAGCCTTGATCTGGGCTACGGGTTCACCGAGGACGGGACGACATTCCCCCTGCGTGGGACGGCCGTTGGGGCGATCCCCCGGTTGGACGCGCTTTTGGAAACCGAGTTTGAAGGCCGCCTTCTGGTCAACTTCAAGAGCGACCGCCGCAGCGATGGCCGTCACCTTGCGACGCTGCTGGAAACCGGGGTGGGCCGCGACAACGTTTTCGCCGTCTATGGCGGACGAAACCCGACGCAGGCAGTCATTGCCGAGACTGAGGACATGCGAGGATACGATCGAACCTCGCTCAAGACCTGCGCGCGGGATTACCTGCTTTTGGGATGGTCCGGCTACATCCCGTCGAGCTGCCACAACACCTTGATCGGCGTGCCTATGGATTTTGCGCCGCTTGCCTGGGGCTGGCCGCACAAGTTTACCAAGCGCATGGCCTCTGTCGGCACGGAAGTCATTTTGTGGGGTCCGTATGACGGGTCTGGCTTTACCAGCGGCATCAATGATGCCGAAACCTTCGCCCGCGTTCCTGACGGCTTTGACGGCTATGTCTGGACCGACGTGATCGAAAAGATCGGCCCCCTCGCCGAGGAACGCCGCTAAAGAGCGAGCAGATGGGTGATGGGCCACGACCCTCACGTGTAGCCCGCCGTCATCAGACGTGAGCCGACCGGGAATTTCAGTTCATCCGCATAAACCCTTTTCCTGAAAGGTGTCTTTGAACACAGATCATCCAAGTCCTTGGGGCAGCTCACATGACCTTCGGCGTCCCAATTGGTGTTCGCCTGGATGATCACGAACTTGTCTTTAGGCAGAAGCGAAAACCACGCGCCCGGGTCGTCGAAATGCTCCCAAGACGTGTTGATGATCGTATTGCACGCGACCTGGAAGGTCTGCGTGTCGCCGTTTTCCTTGATCCGGTCAAAATGTGACTGCCGATAGTCCAGGGTCATAGCGTCGTCTTTGATCGCTGCGAATTTCAATCCGTCTTCGACAAAGTGGCGCAGAAACCGATCAGCGGCGCGACAGGCCTCTTCATCCAGATCAATCGAGATGATGCGCTCAAAGCTTGTCGGCAGATGCGTCAACAACATGTGCGGCAGCATTCCGACCCAACCACCGATCACCCACGCAGAGCCATAATGCTCTTGCCGTTTCGTCAGAAAGTCCAAGAGCCAAAGCTTGCTGCCCAACTGTCCGCTGCTCACGGCGTCGACCCAGTTCACCTCTGGAAAGGCGACAGCAGCCTTAACAAGGTTGCGCATCATGACCGCCATTTTCTCTGGCGAAACGCCTTCAGGGACATGGGGCTGACGAGAAAACATCATGTTGCTATTCCTTCAATGTCCAATGCCAAGCGCGCAGCAACGGGTTCACAAAGAACATGATCACCCGCTGTTCACCGGTCTTGATGTTGACCAGCACAGACAGGCCGGGGCGCAGTTGAATCCGGGGGTTGGAGTCTTCATCAAGCCCCAGCTTGGCCAGGTAGGTAAGTCCGGTTGACGCCTCTAGCGCTTCGCCCGCATAGGCCCGGACATCCGTGACATTGACCGGCACCGGTATCGTGCTCGAAATGCCGGCAATGTCTTCTGTCACGGTTTCAACGAAGGCTTGCGTCGTTCCGTAGATGGCCAATGGGTAGGCGTCGAACAAAAGCTCTGCGGACTGGCCCGGTGCGATTTGGCCGATGTCCTGGTTCTTGATCCCGGCGATCACCAGCAATTCGTTGTCGTGCGGGACAATGCTCAGCAGGGGTTTAGTCCCAACCCGCTGATGAAGCGCGGCTGTCGAGATTTCCTGCACGGTCCCGCCGATGGGCGCGCGCACCATCAGCTGGCCCATGCGCTCTCGCAGATCAAGTTCTGCGGCAACCTGATTGCTCGCCTCTTCTTCAAGTCTGATGAGCCGTTCGATATTCTTGGTACGAAGCTGAGACTGATAGCGTGATCTGCTTGCAGCGATCTGCCGAAGCTCTGCGTTCTTGACGGTGATCTCCGATGAGTTTCGGCTGACCCGTTCACTGATTTCGGCCGTCGTGATCATGACGTCGAGGCCGGTGAACTGGTCCTGGATACCGCGTTCGACAAGATCACGAACGCGCAAATCCTTGTCCATTTGGAGCGCCAGAATACCCTCCAAGGCCGCCGAATTTGTAGCGAGCGCGGTCAGCTCTGCCTGTATCAGTTCTTCCTTCGCCGCAAACTCCTCAAGGGCGTCGTCACGCTCTTCTCGCTGTTTGCGCAGGAATTGCATCCAGCTTTCGACAGCCTCGTTGTCGTCATTCAACGCGCGCAACGAAGCCAGAACGTCCTCTTCGGCCGTGGCATTCAAGAGCGCGTCTACAGTCGCCTTCTCCATCGCAAGGCGCAGGATGGTTTCCTGGACACGCGCCAATTCAATGCTCAGCGACGGGTCTTCGAGACGAACAAGCACATCGCCTTGGGAAACACGTTCCCCTTCAGAGACCACAAATTCAGAGATGATCCCTTCGATTGTCGCCGACACGGGGCGTGTCTCGTTCGCAGGCACAACAAGCCCGGCGGCGCGCGCGACGATGTCGACCTTCATGATGCAGGAAACAATCAGACCAACAATGGCGCTGAGCAGGAACACACGCGAGATTTTGAAAATGGTACGTGGCTGGCTCGACATGCGGCGATATGCGGTTGTGGGAAGCGTCATCGACCACCGTCCTTTCGCGCGCCGTTGCGAAAGGCTTCATGCAAGACGACGCCTTTGCTGGGCCGCCGCGTTTCCTCCACAAGCGCCCCTGCCTTGACGTCAGCCCCAGAGAACTCGATCAACCGTTTATCCTTGATCAAGAAAACCCGGTCGAATTCCTCGGCCAGCGCAAGACTGTGGGTCGAGACAATGAGCGTCTTGCCAGAGTGATCCGCGATCAGGCGTTCGGCGACTTGCGCCTCGGTGGTCTCATCCAGCGCGCTTGTCGGTTCATCCAGCAACAGCATCTCTGCGCCGTGCAAATAGGCCCGCGCCAATAGAATGCGTTGTTTTTCACCCTGCGAAAATGGAGAGTCCTTGGTGGTGATGTGGGTATCAAGTCCGTCTTCCAACGCTTTGACCCGATCCAGAATCTTGGCGCTCTCCAAGGCTGCATAGATCTTGTCCAAGTCGTAGTCACGGTCACCCATGTGAAGGTTGGACAATAGGGTCCCATCGGCCAGCCCGGCGCCTTGCGACAAGACACCGATCCGGCGGCGATAGGCCGACAAAGACATGTCGTGAAGGTTGTCGTTTCCAGCGTAGATTTCACCTGTGTAGCAGCGTTCATCGCCCAGAACCGCCGACAAGAAGGTCGACTTGCCCACGCCGGACCCGCCCATAATGGCGATCTTTTCGCCTGCCGGAATCCTGAGGTTGATGGCGGATACGATGACCTCGCCCTTGCCCGGTGTCACAAGCTCAACGTCCTTGAACTCGATGGTGCCAATCCCTTTGGGCGATGGCAGGATCAGGCTCTGTTCATTGTCCTGTTCCATCGGGCGCGCGAACGAGTCTTTGACGGTCCGCGCGCTGCGCTTCAATTCGGTCACGTCCGACACAAAGGCTGCGATCTTGCTGATCGGACCCAGAGACAGGGCCACAACAAGGTTGAAGGCAATGAATTGCCCCACGGTAATCATGCCATTCAACGCTTCTATCGCACCGAACCACATGACTGTTGCCCGAAGGCAGTTCAGCAGCAGCGTATTGAGGGGACCGGGTGCAAACTTGTACTCATCGCCCTGTGCTTCGAACCGCAGGTTTGCATCGATGTTTTCGTTCCAGTCGCGCAGCGTATTGTGCTGCCGACCCATCAACCTGCGATCAACGCCCGTGGTCAGCAATTCCACATAGGTTTCATCGCTGCCTTCGGTCACTTCCATCCGTCGGCGGGCCACGTCACGGCGCAAGAAGCTTGTCACAATTGTCGAGGCGATATTGATCGCCAAACCGACCATGGCGATCTTGGCCAAAAGCGGACTGAGCAGGAACATCACCGCGATCAGAACCAGCAAAAAGACCATGTCTGCCAACAAGGCCACCGTATAATCGGCAAAGATTTTTCGCGTTTTCTCAATGTGCTTGAGCGTTCGATAAAGCTCGTGGCTGGTCGGTTTGAAATGCGGGTTTCGCCGATTGGCCTGCATCTGAAACAGCAATGACTGCGTTTCGTGTACGAACTCGTCCGCAAGCTCGCCCAAAACGATGTTGCGTGACGTCGTCATGAAAAAGCGCAGCAGTTCGGCCCCGATAAGCAGAGCAATGATGACATCCAACGTCCCGACACCGTTGTGCCCAAGGACCTTGTCGATAATCAAAAGAGCGCCGATCGGCATAAAGAGCGAGGCGATGTGTCCCGCGACGCTTCCGAAAAAGCCAGACATCAGCCGCCGCGCATTGCCGCGCGCATAGCTCTTTACGTAGTCAACAAAGCGAAAGCTCGACGTCATGAACCCGCGATGAACCACGACGTGCTTCGGTTTGAACCGAAGCTCGAAATCCAGTCGCTTAATTCTTTCGCGGCTTGAATACCCGCTGCCGGACAGCGTTACCCAGTTTGCACCCGCCTTTTGCACCACCACCGTCTCGGCACCGTCGCAGACCACGAGGCACGGCAATGGCAGCAAGTCCAACCGCAGAGAGTCATATTGCAGCACGAGAAACTGGGACGGTGCGAGATCGACAACAGACTGTGCCACGCGTGCCGAGTCCGCGCATCCTTCGATGGTGGCGCTGAAGCTTGAGACGCTGCCAGATCGCAGCGTGACATCAAACGCAGAGAAAACTCTGGATATGTCGTCGTTGGTGCCGGTCATCGTTCCTTGCGGGCTCGGAAATACTCTTTGGCCCACGGCACAAATCGCTGTCCCTTTGGACCCCAGTTCCATGTGCCATCATCCGTCAGGACCAAGTCCTCTGCCGGGTCAAAGCGCATGCTGATAAGTTCTTTGTCGCGCTTGCGGTACTTTCGGTTTCGGGGGCTGCCGTGCCACAAATGCTCGAGCTCGCAATCGACATACCCCATGCGCCCACCGGTCAGCGCAGCGGCCCGTTCAGCCCAAAGAAGGTAGTGATCGCGATAGGCTTCATTGTCCTGAAAAACCTGATCAAAGCACCCGGTTTCCAGATCGTTGCAAAAGGCATGCGCCATCAGATGATCGCCGCTGCCGGACATGCAGGTGTCATAGAGACCGCATTCTTCGAGGAACGACCGACGCGCGCCCCAAGTATACCCTGTGTGGCCATGCGTCGGGTAATCGTCCGAAAACGGGACGCTGTGATCCCATTCGTCAAACACCTTGGCCATGCTGCAGACGCAGTCTTTTTTCTGGAAGGGCAGCCAATATTTCGGCTGGCGGTTCACGCTCGAAAAGCCGTGGACGACCTGAAACTCGTCCAGCTTCTTCGACATCGCCTCCAGCCAAACGCTGGGGGATTTGCCAAACAACATGTCCACATCCGACCAGACAACTTTGGTGAACTGCTCGGGCAACATGGAAATCAATCGGTTGAGCAAACGCTCCTTCTGCCAAAGGATCGATCCGGATCGAACAATCTTCAGGTTTTCGACGATCCCCTCCAAAGCACTGGGGGCCCCGTCGATCACCTGTTCTATCACATATACAGGGATGCCTTCCCGCTTGAGCGGACGATAGAAATCCTTGAAATTCGCGAGCCGCACCTTGCTTCCCGTCGGGTTGTAGAAGCAGGCAATGATGCAGATTTCATGTGACTGCGTCATAGGCAACGTCCTCTTTTCTTTGCGAGAAATACGCTTTGACCAAATCGCGCTGTGCGGTGGCTGACGGGCTCCATTCCCAACAGTCCCACTGATTGCGCACCAGATGCTGGCTTGGGTCAAAGCCCGACATCTCTAACAGCTTGTTTCGCACGAGGTACTTGCGGCCCTTGTCCGACCCGTGCCTGCGGTGCTCGATATCGAGATCCAGAAACCCCATTTTGAGCGGCCCGTGTTCAGCCCAAAGTCGATCTGCCCATGCCTCGTAGCTGCGCTGCAGGCGGCTCTCGGTGCCCAAAAGAGGTGGAATGCAATCGCAACGTGGCGTGCCGGTGAAGGCATGCGCCATCACGTGATCCGCACCACCGATGACGCATTCATCAAAGAAACCGACGGACTGAATAACATCCCGGCGGATGCCCCACGCATAGCCCGTGTGGCCATGCTGATGAAATCTCAGCCCAGCCAAGTCCGGGTTTTCCGTTACAGCGCTGGCATAACTCTCGACCGGCGCGTCTCCCAGTCTGGGCACTTGCGCCACGTGCCGGAAGGGCTGCAACACATCCACATCCTGAAGCTTTTCAAGCGTCTGTGGCACCCAGTCCGGGTCAGCAAAGATGATGTCAGTGTCACACCACACCACGGCCTCGACACTGTCAGGCAGGCTCTCGACCGCGAGGTTCAACAGGCGCTCTTTCTGCCAAAGGACAGACTCCGCATGAACGACATGCAGGTTGTCGAGCCCATCCAAGGCGCTGCGCTGTCCGGGTGGCAGGCATTCAACGAGGTGCAGAGCAGGTTTATAGACGCCAAGACCGTCCACAAAGGCGCGCAGATTTTCCACGAGCCGCGAACTTCCGGTCGAATTGAAAAAGCAGCTCACCAGCGCGACACGGTCGCTTGTGCTTGGGCGGCGGGATATCGAACGACCGTCAAGCATGGGTGAACAACTTTTCGCCAACGACATATCCATCAAGCTCCGAGACGGAAAAATCCTGAAGGATATGGTCAGGGCTAAATACCATGGCCCGCCCCGCGCTATTGAGTGATGTGTTGATGACCCCTTTCGCCCCGGACTGCCCTTCGTACTCTTGCAAGACGTCGTGGTACCAGGGGTTGACGGACCGGCTTACGGAATGCGCGCGACAGGACCCGTCCACGTGCCGCGCTTCGGGGGCGACACCGTCAGGCAAATCGTAGGAATACATCATATGTGGCGACGGCTCTTCGTTGGGCCAGATTGCGGCAAAGGCGTCCTCTGAAAAGCTGGCGCAAACCGGGCGGTACCATTCGCGTCGTTTCAGGCGCAGGCTCACTGTCTCGAACAGTCCCGGCATATCGGCGGACGCCAAAATGGATCGGTTCCCAAGGGATCGCGGCCCAAGCTCTGACGGACCGGTGCATACACCAAGGATTTTTCCCTGCGCCAAGAGGGCGGCCACAGAGCGGGGATCGGCATCTTCCATGTGCAAACCCGTCAGCTCGGCAAACCGGGCAACTTCGGCCTCTTTGGGGGCCGCGCCATTGGTATCGATAGCCACCTGCGCGTCGGGCAAACCCAATATGAACTTGCGCACATAAAGCCCCGCACCAAGGGCCTGACCTGAGTCATTGCAATTGGCAGGGATAAAGAGCGGCTTCCCAATCCCCATCCGCAATTTCGAATTGGCGACGATGTTCAGTGCGCATCCGCCTGAGAGGATCAAGGCGTCGGCGTCTTGCACCTCTTGCCTGCTCTGCAGGGCTTGAAACAATCCGTCCGAGAACAGGTTTTGTAACGTGGCGAGCAGGCTTGCCGCGCTGTTGAAATCACGGCCGAATTTGTCGTGTCGCTGCAACTCTTGCGAGGCCGCAATAGCCGCGTCGGTTCCGTGAAGAACATCATCGCTGATGCCCTTCAAAGCTTCTGACAGGCACGCTTTGGGTTCGGAAAACGACGCGATTGCCATCAAGTGACCCGCAACGCCCGGGCTTTTTCCAAAGCCCAGCACATCACCCAGCGCAGACCAACCGAACCCCGTGCAATACCAAGGGAGAAAATCCACATCCCGAAGCTTGAGGTCAGTGTTTTGGAGCGAAAACAGGCTGCAACGGCCCCACAGCCCCCGGCCTTCGTTTACGAGGATGGCCGCGTTTTGTGCCTCTGCTCCGGCCTCCTGAATACCGCAGGCCGCGTGGCACACTTCATGCGCCACCAGAATGCAGCGCACCTTATGGCCCATGATCTCGCAGTGGGACTCTGCATGAAACGCGCCAGCCTTCAGGGCCGCAAAATGCGTGTCGTAATCGTCGACGGTCAGAAAGTCTTGTCGCGTCGGAACGCTGAGAACGACCAAGTCAAAATCGCTGATTTCCAGCCCCGTCTCATCCAGCAGATGTTCGACCGCCGGTTTGGCCTCGTGTTCGTACCGCCGCCGCGTCAAGCGCTCTGCTTCGATCGAGAACAACAGCCCGTCATCGTCAAACGCAGCGGCACCACAGTCATGACCGATGTTGTGAATACTCAAGACTCTCATGCCGCACTCCTCAGCATTCGATGTGAGGAAGACGCACTGATCTGCGCGCAAAGCAGCGTCCAGATGCGGTGCGCGTGGGCATCGTTGCCAGCCAGAAAATCTGACCACATCGACCGCACAGCATCGGCTTGGAACATGCCGGCGGCTTCAATCGCTTCTACAGATAACAGCTGATCTGCCGTGTCCCGCAGTTCCGACTTCAGGATGTCAGCGATCGGCATTCTGAAGCCTCTCTTGGCTTGGCCAGAGAGGGCTTCGGGGAGGTAAATCCGACAGAGTTCGCGAACCGGGCGTTTGGTCTGACCGTCCCGCACCAACGCACTCATCGGTTGGCGCAGGGCAAAATCTACAACCCTCTCATCAAGGAAAGGCGACCGTGCCTCGATGCCAAAACGCATACTGCCCAGATCAAGTTTGGTCAGGATACGGGTCTGCAAATAATGCACGATGACCGAGCAGCGGTCATCATCTGGAACGTCCTGCACCAAGCCGCTCATATTCTTGAATTGGCTGGTCAGGTGAGTGACGAGTTCATCCTTACTCATCCGGATCGCGTGGTTCATCATCATCGGGCATTCATTGACCGAAAACGGTGCTCTGGCGTTTGAAATGCTCAACGGGCCTATGACTTCGGACAGACGATCCAGCGCAACGCGAATTTCCGCGTCAGCCACTAGGCTCGTCTGAATGGAGGAATGCTGGCTTGCCGCGCTTAGTGCAGCGTCCATTCCATGCTGCTCCAGATACGCCTTCGCCAAGTACAGATCGTACCCACCAAAGATGTCGTCAGCGCCATCGCCCGTCAGGACGAATTTGACATGCTTTCGCGCCTCTTCGCTCAGCAGGAGAAATGCCAACATGGACGGATCTGCAACTGGCGCACCCAAGGTCGGGTAAAGGCGATGGAAGATGTCCGCGCATTTTTGGCGGTCGACATTCACGGTAATGAGCTCGGACCCTAAGTGATCTGCCAACTGTTCGACGGCGTTCAGTTCACTGAACCTGTGGTCCTCAACAGCGGCGTGAAACAGGATCGGCGCTTTGCCGGAGACCTCTTTCACCAACGAGGCGATCAAGGCGGAATCCAGTCCGCCACTGGTAAAGACGCCATAGGACACACCATCGGAATGAAGGCGCCGGGTGACGGCGTCGCGCAACAGGGTTCGGAGGGATTGATCCTCGTCCGACGCTCTCTTTGCAATCGGTGGGCTTTCGGATGTCTTGACGCCCGCGCCACCGCCAGACCACTCGATAATCTGGCCGGGTTTGACGGCGCGGATACCCGCTGAGACGCCTTCAGATGCGGACCCCATGAACAGGAATTCTGCCACCGCCTGCGCACTGGGGAGGGGATCTTGTGTAACGACGTCCAATGCCTTTGCTTCTGAAGCAAAGCTCAGAACCCCCTGCTCTACTGAATAGAACAAGGGCTTTTTGCCCAGGCGATCCCGTGCCAGCAACAATGCAGGCTTGCGCGCATCCCAAAGGGCCAGCGCATACATCCCCTGAAGCCGGGTCAAACCCTCGCGCCCTTCAGCCTCGTAAAGCCGAAGGATCGTTTCCGCGTCAGATTGCGTAAGATACGTTCCACCAAGCTCTTCGCGCAGAAGAAGGTGGTTAAAAATCTGACCATTAAAGACCAAGGCGATGTCTCGATCTTCGGAGAAAACCGGTTGCTGCCCATGCGCCTGATCCTGAAAGGCCAACTGACAATGACCCAAAGCCGTCCCGCCAAGGCTCTCTATTTGAGTGCCTTCTGGGCCTCGGTGCGAAACGCGTTCAAGGATGGCTGCACACAGCCTTGCCGCATCACGCCCATGCGCTCCCGGTTTGAATTCACTGACCCCTGCAATGCCGCACATCTTCTCGGCCCCCTCAGAAGTCTCTGACAGTGTTGGAACTGGACCGCGCGAGGGTGAGCAAACCGGACAGCGTGTTTGAGAACTGACCGGTATGAAAGATATGCCGCGTGATCGGCATCATCATCTGCGGACGGAAGTAGAACCTCCGATACGCTTCCTGCGCGCGTTGATGCGCGTTGGGGGCAAGCTCTGGCATCCGAAGGTCGAATTCACCTTTGACAAATCGCAACCAGAAGTCCTGTGGCACGACGCCTGCTTCTACGGACTCACGGAACAGGCGCGTCCCGGGAAGTGGCGTCGCAGTGTAAAAGCTGGCGTAATCAAACGGCAGACGCTGGGCGAGTTCGACGGTGCGCTCGAATTGGGCCTGGGTTTCATTCAGCCATCCCACGATGAAATAGCCAAAAGCACTGATGCCGACATTGCTGGCGTCGATCACCGCCCGCTCGATCTTCTCGATGCTGGACTCTTTACCCATGCTTTCCAAAATCTCTGGATCGCCGTGCTCAATCCCGAACCGCAGACGCACACAACCGGCCGCAGCCATGTCTTTCAAAAGCTCATTAGGCACGAGGTCCACGCGGGTTGGGGCCTCCCAGCGGACCTTGAGATTGCGCTTGCGGATAAGCTCGCAAATCTGGGCCACGCGCTTGCGATGCATCGTAAAGACGTCATCGTAGAACATGATTTCGCGTACGCCCCAGCGATGCACGAGGTATTCCATCTCATCGACGACATCTTCTGCCGTGCGATACATCGATTTCTTGTCGACGATTTGCTTGAAACAGAAACTGCACTTGAACGGGCAACCGCGGCTCGAAATCATCGTGGCAAACGGGCGTTTCGCCATGATTGAAAAGTACTGATTCATCGGCAGGCCCTCGCGACGGGGCCAACCAACATCAGCAAGATTGATCATCGGCGCGACGCCACCGTGGTGCTCGCGACAGATCAATCCGCGAATATCCTTGGTCTCGCCACCCGACGCCAATGCTGCCGCCAGCTGAGGAACGATTGTCAGACCTTCACCGACACCGACGTAGTCAATGCAATCGTGGTGAAGGTTCTCGGCACCGAACACCTCTGTATGAGGGCCGCCCAAAATGACCTTGGCACCTGACGCACGTGCCGCTTCGCAGGCTTCGATGGCCCCAGGCAAACCGGGGGTTGTCGTGCTGACGCAGACGAGATGCGGCTGATACCGGATCAACGCTTGCTTGAGCCCCTCACCATCCAACCCCATCGCGGGGCTATCAAATTGGACCGTGTCGAACCCGTCCCTTCTCAGGACGGTCTCAATATAGCCAAGCCCAAGGTGCGGAAGAACACCGGCCCGCTTTTGAACGGCTGCGATCTGTCGACTGTTGAGACAAAGATCGTGATGCCGGACGAGCGCGATGCGAAAGCGATCAGACTGGCTGCTAGGCATAGGCCACCCGATTGTGCTCGCACGTGTGACCCAGCAGCGATGAAAAGACATTGCGCCAGTCATCAACCTCACCAGCGGTGCCGAACACCACAAAGTCGGCGCCAGCAGACACGTAGTCGTCGATGTCCTGTGGAACGCGAACGCCGCCGCCCACGAAGATCATGATGTCGTCCGCAAGCTTGGCGCGGATCGACCTAACCATCGAGGGCTCAACAGCGCCGTGACGCGAGAACAGGTAAACAATCTGAAAACCAAAACGGTTCGCGAATTCCGCCAGACGACCCGCATCAGTTTCATTCTGATGCAGACCTTGCACATTCAGATAGCGTGCGGATTTTTCGTCGATGCCAAAGGTCGCCGCTGCTGACAGGATTGGCACAGGAACAGACCGATTCTCAGAGGACCTGACCCCGAGGTCCCGGTAGGTCTCAAGAAGACATTTCCAAAGAAACTGCGGGCTGTCCGAGTTGAAGATCGCCGGAGCGATGACAAAGTCAACGCCATCCACGTAAGGCAATCCACCATTCTTGCCTGATGGAAAATGGGTGGCGACCGGAAGCGACACATTCGCTTTCACTTCGCTCACAACATCGAGCATCACGTTGTCGAAGTCGACGTAGTCGGTGCTCCCCAACAGGATGAACGGCGAGCCCATACTCTCAACGAACTTCGCCTTTTCCACGATTTCCGAGATTGGCATTTTGAAAGGATCGATCACGTGAAGGCAGCTTCCGCGTGCGCTTCTCAGCAGATCCATCGAGGTCGTCGCAGGTGCGATTGTACGCGTGTACTTTAACAAACTAGGGCCCACCAATTGCTAACGTTAGGAATGATTAACGCCAAGTCAGCACAACTTCAGATCGAATGTCTAGATTTATTTGACTAAGCTATTTTTCGCCCTAAGGCCCTGCCGGCAGTAATTACGCCGCACACGTCAGGGGTTATTATAGGAAACTCCTATTTCTTGAATTGAGGCCTGACGCACTTCTGACCCTTTAAATACTGCCCTTTGGTGTGCCGCACCGCGTGCCCCAGGTCAGGTCCAGATCGACCTGTTTCGCACCGGCGAAAGCAAACGAGGAATCGCCAGCGAAAAAGTGCCAAGTGGAAAGATATGCCTCTTTTTTCAGCGTCGAAATCTTTCAAAACCAATACTATAGTGGCAATCTGCGCATCGAACCCGCGATCTCGGCCCCGAATCCTATAGGCGAAGCCTCAATCACCCCTGCACCAAGGTCTTAGTTGACTTTCACAGCACCACCTTGGGTGGATTGCCGATCACCGATTCCCGCCTTGACATATATTGCATAGATAATGGTCTTTATGATTGTATGCGCAGTCTTTTGCCGCAGCGAAAGAATTAAAGCTTTACACCTCAAGGTTGCTTTTCGTAGCGTGCATTAAATTTTTGGAACAAGTGCAATTTTTTTGTGCTTGAGGTGCCGTTATGCTTCAGAAAGTCTTCCACACCAACCGCCGCCTCTACGGCAGCACCAAGAGCATCCTTGTCACCGGCGGTGCTGGGTTCCTTGGATCGCATCTCTGCGACTATCTTCTGCGCCAAGGGCACGAAGTGATCTGCGCGGATAATCTGTTTACGGGCACCAAGCGGAACCTTGACCACCTGCACGCAAACCCCCTGTTCGAGTTCGTGCGCCACGACGTGACGTTCCCGCTCTATGTCGAGGTAGACGAGATCTACAACCTCGCCTGCCCCGCGTCGCCGGTGCAGTATCAGCACGACCCCGTACAGACGACAAAAACCTCCGTTCACGGGGCGATTAACATGCTTGGTCTCGCCAAGCGGTTGGGGTGCAAGATCCTTCAGGCTTCAACGTCCGAGGTCTATGGAAACCCGGCAGTTCATCCTCAGACAGAAGACTATTGGGGCAACGTAAACCCGATTGGCCCGCGGTCCTGCTATGACGAAGGCAAGCGGTGCGCAGAAACGCTCTTTTTCGATTACCACCGCCAGATGGGCGTCGAAATCAAAGTGGCTCGGATTTTCAACACCTACGGCCCACGCATGCACCCTCATGACGGTCGTGTCGTGTCGAATTTCATCATGCAGGCGCTGTCAGGCCAGCCGATCACCATCTTTGGCGACGGACAGCAAACGCGCTCATTCTGTTACGTCGATGACCTGATTGAAGGTCTGGTTCGGCTTATGAACTCGGATGCGTCGATCACCGGTCCGATCAACCTCGGCAATCCCGTGGAATTCACCATCGCGGAACTGGCCGAACAGGTGACAAGACGGATCGGCGGCAACTCCTCAATGGAATACAAAGATCTGCCGCAAGATGATCCGATGCAGCGCAAACCGGACATCAGTCTGGCCAAGAGCGCTCTCGACTGGGAACCCAAGGTGACACTGCAGGAAGGTCTTGGCGAAACGATTTCGTATTTCCAATCTCTTCATGCCGAAAGCCGGTCTCCGGAATACACCTAAGCGGATGCCCAACTCCATTCGGCCAAGATGCAATAACAGCGACGCCCTAGGATAACGACATGTTGGTTGCATCACACCCACCTGCAGACCACGTTCCGCCTGCCCTGCCCTCTTTTGACGAAAGGTGGGCGCAAGCGATCAGTGATGTGAAGACTGACCTTGTCGAATGCCTGAAGGAGGTGACAAATGATCCGGTCATTCTCTCGTATTGCGAGGGTCTCGGGCTTTATCTGAAAGTCCCTTATCTCCTGTCTCACCGACTGGCACATGGGCCTCTGCGTACACGTATCGACCATAGCCTTGCTCGGCATATCGTTGGGATGAAACTTCTCGACGACGCAGCCGATCTCGACACCGACCTTGATTCGACAGACCTCGTTTGCTGTGGGCTGCACCTCCTGCACTCGGCCAGCGGAGAGATGAGCGACATCAGCAAACGACCAGATTTGTGCGCAAATCTCGAAGCCGAAATGCGCGTGCTCACCAAAGGGGTCATGCAGACCAAACACGACCGGTCGCAGGACTTTCGCAAGTGGCGCTTCCACAGCTGCAGCTATGGTGGTGGGTTCCTGCGTATCTACGGGCGTTTGGCGAATTTCCTTGTGAGTGATGATCGGGGCGCGGACCTCTCGGGTCGCTTTAGCTTTGCTTTCGGAACGATCATCACAATCGCCGACGACATCGTAGACTACACCAAGAAAGGTGAGCGTGCCGGCAATCTTGGCTACTTGCTGGAAACCGGATCAGTGCAGCCTGCGCAAATCATCCGCCTTCTCGAGGCGATGCGCTTTGTCTGCAAAGCCAGCCTCACAGGCACCCCGGATGAACAGCAGATGAAAGCCATCACCGATCAGTATGTCGACGATGTGATTCAGCGGATCATTCCAGACCATCTGGACGGGGTTACCAGTTCTGGCTCGGATTAATCGTCTGATGGGTGCGCAAGAACCATTCGCCAGTCTCAGCCAAAACCGCGAAACCGGCCTGCGCGGTCTGGTGCGTCGCATGGTCCGGCGCGCCTATAGCCCGGAGTATACACCACCATCGTTCACACAGTGGTTCACAACGACCAATGATCAGGTCGAGGCAATCTCGGAATCCGACCTGAGCGGGGCCGTGGCTAAAACCGATCCTGATCTATTGCTTGTGGTGCCAACGATCATTCAACGCTGCGATGCGTCTGAGCACGCAGCACAGCTACAGGACCTTTTGCATCAAGCCGCCGCATCAGAGGGTCATGTTGCCATCGTCTGGGGCCTGCAGGGTGCAGAGCCCGCCCCGCTTCGGCAGCGCATCAAAGAGGTCACCCGCCAGGTCAAGGTTCCCCGTGGCGTCACTCTGATTTGCGTGATGATGTCGAAGGGGCGCAAGGCCGACACGCTCAATGCAAGCTTCCGGGTCTTTGCGCAATCCACCTACCGTGCGGCCGGTTGGATCGATGACGATGTGCTGCTCAGCGAGGATTGCATCCCAAGGCTGTACGCCAGGATGGTGGAAAGACAGTTCCATGGCGCCGTCGGTCCGGAAAAGATCGCCGTAAAAGGTGACAACACCGCATCACGCCTTTTGCACCGGGTCAAAAACATAACCACGCCCGCCACCAACTATCCGCACGGCTGCTGCATCATCGTCGAACGCGCCATCGTGCAAGATGGCATCCCACACCGCTACACAAGCGACGATGGCTTTGTCTGTTTTGAGGTCATGGAACGAAATCTCGACAACGTTCCTGACAGCCTAGAGGTGTTCTCCGGGCCATGGTGCAAATACGTCGTCGGTGCCCCAAAGGGCACGAACCGCGCACGGATCAAACGCCTTTTGATCGATCACTGGGTCTTTATGTGCGACTACCCCGTTCCGGTCGCCCAGTATTACTGGGCAAATATGCTGTTCGCAGGGTTCTGGCCCGCAGGCCGCATGGATCTTTCAAACGGCATTCGCTTTGCCGCTGCCAAATGGGCTCTGAAGCTTCTGTATTTCGGATTCATCTGCTCGGTTGGTGTCGAGCTTTTCCTGCGGGGTGTGTTCAACAGACCCTTGGGCCGCGTGTCATGGGGCGGCACCAAAGGTAAGGCATATTCACCAGAAGCAATTTCCGCCCAGAAACAGCAGACTTAGAAATTCTCTGACGCGGTACACATCAATCTCACTGCACATGGCGCTGCCCGGCGATGCGCGGTGCAGTTCTCCAACACCAAAGCTCTCAAGAAGCCCGGATAGAAATCAAACCGACTTCAGCGCTGCGTAGGTCGCGCGGAAACGGTCGAGGCGATCAGCAAATCCTGTGTCTGGATTTGGGTCGAATGTCTCGCCGGATGTGTCAGACACGCCAAAGTCCTGCATCGCCAGCGCACCCGTCCCGCAGGCCGCGAGTTGCGCGGCGCCGAAGGCCGGGCCGCTATCGGCGCCTTGCAACCGAGTGATCGGTTTGCCCGTCGCAGTCGCAAGCAATGACAACAGGAAATCCGATCGGCTGCCCCCGCCAATGGCAAAGAGCTTTGGAAGTGTCTCCATGCTGGGGCCAAAGCTTTCAGCCGCGTCGGCAAAGCAAAAAGCCACAGCCTCAACGACCGCGCGACACAACTCGGACCGCGCTGTGGTGTCTTCGAGGCCAAAAAAACCTGCGCGGATATGCGGGTCACCATGCGGGCTTCGCTCACCCGTCAGGTATGGCAGGAAAACGGGGATCCGATCCGCGCGCGCAGTTTCCGCGAGGGACACAACATCGCCCGGGGTCAGGTCCAGCTGCTCACCGATCCACGAAATCGGACGCGCGCCGTTTAGCATCGCCGCCATTTGGAACCAGCGATCCGGCACCGTGTGGGCATAGGCATGAACATATTGATCAGGGTTGGGACGATAGACACGGTCCGCCACAAAGAGCTGGCCAGATGTACCGAGAGACACGAACCCCCTGCCCGGTTCTGTTGCCCCTAGCGACACCGCCCCCGTTGCAGCATCACCGCCCCCCGCCACAACCGGAATGCCCGACGGCAATCCAGTGGTCTCTGCGGCGTCCCGCGTAACTGTGCCGACTATGTCGTGGCCATCGTGCAGAGCAGGCAACCATTCCAGGGCCGTGCCTGTCGCCGCCAAAATCCTCGGCTCCCAATCGCGCGTGCTTTGGTTCAGCCACATGGTTCCTGCGGCATCCGATGGATCGGTCACCATCTGACCATGCAACCGAAAGCCAATGTAGTCTTTCGGCAGCAGGATATTGGCAATCGCGGAATAGGCCTCTGGCTCATGCCGCGCCAACCACATGACCTTGGGTGCCGTGAACCCCGGCAGTGGCGGGATACCTGCCAACGTGCCGACATCAGGCAGCGCGTCCTGCAACACCGCACACTCGGCCACGGATCGGCTGTCATTCCACAGGATCGCCGGGCGGATCACGTTTTGATCTGCATCGAGCAGCACCGCGCCATGCATCTGTCCAGACAAACCAACCGCGCGGATGTCTGCCAAAGAGATACTCTCCCCAAGCATCCGTATCGCTGCGCAGGTGGCATCCCACCAATCCGTTGGCGCCTGTTCTGACCACCCTGACTGCGGAGAAGAGATGTCCAATGGCGCTGACGCTGTCGCAAGGATGGTCGCACCATCAATGCAGATCGCCTTTACCGCCGACGTGCCAAGGTCCAGTCCCAGATACATAGCCGTGCTCTCTGCTTACCCGGCAAAGATGCGGGCAATCCTTAACGAGCTACTTGATTTTTTGTCGCGCGTAAAGATTATCGGAGGTGTGAAAAGAATGGAGGCCAGCCTTCGGCGCTTACCCATGGCCAGAATAAAAAACATGGAAGAATTCGCTTCGGTTAGCGGAATCTCCCGTCCAACAGTCTCGAAATACTTCAACGACCCAGAGAGCGTGCGCCCCAAGACACGGGCACGGATAGAAGACGCGCTGAAACTGCACGACTATCGCCCGAACATCTACGCGATGAACCAGAATCGCAAACTGACCAAGGCGGTTGGGATTGTCGTGCCTCTGCTGGTCGACCCCTATTTCGCCGAGATCGCGCGTAACCTCGAACAGCGGTGTATAGATGCGGGCTACCGCCCGACGCTCTTCAGCGCACATGGCGACTCGGCTCATGAAGTCGAGGTTCTGGACAGTTTGCGCAGCTTGAAACCTGCTGGTGTTCTGCTTGCCCCGTTGGGCCGCGCTTCTGATCATGACGTGCTGGAGAAGTTCTGCGCCGACGTCCCCACCTTGCTCTTTGACAGTTCGGTCGAAGAATTTGGCCTGTCCTTTGTGGGATCGGACAACCGGCAGTTCACGACGCATATCACCGACTACCTGTGTCGGACGGGCGAACCGCCGTGCTTTTTCGAAATGAAGACACCGGCCAACCCGAACGCGCATCGCCGCAGGCAGGCCTATCTGGACGCCATGCAAGAATTCGGCCAACCCGCGCAGGTCGTTTCGATCGAAGGTGAGGGCTGGGAGTTCGAGGAAATCGGACGCATCGGCGGACACAAGGCGCTCGAAGAAGGTCTGTTCAGCACGAATACAATCCTGTGCAGCAACGACCGTCTGGCTATCGGTTTGCTGACCGCCTGCTACGAACGCGGGGTCAAGGTCGGACGCGGTGAGGATTGCCAGATTCGAGTCGCCGGACAGGATGGACACCCCCATTCGCGCTATACCTGCCCGCCGCTGACGACCATTTCGCATGACTACGACAAGGTCTCGCAGACAGCAGCCGACAGTCTGTTCGCAGCCATCGAAGGGCACGTAGAGCCTTGGAAAAGCACGCGAATTGAAGGCAAGCTGACCCTAAGAGATAGCGCCTGAGACTAACTTTCTTTACGCGCGTAAATTATTTGTTGACGGCGCGTGAGCCTGTGCCCTAGGGTTCCCCCATAACATCCAAAAGGGAGGAACTTCGGATGTCTTTGAAGCGCACTTTGCGTGCAGCGACGGCAATGTCGTTGATCACAACCGGCGCGGCATTTGCCGACGGCCACGCAGCCGAACTGACGATCGCAATCGTCAACAACGGTCACATGATCAACATGCAGACCGTTGCAGAAGCCTACACCGAAGAAACCGGTGTCAAACTGAACTGGGTATCGCTCGAAGAAGGCGTTCTGCGTGAGCAGGTTACTTCCGACACCGCAACCGGTGGCGGCCAGTACGACATCATCAACATCGGCATGCAAGAAGCTCCAATCTGGGGTGCTGCAGGCTGGATCGAACCACTTGAGTTCGGCGCAGAATACGACATGGACGACATCCTGCCAGCGATCCGCGCAGGTCTGTCGCACGAAGGCACCATGTACGCTGCACCGTTCTACGGTGAATCGTCGATGGTTATGTATCGTAAAGACCTGGCCGATGCGGCTGGCGTCACCATCAACGACAACGACAGCTGGGCGCGCATCAAAGATGCGGCAGCTGCAATGCACGACCCTGACAACGGCGTCTACGGCGCATGTCTGCGCGGTAAGCCAGGCTGGGGCGACAACATGGCGTTCATCACGACCGTCGTGAACTCCTTCGGTGGTGCATGGTTCGACGCAGAAGGCCGTCCACAGCTGGACAGCGCGATGTGGAACGAAGCCATCAACTTCTACGTTGATCTGCTGGGCAACTACGGCCCTCCAGGTTCCGAAGGTAACTCCTTCAACGAAATCCTGGCGCTCTACAACGAAGGCAAGTGCGGCATGTGGATCGACGCCACAATCGCGGCTTCGTTCCTGGAAGTTGACGGTGTTGCATACGCACAATCGCCAAACGCTGGTGTATCTGCTGGTGCAAACTGGCTGTGGGCATGGGCAATGGCTGTTCCGGCAGGTTCGCCTAACGCCGAAGCAGCAAAAGACTTCATCGAGTGGGCAACATCCAAAGACTACGTGCAAGCTGTGGGTAACCACCCAGAGTTCGGCTGGGGCTCGGTCCCAACCGGTCAGCGTACGTCGACATACTCGATCCCAGAGTTCCAAGCGGCAGCAGGCTTTGCGTCGGCAGAACTCGCAGCGATCGACTCGGCCGCTCCAGAAGCATCCGACCTGAAGCCATATGTTGGCGTTCAGTTCGCAGCACTGCCTGAATTCCCAGAAGTCGGCTCCGCTGTCGCTCAGGAAATGGCTGCTGCTCTGTCCGGTGCAAAATCGGTTGAAGACGCTCTGGCCGCTTCGCAAGAGGCAGCAACAGCGATCATGAAAGAAGCAGGCTACTTCGAGTAAGCCATTCTAAGGGTGAGCCCGGCCCACGCTGGGCTCACACCTACCGCCGGTTTTCGGCTTAAAAACAAACCACAAAACTTAGAACCGCGATATGCAGGGTTGGACGGCGCAACAACCGCCGCCTATCCAGGGGAATTAAGCTATGTCTGATAGACGGCTTCCACGATTGCTTCAGTCACCGGCAGTCATTCTGCTCTTGATCTGGATGCTAATCCCACTCGGGATGACGCTTTACTTCTCGTTCATCCGTTATGTGTTGAACAGCCTGCGCCGACCCGAATGGACCAAACCTGCACTGAGCAACTGGCGCGGTTTCGGAAACTACGAATTCGTTCTGGAAAACAAAGACTTCCTCCTTGCGATCCAGAACAGCCTTTTCATTGTTTGCAGCATTCTGTTCCTGACAGTGATCCTCGGCGTGTTGATTGCCGTTCTGATCAACAAGGCCTTTCCAGGTCGTGGCATCGTCCGCGTTCTTCTGATCTCTCCATTCTTCGTCATGCCTGCGGTGAATGCCGTTTTGTGGATCAATATGATCCTTGATCCGGTATTGGGCCTTCAGGGGTTGGCGGTTGCCGGGATCAACGATTTGATTTCGTCCCTGCAAAACGCACCTGTCGTGGGCTGGTTCTTCTCTCTCTGGCCCCAGTTCGAGCCGATCTCGTTCCGCGCCACACAGACATCGGCCATTGCCGTGATCATGATGGTGACGTGGCAATGGACACCGTTTGCCGTTCTGATCTTCATGACTTCGCTGCAATCCGAAGATCAGCAACAGAAAGAGGCCGCCATTCTGGACGGTGCAGGCGCATGGTCACAGTTCCGCTTTCTCACGCTGCCGCACCTCGCCCGACCCATTGCGATTGTCGTGATGATCCAGGCGATCTTTCACCTGTCGCTCTATGCCGAAATCGAAATCGTCAGCCGCGGTAACGGGAACAAGAACCTGCCCTACCTGATCGGCGAATTCGCCAACAACAACATCGGCGCGGCCTCGGCCACCGGCATCTTTGCCGTCATCCTCGCCAACATCGTTGCCATCTTCCTGCTGCGGATGATCGGCAAGACCCTAATGGAGTAACGCGCCGTGGCTATCGTTGCACAATCTTCAAAATATGGACGCGTCAGCCGGGCGACACTGGCCTGGGTCGTGGGTCTTCTGTTCTTCTTCCCGATCTTCTGGATGGTTCTGACCAGCTTCAAGACCGACGCCGATGCGGTCAAACCAGAGTACCTGCTGTTCTTTCAGCCGACGCTCGAGAACTACCTGAACATGACCGAAAACTACGATTACTGGCGCTTTGCCCGTAACTCGGTCATCACCGCGGTATTCGCCACGATCTTTGCGCTCGCAGTTGGTATTCCATGTGCCTACGCCATGGCCTTCAACCCCAGCCGCGCTACCAAAGACGTGCTGATGTGGATGCTGTCCACCAAGATGCTGCCTGCAGCTGCGGTCCTGTACCCCATGACGTTCCTGACCAAGAGCATGGGCCTCTTTGACACCCATTTCCTGATCATCGTGGTTCTGATGCTGATCAACCTGCCGATCGTGATCTGGATGCTCTTCACCTACTTCAAGGAAATCCCGAAAGAGATCATCGAAGCCGGCCAGATGGACGGGGTGAACACCTGGGGTGAAATCCGCGAGATCCTGATCCCGCTTGCCTGGGGCGGTATCGCCTCCACTGCCCTTCTCTGCTTCATCTTCTGCTGGAACGAGGCCTACTGGACCGTTCGACTGACGACGACAGAAGCAGCCACACTGTCCAAGCTGATCGAAGGCAACCGTGCACCGGAAGGTCTGTTCTTTGGCCGCCTCTCCGCAGTCTCAACCGCAGCCGTCGGCCCAATCGTGGTGCTGGGCTGGTTCTGTCAAAAACAACTGGTCCAAGGCCTGACCTTCGGCGCCGTTAAGTAGGAAAAACCAATGGGACGTATCCAACTTGAAAAAGTGTCCAAGAGCTTTGGTGATGTCGAAGTCATCCCGCCGCTGGACCTGACCATCGAAGACGGTGAATTCGCGGTCTTCGTCGGCCCCTCGGGCTGCGGTAAGTCTACGCTCTTGCGTCTGATCGCAGGTCTTGAGGACACGACCTCCGGCAAGGTCCTGATCGATGACGCCGACGTCACGCAGGTGTCACCTTCCAAACGCGGCCTGTCGATGGTTTTCCAGACCTACGCGCTGTATCCGCACATGACCGTCCGCAAGAACATCGCCTTCCCGATGCGGATGGCGGGTCTGAGCGAAGACGAGCAGGAAAAGCGGATCATGGCGGCCGCCGAGAGCCTGAACCTCACCGACTATCTGGATCGCAAACCCGGTCAGCTTTCAGGTGGCCAACGGCAGCGTGTGGCCATCGGCCGGGCGATTGTGCGGGACCCCAAGGCGTTTCTCTTTGACGAACCACTGTCAAACCTCGACGCCGCGCTGCGCGTCGGCATGCGTATCGAGATCACCGAGATGCATGCGCGCATGAAGACCACAATGATCTACGTGACCCACGATCAGGTCGAAGCCATGACCATGGCCGACAAGATCGTCGTTCTGCAGGCTGGTGTGATCGAACAGGTTGGCTCGCCACTCGAACTCTACAGCGCGCCGAAGAATCTCTTTGTCGCCGGGTTCATCGGCTCGCCCAAGATGAACTTCATCGAAGGCGACGAGGCCAGCAAGCACAACGCCAAGACCGTCGGCATCCGCCCCGAGCATATCGACGTCGTGGAATCCGGCGGCGCCTGGACGGGCACTGTTGGCGTCGCCGAACATCTGGGTTCGGACACATTCTTCCATGTGCATGACACAGGCTTGGCCGAAACGCTCACTGTGCGCGCGCTTGGCAATGTGGCCCTGAACCACGGTGACACCATTTCGCTCAGCCCGCGGGTGAACGAAATGCACCGCTTTGACGACCAAGGTCTGCGGATCGCATGACACGGCTGGCTGGCAAAACAGCCCTGATCACGGGCGCTGCACGCGGCATAGGTCTGGCATTTGCCAAGGCCTATGTCGCCGAAGGCGCGCGGGTCATGATCGCTGACATCGATATCGCGCGCGCCGAAGCAGCTGCGGCTGAGATCGGTGCGCAGGCCGTTGCGATGGACGTGACCGATCAAGCCAGCATCGACGCTGCCGTTGCCACCACCGTCCAGGCATTCGGGCAGATCGACATCCTGATCAACAATGCCGCGCTCTTTACCGCGGCCCCCATCGTCGAGGTGACACGCGCGGACTATGAACGCGTGTTCAGCATCAACGTGGCGGGCACTCTCTTTGTGATGCAGGCCGTCGCGCAGCACATGATTGACCACGGCATCAAAGGCAAAATCATCAACATGGCGTCCCAAGCTGGCCGTCGGGGCGAGGCGCTGGTCAGTGTCTACTGCGCCTCGAAAGCGGCTGTGATCAGCCTGACGCAGTCCGCAGGGCTCAATCTGATCGAACACGGCATCAACGTGAATGCCATCGCACCTGGAGTCGTCGATGGCGAACACTGGGACGGTGTCGATGCGTTCTTTGCCAAATACGAAAACAAGGCCCCTGGCCAGAAAAAGACCGAGGTCGGCGCAGCCGTCCCCTATGGCCGCATGGGAACCGCCGAGGACCTGACCGGCATGGCGATTTTTCTGGCGTCAGAAGAGGCAAATTACATCGTCGCGCAGACCTATAACGTCGACGGCGGGAATTGGATGAGCTGATGAAGGACCGATCCACAGGAGGACGCACAATGAAGCTGTGCAACGCGACCCTTCACGACATGCCGGACGGGGTTCTGATCCCGACCTATGATCGCACCCGCCTGACACCCGGGATCGTGCATATCGGCCTTGGCAATTTTCACCGCGCGCATCAGGCTTGGTATCTGCACCGCCTGATGCAGGACGGCAAAGCGCATGACTGGGCCATCATCGGCGCAGGCGTCCGCCTCGGCGACATCAAGATGCGCGATCACCTGCGCGCACAGGATTGCCTCACGACCCTGATCGAACTCGACCCAAGCGGCGGACAGGTCGAAATCATCGGCCCGATGATCGACTTCCTGCCGGTGGAGGACGACAACGCCTCTCTCATCGCCGCGATGTCCGATCCTGCTATTCGCATCGTTGCCCTGACGGTGACCGAAGGCGGTTATTACCGAGATGCGAGTGGCAATCTTGATATCGCCCACCCAGACATTCAGCACGATGCCAAATCGCCAAACAGCCCTCGCACCGCCTTTGGCGCGATGGTGGCGGCGCTTAAGGCGCGGCGCGCCGCAGGCATCGGCGCATTCACCGGCCAATGCTGCGATAACCTGCAACACAATGGCGATGTCCTCCGCGACACAGTGGTGGAACTGGCCCGGTTGAGCGACGCGGACCTTGCCGACTGGATTGACGTGAACGCAAGTTTCCCAAATGCGATGGTCGACTGCATCGTTCCGGCAACCGGAAAGACCGAACTCGCCACGGCGCGGGACTTCGGTATCGAAGACGCCGCACCCGTCACCCACGAAAATTTCCGCCAATGGGTCATCGAAGATGATTTCTGCGCTGGCCGCCCCCCGTGGGAAGATGCCGGTGCAACGTTGACCAGCGACGTCCACCTGTATGAGACGATGAAAATCCGCATTCTGAATGGCGGTCATCAGGTGCTGGCAAATGCGGGCGAATTGTTGGGTGTTCCAACCATCGCCGCCTGCATGGCTGATCCTGACATCGCGGCCTTTTTTCAAAAGGTGCAGCATGACGAAATCACGCCCTATGTCAGCCCGGTGCCAGAAATCACGCCCACTGACTATGTGACGCTTGTATCGCGGCGGTTTGCGAACCCGAAGATCCACGACACAACCCGTCGGGTGGCTTTTGACGGGTCGTCCCGTCATTCCGGCTTTATCCTTCCCATCCTGCGCGATGCGCTGGCTGCCGATGGCGCGATCAACGGGCTGGCCCTGACCGAAGCGCTCTGGGCGCGGATGTGCGCCGGCACCCGAGAGGACGGCAGCACCATTGAGGCCAACGACCCCCATTGGGACGCTCTCAATACCTGCGCGCTCGCCGCGCGTGAGACACCCAAGCTGTGGCTCGAACAGAAAAGCATCTACGGCGATCTCGCCACCTATGACGCGTTTGCCGCTGTGTTCGAGACGATGCTGCGTCAGATTTGGGATCAAGGCACCCGCGCGGCTCTGCAAAGCTACACGGGCTAAACGCCGACGAAGCGGGTCGATATGTCTGCTGTCATGTCCGCCATGGCACCGCTCCAGACGGTCTTGCCGCGCTCCAGGATCACCGCCTGATCTGCAACCCGCGCCAGTTCCTTCGGCGATTTGTCGATAATGAGGATAGCAACCTGTGTCTGCGATTTGAGCCGCTCTAACGAGACCCAGATTTCCTGCCGGATGATCGGAGCAAGCCCCTCGGTCGCCTCATCAAGTATCAGCAGGCGCGGGTTCGTCATCAGCGCGCGGCCAATGGCCAGCATCTGTTGTTCGCCCCCTGAAAGCGACGCGGCCTTTTGAGAGAGGCGTTCACCCAGACGGGGAAAGAGATCGACAACCTTAGCCAGTGTCCAGTCCCCCAAGCGCGCCGAAGCGATGAGGTTTTCGCGCACTGTGAGACTTGCAAAACAGCGGCGGCCTTCCGGTACCAACCCCACGCCGAGACGCGCGACGCGATGGCTGGGTAGGGCGTGCAGAGACTGCCCATCGAGTTGTAGCGTGCCATCCGATGCAATCATCCGACAGATGGCCTTGACCGTCGTCGATTTGCCCATCCCGTTGCGCCCCATCAGCGCCACGACCTCGCCCGCGTCGATATGCAGGTCCACGCCATAGAGCGCCTGACTGACACCGTAACTGGCGGTGAGGTTTTCGACCCTGAGAAAGCTCATGCCTCCGTTCCCAGATAGGCTTCGCGCACGACGTCGCTGGCGCGGATGTCGTCGGCGGTGCCGGTGGCGATGACCTTTCCGTAGACCAGCACGCTGATCCGATCCGCGAGTGCAAAGACCGCGTCCATGTCGTGTTCCACCAGCAGGATCGGGGCCTCGGCCCGCAGGCCATCCAGCAAAGCGGTCAGTTGTTTGGACCCGTCTGCGCCCAACCCCGCCATCGGTTCATCCATCACAAAGGCGCGCGGGTTCAGCGTCAGCGCGACCGCCACCTCAAGCTGCCGTCTTTGCCCGTGGCTTAGGTTTGCGCAGCGGATGTCGGCGGCGTCGGCCAATCCGACTCGGTGCAGCGCGGCTTGGGCCCGTTCGCGCATGTCCGTGAGGCCCAAAGCACCCCGCCAAAACCGCCAAGGCGACCCCCCTGCCCCTATTGCACCAAGGAGCACGTTTTCAAGGACGGTATCCTCCATGCACAGTTGCGAGATCTGAAAAGTGCGCCCAAGCCCAGCCTTGGCCCGCGCTTGCGTGGTTAGGCTAGATACATCGCGCCCGACCAATTCTACGCGACCTGCATCCGGCTTCAATCCACCACAAATCTGCTGAATCAGGGTCGATTTCCCGGCCCCGTTCGGTCCGATGATCGCATGAACCTCGCCAGCGCGCAGATCAATCGACACGTCATCCGTCGCCACCAACGCGCCAAAGCGTTTGGTCAGGTTGTGGGTGGACAGGACCACGTCAGACATGCGCGCCCTCCGTCCGGGTCAGCATCCCAATGATCCCGCCCCGCCCGAACAGGACAATCCCCAAGAGGATCAGCCCCAGATAGACATGCCAGAAATCCGTCAGCCCCCCGAGAAAATGCTCAAGCGCAACAAAGACACAGGCACCGATCACCGGCCCCATCAGCCGCCCCGCCCCGCCAATGATGATCAACACGATCAACTCACCCGACAGCTGCCAGCTGAACATCGACGGAGACACAAAGCGGTTAAGGTCGGCAAAGAGCGCCCCGGCCAGACCCGTGATCATCCCCGAAATCACAAAGGCCACCAGCCGCAGTCGCATGGGGTTCAGCCCCACCGTTTCTGCCCGTGTTGCCGACTGCCGCGCCGCGTTCAGGGCCAACCCAAAGGGCGACGCACGCAACCGCTCCTTGAGGAACAGAACAAGGCATAGGATCACGAAACAGATCGCAAAGAACTGGATCGGGACCAGCGTATTCAAACCGGGAAAACTGTTGCGCACATAGATCGACACACCGTCTTCACCGCCATACTCGGCCCATGAAATCGCGAAATAGAAAAACATCTGCCCGAAGGCGAGCGTGATCATGATGAAATAGACCCCGCTGGTGCGCAGCGACAGAAGCCCGATGATCAGCGCGACCAATCCAGACACCGCCATCGCGACCAGCCAGATGACTGGCATCAGCTTCGTACCCTCAGTCGTGAACAGGCCCAGATCCAGCGTCGAATAAGTCTGCGCATGATAGGCCAAAATGCCCATCGCGTAGCCGCCGATCCCAAAGAACACTGCATGGCCAAAGCTGACCATCCCGCCAAAGCCCAGAACAATGTTAAGACCCACGGCAGCCAGCGCAAGGATGACGGCGCGGGTGACCAGCGTGATGGTAAAGGGCTCATCCACGGCCAACGCATAAAGCGGCAGCGCCAGCAGCCCGGCCAAAACCAGCGCGTTGATCATACGTTCATTGATCATCCGCGTGCCCCAAACAGGCCTGTTGGTCTCCAGACCAAGACCAAACCCATCAATATGTAGATTGCCATCGACGCTATCGCCGAGCCGCTCTTTTGCGCGGCCCCGGTTTCCATAAAGAGCTTGAACAGTTCCGGCAGGAACACACCGCCCAGCGTATCCGTCAGCCCGACCAAAAGCGCGCCGATGAATGCTCCCCGGATCGAGCCTATTCCGCCGATGACGATCACGACAAAGGCGAGGATCAGCACCGGCTCACCCATCCCGACTTGCACCGACTGGATCGCGCCGACCAGCGCCCCGGCCAGCCCCGCCAGCGCGGCCCCCAGCGCAAAAATCAACGTGTAGAGTTTTGAGATGTCCACACCCAGCGCGGCGATCATCTCGCGGTCATTCTCCCCTGCCCTGATCTGAATGCCGATGCGCGTGCGCTCGATCAGCGCCCAAAGGCCCAGACCCACCGCCAGCCCGATCCCAATCAGCGCAAGGCGATACAGCGGGTATTCGATCCCACCCGGCAGCGTGACAGGCCCCGCCAGCCCAACGGGAATGTCGAGGAAGAGAGGAAATGACCCAAAGACCCACCGTGTCCCTTCCGAGAAAATCAGGATCAGCGCAAAAGTGGCCAGCACCTGATCCAGATGCGGCGCGGCATAAAGGCGGCGGATGACCACCATCTCGATCACCGCGCCCGCAAGCGCCGCCGCAGCAAGCGCGGCCACAAGGCCAAGGAAAAACGACCCCGTCGCCCCCGCCACTGCCGCCGCAGCAAAGGCTCCGACCATGTAGAGCGACCCATGCGCGAGGTTGATCAAGCCCATGACACCAAAGATCAGCGTCAGGCCGGCTGCCATCAAAAACAGCATCACGCCGAATTGCAGGCCGTTCAGGACCTGCTCGATGATCAGGATTGTGGACATGAGGGCTCCGGTCCCCTGCCCGCGCCAAAGTACGGACAGGGAAAGCGCTTACATCTTGCAGTCAGCTGCGTAAGCGTCCGAGTGATTTTCCAAGGCTGTGCCGATGATCTTGTTGGTGAACACGTCACCTTCCTTGATCACTTCGCGCGCATAGATCGTCTGGACCGGATGGTGGTTTGGACCAAAGGCAAAATCGCCCCGCGTGCTGTCGAAATCTGCCGCGCGCAGCGCTTCGCGGAAGGCATCAGCATCTGATGGGTCTGCCGCCTCTAGCGCCGAAATCAGCAGGTTCGCGGTGTCAAAGCCCTGGCTCGCATACAGCGACGGAAGACGCCCAAACTCGGCCTGGAAGCTTTCGACAAAGGCCGCGTTGGTCGGGTTGTCGATATCCTTGTTCCACTGCGAGGTGTTCACGACGCCAAGCGCCGCGTCACCGACCGCCTGAAGGATACCCTGATCAAAGCTGAACGCAGGGCCAACCACGGGTAGGTCAATGCCGCTATTGGCGTATTGCTTGAGGAACGAAATCCCCATGCCGCCTGGCAGGAAAAAGAACACGCTGTCCGCGCCGCTGGCGCGGATTTGTGCCAGTTCGGCGGCGTAATCCGTTTGACCCAGCTTGGTGTAGACCTCACCGGCCAGCTCACCTTCGTAGAAACGCTTATAGCCGGTCAGCGCGTCGGTGCCTGCCGGGTAGTTCGGCGCGAGGATGAAGGTATTGGAATACCCTGCCCCATTGGCATGCGCGCCTGCAGCCTCGTGCAGGTTGTCGTTTTGCCAAGCGACGTTGAAATAGTTCTGATGGCACCCTTTCCCGGCCAAGGGCGACGGGCCCGCGTTGGGCGACAGGTAAAACACATTTTGGTTCACGGCTGCCGGCACGACGGCCATGGCAAGGTTCGACCAGATGATACCCGTCATCACATCCACGCGTTCGGACTGGATCATCTTGTCCGACAGTTGCACGGCGATATCCGGCTTGCGCTGATCGTCTTCGATCACGACTTCGATGTCGTCGCGGCCTGACTGCGAAATCGCCAACATGAAGCCGTCGCGCACATCAATGCCCAGACCGGCACCACCGCCGGACAGGGTCGTGATCATACCAACCTTGATATCTGCTGCCGCAGACGACGCACCCAAAGCCGTGGCCGCAGCGGCCATAAGAAACCGTTTCATTCCATTCTCCCTGTTTTGCGCAATGAATGCCTGTTTTTTGGCATGTGTAAACGCCCGAAACGGCTTTGATGCGATGGCGAGGGCACAAGGAACCCGCAGGGTGATTCCAACATACCAAAAGGGTTACCTAGGGTCAGGACAGCCATACTTGCGTTTAAATTGAACGCTGCCACGCTTTGACCGCGTGAATTGTATGACCGGTACTGCTGCCGGGCCTCATTTTTTTGAAAACGTATATTTTTGGGAGGAGACGTTTTGGCGATCTCTGAGGGAAGCGAAGCCGCGCGGCTGATGCGGCTGCCTGTCAACCATCCGGACATCACATGGAAAATGCGGTGCTGGCGCGAATGCGCGGCGATGATGTCTCACTATCTCGCCCGTGGGATCGGCCCCGGATATGAACACGGCGACGAGATCGAAGCCAAGTCCGCCGTGTTGGAAACCACCGTCGACAACCTGGACAAGATCAGCCGCGAGGAACTGCTGGCGCTCCATGAACTGCTGGCCGATGCCATCAAACCCGCTTTGCCCAAGTCGATTGAGCTGTTTCACCACGACGCCCAGAACAGTAGGATGAATTGGCTGGCACCCGTGGGGGCCATTCGCACACTGGTGGGGATCACTTTTGGGGCGATCGTCATTTTGATTGCCGTGATGACGACCGAGGATTTCGGTCAGCACTACTACAAGCGATTACTCAGTCAGCCAGAAACCAACACTCTGTTTTCATTGATCTTTTATGTCTGTCTCGCGGCTCTTGGCGCCTGTTTTTCGGTGCTCTATGACGCGCGAAGATACGTGGTGGACGGGACATATGACCCGCGTGTCGGCTCAAACTACCCGATCCGCATCCTTCTGGGCATCATGTCAGGGGTGATCCTGTCACAACTGCTGTTTGACTCGCTCGGCGGCAGCTTTGGACCACAGGTTCCCGGAACGGCAGAAGAGATCGAGAACAGCCGCATCGGACGACCTCTGACCGCCCTGCTCGGCGGCTTCTCGGGCCAGTTTGTCTATACGGGGCTGCAAAAGCTGGTGGACAGCCTGACGCTTGTCTTCTCGCCTGCGCCAGAGGACCGGCTTGCCGAACAAGAGCGCATGTTGCGCGCCGAAATGGCAGAGACGAATGCCGCCAAGGACGCCGAACGCGCCGTAAAAGGGGCCAAGTTGGCAACCGAGCTTGCCACGCATCGGAACAATCCCGACCGCGCCGCGGAGATTGTGGACCAGATCCTGTCCGTGGCCGTCGGTCAGCAAGGTCTGAAATCAAGCTTTGTGACCGATGAAAGCACCGACTCGATCCTTGGGCGCGCTCGGTCTGTTCTGAGCCTTGGCGAAGTGATGCTCGACGTCCTGCCCGATGGCGAGACGACCCGCATTCGCGGCGGGATCAGCGCGATCACTCAACGCATCGCGGATGTAGAGGCCCTGCTCGACAAAGCACGGTCATCAGAAGCCGCCGCGATTGCGCGGGACCTCAAGGGGATTCTGGACGGTGACGAACCGGTGAAACAGACCCTGATGACCTCGGCGCGCGCCTTGATCGGACCGGCACAGGCGCTCGGGTTGATCAGCAACCCGGCAGGCATCGCACTCAGCCTGCTCCTTGCAGGTGGCGGTCTGGTGGGTCCGGCCCGGGATCGCTTGCAAACGCTTATCCTAAACCGCCGCTATACGCCGCAAATGCTGCCGCCTGCGCTGGTGAATGAAAACACCGTGCTGCTGGCCCTGCAGGACCCGAACAATGCCGCCTTTGCGACGCTGTTGATTGATGCGGGCCTCGATACGACGAACAACGCAGGTCTTTCAGATCTGGGTGTTGCCATCACGGCGGGCGACGATGACGCGCTTTATGCCCGCTTTGGCGGCAATGCGGAACGCGAGGCCTTTGACGATGGTCTGAATACCCTGCGCGGATCGATACTGGCCTCGATTGTCGAGGTTGATCTGCCGCCAGACGCACTGGAAGCCGCAGGGGCAGACAGCCCATCCAAGCTGATGCGCGTGATCGACGCCCTGCGTGGGACACCGGAGAGCGAAAGCGCCCTGCACCGCATTTTCATTCTGACAGATTTCATTCGCGAGACCCGCAATAAGCCCGCCGAGGGCCTTGTGAAGTCGATTTTCAAACGCATTGCCGAGGAGGCTTTGACATGAAGGTATTTAACACAGTCGCGGCCATTCTTGCCGCTAGCGTCCTTAGCGGATGCGAAACGGGCGGCGCGATCACGACCCCGCCGGGGCCAGACACCGAATTGACCTGCGACGCCAGTGCGCAGGCCTGCGCCACACGGCACGCGATCAAGGCCGATGCCTGCCTGCGCTTGGCACAGGATGAAGTCCGCGCCGGACGGGCCAGCGGGGCCGAAGCGGTCCGCCGTGCAAGCTGTGCGCGTCAGAACTTTTCCACCGCCCTTGGCACCCTGCCCGATGCCCAAGGCAGCGTCGGGGCCGGAAACCTTGCCGCTCTGCGTGTGACGCGTCAGACAGCCACGACAACCAGCGCGGGACGTGCTGCCAATGACGCGCTGGATCAGGCGGCCACCGCCTACCTGGCGAAACACCCCGGCCTGAATGCCGGAGCCTACTATCAGGGCGACGCCGCGCTCTATCAGGCGCTGCGTGCGACCTCGCGGGATTGTGGACGGCTGACAATGGCCTCACAGCTCGCCATGGCTGCCGAAGCGCGCCAGAACCCGCCACGCGTGCCATCTTTGGCCAGCGCGATCGCGACACTGCAAACCCAGGCGTCCCAGGCCGCCGCGCAGGCCGGATGCGTCTCATGAGCATGGTATTGCGCTATGAGCTTCCGTTGCGCTTCAACCCGGCGGTTGTCACGCTCCAAGACCGTCTGGTGGCCCTGAACCACCTGCCCAGTGGTGGTGCGGATGGCTATTTTGGCCCCGCCACACGCAAGGCGGTCAGGCGTTTTCAGGAATTCGCAAATCTGGACCCAAGCGGAACCGTCGACAGTGGCACAAGCCGCGAATTGGGATTGAGCGGTGCGAACGCGATTGTCTTTCGCCCCGTTGCGGCCATGTCGCGCCCACCGGTCTGGGACGGCCCCCTGCCCCAGGCCTCTCCGCAACGTATCATCCTGCATTGGACCGCTGGTGGCGCACGGGCCTCGTCAGTCGACCGCAAACATTATCATTTCCTCGTCCAACAAGACGGCACCATCGTCAAAGGCGTACATGGCATCGACGCCAATGACGCCCCCAAAAAGGGCAAATATGCCGCCCACACGCGCAACAAGAACACCAAGTCCATTGGACTGTCGCTCTGCGGCATGGCAGGCGCCCGAGAGCGCCCGTTCAACCCCGGACAGGCCCCATTCAACAAGGATCAGTTACAGGTCCTGACGCGGCTGGCGGCTCAGCTCTGCGCGCATTACCAGATACCCGTGACCCGTGAGACGGTTCTGGGCCACGGAGAGGTGCAGGATCTGCTTGGCGTCACCCAAAGTGCCAAGTGGGACCCGATGGTCCTGCCCTGGGACCCCAGCATGGGCAAACGCGCCGTCGGAGACATGATGCGGGCCATGGTCCAGGCCGAACTGAACCTGCAATCGGGTGACGCTTATGCGGACGATCTGGACGACTTGGGCGCGCCTCTGGACATCCTGATCGACGGTCAGATCGTCAATGGCGGGGTTTTGGACTTTGACACTGCCCTGTGGACGCATATCCCCAGCGTCGCGGATCAATTGGGCTGGACCATCACCGCAAGTGAAACACCCGGCGAGATGGAAGTCCTGATCAATGACGCGTCGTTCTTCCTTCCGGTGCAGGAACTCGAAACGCAGCGGAACGGAATGCAGTCTGGGTTCATTCCCGTGCAGAAGCTGGCCGAAGAATTGAGCCTCTCTGTCACGCTGAGCGATGACGGATCACTGGTCACCCTCGGGGGTGAGATCGGGGGAGCGTTGCCGGCTGACAACGGCGTGGCGCGACGACAGATCACCATTCGCCCCGGCGATACGCTCAGTGCGATTGCCCGACGTGAACTGGGCGATGCCACCAAATGGCGCGAGCTTCTCGACAGCTCCGGCACACCCTTTACCGAGGCGATGGCGCTACGGCTGCGAGCGGGTGATACAGTCATCATTCCGGGTCCAGATACGGCCCCTGCCCGGCCCAAGCTGAGTATGCCGGATGATCTGGCCGGTCTATTCGCCGAGGCCGCTGCGATGTCATGCCATCCTCTCAACCGAGACGCAGCCCGCGAAGCGGCCAAGGTGATCATCCCCGCCTGTTTCGAATTCGGCGTGCTGGACCTGTCTCATATCGCCTACATCTTTGCGACGGCGGAACACGAGACCAATCTTGGACGTCTGATGGTTGAGGTTTGGCGCGACTCAGCCGAACAGAAAAAGTACGAGACCAACCCCTCGAACTCTAAGAAAGGCGATGGCAAGAAGTTCAAAGGACGCGGTTTCGTGCAACTGACTTTCCGTGAGAACTACGCCAAGTTTTCCAAGTCTCTCGGGATCAATCTAGAAACCGATCCAGACCGCGCCGCTGACCCCGAGATCGCGGCCAAGGTGCTGGTTCTTGGGATGGACCGCATGGGCTACCGCAGTCCGAAGCTGGTCCTCAAGAAATACGGCGTCGATGGAGCCTTTGATTTCGAAGCGGCGCGGCAGATCGTGAATGCCGACACGAACCGTTGGTCCAAACGATACAAAACCACGCGCGGTAAAGGTATCGGCCTGAGTGCGGAGCGGTATCGCGAGGCGTTTCGCGCCGCCGGTATCCAGCTATAGAGCCTGTTTTTGGTCAATTTGTCAGCTGACAATTGTGTAAGCGCCTGAAATCAAACAGGTATCTCATTTGTCAGCTGACAATTTTCGCGATTTGCCAGCCGTTCGAGTAATTTCAGTGGGTCTGCTTGACGAGATAGCTGATCCCAAGCAGACCGCGTCCTTTGAACGGTCTCAAAACATGCCACCAAGGTGAATACAGCCAAGCTTGCCACCGCATCTCCCAACCGCGACCGTGCTCTCTGCAAATGCTGAGGACTGAGACCGATCATGGGTGCTAATGTTATGGCGGTGTTCAGTGCTTCTGCTTCTGAATGAATTGGGTACCCAACCATATCCTGGGCAGTCTTGGTCACATCAGAAATCCAATCCTTGTTTTTTTTATATCTGTGATTGGGTTCTATGTGCCGCTCATTTTGGCTGTCGTTGCCGCTCAGTTCTTCTGTTGGTTGCTCTGTTTTTGTCAGCTGACAATTCTGGGCGAGTTGGGCCTTGGCGCGTTCATAGAGCGTCGTCCAGACATTGAGCCCGAGCTTGCGACGCAAGGAGCGCGTGAGGTCGATCATAAGTTCTGAAGCGACGTCCATGTGGGCCAGTAGTTCTTGTCTCAAGGCCAATACCGCAGCCCGCATTTGTGCGATCCGCTGTTGCGTTTCGCGCGCTTCTTGCGCCAGTTTCGCAATGGCCCCGGCGCGGAGGGCGAGAGGGCCAAGATCAAAGCCGAACGCGAGCTCTTGGACTGAGGATCGTCTGCAATAGCGTTTCCGGTTCGCGCTGTCGCGGCGTGTGATCAGGCCGGCCTTTACGAGGTGCGAAATGTGGCGGCGCAGGGTGCTTTCAGGCATGCCCCCCAGACGGCTGGCAAGCGTGCGGTTCGATGGAAAGACAACTGCTGATCCCATGATCGGGGCCAATTGTCGTGCCGGGTGAAAGCTGATCAATGCGCGCAGGACGCCAAGGCTGCGATGGCTGATGCCCAAAGCGGGTGCAGCCTCTGTCAGATGATCAAGGATGGTCCACTTATCCGGCAGGCCGGAATGGTCGTTTGCATCTGCGCTCTGTGACATGTGCTGGGCACAGCCTCCTTGGCGCGATCCTTGGGTCAGGTCACGGTCCGTCATGTTTTTTTTTGTCGAGAGACAACAGTTTTTTGCCCCTGTGCCGTGCGGCCAGAGTTGACAGGTCTGGATCAGAGGAGGTACTTCGAAGGTGCTAAGCTTACGAAGGGCCTTCTGGGATGACTATCTCGGGGGGCCTTTTCTTTTGTCGCCTGTGATCTCGATCTCCTCCTGTTTTCTACTGCTCGTTTTGGTCTTCTGCCGTGGCCGTTTGCCAGCGGGCATGAAGGTCTGTCATGACGGTTTCGGCGTTTTCAGCAAGCCAATCGGCAAAGCCGCCTTGGGTGGGCACCGTCATGGTCACGCCTTTGCGTGTTGTCTTTACATCCGCCACAACCCCGGACGCGCCCTTGATGCGGCGCACGGGGGCAGGGGCCTTTTTGTCAGCCGTTTTCTTGGGCTTGCCCTTGGCTGCTGCCAGAGCGCCCTCAAAGCGCCTGTCAGAGGGCAGGGGGGCAGTGTCGGGATGTCTGAGAAAGCTCAGGACACGTCCCATCGCTCCAGGTGTCTCTGACACACGCACAAATTCAAGCCATCTGTCCCGGCCAATACCGTGCGCTGGACCAATCATCTTGAGCCGATCCAGCGGGATGGCCTGACCTACCTTGAGCATACGGCTCAGCATCGGCTGATCGGTGTTCAAAGCAGCGGCAATCGTGTCGCGGTCGTAATCCGCAGCCGCCATTTGCGCTGCGAAAGAGGCTTTTTCGACAAAGCTCAGGTCCTGCCGGGCCGTGTTCTCCTGGCCCTGCGCCAGAACCAGTGCCTGATCATCCAACTGGCGCACCATGGCCTTTACCGGCTGCTTCAACTGTCGCAGAGCCTCAAGCCTGCGGCGGCCATAGACAATCTCGTAGCGGCCCGGATGGGTGGGGTGAGGGCGCACCAGAACCGGAACCTGCTGACCATAGGTCGCAAGGCTCGTTTTCAGTTGTTCCATCGCTCTCAGATCGGTGCCGATCCGGTCCTCGACGCCTGCATTGTCGATCTTGGAAGGATCGATCTCTTGAACAGCGTTTTCCTGAAGCTTGGTCAAAGAGGACTGCAACGCGCCGACAGCGCCGCGTTTATGTGGTGCGGCCTTGGCGACGGATGGGGCAGGGGGGGTGCCTGCGTTCGGGTTCAGGATGTTTTTACGGGCCATCAGCGTCTCCATGCCTGTTGCATGAGGGCCTCTAGCTCATCATTTACGGCATTGAGTGAAGCCACCGCACGGTCATAGGTCTGTCGGTTGAATTGGGCGCGCTCGACCTCATAGAGCGTCTGCTGGGTCAGCCCGGCATCCGAAATGGCCGTGGATTTCAGCAAGGTCGAGATCATCACGTCATCGGGAAACAGCGTCCGCAGAAAGCTTACGACCTGCTGCTGCGGTCCGTCTGCTGGCTCATATCGGTTGATCAGAAAGCGCATGAAGTCGAATTTCATCTCGGCGCCCGCATCGGCCACGACGTCGAGCAAATCGGCGCTCATCTGGAGGAACTGCGCCATGGAGGCGACGTCGAGCATGTTCGGCACAATGGTGATCACGACAGACGTCGCCGCACAGAGCGCCGACATCGTCAGATAGCCAAGCTGCGGCGGGCAATCAAACAGGATGACGTCATAATCGGCTTCGACCTCTTCGAGGACGGCGGCCATGCGTGAGAAAAACGGAGGCTGGATATTGTCGATCAGGGCGCGGGGCGTCTCGTGTTCAAATTCCTGAAGCATCAGCCCACCGGGGGCGAGGTCGATGCCGGTAAAGAACGTCTTTTGGATGACGGCTGACAACGGCACCGGATCTTCGTAGCGCAGGGCGTCATAGACTGATCCGCTGTCGTAGAAATCGACCTCCGGCTGGAACCCGAAGAGCGTGGTGAGTGACGCCTGCGGATCGACGTCCACACACAAGACGCGGTATCCCTTGAGGGCAAATCGCTGGGCGGTATGGACCGTGCTGGTTGTCTTGCCGCTGCCGCCTTTGAAGTTCAGGAAAGCAAGCGCCTGCACCCTGTCGCCGTCGCGGCGGCCGGGCAGGTAGGTGCCGGGTGTCTTGGCCGTCGACTCAAGCGCATGGCGGATCGCGGTGATGTCGGCGGCCGTGTATTGGCGGCGGCCACCGGCGCTGGTTTCCACTTCTGGCAGTTTGCCGTCGAAATGCAGTTTGCGCAGGAATGATGTCGAGATGCCCAAGAGGTCAGCAACTTCGCCCGCCGAAAAGGGGCGCAGCGTTTTCCGGGCATCCGGAGCGAACACCGTCCGCATATGCGCCTCAAGCGCAGATTGAAGCGACGCCGCGCTCGCGCGCACGCGTTCGTTGATGTACACATCCTGTGTCATGTTTGGGTCATGTCCCACACCGCCGATCTTGCCCGCCTCTGGGCGTTTTGCGCGCCCCGGGTCTTGATCGCCTCAGTAACGCTTTTGAGTGCTTTAGCACCCTTTTCCGTTTCTATAGGTGGGAAATCAGCGAGTTGTCCACAGATTCGGTACGGCGAGACCAAGATTCTGACACCACAAGATGTAGTGGAATTGATCCTTCAAGTCAGCTATCCAAGATAAGCCACTGAAAATCAGTGAAAAATGGGGGGTAGAGTCTAAACAGACCCTTTTCCAGCCCAGAATGGCCGAGCGGCTGCGTGTTTCACATCCTCTGATTGTTCGGCCCATGATGCAGGCGGCACCCTATATCCTGCGTCCATGTGAAGAATCGCTCAGGCAACGACTCACTCACCAGCGATGCGCATGATTGATGCACATATCCGGCTGCGCTATGATTGATCAGAACAAGGAGACCTCCGTGACAGCACCCGTTCGCAAGCCAACAAACCTGTCTCTCGACAGTGCGCTTCTGGCCGAAGCGCGGGCCTTGGATGTGAACCTGTCCCGCGCGGCGGAAAGCGGGATCAAGGCCGAAGTGGCCAAGGCCGCCAAAGCCGCATGGCAGGAAGAAAACCGCGCCGCTCTCGAAAGCTCGAACGACCATGTCAAAGAGCATGGATTGCCGCTTGATGGCCACCGCGTTCTCTAATGGCGCAATATGACGTTTACGACCTTACCGGTGTGGGCCTTGTCGTTGATGTGCAATCGGATCTGCTTGATCCGCTGACGACCGCAGTGGTGATGCCGTTCATGGCACGTGATGCCGCGCCGACCCCTGCGCGCCGCCTGAACCCTGTCATTGAGTTTGAGGGGCAGGAGAGGGTGCTGGTACCGCAATTCATGGCAGCGGTGCAGCGCAGTGCCTTGCAGGGGCCTGTCGGCACCGTGGCCGAGCATCGCGACGACATAACAGCCGCGCTCGACATGGTGTTTCACGGCTTCTGAGCCACTACTCGGCGCTATATGCCCCTTTGCCACCAAACAGGTTCTCAGTCAGTTGATTTGATTTCTGCAATGACTGGAACACCCGCAGTTTGATCCCTTGCATAGCGGTCTTGGCCGCGCCTTGCTGGGCGGCGGGATGCAGATCGACGACGCGCTGAACCTCTTTGTTATAGGCCTGCGCCAATGCATCTTCGTGATCGACGGATTGCTGTTGGAAATAGGATTTTGGCGCATCGCGCAGCGTTTCCTTGATGCTGGCGATCTTGGTGTCACCGGTCTTTACGTAGTCGACCATATCAGCCTTGGCCGCATCTCGGGCCTGCTTGAACTTGGATTGTACTGTTGCAGCATTTTGACGGGTGCCAGGTGTGATCTGACGGTGAATGGCCGTGGTCACACGGATCGCATAGCCCTTGTATTCGGTGTAATCGGCCATCGCGCGCCCTTTGTAGAGCTTGTGGCTCAGCTGGTTCAGGCGGCCTTTTTGTGAACTGGTCAGTTCCTCGCCCTCGTCGGCGGCTTCCTTGGCGATCTCGGCCCGGGTGGCGGCATCGGCAATCACTTCCTCTTTCGCGGTAAGCGGCAACACTTTGTCGACCACATGGTCTGAATCGATCTGGTTTTTGACCGAATGCGTCGCGCCTGCGTATTTGCCGCCTTTGCCCTCGTCAGCCGTGAAATTCACTTTGGGGCTCAGCATTTTGTCTTCTGGTGCAATCTTGGATTCGGCCTGATTGACGTCGCCGGGCTCTGCGGAGGTCTTGTTGCCAAAATTAAAGAGCTTCGCATTCATTGCGCGCGCTTCGTTCAGACCCGCTTTTACTTTGCCGCGCAGGTCCGCGTTGCTCGACTCGTCGCCATTGGCCTTTTCCATCATCAGGCGCACTTCGTGATCCAGTTGCGCAATGAGCAGATCGGCAAGCTTGTTTTGGCGGGCTTCCTTGGTGGCCTCGCCCAAGGCCTCTTTGACCAATGCGACGGGATCTTGCTGTGCCTTTTGGACATGGGTCCGGTTAAAGATTGCCACAGCAGGTAGGTTCGAGCCGCTGGCATCAATTTCGCTCAGGTCGGCTTTGTCGGTGCTCTTGTTGGTGGCTTTGCCAGTGATGGCCTCGCGTGACGCGTCCTTTTTGCCCAGTTGCCCCATCGCATTCGTCGCGCCCGGATCGCGATAGACCTTTTCGTCGCCCTTCTTGTTTCCGGCGGTGCCTGCCTTGGCCTTGCTGGCGTCCGGGTTGTCCTGATCGAACAGGTGAATGTTTTTGAGAAGCGCCTTGGCATATTGCTTTTCGATCGTGTGATCGAGGTCGTAAACAGACCCGCGCGTCACGCCGGGTTTGATCTCTTTCTTGGCCGCATCCTGCAGCTCGGAATAGAGCATCGCCTGACCTTCAAACGTCGGATCGCGTTCGGTCTTGTTGCGCACCAGACAGGCATCGTCATGGCCCGCTGGGGTAAGGTTCGGGTCTTTCTCAACAGCAGCGCCTGCGTCGTTCAGGACCTTGGTGAGGCGGTCGATTTCCTTTTGAAGGTCCGTCAAATGAACCAGTTGGCTCTTTTTTTCCGAGGCAAGATCGACACGGTTTTCATCGTCGGTCGTATCTTTGACGGTTTTGGACAGGGCATTGTTCATTTCCGGCCCAGCAGGGTTCGCAGATGGCTTGGCACCCTCCGGCTTCTTGGCAATTTCCTTCTTGGTGCAGGCCTGTGTCTCTTCGGCGGTGGACGGCGTGCTGGCGATCTTGATCACGATCTTGCGCTTGTCCTTTTGGGCGGCAAAGAGCGTGTGGTTTTCCTTGCCGATCTTGAACGCACCGGCAGGCAGTTTGCGTTTGCCGTTCAGTTTCTTCAGCAGTTTCGAGAAGAGCTTTTTGCCCTTTTTGATGACGAACTTGATCAGCTTGTCCATTGCCTTGGTGACGGGGGCCTGAAGCTTTTTGATGACGCCTTTGATCTTGGATGTGATGCCGCCCAAACCCAGTGCTGCCGCAAGGAAAGAGATCACGACCGGGACGGATTTGCCGATTGTCGCTTCGACGAAGTCGATGGCCTTTTGCACCTGACCTTTGGCGATGGCCCCGATCGAGGAAAAGATCGACTTGGCGACGTCCATGATCTGGTCCAGCCGCTCCAGAAAGGCGACGATCAGGTCGTAGATGCCCAGCACGACCTTGATCACGGCCCCCACCGGGTTTGACAGCCCAGCAAGCCAACTGAGGCCCGCCTTGATCACGGTTGTGATCACCATGTCCGACATGCCGCCGAGCAGCGTTTCTTTGAAGTTCTCGATCATCTCCAGCATCTTTTTCCAGATGCCGGCAAAGCCTTCTTTCAGCAGGACCTTCACGATCTCGACCGATTTCTCGATCATCGCGACCTTCTTTTCGCCTGAGGGTCCCAGCTGTTTGACCAGCCGCGCCCGGAAGTTCGCGTAGGTCAGGCCCAAGACCTGCATGACGATGCTCATGAGACCTTTGAAATCCAGCTTGGCAGGCAGTTCGAGGCCCGCTGACGTCAATGCCCCAAAGAGCCAGCCCAGAATGCCAGCCTTGAGGTGCTTGAGGATGTTGGCCCCGAATTTCAGGAAACCGCCAACCACGGATTTCACGAGGTTCAGGGCAAAGCCGAGCGGGTCCTTGACGATGTCGCCGATCACTTCGCCGGCCTGTTTCAGGATGCCCCAGACCTTATCCGCATAGGGACCTGCCAGCTTGAGCGCGCCTTGGATGACGAATTCAAGCACCTTGACAGTGATCCGTTTCACGAAGGTCAGGATGTCAGAGACCAGCCCACCCAGAATGCGCTTTGCGTTGGCGACGGGTGAAAATGAGATCAGACCATCATAGAGCTCTTCCAGTGTGTTCTGGATGCGGCTCCAGGTCAGGTTCAACTCGGTCAGTTGTTTCTTGACCCACTCAAACGCTTTGTCGATGACGCCTGCCTGCTCAAGCTGGTCAAAGATGGCCGTGCCACCGGGCAAGAGGCCAAAGAGCCCTCCGAGCAGGTTCTTGCCCGTCATCGCCACTTTGTCGCCCGAGATCAGCTTGCGACCCACGATGACTGTGATGAGGGTATAGCCCGGCACATGGCGAGCGGCGGATTCGGCCTTGTTCACCAGCCATCCAGCACGGCGGATGGTCGGGGTTTCGGCGCGTTGAGCCTCGTCCGTTTCCGTCCGGCGGGCAGGTGACGCACCGTTGATGGGCAAGGCGTCTGACCCGCGCGTTTGCTGCACGACATGGGTCAACTCATGGGCCATGAGGCGCGTGTTCGTCTCGGTTTCGCCGGGTCCAAGCCAGATGTGGTGCTTGTGCGTAAAGGCCCGCGCGCCGATGCGCGTCGCGGCCTCTTGGTCTGATTTGGTGGTGTGCAGGCGGACATCTTCGAATGATGTCCCGAAATGCGGCTCTACTCTGGCCCGAAGGCCAGCGGGGAGGGGACGACCGGGGCCGGGATTGGCGACCCGTTGGGTCACGTCAGAGGGTGCGAGCCCGCCCATGCGCCCGACCGTGGCCCCGTCCGGGCGTGCCGCGGAGACATCGCCTTCGGGATTGGGCGCGCTGCCGCCGGTATCGACCGGCGCGCCTGCGTCGAGTTCGTTTGTTTCCGTGTTCGACAGACCGTCGGTATTCACGTCCTGCGTGGATGGCAGGTCAAAGTCGGCTTGCTCTCCCGGCACAGGCTCCGGCGCGAGGTCATCTGTGTTGGGTTGGTCTTCTGACCGCCTCAGGGGGGCTGCCTGAGGCGCGGTGGGTGCATCGGCAACGGGCGCTGCCAGAACCGGTGCAGAGGCGCCGACCACGCGGGCGGCCATGGTTTCTGCTTCGCGTTCTGCCGGGTCGTTGACGGCTCCTACGCGCAGGGCAGGGGAGAGGACAGCGCGTGGGTCCATCCGGCGCACCGGCACCACTGGCGCGCGGCGCGGGGCAGGGGCCTTGGTCTTGGTGCGCGCCTCGGCCATCGGCTACTTCTTCACCGGGCCGAGAGGCGGCAGCGGATCGGACAACTTGTATTTCTTGGGATTGGCTGCCGTACCGTGCTTGGCATTGTAGGCTTTGATGTATTTGTCGCGATAGGCCTGACACACGCTCAGATTACTGGATGTCTTCCAAGGATCGCTGCTGCCACGTTTGCGAGAAAGGCTCTCACCGCAATTTGGGGCCGCGACGCTGGTGGGTCGAAGCTGCGCCTTGGGGTCCTTCTCCAACCGGATTTTATTGGTCAAATCCACCACTTCGCCGTGGTTATGGCGCATCTTGCTATGCGCGTCGTCCTTGTGAGTTCCGTCGTTGTGGCGTTTGGCGTGCCCACAAAGCTCGTGGGCAAGGACGGACCAGTTCGAGGCGACATGCTCTTTTCCGGCTTTGTCGATGAACCCGTATTCCAACTTGGATTTCTTGGTCGGCATATTGACGTAGCCGCCCTTGGATTTCGTATCGAAATAGGTGGCCGGACCGCCTCGGCCGTGGCCAAAGAAATTGATGTCCCAATTGGCGGGTGAGGCGACCATGAAACACAGGCATTCGTTGGTCGTGGTTTCGGACTTTTTCGGATTGGGCTTTTTCGGATCCTTGGGATCGCAAATGTCTTTGGGCAGGATCACCTCACCCGACGCGGACAAGGTGATCTTGGGCGCGCCCGGAAATTCTTTGATCAGATCTACGAATTCGGTGCCATTCGTAACCTTTGATCCTTTGGGATAACCGGGCGCAGGGGACTTGTGGTTCGCAATCGTGATCTTGCGCCTCACGGCTGCGTCGCCTTGTGCCACATGGGCCAATTCATGCGCCATCGTGTCTGGCGTGTTTTGACCAGAGGCAAAGGCGATGTCAGACCCATGCGCGAAGGCGTCGGCGTCGATCCCGCGGGCCGCGGCATCAGCGGCGGGGCCTTCATGAATGCGGACAGATGAGAAATCCTGACCAAAGCGAGGTTCGAAGAACCCACGTTCTGCACCCGACATCGGACGTCCTGAGCCAAGGGATGTGATCGCCGTTGCTGCCGTGCTGCTCGCCGCCTGTGCTTTGGCACCCGGCGCGACGACCGTTCCGGCAGTCGAACGTTTCACGGTGTCGGCCTTCTCGGCAGCTTCGCATGCGGCACATTTGCGATGGACATGAGCGGGACGCGCGGTGGTTGGTTGGGCAGCCTGCGTCTGTGCTGCCGTTCCGCCCGCCATCACCCGTGCCGCCATGGCATCTGCCGCCTTTTCGGCGGGATCATGTGCGCCGCCGATCATCAGACCCCCGGTTTGGTCCTTGCTTTGCAGTTGCGCCGCTTGGCTGCCCGGATGGCGCACGGCGGGCGCGCGGCGTTTGGTTCTGCGGCGGATACGGCTGCGTTTGGCCATGACGCGCTCCTGTTACTTCTTCGTCGCGAAAAAGGACTGGGTTTGCTGTTTGATTTTCGAGGCGTCGTCACCAAAGAACTGGCCCAACTGGTCGTCATCCAGCACCTGCAACTGACCCATGGCGAAGAACCGGGATTGTTCGGCAAAGGCAGGAAGCAATTCCTTCGGTAAGACGAGGGAAATCGGCGTGTTCACTTTGACCATTTCGCGCAAAGCGGCGTTTTCGGCCTCAAGCTGATCCACCCGGTCCTGCAAAGGTCCCAAGTTTACCGACGGCGGCGGTGCGTCCTCAAGCGCATCGACGCGTCCCTCCAATGGCCCGAACTTGGTATTGTTCAACTCGTCAATCTGTGCTTGCAGACCCGAAGGATCGAACCCGGTCACCGGCGGTGCGTTCTCAAGCGTCGTAACGCGGCCTTCCAGTGTTCCGAACCTGTTGTTGTTCAGCTCATCAATCTGATCCTGAAGGCCAGACGGATCGAACCCGGCCACCGGCGGCGCGTTCTCGAGCGTCGTGACGCGGCCTTCCAGCGTTCCGAACCTGTTGTTGTTCAGCTCATCAATCTGATCCTGAAGGCCAGACGGATCGAACCCGGCCACTGGTGGTGCATTCTCGAGCGTCGTAACGCGAGCAACCAGCGGTCCGAACTTGCTGTCGTTCAATTCGTCGATCTGAGATTGAAGACCAGACGGATCAAATTCGCCGGTTCCCTCTTGGTCCAACCGAGCCACGGTGGTTTGCAGGTCCAACAATTCGGTTTCGATGGCCGACAGATTGACCTCTTCCGGGATCATGTTGCGAACGCTGTCGATCGTGACATTGAGTTCGTTGAATTTGGTTTGCAGGTCCGTATCGAGCGCGCCAATGGCGTCCTCCACCGGGGAGATATCAGGCACGACCGGCGGATTGTTCACAAGGCTTTCGACCTGAGCCTGCAAGCCGGGGATCATGCTCAGGTCAGGCGCATTGTTGCGGATATCCTCGATCTCGGCCTCGATGTTGTCGAGTTGCGTGCCGCGCAGCCCAAAGTCTTCGCGTAATCCTTCGACGTCACCGATCAGACCGCCCAACTGAGCACCGGTGCTGCCTTCTTCCTCGTTGTTTTGCAGATATTCGGCGACCAGCGACGGCAACACGACCTTCACGTTTTCGGTCACCACTTCTTCTGGCAGGGTCTTGCGTTTCAGATAGCCGCCAAATGGCGCGGCTTTGACGACAAAGACATCGGCGACGCGACCTTCGCGGTCGATGGTCATGCCGACACTGTCGCCCGAGCGTGCCTCGTAATTCAGGTTCAACGGCTGGGTTGGCGCCTTTTGAAGAACCTCGGCGATCCGCATATAGACGTCGCCTTCTTCAAGGTAGAAGACCGCATCCTGGATCAACTCGATCGAGGCCTCTTCGAGGATCGAGCGTGCCTTTTCCTCGCCATAGCCGCGCAGGTCGGCGCCGTTGATTTCCTCAAGGTTGGAAATGCCCGGATCGACGGGCCAGTAGGGGGATTCTTTGGCCTCTTCCAGCTCTTCGTCTGTCGGATTCCAGCTGAGCAAGGCTTCGGAAATCGTATCGATCCCATCGGCCCCGCCGCAGCGGTCCCCCAACTCGTTCAAGACAGGTCTCAGGCGGTCCCCGAAATAGTACCTTTCGGAGCGCCAGTTATGGGACTGCTTGCGGTAGGTGTAATTCGAGATTTCCCGCACAGCGAGGCCTTCGCCCGCCTTCGTCACGACAACAGCGGCCAGCGGAATCAAACCGCGATCCGACATGCTGTGCGTGGGACAGTCGATAAGCCCGCGTTCGCAGACACAGACCGCCTGCATGTCACGTTCGACAACAGCCATGGCCGTAAACAGTTCGACCATGAAGGCCAGCCGCGCGACACCGATGGCCAGTTCATCCCGCGCCTTTTCCGACGCCTCCTCGAACCGGCGTTTCGCATCGGCCTCCAGCGTCTGATATTGCAGTTTCGACGCCTCAGAGGCGTCCTCCAGCAACTCATCGCGCAGTTTTTCCTGAAGCGCGGCGACACGCTCAAATTCTTCTGCGTTCAGCATCAGAGTCGTGCCCATGCCGTCGCGGCTGGTGGCCCCGGTCAGGATCTTGGACAGGGCAATCGCGTCGGTTTCGTCGATCTCTTTCAGAGTATCACTGCTGTCGAGCTTGGTTTTGTCTTCCAGACAATCGCGGATGCGCTGTTCGAGGTTCCTGTCGTCCGGGCGGCGGGTAAAGGCCTCGTGCGACAGGAAAAAGCGCGGGCTCGCGTCAGGGCGCAATTGCATCGACAGGCACAGGTCCAGACCCAGCTCAAGCTGTTGATCTATGCTGCCAAGGACCTCGACGTCGCCCATTTCAAAGGTGATGTCGCCATGGGCTTGCAGCAAGCCATGGGGGTTGAGCGCGGTCCCGCTGGAGAGGGTCAGAACCGTGTCTTTGCCGGGTTCTGTTTGCAACCGGTGGCCGCAGATCACGCCCCAATCCATCATGGTGCGCAGCATGAGCCGCAAGGTGGCGTCATCATCGGCGGCGCAGAGGGCCTCCAACGCCTCGGCCACGGTGGAGGTATCGCCAAGCGTTTCGCAGCCGCTCTGCGAATTGAAGGCAATGCGCGTCGCATCGAGATCACACAAGGAATCCAGCGCCTCTTTGACGTTTTCCACCTCGCGCTGGACCTCGGTTTCGGGATCGAACGGTTCAAACACGCGGCAGCCGTCCGGTGGGCTGTAGGACACGTCATGCGCGGACAGATCGGTCAGCGCTGGAAACGCGGTGATTTGCGCGAGCGCCTGTTCAGGCGGAAGGAGTTCGCCATCGCCGATAATGCCGATCGGGCAGTGAAAATGGTCGATGCCATGGGGCAGGGCATAGGTGTCTTCGCCATCGGCCGTGGCGCCAACAAGGTAAAGCTGATCCTCTGGATCGGCGAACCGGCGCAACTCGACCAACCAGTAATCACCCACCAGCATTTCGCGGCCATCAAAGGCCAAACGTGCCGTGAAGCTGCCGGTATTGATGGTGATGCCGCTGCCTGAGAGCGTGGCGTTGCTGACACCGGTGGTGATGATATCGCTGCCGTTCCAGCGCAGGTGACCGTCCCAGCGGCGGATATAGGCATCGCCGCCTTCGCTTTCGATCACGGCACCGTCGATGCTGGCATCAAAGGCGGGCCGGGGGACAGGCGGCACATCATCGCCGCCCGCGAACCAGCCTTTGTAAGCCTCGGTCAGATCCGAGAAGAATTCGTAGACGACGGCCTCGCCTTCGCTGCGCTTGATGGCCTGACGCCCGGTGGTGGTGTTGGCCTCGACCGCAGCCGCGTTTTCCATCGACCAAGCCAGTTCGAAACCAGTGACGGTGCCTTCCTTATCGCGCTGGACGGCGACCACTTCGAGCCGCCAGAGCGCGTTGGGCAGGACCCGGTCCACCGTGATCCGGTCGGCGCAGGGATCGCATCCGCCTGTATCGCTGTCGGGGGCAAGCGCGCCGATCCGCAATTCACCGGCACCAGTGCGCGACATGGCCGGATGTGTGAGGAAACTGTTCAAGCCTCCTTTTGCGGGCAGATCGCCGTCCCACGGGACGGTTTTCACCTGCACCATGGTTTGACTGCGATAGCTGGTTTCGGTCCCGTGAAGGCCCGCATCCGTCAAACGTGGGTCCTGCACGGCCAGGATCGTGCGGTCCCAAAGATCGGCATAGAGCAGATGCGCACCTTCTTGCAGTTCTGGCGCGCCGGGATAGTCCAGTTGTGCCAGCACCTGCTCGGCAAGCGATTTGGCCTCTTTCGTGGGGTCGAGACGGAATTCCCCCCGTTTGCCTTGGGCAAAGACGGTCCCGTTGCGCAGCCGCGTGACTTCGGCCCCCCAATCAATCAACCCGCCTTTCGCGGGGATGCCTGTCCCGATGGTGGCCTGACCCAGCGCCTCGTCGCGGGCCTGCGCAAGTGCGGCCCCTTCGCCAAGGTCGGAATCTGTGACCATGCCTCCCTGAATATGGAAGAGGTTCGTGAATTGGGTGTCTTTGGCAGCGATTTGCCGGGAATTGGAGCCTTTCATGGCATCAGCCTCCTTACATTCTGAAAATCACGGATCGACCTGCGGCGGCGTTTGGGCCAGCAGCGGGTCGTAAAAACAGGCAATCTCCTGCCCCAGTGGCAGGAAGGTCTCTAATTTGGTGGTCAGCGCACGAATGGCGGCGCTGTGAAAATGATCATGGTGGGCACCCATCTCGCCGTTATCTTCGGCCCCTTGGGTCAAGGCGGTCGGCGTCGTGAGATCCAGCACACCAAAGCCCGGCTCCCCGAATTCGGCAGGCCGCAGAACGCAACGCGGATCTGCCTCATCCTCGTTTTCCGCGGTGAGATCAGGCAGCCAGAGTCGCACGAAATTCGGTGCGATTTGGGTATTGGTCGGACCAAGGCAGGCGCGTTCGCCCGGCGTCATCTCGGACGAAAGGCCAATGGACGAATAGCGCACGCAGGAAAACGGGCCATCGCCATCGCCGCTACAGGTCAGCGTGTCACCCACCGCCGTGATGATGCTGTCCGAGGCCTGAAGGCGCGCGGCCTCAATCGTTCCTGTGGCGGTTGTGTAGACCAGCCGGACAAGGCCGTTCGTTGCCATGACGTTCTGCGTCAGGCAATTGGTCATCGACACAATGGGTCGTTCGCCGGCAGGCGAAAGATGTGTGCCCAGAACGCTCAGTCGTGGAATGGCGCAGTCCTCTGCCTCCAGCGAGGCCCCTTGGTTCAGCGTGATCGTGTGACCGCCAAAGAGCAGGATGCCCCGCGCGATGTAGTGATTGGCGGGCAGAGGGAAATTCGCGTTCAGCGGGATGCGTATGCGAGAGGCCACAGGCAGACCGAGATGCGCACAGACCGCTTCGGCGGTGATGAGAAGCGAGCCATCAGACCCTGTGGCGGCGGCTTCCAGTGTGGCTTTGACATCCAGATCGGCGGGGGCCAGCGGCACGGCCTCGGCGAACATGCCCTGAGGCGGGCGCACGTGGATCAGCGTGCGGCGCGGATGCGGGCCGATTTCACCGCTTCCGTCGGGGTCACGCAGATCAGGGGTGCGCAAGGTGGTGTCATCAAAGCTGCCAGCGAAGCAGGGGATGCCACTGGGATTGTGGACCTTCCAGAACACATCCGCTGCATCATCACCCGCATCCTGCGCCGCCTTGAGCCGGAAAAGGGGGTTGGTGCCGTCCGGGTCCTTCACCGCCCGCGATGGGCGCGCGAAATCCGGGCAACCGCGTGGCATCATGGAGTCCGTCATCGCCTCGCCTGCCGCTGTATCAGGCGGGGTCGTGAACGGCGGTAGCGACATGCGCGGTGTTGTCAGAACGTGCCGCCAGCCTTCGCGGCTGACGGTTTCGGTGCCGCCCACCACATCGGCGACCCCGTCAATGGCCGACAAAGTGCCTTTGGATTTGTACCATGTGACGGCGTTGTTCAGTTCTGCGGCGCGTTGGGTCGGATCAGGGGCCACGAGCGTCGCGCCCACCAGCTCAGCCAGATAGGGCAGGAGCCATGGCTGGATCAGGCGGCCGTCAATCTCTTCTGCAAAGCTGTCGGCATGGGCCTGTTCGGTTGTGGCACGCAACAGGTCGAGCAGGTGACCAGAGCTATGCAGAAATGCTTCGAGATCCCCCAACTCACCTTCGGTCGGGTTGTCGCGATACCGGTATTCCTCGGGCAATTCGTGCCACAGGATGCGGCCTGCGCGGCTGCGTAGATTGGACAGGTCGGTCATTCGCCTGCTCCTTTCACTGTGATCCGAAGATGCGCTCCGCGGGGGTCCAACGTCGCGACCTGCACGGGCGTGAGGTAGACGGCGGCCATGGTGCCGTCGTTGCTTGCGGTGTGGCGCGGGGCCTCATTTATGCCTGTCACGGGGGCGACCGTGCCAAAATCATCGACCTGCGCGGTCAGTACACCGGTGACTGTTTCGAGAGCGGCCAGAACCTCCGCCTTGTAGACCGCCTGTCCGAATTCGCGCGTCTCTAGCGAAAAGGCGGCAAGCAGGGCGTCTTGGGCTGCGGCCAGAATGTCGGCCTGATCATAGGACACGAGGTCCGCGCGCACCGTTGCTCCGATATCAAGAAGAACAGACCCGAATTTGCGGAATGTCGGCACGACACCGGGGATGGCGTGGGCGTTGATCAACTCGGTGAGATTGCTCGTCAGGCCGGGCGTGAGCGGCGCTCCCGCTGAGGGGACAACCGTTATCACCACTTCGCGGATGGCCGAGGCGACGCTGCGCTCTTCGGCGTGGGCGCGCAGGATCGAGGCATGTCCGGCGGTCAGACGTTCGAAATCCTTCAGGGATACGGCGCGGCCATTGGCGACCAGCCGCGAGGGTGCGTTGCGGCGCACGGACTCGACCGCTTCGCGGTCCGCGCCGCCAGCGGTGGCAAAGGGCTGGTAGATCTCGCCGACCTTGGGGTGTTTCTTCATGGGCTTTTCAAAGCCCAGTGGCGGCACGGCATTGCCGCGCGACCCAACGCCGACGCGGTGGCGCAAGAGGCCGACATTGTTTGTCCCGGTCGGCAGGCGGCGGCGGAAATGGATGCGCAGCAATCCGTCTTCGCCCAGTGTCGTCGACCATGCCAGCGCGCCTTCGGCGCTGAGATCAGCGTAATCGCGATAGTCCCATGCCTCGCCGTCGACCGTGACGGTCATGTCAGGCACGACACCGCTGATCGCCTTGCTTGAGGGGACATGGCTGATTTCACCGACATTCACGGTAAAGACCTGCGCGCCGAACTCTCCGTCGCCTGATCCCAGCGTCTTGGGGCCCTTTTGTTCCCCGTGGGTGGCCGTCAGCACATTGAGCCGGATCAGCGTCGATCCAGTCACCAGATGCGAAACGTCTGCATCAGGTTCGATGCGCAGGCGCAGCGGGCTTTCCTGTTCGATCTTGATGATCGACGCAGATACATCCGACTGCCCCGGAGCCATTTCATCGCTGAGAATAATCGCGCGGCCAGGGCGCAGAACACCGCGCGCTTCGGCCGATACGCCATCCAGCGTGATTACCCGGCTTGATCCGGGCAAAAGCCGCTCCGGGTTGCGGTCATGACCCTGCGCCCGGATCGGGGTTTTGAGTGGGCCGTGGAACTCGGTTTCCTCGGGCGCAAGTGTCAACGGCCGGTCAAACGTCAGCTCATAAGAGCCAGTGCGCGTCGTGACCTTGACCACACGCAGCGGGATCAGGCTTGCTCCGTCTGCGCTGCGCGCGACCAGCCAGCTATCGGTAACCATTGACTTGGGTGGTTTGCCCGCAAAGGAGACGACTTTGTGACCTGCATCGCCTAGATCTGCGGTGATGCGGCTGATCTCATCGACCTTGGCGACCAGCGGGTCCTGATCCGCCAGTTCAAAGAAGGCGCGGCGACCTTCTGCGGCCTGACCGTCGATCTTGACCCCGGCTGGGTTGGCCGTATCGCCCAGCTTGAACGCCAGTTCGGCATCCGCGACGCCGACAAAGGACGGCGCGCCTCCATCCGCGAAATAAAGGCCCTCGACATCGGGAACGCCCAGCTGAAACTCGCCTTCTTTGTCGGCCAGTAATTCGATCAGCGGGCTGACCTTGACCTCACCTTCCAGGGCAAGGTCGGTTTGCAGGCTGATTTTCGCGCCTTCGACGGCGGCAATCTCGACAATCTCGGACACTCCGTCTGCAAGCACGCGCACCAGACCGCCAACCGACAAAGCGCCTCCGTCCACGAGGACAAGGTCCAGCACATTGGCTTTGGGTCGGGCGAGGCCTGCACGCACGGCTTCGACCTCGGTCAGCACTTCCAGATCGCCAATCGCCAGAGGGCTGACGCTGCTGCTATCCGCGATGTCGATCTGGGCGGTTTCATCCGGGTGTCGCGTGACGGCATCAATGATCGCGGCAAAGCCCTGCGTTCCATCCGTCGCGACCACGATATCCCCCGTGGAAAGGCTGGATTTCTCGGGCAAAAGCCATTTCAGGCTGCTTGATCCAAGCGTGACGTTTGTGCGGTTGCGTTGCCAATGACGCGGGCGCGCGGCGTTGAGATCAGGATGGGCGAGGATGTCGGACGCGGTTTCAAAAATCAGCGTGGCGCCGCCATCGGTGGGCGCGTATTTCATCGGTAGACCGGCTTTGACCTCGCTCAGGCCTGCGTCCGGTTTCAGGGTCAGCGCCACCAGCGTGCTGGCCGAGGCGGGTGGGGTCGGCTGATAGTTCACCAGAGCGGCCAGACGGCGTAGGTTGTCCCACTGGGTCGCGGTGCGCAGGTAGCCTTCGTTGGCATAGGCCTGCAAATGTCCTGTCAGAACGTGGCTTGCGCGCGCCATGGCACGCAGGATTTCCCATGCGTGGTCCGGGGTCGGACCGTCGGTGTATTGGTCCTGAAGCCTCGCGGCGCGGTCGCCCCGGCTTTCGGTCGTGTCGGGGATCACAGGTGCTATGCGGTCCCAATCGACTTTGGCCGCGAGGGCGCGCCATTGTTCGGGGGTGCGCAAAGCGCGGCGCACCGGATCGCTGTCATCCAGCCAAAGGTCACGCCAGTCATCGGCTGAGCGTGCATCGTCGGGTCCGCCGCGCATGTAGAGCCCCAGCGCCGCGAGCCGCAGTTCTTCAAGCCAGACAGCCGCGTTGCCATCCACATAATCAAACCGGGTCAGACCGGCGCGGTTCCAGCGGGTCAGGTCCGTGCGGGTATGGGGTGCATGGGTCATCCGACCTCTCCTCCGTTCACGGTGATGCGGATTGTGCCTTGGGCCGGGTTGCGCGGGGCGTTTTGACAGCGGATGAATTCGTCCGCCTCGACCGGGATCACGCCTTCGGATGTCTGGTCGGGAAAGGCGGAGCCGACGCGTTTGAACAGGTTCAGGCAGGCAACGGCCACACCTTCGACCTGCATCGCGGCTTCGATGATATCCGATGCATAAAGCCCTTCGCCAAAGCGCAGGCGTCCGGGTTCAAAGAACCCGCCCTGATCGGCTGTGAACACCTGTTCCAAGGCATGGCGAAGTTCAGAGCGGAAATAGCCGGGCTTGGCGCGGACCGAGAGCACGATCGACACAGACGCCGCGCGTGCCGTTTCAAGGAACACTTCTGAGCCGATCATGCGGTATTGCTCGATCATCCCGCGCAGGATGCGGCGTCCCGTCAGTCCCGCGTTCACAGGCGGCAGGTCGAGGCCCCGCGCGGCATGAAAGTCCTGAATATCGGCCCAGAGTTCGGGAGATAGCGCGCTTGGATGGGCGCTGTCGGATTCCGCGTCATGCAGGCTCTTGTCCAGTCCGACATCGCCGAACAGCAGCGCGGCGATCATGATCGAATGCCAGCTTCCAGTCCATTGCAACCGGGCCTGCGCGAGCGCGACCAAAGGATGGCTTTCCATGACGGTGGCATGATCCTGAACGGTCACCATGCGGTTCTGTTCTGTGATGCGACGCGGCGCATTGCGGCGAGCCGCCTCCATCTGGGCGGGGTTGGCGCGCCAGTAGTCCTCGATCAAGGCCCCCATGGGCGGCAGGTTGGCACGAGCCTCAGATTCGGAGGTGCCATCGGCCATGGCGCGGGCCAGGGCCTCTTTCTCAAGGCTGCGCTGCGTGCCGGCGTCAACCTCCCAACCGATCAGTTTCAGCAAACGGCGCACGCTTTCGGGGCGGCGGGCGGTGTCGATAAAGCGTTCGGCCTGCACCCGGTCGAGCGCGTGGGAAGCGCGATCCAGCGCGGCGGCCAGAACTTCGACAATCACCACCTCCATATCGGCACTGGTCCAGCGGCGGCGTTCGGGGAACCGGCTGGCCAGTTCCTGCATCATGAAGAGGCGGAAGCTGTCGTAATCGCGGGCCTTCCAGTCGAAATCATCGTCGATCCGGGGCAGTGGCAAAGGCAACACCGCCGCGCGCGACCCGCAATCGGGGCAGCCATCGTCAAAGCGCAGTTCGGGGGCGGGAAGCTCAGCCATTGGTCACCTCGAACGCGTGGGTTTCTTCGCGGTTCAGCGCGGCAATGGTGTAGGAAATGCGCACCATCAGGACCGCCTCGTTGCCGTCGCCTGCACTGACGCTAACCTGAATGGATTTCGGGTCGACTTCACCGGCAAGAGCATCGGCGAGCGCGCCATAAAGGCGGTTCTGAGCGAGCTCCCACAGCGGCTGCGCGTTCATTTCGAATACGTGTTGACGTGCGCCAAAGCCGTATTCGGGCCGAAACACGCGCTCGCCCGGTGAGGTGAACAGCACCTGTTCCACCTGTTCGCGAATGTGTTCGAACCGCTCGGACGTTGCCGCGCCTTCGCGGCCCATTCGGAAAGGGAACGACATATAGGCGACGCGGGGCAGGGTCGACGTGGCGCGGGTGGATGTGCTGGGTGTGTTCGTCATGACTTAGCTCGCCTTCGTTTTCATCGTGGCGTGGGCCGGGGCAGGGGCCGGGGTGGTCGGTGGGCCGGTCACCCCGCTGGGGCCGGGGATCGGATGCTGGTGGGCGTTGAAGATGTTGAGAAAGCTGTCCTTCACGAGGGCCGCGCCGCCCGATCCCGCGAGGTTCACGCTGGAGCCTGTGATGTTCACGGTCGAAGAGGTCGTGATGTCGACGCCGCCGCCTGCGCAGACGATCTCGTTGCCGTTGGAGTCGACGCAGGTCATGCCCGATGAGGTCATCGAGATGCTGTTGCCATTGGCGTCCTCGACGGTCAGCTCGCCAGCCTCGGCATCCAGCGTCACTGTCCCGCCATCCTGCCCGGTCAATTGGATCGACCCGTTTTCATCGAGCAGGATCTCAGCCTCGTTGCCGGAAGTCAGAGTGATCCGCGCGGCGTCGTCGGTGTCGTCAAAGACCAGCTTGTGACCGGCACGGGTCATCAAGACCTTGTGGTCGGGATTTTCATAAGCCTCGGGAACTTCGCCCTCGGCCCGCCAGAACGTGCCGGACCAGACGGGGGAGGACGCGTCGCCTTCGAGGAATTCGGCCACCACGGATGCCCCAACCGGTGGGACCGACAGCATCCCCACCTGATCTGCACCGCCATAGGGCACGATGGGCAGCGCCCAAGTGCTGTCGACTTGCCCCAGAACCGACGGGATCGACAGGATCAGACGCCCCATGGCTTGCGGGTCCTCGTTATCGACGACAATCGCGCGGAATTTGCCGTAATACTTGGTCTCCTGCGCGCGGGTCGTGGCCTCGATACTGCGAAAGATCTCACTCATGGCATCCTCCTCAGAACAGGCTCGAAATGGCGGAAATGACGGAATTGAGCGGCGGTGCGCCGACGCTATCGGTTTCGCCCGTTGCGTTGCGGATCAGCTGGAACCCTTGGCGGTATCCTTCGGGCGAGAATTTGTGCGTGACGGTGTCGACGTAATAGAGGCCACCATTGCGGCTGCCGGTGCCATCGACCGAAACGGTCAGACCGGGCAGCAGGACATGACCATAAAGCGTCCCGTCCAGTTCCCCCGTCGCCATCACTTTGAACGCGTTTTCATTGGCAAGGCCCTGCGCGCGGGCAGTCATTTCCTCTTCGGTCTCGTCGCCTTCTTTCTTGACCTTCCAAACCGATGGCGTGCCGAGACCTGCACCTGCGGCCCCTGTCGGAACCTGCCCCAAGAGCGGTTCATCGGGTGCGACGGTGACGGCCACGGGGTCGGTACCGCCATCGCGTGGGGCGATTTCAAAGGCGACGGCGTCGGGTTTCTGGCCGTCTTCCGAGACGTTGAAGGACAGGCAATTCGTGGCGTCGCCCGCATAGACCATGATCGCCGCTTGCGGGTCGCCATCCAGCCGTTTGGGGCCGAAATAGACACTGCCCCGGCGAAAGATCAGCTCGAACCCATTGGCCTTGGCTCGTTCGCGCATGAACTGGATCGGGCGGCCATCCTGGGACAGCGCACGCGAGGCGGCACCGTCCGGTCCGGCCTCCATGCCAAGCGACAGGGGTTTGATCAGTTCGGTGATGATCGTGCGGTCGGTGACCGGTTGGTCCTCGGTCCCCCAGACCTCGCGCACATGCTCTCGGTTGAAAGCGGCGCTTTCGTCCATGAACTCAATGGTCAGCTTCGCTTCGCCGCCATTCTGCGGATAGTTCGGCTTCAGCGCGGTGATGAAGCCGCGCAGGATTTCATCTGTGTGGGTCTGAAAATCCGCTGAAATCACGATCGGCTCCCACGGCGCGAAAAGCCCGCTGTCAGACCCCATCCATTGGCCTGCCTCGTCGCGGCGGTCGTCAATCGTGATGGTGCCGCCTGCCGCCTCAAGCCTTGAGGTCTGCACCTCAATTGCGCTTACCAGAGGGGCCAGATTGCCGATATCCTGTTTGGCCGCGCCGACCTCAATGATGACCGAGGCGGCCTGACGGAACCCGGGATCCAGTAGATCGGCAAGCAGGCTGACCATCACACACCCCCATCACGGCGGCGTGGGATCAGGACGGGTTCGCCCATGGCCTCTTGTGCATGGTCATCCGCGTCCGGGTTGGCATCGGGACCGTAGACCAGATCTTCTGCAAAGAGCGTGCCTGCGTTGCAGTCCGCGACCCTGCGCCAGTCACGCGGGTTGGCGTAGTATTCATGGCCCAAGCGATCCAGACGATCACCGGTTGCGACGGCATGTTCAAGGATCGGCTCAGGGTCCGCGACGGGCCGGGGGCGCACCCCGCGAAACGCGGGCTTTGCGCCGTCTTCGGACTCAAATCCTGGGAGGTTTTCGTAGTAGCTGCCTTTGAAGAAGGCCATTTGTCAGAGCCTTTCTAGCTGATGAGGTTAAGCGCCGTGCCCATCGTCTGACGGACCTTTTCAGCGGTGAAGAATGGGTTGGCGCTTTCGATGACTTGCATCGTGAGGCCCATCTCGGCGCGGTAGGGCATGAGGTTGGGCAGATGCAGGGTCTCTTTCTGCGACACGGACGTCAGAAAGACCGGCAAGAGCTGCATGCCCCAGGCAAAGATCAGGACGGAGGCCACCTCTTGCCGCTCGAACGCGCGCGCACCGGGCAGACCAAGGGAGGAGAGCACTTTCACGCCGCCCGGACCCTGCACCTTGGGTTCGGCCATGGCGCGCAGTGTGTCGATCTGAGGTTGCACGCCAAAGGTCGCGGCAATCGTGTTGCCGTCGTTCATCTTGTCGGTGGCATCAAGCATGATCGTGACCGAAAAGCTTTCGGCCTGCATTTCGACGCCTTGCGCCACGCGCGCGGTTTCGAGAGGCGAGACAAAGTCATACCCACCCCGTGCGCCCGGCGCGTTACCAGTTTTGACGGACACGGTGCGCGTGCGCGAAATGTCCTGCGGGTTGAACGCGAATTGCAGCGCAAGCGGCGGGATCGTCAGCCCGTATTCAAAGAGCATGCCTTTGGTCTCAACGGCCATAGGTCCCTCCCTTGCGCGGCATTTGCATGGTCACGGATTGCGCAATCTGCGCACCGGTCTGGCCTTTTGCGGTGATCTGCGTTGGCGGCGTGCCGCCTTTGGCGATCTCTTGTGCAATGGCTTCGCCAATGGCGCGGGCGTCGTGGCCCGCTGTGTTGGCCAGATGGGCAGGCAAGGTCAGTTTCAGACGCTTGATCCTCATGACCCGTCCTCCGCATCCAGAAACTCAGCGAGGAACCCGATTTCGGCCCGGCGGACCTGACGGCTGTCTTTGTCCAGCTCGGCCCAGACTGCGCGGGCGATGTGGGGCCAGTCGATGGCGTCCTCGGCCTCTGCCGCCAGCACGGCGGCATAAGTCGCCGCGTTCGAAATTGCGCCGCCGGGCAGGCCAACGGCGTCGCCCAGTTGCACCAAGTCGAGCCGATCCGAGCGCGGCGCAGCTTTGGGCAGGAGGACATCCCAAAGCCGCGCGCGCGACGCCGCATCGGGCGTCGGGAAATCGACGACAATCTGGAACCGGCGCAAAAACGCGGCATCGACATTGGACCGCAGGTTGGTGGTCAGGATCACTGGACCACTGTGCCGTTCAAATCGGGCCAACATGTGCGAGACCTCAAGGTTCGCATAACGATCGCGTGCGTCGGACACGTCACCGCGTTTGCCCAAGAGGCCGTCGGCCTCGTCGATTTGCAGGATCGCGCGGCGGCCTTCGATGGCATCAAGCAGCGCGTTCAGGTTTGCCTCGGTCTCGCCCACGTATTTCGACATGATCCGACCGAGATCGAGCGAGAACAGCGACCACGGCTCGCCCGTGCGGCGGGTCAAATCCTGCGCCAGAACGGCGGCGGCAAAGCTCTTTCCCGTTCCCGACGGCCCGGAAAACAGTGCCAGCGGCCCAAAGACGCGGCGCGCATCCCAATCGCGTTTGATTTGCTCAGACCTGTGAATCCATGCCGTGAAATCCGTTAGACGGCGCAGGGTGGCGGCGGGGAGAACAAGGTCGTCCCAATCGCCCGACGCCTCGCTCAGATGTGCTCCCGACGGCGGGGCCAGTTCCGGATCACGGCCGAGCACCGCACGGATAAGCAGGGGGGTCGGGCGGATGATCTGGGATGGGGTTGCCCCCTCGACCCGGATCAGACCCAGCCGGACAATCGGAGCCGTCGACACGAGGCGTTGAAACAACAGGCTGACATCGCCCGCGTCGCTCAGCATCAAAAGCTCTTGGATCAGGGCTATCCCAGGCCACGGGCTGGCGGCCTGTGGCTGCAGGGATTGGATACGCGGTCCCATGGCCGGCCACGCCACAGGAGCCAAAGCAAGTGCCATGAGATCAAGGTCCAGCCGTGTGATCCCGTTCAGATCCTCGCTGCTGAACGGCCCCATGAGACCGGCCCACGACCCTGATGTCCGGGCTTCGTCTGATGCATCGGCGAGCGTCTCGAATTGATCGGCAAAGCTGTCGGGCATCTGCTGCCCCGTGCGCACAGCCTCAGCCAGTGCCAACATCTGATCAATGCGCGCCCATTCGGTTGCCAGCATCGCCTGTGTCACGGCGCGGTCTTCGGTGGCCATGTTCATGGCTGATCCTCCACCATGATGGTCAGACGGTTTCCGGAAAGTGATGGATCGCTTGGATGTCGGGCGTGGATTTGCGCCACGTCGCCCGCGGTCGTGGGGCCCAGAGGCACATTCACCTGCGCATTGGCTCCGTCAAAGAACGAGGACTTCACACGGCGGAATGCGCTTTGTTCGTCCGTCGTGCCGTCATGGCGGGTCCAGTCAAAGACGACCTCGACCCGCGCTTTGATCAGGCCAGAGAGCAATGGACCCACGGTTTCTGTCCCCGCAGGCACGGTGATCGTGTTCGTCAGTCCATCATCGCCAAGGAACATCATCGTCGGCACCCAGTTCAACGCGGCATCAGATGGCGGGATGCTGATTGGATCGTCACTGAGCGACGGCGTTGCGTTTGGTGACAGATCAAGGATTGCCGCCGACACAGGCGCTGGCGGTGCAACGTAGGACAACGGCTCGATCGGGATCAGGGACAGCTCATAAGCTGCGGACAGCCGATAGGCCAACTCGCCGCCTTGAGTGGTCCAGATGTGGTTCAGCTCTTCCATGGTCGGGGCCTGAAGCGCCGCCTGAAGCCGGTAGTATGTGGTTTCCGGATCAAGGTTTGGATCAGGGGGATCAGCGGGAAAGATGTCTGGAATTTCCGGCGTCGATTGCAGAACCGCCATCGCGTGGCCCAACACCCGTAGGTCCGTGTCCTTTTCGGCGTCCTTGCGTGGAAAGGCCGTAATCAGCACCGAGACCCGCACATAGGTGGGCTCATTTGCGGTGGTGTCAGCGTGAAACCCGGACGGCGCGATGCGGTAGACAAAGATGTTGACCGTATCGAGGTTTGGCAGGTCCTTGGCGATGGTTTCCGCCTTTTGGGGCGTGTCCACGCTGACCGTGATCCCGTTGGGAACCGAGCGGGCCAGGTAATCGGCAAATCCCTTGATCGCTGTGCTGAGGGAAGAATGGTTCACGGCCATGGATCAAAGCCCCCCAAGAAAGCGGCGGCGGGCAAAGTTCGAAAAGTCCTGCGCCAGATCACGACCCGGCGGGCCAGCTTGTGTTGCGGGTTCCAGAACGGTCACGTCGATTTGGTCGATCTGCACTTTGGCAGGCCCTGTTGGCATTCCTTGCCCAGGAATGGCGGGTGCAGACGCAGGCTCTGTCGGGGTCTCTGTTGCAATTCCATCAGGTCCAAAAGCCGCTCCATCCGCTTCGTAGAGGCCGGTTTCGCCGCCCAATGAAGCGGGTTCGGCCCCAACGGCGCCTGAGGCGTCCACCCTGGCAAGGGCGGGGCTCGCGTCGCGACGCAATGTCATGGCATCGGCTGCGCCAATCTCGTCCGGCAAGCCAGACATGGCATCCGGCATCGTTGAATTTTCCGCTGTCAGCGCGTCGCCTTCGGGCTGCTCCATTCGCGCAAGCGGGGCGGCGTCTTCTTCCTCCATGCGGGACAAAGGCTGTGCTTCATCCTCCTCCATGCGGGCGATGGCTTGCGCCTCGTCTTCTTCCATCCGGCGCAAGGTTTGAGCTTCCTCTTCTTCGGCGCGACGCAGGGGGGCCGCCTCCTCTTCTTCCATGCGGGACAGCGGTTGGGCCTCGTCCTCCTCGGTCCGCTGCAAGGCTTGCGCCTCCTCCTCCTCTTCCATTCGGGCAAGAGGTTGGGCTTCTTCCTCTTCAGCGCGCCGTAAGGGCGCGGCGTCTTCGTCTTCCATGCGGGACAAGGGCTGCGCCTCTTCCTCTTCGGCACGGCGCAGGGTTTGAGCTTCGTCTTCCTCCATACGGGCCAAAGGCTGAGCCTCGTCCTCCTCGGTGCGGCGCAGGGGGGCAGCGTCTTCCTCTTCCATCCGGGCCAGAGGTTGCGCCTCGTCCTCCTCCATGCGGGCGAGGGGTTGCGCGTCTTCGTCCTCCGCGCGGCGAACGGTCTGAGCCTCTTCGTCTTCCATGCGGGCCAAAGGTTGGGCGTTTTCCTCTTCGGCCATGCGGGCAATCGGCGCGGTCATGGCCTTGGGACGCAGGCTCACGACATGGGCTGCGGGGCGTCCGGCGCGAGCGGCAAGGCGATTGAGCAAGCTCATCGTTTTGGCCCCCCTGTGCTTGCGATCATCTGCGCATGGCGGCGACGGCGGGAGGTCGGCATGGCAAGGATCGTGGGTTCGTCCCAACCGTAGGTTCTGGCCAAGAGATAAACGTCGCGGTCGATGCGTTCCGGCTTGGGAAAGGCAAAATCAAGCGGGTCAAGCCGCAGCGCCAAGTCGCCTCCACAGGCGGGGCAGGAGGAGGTGATTTCCTCGGCCACGTCCGGCGTGGCATCGTCGAGAGCCGTCTCGATTGCGATCAGGTCTTCCGAGGTGAATTGATCTGCCTCTGATCCCGCGTCAGGGGCTAACCCGGTGACGGCGGCCAAAACACGCAGATCGGCCTGCTGCGCCAAGGCCGCTTCTGTGCGGCCATTCGGCACCTCAAACCTGCGTGGCCCCAAGGACGTCTTGACCGTGATGACCGGAAAGGCTGCTCCCGGCGCGCTCTTTGGCACAGACGCCAGATCGACCGACAAATCGAACGGCTGTTGGCACACCCCGCATGGCGCGGTGAACCAGCCTTGATTGCCGAAGAACACCCGCGCGGTACGAAGCAAAAGCCACGCCCGCGCGCCGGTGGCAAGCACATCTGTCAGACCCGCGCGCATGGCCACGCCGCCCACTTCGGCGAACATGGCTTCCAGCACCGCCGACACTTTGGACGGGCGGGGCAGGCGGCTATGGGCTGCTTCAGCGAGATCCAACTCGACCATTCCGGTCATGCGACGCGGCACAGCAGAGGGATAGGCCACAGCCAGTGTATGAGGCGCGCGGTCTGACATTGTGATCAGGTCTCCGCAGGCTCGGCCACGGCGACATCGCGGGTGAAGCCTTCGTAGGCCAGCGTGATCGACTGAATGCCAACGGTGTTCATGTTGTTGGCGTCGAACTCTGGCAGGGCCTGAAACTCGGTCACCCACGCGCGGCGAAGCTGATACGAAATCGCGGGGATGCCCTGCAGGTTAAGGACGTTGATTGTCACGCTCCGGCGATAGTTCAGCAGACTCATGCCCGCGTCACCATCGGCCACGTTGTTCACCGAGTTGGCCCATTCTTCAAAGATCGGGTCATGGGACAGCCCGTGCTCCAGGGCCACGTTTTCAAACTTGGTCCCGCCGGGCATCGCGCGTTGATAGCTGGGGTCACCGGCGGCACGCCAATTCACGACCTCGGTGGTCTTTTTCAAAGCGCCCATCTTGGACAGACCAGCAACGGTCTTGCCGTCGATGACGACCTGAAACTTGAAGGTACGGTAGGGATCATAGCGATGTGCGTTCGCAGGGAATGTAGGCGCTGGCATAACCACGGCCTCCTTTTGTCAAATGCTGTTCGAAAAAGGTCAGGCCGCGATTACGCGGCTTGGCCGACTTTCTGGGAAATCTGGACGACGACAAATTCTGCAGGTTTCAGCGGTGCAAACCCGACCGAGACGCGGACAATGCCGGCATCAATGTCGCCTTGAGTCATGGTCGACCCAAGCCCACACTGGACGAAATAGGCATCCGATGCCTTGGCCCCCTGAAACGCGCCAGCGCGGTGGAGACCGTCCATGAAATCGCCCACGCCGCCACGCAGTGCGGACCAGAGCTTGTGGTCGTTGGGTTCGAACACGACCGCTTGCAAGGCCCGATAGAGGCTTTCGCCGATCATGTTCTGTGTGCGACGAACCGAGATGTAGCGGAATTCGGGCTTGGTCTTGGTCGCCCGTGTCCGCGCGCCCCAGACCACGTTTGGCCCCACGATTGACCGGATGCAGTTGACGCCTTCGGGGTTCAGGTTGTCCTGAATGGCGTTACCGATCAGGCGCTTGGGACCAAGCGTGCCACGCACAGTGGCCTCAAGCCCGCCGGGAGCCTTCCACACACCACGCGTGCTGTCGATCCGCCCCCAAAGCCCTGCCGCGAACGCGCCAGGCCCCAGGTCAAAGGTCTTGGGCAGGCTAGCGGCAGATTCATTGTGATAGGGGTTCAGCACCGTCAGATGCGGATGATAGGTCGCCGCGAAAGGCGAGGTCGTCAGACCCAAAGCGTTCACATCCGTGGCCGTTTTCAGGTCGGTGTCGTTCGGATCGACGATGACCATGCGGTTCTTCATGAACTCAGCATGGGCGATGGCCTTTTGATAGGTCGTCTGGTTGGCGTTCCATGTCAGACCCGGCAGGCAAATGATCGAGATGTCGCGGTAGTCCTTGAGCACATCAAAGGCCAAGCCGTATTCGACATTGGTCAGCTTGGTGCTGTTTTTACCCGTGGCAAGCGTCAGCGTCGCCGGAAGCGTCCCGCCAGACACCTTTTTGGCGGCCTCAAGTGTCACCAGGCCAGATTCTGCCGTGACAACATCGGCTGCGGAATTTGCTTCGTCCGGAGCAAGCGTCAGGTTGGTGTAGGTCTCTACCGTTTTGTCCTTGTAGAGAACGCTGATGGTCACTTCGGGTGCCGCAGCGCCAGCCTCGACTTTGACCTTCAGGTCATTGCCCCAGGTTCCCGGCGATTTGGCCGTCGCGCTGACGTCATAGGTATCGCCATCAACTTTGACCTTGGCTTCGATGGTGGCTGCGACCTCATCAGAGGTATCCAACGGGACGATATACGCCTTGGTGCCGCCATTGGCGAAATAGGCGTTGATGGCATGGCCCATCACATCGACCTGATCGCCTTGGTTGTAAATGCCGCCAGCACCACCGCCGAGGGGGCCGAACGCGGATGCATATTGACCAACAGAGGTGATGAAAATCGGCTTGACGGTGGCCGCGCTGCCGCGACCGACCGGACCGACAAAAGCCGTGACCGAGGTCGAAGCCGCCTCGATTGCAAGCGCGCCCGAGGGGACGTGTTCTACATAGACGCCGGGGTGTTGATACATGGAATTCTCTCCCTTCAAATATCTGGGCGGTCCACCAACAGGGCAGACCGAAGGCAAAAGGTCTTCTGCCCGCGCCAAAGCCATGACGCGGCGGTACAAAACAGATCTGGTCGGGGCAGTAAGCTCGGGTAAAATTCCCGAAGGGTCCGCCGGAAAAATCAGATGATCAATACAGTCTTAAGTTGTGAAACAGTGTTGTGAGTCGTCTTAAAAAAATCAAGGCGGGATTCCTTACCCAGCGTAATCGGCGGAATATGGCACGCTCGCATCCGCTCGATTCGTTGGGCTGGGGAGTGAGCCGTTGTGGTCGTAACCGTCTGACCAAAAACGCTTTCTTCGGTCTTTCCGACACAGCCTAGCAAGAGCCTCGACTCAACATAAGACGGATTATGCGAGGCGACCATTACAGCCGCATAGCCAAAACGTCCTTAGCGTTGAACGGCCTCGAATGATGAGGAGAACAGGACGCAGTCTAAACGTCTATGCCCCACAGACCCTTGATATCAACGCCATAAGTGTCGCGGAGCCGTCGAAGGTCGGGCGTCAGGATCTCCATCACCTCTGCGCGTTCCGTTTCGTCCAGTTGGTACCGTGGGCCTGTGACCCGCAAAGCGTCTGAGTTATGCCACCGTCGCAAACGTTCGAGACCCACGACAAGCTTGAGCACATACTTGATCGCCATTGAGACTGGCGCCTTGCTTTGGGCAAAAGTGTTGCTCCACCTCGCACGGCTGTATTGCCCGCCGTCGTTTGCCTTTTCGAGATCAGCCTCCGGCAGCATTTTCGGATCGAGCCCCGCGTGCTCGCAGATTTTCAACACCGCGCCTCTTGGATCCGACCTCAACTCGTCATTGGTCAGGATCAGCAAGTCTTCTGCGGGAAACCGCTGAACATACTGATCGATCTGTTGCGCGTATTTTGTGCACTCGATCAGAGAACTCGTTCCGTCATTGCTCAGGTTCAGACCGTTGAACCATCCTTCGTAGAGCGCATGACGCGCGTGCGACTCGATACGCTCAATCGGGTTTCGAACGATGTACACGAACTTCATCCTCGCGCCGCTCAGCGTGCTCATTCGGTCTGGAACATGGGGCAGCATCGGAAACTTGGCGTAAGATGTGGACGCCTCCAGCGCGACGACATGCTTTCCGGGCAACCACTCCCATAGGTTGTAGTAAGCGTCGAATCCGTTTGCCCAAACATCATTGTCGGAGAAGAAATCAGGCTCTTTCTCAGCAGGTCGGCAGACCTGCGGATGATTCGATAGAAGGCGAAACACACTTGTCGTGCCGCTCTTCATCGCGCCAATGACAAAGAGAAATTGGTCAGGATGTGCTGAAATGGGCGTCACTTCGCCGACGATAGAAGAACGCGTATTCAAAACAAAATTCCTCTTCAGACAAATCGACGCACAACCCCAGCTTGAGAAAAATAAAACGTTTGAAAGAAAAATGGCAAGAGATATAGATTGAAATTGAACTTAGCCAAGTTTTTTTATTGTCCCTATCAGAGTCATTCCATCATGATCAGCCGAGTGCTCCCGTATGTCGCGACGAGGTTCCAGTCCAAAGGGGTTCTAGACGTAGCCAGCCTTGGCTTTCGCATCGCTGGCTTCCAGGCTGGTGCCGTCGCCTTGTCGAATATTGCGCGCAAGAGCTATGCAGGATCAGTGAATAATCCTGCTCTCAAGGCGATCCAGATCGAGACCTTGGCCTTCTGCAACTATAAGTGCTCTTTTTGTCCGACTAACCAAATTGAGATGCCCAAGGGTCGAATGACAGATCGACTGTTTGAGAGCCTCATCGACCAACTCAGAGAGTTCGAAGGAGAGATTCGCCTATACCTTCGCAATGAGCCCCTCTTGGACAAACGCATTTTCGACTTTGCGAAAACGGCAGACGAACAGACCAAGGGCAAGGTTGTCATCCAGACGAACGGATCGCTGCTGACATACGAAGCGGCTCAGAAACTGGCACCACACGCCAAAATTGTAGTCAACGATTACACAGATGGCGAGGTCGGCTCTCGGATTGAGGAGTTCGCGAAGGAGTTCGACATCGTCATCGCCAACCGCGGATCGGACAAGGGCTTGTCGAACCGCGCTGGAAATCTGCCCTCGGCAAAACCCAAAAAGCTTGATGCGTTTTGCAACAGGCCGTTCAACCAACTCTACATTGCCTACAATGGCCAAGCCGCCTTGTGCTGTCAGGATTGGACATTGGAAGAGATCATGGGCGACGCCAGCGTCAGCACGTTGGAGGAAATCTGGACCGGTTCAACCATTGTGAACAAACGCAAAGAGCTTTTGGAACGGAAACGCACCGGCCTGTGCGCAAAATGCGATTATCCGGGTGTCTAGATGACACGGTCACGGACAGCCTGCCGCGCACTCGTCAATTTCCTGAGCTTTGCCACGAGACGAGGGTTTGAACCGATGCCGGTTCCGCACTCCACGATCAGGTGGGTTGATGGAAACGGCCAAACCATACCTAAGAACTGTCCCGACAGCTTGGCCGCTGCCAGTCAGGTTTTCATTCTGACTTCGTATCTGGAAAGATGCCCAGCCAAGCAACATGGGCAAGCGACGGCTCAGGTGCTTGAGCAACTGTTGCCGGCGGGTGAAGGCCAGGGATTGCCAGACGGAAAAGTTGTTTTGGCGTTTCAACACGGCGCGCATGATGCCGATGCCGCGTCGCGCCACGTCGCAGCAATCGTTGAGGGCATCCCAAAGGCGTTAAGGCCCTACCTTTTAATTGCGGTCATTGATCTTCATGGAAAGGTCAACGCGCTGAATCAGGTCACTCGGTCCCTGGCGCACACGGCATTCAACGGCGACCTGGGCTGGGTCGACGATGATGTCAGCCTCGGCCCGTCTTGCCTCGAGAACCTGGTGCGGCACCTTGATGCCAATCCCGAGCTGATCACAGTCGGCGCGTACAAAGTGCCCCGCCCGAACACCCAGTGGGCTGCAAAGTTCTTTCTTAAAACCAAGAGACAGTCGCACAAAACGGGCCGTCGTCTGCCGCACGGATGTGCGATCCTGTGCCGCTTTGATGCGATCCGCGAAGGCATCCCCGAACGGTACATCGGCGAAGACGGGTATCTCAGCCTAAAGTTTTTTGAGCCTGATATGCCAGATGCGCTCATGCGTCAGGCCGTTGTCGAAACCGCATTGTGTGAACACACGGTGGGCGGCCCAGTTTGGGAGATCATTCCAAGGATCCGGCGCACAATCCACGAGAACGCAATATTGCTGTCTGATTTCAATCAGGAGCATTCGGCGCGCTTCGCAGAAGAAGTTCTGTTCCATGGGCTGATGAAGACGCCGCAACAGCCCGGCCTCGGCTCGGTGCCCATCGCGAACAGATTTCTGTCTGGCTTGGTCTTTTCTTTCTACATCGCCGCCGGAACGGGCTTTGTGATCCGCGGGCTGCTGCGTCGCCCCATGCGCCGTGTCTCGTGGAGCGGCTACAGCAGATACGGACATCCCGATGGTGGTTAAGGCTTCCATCTGGGTCATTGGAGGGCTCACAACGTGCTAGACAAAAGTGGGGGCCCCGGAAGTCTTGGCCCGTCTGAGAGTTTTTCCGGGCTGATTTCGCAGACCCCTGCCTCGGTGAAGACGGTCTTTAACGCGGCAGAGGCACAGGCCTGCATCAAGGCGGCTCTTGATGCCAAACAGCCGGTGAATTTTCGTGGGGCCGGCCATTCGTTCGGGGATCACTGCATCTCGGACGGAGGCGTTTTGATCCTGAACGCTGACAAAAGCCGGTTCGACCTGCGCGAAGATCACAGCGTCTTGGTCAGTGGCGGGTTCACATGGACCGAACTTGAACGTCGGCTCAACCGACATGGGCGTCGGTGTCCCGTGTTGACCAATTGGCCAGATGTGACCGTGGCGGGCACCATGGCCTTTGGCGGTTTTGGGTGCAGCTCATACTCCCAAGGTAGTCAGGTCGATAACGTCACAGCCATTGAACTGATCGACGGATCGGCAAGCGTTCGACGACTTGGCCCGGCTGACCATGACCTTTGGGGAGTCGCAACCTGTGCTTCTGGTCGGCTCGGGTTCATCACCGCGGTTGAAATGTCCACACAACCCCTTGCGCCCCACCTCGCTCAGTTCACTCTGCGCCCGCCATCCGTCGAGGCGCTGACACAGGATTTGCAAGCCGTGGCGTCCGCCGCGTCGGGCAGGTTTGAGATGATGATGGGTCAAATCGACCTGAACGGTTTCAAGGTCGTCATTGGTCAGCCATGCGAACCCTCGGCCTCAACTTCTCCAGCATTGCTTGGGCCGGACCTCGGCGCACGCGATTGGCGCGACGTTTCCATGCCCTACGCGGACTGGTTCGTGACGATGCAGGAACGAGCCTTTAAGCCCAAGACAGCCTATATTTGGGCCGACTATGTTGTCGCCGAAGAGCATCTGGCTCAGATGCTGAAATCAACTCATCAAATGGCTTTTGCACATCCGGGTGCTGTCGCATGGCGGCCCCGCACGCGTATCTTGGCGATGCAAACCAAGGCGCAAGCGCCATCGCCGCAGCTTCTCTCCACGACCCGCGTCAAGAATGACGGAATCCTATATGGCGTCGGGGTCTACCTTGAACCCCACATCGAAGACGACGCTGCCGTCCAACACTGTCGGCACACATTGCACGAGCTTCTAGAGACGTGCCTAGGATTTGGCGGACGCCCGTATCTTTCAGGTTGGCATGAACCCGACGCCGAAATCATCGCCGATGATGATCTGAGCACCGCGCGCGAGATTTTGGCACGGCAAGATAATGACAGCCTGATGAACCCCGGTCAGATGCCCCTGATTTAACCCCGGAGGCCGCGCCGCGTGAATATCTCCACGTCTTTCGACACGCCGCAAATCAATCCCGATCTGATCCTGCAAACGTCAGACCGACCCCCGGCGGAAATCACGGTCCTGCTTCCCCACTATGAGGGCGAGGCATATCTCCCGTTGGCGGTTCAATCGGTTCTGGAGCAGAATTTTCGGGACATCGAACTCTGGGTGCTGGATGACGCCAGCAGGAACACGGCATGGCTTGAGACGCTGAAACCATGGAAACATGAGCCGAAGCTCAGGGTGTTTCGCGCGGACCGGAATGTTGGCACCTACCGCCTAAAGCGACTGTGCATCGACCACATCAAAAGCCCCTTTATCGGCTTTCACGATGCTGACGACATCTCGGAACCCAACAGGTTTGGCGAGCAAAGGCGCGTCATGATCCGGCGTAACCTTGATATTATGGGCACGTCGTATCGCGTGATTGATCCCGCAGGCACCGTCATTGGGCAAAAGCGTATGCCGTTCAGCGCCAGTTTCTGGGCGCGGCTTGGAAAAACATTTGTTCTGCACCATCCAACCATGATGGTGCGCAGAAGCGTTTTCGAAGACATCGGGTCATTTGATGGCAACACGCGCGTCGGCGCAGACACTGATTTCTTGCTCCGTGCAGCCCATGAATACCGCATGGGAAACACAAAAAAACGGCTTTTTCGGTACAGAGAGCATCCAAAGTCTTTGACGAATGCGTCAGACACCGGGTTCGGGTCGTCGGTCCGCGAAACCTATGGCAGGGAAATGATGATGCGCCACAAAGCGCGCCGCCGTGATCCGGACAATCCCAAGTGGCGGCACCCCCTGCCGCATGACACCCAGTTCACGCTTGAAGAAATCTCTTTGTGAACCGCTCTAGCCAAGGTCCGCATTGACGGCTTTTGCCGCTGCGGTTCCCGCTTTCATGGCCGAAGCAATCCCATAGCCCATGGGCGCACAGTAGTCACCGGCGAGGTATAGCCCGGCTTGCGCAAATGCCTGTGACGGCCAATTCGCAAGAAAGAGGCTGTTGGACAAAACTGTGCCACCAAGCGGCCAGTGCTGAATAGCGCTCGAAGTTATCTCGGAATCATGCACCGTTGTTCCGGCGACAAGGCTGAGCGCCTCAAGGCACACCTCACGCGCGGTTTGCTCATCCACACCTTGAATCCATTTTGCCTTTGCTCCGCTGAACAAAAACCCGACATGGGCAGGCGTGCCGTTTTTTCCGATGCGTTGCCCTACAGCGCTTGGTCGAAGCTCTGGCGTATAGGCATAGCTTACGCCGGGCATCTTGGGCTCTTTGAAACCAAATCCGACAACGCTGAAAGGACCATAGGTTACCGTTGCCAAGGCACTGGAAAGCTCGGGGAATATCGGACTCAGCAATGCGGCGGCAGTATTGGCGTCCGTCGCCAGAACCAGCCTTTCGCATCTAAACTCGGCCGGGCCGTCCGGGCCGACAACCATCACAGACCATCCGTCGCCCTGACGCGTCAAGCTTTCGGCCCGGTGGTTGATTAAGACATCGCAGCGCGCGACCATCTGCGCGGTCAGTTCGCCATTTCCGCCTTCATGATAGGACGGGTAAAACCGATGGAACGCGTCCAAAACCACTCTGGGACTGTAAGCCTCCAACTCTCCCGGATGCATGGAGGAAAAGAGATCATTCACCGTTTGCCGGGACACCGGATCAGACAGATCAAGGATCGCTTGACGCAACTCTTTCGCCTCAGCTGTGGTCGCCGCTGCGACCACCCGATCCAATTCCGCATCGGGACGCTCTTGCAAAAGCGCACGCAAACTTTCAAGCGGCGTCTCATGAAACGCCTTGGCGCCCTTTGAAAGAAGCCCAACCGCGCCATCCGCGCGGACAAAAGGCGACGGTTCCAGAAACTCCGGCAAACCTTCGGTCGCGTATCCAATGGTTGCGCCCAGCTCGAATGGCATACCATCAATATCGGTGGTCATGACACGACCGCCAACTCGGTCCGAAGCCTCAAGCACGATCTTGGCAGAGCCTTCAATTTGGCTTGCCGCTGCAAGGCCGGAAACACCGGCGCCGATGATCAAAACGTCTGTCTTGGTGGTGTTCATAAGTCAGCTTCTTCTTGCATGCGGGCCCTGTTGGCGGTGGCAATTTTCATTGCACCATCCTTGAATTTGGCCGGTAAGATCAGCGCTTCTTTGGATTGAAGCATCAATTGCAGATCTTCACCGCTTTTGGGGGGTGCGCCCTGCCCTTGCGCGGACGGGTGCCAATAGACCTGATTGAGAGTGTTCTGAAATTCACAGGACGATGGCGGCTGACGGGACACCGCAAAGCTTGCCCCAGGAACATCAGGGCCGCAGGCATCGCCGGGATCGTCAGTAATATCAGCCCAACTGGGGGCCCAAACTGTGTCATTGGCGATGTCCGCCGGCACACCATGTGCAAAGGTCTGCCTGCCTAACCGCAAAGCTTCCGTGGAAATGATCCTGCCAACGCTTTCGGGCGTGTCGACCATGTTCTGGCAGTAACGATAGGCCCGAAGCGGATTCACACGGTTGGCGGGCCACCATGCAAAGTCGAAATAGGCCAGACCCTCGGCCTTGGTGACCCTGATCTTTTCGCGTGAGAAAAGGGCGTGTTGGGGGATTTCCTGAAACGACGTCGAACAGAAAGCGACGTCAAACGCCCCGTCCTCAAACGGCAGGGGCGCGGTCAGATCATAGACCGCGTAGTCGCCAGCTGGATTTACAAAACTCTTGGTGATCCAGACATTCATGATCTGGCCATCCATCGAAAGGATTTCGGTCGCAGGGTCCAGGTGCAGAAACAACGCCTCGGCGATGCCGTGTCCGCAAGCCAGTGAAAGGACGGATCGGTTGCGCATTGGCCAACCGGAAAGCCCGGCCTTGGTCTGAGAAAGGCGGCCATCCATCCAGCGAGACACATACCAATAGTCTTCTGGCTTGCGCAGAAAACGATGAAACATCCCGAACAAAAGCGTCGCGACATAGGTGTTGGGAAAATTGGCGAGCGCCGCAGGTAACGGCAATCCCTTGGCAGTCGATGGCGTCCAGCCAATCAAACCATATCGGCCGTCTTCCGAGAGGGTTCGCGCAAAGGCAAGCTCGATGTCTCGCATATGCGCTTTGATGAAGTCGTAATAAGACTGGCTGTCAGAGCGATCGATCAGATTTGCAAGCACCGGAATATGGCGACGAACCCAACGCTTTAGGCCACCGACATCCCGACGTTCCAGATAGTGAACCCCGGCTGACAGAAGGGCCTGATACGGTTGAAACCGCTCTTCGGCCCCTCCGTACCCTTTGGACAGGGACAGCAGTGCAACACCATCAATGACCGGATAGTCAAAGCAATCGCAGCCAAGCAAACCCCATTTCAAGGCATCGGCATCCGTCTCGACAGGCTTCACCGCAAAGCCAGTGCCGCAAGCGGGGCAAGTCATCTTTTCAATGGCAGCAATTCTCATGGCGAGGCCGATCCGCGTTCTGACGTCCTAAAGCCCCGATCCCGCCGCCGGCAGGTCGGTCGCGCTGTAGGCGGGGGCTGTCGGCCTATGGGTCGCGGCATCAACCATCCCTCTGAGCGCCTCTTCAGCAGTCTCGATCACCCTTTCGACGCGCCATGCAAAATCCAATGCAGGCGGATGGGTCTTCATTCCCAAGCGGAATGTGGCGACGTAGTCTTCAAGAAGCGCAAGCGCCTCTTGTGCCTTCTGTGCAGAGCCATCAATCAGCACGACCAGATTGGCATCATCATCTGTTCCGGCTTGGAAATCCCGCAGATCATCAGAGATTTGGTAGATGACGCCGAAGGACTCAAAGATGCGATGCAAAACAGGTTTGAGCTGTGCATCGCACAGCAAATTGGCTGTGACATCGGTGTAGCGGGACAGCCAGTTGCCCGCCTTGCGCCGGGCCAACTGTTCCCATTCAACAAGGTTTTGCGCGGGGTTCACCGGTTCCGCCAACACGGTTTTCCAGATGGGAATCCACTGTTTTTCAAAATCTGCCAACGGATTGCTGAGCGGCGACACAGTTAGCAATTCCTGCGTGGCAAAGTCACAAATCGCGCTTCCGAACACCAGTTCCCGTGACTGGACCGGTGCATCATCATCGATGATGTCGTCGAGGAATTTCAGACCGATCATATGAATACAGAAGTTCGAACCGACTCTGATCCGCGTCTCGGGGTCTTTGATCCAGGCCGCACAACAATGCGGCACGCGGTGATAGCCGCCCAACCCGCGCGCATATGTTATGATCTGCTGGGACAGGCCCGCATCGATCAACAGCGTCTCGACCCGTTCTTGAACATGGTCTGCCACCGCCCGCCATTCGGCGACGTCCTTTTCCGCGTGTACCGATGTCATAGGGCGATGTTCTCTGAGAGTGCGTGACCAAATGCATCGCCCAGGCACCTCAGACGCCCCTTTGCCAACGTCGAAAGGGATGACCTGATACCCTTCTGTCGCGCCTTGATTTCGCGTTGAATATGCGGGTCATGCAGCTTTTTCACGCTTTGAGCGACGTCCGAAAGAGCCTCTGCATATAGGCCGACAAGGTTGTCCTGAATGTATGTCCCGACCCATTCCTCTTGCGGCAGTCCTGATCGAAACAGGATCATCGGCATGCCTAGGCTGATGGCCTCGAACATCGTGTTGGGACCGCTTTTGGCGATCAAAGCGCTTGACGCGTAGGCCGACACCTCTTGCAACAAGGCGATGAATTCGGA
>NZ_VCDK01000009.1 GCF_007995215.1 Shimia ponticola
AGAAGCATCATCCAGTGTTCGATCAGGGCAAGCCCGGTCAGAGCCGCCAGAAGAGCCGCCGTGACGGATTGTTCGGGCGTGCCAGCCCCCAGTTGGGCGATCCAAAACGCCGTACCGCCGCCAAGCAGCAGGACCGAGATCGGAAAGAGCCATGACGGCTCATCCTGGCGGAAATAGCTGGGGATATGGGACAGGCGGCTTGGGATGGCTTCGAGGTTGATACCGGGCACTCCGAGAAAGAGATTCAGCTTGGCCAAGACCCGCGCGATCCAAAGTGTGCCGAATGTCAGCGCCGCCGTGGCGTTGATCGCTCCAACGGCCATCCAGATCAGGGCCGTCAGCCCAGCGAGCAGCGCCAGCTCATGATAGGCGACCGTTCGCCATGCCGCCCAGAACGCGCCCCGTCGCGACGTGCGCGGGGGCAGGGGGGTCCGGTTGGGTCCGGTGATCACGCCAGTGAGGAACGCAAGCTCGATCCAGCCCCAAAGCGCCAATGCCGACACGAACCCCTGATAGACCCCAAGAACGGTTCCATCCATGCGCGCGGCCCATGCCGCGGCCAGCCCAAATCCAAGAAAGGGCAGGCCCCACAGCACGCAAAGCGTAGGCGCAACGCCGCCGCATTTATCCGACCGGCGCACAGCCAAGAGGATGATACCCGTGGAAAACCACCACGCAAAAAGCGCAAAGAGGGCCGCCAAAACACTCACGTCTGCCATGTCCCTTCATCTTTCCCCAAATACTCTGGGGGAGTCCGAAGGACGGGGGCAAAGCCCCCTTTATGTCCACCGCTCTGGATCAATAGACCGGCTCCAGCCGCGTGCTGACAGGCACGTCGTGCTTGACCGACGGAATGGTATAGAGCCGGACAAAGGCCGACGCCGCCTTGGCCATGCCACCGACCCGTTTCAGCGTGCCGCCGACACCACCAGCGGCCTTGCCCTCGGCAACCTGACGGCTTGCAGCCTCCATCTTGCGCAGGGCGGGTTTCCAGGCGGGGTGGTCGATGTCCAAAGTGATCGGGAAGATCTGCTTGGAAAGCGTAGAGGTCTTCTTGAACACTTCCTGACCGTACCATTCCATGTCGACACCCAAGGCATCATGGAAGGCCGGGCGCTGGTGATCGCGGACCCACATGGTTGAATAGACCGCTGTCAGGAAGAACTTGATCCACCAGACATTCATCCCGCTTGTCAGCTTGGGATCGGTTTTCATCAGCAGGGCGAAGGCCTCGCCATGGCTGAATTCGTCGTTGCACCACTCTTCGAACCATTTGAAAATCGGGTGGAAGCGCTTGTCCGGGTTTTCCTGCAGATGGCGGAAGATGGTGATGTAGCGCGCGTAACCGATCTTCTCGGACAGGTAGGTCGCGTAATAGATGAATTTCGGACGGAAGTAGGTGTATTTCTTTTGCTGGGTCAGGAAGCCAAGGTTCACCTTGATCCCGGCCTCGCGCAGGGCGTCGTTGATGAAACCCGCATGGCGGGCTTCGTCGCGGGCCATCAGCGCAAAGAGCTGCGTGATGTCGTCATTGTTCCCACGCCGCTTCATCTCCTTGTACAGGACACAGCCCGAAAATTCGGCCGTACAGCTTGAGATCAAAAAGTCGATGAACTCGGCCTTCAGCTTGGGCTCCATTTTGTCCCAGTCGACGTGGTCCCAGTCCTCGTTTTTCTTGAAGTGAGTCTTGTTCGGATCAGCGACCATCTGCGCGATCAGCTTGTCCCAGTCTTCGCGCACCGGGCTGACGTCGATGGCGTCCATCTCGTCGAAATCGGTGGTGTAAAAGCGGGGCGTCAGCAGGGTGTCCTGCATGGCCACTTCGGTTGCGGCTTCGTCAGAGGCAACCGCGCCACGGGCAGCGATTGCGCTGACGTCTTCGGCCTCGTTCGTGCCATGGCGGGCAACAGCGGATGCGTGACCATTGGTGTGGCCATTCAGCTTGGGCTTGGGGGATTGGATATTCATGCCATGATCTCCTCAGAGAACGAAAATTCGCAGAGTTCCATGAACTCAAGGTCACCGGTTGCGCGGGTCCACAGACGCTCCAGACCGCTGGCGCGGGTGATGGTGGCGGTGCGGTCTTCGCTCACGATCTCGCCGTAGGGCGCCATGATCTCGGACCCGTGCACGAGCACGCTGTCGCCGGGATAGATGACCGAGCCATCGTTAAAGCGCACATGCGCGCTGAGTTCTTCGAACCGGTGGGAAATGGTGACGGTGCAAGGCACCGTTTCCTTATCGCGGGTCAGTAGTCCCATTGTGCCAACTCCTCTTGGTCAGTGGGTATTCAGATGTCGAGCAGGTTGGCGAAGACGCGAACATTGTCCGCCCCATAGCCCATCAGTTCGACGGTGAAGTTTGCGGCGTCATCAACGATGTCGATGCGGCCATTTTCGCGGCGGACAACGCGCAGCGGTGTGCCATCTTCGACACCCGCCAGCATGCGCTTGCGGTCGAGCACTTGCCCCATCACACCGATGAATCCGGCCAGGTGGTCCGACGAGGTTACCAGCGTCTTGCCGTCGAGATCGGTCACGATGTAGCTGCCGCGATCCTGACCCGGTGTGAACAGGATCGCCTTTTCAGCCACCACAGGCGGCAGGGAGGCGACGCCGACCAGCGGGCGGTCGGTAAACCGCGCGATGGCGACGATGATGACCGACAAGAGCGCCAGCCCAAACATTGCCCGAACGAGCACGAGCGGGATCATTTCCTTGTCGCGCTTGCCCAGCTTTTGCTGTTCGGCTTCGAGGGTGGTTTGAAAATCGGACATAGATCTCACTCCGCTGGGACCGCCGTACCGGTGTCGCTGCCCTCGGGCTGCGGCGCGGGTCCGACTTTGATGGATGAGGCATCGGCGATGCGGGTTTCAGCCGCCTCCGCCAAAATCTTGGCAACCTTCTCTGCATCAGGAATGCAGCGCAGGGCCGGTTGGGGTTTGGCCATTTTCCATGGCCGGATATGGGGCCATGCGGTCATGTAGCTGACGTGGCTGTCGCCCTTGAGTTCGAGCGCGATGGTGCCGACGCCGGATTTACGTAAATCCAGGCTGGCATTCTCGATCCACTGATAAGGCAGGTTCAGGGTCATTTGCAGCGCTGCGCCAATGCGCATCGCGACGCGATGAGTTGTCAGGGTGTACATCGCGCCGCGTGCCTGCAGCCATGCAATCGCTAGGATTACGCCCGCGCAGATCATCCCCAACACGAGGAAGGGGACCCCATGGCCGAGCGCCTCGACCAATGGGAACTGAGTTGAAGACACACCCACCCGCCAGATCACTAGAAGCACAAAATAGCCCACGACCCAATTGAACCAGAGCGACTGCTGCGCAAGCGCAAGCGTGCTCGGTCGTCCCTGCCACAGGATTTCCTCGCCCTCGGGCAAGGCCTCTGGCAGGCCGGGGATGGGTTCGAATGCGAAATCGTCGTGATCTTCCATGGTACTTCTTTCAGGCTGCGGGCCTTTGGGGGTGTGTCCTCGGGGTGTGTTTAGAGCTGTGGCTCAAGGCGCGCGGCAGAGGCATAAAGCTTGCCGCCGGCGATGTAGGCCGAGATCTTGTCTTCCTCGAGAAGCGTCACCTGCGTCGGCGACTTGGTTTGCGGGATGCCCGCAAAATGCTCTTCAAAGATGCTGTCGACGTAGACGCGGTCGCGCTTGATCTTGACCAGTGCGATCGGCAGCAGGCGTTTGCCGCCACCAAGTTCGGTGGTCAGTTCGATCTCAAGATACCGCACCAGCTGTTCTGGTTCGTCGACCCACATGTCAGTGACGACCCCAACCGGCTCTTTGTCACCAGCCTGAACGGTCAAACCGCGAGGGTCACGACCGGCAGACACTACAAAGCTTTCCAGCGCAGAGAGCGGCTGGATCTTGGGGTGACCTTTGCCGTCCAGTTCTGGCACGTCTTTGCGTGGCACCCACGAAGCCGGACCCACACCGTCAACCATCGGGTTGCCGGTGGGCTCAAATGGCGAACCCTGAATGGTGCCGGTCTGAACCAGTGCGAGGTTTTCGCGGCGGTGTGCATCTTCGACTTCCATCGATGGGACAGTCACCTCGCCCCGGCCATGGGGAAGGGTGAAGGTCTTAGGCGATGGCAGAGGGAAGGGGCCCTGGTTGGGGGCTTCGCCACCGCCGTCGGCTTCCAGTGGGTAGCCTTCGCGCATGTTTTCCGTCTGCAGGTAGTAAATGAGGAATGCGAAGAAGCCCCAGAATGACCAAATGGCCACGCTGGCGAGATCTACTGTTCCCCAGAATTCAACTCCGACCATGGGATGTTCCTTTCGTGGGTCAGGTGGGGAAGTCGGCCAGGCCAAGCCGACCGTCCCCCTGTTGGTGTTGTGGTGCACCCCGGAACCGCACGAGCGGCCCCAAGGCGATGAGAGTTGCGAACATCAGGCCGATCTCGATGTGGTAGACCACCGAGTATGCGGTTGCGGGGTCTGCCAGGACGGGGCCGAAGGCACCCGTTGATCCAGCAGACGACACGAGATCGCGGATTGTACCGCCGAGGGCGATGGACAGCCCCGCAGCGGTGGCTTGGGCCGCGCCCCAAGCACCAAGCGCCAGACCGCGACCGGCAAGGCCGTCGGTTGGCATGGTCATGGCCGCCGTCAGCGTGGCGACCGAGAAAAGACCGCCACCAAAGCCGATCAGCGTCGCCCCTGCAAAAAACAGCTGTGCGCTCTCGAATGGGGCAGCAAAGATGACGGCGGTAAAGGCAACGAGGCCAAAAAGCAGACCGCGCGCGCACATGCGGTAAGGGTTCAGACCACGGGCCAGCCAGCGGGCGGCAAGGCCGAAGCCAACCAGCGCACCTGCGGCCCATGCAGCCGTCAGCAGCGTGGTGGAAGAGACAGAAAGGCCAAGGATTTCGCCGCCATAGGGTTCCAGCAACACGTCCTGCATGTTGAAAGCCATCGTGCCGATGAACACGACGACCAAAAGGCGACCTGCATCGCCACCGCTGGTGAAATCGGCCCAGGCGTCTTTGAACTTTGGACGTTTCGCTTGGCGCTCTTCCTTGCTCATCGGGGCCATGCGTTCCTGTTTCCAGAGCGCGATGACGTTCAAGACGATGGTGACAACTGCGGTGCCTTGGATGACCTGAACCAGACGCAATTCGCTGAAGTCGCGCAGAAGCGCGCCTATGATGACGGCGCTGACGGCCATACCGATCAGGAACATGACATAGAGCAGGGCGACGACCCGGGGGCGTGTCTCTTCGCTCGCGCGGTCAGCCGCAAGCGCCAGACCGGCGGTTTGCGTCATGTGCATTCCGAGGCCGGTCATCAGGAAGGCCACGGCTGCACCGATCTCACCCGCATAGGGCACGTCGATGGCCTGTGGTCCGTCACCTAGAAGAACCAGAGCCATCGGCATGATGGCCAGTCCGCCAAACTGATAAAGCGACCCGAACCAGAGATAGGGCAGGCGTTTCCAGCCAATTGCAGAACGATACGTGTCAGACCGGAATCCCAGCAGCGCGCGGAACGGTGCACTGAGCACGGGCAAGGCAATCATGACTGCAACGATCATCGCAGGCACGTTCAGTTCCACGATCATGACGCGGTTGAGCGTCCCCAAGAGCATGACAGCTGCCATCCCGACACTGACCTGAAACAGGCTGAGGCGCAGAAGCTGCTTCAATGGCAGGTCCTCGGAGACTGCATCCGTGAAGGGCAGCATCTTCAGCGTGAATTGGGTCAGGGGATGCGGTTTCTTGGTCACTTTGCGCCTCCCACGTCCCGGGCTTGACCCGGGACCTCGATGGTTTGAGCGCTGTTGGTCCCAGCGGCGCGAGGCCCCGGGTCACGCCCGGGGCGTGTGGAGACCAACTCCAAACACTTCGACGTATAAAACCCGCTCTGAATTGTCTCTAACTCGGCCAATCCGGCGATCTCGCGCGACAGACGGCGGGTGTCCTGAGGGATCATCACAGGGCTGCGGTCTTTGCGGGGGAAGAGTCTTCCGGCGTACCAGAACGTCATGAGAAATGGCGTGCGCGGCGCGAGGGTGAAGATGATCTTGTTGGACGACGTGCCCAGCTGACCCAGTGCCGATTTGAGGTCGGTTGGGGTGTAATAGATCAAGCTGTCCATCGCCATCACGGCATCGAAATGTCCGCGACGGGCCAGCATATCACCAGCCTCAAACTTCACCTGATCCTTGAGCGCGTCAGGCAGGCGTTTCGTTGCGATCTCAATCAGCGAAGGCGAGATATCGACGCCTACGACATCGGCCCCGCGCAGTGCCAGCGCTTCGCACATCGCGCCAGTCCCACAGCCCGCATCAAGGATGCGCTTGCCGCGCAGATCGTCTGGCAGGCGCGACAGCATCTGCGCGCGCATTTGGTCCCGGCCCGCACGTACAGTCGCGCGCACCTTGGACACGGGCGCGTCGCTGGTCAGCTGCTCCCACACCTTGGTGGCGCTGCGGTCGAAATAGTCTTCGACGCGGTTGCGCGTGGACTCGTATGTCTGTGCGTCAGACGGCATTAATCGAACCCAAGCAATTCAAAGATTTCACGGTCGGGCAGGGGCGCTGGGGCCATCGCCTCGGTTCCGTTCCAGAGCGTTTCAGCAAGCCGGATGTATTCCTTGCGCGCCATGACGATGTCTTCTTCGTCGGCCATCTCGAACAGGGTCTTTTTCTTCAGACGCGAGCGGCGAATGGCGTCGATGTCGGGCATATGCGCGATACGCTTGAACCCAACGGTGTCGCAGAAGCGGTCAACCTCATCGGTGTCTTTCGACCGGTTGGCCACACAGCCCGCCAAACGAACCGAGTAGTTCTTCGATTTGGCCTGCACCGCCGCGATGATGCGGTTCATCGCGTAGATCGAGTCAAAGTCGTTGGCCGTAACGATGACAGCGCGGTCGGCGTGTTGAAGCGGGGCCGCAAAGCCACCGCAGACCACATCGCCCAACACGTCAAAAATCACGACATCGGTGTCTTCCAGCATGTGGTGCTGTTTCAGCAGCTTCACGGTTTGGCCCACGACATAACCGCCGCAGCCGGTGCCCGCTGGCGGACCGCCTGCCTCGACACACTGCACGCCGTTGAAACCTTCGGTGACAAAGTCCTCAGGGCGCAGTTCCTCGGCGTGGAAATCGACCTCTTTGAGGATGTCGATCACGGTTGGCTGCAACTGACCTGTCAGGGTGAAGGTACTGTCATGCTTTGGGTCGCAGCCGATTTGCAGAACGCGCTTGCCCAGCTTGGAAAACGCCGCCGACAGGTTCGACGAGGTTGTCGATTTGCCGATGCCGCCCTTGCCGTAAACGGAAAACACCTTCGCGCCTTCGATCACGGTGGACATGTCCTGATGGACCTGAACCGAGCCTTCGCCATCTTCGCCTTTGTTCAGAACAGGCGGTGCACCGAGGCCGCGTTTGGCCAAGCCTGCCGCTTCGCGCATGTTGGCGCGTTGGGCGGGCGGCTGACGCAGGTCGGGTTTGTCGTCGTAAGGGCTCATGGCGTGCTCCTTTGCGCTGTGCAGTCCTGGACTTGATCCGGGACCTCTTGCTTAGCGCTGGGGTGGAGGCCCCGGATCAAGTCCGGGGCTGCGTTGCGTGTATTGCGGTGAAGAAGGGTCATTCGGCAGCGATCCCTTCCAGTTTGTCTTCCAGCGCGTCTGCGGCATCCTGCAGCGCCTCAAGCGTGGCGTCGTCAGGCGCCCAGTAGTCACGATCAGACGCTTCAAGCAGTCGTTGCGCCATGCGGACGCTGGCCTGCGGGTTCAGATCCGCCAGTCGATTGCGCATCTCTTCGTCCAGAACGAAGGTTTCGCTGATGCGTTGATAGACCCACGGGTCCACCTGACCGGTCGTGGCGGACCAGCCCAAAGTGTTGGTCACCTGCGCCTCGATCTGGCGCACGCCTTCGTGCCCGTGCTTCAGCATGCCTTCGAACCACTTGGGGTTCAGGCTGCGGGAGCGGGTCTCCAAAGCGACCTGATCCTTGAGCGTGCGCACCTTGGCGTCGCCGGTGGTCGCATCGCCGATGAACACAGCCGGATCTTCGCCACCCTTGGCGCGTTTGACTGCGCGGGCGATGCCGCCCAGCGTGTCAAAGTAGTGATCAACCGTGGTGACGCCGAGTTCGACACTCTCAAGGTTCTGATAGGCGACATCGACGGTCGCCAATGTGTCGTCCAGAAGGTCCTTTTGCGCGGTTGGTTTCCCATTCAGCCCGTAGGCAAAGGATTTGCGCGCCTGATAGGCGTCGGCCAGTTCGTCTTCGTTGTCGAACCCGCTCTGGTCAACCAGAACATTGACGTTCGACCCATAGGCCCCTTCGGCATTTGAGAACACGCGCAATGCCGCCTCTTCCATATCGCAGCCGGTTTTCTCGGCATAGGCCAGCGCATTGGCGCGCAGGTAGTTCTGGCTGGGATGTTCGTCGGCAGTGGCGGCCTTGAACGCAGCTTCGGCCAGCATCTTGGTCTGCAAAGGCAGCAAATCGCGGAAGATGCCCGACAGTGTCATCACACAGTCGATGCGCGGACGCCCAAGCTCTTCCAGCGGGATCAGATCGGCACCAGAAAGGCGACCGTAGCCATCAAACCGGGGCTTCGCGCCCATCAGCGCGAGCGCCTGAGACAGCGGCGTGCCATCCGACTTGATATTGTCTGATCCCCAAAGAACGATTGCGACCGAACGGGGCAGGGTGTCTTGGGCGGCCAGCAAGATGTCGGCCTGTTTCCAGCCTTCTTGCAGGGCATAGGCGGTTGGCATCCGGAACGGGTCAAAGGCATGGATGTTGCGGCCTGCTGGCAGAACCTCTGGACTGCGGATCAGGTCGCCGCCGGGAACGGGTTCGATGTAACGGCCACCCAACGCGCGCATGACGCCAGCCATTTCGTCGTCACCCACCAGCAGGTCGCGCACGCGCGCCTGTGTTTCGGGGGATTGATCGGCCATGACCTTCAGGTGCTCTTCGACCTCGGTTGGGGTCGGTGTACGCCCCATGACATGCAGGCCGTCCGGGATGAGCGCATCCTCGGTTTCCAGCAGCGCCAGCCACAGGTCCTCGGGCGCGCCGTCCATATCGACGGCTGCGGCTTGGTCGGCGATCAGGGTGGCGAGGTCATCGCGCCCCGCGCCATCCTCCATCGCGCGCCAGCGGGTCAGGCTGTCTTTCAGCTCAGACAGACCTTTATACAGACCGGACGTCGCCAGCGGCGGCGTGATATGTGTGATGGTGACAGCGTTTGAGCGGCGTTTGGCCAGCGACGCCTCGGACGGGTTGTTCGAGGCATAAAGGTACACGTTCGGCACCTCGCCGATCAGGCGGTCGGGCCAGTCGCGCGCGCCAAGGCCCGCCTGTTTGCCGGGCATGAACTCCAGCGCGCCGTGCATTCCGAAATGCAGGAACACATCCGCGCGGAACGTGTTGCGCAGCCAGAGGTAAAAGGTCGTGAAGGCGTGGGTTGGTGCGAAGCCCTTTTCGAACAGGAGCCGCATCGGGTCGCCTTCGTAGCCAAAGGTGGGCTGGACGCCGACAAAGACCTTGCCGAACTGCGCACCCAAGACGAAGACACCGCGTCCGTCTGATTGGATTTTGCCGGGGGCAGGGCCCCAGACATCCTCGATCACCTTGAGCGGTGGGGTCTGGCGCACGATGGTGTCCGCATCGACATGGGCGGCGACGTTGGCCTCTTGCCCATATTGCTGTGCATTGCCTTTTAACACCGCGTCGCGAAGGTCATCGACCGTAGCGGGTGGGGTGATGTCATACCCTTCGGCTGCCATCCGGTGCAGCGTGTTGTGCAGGCTTTCGAAGACCGAAAGATACGCGGCGGTGCCGACTGCCCCGGCATTGGGCGGAAAGCCGAACAGCACGACACCGACGTTCTTTTCGGCATTTTTCTTGCGCCGCAGGGTCGCTGCGCGCAGGGCCTTTTCGGCCAGAACGTCTATGCGTTCGAGGCATGGCGCCATCGCTTTGGTGTGTGACGCGCAAGGGCATTGGTATTGGCAGCCCTGACAGCCGTTTTCGCCGTGGCGGCCCGCGAAGACGGTGGGGTTTGTTGCACCGTCGATCTCGGGCAGGGCGACGAGCATTGTCGTTTCTACGGGACCAAGGCCCTGGCTCGACGTGGCCCATTGACCCAAAGTCTGGAATTCCAGCGGATGCGCGGCAAGATAGGGGATGTCGAGCGCTTGCAACGCTTCAACAGCCGCTTCGGCGTCATTATAGGCAGGGCCCCCAACAAGGCTGAACCCCGTCAGCGAGATCATTGCATCGATCCCATGGAAATAGCGATCAATCGCGGGGCGACCATCCAGACCACCGGCAAAGGCCGGGATCACGCGCACGCCCTTGGCCTCAAGCGCGTCGATGACGGCGTCATAATGCGCAGCATCGTTGGACAGAATGTAGGACCGCAGCATCAATACACCGACGGTCGCCACCGGTGTCTCGACTGCCGGCAGGTCTGCTATGTCCGTCACGATGCCCGTGGTCGGGTGGTACAGCCCAACCTCCGGATAGTCCTGCGGCAGCTCTGCCTTAACCGCTGCAAAGCGGTTGCCAGAGTAGCGGTTCACGAGGAAGCGCACCATCTCGCGGACATTGTCGTCAGAGCCCGACAGCCAGTATTGCATCGAAAGGAAATAGGCGCGCAGGTCCTGCGCTTTGCCGGGCAGATACTTAAGCACTTTGGGCAGACGCCGCAGGATGCGCATCTGGCCTTCGCCGCTTTTGACCTTGGTTTTGCCCTTGGAGGACGGCTTCAGTTTCTTGAGATATTTGAGTGCGCCAGAGGCCGGTTTGGACAGGTCCAGATCGCCCATCTTTGTCAGATTGACGAGCTTTTCATCGGCAACCACGCCGATGAGAGCATCCAGATGCGGACGGCGCGCGACAAGATCGGCGTAGATCGCCTCAACCTGATCCTCGATGAAGAGCAAGTTTACGACCACGATATTCGCCTGCGCGACGGCCATGCGTGCCTCTTCCAGCGCGGCAGGGTCTTCATTCCATGTCCCTGCTGCGTGCACGGTGACATGCAGGCCGGGAAAATCCTCCTCCAACGCGGGCAGGGCACGCGCGACGGAACCCGCCGCCCGGTGGTCCAGCGTGATAAAGGCCATGCGGTAGCCTGGGGTATGATCCAGGTTATCGCGCATAATGCGCCTTGGCCTCATAGAGCGTGTCGACGCTGATCTGCGTCACACCCTGCTCTTCTGCGTATTTCTCGGTGTTGCGCTTGGCTTTGCCGCGCACAAAAAACGGGATCTTTTTCAGCTCTTTTTCGGCCGCTGGCATCCAGACAATGGTGCCATCAGTCTGAACTTCCGGAACCGACGCAGTCTCAATCTTCTTGCCGGAAATACTTCCGCCGGAGGCATCCGAGGCCTCAGCTGTCACTGACTTGAGATCAATCTTCCCACCGTGATGGCTCGCGCCATTGTCGTCATGGAATTCGAAATCCTCGCGGAACATGGCCAAGAGGTGTTCCTCCAGCCCCATGACCAGCGGGTGAATCCACGTGTCGAAAATGACGTTCGCGCCTTCGAACCCCATCTGTGGCGAGTAGCGGGCCGGGAAATCTTGAACGTGGACCGGGGCAGAGATGACCGCGCAGGGGATTCCGAGGCGTTTTCCGATATGGCGTTCCATCTGGGTGCCAAGGATCATTTCGGGCGCGAGCGCCTCGATGGCCTGTTCGACTTCCAGATAATCGTCGGTGATCAGCGCCTCGACACCGATTTCCTTGCCCAAGGCACGGATGTCGCGGGCGAACTCGCGGTTGTAACAGCCAAGGCCGACGACCTCGAAGCCCATTTCCTCACGCGCGATACGAGCGGAGGTTCGCACATGCGTCGCGTCGCCAAAGACAAACACGCGCTTGCCGGTTAGGTAGGTCGAGTCGACGGACGCGGACCACCACGGCAGGCGCAGGCGGCTTTCATCCGGGGCGGTCGTCAGGCCAGTGATGGATTGTACTTCGGCCACAAAATCGCGGGTGGCACCGACGCCGATGGGCACGGTTTTGGTGTAGGGCAGGCCCAGTTCCTTTTGCATCCAGCGGCAGGCGGCTTCTCCGGTTTCGGGATACATGAGAACGTTGAAATGCGCCGCGCCCAGACGGGTGATGTCTGTTGGCGTCGCGCCCATGGGTGCGCAGACATTTACGTTAATGCCCATTTCAGAAAGTAGCCCGGTGAGTTCCTCGACATCGTCGCGATGGCGGAAGCCCAGACCCGTGGGGCCTATCAAGTTGCAGGCGATGCGCGTGGTTTTCTCGATCGGCTGAGCAAGCGCGCGGCAGATCTGATAGAACGTCTCATCGGCGCCGAAGTTTTCCTTGCGGCTGTAGGAGGGCAGTTCAAGCGGGATCACCGGAACCGGCAGGCCCATGGTTTCGGCCAGTCCGCCGGGGTCGTCCTGAATGAGTTCCGCCGTGCAGGATGCGCCGACGATGATCGCCTCTGGTTTGAAGCGTTCGTAGGCGTCGCGCGCGGCATCCTTGAAGAGATGCGCAGTGTCGGCCCCCAGATCGCGCGCCTGAAATGTCGTGTAGGTGACTGGCGGGCGGTGGTTACGCCGTTCGATCATTGTAAAGAGCAGGTCTGCGTAAGTGTCGCCTTGGGGGGCGTGCAACACGTAATGCAACCCCTTCATGCCTGTGGCGACGCGCATCGCGCCCACGTGGGGCGGGCCTTCATATGTCCAGACGGTCAGTTTCATTCTGCGGCCTCCATGGCGGGTCCCCGGCGGTTGGGGTGCATGGCCTGAATGGCCGCCTTACGGCGCATGGGGCGCGAGAAGAGCCCGGCAAGATCGCCGGCTTGTTCGTAGAAATGGACAGGCGAGAACACGAGTTCGATGGCCCATTTGGTGGTTAGGCCTTCGGCTTCGAGCGGGTTGGCCAGTCCAAGACCACAGACCGTGATATCAGGGCGTGCGGCACGGACGCGGTCGAGTTGCAGATCGACGTCCTGACCTTCCGACACGGTCGGTCCTTCGGGGATCAGGTCCAGATCCGAGCCGATGATGTCCTTGTGAATGTAGGGCGCGCCGATTTCTATGGCTTCCATGCCACACTCAGCGGTTAAAAAGCGGGCCAAAGGCACCTCGAGCTGACTGTCGGGAAAGAAGAAAACCGAGCGTCCCTGCAGTTCCTGAGCCTGCAATGCGATGGCCTTTTTGGCGCGCGCGCGGGGGGCGTCTGTGGCCGCAGCAAACCGCTCAGACGGGACATCGAAAGCGTCAGCGATGACCTGAAGCCACGCCGTTGTTCCGGCTTCTCCGAAGGGGAAAGGCGCAGGCAAATGATGGGCCCCGCGACGGGTCAGAGCGGAATGTGTTTCACCCAGAAAAGGTTGTGCCAGGATATAGCGGGTCTGGGGTCCGACGGCGGGGTGATTGCCTGCACGGGACCCGGGCAGAACCGATACGTTTTCGACGCCCATGGCATCGAGCAAACCGCGCATCTGATCTTCGACCACATCGGGCAATGCGCCGACCACGACGAGGTTCCGAGCGTCCGTTTCCGGAAGCTGAGGGACCAGCGCGGCGAGGCATTCGTCTTCGCCTTGGGTAAAGGTTGTCTCGATGCCAGAGCCCGTGAAGTTGATGACATTCACGTCCGGACCATGGACGCCTGACAGGCGCTCTGCGGCGCGCGCAAGGTCCAGTTTGATCACTTCGGAAGGGCAGGAGCCGACGAGGAAAAGTTGCCGAATGTCAGGCCGCCTTGACAGTAGACGTGACACCTCGCGGTCAAGTTCCTCATGTGCGTCGGCCATCCCCGCGAGGTCTTTCTCTTCGAGAATCGCCGTGCCGAAGCGTGGCTCGGCAAAGATCATCACGCCCGCTGCAGATTGCAGCAAATGTGCGCAGGTCCGTGAGCCGACAACCAAGAAGAAGGCATCCTGCATCTTGCGGTGCAGCCAGATGATCCCGGTCAGGCCGCAAAACACTTCGCGCTGACCACGTTCCTTGAGAATCGGGACGTCGCGGCAGCCGGTGGTTGGGGTGGGGGCGAGATCCTTCATGCGGCGACCTCAAGTGCGGCGTTGGCATGTTCCGACTGAAGCCGGGCCTGACGCAGTTTCCAGATGAATTGCCCGGCATTCACCACGTAGGCCGCATAGGCCGCGAGAGCGATCCACATTTGACCAATTGGGCCAACAGCACCCGAGAAGACGGCCCACAAATATGCAGTGTGCAGGGCGATCACGAGGAAGGAAAAAACATCCTCCCAAAAGAACGCTGGCGCAAAGAGATATTGGCCAAACACGACCTTTTCCCAGATCGCACCGGTGATCATGATCAGATAGAGGAATGCGGTTTTGGCGAGGATCGACTGGGTCGCAACCTCGTACCCTGCGCCTGTCATCAGATAGCGCAGCACCAATCCCAAAGAGATCAGAAAGACAAGAAACTGAAGCGGCGCAAGAAGCCCCTGGATCAAGGTCCAGACAGTGGCATCCCGCCGTGCGCGTTCCTCGGGTGTATAAAGTAGAGAGGGCGAACCCCGCTCTTGTTTCGTCACAGACATCCTCGACTCCCTGACAGGTCGTGGCACTTGAACGCTACGCCTGCCCCCTCCATGTGTCAACTTGAACTTACACTTGATAAGTTGACAGTCGAGCTAGATGCGTGAGGCAGAGTGTCAATTTTGGACATTCAAAAAAGTGAAGGGAGGCGGCGCGACACGTGATGGAAAGCACGGTTGCGCCCGCAAAGAAGGAAGACCGCATGTCAAATCATTTTGACAATCAGCCGTGCCTGCGGGACACTAAGGACACGGACGCAACAAACGCCGACGAGATGCCATCTGCTTGGCGTCAAAGGCTGCAGTTGGTTCGAAGGAACGCGCAGATGTCTGAAGGCGATAATAAGGGTCCCGGCACCGGGTCCCCTGCCGCGACAGGCACGGTGGAAGCATTTGCAACGCAAGTGCTCTCTCTTGTTGCGTCCAAAACTCAAGAGCGATCTGACGTGCTGAAAGACGACCTTTTCGAAGGTCTTGTCGCGGCTGTTCAGGCGTTCGACCCCATCCATCGGGACGCCATTCTGGAGCGGTTTGATGCCGCCGGAGTGCAGCCTCAGGATATCATTGACGTGTATATTCCCGCCGCTGCGCGCCACTTTGGCGACAGCTGGTGTGAAGACAGTCTGAGCTTTGCCGATGTGACAATCGGTGTGGCCAGATTGCAGGGTCTGACCCGCGATTTGCGGGCTGCCCAAACGGATAAGCTGGACGTTCCAGCGATCCTTCTTGTGGTCCCCGCCGAAGCCTATCACACGCTGGGTGCGACCGTGGTTGCAGACCAGTTGCGCCGCCATGGCGTGGTGGTCAAACTGGCCATGGGGTATTCGGAAAAGGACCTAAGGGAACTGCTCAAAACACATGACTTTGATGCGGTTCTCATCTCTGCAGCGGCCTGTGAAAGGCTTGAAACCATACGTAATTTGGTCAAAACTGTTAAAACCGCTGCGCACAGCAGCCCGCCAGTTGTTCTGGGCGGAACAGTGTTGGATCAGGAAACGGATATAAGGTCACTGACCGGTGCAGATCACATCGCCAACAACGCTGAAGAGGCATTGCGAATATGCGGGCTGACGATCCAAACGCCAGACGACGTATCGCGCGCAGCTCCGGATTTGACCAGGGGCTAGATGCGGATGACGATTTCACCTCAAACGAGTTCGGACCCGTGACATCCCGAGGGATGAAATACTGGTCCACGGGTTCGATCCCTCTGATCGCGCCCGAGCTTTTGGGTGGGATCATTTCGTCTGCGTCAGACCTGGCGCTGGTGATCGACGCGGACGGTAAGATCATGTCCGTGCTGGTGAACCAAGAGCATCGGTCGCTGGGCAAGTTGGAACACTGGGAAGGTCGTGATGTGCGCGACTTCCTGACGCCCGAGTCCGTTCCAAAGCTGGATCAAAAACTTGAAACGCTGGACTCGCCTTCGGGGTTGCGTGCGGTCGAACTGAACCACATTGATCAGACGGCTTGGGAATTCCCGATCCGCTATACGTTCCATCGAATCGGGCCCGACGGGGCGCTGTTGATGCTTGGTCGTGACCTGCGTCCGATCGCGGAAATGCAGCAACAACTCGTCAAAGCGCAGATTGCGCTGGAACGAGATTACGAAACGCAGCGTGAATTTGACACACGTTATCGGGTGCTGATGGACACCACCCGCGAGGCGGTCGTGTTTGTCCAAGTTGGCAATGGACGTGTCACGGATGTGAACCCTTCTGCTGCAAATTTGCTGGGTGGAACGCGCGATGACTTGATCGGTCAGGCCTTTGCGCAAGAGTTCGAAGGTCGCCGCCGTGGCGAGTTTCTTGAGAGCCTGACCAATGCGGCTTTGTCGGATCGCGCCCGTCCTTTGACGCTTCAGGCGCGCCGGTCGCGCAAGCGCATCAACATCATTCCGACGGTGTTCCGCGCCTCGGGCGAGAGGTTGCTTCTTTGCCGTGTCGAGCTTGCTGATCAAAGCGAGGTCATGACAGACGAGCTGAGCGAAAACCTTTCGGCCCTGTATCAAGAGGGCGTGGATGCCATCGTCTTTACCGACAAAGAGGGCATCATCCGGTCTGCGAATGAAAGCTTCCTCAACCTAACCGATCTTGCGCATCTGACAGGTGCCAAGGGCAAGTCGCTGGGTGATTTCCTGGCGCGTGGCACGGTCGACTTGAAGGTGCTTTTGGAAAACGCTGCACGCGCTGGTCAGATGCGCATGTATGCGACCAAGTTGGCGGGTGAATATTCGTCCACCATCTCGGTCGAGATTTCGGTGACCTACCTGAATGATCGCGCGCATCCGTCCTATGTCTTCGTCATTCGTGACGCGAGCCGGGTTGAGGCCGTGCGCAAACCGGGTGTGGCCGTGACCGACGACGCTGTGCGCTCGGTGATGGAGTTGGTCGGGTCGGCTTCGTTGAAGGACATTGTCAGCGAAACGACCGATGTCGTCGAAAAGATGTGCATCGAAACGGCCGTGGAGCTGACCCGCAACAATCGCGTTGCCGCAGCCGAAATGCTGGGCCTGTCACGCCAGTCTCTTTACGTGAAACTGCGCAAATACGGCCTGTTGGCAAAAGACGGTTAAGCCCGACAATTAGCCTGGACTCGTCTCCTGTGGCGACAGGGGTGTCACGTCAGATATACACCCGACCACCTGCAGGGGCGGGGGATTGGCGCCGTTCTGGACCTTGAACGGACCTAGGTAAGCCGACGCCTTTGCATCCTTGGCCTCTTTCAAGAAAGCTTTTTCCTTTTTCGACCACGTCGCTTGGACCTTGCTGTCCAATCCGACAATCAAGGCCGAGGGGATCAGAGGCAGCACGCCTTTGTTCTTGGATGTCTTGCCGTTCGAGCAAAAGCCGCGCTTTTGCTGACCCAGATACCAGCCATTGGTCGAGAAGAGTTGCGGCAGCATCCAAGGCCGGTGCAACGACACCATGAGATATTTGAACGACACTTGCGTCACCTGGGATGTCGGGACCTCAAGCGTTTTGTCATTATCGTCGTTTGACAGTTTCAGTGTCTCCGACCCTTCGGGCACCTTGATCGATTTGGAGGCGACACCCGAGCCAAGCGGAAGCGTCAATGGACGAAAGCGATTTGTCTGGGTCGAGTCGTACCAATCCTCTGGCGCGGCATACACGGCGCGCCAATCGCCGGCTGTCCCATCCAGATTTGCGAATTTTGAATTCGAGAAACCCCGCTGAGCCATGGCCAGCGTCTGCGCGGCAAAGGGATTACCGGACAAGGCGTTGGCGTTGTTGACGACAAGGTCATAGGTCATTTCCGTCGATGATGCTGACGGGATGAATGTGGGACCGACGCTGGGTAGCGGATCGACCAGTTCGCGAAAGGCAAAGAGCGAGCGCATATCGCCAGTCGGGTTCTGATTAGAATGCGCATTGGCGTATTGCGTCGGATTGATGGTGATGGGTACCTCTGCCATCTGCAGCACTTGGTTTTCGCCGACAGAGGGGATCGTCGTGGTTGTCATGGGGGTGGCCGTTTGCACATCGGCCATCGCCCCGCCGAACTCAAAACTGGGTGCGCGCAAGGCATCATCAGGTGTTTCGAATTGCGGCGCGGTTGCAACGTGGGCTTGTTGAAGGGCCGACAGGTCGTCTTCCAGCGCGGCGGCGAAGGCATCGGTTAATCTCATGGCTGTCTCCGCAGGTTCAATCCAAGTCAAAACACCCGGGCCACGACATGGCGCGGCCCGGGCAGATCACTTGCTATGGAACCGCCTATTTTGGGTCCATTGGGGCCGATGCGTGGTTGATCGCACTGACCCAGCCGATGACCTGCAGGCCCGGCAGTTTCAGGGTGCCGCCGTCAAACTTGGACGCAAAGGTCGATTTGCTATCGCTATGGGAATAGCTGCCCGAGACGCTGAACGGACCCCAGCCGCCAGAGGCCTCTGTCTTGATCGAGTTGGCGACAAAGGATTTGTCCTCACTCGAGAAATCAGCCGTGATCGACACATTACGCGCCACAATCATGCCGGTCGGGATAAGCGGCAACGCGCCCGACGGCGGGTTCAGACCATCAGAGATACCGTTCTTGTTGAAACCATCGACCCACCAGTCATTCATCGAGAAGAGCAGTGGGTTGAACCAAGGCCGTTTGATCTGAACAAAGACAAGCTCTGCTGACAGTTCAAGGTTTTCGGCGTCCATGTGGGCATGGTTTTCCTCATGGCTGCCGGACACACCGGCCGAGGCATGCCACAGGCCCCATGACCCCGAGGCAGACGCCGCATAGCTCGTTGCCGAGGACGACGCCGTCTTGTTCAAATACGAGCTTTTCAGTGTGAGTTCCGTCGCCTTGATCGACGGATCCATCCAGTTGCTGGGTAGGGCATAGGAAGGCAGCCAAGGATTGCCGCCCGCCGTGCTCGGCGCCATCTGGTGCTGTCCGTTCACGAGCGCCTGGCTATTCGCAATCGTCGAGGCAATGGCGTTGTTGATGGACGATGCCATTGCGGCCTGGGCCTCATCGACCTGTTTGCGGCCTTCGTTGTTCCACTTGTTCCATGCCTGATCGACGGTCAGTTGCAGACCCGGCTGCACCGCGTTCCACGCGCGTTGGTCTTTGACGTCCGACAGGTCATAGCCGTTATAGGCCGTGCGATAGCCGCCGACTGCCGTCACATAGGCGGCGAGGTTGTTGTCATAGGCCGTTGCGATCTGACTTGGATTTGTCTGCGTCGTCGTAGAGCCGTCGAAGCCGGTGACCGTTGAGGTGGTGTTCAGATAATTGAACGCCATCTCGTAGATCTTCTTTTGCTCTTCGCTGACGGTGGCATCGGTGTTCGCCCCGTTGACGATGGTCGAATAGGTGGCTGACAACTGTTTGCCACTGTCAGACCACAGCGGCTCGGGGTTTGGCTGTGCATCCACCAGCGCCGAGAACGCTTCGGCCTGACGCAAATCGCCGCCGGGGTTCAGCGGCGTCATCATGTTTTTGAAATCGTCAGGGTTCAGGACGACATTCTTGGCCATTTGAATATAGCTGGTCGCCGGGTTGAAGGCGGCATTTTTGCCTTCTGGCGAATAGCTGATGGCGTCATGCAGGCGGTCATACAGGCTTTCAAGAACCTGTCTTTCCTTTTCGGGAGTCATACGAAATCCTTTCGTCTACGCGTGAAACAAAACATCGACAAATACGGTGCTGCCTGGACAAATTGGCTGGCGGCACAGGGTGTTGGTTCTCGAAAAATGAGCACCCCCCATGGTCAGCCATGATACCTTGAGTTGTATCAATCGTATGTGCCCACAGTCACACCGCGAGTGATCCCGCGGATGGAGAAACCGCTGAATCTCCTTGCGAGACTCGGCGCGTTCGGACTACGTTACATCATGACTGTCAGCACAAGTTTACACTTCCGGCGATTTCCAGAACCTGCGGCAGCGCTTCAGCTGATCAAACCGATTACCTGGTTTCCCCCAATGTGGGCCTATGTCTGTGGCGTCGTGTCGTCGGGTGTTTCGCCTTCCGGGTCATGGTGGCTTGTCGTGGTTGGCATTCTTTTGGCGGGGCCAATCGTCTGCGGCATGAGCCAGGCTGCCAATGACTGGTGCGACCGGCATGTCGATGCAATTAACGAACCGGATCGACCGATCCCCTCTGGCCGGATTCCCGGGCGATGGGGCCTTTGGATTGCGCTGGCCATGTCGGCGCTGTCGTTGGCTGTCGGGGCGCTGCTTGGCCCTTGGGGCTTTGGCGCGACGGTGCTGGGCGTCTTGGCCGCATGGGCCTATTCGGTTGAACCGATCCGTTTGAAACGATCTGGTTGGTGGGGACCCGGCCTTGTCGGGCTGAGTTATGAAAGCCTGCCGTGGTTCACAGGAGCCGCCGTGCTCAGCGCGGGCGCGCCACGCGCCGAAGTCGTCATTGTCGCGATCCTCTATGGATTGGGCGCGCATGGCATCATGACCCTGAACGATTTCAAGGCGCTCGAAGGCGACCGAAAAATGGGCGTGAATTCCCTGCCAGTCACACTGGGCCCAGCGGCTGCGGCGCAGATTGCCTGCCTGATCATGGCCGCGGCTCAGGTGGTCGTGATCGCTCTGCTGTTCGAGTGGGGGCGTCCGATCCATGCTTTCGTGATTTGCGGTTTTCTTGCCGTTCAGTTCTGGGCGATGTCGGTCATGCTGCGTGATCCCAAGGGCAAGGCACCTTGGTATAACGGGCCGGGTGTTGGTGCCTATGTCGCCGGCATGATGACCGCCGCGATTGCGATCCGGGGGCTTCCGCTATGACCCTGTCCTGGTTCGGCATCATGCGGCTTGGCCTTGTGCAGATGGCCCTTGGCGCGGTGGTTGTGTTGACCACGTCGACACTGAACCGGCTTATGGTGGTCGAACTAGCGCTGCCTGCGGTGCTGCCCGGTCTGCTGGTCGCGCTGCACTACGGGATTCAGATTACGCGCCCATCCTGGGGTTTTCGCTCTGACGCCTTGGGCAACCGCACGCCATGGATCATCGGCGGCATGCTGGTGCTCGCCACGGGCGGCTTGGGCGCGGCATTTGGCGTTGTCCTGTTGGAATCCTCCTTTGCCGCCGGTTTGGCGATTTCGATCGTAGCCTATGCCCTGATCGGGCTTGGCGTCGGCGCATCAGGCACCTCGCTGCTGGCGTTGCTCGCGACCACCACCGTCGAACGTCGGCGAGCTGCGGCGGCTACGATCACGTGGCTCATGATGATCTTTGGTATCGCAATGACAGCAGGGATCGCAGGCAGCTTCCTCGACCCGTATTCGCCCGCACGTCTGTTGAATGTTGTGATGGTCGTTTGCGGTGCGGCCGTTGTTCTGACGGTTTTGGCTGTGTTCCGGCTTGAGCGAGGATTGCAGGCCCGCGCCGAGCCTGACAGCGCCCCGTTTATGAAGGCCTTGGCCGAAGTCTGGGCCGAACCCAAGGCGCGGCGCTTTACCATTTTCGTGTTCCTGTCGATGACGGCGTACTTCATGCAGGAACTGATCCTTGAGCCATTCGCTGGTCTCGTCTTTGATTTCACGCCCGGTCAGTCCACTGCGCTCAGCGGTGCGCAGAATGGCGGTGTCTTTGTCGGGATGCTTACTGTTGGTATTGCTGCGACTGGCCTGAAATGGGGCAGCTTGCGCAATTGGGTGATTGCCGGGTGCCTTGGGTCTGCTGCTTCGCTTACCATAATCACAGTTATGGGGACGACGGCAGAGACGCTGCCGCTTGTCCCCGCCGTGGTTTCGCTTGGGTTCTTTAACGGCATGTTCGCCGTCGCAGCCATTGGCTCGATGATGGCCCTTGCTGGCCAAGGCCGCGACCGGCGCGAAGGCACACGCATGGGTCTATGGGGTGCCGCGCAGGCCATTGCCGCCGGATTTGGCGGTCTCTTGGGGGCAGCCGCTGTCGACCTCGCACGCGGCCCGCTGAGTGACCCGCAGGCGTTCGGGGTCGTCTTTATCCTCGAAGCTTTCCTTTTTGTCGCCGCTGCCTTGATGGCGGTCAAAGTTATGGGCGCGCCGGACCGGTCCGCCTCCCTCGTTGCAGGAGAATGAAATGACCCAGTATGACGTTGTTGTCGTCGGTGGTGGCCCATCCGGTGCCACAGCAGCAGAAGACCTTGCGCGCGCAGGAAAACGTGTGGCGATGCTGGATCGCGCCGGACGCATCAAACCCTGCGGTGGTGCTGTCCCGCCGCGCCTGATTTCGGATTTCAACATTCCCGACAGTCAGATCGTGGCCAAGATCAACACCGCCCGCATGATTTCGCCCACAGCGCGTCAGGTCGATATCCCGATCGAGAACGGCTATGTCGGCATGGTCGACCGCGAGCATTTTGACGAATACCTGCGCGTCCGCGCCGCCGAGGCGGGCGCAGACCGCTTTACCGGCACCTTCCTGCGCATCGAGCGCGGCGACCAGACCCGCATCGTGTACCGCGACAAGGCCACGCGCGAGGAACGCAGCCTGCCGACCAAGCTGATCATCGGGGCCGACGGCGCGCGTTCGGACGTGGCCCGCGCAGAGGTGCCCGGCGGCGACACCATCCCTTATGTCATCGCCTATCACGAAATCATCAAAGCGCCGGGCAAGATCGGATCCTACGACCCCGAACGCTGCGACGTCATTTATGATGGCCAGATTAGCCCCGATTTCTATGGCTGGGTCTTCCCGCACGGATCATCGGCATCCGTTGGCATGGGCACCGGCATCGACGGGATCGATCTGAAAAAGGCGACCGCCGACCTGCGCAAATCCAGCGGATTGGAAGACTGCGAGACCATCCGCAAGGAAGGCGCACCTATCCCGCTGAAGCCACTGGATCGCTGGGACAATGGCCGCGATGTGGTGTTGGCTGGTGACGCGGCAGGCGTGGTCGCGCCATCCTCAGGCGAAGGTATCTATTACGCCATGATGGGTGGCCGCGTCGCGGGTTTGGCTGCCGAAAAGGCGCTTGCGACCGCCAACGCGTCTGACCTGAAACTCGCCCGTAAGCTGTTTATGAAAGAGCACAAGAATGTCTTCAAAGTGCTCGGTGCCATGCAGGATGCCTATTACCGAAGCGATGAGCGCCGCGAGCGCTTTGTGTCGCTGTGTCATGATGTCGACGTGCAGCGACTCACCTTTGAGGCGTATATGAACAAGAAGCTCGTGGCCGCGCGGCCACTGGCGCACATTAAGATTGGCATTAAGAATCTCGCACATCTGACAGGGATCGTGCGACCGGAGTACACCTGATGGACATGATCCCCGCCTGGGTAGATGGAAAGCTGACACCCGTTGAGAAGCTCGAAGTGCATCAACGTGGCTTGCGTCACAAGGCGATAAGCGTCTTTGTGATGGATGGCAGACGGGTGCTTCTTCAACAGCGCGCACTGTCCAAATACCACACGCCGGGTCAGTGGGCGAACACCTGCTGCACCCATCCCCACTGGGACGAAGACCCCGCAATTTGTGCCACCCGCAGGTTGAAAGAGGAATTGGGAATCACCGGCCTCTATCCCTCGCATCGCGATCAGATTGAATACCGCGCAGACGTTGGTAATGGGCTGATCGAGCACGAATTGGTTGAGATTTACTTGGCAACTGCGACGTCGCAACTCAGGATTGAACCGAACCCGTCCGAGGTAATGGCGACGCGATGGGTGGATTTGTACGATCTGAAAGCAGAAACTTTGCGCCATCCGGAAAAATTCACACCTTGGCTTCGAATTTATCTGGCCGAGTATTCTGATCGTATTTTCGGCGCCATGGCAAAAGCCTAGGGCCTAAGCCCCTGCAAAACAGACATTTTCATTTGCGCGAAGGTGTCTGTGTCTCTTATGCCTTAAACAGCGCGCACGCCAAAGACCGAGTCGGAACCTGAGTCGCGTGGCCTATACACATTTCTTTTAATTTGTCTGTTTTCGCCCGCACAGCGACGGCAATGGGAATCCGGCATTGTTTGCTCATCACCCTTTAAAGATGAGGACCAAACATATGCTCGATCTTCAGCCGCTTCCCGTAAGAAACGCCCGTGTAAGTGAATCGGAAAAGGCTGCAGCGGCACTTCTTGTGCAGCAGTATATCTCTCGCGTGCCGCTGACGGACTCGGCCGGCAACACAGGCCTGTGGACGTCGATTGACCCTGAAATCATCAACGCTCACGCCAAAGAGGATGGCATTGATCTGAAAACCGCCCGTGAACGGGCCGAGGAAACCGTGCGTTTCATGGCTGTCCGCGGCGCAGTGGACCATGTTGCCAAAGATGGCGATTTCCGCATCGGGATGTCGGGACCTGTGGACCGGTTCTGGCATTGCTTCCTGCTCTATTCGCCAGAGTATTTCGCTTTCTGCGAAAACATGTGTGGCTTCTACGTCCAGCACCGCCCCAATCCGCCTTCGATGACGACCGAGGAAACCGTCGATCGCCTGCTCAACCTGCTTGAGGTCTACGAAGCGGCCTTCGGACATGCGCCCGATGACCGGATCTGGGGCATCAATCGTGGAAACGTGCTGGCCCGTCTGAATGCGGTCGCGGCCTAGCGCGCGGGCGTCAGGTCTTGGGTCTGTCCAATGGCCTGAAGCGCCGTCGCACTGATATCAGTCGCGGTCAGTCCCGCATCTGCGTACATCGCAGCGGGGCTGGCCTGATCGATAAAGCGGTCCGGCAGAGTCATGGTCCGGAACGCAAAGCCTTTGTCAAAGACGCCTGCATTCGCCAGCTCGTGCAACACCATCGCGCCAAAGCCACCCTGTGACCCCTGTTCGACCGTGATCATTGCCTTGTGATGGCGGGCCAGTTGATGAAGCAATGGCTTGTCCAAGGGTTTCGCAAATCGGGCGTCGGCGATCGTCACCGACACGCCACGCTCAGCCAACTGCTCTGCTGCGAGGTAGCATTCTGACAGATGCGCACCAAAGGACAGCAAGCAAACGTCGCTCCCCTCCTGCAGGACCCGCCCTTTGCCAATCTCAAGCACCTCCGGTACCTCTGGCAGATCGATCCCCACCCCTTCTCCGCGCGGATAGCGGAACGCACAGGGACCATCATCATAGGCCGCAGCCGTGTGAACCATGTGGACCAGTTCGGCTTCGTCCGATGCGGCCATCACAACCATGTTCGGAAGATTGGCAAGATAGGCCACGTCAAAAGCACCGGCATGGGTCGGACCATCCGCTCCGACAAGCCCTGCTCTGTCGATAGCAAAGCGCACCGGCAGGTTCTGGAGTGCCACATCGTGGACCACCTGATCATAGCCGCGCTGCAAGAAACTGGAGTAAATCGCGCAAAAGGGTTTGATCCCAGTTGCAGCCAGACCGGCCGCGAAGGTCACCGCGTGCTGTTCCGCGATGCCAACGTCAAAGACCCGTTTGGGCATCGCATCGGCCAGGATGTTCAGACCAGTCCCTGACGGCATCGCCGCCGTGATGCCGACAACCCGGCTGTCCGCTTCTGCCTCGGCCAGTAGCGCTTTGCCAAAGACAGATGTGTAGCTCGGCGCATTGGGCTTGGATTTCTTTTGTTCGCCTGTTTTCGGATCGAATTTCGCAACTCCGTGATAGCAATCGTTCGACGCCTCTGCCGGGGCATATCCCTTGCCCTTGACCGTACAAGCGTGGATCAAGACCGGGCCATCTGCACGGGTGCGCACGGTGCGCAGTACTTGCAACAGCTGCGGAATGTCATGGCCGTCCACCGGGCCAATGTATTGGAAGCCCAGTTCTTCAAAGAGCGTGCTTTGACCACCGGCCATCCCGGTCACAAGCTGTCGCGCACGGCGGGCATGGTCGCGCATGGGACCGGGCAATGCCGCCTCGAACCCTTCGGCCATGGTGGCAATCGCCTGCCCCGGATTACTGGAATAAAGCCCTGACAGGTATTTCGACATCGCCCCCACCGGCGGCGCAATCGACATCTCATTATCGTTTAGGATCACGATCAGGCGGCGGCCTTCGGACCCCGCGTTGTTCATCGCCTCATAGGCCATGCCTGCGCTGATGGATCCATCGCCAATCACGGCAATGGCGTCGCCAGTATCCATGCCCAGATCACGGCCCGTTGCAAACCCAAGCGCGGCTGAGATTGACGTAGATGAATGCGCCGCGCCAAAAGGGTCGAACCGCGATTCAGCGCGTTTCGTGAAACCGCTCAGACCACCTTCCTGGCGCAGGGTGCGGATGCGGTCACGTCGGCCGGTCAGGATCTTGTGCGGATAGCATTGATGGCCCACGTCCCAGACCAGTTTGTCATGTGGTGTGTTGAACACCGCGTGGATTGCCACGCTCAATTCGACCACGCCCAGCGATGACCCAAGGTGTCCGCCCGTCTCTGACACGGCTGAAATCACCTCTTGCCGCAACTCATCTGCGACTTGTGTCAGCTCCTGATCAGTCAGTTGTTTCAGGTCAGCGGGAACCGTCACACGATCCAAGAGCGGGGTATGGGGGCGGGTCATGGACGTGTCCTCCTCGTAGTCCAATGGGTGGCGATCAGGCGGATCATTTACAGGTGCTGCGACACCTTGATCGGCGGCCCGAAAAAAACGCCGCGAGAGGGGAAGACCCTCCGCGGCGCAGTCTCCTGTAGCCAACAGGAAGGGAACCGGGGTGTCAGAACCCCGAGGGATCAGCCCGGAAATCCGGACCAAACCGAAACGCCCGGGCCGTGCATCACGCGCGGCCCGGACAAAGCCTTAGGCATAGGTCTTGGTGTCGACCAACTCGATCACGGACCCCAGCGGGGTCGGATCGGGTGCAAACTTGCTGTCCTCTGGCAGGAACCAACCGATGATCACGAAGACATAGACAAAGAGCCAAGCTCCGATCACCAGCAGCGCTGCATATGAGGCGCCTTTCAGCATCAGACCCAGAATATCCATGCGCAGTCGCTGCGTGTCGGACATTCCAAGCATGTTGTTGTTTTCGTCAGCCATCACTTGCGCTCCTTAGTAGGTTTCAAAGCCGTAGCCGCGCTCGACAGCCCAGGCGAACCAGTTGTCGACAACCGTGCCGGTGATCAGGATGCCGATGCCACCAGTTAGCGTGGTGAGAACCGCAAACCACCAAGCCCAGCGGTGGATACCTTCCATGGTGGCGTTAAAGCCCATGGTCCAGCGCCAGAAGAGAGCCGCACGTTCCGTCGCCGTACCCCGGTCATAGATCTGCTCCAGCTCGCGGTCGCCGCCGAAACGGGACACCGCCATGATGGTCGCGCCGTGCATCGCAAAGAGCAGGGCCGAGCCATAAAGGAACACGATCGAAAGCGCGTGGAACGGGTTATAGAACAGGTTCCCGTAAGTGATCGAGAACAGGTTCGTCCAGTCGAGGTGCGAGAAGATGCCATAAGGCACAGCCTCACTCCATGATCCCATCAGGATCGGACGGATCAGACCCAGAACAAGGAACAACCAGATCGCGGACGCAAAGGCGTAGCAAACGTGCTTGCCCATGCCCAGTTGGTCTGCCAGCACCCATGACCGGGCGAACCATGTCATGACGGACACAAGCAGGAAGAAACTGGAAATCAGCCACCATCCGCCCTCATTCAGCGGGGCAAAGCCCAGACCGTATTCCGGCGCTGGCGGCTCCAGCGACAGGTAGAACAACTCGCGGAAGAACAGAGCCGGCGAATAGTCCACCTGCGCCCAATAGTTCATGCCGACGATGAAGAACCACGCAAAGCCACAGGCGATGGACACCACACCCAGACCACCGAGGTAAATCGGACCGATCTGTGCGTTGCCAAAGTAACCCAGCAGCGTCGAGAAGCCGGGGCGACCCGCGCGCTCTTCGATCAGGTTGTTTTCGTTATCCATGCCCCATTCGGGTTCACCGCGGACCTGGACCTGAGTGACCATGTACTGGTTCTCAGCTGTGAAGATGTTGGTATATGCCATGTCATATCCCTCCTTACAGATCCGCCCACCAGGGCAGTTCGAGATACCAATCCCACCAGACAATCCACTGGTCGAACCAGACCGTGCCGCTGATGACGATACAGATCGCCGACCAGATGCCCGCGTTCAACGCGAGGAACAGACCCAGGCGGTGAATGCCCAGCGTGCCAACCGAGTAGCCGATGAAATCACGGAAGAACGTGTCTTCGTGATCCGGCGTCTTTGACTCGGTGCCCTTCACAGGGTTGGCCGCCGACAGAACCAGCGCGCCGTGCAGCGCAAGGGCCAGTGTGGTGGTAAAGAAGAACGTGATCGCGACCATGTGGGCCGGGTTGTAGTGGAAGTTGCCATAGGCATACCCCACGTTGTTCACCCAGTTCAGGTGCGACCAGATCCCATATGGGAAACCGTGACCCCACGCGCCCATCAGAACAGGACGAATGACGACCAGCGTTACATAGGCGAGGATTGCGACCCCAAAGGCAAACGGGACGTGATATCCCATGCCAAGTTTGCGGCAGATCTCAATCTCTCGCATCATCCAGGACACGAAGGCCCCGATCGCGCAGATGGTGATGATTTGCCAATACCCGCCTTCTTTCAAAGGCGCGGCACCCAACCCGTATTCAAGCGCCGGTGGCTCGATCGAAATCAGCCATGGGTTGAACACGCCGGATTGTGCCGTGCTGACAAAAATCAGCAGTGTACCAAGGGCGGCGAAAAAAATCGTCGTGACCCCAAAGAAGCCCACGTAGTAGGGACCGACCCAAAAGTCGAAGAGATCGCCACCGACGATCGTCCCTCCGCGGACGCGATATTTTCTTTCGAAGCTAAGCAACGCCATGCTTCCAAACTCTCCGCTTTGTGGCGTCCCGAAGGCTTGCGGACCTCAGGCTTGGGGCGACCGTTTCAAGGAATGCGGTGGGCAGGCAGACCCCCTGCCCACCGCGTGTTTGAACACGCTGGTTATTCGCCCGAGAAGGCGAGAGTGAACCAGTTGGTGTCAGGATTGCTGAGCAGAACGAGGTGAATCATTGCTGCCAGCAGGAACAGGAAGACGCCCTGCGCCACGAAAACGCGACGTGGGTCGAAAACCAGCCAGATCTTGTAGAACTGTGCCATAATTTTCTGCTCCTCTTACCAGGCGAACCAAGGCAGTTTGATGTACGTCAGTACGTGAGCGACAACAGCCACGATCGTGAAGACCGTGAGACCGCTCATGTAAACCGAGTGCAGCTCTTGCGCTTGCTCGTCTGTGAGACCCGTGAATGACAGGTCAGCTTTATCAGCCATTGGAATTCCTCCGGTTGACTGACGCCGCGCACCCCGCGGCTGGGTTCCCTCCGGGCCTCACACCCTTCAGGTACCTGCCCCTTTCGGGAACAGGCGCTTCAATGCCTGGGATCAAAGGCCCCCAGGCAAGGCCGAGACGGCAGGCGGACCAACTGCCACCGTTTGTGGATGCCGGGGATTGAGGCCCCGAAACCCGTTGTTTGTTTCGGCCTAGGCCGAAAAGATCATCGGCGTGATGATGCGGGCCTGGCTCCAGGCCCGGGCGATCGGACCCTTTTCAGGGATCGCCATCTGCCGACCAGCCGCCAGCGCCCATGTCAGGAATGACAGGGGCAACGCGGCCAGGAAAATGATCGTGAAATAGGCGTAGTATTCCCGACGCGGCGGGGTCGCCTTGCGCACCTTGTCGATCGTCGAGGCGTCAGCCGTCTCGATCATCGGTGCGTCTGTGGTGAGATCCGTCATGCGGATTCCTCCTCGGTTTCGCGGGGAGTACCCGCTGTCTCGCTGTTGGAGCCTGCGCCCTGGTCGGCTGGCTTTTGTTGTGTCTGTTGAGGCCGAAGCGCGCGGATGGTTTCGACGACCACGCGGGTCGCACCATCTTCGAGCGCGGCTTTCTCGGCGGCGTCGCGCAGCTGCTTGGCAGCAGAGATGCGCGTCAGGATCGGGTGGGTCGCGACGATGGCATCAAGCTCTGCCTGCGCATCGGCATCCCATGGGAAATCGCGGCGCAATGTCGTTGGCGTTGCCTCTGCGCTGTCCATCTCTGTGGCCAGCGGCAGGATGTGGAACAGCGCATCAAAAAGCCCGTTGCACACCTCTTGCAGGATGTAAGTCGCGCCCGCATATCCCATGAAGGGAGTTCCAGTTGCACGGCGGATCGCAGCACCAGGAAACGACGCCGGAATGAATGCAGGCTGTGGCCCATGTCCGGCCTTCAGCTCGGCCAGATACATCTTTTCATTGATCGAGCCCATCACCACCAACGGCCGTTTCTCAGCCATCAGCGCGCGGACTTCGTCATTGTCGGTTTTCTTGCCGCGGCAGCGCGCCACGGCAAATCCGCATGGAAACCCGAGATCGTTCTCAAGGTAATTGCGAACCCCACGCGCATAGGTTTCGTTTGCAACGATCCCGAAAGACGCTGTGGCAAAGAAATCCTGCGTAACCGAACGCCAAAGATCCCAGACCGGTTTGATGGTCGAGTGCTTCTCGCGTTCGATAAAAGGTTCGGGGTCAAGTCCGAGGAGTTCACCAAGGGTCCGCAAAAACTTGGTGGTGGACTCGACCCCGACGGGCGCCTGAAGATAGGGCTTCGCAAGAAGCTCTGCCAACCCACGCCCGAACTCGCGGTACATGCAGATATTCACATCCGCATTTACCAAATTCCGCATCTCGGCGACGTGCGCGCCAAGAGGCATGACCATATTGACCTCTGCTCCGATGCCTTCGATCAGGCGGCGGATTTCAGCGAGGTCGCTGGGCATGTTGAAGGTGCCGTACATCGGCCCAAGGATGTTCACGCGGGGCTTTGCGCCCTCCTCGCGTTTCTTCTCGGGCGGCATACGACCCTTGGTCATGCCAAATTCTGTAAAGATCCAGGTCATCGCCCGGTCGGCGGCTTCCCATTGGTCTTCGTCAATCGTGCGCGGCAGGAACCGCTGAATATTGGTGCCTTGCGGTGTCACACCACCACCGATCATTTCGGCGATAGAGCCGGTCACGACGACCGCAGGCAACGCGGGATCAAGTGTGTCCCATGCCCGTTTCATCGCACCTTCGGTGCCGTCGCGGCCCAGTTCTTCTTCGCCCAAACCGGTCACTACGATTGGCAACTCATGTGGCGGCAAGCCATCGGTGTAATGCAACACGGATGTCACGGGGAGGTTTTCACATCCGACGGGTCCGTCGATCACACATTGCAGGCCTTTGACGGCGCAGAATGCGTAGATCGCTCCCCAGTATCCGCCAGCGCGGTCGTGATCTTGGATCAACATCAGATCATCTCCGCCGCTTTGGCGGCCTTGGCCTGCCGTTCCAGTTTCTTTAGGTTCTGCGCGCGGAAATCGTCACGGACATTCGGATCACCTTCCCAAACACCCGCGGTATCCCCTTCGCCGACGCCCTCAAAGAACGCCTTCATGTGATCCATCCGGTCCTTGTTGCCCATGGCCGCGTTCACGACCTGCTGCAGGCTGCCTGCCCCGGCGGGTCCCATCAGAGGCCGCGCGGAAATCAGGTTGGTGTAATAAAGACCGGGCAGACCCAGTTCCTTGGCCTTTTGCACAACAGGTGTCGTGCCGATGGCCAGGTCAGGCTGGAAGGCCTCCATGGCCGCGCAGTCATCTTCCAATGACGCGCGGAACTTCACGCTGACGCCGCGCTCTTCCAGCCATGCCACATCCGCGGCGGACCAAGGCGTCTTCGCACAAGCTGTGCCGACGTAAGGCACCTCTGCCCCGGATTCGATCAAGAGCCGCGCGACCAGCAACTCGGAACCCTCATACCCTGAAAGCGTCACACGCCCGTTGATCCGGGACCCTTGCAGGGCGCCCTTGATCGCCGGGAGGAAGGCGTTTTGCGCCGCCGCAATCTGGGCCGCAGGCACGTTGAATGCGTCACCAATATTGGCCAGCCAATCGGCTGTGCCGTCATGGCCCACCGGGGCCGATCCGACGATGGGCCGACCAGCGGCCTCGAACTCACGAATGGCGGCTGTGTAGAACGGATGGATCGCCGCGACCGCGCCGCAATCGAGCGCAGAATATAGCTCGCGCCATTCCCGGCAGGGCACAACAGGACCAGCAGCCAGACCCATCGGGGCCAGCATTCCGCCGATCATCATTGGATCGGCTGGGAACATCTCACCCAAAAGCGTCACTGTCGGGCGGTCATCTTTGCCACCCACTGGCGCAGGCACCGGACCGTTTTCAATCTCGGCCCGCGCGTAATTCAGCATCGCGCCAGCCAGAACGTCCTTGGCCTCGGCGTGCGTTGGAACACCAAAGCCCGGCACGTCGATGCCGACAATGCGCACGCCGTTAATCTCATCAGGCAAGAGGCGGAGCGGTACACCAGAGGCGGTCGGAACACACAGGTTCGTCACCACAACAGCGTCGTATTTCTCGGGGTCCGCCATTGCATAAACGCTTTCGCGGATGTCCTCGAACAGCTTGCCAGTGACCAATGTCTCGGAATTGAACGGCACATACCCAACCGACCGGCGCGCGCCGTAGAAGTGGGATACAAAGGTCAGACCATACACACAGCAGGCCGAACCGCTCAGAACCGTGGCCACCCGGCGCATCCGCAGACCCACGCGCAGTGATCCAAAGGCTGGGCACATCGACTGTGGTTTGTCATGCGGACCTTGCGGATAATCCTTGGCGAACTGATCCAACACTTCGGCGTTGCCAGAAGCCCGCGCGGCGGCCTCCATCTGCGTGGCTGAGGCGTGACAGCCCATCCCGTCCACAGGTGCGGATGCAGGCGCGTTCGAGACGGTTTCGTCCCGTGCTTCGCCTTCGATCACGTCAACCTCTTGGGCGGTGTCGTATGTGACTTCGCGGTCCATTAATCAGGCTTCGTCGTAGATCACTTCAAGGGACTCGACCGGCTTGGCATTCGCGCCACGCATGTCTTCTTGCGTGGCGGGGACCAGCTCGACCCCGGCTCCGGTCTCAGACCCATCAAACAGCTCAAGCAGACCGTCTTGCGACAGCGGCGCAGGGCGCACCGGCGGCGCATCGGCCACGTTCATGCCCAGTTCGGCAAAGAGCGCGCCCCACTGAGATTCAGCCGTGCCGACAATCTGATAGTTCGCGGATTTCTTGCGCAGGTCGTCATCCTGCGGGATCGACGCGAGCACGGGGATATCGACAGCCTTGGCAAAGGCCTGTGCCTCGCCCGAGCCGTCATCCTTGTTGATCACCAGACCCGCAACGCCGACGTTCCCGCCCAGCTTGCGGAAATACTCCACCGCCGAACACACGTTGTTAGCCACATAAAGCGACTGCAGGTCATTCGATCCAACAAGGATCACCTTCTGCGCCATGTCCCGCGCGATGGGCAGGCCGAACCCGCCACACACCACGTCGCCGAGGAAGTCGAGCAGGACGTAGTCGAAATCCCAATCGTGGAAGCCAAGCTTTTCCAGAAGCTCAAACCCATGGATGATCCCGCGACCGCCACAGCCGCGACCCACCTCTGGTCCGCCAAGTTCCATTGCGTAGACACCGCCACGCTTGAAGCAAACGTCGCCAATGGCGACCTCTTCCCCGGCGAGTTTCTTCTTGGTCGACGTCTCGATGATCGTCGGGCAGGCCTTGCCGCCAAAGAGCAAGGACGTGGTGTCCGATTTCGGATCACACCCGATCAGCAACACACGCTTGCCCTGCTCGGCCATCATGTGGCTGAGGTTCGCCAGCGTGAAGGATTTGCCGATCCCACCCTTCCCGTAGATCGCGATGATCTGGGTCTTTTTCGTCGCCTCTTCGGGGATGATGTCAGCCAGATCTTCGTTGGCCTCGTCCCGCAGACGCTGATCAAAATCTTTCAGGTTTGGTACGTCTTTCATGCGACGTGCTCCCAATTCAGGATCATCTTCAGGCAGGCCTGATCGCTGAACGCGGTCTCGTACGCCGTGGCCGCGTCACGCGCGGAAGCCTGATGGGTGATCAAATCGTCTAGTCGTAATGCGCCGCTTTCGACGAGCGCACGGGTCGCGGTCAGATCGTCACCCTGCCATTCGGCAGCGATGCGGAACCGCGCTTCTTTCATGAACGCGGGCGGAAACGCGAATTGCAGCGGCTTCGTGTAAAAACCCGCCAGCACAACTTCGCCGCCTTTCGCGATCCGGCCCACAAGACTGTCGAGCAGATCGCCATTGCCGGAAGCATCGTAGATTGATGTGTAGTCGCGGCGTTCATCCGCATCGGGATGAACCACCTCGTACCCTTCGGCACCAGTGGCGCGCGTCGCATCGATTTCCCAGACAGTGGGCGCAGGCCCACCAGCCGCCAGCGTTAACCGCGCCAGCAACCGACCCAGCACACCGTGGCCAACAATCAGATCAGGCAATTCGGCTCGCGGTCCGGCCAGCGCATGACGCGCCGTTGCGGCCAAGGCGAGCAAAGCGCCAGAGGCACCCATGCCCGCATCAATACGTGTAAGGCGATCACAGGACGACACCAGCCGGCGCGTCGCGCCGCCAAAGAGACCGAAGGCCCCGTCATAGCAATTCGCACCAGGCACAAAGACCGTGTCACCAACCTTCACGGTGGCCTGCGGGCCAGCTTCAACAACTTCGCCGGACGCCTCATAGCCAGGGATCAACGGATACCCCATTCCTGGGAACGGAGGCATCTCTCCCGTGTAGAAAAGCTTTTCGGTGCCAGTCGAAATCCCAGAGTGATGAATGTCGACAACCACGTCCTCGGCACCGGGCGCGGTCAGCGCAACGGTTTCAAGCCCAAGGGTCTTGGGGGCTTGCAAGAGGACTGCGGTCGTTTGTGTCACGGTAGATCGTTCCCGGCTGTGTTTCGTCTTTTTTGCGCTTCGCTCAGACCCAAGAGACTCAGTCCACGAGTGTATACGCCTTGAGTGTCAGTTTAGCCTGACACTCTCTGCTGTCAAATTAATTGGACATTTTTCCTGTGACATCTGTCAGTTTCCTCTGACACCGGTCACAACCGATGTGATGAAAGCCCTGTTGGGCTTGGGCGTTTTGATGTTGGTGAAACCTGCATCTGCCATCAGCGCGGCAATCTCTGCTGCACTGCGGGCGCGCCCGGTCTGCATCGCCAGCGTGTAGAATGCGAAGTAAACATCACCGGGACGTGTCGGCACCTTGCCTCCGCTCATCGGCTCGGACACAACCAACCGCCCACCGTCCGGCAGGGCATCATGCACCGCGCGCAGCAGGGCCACGACGGTATCTTCAGCATGGTCATAGAGAACCCGGATCAACGTGATGACATCCGCGCCTTGCGGCAGCGGATCATCCCGGAATGATCCCGGCGTGATCGTCACACGGTTTGACAGGTTTGCCGCGCGAAACCGGCTCTCGGCCCCCGGCGCAACGGCAGGCAGATCAAAAAGATGCAAGGCAGGGTCCGCATGGCGCTGACCAACTGCTGTCAGAAAGGCACCGGTGCCACCGCCAATATCCAGAACCTCGCGCGCATCAGATAGATCAACGGCGCGCAGCGTGTCTTCGGCAACCATCGCCTGACTGTCGGCCATCAGGTCGGAATAAGTCTGGGTAACCTCGGGATCGACCGCACCATCGGCTCCGAACACGTAGGGCCAAAATCGCGCCAGTTCGGTTTCGGCCTCTCCGCGCAACAGCGCGACAGGATCAGCCATATCCCGGTAAAACACCGCGTGGTGCCGGATCATCGGCACAAGCCCAGGCACCCCGAGCAATGCAGCCCCTTTGCGCGTCAAGCCAACCGAGTCGCCAGACAAGCGCAACACACCAATCGCGGCACCGGCCTTGAGCAAAATCATCAACCGATCCTGCGGTAGATCACAGCGGAGCACTTCGACGCGGCGCGTGCCTTCTGACAGTTGATGAAGGATGCCGAGTTCGACCAGCGCAAACAGAGACTGAGTCTGCACAAAGCCGCTGATCAGATCAAAGAGGTCTTCCCCCTCTTTGCGTGCAACCCGCGCAAAGCCGGGTGTGCGTGCCGCCCAGCTTTGGAACCTTGGTGACGCGGCAAGGCGATGCACCCACCCGCGCAAACCCCAGCCGAACCGGCCAAGCGATTGCGCATGACTGGCGCCGTCGGTCGCCGCCATCTTGGGCAGGTTGACGCCCGCGTTCATTTACTCGGCTGCCGTCTGCGCAGCAGAATATACAGGCGTCAGACGCTCCGCATATTTGCGCACCATTTCGGCCAGCATGGCCTCACCCGGACAAGACGGGATCGACGCAATGGCCCCAGCGAGACAATCATCGAGCCGCGCAATCGCCCCTTTCAGCCCCAAGGTGCTGACAGCATTTGGTCGCCCGTGCAGATCGTCCTGACCCGCCGGCTTGCCCAAGGTCGCCTCGTCATAAAGTGCGTCGCGCAAGTCATCGGCAATCTGAAAGCTTTCACCAATCCGGTCGCCCAGCTCCTGCCACGGCTCCGGGTCTTGGCCCGAGGCAATCGCACCCATTTGAGTCGCCGCCATGAAAAGCGCGCCGGTCTTGGCCTGATGATAGGCCTCAAGGTCAACCGTCTCTTCGCTCTCCCAGCCCTGCCCGGCACAGATGCCGTTCGGGCTCCCTGTGCGCTGCGCCAGCGATACGACCAGTTGCGCCGCGCGCCCTGCGTCATGGACAGCAGCGCGGCCCAGAATTTCAAAGGCCAGAACAATCAGGCTATCGCCCGTCAAAACAGCAAGCGGTTCTGAATAGGCTTTGTGGACCGATGGTTTGCCCCGCCGCACATCCGCATCGTCGAAGCAAGGCAGATCGTCATGCACAAGGCTCGCGCAATGAATCAGCTCAAGCGCAGCCGCGGCAGCATCCGTCACTTCGGGGCGGTCATCGCCACAGGCCATCGCGACAGACGTCAGGATGGTCGGCCTGATACGTGCCCCACCCGGAGACACAGCATAATCCAACGCAGAGGCCAGTCGTTTAGGAGCACGCGCGCCCTGCCCCGCCGCAATGGCGTTTCGGATCGCGCGTTCAATCCGTTCTTGCATGTCAATCGCCTTCCCAGGAATTCGGTGTTTGCGGACCGTAAACTAGACTGGACACCATGCTTGTAAATAACAGTGGACACTCTAGGTGGCGGAGTCAACTATGGATCGTGGTCCATTTGACGGATCTTGCAGGGAGGCGTGGTTGCAAAGAAACGACCCCACCATCATCATCGGCGCAGGGATCGGCGGGCTGGCGGCGGCGGTCCGACTATCTGCGGCGGGCCGCAAGGTCATCGTTATTGATCGCGCATCAGAGGTGGGCGGCAAGATGCGCACGCTGCCCTCAACAGCCGGTCCCGTGGATGCTGGCCCAACCGTCTTCACCATGCGTCCGGTCTTTGAGGATGTCTTCGCCGCCGCAGGCGAACGGCTGACAGATCACGTTGCACTGGAACAGGAACCGCTGCTTGCCCGCCACTGGTGGCGCGACGGCGCAGAGCTTGATCTTTTTGCAGATCGGGAAGCCTCCGCACAGTCGATCCGCCAAATGGGCGGTGCCGCAGCAGAGGCTGACTATCGCCGCTTCGCTGCCGAGGCACAGCGTCTCTATGAGGCCTTCGAAGCACCGATGATGCACACGGCAAAGCCATCTCAATCGGCTCTGACACTGCGGGTTTTGCGCGAACCTGGATTGATCGCCCTGATGGCCCCGCTCTCTACTCTGTCCAAGAAACTGGCGCGCAGCTTCCGCGACCCGCGACTGCGACAGCTCTATGGACGCTACGCCACCTATGTAGGCGGCGACCCGTTTCAGTCGCCCGCCATCCTGTCGCTCATTTCCCACGCAGAGGCCGCAGGCGTCTGGCGTGTGACCGGCGGCATGCACAAGCTGGCCCTCTCGATGAAGGCGTTGGCGCAAAACCTCGGCGCTGAATTCATCCTGAACACCCATGTCACCCGGATCGAAACCCAAAGCGGGCGGGTCGCAGCCGTCCATACAGGCGACGGGCGGCACCCCTGTGCTGAGGCTGTCTTCAACGGCGATCCGCGCGCTTTGACAACGGGATTACTGGGCTCCTCGGTCGAGCAGGCGACGCCAGCCAAACCGCTCGAAGCCCGCAGCCTATCGGCCTATGTCTGGTCCTTCGCCGCAAACCCACGCAGCCCGGACCTTGCGCACCACAACGTGTTTTTCGGACAGGACCCGACGACCGAGTTCGGCCCGATAGCGGGGGGCCAACAGCCCCACGACCCGACCCTTTATATCTGCGCCGAGGATCGCGGCACCGGGCGCACACCGCCCGCGACCGAGCGGTTCGAGATCATCATGAACGGCGCACCCACCACAAAAACGCATCCTTCCGCAGAGGAGATCAACACATGTCGGCAACAGACTTTCGGGACCCTCGCCCAATTCGGTTTGACCTTCGACAGCTCACCTCCCGATCGCGCGCTCACGACACCGGCGGGATTCAACAGCCTGTTTCCCGCGACAACCGGATCCCTCTACGGGCAGAGCCCACATGGGATGATGGCCGCGTTTCAGCGCCCGACGGCCCGCACCAAGGTTCCGGGGTTGTATCTCGTGGGCGGCGGGACCCATCCGGGGGCGGGCATCCCGATGGCCACCCTCTCCGCCCGGCACGCGGTCGAGGCGATGCTGAGCGACCGAACTTCGACCTCGCAGTCCCGCCAAACGGTTATGCGTGGTGGTATGTCGACGGCGTAAAAGACGGCGGTGGCCGCGCGATTTCGATCATCGGCTTCATCGGGTCGGTGTTTTCGCCATGGTATGCGTGGTCCGGCCGTCGGAACCCAGAAAACAACGTCTGCATCAACGTCGCCACCTATGGCCCTGGCGGACGGTTCACCATGACGGACCGTGGCACCAGCGCGCTGCGCCAATCGCGTGATACCTTTCAGGTCGGCCCCAGCCGGATGCACTGGACAGGGGACCAGCTGATCATCGACATCAATGAGGTCTCCTCCCCTCCCCTCATTTCCCGCGTGCGCGGGCAGGTTCGGGTCACACCCAAAGCGATCACGGGCGTTGAACTCCCACTCTCCAACGATGGCGCTCATATCTGGCGCCCCTTTGCACCGACGTCCCATATCGAAGTCGATCTGGAAGGTGCAGGCTGGCAATGGGAAGGCCACGGATATTTCGACGCCAACTTCGGCACCCGAGCGCTGGAACAGGATTTCAGCTATTGGACGTGGGGCCGCTATCCGCACAAAGACGGCTCCGTGTGTTTCTATGACGCCGACCGTCTCGACGGTTCGCACCTTGGTGTCGGCCTGAAATTCGACGCGATGGGCAATCCAACGGTGATGGAGACCCCTCCCCCGCGCAAGAAATTCAAACGCTCAGGCTGGCAGGTCGCCCGCGAGACCCGCGCTGACGCCTGCTTTCAACCGCATCAAGTGCAAAACATGCTCGATGCGCCATTCTATTCGCGGTCGATGGTCCGCACGCAGTTCGCAGGCGAAGAGACGGTCGGCGTCCACGAAGCACTGGACCTCACCCGCTTCCGGTCACCTCTGCTGAAACCGATGCTCGCTGTCAGGGTACCCCGCAGACCGGGTTGGAAGTTCTAGGCCGGTTCAAAAGGGTTGATGACCCGCGCGCCGGTTGGCTCAAAATGCGCCACGTTGCGCGTGGCAATCGTTGCCCCGCGAGACACGGCTTGAGCCGCCAGCATGACATCCGGCGTCGAATGGCCAAGACGGTTCATGAGCTGACCCCAAACCACCGCATCTTCACGTTCAAAGCCCCAGATCCGATCCGAAAATGCGTGAAACAATCGATCAGACCACAGCCGCAAATCACGCGCAAAATCGGGATTAAGCGTCTGCTGCTTGCTAATTCCGCGTTCAATTTCACCCACAACCAATGAGCTCAGATAAAGCGAATCTTCGGGCTGCGCCTCAAACCAGGCATCCACTGCGGGGAACCGTCCCGGCCGCCGGATGGCCGAGACGACATTAGTGTCGAGAAGAAGCATCAAAATTCGATGTCGCGCAGCGGCTCGGGCGTCCGGTCAAACTCAAAGTCTTCCGGCCCGTCCGGCATTGCGCGCAAGTGATCCTTGAAACTGGGCTTGGGCTGCGCCTCTCCCTGTTTCAGCCGCGCATACTCCTCCACAGAAATCACCACCACAGCAGGTTTCCCTCGTCGCGACACCTTTTGCGGAGTCCCGTTGATCGCGGCCTCGACCACCGCACTAAATCGGTTTTTGGCATCCTGAAGGGTCAACATGGGCGCACCTGTCTAGCTAGCTGGCTAGCCAGATATAGTCCTTCGACGGCCTCGTCTCAAGCTTCCTGAGGGACGGCCTCGTTCTTGCGCCAAATCCAGAAGTTCAGCGCGCCGGCATAACTGACCCAGATGATATACGGCACAAACAGCCAACCCGCCAAAGGCACCGCCAGCCAGAACGCGTAGGCCGTGGCTACCACGGCCAGCCACAAGAACGACAAAACAACCATCGCCGCGCCCAGCCTTTTCAGGCCAAAGAACACCGGCGACCACAGCGTATTCAGCGCAATCTGAAGCGCCCAAAAGGCGGTCGCCATCGCCGTGCCCTGCACCCCTGCCACCAGGGCAGCCGCATAGGCCGATGCGATATAGAGCGTGGTCCAAGCCAGCGGAAATAGCCAAGGCGGAGGCGTCCATGACGGTTTGCGCAGCTCTTCAAAATACCACTTATCCGGCGGAAAGAGACTCCCCGTCGCGGCGGCGGCACAGCATGCGCCGAGGTAAATGACAAAGACAGACCAATCCATCACGGCTTCCTATCCGGTGAGCCTTTGAGGTAGTGCGGATTGCCTATTCCGCAACCGTGCGCACGGCGGTCTCTTGCGCACGGAGCTGCGCAACAGCCTCAAGCGCGGCCCCAAACCGCCCCGGGCCCCAACCCAAATCGCCCGTCCGATCAGCAGCCGCATTCACAAGGAAAGCGACCTCTGGAAGCGGCGCGGCAAAAAGCACAGCCGACTGTGGCATGATCATCGAAACGCCCGACCGCAGGATTGATTGACCCAGCCAACCGACCTTTTGACCTTTGGATGTCGTCGCCCGCATCGAGATGGAATCGTGCCCATTCCGGCGAACCTCGCCTCCGATCCCTGCATAGACAAACCGGGCCGCATAAATGCCTGGCCGCGCCTTGAGGGGCAGAGCGGGAATGCCGGCCTCGGACCGGATATACAAACGCTCGGCCTCGGCCAGCAGGCGCTTGACCATGCGCCGGATCTGCGGCGTCGGCAAAGGCTCCGCAAAGAACGCATCGACCGAAAGACCCACGTTGTCGAACCATTCCAGCGGCAGATAGATGCGCCGTGCGCGGGCATCTTCGCCCACGTCACGGGCAATGTTGGTCAGCTGCATCGCAACACCTAGATCGCAGGCGCGCGCCAGCGCATGGGGATCGCGCACACCCATCAGCACCGTCATCATCGCGCCAACGGCACTTGCCACGCGCGCGGAATAGTCGATCACGCCAGACAGCGTTTCATACCGCCGCGCCTGCGCGTCCCAGGCAAACCCCTCTAGCAAAGCCTCGGGCAATTCACGCGGCATATCGTGCATCTCGACCATGGCGGCAAAGGCACGGTCGGTCGGCGTGTTCAAAGGTTTGCCCTGATACACCAAATCCAGCCGGTCCTGCAGCGTCAGAACCGCGCCAACCATGTCGTCGCCTTCATCCACCGCATCATCCGCACAGCGGCAAAACGCATATAGCGCCAGCGCCGAGTCCCGCACATCAGACGGCAAAAGCCGCGACGCCGCATGGAACGAATAGGACCCATGCCGGATTGCCTCTCGGCAATGCTCCATGTCTTTTGGATCGATCATTCCGCAGCCATCTTCATTTCAATTGGGGTCGCCGCGCTTAGCGGCGCAGGTGCATCCGGCACCATCTTGGCCAGCACCTCAGCCGACGAAATCACGCCCGGCACCCCTGCCCCGGGATGCGTCCCCGCACCGGCCAGAAACAGCCCCTGAACCTCTTCGCTTACATTATGAGGCCGGAACCAAGCCGATTGCAGGATGCGAGGTTCAAGGCTGAACCCAGCCCCAAAGGGCGACAAATACCGGTCACGGAAGGTTTCCGGCGTAAACACAACCTCGGTCGACAACTTGTCTTGAAAACCGGGGATCACATCCTCAAGCACTTTGGCCATCTTGGCTTTGTAGGCACCGGCCACCTTGTTCCAATTCACCGGGTTGTCATGGCCCAAATGCGGCACGGGGCTGAGCGCATAGAACGTATCATCGCCCGCAGGGGCCACGCTTGGGTCTGTCACCGATGGACGGTGCAGATAAATCGACATGTCGTCGGCCAACCATCCATCAATAAAGATATCTTTCAGCAACCCTTCATAGCGCGGACCGGACAGGATTGTGTGGTGGCACACATCGTCCCATTTTCCCGCCGTATGCTTGGTGCCGAAGTACCAAACAAATAGGCTCATCGACCACCGCTTGCGGTTCAGCTTTGCGGGATACCAGCGCCGTTTCGTCCGGTTCCTGAGCAGGCGGTCATAGGTATGCCCGGCATCCGCGTTCGAAATCACAATAGGCGCATGCAGCGTTTCACCGTCCACCAGTTGCACGCCGCGCACCGCGTTCTTGCTTGTCAGGATTTCATCGACTTCGCGGCCCAAAAGGACTCGCCCACCCTGATCCTCGATCACGCGCTGCATCGCGTCTGCAATCGCTTGCACGCCACCCATCGCGTAATGCACGCCAAACTCTTTCTCCAAGTGGCTGACCAGCGCGTACATCGACGTCACATGCATAGGATCACCGCCAATGAAGAGCGGATGGAACGACAAAGCCATGCGCAGGCGCTCGTCCTTCACACGCCGACGTGCCAGCCCCAGGATCGACTGATCCGCGCGCAGCAGACCAAAAGTCGGCAGCACCTTCAGTGTGTCCCACAGCCTGTGCATAGGCTCGGCCACCATGCCTTCGAAGCCGACGACATAGCGCCGCTCGGCGTCCTTCAGGAACTTGCGATAGCCCGGAACATCAGCAGGATTGAACTTGGCAACCTCAGCCTCCATCGCATCGTCATCTTGGCGCGCAAAGAACTGTGACCCATCTGTCCAGCGGATTTCATAGAACGGGTCCAGCGCGCGCAAATCGACATCGGCGTGAAAATCTCGCCCGCATTCGGCCCAGAGTTTTTCATAGACCTGCGGTACCGTCACGATGGTCGGCCCAAGATCGAACCGATGACCGTCCTGCGTGATCGACGACCCACGACCGCCCACCACGTCCAAACGGTCGATCACCGTGACCTGATAACCCTTGGCGCCCAGACGCATCGCCGAGGCCAGTCCACCGAGGCCAGCCCCGATGACGACAGCCTGTGTTGGTTTGTTTGTGGGTGCATTCATATGCGGATCATGCTGTGTCACGCGCGCGACTCCCAATCTGTCTATTCTTGTTTACACCTACTTAGGTGTTCTGTCGCCCTTGTCTTTCAATATTTTCAGATATGTGTCAGACTGAGTTGACAGTTTTTCGTTTGGGTCCGCCGATTCCAACATGCCGCAGAGCGTCACCATCAGTTTCTTCCGGTTCTCCGGAGTAGCCGCCAAGGCATGGGCCTTTGCGATGATGGGATTTGCCCGCGCGTCCATGCCACGCATTCCTGATATCGGGTTCTGGAAGCTATGCGGCTCAGGCATCGGCGAAGGTTTCACGCCCATTCCGAACACGGCTGTTTACGCGATCCTTTGCACATGGCCCGACGCCGACATCGCGCGGAACAGGATCGAAAATCAGGCTCTGTTTCAGCGCTATCGCCGCAAGGCGGTCGAAAGCTGGACCGTGTTCCTCAAACCCACCTCGGCCAAGGGCAATTGGTCGGGCGCAGAGCCATTTGTCCCCGCGGGGACAAACACTGACGGACCCCTCGCAGCCCTGACGCGGGCCACCATCAAACCCAAGGTCGCCACCCAGTTCTGGGGCCGTGTCCCCAATATTTCGGACGTGATCGGCAAGGACCCGAATGTCGCCTTCAAGATCGGCATCGGAGAGGTGCCATGGCTGCATCAGGTCACGTTCTCGATCTGGCCCGATGCACAAACCATGGCCGAATTCGCCCGCAAACCCTCTGGCCCCCACGCGCAGGCGATCCGCGCCGTGCGCGAAGGCGGCTGGTTCAAAGAAGAGCTTTACGCCCGCTTCGCCGTCACCGGCGACGTCGGCACGTGGGAGGGCAAGAGCCCCCTGCAAAACCTGAAGGACGCCGCATGACCCCTTTCCCGTTTTCCGCCATCGTCGGACAGGACGAAATGAAACGCGCGATGATCCTGACGGCCATCGACCCCAAGATCGGCGGCGTGCTGGTCTTTGGCGACCGGGGCACAGGCAAATCCACCGCCGTGCGTGGGTTGGCAGCCTTGCTGCCGCGCATTCAGGCGGTTGAGGGCTGCCCGGTGAACTCTGAACGGGTCGAAGATGTACCCGACTGGGCCACTGTCCCCGCGGGGACAGTGATTGAAAAACCCACGCCCGTTATCGACCTACCCTTGGGCGCGACCGAGGATCGTGTCGTCGGTGCGCTGGATATCGAAAAGGCTTTGACCAAGGGTGAAAAGGCTTTTGAAGCCGGTCTGCTGGCCCGCGCAAATCGGGGCTATCTGTACATTGATGAGGTCAATTTGCTGGAGGATCACATCGTCGACCTCCTGCTCGACGTCGCCCAATCCGGTGAAAACGTAGTCGAGCGTGAGGGGCTGAGCATCCGACACCCCGCCCGCTTCGTCCTTGTTGGCTCGGGCAACCCGGAAGAGGGCGAACTGCGACCCCAGCTCCTCGACCGCTTCGGCCTGTCGGTAGACGTCACTAGCCCCAGCGATATCGACACGCGGATTGAGGTCATCACCCGCCGCGATGCGTTCGAAAGTGACCACAAGACCTTCATGGCCACTTGGGGGCCAGAAGATATGAAAATCCGTCAGCAAATCCTCGCCGCGCGCGCAATCTTGCCAAAGGTTTCGACGCCGCCAGAGGTGCTGCGCCGGTGCGCGGAACTCTGCATCGCACTCGGCTCCGATGGGTTGCGCGGCGAACTGACATTGCTGAAAACGGGACGCGCGCTCGCCGCATGGCGCGGCGACAAAACGCTGTCAGACCGGCATCTGGCTGAAATCGCACCATCCGCTCTGCGCCACCGCCTGCGCCGCGACCCTCTGGACGAGGCCGGATCAGGCACCCGCGTGACCCGCATCGTCGAAGAGGTCTTTGCGGGATGATCCCTGAAACGCCATGGGGCCGCGCGCAGCTGGCGTTGCGGTTACTGGCATTGGACCCTTTCGGTCTGGGTGGCGTCTGGCTGAAAACGCGCACAGGGCCTGTCAGGGACCAATGGCTACGCGGGCTGAGCGCCCTGCCCTATGCCACCAGAAAACTGCACAACGCGATCAGTGATGATCAGCTGTTTGGAGGCATTGACCTTGGCGCGACACTTGCCGCCGGTCGTGAGGTGCGCAGCGTCGGTCTTCTCGATCAATCAGCCACCCTTGTCTTGCCGATGGCCGAACGCTGTGAACCTGGTCTTGCCGCTCGTTTGGCACAGGCTCTCGATACAAAAACCGGTCATTGCCTGATCGCAATGGACGAAGCCGCGAACGCGGATGAGGGCCTGCCCCCCGCGCTGCGGGACCGTTTGGCCTTTCATATCGATCTCGAAGAGATAGCCTATGGAGAGGCCACCGCCGATCTGTCCCCGCGGGGACAGCCGCCAGAAACACAGCCTAACCTGCCTGAATACGCCGCCGCGCAAATTATTGCCCTTTGCGCAAAGCTAGGCATCGAAGGCCTGCGCGCACCCCTTTTTGCAATGCGCTGCGCACGGGCCAATGCGGCACTAAACAACCGGAAAACAGTGTCTACCGAAGACCTTGAGGTGGCGGTTGCCCTGATCCTTGCCCCGCGCGCCACGCAACTCCCCGCAGACGACACAGAAGAACCGGACCAACCACAACCCGAACCAACTCAGGACCAAACGCAGGATCAGGGCGAAGCAGAGACTGAGCAACTCATCCCGGATGAGATGTTGCTTGAGGCCGCACTGGCTGTTCTCCCGCCGGACTTGCTTGCTAACCTGGCTGGGCAAAAAGCCAACCGGAGCGCAAAAGGCTCTGGCTCAGGCAGCAAACGTACAGGCAACCGACGCGGTCGCCCCCTCCCCTCTCGCGCGGGTCGCATGGATGGGCGCGCACGGGTGGATCTGGTGGCAACACTGCGCTCTGCCGCACCATGGCAACCGATGCGCAAGGCGCTGTCCCCACGGGGACAAAACGTGCAGGTGCGCAGCTCTGACATTCGTCTGAAACGCTATCAGGAAATGTCTGATCGCCTTCTGATCTTTACCGTTGATGCATCGGGTTCTGCGGCCCTCGCCCGTCTGGCAGAGGCCAAGGGGGCGATCGAGCTTTTGCTGGCTGAGGCCTACGCGCGCCGCGATCACGTTTCCCTCGTGGCGTTCCGGGGCGAAGACGCGGAACTGCTTTTGCCGCCAACACGATCACTTGTGCAAACCAAACGCCGCCTTGCCGCCTTGCCCGGTGGAGGCGGCACACCGCTGGCATCAGGCATCAAGACCGCGATCGAACAGGCGCTGGTCGCCAAGGGCCGCGGCCTCACGCCGACTATCGTTCTTCTCACCGACGGGCGCGCCAACATCGCGCTGAGCGGTGATGCCAATCGGGCCGAAGCCGGGTCGGACGCCACGGCGATGGCCCGCCAGGCTTGGGGGCAGGGCATTCCCGCTTTGGTGATCGACGTCAGCAAACGCCCTGAGCGCAGCCTACAAGCGCTGGCTCAGGTCATGGACGCACCCTATATCCCGCTGCCGCGCGCCGATGCGAAAAAGGTGTCCAAAGCCGTCACAGCCGCGCTGGATTGATGGACTGGGGCAAGCACAAAGCGCATTGGCCGCATGCAGACCACTCGCGATTTGTCCCCGCGGGGACAGGTCGTTGGCACGTTCAGGAAATGGGGCAAGGACCGACACTTTTGCTGATCCACGGGGCCGGGGGCGCGACGCAAAGTTGGCGACATCTGATGCCGCTCCTTTCCCGGACGCATCGCGTGATCGCGATTGATTTGCCCGGGCAGGGGTTCTCCAAACCCAGAGCGCCGGGACGGTTCGGGTTGGATCAAATGGCCCGCGATCTTTGGGATTTGATGCAGGGCCAGGGATGGGAGCCTAAAGCGATCATCGGGCATTCGGCAGGAGCCGCCGTGGCGTTGCGTGTATCGGAACTGGCGCGCCCTGCGCCGTGGAAAGTCATTGGGCTGAATGCGGCTCTGGCCCCATTCAAAGGTGTCGCGGGCTGGGCCTTTCCAATGGCGGCCAAGGCCATGGCGCTCAACCCGCTGACCGCGCCCATGGTGGCTGCGACATCCAACAAACAATCCGTCACCCGTATTCTGGACAGTACAGGATCGAAACTCGATGACGACGGCCTCGCGCTTTATGCGCGGTTGGTCGGATCGGCGAGCCATGTGAACGGGACGCTACGCATGATGGCAAACTGGTCGCTCGACGGGCTGCTCAACCGCTTGCCGCAAAACACGGTCGAAACCGTGCTGATCGTGGGTGAGAATGACGGCACGGTTCCTGCGGGGACATCCGACGCCGCAGCGGCACGGATGCCGAATGCCCATGTGCTCCGACTGCCCAACCTTGGGCATCTTGCGCATGAGGAAGCGCCGGAGACAGTGTTAGAGGCCGTTCTTTCGGAACTCTAGCTACGCCTCCGGCGGAAGTTTTTTCAGCAAGAAGATTAGCTATCCAGCGCGTCGAGGAATTGGAGTAGCGCAGCCTCCAGCTTGTGCCGGTCCATGGCCGAGAAATCCTTGTTCACCTGCAAGGTCAGTTTCCCATCTGCCGCCAAGCATTTCGCTTCGCCAGCCTTCCGGCGCAGCCGCAGGGTCGTTTTGGCCGATGTGGGGCGCGCCGCAGATTTGGGACGCGCAGTGAGAAAATTGCGCAGCGCAGCAATTTCTTCCTCAGCCGATTGCGCATCCAACTTGGCAAGATCGGCCATCAGCTGACGCGTGCTGCCGGGCTCAGCTTCAAGCTTTTTGTCAAGCTCAAGACCCAGCGCGCGCGGGATCGCTTCGGCGAATTTCAAACCCTTGCCTAACCGGGCGAGGAGGCGGGTAAAGTTGCGGATGTAGATCTTCTTTTGCCGCCCGGCGGATTCGTAGAGCGCAGCAATCGCGGTCGGGTAATCCGTATTTTCCTGATCAGCATAGGCCATGGCGAGCATCGCCATCTCCGCAAAGCTGATGTCTTTGCGGACTAGGTTCTCGTCGACCATCTTGCGATAAAGCGACTGAAGGCTTTCACCCCGTGGGACCAGACCGGCAGGAATGCGGGAATAGCGCGGATCACCGGTTTCCTCGTGCAGCGCTTTGAACGCCGACAGTCTGCGGAAGCCTTGGATCAACTCGTATCCATTCTCGGTCTGCTCGACCCGGATCGGGTTCGACAAGCCGACAGCGGCGATTGAGGCTTTGAGTTCTTCTAGCTCTGGATCGACGCCCTCAGACCGGTCACGGGTCAGCTTGGTCGTCATCACCTCGGCGACCGGGATCAGGTCGGTGATCAGGCCAAGTTTCTTGAGGCGGACATGTTCATGCGCAAGGCGGTCGTTTTCGGCGCGGATGGCGGCTTCTGCCTCGGCGCGTTCGTCCAAGGCCTCGGCGGTTTCCGAGATGGCGGTGGCCATCGGCCCGCGGCGTTGCGGTGCATCTGTCCCCGCGGGGACAGCGGATTTGACCTCTGGGGCAGGGCTATCGAAGTCGATGTCAAAGACGCGGCGTTTCTTCTTGGTCATGTCAGTTCACCTTCTCCCAAGCGGCGACGCAATGGTCCCGGAATTCCTCATAGGCACGATCGAACGACGCGCGCGCGCGGCGCCATGTGTCCCGAGTCATGTCGCGGTAATCGATTTCATAGATCGAAGACAGGAAGCGGCCGGATTGCTCGACCGCCCGTGTCATCTCAATCGGGTGTTCAGTGACCCTGTCGCCAAAGACCTTTCCAAAGGCTGACTGCATCGCGCGGTGCAGGTCGTTGTTCGGTTCGAACCGAGTCAGCAGGAACCGCACGTCCGTAAACGCCTTGGGCAGGTTCATTGTCCCCGCGGGGACATTGCGGAACCGCGCGAGGTCTTCCAGAGCCTCGGATAGCTGACCGATGAAGGAGGTCGTGGAATCATATTCCCAATAGCCAGGACCAGACGGGATGTAGAGCACGTCAGCGGCGAAAACCGCGTTCATCGACTGGTAGCCAATGGCAGGGGGACAATCGAAGATTACGAGGTCGTAGGCGTCATCGGGAATCTGATCGAGGTAACGCGACACGGCCGCGAAGAAGGACCATTCCGGGTTCATGTGTCGGTACTGGGCCGAGGCGAATTCAACAAATGCGGCGTTGGCGCAGGATGGGACGATGTCGATGGTGGGCCAGGACGTTGGCTTGATGAAGTCCGCAACACGCAGATCGGCGAGGCCCATATCGGTGACCGCAGCAGGCAGTTGGCGACGGGGCAGGGCGGTGCCGCTTTCGGCCCCGGTGGCAGCCGCGTTCATGCGTTCGGTCTCGTGGATGAGGTCGCGGGCCATAATGCCCCAAACGGTGTATTCCTCATCCACGTCGCTGAGGCCCATGGAGTGAGACAAGGTCGCCTGCGGATCAAAATCGACGCAAAGGACGCGGTAACCATCAAGGGCGGCGGCATGTGCGAAATGAAGCGCCACGGTGGATTTACCAGCGCCGCCCTTGAAGTTGGCAATGGCCGCGCGCAGCGCGCGCTTGCCCGTCGGGCGGGGCGGCATCAGGCTCTTGCGATTGACCTTCAGCTTGCGGCGCAGTTCGTTGATCTCATCCAGTGAGTACCAACGCTGCCGTCCGTCTTCCTCAACCTGGCCTTGGGGGAGCGAGGGATCGGCGGCGAGGCGGCCGCGCAGGGTCGATTGATTGACCTTGAAGATCAGCTCGCCCACCTCCCAACTGGAAAACCGCCGCAAGGTTTTCTCGTGTTCGGGGCTATAGGTCTGCTGCCGGATGGCGCCCTGCATCTTGAGCGATTGGGCCTGAAGCCGCGCCAGATCCTCGTGCGTAAACATTCTGCGTCCTGTCTTTCTGCTCGTTTTGCTGTCCCCGCGGGGACGCTAATTTTTATTCATTTAGAATTTACGCCGGATTTGGAAAAAGAGCAAAAGAAGATATCAAGAGATGAACTGCCCAAAACAAGGCATCGACCGCATACGTCTGTGATTCTCACAAGATGAGGTAACGGTCTTTATTTGGGGGACATGTTGCGGCTGTGCTAGGTGGATTAGGGGACATCTTGTGCCCATTAGGGGACGTCCAGTCTGTCCCCCAATACCAATAAACCTTTTCTTTCTCTTATGAAATGGGAATGGTCAGTGGGTGCCCATCACCGCGCTTGACAGAATCGTGCGACTGGACGCAAATGTACCTACAGCCTGGAATAGCGTTGAGAAACGACGCAGGGCTTGAGGCAGTAGATCGGCCCGATAGGGTCTAATCATCAGGGTTAGTGACGATGCAGTCCCCTATCCATGCGGTGCGTCCCGTTGGGCGCAATGCCGCGACGGTCAAATATGACCTTATCACAGCGCTGGGTGCGATGGCCCTTGCGTCTGACAAACATGACCAGCGGCTGGTGTTACGCTTCATCACACTGCTGACGGCCCGGTATAACTGGGCGCGCGAGGAGCTTGCCTGTGGTCAGCGTGAGATAGCGCGGCTTTGGTCTGTCGATGAGCGCACCGTCAAACGCGACATGGCCAAGCTGCGCGCATTGGGCTGGCTCATCGTGAAGCGTCAAGGGGCGCGGGGGCGAGTCAGTCAGTACAAAGTGGACCTCGACGCACTGTGGCGCGCGACTGAAGCGTCATGGCCTGCGGTGGGACCGGATTTCGAACTCCGCATGTCGCCGCAACCGGCGCCGAATGTCGTGCCGCTCCGAACCGCTCAGGTCGCAGCCCCTAACGTACAGGACGGGACGGAGTGGTCGCTGGCGCAGGCCGTGTTGCATCAAGAAGACCAAGGCACCTTTGCTGCGTGGTTTCAGGGCCTGCGCAGGGTCGAACGCCAAGGAGCGCAACTCACACTGGCAGCGCCCAGCAGGTTCCATGCGTCTTATGTGCTGAGCCACCTTATGGGGCGTCTCAGCGCTGCTGTTAGCGCGGTGGACGATACCGTAACAGACATTCGCATCATCGAGGCGGTCTAGGCCCACGCAAAAGGCGCGCTGGAGTCCCAACGCGCCCTTATGCTGTGATAAACAGACGATTATTTAGCTGTCGGTGCTTTCTTCCATGCCTTCGTCGCCGTCTTTGTCCATCATTTCGACCTCAGGGCCGACAGATGCGAGATACGCATAGATATTGGCCGATTCCGCCTCAGCGTCGGCGCCACGCACCTGATACGCCATCTTGCCGCGCGCGCGGCGGCTGTCGAGGAATTCACGCAAGAAGCCGTTTGGATCCTGCACGTAGGCAACGAATGAAGCTTCGTCCCAAACCAGACCGGCTTCGCCAGCTTCGACCATGGACTTACCATAGCGGAAGCCTTCGACAGAGCCCGCCGCGCGGCCAACTACGCCGTAAAGGTTTGGACCTGTTTTGGCATTACGTCCGGCGATCGTTTCACCGTCTTCGTTTTGGACGACGTGGCAGGTGACACATTGGCCAAATGCTTCTTCTCCCGCTGCGGCATCGCCTGTCGCGTGTCCGCCTGCAAACGCAGAAGTCGAGAGGGCTACAGAGGCGGTGATGCCGAGCATCACATTCATGGTCTTGATCTTCATTCGTCTTACCTTGGAATTTTTTGGTACTGTCTTAGGTATAGCGCGAACCGTGCTTGGCAATGATCAGGGGCATGATTTGTCAACTTTCGTATACAGTCGCCGCCAAGTTTTGATGTGCGGCGGGGGTGAAGGACTGCGATCTCGGAGATGAAACAGGCCACCAAAACCGCCGCGATCGATGTGCTTGTAGACCGTCGCCCTCAGTCGATCGAGTTGTTCATGCGCTTTCCTGCGCGCAACACCGAAACCATCTTCGGCATTACTCCGGATGCTTTGGCGGCGTCCGATGGCAGGGTTTATTTCGGTGCGCTCCGCGAAACCGGAACATTCGACTTTGGCGATGCCATGATCGCGGGCACGCGGTTGTCGCTGGGTGGTGAGGAACAGCCACTTGAGGCGATGTCGGTGATGGTTCACCCGGCAGACAATGCGCTGCCATTCGAGACACCGCTGGACGGCAACATCGCCATGGCGGTCTGCACAGTGCCAGACCCCGTTGTACCGCCCGCGCTTACGGACCTTGTGCTCTATACCGGCTTTATTTCTTACCCGGCCACAGGTGCAGGTGAGATCAAGCTCAGCATGCCCAATACGGTTCCTCTGGAACTGGCCGTGTCGGTTTTTGAGGATGGTCGGCTTGTGCAGCGTCATTCCGTGGACGCCGACAAAAACTCGGACATTCTTATCGTTGCCGAAGGCGCCCTTGCGGAGGAGAATTGGCTTGGGCGCCTTCAGCGATTGTTTCAGTAGGCGAAGATCGCCTGATCGGTCTTAGGACTCGGTTGCCATTTCGGCTTCTTCAGCCAGCATGGCGTCGGCCATTTCAAAGTACTTTTCCATGCGCTGCTTGGCGCGGCCACGGAAACGTTCGCCTTTGAGGTCTTCGTAGTTGCCCGAGACATCACCGACCAGCACAAGGCCGACCATACCGGCCGATGCGTGTGGCTGACACAGGTAGCCATATGCACCTTCGACCTCGACGACGACTTCGACATCCTCGTTGATGCGGCCTTTCCACTCGGTCCCGCCTTCTGGAATCCAGTCATCGTCCGTTTGCGCGTTGTGTCCGCGGTCTTCTGCGATGAATTTCAGCGTGTCGCCGACTTTGGCGCGCACCACTGGTGGCGAGAACACCTGACGTTCCCGTGGGTTGTCGGGGTCAGCGTTGAGCATCAGGATTTCATGGGTGACCGGGCCTTCTGCGGCCATGTCGGTGGACTCTTCGGTTGCGTGGCTTTCGGCCAGCAGAGCGGTTGGCACTGCGGCTGCAACGGCTGCGCCACCCAAAAGCTTCAGTTGGTCTCGACGTGTGAGTTTCATGCGTCTCTCCTCTTTTCAGATTGCGCTGGACCTAAGCCGCAGAGGGAATGAGTAAACCCCCTGCGACGTTGCGTTTACGCAATTTTCAGAAGATGTGAGGGTCAGGCGACCGCGTGGCTGATTGCGCACTGTTTCCAAAGCATTCCAAGCGCATCGACTAAGGTGTCGATATCGGCATCGGTATGTAGCGGCGATGGCGTAAAGCGCAGCCGCTCGGTGCCTTTGGGCACGGTTGGATAATTGATGGGCTGCACGTAGATCGCGAATTGCTCCATCAGGTAGTCGCTGATCATCCGCGTCTTGACCGGATCACCGATCATCACGGGAACGATGTGGCTCTCGTTGGGCATATGCGGGATGCCGGCGCGATCCAGCGCGGCGCGCAACCGGGCGACCTGACGTTTCTGACCTTCGCGTTCGCTGCTGCTTTCCTTGAGATGCGCGATAGATGTTCGCGCGGCAGCGGCGACAGCCGGGGGCAGGGCGGTGGTAAAGATAAAGCCGGAGCCGAAAGAGCGGACAAAGTCGCACATTGCAGCAGAGCCTGTGATGTAGCCACCAACGCAGCCGAATGCCTTGCCCAGCGTACCCTCAATCAGGTCGATGCGGTGGGCCAGACCCAGCTCCTCGGACACACCGCCACCGCGCGCGCCATACATGCCGACGGCGTGGACCTCATCAAGATAGGTCATCGCGCCGTGTTTCTCGGCGACCTCAACGATTTCTTCCATCGGGCAGATATCGCCGTCCATGGAATAGACGGACTCAAACGCTACGATCTTGGGGCGGTCGCCGACAGCGGCGAGCTTGCGGTCCAGATCTTCGGCATCGTTATGGTTCCAGATCACCTTGTCGGCCTTGGAATGGCGGATGCCTTCGATCATCGAGGCGTGGTTTTCACTGTCAGAGAAAATAACCGCGTTCGGGATGCGTGCGCCTAATGTGCTGAGCGCGGTCCAGTTCGATACGTAGCCGGAGGTAAAGAGAAGACCGGCTTCCTTGCCGTGCAGGTCTGCGACTTCACGCTCCAAAAGCAGGTGATCGTGGTTCGTGCCGCTGATGTTGCGCGTGCCGCCAGCGCCAGTGCCGCAGCGGGCAACGGCTTCTTGCATCGCCTCTATGACCTTGGGGTTCTGGCCCATCCCCAGATAGTCGTTCGAACACCACACGGTGACATCACGCACGCCCTCTGGCCCGTGATTGGCGGCCTTGGGAAACTTCTCGCAGCAGCGTTCCAGCTCGGCAAAATAACGGTAATTCCCTTCGGCCTTGAGGGCGTCCAGTTGGGCGTTGAAGTAATGGTCGAAGGTCATGTTTCCCCCAGTTCAGTCGTCTTTTTGTCGTGTTGGGGCGCGGGCGTCAGCCAGCGCCAGAGTTTCGTGTCCGCCAGTGGC